>NZ_CP094519.1:5705000-7509779 GCF_029910015.1 Bradyrhizobium sp. ISRA436
AAGCGTCTGTCCAGATGGCAAGTCAAATCGTACGAACCGGTCCACCGCCTCTGGATTCCATTTTGCCGTTTCCAGCAACCTGGCTGAAAAGACGCCGACCGAATACGTGCGATGATGACGATCGCTCGCTTGCTCGCCAGATGTCTTCAAGGTCATGACGTGCAGCCAGACGATTATCCAGGAGTTCAGGACTGTCGTACGTGTGCCGCAGCAACACGTGGTAGCTACCCGCATGAGACGCAGCCCGCCTTGACCAGGCGAATGCTGAGGATCGTGTGTTTTGCAAGCGCGGGTTGGAAGCGCAGCCGGACAGATGTCACGATTTCTGTTGCGCTAAACCTGCTCTTCGCTTTTGATCCATTTAGCCGACGCAACGATCGACTTTTGCGATGGCAACACAAACTGACCCCATTTTCAGGCCCTGCTTATCCCTCACATTTCGGCCAACCGCGCTGCACGAGATCACGATAGCCGTGACGCGCCACCCACCTGGCGCGAGCCAGATGGCTGTCAAAAGCACGGCGCGCGCGATCCGGCTCAATGACGTGATCAATACCAAGCACGATGCGTGTGATTTCGCGCCAATCGGCGTTGTCGGCTTCGGCGTCGAGGAGACGCATATAGGTGACGGCGTGTTGCTCGTCGTACGACGTGAGCTGGGGCACGCTGGGTGCAAGATCAGCGATTTTACGGTCGGGTGGCACTGTCTGAAAATCCTACCAAATGAAAAGCCTTAATCCGAGCAATGGTAGCGGTATTCAGAGCATCTTCGTAGCGATCGATTGTCGCCCTCTGCAGGGATATTTTCCCGCCAAACATCAACTATTGGTTGGCCGCGAAATCTCCCTGCTGCCAATCCCTCGCTGACTTCAATTTGGTTCACTGCGGCTTTCGCCGGGGTAAATCTGGCCGCGGCCGGTATCGCTCGGGCCGCGATCAGCGGAGGACCTTCAGTCCAGCATGCGTCGACTTCGCTCATCTGCACACTGGGCGACGCTACTCTAATACGAGGTCTATAGCCAGTGGTTTGATGACCTGCCAAATGGCTGCTTAAGCGCATGAGAGCTCGTGCGCTTGTGGCCTGGAATGTGCTCCGGATCCGCGGAGAGCGCGGTATTCCGCAAGAGCAACTGGCTTACGATGCCGGCGTTGATCGCTCACATATGAACGGTATCGAGCTGCAGAAGAAGAACCCGACGATTGATCTACTTGAACGTGTTGCCGAAACGCTGGGTGTCCATATGTCTGAATTGTTTGTCGAACCTCCGGAAGGAGCAACGCCTCCCAAGCCTTTGCCTAAAGGTCGGAAAAGGATGCGTTCAAATCGCAGGAAATAGGGCGCTTCAGACGATGCTTTACGGCGCGCGGTCGCAACGGCACTGAACGAACAGTTCCGCTTGGGTCGAACGTCGGCTAAGTCGCAGAATCAGAAGCTTCAGAAAAATTCACGCCAAACTCTTCGAACCTTCGGCTTTACCCAACAAGCGTTATCATCGACCTGGATTTCATCGGCGTACAACCGGTGTGGTAACGAGATGTATTCTGATCAACGATCGCTCCAGTTAGCGCGTGGCAATTGCTCAGGACGCCGGTCAGGCAAGACGTAGTTGCCCGGACATCCTGACGCCAGTCACAACATCGGCGTCGGTTCGCCCAAGAAAGGAAAGTTGCCGGCAAGGTTGAGGCTTCTCGAATTCACCGGCTTCCAGGTCTTCCGAAACAGCCTGCAACTGGTGTATAGAAGACGCGCGTCACTTGCGTCCGAAAGGTACGAACGATTTCAACTCCCTTCTCCGGCGGCATTGTTCCCGTTTCCAGTTCGCGCCATGGGGAAGCAAGCTCAGGACAGAAGTGCTGAGCAAACAGCCACCCGGCATCTACAGGGAGCCCGTATTGCAATGGCGCTCAAGCACATCATCCAGGGATGCGGCCCTGACGGCGCGATGTCGGCAGAGCGAGCGCCGCGGCCTTGGCGCGTGCGGCGGGACGTCGCCAGCCGCGGGCTTGAGCAGAAGCTCGCAAGTATCCATGGGCGCCGCGCATCCATCGACGACCTGCGGTTTCGAGTGAAGAGCGGCGTGGCGCGCTTTGCCGGTTGCGAGTTGAGGCGAGGACGCCCATAAGGATCGACTGCGAAGCCCACGTCTTCCGTCAGGAGGCCCGCCTGACGGCCCCGTTCATCGACGGCTCGCTAGAACGATTGGAGAGCGCTACGCAAGCCTGCGCGATCCCAGGTCTGAGCATATTGACGGCCAACGCATCGACTTCACCGAAGAAGCGAACCTCTCCTACCGGCCGGCGGCCGCAACCGCGACAGCATTTCTCGGCTCGGCGACATCGATTCCGGCAAAAGCTTCTCGGTTATCAGCCACTTCTCGGTTATCAGCCACCGCTCGTCCTCTTGTGATGGGGGATTGGCCCGGACCGCGCAAGCCCCCTCGGACACGCAGTGTAGGGCGAGCCATCTTACGGGCAGAGCCGAACATCCGGTCTTGCGCATTGCCGAAGCGTCAACAGATAAGAATGCTGGCTGGACACTGGTAGGCTTCGTACAAAATGAAGCTCCGCTATTCAGGCGACGGAGTTGAGATGTGTACGTTACGTACAGATCTTTTTGTTTCAACGGTCGCTCCAACCGAACTTTGGTCTCGCTTTGCTTCCACAGCATGATACTGAGACTGCGGCTCGCCATCTCTGAGCTCTCATCCATGCGGGCCGGGGCTACGAGCAGAAATTGCGGCCACATTGTATCAAGGTTCAAAGTACATTCGACGACAAACATCGCCAAACTACATAATAGGTGCTCGCCAGGCTTCGATGACGGCGCATCGCGAACAGCCGGCGAGTTAAGACGATCAAAAATCATCGCTCTTGCGCGGAGCGAGGTAAATAGCTTGGACACCACGGAAGATCAAATTGAGGCGGCGGAGCCACCCGCAAAAGTTAAGTCCGTCGCCGCCACCATTCTTCGCGAGTTCTTCCAGGTTCTGGAGAAGAAGGAAGACCTCAGCGAGGTCGCGCCGAGGCTTCGCAAGGTCGTACAAGATGGCATCCTCCACGAATCCGCCATACGAGCCGCACTGTTTCCTGATGCGCCATGATCCGGATCGATACGATACATATCAAGGAGTTTCGCGGCATCCGTGACCTGACCCTTGAGTTCAAGGGCCAGAACTTCGCTGCATGCGGACCCAATGGGGACCGGCAAGAGCCGCATCGTCGACGCAATCGAGTTCGCTCTGAGCGGCAACATCTCTCGCCTGGCCAGCGCCGGGACCGGGGGGCCTTTCTGTCAGGCCACACGGTCCGCACGTCGACAGTCGCAACAAGCCGGAGGCCGCGTCGGTAACCGTCGACGTCACTCTGCCCGGGCTCGGCAACAAGAAGGCCCGGATCGGCGATCTGTAAAATCGGCAAGCGCGCCCGAAATCACGCCTGCCGACAAGGATGTCATCGCGACGTTCGAGAGCATCAATCTCCACCCCGAATTCGTGCTCTCACGCCGCGAACTCATCCGCTATGTTCTCTCCGAACCCGGGCAACGAGCGAAGGAAGTCCAGTCGCTTCTGCGTCTGGACGAAATCGAGAAGCTCCGCGGCGTCCTGCAGAAGATCGCAAACGCCTGCACCAAAGAGCTTTCTGGCCTTGAACGAGCAGAAAGGGACGCAATCACGAATCTCCTGGCAGCGCTCGACACGGCCCAGCTCACGAGGAAATCGGTCCTCGACGCGGTCAATCCACAGCGCGAACTTCTCGGGCTGGCCCCTCTGCCCGAGCTCGATGCCAACACGTCGCTGAAGGATGGGCTGACCGCAACAGCCCCCAGCGGATCGGCCCGTGTGCCGAAGACACAAGCCACTGCCGACCTTGCCACGCTGAGGCAAGCACTCCAGGCGCTCGAGGCCGACGCGTTCAAGCAGGCCTGCTCGACCGCCGATTCCACTGCGGCCGAACTCAGCAAGGATGCCCACAGCCTCACCAGCCTGTCGCACGAAGCGCTTCTAAAGTCGGCGCTGGACCTCTACGATGGAACGGCCTGCCCCGTCTGCGACACGCCATTCGAGCCCGATGTCTTCAAGGGTCATCTCGCCGCAAGGCTCGCCCACCTCGACGACGTAAGCAAGCGCCGGACCGCGCTCGAAGTGAAGCTGAACCCCATCCTAGACCGTCTTCATGCCGCCGGCACCGCTGAACATGGTGATCGATTATGCGAGCCTGCTATCGCCTACGGTCGACGCCTCCGAACTGACGGAACTCAGGACCGTTCTACGCGTCCGATACGAGTAGCTTCAAAAGCTTTTGCCGCTCGAAAACGCGCGCGTCCGATTCTCGCGGCCGCCCACATCGTTAGAGCCAATCGCCAGTCGGCTCTCGCCGAGGCGGGTTTGCGTCTTGCTTTCGGCCGGACGGTTGCCGGAAGCCGCTCCGCGAATATCCGACGCGGTCATTACGGATTCGCGCGTCAAAGCCTTCGCGCGTGAGGCCGCATTTCAACAACCCTACCGTGCTATGACAGATCAGGCAAGCGTCGCACGTAATGGCGGTGGACGGCGAACCTGGCTGGCAACTGCAACAGGGTCAGGCGAGACCGCAGACTTCGGCCGAGCCACGAGCGCCACCCTGTCGACCTTGGGGAGGATCTGAACGATCGAAAGCTCGGGGGACACTAGTGAGGGGAAGGCTTGGAGCAAGGCGAATCATCAGCATCGACTGCAATTCTGACTTTGCGCCTTTATTCGCACTGTGCGTGATTCTGCATCCTGCACCAAATATGCGGAAGAACCCCTGACTGTCGCCGAAGTCTCACCCTGATAGCCGCCGGCCGGATCACTCCGCATTAAAGTCGACTATTGAGTGAACGTATATGGACCACGGGCACTCTCGTACTTATTCCAGAGTTGGTAGGGGACCTGCTTTTTCATTTGCTATACACTTCACCGCAGTTCGACGGCCTGTTCGAGACCAGAGAGCACAATTCATGGCTGCGCATTCGTGCCGGGAGTCTGCGATGAAGCTTGCCGCGTTCACCGCGAACTCCACCGACGCCGGACGACGAGATCGCGCCGACTTTCAAGCACAAAATGGTCGCAAATCCGTCCTGAGCTTCGGCGCGGATTGCGGGCGGCAATGCCACAAGTGCAGTCGCATCATCGCTGAGGAGAACATTGCCAGCATTGGATCCCAATATTGCGGCGCTCGAGGTCTGCGAAATTCAAAGGTACAATGAACTCGCTCGTCGAAGAGCGATATCTTCTCGAGCCAAGATGCTCACCTTCGTCCACCCAGCGACTTTGAACGACGGCTGTCATGAAACCGCTTCTAGTGCAAAGGGAGCAAACGATCTGCCCCTTACATTGGACATAGCGTGAGACACGACAGCCCTTCCCAGGTACGCTCGCTCATTATGACTATCACTCGGGTGCAATTAACGTCTCAAGTGCCATCCAATCACCCAAAAAAAGAGAACGACTACGATGCACCGTTCACTTGAGCGCGTGGACTCTTCCTTTTGAGTGATAAAAAAGTTTGGCGTCGCAGTCGTAACCATGACGTGGTGCATTTGGCGGAGATCGCATATGTTGGCGCAACGGATAGCCTTGTTCAAATCGACAGAAACCCCTCGGCCTGGACTGTGACCAAGGCAGCTGGAGCGAGCGCCGAGCAAATCATCGACTTGACCGCTGAAGAGATCCGGAGTGACATCGCGCCGATGGTGCGCGAGGGTACGATCATTGCGATTAATCGCAATATCAACCGCAACACCGAGACAGCCGAGCCGACTGAGCTGCGCCGTGCATTGGCTCGGAAGGTATCCGCCGAGACCGATCAAGATTGGTCGGCGGACGAAATCGCCGTGACGGGCGGCCAAACCGGCCCTTTTCAACGTGGCCATGGTTCTTCTAAATCCCGGGGACGAAGTGCTCATCCCCGCCCCACATTGGACGGCTTTCCCGGTGCAGCCCCTCCTGGCCGGCGGCACGCCGATCTTCGTCGAGACCCGCGACAACAACTTTCAGCCCAAGCTTGCAGATCTGGCCGCGGCCGCTACATCAAAGACTAAAGCGATCGTCGTCAACACGCCGAACAATCCGACTGGCATGATCTACAACCGCGATACTCTTGCTGACATTGCCCAGCTTGCCATCGACCGGGATCTCTGGATCGTCTTCGATGATTGCTACGGGGCTTTCGCCCATGCCCCTCATACCCATCATCCGATCGTCTCGGTTGTTCCTCGGGTACGCGCTCGTACTTTGATCGTCAATTCGTTTTCCAAATCACTGGCCCTGACCGGCTGGCGGATTGGCTATCTCGCCGGCCCCGAGGCTGTTATCAGCGCGGTCAAGGCACTACAAAGTCATACAACCTACAATACGAACGCCATTGCGCAGCATGCGCTGCTCCATCACTTGGAATCCGGCGATGCCGCCTTCCAACAAAAACTACAGCGCCATGTTGGCGACGCGCGAACGCTCGGGCTGTCGATCCTATCAACGTTGAGGTCGATCCCCCAACCTGCCGCTCAAGGCGGATTTCACCTCTATCTCGATCTCAGCAGCTTGCAGCGGCGCGCCAGGGGCCTTGGCCCCGAATTCAACGCTGATGACGTCGGTAATGCGTTGTTGATGGACGCTGGTGTCGCGACAGTTTCGGGCACAGCCTTTGGCGACCCAGCCGGGGTCCGTCTTTCCTACGTGTCGACCCCGAGCTGCTCCGCAAGGCGCTGCAGCGTCTGGCCGTCACTTTGAACACGTGGAACTGAATGGGTCAGCCTGAACCCGGTTCTCTCCGTCGGCAGGTCGCAATTATCGACTCACTCAGTCGTCCCGCAGCTCTCATCGGAATACCAACACAGTTGCGCGAGTATCGTCGCTCCTCCTTCGGGTAGACGTCGGCTCAGCCTTGCGGAACATGCTGGGCAGAAACTCCCGCTTTCCTGCGGCCTCCAGGCGGAAGGTCATCGAGCTCGCGGACGATCGCCAAAAAGGTGGCAGGATCCGCACTCCGTTTAAAGACATCGGCGTAAATCGGCATCGAGCGGTTCCAGATGAATTGGAACGCCACGACGAGTGATTTGCGACCTTGAGATAGCCTTGCACGATTTACGACAACGTCAATCGCTAGAACCGCAACGGTTCCTGGTTCACGATGCTCGAGGCTTGAACAACGAGGCCATCGGGCCGAATTCATTACGTTAAAGTCCGCTGAGCGAAGCGCCCACCGACCAATGCGGGGATGACCGCCCGCGCGACCTCCTCCACAGTCAGGCGAAACCGACGGCCTCCCGCATGGCCCTGCGCAGGCCTCGCTGTCCTCGACGTATGCATCAGGCGCGCGTCAACCGGCACGAAGTCGGACAAACAGCCGATGCAGTGTCGCGCAACGCTGGCTCCAGTGCTCGTAGAAGGCGATGCGACGCGCCGGCTTGTCGAGGTCGGCGGAGGGCGCAACGTTGCTGCCCATGTCTCATGATTTTCAAGATCAACTATTTGACGAATATGCAAAGCGAGAGTGATCTGTCCTTCCTTCCAGAATTGGTAGGAGAACTTCTTCTCCATTTGATGCATTTTCGCCATCGAGATAGGTCCTCGGTTCAAGACTAAGGCGCCACTATCTATAGGCAACGGCGAACCAAAAACTATCGAGACAACTATAGATCGCGCTAGAGCTGTCCGCTGGCTCAATGGAGAGCTGCCATCAAGAATCTCATCGAGATTGGGTTCCACGCTCATGAACCACCACTACAACCGAGCCGACCTCGTCGTGGAGAAAGAGCCCTCAGGGGTCTTGCCCGCGCCGGCGGTTTGCCCACATGGCATCACGCCGTCTTGTGGGCCGCCCAACCTCTGGTTCGGAGTGCTTCGTGACAATCAGTCGCATCGTTAAAGAAGATATCGAGCATATCCATGCGGGCTTGCCGCGAGCACGCTTCGCAGAAGCAACCATCCTGGTCACAGGCTGCGCAGGCTTCCTTGGATACTACTTCCTCCAGTATTTCACGCGAAAAGCATTTGAGCTCGACTTGAAGCGAGTCATCGCACTCGACACCTTTCTGCTCCATCGGCCGCACTGGCTCACTGATCTGACTGCGGAGTTTCCGAATGTGCTCGAGACACGCACGTTCAACATCGCCTCGGATGACCTTCGATCAGTCGACGGCGCTCACGCAGCGGACCACGTAATCCATTTAGCTTCGATCGCTTCGCCGACGTTCTATCGGCGGTATCCGGTCGAGACTATCGATGCCAACATTTGGGGACTGCGGCGGCTACTCGAATTCTATCGAGATTCGAATCGGCTCAAAGGTCTGTTGTTCTTTTCGAGCAGCGAAATCTATGGCGATCCAACGGAAACGGCAATCCCGACTGACGAAGAATATAGGGGCAATGTCGCGTGCTTTGGCCCTCGGGCCTGTTATGACGAATCGAAGCGTTTTGGCGAGATGATGTGCTACGTCTTCTCCAAGGCGTATGGCATGCCCATCACTGTCGCCCGTCCCTTCAATAATTATGGGCCCGGCATGCGCATCGACGATTGTCGACTACCGGCCGATTTCGCGCGATGCGTGATCGATCAGCGCGACATCGTCATTCTTTCCGACGGCAGCCCTACGCGCACTTTTTGCTATATATCCGATGCCATCAGAGGCTATCTCCTCTGCCTCCTGCATGGGAAGTACGATTACTTCAACATCGGGATCGACAGGCCGGAGATCTCCGTCCACGGACTTGCCGAGATATATCAGCAGGCTGCGCTCGATCTTTTCGGGCTCCGCAGCACGGTCGTCTTCGAGAGGAGTTCCGACGCAGAGTATCTTGTCGACAATCCAAACCGGCGCTGCCCCGTGATCAAGAAGGCGAGGGACATTCTCGGGTACGCTCCTAAGGTCCTCGTAAATGAGGGCGTGCGCCGCTACCTGTCTTTTCTACGCGACGAGTTTGCGGCGTGATGCGCATCACGGTTGTCGGCTCCGGTTATGTGGGCCTCGTCTCGGGCGTGTGCCTCGCGGCTAGGGGACACGACGTGACGTGCGTCGATCTGCGGAAGGACGTCGTCGCGCGGCTTAACGTCGCCGTCCCGCATATCTATGAGCGTGGCCTCGCTGAACTTCTTAAGTCAGTCCTAGCGTCGGCCCGCTTTAGGGCCACCACCGACCTTCACGCGGCGATCGAGACGGCGGAAATCGCCTTGGTCGCCGTCGGCACGCCGTCCGAGAACGGCGCGATCGACCTCGGTGCCGTCCGGCAGTGCGTTCGCCAGATTGGCTCTTGTCTCGCGACCACTCCTCATCACCTGTCACTCATCGTAAAGAGCACCGTCATTCCGGGCACAACGGATACACTAGTGCGGGAAGAGCTTGAGCATTCGTCCGGGAAGAAATTCGGGGCATTCGGCTTGGGTATGAACCCGGAATTCCTTCGCGAAGGAGAGGCGATCGAGGATTTCATGGGGCCCGATCGCATCGTGCTCGGTCACGAGGACGAGAGGACGCTGGCGCGGCTTGAGGAACTCTATGCTCCGTGGAATTGCGACAAAGTACGGGTGAACACCCGCACGGCCGAAATGATCAAATACGCCAACAACGCAATTCTCACAACCCAGATCTCCATGGTGAACGAGATCGCAAATCTCTGCGCTGCGGTGGGAGGCATCGACGTGCTCGACGTCATGCACGGCGTTCATCTCGACAAACGCTGGTCGCCGATCACTCGCTTGGGCCGCCTCGCGCCAGAGATCCTGACCTATCTCATCCCGGGCTGCGGGTTCGGCGGGTCGTGCTTTTCCAAGGACGTACAGGCGCTGCGCGCCCAGGGCGAGAGCCTGGGCCTCCCGATGAACATGCTGAATGCCGTGCTCGACGTGAACGTCGCTCAGCCGGGCCAGGTCGTCTCTGCGCTCGAGCAGAAGCTCGGAGTTTTGTCTGGCCGACGAACCCTCGTTCTCGGCCTCTCCTTCAAACCGAACACCGACGACGTCCGCGAATCCGCTTCTATTAAGATCGTTCGCGATCTTCTGGGAGCCGAAGCGGATGTCAGATGTTACGACCCGCTCGCAACGGAGAACTTCAAGCTCGCCATCGGTATCGCTGCAGACCGCATTCAATTCTCATCTGATTGGCGGCGCGAGGTCGAGTGGGCTGAGATCGTCATCATCGTGAATCGAGCGCAGGAATACTGCGAGCTCGCCTCATTGCGTGTCGCCGGCAAGACGGTGTTTGACGCTCGTCGACTGATCGACCCAGCCGCTGTACCCTCGGCGGACTACCTCTCCATTGGGCGCCGCCTGAGCTGAGATCACGCCATGATCTTCGAACCTACCCTCTACCGAGAGCTTTCCTCGTCAGCGTCGAGCGTCGCGGCGGCAATCGCGGCATTTTGCCCGCGTCTTCGCCGACGAGTTTGGTGCCTCGCGCGATATCTAACCTGAGCTTGGGGCTGCGGAACTCAATTAAGTAACGCTGGCGAATCTAGAAGCGGCAGCGAACCATCTGTTCAGCCGCATAGCTCCTACGTGGCATCGACTTTAGATTGTGTAGCGACGGCCGACGCGTCGGGCCGCACAACGTACTGGGCGCCGAATACTGAAGCGCATTATGTGCTCAAGTTATACGACGATGCCTGGATGCATCGTACATCTCGATACCTCTCGAGTGTCTTTTCTGCTCGTGGAACTCGTCCGTTCGATTTGGTGCGCGCAGTCTTTGTTTCCTCTCTGGACTAGGGCACTTGAGTTGACACGTCATCGACTACCAGCGGCTGGCGAACGCGCCCATTGTGGCGATCTGTATCGGGAGAGTCCCGTCAATAAGATAAACTCCCCGAGTTTGCTGCCATGCGCCTCGACGTTCAAATCCAGTTAGCCCGGAGGGCCGACAGCCCCCTCGGGATACAAGGTGGTGTTTGCTCTAAATTTCCAAGAGGCTGGTTCGCTCCGTATGGCCTCTGGTACCTCTCCCTCCAACTCGTATCAACTATCATTGAGGCGGCTGCGGGCCGCGCGAGAGTCGGCCATGGCAAGTGAGCCTCGGGCAGATGGCGTCGCTGGCTACGAAGGCGAGCGCACACTGGTCAATTTCGTCAAGTTTGTGCTGGTCGGTATCGGCAACACGGCCTTCGGCTATCTTCTGTTTGCGCTTCTTTACCTTCTGCTCGGATCTCATCAACTTGATATAACGCTCGCGGCGGCATGCGGCGTTGTGTTCAATTTTCATTCAACCGGGAGGCTGGTGTTTCGCAATCGAAAGCTTTCCGCACTCCTGCCCTTTATGGCTGGCTATACAGCCGTCTGGCTCGTCAATATCCTGCTACTGAACGAATTGACTGCTCTCGCAATATCGCCGCCAGCCGCTCAACTCCTTGCCCTTCCCCTTCTCGTCCTGCTCTCTTACGCGATCAATCGCTATCTTGTATTTGGCAGGCGCCGATGAAGAAGCTTTGATCGTGACACAGTGTTTCAATGAAAACCGGTGGCCACCAGAGATGTCTAGTCGTTCGTGAAGAAATGGCGCGGCGCCCGGCTCAAGCGATGTATCGAGCCGGGACGGTCTCGAAGAAGGCTCGGATGATAACGCGCAAGAGCTCTGCGAGCCATCGCAGCAGCAGGCCGAAGTTATAGCCGGCAGCGGCGAGAACAGCGTTGATGCGGTCGCCGAGGCGTCCCTTCAGATCATTTCGGTCCATGCGGTGCTCGGCCTTGACGTGGCCGATGACAGGCTCGACTGCCGCGCGACGCTTCATCTCGCGACGGATGGAAGCTGTGACGCGGCGGACCTGACCCCTGAACCGATGCGGGTGGTTGTGACCGCGATATCCTTTGTCGACGTGGATACGGCGAGCCTCCACGACGATGAGCTTTTCTATGTCGGCGATTACGGGACCGAGCGTGTGCCCATCGATGGGATTGCCATGCAGGGCCTTGGCATGGAGCACGCACTGGCCGCCCTCCGGAGACGTCACGGGGGTGGCGATGCTGACCTTGCAGCCGAACTCGTAGGGCGCGCGTGCTTTACCCTTGCCGATGCACTCAACCTCCGGAGCATGTAACGCATAGACCTTCGGACCGCGCTGATGCTGATCCTGGCTGCGCACCTGCTGCGCAAACCGAGCAACGGGCCGAAGCGAGCTTCCAGCACCGTATCGCCATCAATCTTGCGGCGGATGTCGCGGATTATCCGGCCAAGCCGTGTCCGCTGGAACTTGAGCTGCCGCCGGGCGCGTTTGAACTGGTGGGCGTAGGTATAGCGGCCGGTCATGATGGCGGCGCGTTTGGCCAAGCGCAGATAGCTCTGGCGCAGCGGCACACGGTTGCGCTTGGCGACCCCGACCAGATTGATGATTGCTCGATGCAGCAGCCTCGCGTCGGTCGGATGTGCAACCGCCTTGGGCTGCACTGTGATATCGACGACCACCCGTTCCAGGTCCTTGGGACCCACTGAAAGACTTTCCTGGATCAACGCGACAAGCTGTTCCTCGCCGAGCCGCTGCCGCTAGCATGTCATCGACGATCGATCGAACGGCAGACGGTGGCAGAAGCTCAATTCGCCGCAGAAGTATTGGTAACAGGGGTTCTCGATCCAGCGAGTGCACAGCACCTCATCTGATAGGTTGTGCATGTGCTTCAAAATGAACAGGCCGGCGACGAGCCGCGTCGGCAAGCCCGGCTGTCCCGACCCTGCTTGGCACACCGAACTGAAGCGCTTATTCAGGATGTTCCAGTCGATCAGCGCTGCCAACCGCACCAGCAGATGACCCATGTCGATGATCTGATCGAGCGCCGGAAGCAACAGGTCTTTCTGGCGATCATCCCGCGGCTTGCTCGTCGCATTCCCCAATGTCGACGACGCCGTCAGGGAATCACGAATCGCCCAAAAGCAAAATCCTAAAACGCAGTAAAGCGAGGTCCAATACCCCGCTTTCCTGCAAAATCGAATACTACATCAAGATCAATTCTGCTTGTTTCTCAGGTCGATCCGCATTCTTCACGGACCACATGTCTACGATGCGGTTCGCCATTGCGGCCGGCGCCTGCGTACCCCGCTGTCACTGATGCAACTCTCCGTCAGGCTATCACCGTGCAAAGTGCTGGTCGAGCACCGAGGTATCCATTGCCTCACTATCTCGCTGAGAACGCGAGATTTTAGCGCACATATGCAGCCACGAGGGGACAACTACCTCCAAATCGTGCGTTAGTGCCTAGCCCCGACACAATGGTGAATTTCCTTCGCAAAATTGGCACCAAGATTTTTATGAACGCCCATTTGCGTCGGGGATGTCCCGATCATTGTTGAACTACGTCGGGCCGACGTTGCCGGAATGAATGTTATGCGGCCCTCGTCACGTGGGCAGCGGGCTCGATCGTCATGCGATCGTGGTGAGCTTGAAGGGCCGCACGCAGAACCGACAATTTCTTATGCGCCTTCAATCGTCGGAAGCCCTTGTTGGCCTCGATCATGCCGGCCGCGACCCATCGCAAGGTCATGCCGGCATCCCGCCAGCGTTTGACGTTGCGCGTGACGCGGCGAATGGTGCCCATCATGTTCTCGGCGATGTTGGTACAGGCGAGCGATCGATGAAGCTCCTTCGGCAGCTTCGACCGGACGACAGTCAGGATTTCGTCGATGCCTTCGAGGATGCTGGCCGCTACGCCGGGCCATTGCTGGTCGAGTCGACACGCG
Organism: Bradyrhizobium sp. ISRA436; assembly: GCF_029910015.1. Classification (NCBI taxonomy): domain Bacteria; kingdom Pseudomonadati; phylum Pseudomonadota; class Alphaproteobacteria; order Hyphomicrobiales; family Nitrobacteraceae; genus Bradyrhizobium; species Bradyrhizobium sp. ISRA436. Next base: position 5,718,676 of record NZ_CP094519.1, read on the forward strand.
AGATTGCGGATCAATTTTTCAGCCTTGTCGGCGTCATCGAGCTCCCAGGCCCGACGAGTGGCCGCATGATGCCCTTTCGGCAGGCGTTCCACGATGTTGCGCGCCTTGTGGATCTGGCAGCGCTGGATCGCAGCGGCCGAACCGAAGGTGCGGCGGATCGCCTTCGACAACGCTTTCGCGCCGTCGGCGATGAACAGTCTTGGCACCGTCGGGACGAGCCCGCGCGAGACCAGGTTGTCCAGCAGGGCCTGAACCGTTGCGGCATTCTCGTTCGCCCCTTCCACCAGCGCCGGCGGATGCTTGTTGCCTTCGCCGTCAACCCCAATCCCGGCGACCAGCACAAGATCGTCGCCGAGATGCAGCCCATCGATTTGGACCACCAGAAGGTCGAGCGCGGACAGATCGGCAGCCATGAAGTCGGCCAGCCGCGCTGCCGACAGCGCTACGAACCTCCGCGAGGCCGCCGACTTCGAAACCTCCGATCCGGGCGGTGCCGGCACGCCACCCTCGGGCAGCCGGACAGCGCGACCGAACCAGCGCGTCGACACATTGATTAGCATCAGGTTCATCGCCCAACGACCGAGCCAATCCTCCTCCGCCGCCGTTTCCCAGCTCGGGATCGTGACCTCGCGGCCGTCCACGCCTCGGACGCGCGGGTGCTCGACCTCGATCTTGACGCCGTGGAAGCCGACCCCGTGTTCGGCCCCAACGGTGCGCCCGCCGCGCCGCGTCGCGACCGTGGCGCGGCCCGCAGGCCGCCGTGACATCCGCCTCCATCATCGTGCCGAGCGCCTCGATCCCTGCCGCAAGGCAGAACCGATCGAAGCTCGCCCGCACTTCCGCAAACGCTTCGTCCACAGCTCCGGTGGCCGGCCAACCAGCCGGTGTGATATCTCTCGTCATGGCGTTGCTCTCCTTTGTGGAATCAGCACCCCAAGCCTACCGGCTCAAGGCGGGCAACGCCGGCCTCCTCAGAAGTTCAACAGAACCCGGGACATCCCCTTTATGTCTGTGTTTCTTGTAGCATGTCTGTGTTTCTTGTAGCGCTCAGATGGTATTGGGCGGCGAAGGGCAGTTTACCCAAAACGAAGCCATTCCCGTCAGGAATCTGCCCAGCGGGCGGAACTGAAATGATGGTCCGCGGTGACGACATCAGTGAAGCTGGCAGCAGCGAACACGCGGCGCAACCTTGCAGGCCGCAACAAGCCGGCATCCTCGTCGATGTCGCATGTTTTGACGATGTGTTGTGTCAGCGGATTGCAGGAATTTCTCCCATTGGAACGGAGGGACATGGTGCATCACGCTGACATCGCCATAAGGCAGCTACCTGCCCTCGAAGGTCGAGTAGCGCACCGGATAAGCGTCATCGCCAATTTAACTCTTTGAGCCGACACATCCACGCCATTGATTCGTGAAACTTGGCCTCAAGCGGGATGATACGCATCGAATCCACAACCAGATCCAATTCAGGCTTTTGAGATCCGCGAGATCGTCGCGCCATACACAGGATGTGTTCGCGCTTCACGCCAAGCCGTCGAAATTCTCCGCAACTTGCCCTGCGCCGGGCTTCAGAATCTATCTGTCCATGGTCTACGGGGTCCCACGGGCTCGGCGCGACTTCCACATCGTTGCCAGCTCCCGTTCATCGCGCAGAGCGTTATCGGCCTACAGAATGCCAGACGCCGATAGGCGACAAGCAAGTTCTCTATTGCGTCTCGAGTGGCTCTCGTTCCAGGTATTACACCGTCAACGCACGTGATGGCCTCCGGCTCAACCAATGAAGACCCACCCTTGGGCGACGGGACCCGCTGTCACGGTGGTACGAGTCCGACGTGCACGGAAAGTCGTGCCATGGCCTTATCGACATCGTCTTGCCATCTCCGCAGACTAGAGAGCGTCTGATTGCCAATGCATGGAGCAAAGCGGCTCATCCGGTCACCGTCGAGATCGGTATCGAGCAGTCTAACCGTCCAACAATCAGTCGGATTGCCGTGGAAGTCGATACGGTACTCGCCAAGATGAACCGTGATCTGGAGAACTTGCTGACGAAGTAAGATTGGATCGCTCTTGTAACCAAAGTGGATGATTAAATCGTCAAGGTCTGCGGTGGTGTAGCTGCTTACCATGCGCCGGTGAACTCGCACGATGTTTCGTTTTCGATCGAGGGTTTTGGAACAACCAAGCAGCTTCGGCCGAGCGCGTTACCTTACCGTCGACTAAAATGACGACCTTCATTCTGAGCCAACGAGCATAAACTGCCAATAGAGTAAGGAAACAGTGAACCAACATTGCATCGCTGGTCCCACCGAACGAAATCGTTACGAAACTCCTCATCCGGACAAAGAAGCAGAGCTATGCGCGGAGGTCAAAGCTTGATTTCGTCCATCCGGAAATTAAGGACGTCCTCGACAATGGCGAGAGGTTCTCCACGTAAGATCAGATAAGTTCGGAGCAGATACTCCCCAACGATGCCGAGCAGAAACGCGTGCAGGCCTATCCCGAAAAAGAGCAGCACGTAAACACTCGCTAATCCGCGCGGATAGTCCGGCTGAACGATCTTCCCGATTACGAAATACAGCCCACCGATGACACTGACTACGAGTGCAGCAGCTCCCACAAAGGCAGCAAGGCGCAACGGAACGACCGAGTGATTAATAATGGCGGTAAGCCCCAAGTTGGTAATTCGCACGAGGTTGAATTTACTTTGTCCGAGCGTTCGAGGATCCCGCGTGTACGGAACGCCGATCTGTTCGAAGCCGAATCCAGCTATCATCCCGCGGAGGTAAGGCTCGGGCACGTTCATTCTCGTCAGTGCGTCGATGACCACGCGATCGATCAATCGGAAGTCGCCTACGTCTCTGGGAATGGGATGCTTGCTCAATTTGTCGATTATCCAGTAGCCAAGCCGCCGAAAGAGATTTATAGCAGCACCTTCAGCTCGTACTCTGCGAATGCCGTATACAACCCGGTAGCCCGATCGCCACAAGTCAAAGAAGTCGGCAAGAAGCTCGGGCGGATCCTGGAGGTCGGCATCGATCTGCATCACAGCGTCTCCGCGTGCATGCATATAGTTGGCGAGAATCGATCGCTGAAACCCGATGTTCTTGCTGAAGCGAATGGCCCTTACGCGGGAATCCTTGCTCGCTAGCTGCGAGAGTTTCGTCCAAGTCAGATCACTTGAATGGTTATCGCTGAACACGAATTCAAGCGTGCAGCGCCCCGCCATGGTTTCGTCCAGACGGCAAAGTCGCTCGTAGAGTGCATCGAGATTGTCGGCCTCATTGAGGACAGGGATGGCAATCGAGATCAGCGGGAGGAACGATAGTCGATCACTGCGAGTCTTGGACGGAGTTTCCTGGGTCATCAGTCGACATAAGCCCTTAGATGTTCAACGATTGCCGGGTACGCATCCCTGAATTCGATGTCTCGAACGAGCGGCGACCGCAAAAACACAGTATCTAAATTCTCAGGGCGAGCCATCGGCCGAGCTCCCACCTGCAACTTGTCAAGGCAGCCGAAGGCTGCAAAGATATGGGCGGCAAGATCGCAGAGGCGGATCGGCTGCCCATGGTTGAGGTCAAATGCGCCGTTGAGATCCGAGTGCAGCAATTTGGCGATTGCGCCTACCTCGTCGGCGACGTGATGATACTCGCGCAATTGCCTTCCCTCGGACATCTCAAATGGCACTTTGCGCACAATCGCGTCGCGGATCTGCCCGAGAAACATGTGATCGCTAGGTGGACCTCCCCCGTATAGCGTATGCATCCGGATGTGGATGACCCCCGCCTCTCTGGTGGAGAACTCCTCGACAAAATTTCCCAGTCGAGCCTTGCTGGCAACATAGGGATTGTCGGCTGGTCCGCCCACGAAGCGTTCCATGATCGAGCCGAACGTTGCGACTTTCAATCCACATCGCCTTGCGCCCTCGATAACGTTTCGAGCTAGAACATAGTTGATCCGGTCATGCTCGAAATGGGAACGTGCGGGGTCGGTAATCCCGGTCGCGACGAGGACCCATGCATCTTGTGTTCGAGCTGCCAGCTTCTCAAAATAGCTTGCGACGTCGTCGACTGCCCCCTCTCGCGTCCAGGATGAATAATCTGACCGGTCCAGTGTAAAAGACCGGCGCAGATGGGGCGAGCCAGCCAGGGCGCTGCCCAGGCGGCCTCGCGCTCCGAGAATGAATGCATCAGAGTTCTGCATGCCAGGTACCTATCTGATCTACAGCGATCTTCGAGACCGACGACGGGACCGCATAGAAATCGCGATAGGGCCTCGCGGTCTCGGCAACCACCCTTTCGGTTTCACAGGCTGGTCGCCATCCAAGCAATTTCCTGGCATTTGTGCTATCGAGAGCGGGCAGCTTCGATGCAGGGACGCATGTCAGCTCCGGCCGGCGTTCCCAATGTTCACATATCGATTCGGGAACGTGTCTCACCGAGTAACTCCGGTCATCCGTGGGCCCGATGTTCTACGCATCGTGCGAACAACGTCGCATTATTGGAAATCAACCCGGCAAGAAGCATGTAACTTTCGAGCGCGAGAACAGTTTGAACAATTCGAGGTCATCCCCTCGAGCGACCTAGGTGCCGACAGTCGACGCTAGCAACACAAGATAGGTCGGCTGAAGCCGCAACGCGGTTAGCAGAAAAGAAGCGCCCCATTCGGCATCAACCCATACTTGGTGGAATAGACTGCGGCCATGCAAAATTCCGTACAACACGCAGAATGCCTCCACGCTGGCCAGTGCGCCGATGCTCCTTGCGCATACCGGAAAGGACCAATAGCGCCACAAACGCCAATGTGAATCTTACGAAGGCCCATCACCCACTATCGCCGCGATCTCGTCGAGCGCCCGTAAAATCGACAATGTCTGCAAGCGTACGCGCTGCCATGTCGTCGCCAGCCAGCCAAGCCTTGTGCCACGATACGATATGGCTTAGCGCGGTCGACAAGTCCCAGCGCGTACGCCACCCCAGCTTCTGGCCAGCCTTTGCGCTATCGAGCCGCAGATAGTGATCCTCGTGCGGTTGCGGTACCCTAGTGGCGGTCCAGCGGGCTTCCGGCGACCACATGCCTGTCAGACGATCGGCAATCCAAGCCACGGAGTGAGCGTCAGCTTTGGCTGGACCGAAATTCCAGGCGTCAGAAAAGGCCAAACCATCAGTGAACAGGTGCTCAGCTAGTGCAAGATATCCAGAAAGGGGATCGAGCACATGTTGCCACGGGCGAATTGCGGTCGGCGAGCGGATTTCCACCACCTCCCCCGCTGCAATGGCGCGCAGGATATCGGGGATCAACCGATCCGGGGCCCAGTCACCACCGCCGATCACATTGCCCGCACGGGCTGTGGCCAGCGCCACCGTGCGTCCAGCATGGCTGCCGGGCTGAAAAAAAGAGGCACGGAAGGCCGAGGCCACAAGTTCGGCACAGGCCTTACTGGAGCTATAGGGATCACGTCCGCCAAGCCGATCATTTTCACGATAACCCCAGACCCATTCACGGTTTTCGTAACACTTGTCGGAGGTGATGTTGAGCACAACGCGGACCGCGCTGATCTGCCGAACGGCTTGCAACAAGTGTACCGTTCCCATGACATTGGTGCGATAGGTCTCGCATGGATTGGCATAGGAATAGCGCAGCAATGGTTGTGCGGCCAAGTGGATAACGATATCGGGCTCAGCGCTACGAAGTGCGCTAGCCAAATGGTCGTAGTCAGTTACGTCGCCCAGAATCGAATGCATGCCAGCTCCGACGCGGGCGATTTCAAAGAGGCAGGGCGTTGCGGGCGGCGGCGCCAGCGCGTAGCCAGTCACCCGGGCGCCGAGATGTTGGAGCCAAATCGCGAGCCACGAGCCCTTGAAGCCCGTGTGCCCGGTGAGAAAGACGCGCTTGCCCGCCCAGAAGCCGCTCATTTCTCCCACACCTTCCATGGAGCCTTGCCCTCAACCCAGAGCGCCTCGAGGATTGTCTTGTCGCGAAGAGTATCCATGGGCTGCCAGAAGCCGTGGTGCTGATAGGCCGAAAGCTGTTGCTGCTCAGCCAAGGCCGCGAGCGGCTCGCGCTCCCAAACAGTGGAGTCATCCATCACCAGGTCAATGACTTTCGGCGAGAGCACGAAGAAGCCACCATTGATCATTCCCCCGTCACCCCGGGGCTTTTCCTTGAACGTGACGACACGGTGATCGGCACGAATTTCAAGGGCTCCGAAGCGGCCAGGCGGATAGGTGGCAGTTAGAGTGGCGAACGCACCCTGGCGACGGTGGAAGGCGATCAATGCGGTTATGTCGATGTCTCCCACACCATCGCCATAGGTGAAGCAGAAGGCGTCGTCATCGGTTAGGTAATCAGCAACTCGCTTAAGCCGACCACCAGTCATGGTGTTCTCGCCGGTATCGACAAGCGTCACTTTCCAAGGTTCGGCATAGCGCTGGTGAACCTCCATGCGGTTACTTGTCATATCGAACGTGACATCCGACATCTGCAGGAAGTAGTTAGCGAAGTATGCCTTGATCAGATAGCCCTTGTAGCCGCAGCAGATGATGAAATCGTTGATGCCATGGTGCGAGTAGATTTTGAGGATATGCCACAGAATCGGCTTGCCGCCGATCTCGATCATGGGCTTGGGCCGAAGGTGGGTTTCCTCGAAGATTCGAGTTCCAAATCCACCTGCGAGGATCACAGCTTTCACGGCGGGCTCCTTTTCTGGCGATCCGACCGTTGTCGCCTGGCTTCATCGCAGGATTGCTCCGCAAGCGCGGCGGGACGTCCAGGCTTCAACAGAAACTGTCTGGCACCATTCGGATAGATATCCCCGCCCACGACGGGGAGGACGAATGTAGCGGCGGCAACGTAGTCCGCCTGCCCGGCTCCAAAGGTGGCCATGACACTGGCATGGTCAAGATGATACGGGCCCTCCGGCTCGATCAGTACCCACGCTTTGGCAAGATCGACGCAGCTCTCAAGTCCGAGTGCTTCTACCGCGGCTGCGTTACTGCCGGGATATCCTCCTTGGAGCCATGGTAGACCGAGCGGTCGCGTCTCAAGCACATACTGCAGGCTCGACGCGCGGCCATTCAGATAGACTACCGGGGCACCGACATCAAGGCCAACTGCACGAGCCTGGGCGCTGGCCGTGGCCAGATAGTCGTGGAAGGATTGCGAGAGCACCAATTTTCCGCCACCCGGCATGGACATGACAGCGGTATATGCGCGCACGTCTTTCACCTGACGGAACGGCTTGAGGAGGCCAGCATTGATGACTGATGCAGTGTGTAGCTGTGCGACCGCCGTCAGGGACAGCAGGGTAACGACGCTACGTCCCTGTTGCGCAAAAGGGCTCAGCAAAGCAACGACCGCGAGCATCCAAAACAAGGCGTCCCTCGCACCGACGAGCCAATAGTTGAGATTGGAGCCCAGTGCGGACAGATGCGGCAAGACCAAAAGGATTAGCGCTAGAGCAATGCTGGTGGGAGTCTGGGTGCGCAGAACCCATCCCTTTCGATAGAACATCGCGCCAAGCCATATGAAGGCCAGCACCAGGAACAAGGTCGAGGAGTCGATACTGATCGGATCGGTCCCCGGCGCAATCGCTATAGTTATGATCAACACCGCAGCGAGAGTCAGCGATGTGAGCAACTGGTGGGTAGACACCATGAGAATGCTGAGCAGAACGGATATTGCCACTAACACAGCGATCGCGAGTTGCGAGTGGCTGGTGGCGAGCCAGTCGATCCGAAACATGAGAGGTACCTCGTGCCCGGCACCGAGCAGGATTTCCATCTCAGCGCTGTTGACCATACGAGTCACGAGGCCAGAGATGCTGCCGTCAATCAAGTAGGCGGTAACAATCAGTAGCGCGAGAGCGACCAGCGCCGCGCCAATCATTGGCAGGAGCGAATTTCGCCGCAAAACGACGACATAGAGCATAACGACGAGCGCAATGGCCGCAGCGGTGGGCGGCCTGGCCATGAAGCAGCACCAACCGCCAACACCGACCAGGATCCATCCCAAGACGTGACGGACGTACCCTGGCCGGTCGGCTAGCAGCAAGCCGATCATCACCATCAAGATCGACTGAGAGGTTAGTGAATAGTGGGTGGGGGTGCGCCCCCAGAGCCCCCAGCTGCCAGTACTGAAGTGACACAATGCCAGGCTGGCGATCCCCGACGATTGCACCGCCGCCTGCGGCCAGCCCTCCGTCCAGAGGCGCCGGATCACAAGGAAGCTAAGAATCCAGCCCAGCGTCAGAGTGAGCGTGACGTTCGCCGCGCGAAGCACTGCGATATCGCCATCCGCCCACTGATATGGCCAGTGATAGACGAAGCCGAAGAGGGACGGCGGAACATTGATCGCGTAGGCGAATGGGTTCGCCATAGAGTTGAGGTAGAAACCTTCGATGCTAATGTCTAGACAATAACCGCTGTAGTATAGCAGCCAAGCAAAAAGGATCGCTGTGGTTACGGCGGATTGAGCCAGCAAAATCCGCTCCAACAACACTGACCACGTCCTCCTATTGGCAGAGTGGTTATATCTCCGCATAAGCTCCTTCCCGCCTTGTAGACGAGGCCCATTTGGCCAAATACTTGTAGCCGATCTGAGCCCTCCAATCTCCTCCAAGAATTGGTGGAGTCCATCACCTAGTGTAGCGAGACTGGAGTGTGGAGCGGACAGAACTAGAGTTTTGCTTCGCCGTGGGGCTGCCGCTGGTGCGATTGCCCGCCGGCAATGGTCCTCCGACGACGATCTACAATCGCTTTGTGCGCTGGGCGTGGGGTCTGGAAACTTGTTCCGAGAGCTTGCCGGCCAGGGACGCCACGGAGACGCAAATGATCGATTCCACGCACATCAAAACGCATCGCTCGGCTGCTGCGGAAACGTGTGGCCCGCCCCGCTGCAAGCGCGATGAGGGATGGTTTGAACAGTCTGCACAAACGTATCCGGCATGTCGGTGCTCTGGCCGCTGCAAGATGAGGGGATCCGCGCGTCCCGATCCTCAAAAAGGGCCGGCCTCGAGGGCCATTTTTCGCCGGAAGTAACACCGATCGACTGTCAGGCCATCTCTCGCAGTTCGTCGCGTCCCACGAAGTATCGGTCGGGCGCTTGTTCCTTATGCCGTTGTCGACACGGCCTGATAAGTCCGTTCATGACGGAGCAGCCCCCCAGCGATGCGGCCATCTTCACGGCCAAGGCGACGACGGCGACGTTGGATGGGCGCGAGCGAGAAGCGCCCGCAGCCAGACTCCAGTCCCATGTTATAGTACTCCTGACCAGCGATGGCATGCGGATCGTGCGCCCTGGATCAACATCTTGCGAAGATACTTGCTCCCGCGCTTTGTGATCCCAAGAGCTTCGGCCTTCCTCCGGTTGTATCCTGCACGCGGTCGAAGACGTGTCGATCAACGGCTTGATGAGCCTTAGCAAGCGAGCCATAGCTGAAGTAAGCGGACCAGCCGCGCAGAAGGTGGTTCAGTCGTGCTTGTACTTCGTTCGGGCCAAGCGCCTTGTTGCCCGGCGTCAGCAGTTCGCTGACCTTCCTCTTGATCCGCAGCACGCTTTTCTTCGACGGAGCCGCGCCAAGATACCACCGCCCCCCATTGCGGAAGTGGCGGGGTCCGAGCGTGTATCCCAAGGAAGTCGAAGCTCTCCAATCGGGCATTCTTCACCGAGGTTTTAGTCTCGTTGAGTGTCAGCCCAAGCTTGGTCATCACCGCTTTCGTCCACGTCAATGCGTCTTCCGCGTGGCCGCGGCTGAGAATGACGAGGTCGTCGGCGTAGGAGATAATCTGGCCATGGAATGCTTCACGCCGACCGCTGAGACGCCAATGCTTCAGGAACCGGTTCACTGCCGACGAGGCAAGGTGCAAATCTGGATGACCCTGAATGACGACATTCCCGGTAGCAATCAGACCGCCTGAACCACCGCGCTTCGAGCGCGAGAAATTGATTGGGCGATTGCTTCCGCGGATATCATCGTTGCCAGCGGCCGGGTGCCGCGTTAACAGGCCGAACATATGACCGCACCGTCATCCCTCGTTCAACCAAAGAAAGATCTTGCAGCCCGGGCCGTTCCACATATGAGTCAGAGCCAAATTTGAACGCCGGCTGACAGCCTTGGCCGCGGCCGCTCTCTCATCGTGATTGACGCTCTGCTTCCATCTATCGCCGTCCGTCCGCACGACGACGTCGCCAATCGCAATCTCGAGCTTGATCGCCGGAACGTGACGCTCCACTAACCCTTCTACAATCAGCAGCGCGAACGGTGGCTGCGAAGCCTCGCACGACGGCAATTCGCCTCGCTGTCGAAAGCGTCGTCACCAATCGTAAACTTGTCCAGCGCGTCGCCCGTGCTGCACGCCGCCTCCGACACCTGTGCGCCGGGCAGAAGACTTTCGGCGACGATCCGAGCCGCTCAGCCTCCGAACGCACACGAGCCCGGACGGTCCTTCCACTTCAAGCCGGCTGACCGCCCCAACTGACGAGTTGTCCAAATGGACGGACATACTTTTTTGCCGTCCAGGCCCATCCCAAACCTCCGTTCAAGCTGGAGGTTTCTGCACACTTAATCTAACCCTGAAGCAGGGTATCCGCTTAGCCGCGGAGGTCGAGTGCGTCGGCAAAGCAAAGCCCGCGCCTCTTACGAGTTTTGGTTGTAAGGTCTTGTATCGCCTCCCCAACTTCCCCGATACCCGGCAGTTCGTGCTCCATGCTAAGGCACTGCATGGCAATCCCTTCGATGGGCACACGCTCGGCCCCGATTGCCGAGATAGAAAAGCTCATAGGCTCGCTGCGTCCACGTCGACAAGGGCTACCGCGGCCACCACCCGAGCGGGCTGGCTCAGTTCTAGATCTCGGGGCAAGTCCGCCGCGTCCCGGATTCCATCCGGCGTGAGAAAGCGTTGTGCGGCTGTCGAGCCCGTCATCGGCCAAGTCAGGGTCGAACACCGCATGGACCGCAACTATCTCAAGGGACGCCTCGGCGACCCGCATCAACGCCGTCCTTGCCGCGCCGGCTACAACTTCGGCCTGCTCCTGCGATGGCTGGCAGCATTCCTGCGCGCCATCATCTGGGTGCTTACTGAAACGGCCCTGGCTTGAAAGATACTTTGATCGGCAATCGCACACGTTCTTCAGAGGACTACTTAAGCAACAGTCTCGCCAACTGGATGGCCAATCTCCCTAGGCTGAGGAGTATTCAATATGGACCGTAGCCTCGGCTATCAATCTAACGGTACCTTGCTTTTGCGAGTTCCCCTTCGGAGAGCATCGCCGTTCCGACGATGGCCTCCCTCTCCAGTTGCGCGATCTCGGCGTCAGAGAGCCCAAGAAGCCCTGATAGGATCTCCCCGTTATGCTGTCCGAGCGTCGGCGCTGCTGTAAGGATCGCATAGGGTCGTGTGCCTTCGCGGATTGGCATCGAGGGTTGCAGATGCAAGCCGATGAAAGTCCGGTCGACTTCCTGCAGAAATGCGCGCGACTTGAGGTGCCGATCCTTCAACAGGTCAATTGGCAGACGCGCCACGCCGGCCGCGACCCTTGCGCCCTGCAGCTCGGACATCGCCTGATCCGCATCGCGGGCGAGCGTCCAGGTTTCAATGGCTTTCTCGATCTCATCCTCGATGCCGCGGCGCCCTTCCGCAGCTTTTAGCGATGTGTCCGTGGCCCAGTCTGGCCGACCAATGAGGATGGCCAGCCTTTGCCACATGTTCCCATCAGTCGCCGCTACTATGATCCAGTTGTCATCCCCCGCACACCGGAAGCAGCCATGCGGCACGAACTGCGGATGTCGATTTCCATATCTTGGCGGCGGCCTACCGCCGATCGAGTGGACGATGATCCACGGCGCCGCGAACGGCATCATGCATTCGATTTGCGAAAGATCAATGAACTGTCCTTGTCCGGTGTTGCGGGCATGAATCAGCGCAACCAGAACTGCAGCGCAGCCGTTCAACCCGCCGACAGCATCCCCGAACGCCACGTGGTTCATCACAGGAGGATCGCCGGCGCTCCCGATCACGCTCGGCAACCCAGAGCCCTGCTCGAGAGTCGAGCCGTAGGCCCGGCAGTTCCGACGGACGCTGTCCGCACCAAAGGCTGACATCGATAACATGACGAGTTGGGGATTGAGCGCTTTGAGCACGTCGTAGCCAAGTCCGAGCTTCGGCAGCACATCGACTGAATAATTGTTGACGACGATATCGCCCCCAACCAATAACCGCTTGGCAAGCGTGAGGCCCTGCGGCCGCGTCAGGTCAAGCGTGATGCCCCGCTTGTTGCGGTTCATGATGCAGAAGCGAACGGTCTTTTCGTACATATGGCTGTCAACATAAGCAGTTCGTCGGTCAACGCCGCGCCACCAATCCGGGTACTGGATGGCCTCGATCTTGATGACGTCGGCGCCGAGATCAGCCAGTATGCGCGTACACAACGGACCCGCCCAGCCCATCGAGAAGTCGATAACGCGAATTCCGTGCAACGGCTTCCGGTCGGCATCGATGCGGCAGGCCGACGCCGCACCCCACGACTGTCTTTGGGCATTCGCAACGGCCTGCTGCTCGCCGGGACCGGGAACCTTTCCGCCCCGGCACGGCGGCGTCAATGTCAGTCGCTGCATCGAACCAGCCGTCATGCCCTCTTCTTCGCCAAACACAATGGGCACGATCGCCCCGCGCACCTTCTTCTCCGTGTCCCGGAGCAGATCGGATATTTCGGGTACCGGCACGATCGGAATCTTGCGCTTCAGTCCCTCTGCAAACCACTCCTGCGCTGTCCGCGTCTTCAGCCCCGGCACAAACTGCTGTTCGATCTGCGCCATGTGCAACAAACGATCGGCGCCAAGGACCAAATCCGGATCATCACGCAATTCGGACAGGCCGAGCATGTCGCAGAATGCACGCCACTGTGCTGGCGTAATTGTTGTTACGCCAAGCCACCCTTCCTTGGTTTCGTAAATGCCGGCAGGAAAAGTCGGCCAGAAACGGTTAATACCAACCCGGCGTATCATATCGCCGCGCCCAAACGTCTCCAACATGAGTTCCTCACTGAGAGCGAGGCTCGATTCGAAAATACTAAGCGACCACGACCGCCCTATCCAGCCCCGTGTTCGCACAGCCGTCGAGGAAGCCGCTGCGATGAAGCCCCACAGGCCTGCTAGGATACCCGTCTGGAAATCCGGTGCGTGCACCGGCGGGCCCTCGGCCGGCCCAACCAGCTTGACGAGGCCGGCGAGCGCGCGGACGGTCGAATCGGTTGCTGCGAATTCTGCATAGGGCCCATCGCGGCCGAACCAGCTCGCTTCGAGGTAGATCAACCCTGGACGTCGCTGTCGGATCGCGGCGATGTCAATGGACGGACAATCCGCCGGATCAACATCGCGACCATCGACCAGAATGTCGCAACCTTCGATTAGTGCGATCAGGCGTATGATCGCATCGGGATCGGCGCCATCTATGACGATGCTTGACTTGTTGAAGTTCAGGAATGCGAACCAAGCGCTCTGGCCGCCGGGCGTAAGTGGTGCGCTTCGCCGAAGTGGATCTCCAGCTGGCGGTTCGACCTTCTGCACATCGGCGCCGAAATCCGCAAACAATCGAGCGCAATAGCTCGTTGCCGCCGAGCTGCCGATCTCGATGACCCTCAGATACGATAATACTCCCATCGAAGGCTCCACTTTCCAGGTCTCTGATGCTCCGGAACATCGTCGGCGATGACTGCATCGGACTAGGCAGCGAACTCGCCGCCCGTCATGTCGATGGTTGCACCGGTAATAAAGCCCGCTGTCGGCGAGATCAGAAAGGATGCGACGTGCGCTACTTCTTCAGCCGTTCCAAAACGGCCAACCGGAATCCGGCTGAGCGCCGAGCGATTGACGGCGGCCTCGAGTGGTCCAGTTAGATCGGTGAGAATCCGCCCTGGAGCAATGCAATTGACCGTAATGCCGTGTGGAGCGAGATCACGCGCTGCGGCGCGGGTCAATCCGACCAATCCCGCCTTCGACGCGGCATAATGTGGCCCTGCAATCCACGGCACGGCACGGCCCGCCAGTGATCCGACATTGACGATACGTCCATATCCTTTCGCGATCATTGCTGGCGCCAAGAGCCGCATGAGAATGAAGGGGCCGTGGAGATTAACATCGATGACCCGCGTCCACTCCTCGAGCGGCGTCTGTGAAAGCCAAGGTGCATCCCGGTCCGCGCGCTTGGGGGAGACGCCTGCATTGTTCACCAGAATCGCAATGTCGCCCCAACGCGCCCGGATACGATCAACAAATCCTCGTACCTCATCTTGTCGCGTTACATCGATCGCCTCAGCGCAGAGCCGATCCTCTGGATAACTAAGAAGATGAAGCGCTCGCTCCACCTTCTCTGATCTTGTTGCCACAAACGCGACCTGATGGCCATCGCCCAGGAACCGGCGTACGATTGCGAGTCCAATCCCGCGTGCTCCTCCGGTCACGAAAGCAACGCGCCGGTCATTTTTGCCTGAGAGTTTTCCTGCTTTCTGCATAATCGTCAAACAATCGCACAAACAGTAACGGACAAGTCGACAGCGCTGGGATGGCATATCTCCGCGTGCCTCGGTGGGAAATATCGTTGTTTCGTCCAACTGGCGAGCAGCGGGCTCGGGCTGGAGCCGTCGCGTCTTCCTTTCCATAAGCCAGGCATTCTCGTCTCCTCGTTCGCAATTGGTCAAAGCTCTTCCGGAAGAATGTCAGCGATTCGCGAGAGTGTGTTGACTTGAGCAGTTCGCTGGTAGACAAGCCCGCCCCCAAAGGGATCTTCACCGAGCACGCAGTTGCACACTTCAAGGCTACGGCATCCCATTCCTGCGTTCTCTGTAGATGGTCGCCTGCTGTTCACGCCAGCTGCCATAAATCGACCCGAGGCGGCACAGATACGACCACGATGCGTTGCCCGCATAGTGAACTGCGCCACGCTTAGCGGCGACTGGCAATGTCCACACGCTACGAGCTTTCGTTCCTTGTTTTCCACGTAAGGCAATAGCAACTTCGTTGTACCGGCCGCCTCCATGAATTTCCCCACGATATTGCTGACATCGCTCAGGACAGCGCCGATGCGGTAGCCGCGGTGTCGGGTACTTTTTCCAAGATGCAGTCGCATAGCCGCTCTATATCGCGGACTTCGTGGTCGGCTGTAATGCAAACCCGAATCCCCGCCTTTCCTCGGGCGATCGTCGGGAAGAACGTCACCAAAGTGTAGAAGCCAGCATCGAGCAGTTCTCTTGCGATTGCGATCGCCTTGGCTTCGGATCCGATGCCGATCATTCTGATTGGAAATGAATTACCTCTCTCAGCTGTGGTGACACGACGGTCAAAACTCTTAATTCGTTGGGCCAACCGGTTCTGTCGTTCGCCGAGTTCTGCCGACCGGTGAACCTTGCATGAGCCAAGCGCCGCGCCAACCGCCGCTAGATTGGGGGCCACCGAAAACGCATAGGGAATAGAATACCGTCTAAACAGGTCCTCGTGATCGGCCGTTCCGAGCATCAACAGGCCGCCTGACGCACCGAATCCCTTGGCCAGCGAGGCTGCTATGATCGTGCGGTCACCAAGCGCTTCCGAAAACTGAGACCGAGCAAACCCTTCGCCTTGACGTCCGAACAGCGATATGCCGTGAGCATCGTCGATATAGAGAAAGAGTCCATAACGTTCCTGGAGCTGACGCAATTCCTTGACTGGCGAATTCCCTCCCATGGAGTAGATACCATCGCATACATAAGCGACCATGGGATGTTCGCGACATAAGTGTTCGAGAGCCTCGAGGTCGTTGTGTGCAATCGTTTCTACGCGCGTCTCATCAGCAACCACTGGCTTGTGATAGGCGAGCGAGATGTGCGCAGCGCGATCGAACACGACGAGCGGCTTCCTTCCACCTGTCAATTCACCCGAAGCAAGAAGCGGCATTGCGCCTAGATTGGCAAGCATGACAGTCGAAAAGGCGAGCACACGTGCACGAAACATCTCCGACAGGGTTGCTTCAAGGTCTGCCAGAAGATCGAAATTGAGCCGTGTTCGTGCGCACGACCAGTGCAATGATCGATGCATCTCGACAGCTTCGATTGAGCCAGCGACGATCAAGGGATGATTGTCTAGGCCAAGGTAGGAGCATCGCGCGAAATCAATTACCTGAGGTCGCCCATCAAGCGGGCCGGTGCCCAAGGCAAAAGAACGTCCGGTCATGGAACGTCCGGGGACGGCCATGAGACCAGCCGCGTGGGCCGCGTCGAAGTGCGTCCTGCTTTCGTTGATCACGTAGGCAGTGTTCCGGAAACGACCAATCGGCCGACCAGGGTCGGAGAGCGCGCTCCGCTGTTGCATTTCATTCTTCATTCCACCTCCCGAAAGCAGAAGTAGCCGACCAGATGAGTGGCTCGGCAAGTGGCCCAATGGCGTCGGGCCGCACTGGAGGTCATAAATCTAATAGCAGCTCGATCGGCCTCCTAGGTCCAAACGAATAAACCACCGGGTACTTCCTTTGGCAGCTACCAAGTTAGATAGGACAGATGAGCTTGGACATCGCGGCAGTACCGGATCGCGGTAGCTATGGAGTGGTTCGCAACCAACTTCATGGACTAATTCGGGAGATGAAATCACCATGATTACGGAGAAACGTTGCAGGGAAAGCGGACCTTCCGCGGCATACAAACAACCTCCTCGCAAGCTACCGTTGCCGCAAGCCATGCCTCGGATTCGGCTCGGCAACTCCAGCTCTCGGATGGTGCTCTCGATGAAAATTGATTACATTTGCGCTGCGCATGAGCTGAACGCACTTCTAGACCCTGACCGCGCGCTTCGTGCTCGCGCAAGCCGTCAGCTTGCGCGTCGGGCGCTTCTCTTTTGTCTTGCGCTTCACGCTCAACTGACCATCTCTGATCGGTCAGCAGTGATCCAATGGACAGGGTGTTAAGCTCCTTCTAGCTCCATCTCGATCGGGCTGATAGAGCCGACGTCGGAGTGACAAGAGTTCGATTATAGAAGGCCTCGATATAGGCAAAGATGAACCTCCTCCGAATTGATGAACACCTCCTGGCTCTTCGAGCCTACTACAGGTGTCCATCAATTCGGAGTAGGTTCAATGCACCGGTCAAAGTCAATGCGGTATCGATCCGCGTCCCTAGTGCCGAGGCTTCTATGCCGCGATGCGGCTCAGGGAGATCCGGTCATCATCCTCGATCTTAAAGACGCCGTGGCCCGCGACGCCGAGACGGCGGCGCGTGACTCGCCTGATTATTGCTTCACCTGGTCTCCGGCAATCGTTCGCATTCACGAGAGCGGCACGAATGGTGGTACGATCCGACGCAGCGGACATCCCAACGCGACGCGCCCCACATACCCTCGCCACCTCATCCATGCACTTTCCGAGTCTTGGAGGCCGATTGCGCTCTTGATCACTTAATACACTCTTGCTACCGATAAGCCGTTGACAACCAAACGTTGGCGCGGTGACGGACCCTGCGTAGTCTTGGTCGAGGAAACAGTTATGCCATCGTACGAGCCGGTCCGTGCAATTCAGCGGGGTCTTGCGGTGTTGCGGGCTATCAGCGAGCACGGGCCCATCACAATTGCAGAGCTGGTTTCAAAGTGCAGACTCCCACAGCCAACTGTTGTGCGCGTACTCGAGACTTTGGTCGCGGAGGGGTACGTCTATCACCGAGCCGGAAAATCGACGTACCTTGTGACAGGTCGAACTCTAGCGCTGAGCCGGGGCTTCGATTCCAAATCGCATCTGCTTGAGATCGCGTCTCCCATTGTCGACGAAATGCACATTGAGGTTGGCTGGCCATCGAATCTCGCCGTATTCGATCGCGACGCAATGGTCATAGTGTATAGCAATAGCGCTTCGCTGGGGTTGTCCTTGCCCGGTCGAAGAGGCGCAAGAATCCCCCTACTTGCCACCGGTGTTGGACTGGTCACGGTGGCGTTTATGTCCGAAGAAGAACGCAAGACAGCACTTTCCCGTGCACGGGAAACGGGAGGACGTTGGGACACGGTCCCTCGTATCACCTCGAGGCTCGACGCGAGACTTGCGCAAATCCGTCGAGATGGGCACGCGCTCGCCGACGAAGAGTACCTGGAAGCGGTCTACCAATCCCGAATTTGGGCGGTCGCCGTTCCCATTTTGACAAAGGACGGAAAGTTCTGGCCGGCATAAGTAGTTTGGTTTTGACGGTCGCGGGTGAAAGGCGCCGGTTGTTGCACACGATTCTTCCAAGTCTCAGGAGGGCTGCGATTGGCATCCGCGGCCGGTTGGTTGCAGATGGACAGTGATGTGTTCGCCTCCATCACCTTCAGTGCATCCAACGAGATGCCAGCCAATGGGCGATAGCGGTAAGTTTCCATGCGCTCTTGCTCTCAAGCGTTCTTGAGCGAGGCCGCCGCGCGAGCGAAGCTGCCGTCGTTCTTCAAGCGCTTTGCAAAATCCGCGTCGCGACGATCCAGTTCCTCAGCCGCGGTCAGGATAGCCAAAATCTTGTCCTGGGGCACCACCACGATTCCTATATCATCCATGACGACCAAATCATCTGGACGGACGCAAACCTCACCACAGGTAATGGCTTCACCTCGTGAAATAATCCGCAGCCGACCTTTTCCGTCAAGGGTGTAACCTTCGACTAGCAACCGTCAGCCCCAGGCGTGCGATTTCCTCGACATACTGCATCCGCTGTTCACTGTAGCACCGGCCGCCTTGTGCAATGTAAGGTAAGCGATCATCGTCCCCACCTTGTTGTGGGCGAACTGGCCTGCAATATGCTTTCCGTTATGAAGAGAGCGGATCGCAGCATGATTGCGGATGTTGTTGACGCATTGCGAGCTCGGGTTCGGCACCGTCGTTGGTGCAACGATGCCAAGGCAGACATCATGGCGGAATCCTACGCGCAAGGCGCAGTGATCTCGGAGGTCGCCCGTCGGCACGAGATTTCGCCGCAGCAACTTTCGACCCGGCGCGGGGCGGCCCACGATGGCTTGCTGAAGCTGCCGGATCGCACCGAGCCCGTGGCGACGAGGCCCTCAGGTTCGAACGCAATCCAGGATCGGAGTTCGTCAAGCCGCGAGGCTTCTTCCGCGCTCGGCGGCCCAGGCCAAAGGCATGAGTTCGTCCAGACGGGAGGCCAGCCAGAGTTGACCAGCTTAGCGAGGACGTCGGCGAGATAGGCCTACGGCTCGATGCCGCAGAGCTCGCAGGTCTCGATCAGCGAAGTGATGCAGGCCCAGTTCTCCGCGCTGCTGATTCCGCTCGATGTCGCCCACCATTCCGGAATGATCTCGCCCACCGTTCCGATTTGATGTCGCCCACCATTCCGAGATGATCTCGCCCACCATTCCGGGATGATGTCGCCCGGGGTGACGAGGCCTCTTCTGGCTCCGATACGGTCCCGCCTTTCGGCTTTGCGAAGGGGGACCTGGATGCCGACGGAGAGGTTTGCGATGCGCCATGTGCGCGATGTGATCAGATTGAAGTCGGCCGGGATGCCGACCCGCGAGATTGCGCGGCGGGTGGGGACAGCCCCTTCGACGGTGCGGTTGACGATCCACCGGTTCGAGGCGGCGGGGCTGACCTGGCCATTGCCCGACGACATCACCGACGCTGCGCTGGAAGCCCGGCTGTTCGCCAGCGCGGGAGCCGGTCCCGGCACCCGGCGGGGCCATCGCCGGCAGGCCGAGCCGGACTGGGCGGCGGTACACCGCGAACTCCGGCGCAAGCATGTGACGCTGTCGATCCTGTGGGACGAGTACATCGCGGGCGAACCCGACGGGTATCGTTATTCGCGGTTCTGCGAGCTCTACCGCGCCTGGGAAGGCCGCCTGTCGGTGACGATGCGCCAGTCGCATACGGCCGGCGACAAGCTGTTCGTCGACTATGCCGGCGACGGCGTGCCGGTGGTAATCGACCGGTTCACCGGCGAGCGACGCGCCGCGCAGATCTTCGTCGCGGTGCTCGGCGCATCGAGCTTCACCTACGCGCAGGCGACCTGGACGCAGGGGCTCACCGACTGGATCAGCGGCCACGTCGGCGCCTTCGAGGCGATCGGCGGCGTGCCGGCGCTCTTGGTGCCGGACAACACCAAGGTCGCGGTGATCAAAGCCTGCCTCTACGATCCGCAGATCAACCGCAGCTACGCCGACATGGCGGCGCATTACGGCACCGCCATTCTGCCGGCCAGGCCACGGCGGCCACGCGACAAGGCGAAGGTCGAGCAGGCGGTCCTCATGGTCGAGCGCTGGCTGCTTGGACGGCTGCGCCACCGGACCTTCCACAGCCTCGCCGAGGTCAACGCGGCGATCGCCGAGTTAATGACCCGGCTCAACGAGGAGCGACCGATCCGGCGGCTCGGCGTGACCCGCCGCAAGCTATTGGAGGAGATCGACCGGCCGGCACTCAAGGCCTTGCCGGAAAGCCCTTACGTGTTTGCCGAGTGGCGGATCTGCCGGGTCAGCATCGACTATCACGTCGAGGTCGAGGCGCATTACTACAGCGTCCCGCATCGCTTCGTCCGCGCCGAAGTTGAGGTACGCGTCACCGCCCGCACCGTCGAGATTTTCCACAAGGGTGAGCGGATCGCCGCGCATCAGCGCATGAGCGGCAACCACAAGCACACGACCGTGCCGGAGCACATGGCCTCCAGTCATCGGCGCTACGCCGGCTGGACCATCGAGCGCATCCGCAAGGAGGCCGCCATCATCGGACCGGCCACCGCGGCGCTGTGCGATCTGATCCTCGATGAGCGTTCGCATCCGGAACAGGGCTTCCGCGCTTGCCTCGGCATCATCCGGCTCGCCCGATCCTACGGGCAACAGCGGCTCGATGCCGCCGCCATGCGGGCGATCGATATCGGCGCGCGCACTTACGGTTCGGTCAAATCGATCCTCGCCAACAACCTTGATCGGCGTCCTTCACCCAAGCGCTCCGCGGACGACGCGCCGATCCTTCATCCCAACATCCGCGGGCCGCGCTACTACAACTAGGGAGATCACGCCTTGCTCACCCATCCGACCCTCGATCAGCTTCACGCGCTCGGCCTTCATGGCATGGCCAAGGCCTTTGCCGACATCGAAGCCGGCGGCGATGCCGCAAGCCTCGGCCATGCCGAATGGCTCGCGCTGCTGCTCGAACGCGAAGCCTCGCTGCGACGCGACAAGCGGCTATCGAAGCGGCTGCAATACGCCAAGCTGCGCCAGCAGGCTTGCGTCGAGGACATCGACTATCGCACCCCGCGCGGCCTCGACCGCAGCCTCCTGACGATGCTGGTCGAAGGCCAATGGATCGACGACCACGCCAACCTGCTGATCTGCGGGCCCTCCGGCGTCGGCAAGAGCTGGCTCGCCTCGGCGCTCGGCAACAAGGCCTGCCGCGACAATCGCTCCGTGCTCTACCAGCGTGTCCCGCGGCTGTTCACCGATCTCGCTTTGGCGCGCGGCGACGGCCGCCACCCGCGGCTCCTGCGGGCGCTCGGCCGCATCGATCTGCTCATCCTCGACGACTGGGGCCTCGAGCCGCTCGACGCCGCAGCCCGCCACGACCTCCTCGAGATCCTCGAGGACCGCTACGGCCGCCGCTCCACCACCGTCACCAGCCAGCTCCCCGTCGATCAATGGCACGCGCTGATCGGCGAGCCGATGACTTCATGATGCCTCCTTCTTCGAACGATTGGTGCGTCGTATCCGATTGCGAAGCTGTCGGATTTGGTCGTCTGAGAGCTCGATCTGCCACGGCTGGCCTTTGGCCAACTGATGACCTGCCAGCAATCCTCGCGCGAGATAATCGAACACTGTCTGCGGGGTCACTCCAAGCTCAGCCGCGGCGCCCTGAATTGAGAAACTCCCATCGGGCCAGCGCATCGGATTCTTGTCCACGCCGTTAATTTTAACGGTGGGAATGCCCCAGCGGGTACGCAACAGCCAGACATTCTCGCCTTTGAAGGCGCAGCCTCGGGCCGCGACGAAGCCTTCCTGATTGAGTATTGCCGCGATCTCGGCATCCATTTTGTGTTCAGCATTCAACTCGATGATCCGTTTCCGCAACCGATCA
Source organism: Bradyrhizobium sp. ISRA436 (assembly GCF_029910015.1). Classification (NCBI taxonomy): domain Bacteria; kingdom Pseudomonadati; phylum Pseudomonadota; class Alphaproteobacteria; order Hyphomicrobiales; family Nitrobacteraceae; genus Bradyrhizobium; species Bradyrhizobium sp. ISRA436. The sequence goes on from NZ_CP094519.1 coordinate 5,740,725, forward strand.
ATGTCGATGTAATCGCGGTAGGTCTGAACGCGCCGTTGCACGTGATGCTCGCTGGTTGCACCGGTCTGCCAGACGATCTTGAGCCACACCTGACCTCGGGTCCGCTTCTGATCAAGAACGACTTCGCGGATCACAAATCGCAGAATGCGCTTGCGATCGGCTACCGAAGTGGTGGCCGCGTTCCAAATCCGCGGCAGGTTCTCGCCGAGTGCTTGTAGCCCTGCGCGTTCCGCCGGGCCAATCAGAAGCGGCTCGTGCCCGCGCCAACGCGCATGCTCCTGCTCGATCGCCTCGACGACACGCAGCCTCTCTTCCCAAGCCCGCTCAAGTGAGCGTGCCACAAGGCGGTTCTCGGGCTCTACGGCGTCATACTGGCGTCGAGCGCGCTCGGCCTCGTAGCGGGCGCGCTCCACGCGAAGCGCCCACTGGCGCTCGAGCTGACGGCTCTCCTGCTCCAGTTGGCCCGCGGCTGCGAGCGCGATCTCAATCTGATCCGGCACCAGGGCATCGAGGACCATCCGCTCAACCAGCGCGTCAACGGCCAAGGCCCGGACTTCCTGGCACATTGCACTGCCTTGCTGGTCCCGATCCGAGCGGCAGCAATAGACCGGATAGTCGGCATTCGGGCCCGTGTAGCGCATGCTCATGCGCCGTCCACAACGACCGCAGACCGCGATTCCTTGTAGCAGGGCTGCCCCCTTGCGCGGTACGCCAGAGTGTCCTCCCTCATAGCGGCAGACGTTATCTGCCAATCGCCCCTGGTTGGCCATGAACTCCTCCCAGCTGATATATCCTGGGTGAGCGGCGTGGAGGCAAACCGCCCAATCCGCGATCGCTACCTTGACCGTTCCCGTCAGCGATCCCGGCCGGCATCGGCTCGGATCCTTTTGCCGGCGGCCATAAACATACGCCCCAGCATAGGCCGGATTCTGAAGGATATTAAGGACGCGTGCACTATCTGGCGCACGCCAGACGATCTCGTGTGGAGATGGTCCAAGCAGCGGCCGAACCGGCAAGGACAATCCATTCCTGTCCAAGTAACGCATTACACCGCGCGCGCTTTGCAGTTCCCGGAATTTGGCAAACACCAGATGAAGACGGGCCCGCACCTCCTCATCGGGATTGAGAACAATTGTGCCCGCGCGGTCGTAGGCGAGCCCCGCCGGCAGCGGCAGCCGCAGTTCGCCCCGCTCCGCCTTCTGGCGTTCCCCTTGGTGAAGGCGCATCCGAAGCTGATGCAGCTCCGCCTCGCTCATGATGCCGGACAAGCCCAACAGCAGGCGGTCATGGTAGGCCCGCGGATCGTAAAGCCGCTCGCCATCCGCAATGAGCACGCCGAACACCGAACACAGTTCGAGAAGCTGATGCCAGTCCCGGTTATTGCGGGCCAAGCGAGAAGCGTCGAGGCTCACCACAAGACCGGCGTTGCCAAGGCCGATCTCGGCAATGAGCTTCTGGAAACCATGCCGATCCACAGCGCCAGCACCGGATTTGCCCAGATCCTCGTCAATGACCTGGACGCGCTCCGGGGGCCAGCCCAGACCGACGGCGCGATCGACAAGGCGATACTGCAGCTCCGTGCTCTCCTGGTGCTGGCGCACCTGGTTCACGGACGACTGCCGCACGTAGACATAGGCCAACTTGGCTCGGTGCGCAGTCGTGAGCCGCTCGTCAACGGCGTTCAAGCTGATCAGCACGACCCAGTCCCCTTCCGGGCGTGCCGGGAACCGCTTGCATTCGCCGCAGCAGCGTGGCGAGGACTTGAGCGATCTGGGTTTGTGTCGCGGCCGACAGATTTGGCCAGAGGCGTGGAATGTCGGCCGTGCGGCGGTCTGGTGGATTTGCCAATGTCGGTAGGGGTCGATACGCAACGCGACCTGGAAGCGGTCGGTGGGTCATCGCGAATCACCTTCTCGTCGAGAAGGCTCAGACTCGCGCTCAAATGTTGCATCAATGGGATCAGCGTACGTGCACTGATGCGCGGCAGATCGGCGGCGTTCGGGTGGGAAGTGATCGTCTCGGCAAGGTCCGTCGAGGCGATCCGAACCCCCCGCCGCCGTCCGTCCGGCAGCGCGACAACGACGTAGGCGGGACCGCGCCCCGACCGCTCCTTCAGCACCTCAAGCCGCTGCCCAAAAAGGAAATGATGCGGGTCAGTGATCGTGATGTGAGACACGACCCGTTCAAGAATAGGGGTACTCTGTCGTGTTCGGTGATCCCACCTACGCCGATGCCGTCCTCGACCGCCTGGTCCACAACGCCCACCGGATCGATCTCAACGGCGAGAGCCTGCGGCGAACCCGCAAACCCGATCGAAAGGCCTGAGCCAGTGGCGCTGTGGACATGCCGCTGCGCTTGGACAACGCAAAGAGCGTTGCCCACATGCCCACAGCAGACCAACAGCAGACGAAGAAGGGCCTCAAGCCGCGATTCAAGTTGACCCCGCGGCTTCACCGATGCCAGAAACCAAACAGCCAGAACGCCTCGCGCCCCGGGCGACATCAAATCGGAATGGTGGGCGAGATCATCTCGGAATCCTGGGCGAGATCAAATCGGTACACCCGGGCGAGATCATCGGAATCCGCACTCCGCGCCCTGTGGCCCTAGAGCCGCGCGCGTGAATCGACTGTAGTACTCAATCCACCCCCGAAGGAATGGATTCAGCTGCCGAGCGATGTCAACCATTGATACATGGATTCGTCTTCAGAGGTTCAAATCCCGGATTGCCGCTCGCATGGAAAACATTTGCAGCGTCACAACCTCATCGAGTACTAAAAGCGATTATTCGCGCTCCCTAATGGCGTCCAGCATGTCTTGATGGTTATCGAGGAAGCCTGCGAACACATCAACGATAAGCTCTGCGTCGGCGCGAGTCATCGGTGTTGAGATCGACGCGGCAGCGCCATATGGCAAGATGATACCGTTGCCTGCTAGGAAGCGCGTGAGTTCCTTCATCAGAGTCGCTGCGGCCGGTGAGGGATGCGCCTCACGATAGTCGTTCGGTACCCGTGCCATAGGATGGATGCGAAAAAGTGAGGCGGCTCCGGTTACGCAGAGAGGCGCGCCCCGATCCGAGATGGCTCGATCGATTCCATGTCGGACAATGTTTCCAAGTGTTTCAAGGTGTGAAAATGCCGCATGATCTAGATGCCGCATTGCGGCAAGACCCGCTACCATGGACAGGGGATTGGCGGAAAATGTGCCGCCTTGCGGAACGAGCGGCCGGCCCGCGGAGGCATCGAATACTTTCATCACATCTTCGCGGCCGCCGATTGCTCCAATCGGCAAACCGCCGCCGATAATTTTGCCCATCGTGACGAGGTCCGGAACAAGGCCATAGCGGGCGGACGCCCCTTGGAAACTCTGCCTGAGATTCAGCACTTCATCAGCAATCACTAGAATGCCGTGGCTATGGGCCGCTTCCTGGACCGCAGCAACGAATTCAGGCTTCGGCGGGATTAGACCTCCGCGGCTGGGCATTGGGTCCACTACGACGGCCGCAAGTTTGTGCCCATGTATCGACAATAACTGTCGGGCGACTTTAGCTTGGTTGAAGCGGAGCACAAGCACCTCGTCGAGCACGCTCGCAGGCATCCCGCGATAGACGCACGTTGACTTAGGTGCGATCGGATCACCCCAGTTGTTTGGCGTTGCGGCCAGACTCACCTCCGCCCAATCGTAGGCGCCGTGATAGGCCCCCTCAAGCTTGGCGATTTTCGAACGCCCGGTGAAGGCCCGCGCAGCCTTGATCGCAAACAGCACGGCCTCAGTCCCCGTATTTACGAAGCGAACACGATCAGCCTGCGGAATCCGGCCGCAAAGCAGCCCAGCGAGTTCGATCTCACTCTCTGTCGGATTTGCGAAGCAGCTGCCGCGCTGGAGTTGACGCGTTAGAGCTTCCACAACGGGCGTGAAAGCATGACCGTGGATCAACGCCGTGAAGTTGCAATTGAGGTCGAGAAACCGACGACCATCGACATCGATCAAATAACTGCCCTCTCCGCGATCGACATAGAGCGGCTCCGGATCCCGCTCGACAGTTACTCGGGACGTACCATCAGGAAAAACCAAGTGCGCACGAGCAAACCGTTCCTTAGATTTCTGCCCGACACCTGCGATTGCCATCATCGCTTAGATCCTGTCCTCTAGTCTAGGAAGACATCGATTTATATGCCATTTGGGCCGAGCTCTACTTGTCGTCGCTCCCTCATTTGGCTCCTTCCATTTGGCAGACGAATTGCCAACGTTTCTCTGGAGCATCGCGACGTTCACTGAACATGAAAATTCGCTATGAATACAATTAGCCGCCTCTCTTTGCGTCTCGCGGAGTGCACTTTTGCCAGTCGTTCGGGTCCCAGGCATCTCAAGCACGGAGGTAGAAACGATGACGCTGATAGAAGCATCTCGCGCGTATGCCAGAATGGTCCCCTCGAACTTTTTTGACATTGCTGTGGAACATCATCATGCTGTGGACTAACATCGACTCAGTTCGCTTCTGTCGTGCGATCAACAAGACTTTCCAACTCCTCGCCAGTAAGCCAAACAAGTAGATCATCGTCCACAATATCTTCCTCTACCAAGTGTAGTATCGACCCGCCCGGTTCATGGTGCGTATGTCCGTATTGTGCAAGGACGCCCTTAGCTAATAGCCAACGCTCTGCCAGTCCGACCACAAAGTCCGGCCTCCACATGGCAAACGACACGCCCCGCAGTACAGCGGCCATGATTTCTGGCATGCCCTGCCCTCTAAAGTCTTTGCGCAACCAAAAATCCCCGTGATAGGCTACTTTGCCACTAATCTTCTTTGCGCTAGGTGCCCTGCAAGTACAACGATCCTGAGGATGCGCATGTAAATTGGGATCAGCGTAAAACGCTTTCAAGGACTCTAGATGTTCCGCAAGATTGCTCTGCGAAAGGTCATACAGTCGAGCAGCCTCTACAAGTGCGACTTCGTTATTCTTATCGACGCCTATCATCCAATATCCTTCGCCTAGTTTAATTGGCGAGCGATCTGGCCGGAAATTTGGATATGTCGGCTTCTTTGTTGGAAGAGCTCGTGTGATCGAGACATATTCATGAAAATCGAATCCTATCGAAAGCTTGATGCCTTTTTGGGCGGCGGCGGCGTCGTATGCTTGAAGGAAACGTGAAACTTGCAGCGGATTAACTACGCTTACCATTGCTGCACCCTTGGCCCCATCGTGATGAGTTCCGTCCTAGCCTATACGGCGAGTATAAAATTGATGGTACTCCATCAACAATACATCAAGACACTACCTACTCTGGTGAGGAAAGTTGGAAGCTGGTCACTTTCGCTTTTCACTGTGAGCTATTGTGTGCTTGCCATGACGGAGACGAACTCGCCGAGCCGGCGGCCCGGATGCTGGTACTTGTATCCAAGTCCCTTGGCGCATGCTCAGATACTGCTCGAGTGGGGCGACGATTCGGCCTCGCGGCGCACCGATGATTGCCGCGGAGATTGTCACGCAAATGGACTTTGACCGGTCTTGCTGCGATGCGCCCGCCGGATATTCCGCCTGTTCGGAGCACACGTGCGCCGAAACGGGTCGTCGCGCAGGCTGCTTGTTCGTCTCCGCGCTCGTCGCCCCCTTCAGCGCAGTCGCATGCGAAGTTCTAAATTCGTAGCATGTGACGAGACCTCACATTGAACGGACTCTCACCTTTAGACTTGCAATATCTGCACATTCCCGGCTTGCGCCTCGCTTGGCCGGAACGACCGATGATTATTTGTACTCGGGCTCCGTCCACCATGGAAAATAATCTGGCATGTCGGCTGGCACTCTATCCTTGAACGCTGCGGGCCGCTTCTCCAGGAACGCCATCACGCCTTCCTTGACGTCGGGCGAGCGGCCGCGCGTATAGATTCCACGGCTGTCGATTTTGTGGGCTTCCATGGGATCATCGGCCCCTAGCATGCGCCACATCATCTGCCGGATCAGCGCGATCGATACGGGTGCGGTCTTCTCGGCGATCTCGCGCGCGAGCGCACGCGCCGTGGGTAGCAGTTGATCGGGCGGCACCACCTTGCTGACCAGCCGACCGGCGAGCGCCTCCTGCGCCGGGAACACCCGTCCACTGTAACACCACTCTAGCGCCTGCGCGATGCCGACGATGCGCGGCAGGAACCAGCTCGAAGCCCCCTCCGGCACAAGACCACGCTGGGAGAACACAAAACCGAAGCGCGCGGCCTCAGACGCGATACGGATGTCCATCGCGAGCTGCATGGTCACGCCCATGCCGACGGCCGGGCCATTCACCGCGGCGATGACAGGCTTTAGGCACTTGAAGATCCGCAACGTGAGCTGACCGCCGCTGTCGCTGACCTTCGGATCGCTGTAATCCACGGTGCCATTGGGCAGCCGTCTCACGGGTCCGAGCCGCGCGTCACGATCAAATGTGTCGGCGCCGGAGGAAAGGTCAGCGCCAGCGCAGAAGGCACGGCCTTCGCCAGTCACGACAATGGCGCGGACGTCATTGTCCGCGTCGGCGCGGTCGAATGCATCGATGAGTTCCCGCTCCATGGTGACCGTACAGGCATTGAGTTTCTCCGGCCTGTTCAAGCTGATCGTGAGGATCTGCTCGACGACCCCATATTTGATGGTCTCGTAAGCCATGTTTTTTTCCTATTGTCTGGATGAACAGTGGTCGGTGCGCTACGCGCCCCAGTCTGTTTCAATGTTTCGGCCAAAGCTTCCTCGAATACGTCAAGTCCTTGACTTAGCGTCTCGAGATCAATCGTGAGTGCAGGCAAAAATTTTACGACCTGATCAACGGGGCCGCATCGTTCGACAATCAATCCCCACTCAAATGCCCTGCGAGCCGTAGCCTCAGCGATTTCGGCCTTTTGGCAATCGAAGCCCAATGCCATGCCCCGTCCCCGAACTGTAAAATTGTTTCCATACCCGGATGCTATGGCCTGAAGTCGGCGCCGCATACGTTCTGCCGTGCGATTAACTTCCTGCGACAAAGTCCGGCTGCGCCAATAGATATTTATGGCGGCGGTTGCAGATACAAGTGCAAGGTTGTTTCCGCGAAAAGTGCCTGTGTGTTCTCCCGGCCGCCATACGTCGACCTCTTCTTTGATCAATAACATTGATAATGGTAGCCCATACCCGCTTAGCGATTTCGACAGAACGACAATATCTGGCGACAACGCTGCGAATTCGAAGCTAAAAAATTCGCCGGTGCGACCACAGCCCATCTGGATATCATCAACTACAAAGAGGGCGCCAACATTCTTTGCTATGGTCTGAATTGATTGCAGCCATTCCTTACGAGCTACGTTTATGCCACCTTCTCCCTGCACAGCTTCGACGAGAATGGCAGCTGGACAATCGACGCCACTGCTCTCGTCCATCAATACCTTTCGTAGATAATCAGCGGTATCGACAGCCGGCCCAAGATAGCCATCATAAGGCATGAAAGTTACGCCCGACAAAGAAGCTCCGCTGGCCCTGCGATAAAAGCGATTACCGCTCGCGGCAATCGCTCCCAAACTCATGCCATGATATCCCTGCGTGAACGAAATGATGTTTTGACGTCCTGTGACTTTGCGCGAGAGCTTTAAAGCTGCCTCAATAGCATTAGCACCTGTTGGCCCTGTGAATTGGAACCGGTATCGCAGATCTCGCTCTCGAAGTATAACAGAACTGAAAGTCTCCATGAATTCGATCTTTGCAGGAGTGGCCATGTCGAGGCCGTGGACTACGGCATCCGATGCTAGATACTCCGTAATGGCGGCTCTGATTTGGTGATTGTTGTGTCCGTAGTTCAGCGTTCCAGCACCGGAGAGGAAATCAATGATCTTTCGACCATCGTCCGTCAACATAATGGAACCCCGCGCTCTACTGAAGATAGCCGGAAATGAACGAGAGTACGAGCGGACGTTTGATTCTAAGGCTTCGAGGGCCTGCATTTTACGTGGCTCGCTGATCACTTCACCCATGATCGTCTCCTCCGTAAGCAAACGGTTCAAAGAATAAGCTCGGTTCTGTCAGATTGCGCCAGCTGTCGACATGTTGGCCCGAACGCGGCGCGCGTCTCGGCGCACACGACGCGTGTCTCCGAGAACGGCTCCACTCACTTACCTGAGAGCCGGCAACAACGCGCCTACTAACGTTAGTAGTATTCTGTGAGTCAGAGTTACGCCTGTCCTCGCCATCTAGCAGGCAACAAGCCATAGGAACGACTCTAGCGCAACTACGCGGCATCGCTGACATCGGTTTTGCGCCGGGCACGTTCTTGATGTACCACGCATTGACCAGAATCACCTCAAACCGAGCGGGATCCAATAGACCCCGGTGGATTCCATCGCACACTCGTCACGCCGCACGTTTTGAACCAGTCCGCCAGCTCATGCAGGTCTCGCGTGAATGCGCCGAAAGAGCGCACAGGCACGTGGGTGCAAGCGGGTTCACCGCAGCCATGTGCATCGTTGATCCGATGTCGATGGCGGCGGCCCCGGCGTTGATCGGCCTAAGTTCTGGGCGGTCGCCGGCCGTCCTCTTCTTGATTCAATGATGAGCAGGAGGGTTTGGGCTATGCCAATCGTCATCTTCCCAATCGGGATCGTCGTCAGGGCGACGTCACCACTCTCAAGTTCGCATGCACCGATGGACCATGTTTTTTAACGGAGATTGTGCCTCCAACAATCGAACGGCCGCTACCCTCCAGCCGCCAAGAATAGCACGAGGCCGTTTCTACGCCGCACAGGCGCGCCACAGTGCTGGACGGTTCTTTTAATGTCCCACTCTATGCGCAGCCGCTCGTTCTCCTCGCGCACCCGGGCGATCTCGGCAGCCTGGCCGCCGGCATCGGCGTCGCTTGCGTGGTGGGGCGCCGCGTCGCCGATGCCGGCTCCTGCCGAAGCTTCTCCACCCAGCGCCGCAGTACAGAATCGCGCAGACCGAGTTCCTTGCCGGCCGACGTGATCGACCGTCACTCGATACCATCAGCTCAGCGGCCTGCCGCTCGTCGCGAAAACATTCATTCGCGGCTCAATGGCTGGCCTATGCGCTCCCCTGCGTTTCACCGACATCCTCGCGGGCGCCTTCGCATCGCATTGTCGCGCGCCTCTGTAGGGGATAGGGTCCGGCCTCAATCCAGCACCGTCTGCCCATTTTTGGCGACAGTAACTCGACGCTCTCGAACATGAGCTTCGAACGAAATGGAATTGCCGTCCTTCCAGAGATTGACCGTGATGATCTCACCCGGGAACACCGGAGCCGAAAAGCGGACGCGATGAAGATGGAACGCTGAGGGATCGTAGTCGGCATACGTCTGCAATACGGCTCTGCAGGTCAGTCCATAGGTGCACATGCCATGGAGAATGGGCTTGGAAAAACCAGCCCGACGCGCGAATTCCGGATCACTGTGCAACGGATTTCGATCACCCGATAGACGATAGATTAGCGCCTGGTCAGGCCGGATGGGAATATCGACTGACCTGTCGGGCGCTCGGCGGGGTACCTGGTGCGGCTCTGGCATTCCCTCCGATGGTCCGCCAAAACCGCCGTCGCCCCTCGCGAAGGTCGACGAAACGATCGTAACGATTTTGTCACCATTACCATCTCGGATGACGACTTCGTTTTGAATAATCGCGCCTTTCTCCTTCTTGTCATACACGCCTCGCACGCGAGCATCCGCGGTAACGCTGGCCGCGACAGGCATCGGCTTATGAAACGTGATGTCGCGTTCACCATCAAGAACCATGACGCGATTGAGGTCGATAATTCCCGGCCGCGCCCCCCAGGCGCAGACCGAAGCAAAGGTCGGAACCACCTTCAGCGGCTTGGGTGTTGCAAATGTCTCGTTGACAAACTGCAGCTCCTTTTCGTTCAGGGGATCGGAGCCCATGCCGATGCCAAGCGCATAGAGCATTACCTCACGATCGCTCCACGAATAGGGAACGGCATCGGTTTTGAGATTGAGTACAGCGGGATAGTCGATCGGCATTGGGTACTTTCCTGTTCGAGTTGCCCTTGGCGCCATGCCCACGTAAAATGAGCGACAATGGAGGTTCACCCTCCGTCAATTTGCATATGACCTTCACCTTCGGACGCCACTCTGATCCCGTCGAAATCGCGATCGACGAAATTCGTGTAGATAGTTCGGCCTCTCCTCAGTGTCACACAAGCTCCTTGCACTCCGATTCGGTTTCCGGATTCGATATCGATGCTGCACAAGTCCGCACATCTCCAAAATGCAGGTGGCCCAGTCCTGTCGGAAGCAAGTCTTGCGCCATGCCCGGCGCGGCGCCTTTGTCGACTTTGACAATTTTGACTCGGCCTATTCTCGCAGAACATTTTCGAACACGAACGTCATTGACTTGCGGGTTCCGCACCAGCTCACCTGCTTCGCCTGGACGACTCTATCCCGACAATCTTGCAAGCATAGCTGCTGCGCCACGGGCGACTCGTCTGACAGGGACAAACAGCCTGCCTCGGAGTACGAATTTCGCCTTTTAGCAAGACGGAATTTGGCCGCTTCCAAATGCTCACCTTGCGGGAGAGACACCTATTGCGGTCGCCCGAGCGATCTTACTGCCAGGGATGAAATCAGGAATCTCTCTCGCTGCAGAGATAGTCGGAACATTTACAAGGCAACGTCGAGCGCGTCACACGTTTGCGCATTGAAAATCAGAACGCAGCCCAGATGCTGAACGCCGAATCAAACAACGACAGATCGAGACGTTGCGAGCGACAATGAGCAGTCCTCAGTTGATCTGGAACCATTGTCGCCGCGAACTGCCATGTGAGACGGCGTCATCATACCATCCCTCGTGGCTGTTCGCTGATAATATCAGAAGATGGCTGGCCAGCGGTGGCCTCGTGGACAGCTATACGATCGTTTCTATCGGGAATGAGGGGATGCGGCAGAAGCCGCGAGCGCTTGTCCGCAGCTCCCTATTAGCCGCCCTTGCTATCAGCCAGCGATATGAACAAGCAGCATTGTCAATGCCATCCAGTACCTGGGTCACCGACCCTGGGATCGCGTCGGCTGGTGCAGCCGAGATGACACGAAACTTGCGTCGCTCGACCTCAACCGCCGACAACAAAGGTTTTGGGAAGGCTGCGGCGCATTACGTAAGTGGATCGGGTTTGAATCCGCACTTGAACTACAGCACGAGGGGCTGACAGCGCCCTCGACATGCTCCTGCATCCAGGTATCAAATCACCTCGTTGAAGCGATGGCACTCCGCTCGACGGCCTCGTGCCAAAAGCTCCTCCTCTCCTCGTCCGTGTGTCGCCGCCGAGGACAAGGACGAGCAGCGAGACGATCGCCGCAGTCAGCGCAAACCGCCGCGCGCTGCAAACGACAACCGCGGGGCTCTCTTTTTTAGGTCACCGGAGAGTTCCTCATACTTCGGAGTTCATGTCTGGCATTGCCGCGATAGTGCACTTCGTCGGAGCCATCCGCCAGACGCATCGTGCCGCCGCCGACGTGTAACCCAGGCCCGCCTCGCCGGAGACGCCAGCGCCACCAAAGGCCTGGATCGCCTGGTCGATAGTCTTCAGCGCTATGCAGCGTGCCGTCTTGTTGCTTACCATATACATCATTCCCGAGGCTTTCAGCCACAAGCACCTGTTCATTTCGATGTCGATGCGAGCGTCGGCAATTCCCATACCAATTGCCGGACGATCTTCCAGCGACGCGCGAATTGAGCCGCTTGACCATCTTCTGTAGCCCCATTTTGGCCCTGCTTATGATGCGCATGCAGTGATGAATGCAACTCGGGCCGGACCAGCCCTCCGTGATCTCAAACCTCCTCCCTGCCCCAGCAACAAATTGCTCGCAGGATCGTGGACATTCTGAAGCAGCACCTGTTCGTGGCCGTTGGGCGAATCGTCACACCCAAAAGACGGGCGGCATTTCTTCTGTCCTGATGCCGGGCATGTCTAAGGGCGCTGGGATCAGCGACTGATTGGGGGAGGAAGCCCAGGCCGCGCCAGAGCGAGTGCCTATGATGCCCCGGGGGTCGTGCCGTCGGCATGCAACCACGGCATCAACGTGAACAAGGGAGATCCATTCGGTTCGGCGCCTCAGCCAATCCGCTGAGGTGCTGACTCACGACGGGCATTCCCAAATCAGAGGATCGATGATTCAACATGGCAACTGGAGGAAGTTGCCATGGGCCAGCCGATTGCGGTTCGAACGGATTTTTCAGCGGTTGAGCTTCGCCGGCTCGCGCGGCGGTCGAAGGACAGCGATCAGGTCCGGCGCCTTCTGGCGATCGCTGCGGTGCTCGATGGCGCATCGCGGGCGGAGGCCGCCAAGGTTGGCGGGATGGACCGGCAGACGCTTCGTGACTGGGTGATCCGATTCAACAAGCAAGGGCCCGATGGTCTGATCAATGTTCCCGCGCCAGGCGCGCCGGCGAAGCTCAACACGGAGCACCGGGCGTTTCTGGCGCGGATCGTGGACGAAGGGCCGACCCCGCCCATCCATGGCGTGGTGCGGGCGTGGTGCGCTGACGGGCCTGTGACCTGATCATGCGGCTGCATGAGGAGTTCGGCATCTCGGTGTCAGACGATACGGTCTATCGAGCCCTCAAGGACCTCGGCTTCTCACACGTCAGCGCCCGGCCGAGAGCGTACAAGCAGGATCCCGAGGCGATCGAGGCATCTAAAAAACTTCCACGCTCGCGTGGAGGAAATCCGCAGCAGCCTTGCTGCCGGACACCCCGGTAGAGGTGTGGTTTCAGGATGAGATGCGGGTGGGGCAGAAGAACAAGCTCACCTATCGCTGGGCTAGAAAGGGAGCGCGGCCGCGGGCGGCTCACGACCAGCGCACGCAATCGACCTACCTGTTCGGTGCCGTGTGCCCGGAGCTCGGAACCGGCGCGGCACTGGTTCTGCCCCTCTGCAACAGCGAGGCCATGCAGCTTCATCTCAACGAGATCGCAAGCAAGGTCAGCCCTGGCGCCCACGCCATCGTCATTCTCGATCAGGCCGGCTGGCACGGAGCGAAGGAGCTGAAGATCCCGCACAACATCGCTGATGCCGTTGCCGCCGCGTTCGCCCGAGCTGAACAGCCAGGAGAATATCTGGCAGTTCATGCGCCAAAATTGGCTGTCAAACCGCGTCTTCAAATCCCATGACAACATCGGCGATCACTGCTGTTACGCTTGGAACACTCTCATCGATCAGCCGTGGAAGATCATGTCAATCGCGCTCCGCGATTGGGCCTATATCGGTCGATCAATTTGAGGATTGGTATAAGTCATCAACATCGTCACGGGTACCTATCGAGGATGGTGGTAGCGTCGCAAGGTATTCGCCGATAGCTTTGTTGTCCGAAGCCGTGTCGATTGCGGATGCCGCTGCCGTCTGTACGCAGCACTGCATCCAACGTCGACGGAGTCGCCAGTCAATGTCACCAAGAGGCATCATTCATTAAGGTACAAGTAATGGTCGGTCGTACGTCGACGCGCCCAGCGTCTCGGTCCGTACCCTATTGTCCTGTCGGCTGACCGGCCCTGTATGACTACCTTGCGGTAGGGAGGCTGCGAAGCAACCCGTGTCGACACAGATAATATTGATGCGATGATGCACAAATGTTCCAGGTTAAGTCCGACCTCCGATATTGTTGGCATTACCAGCGCCCAGGAGTCTGTATATGCAACGGTCGGCAAACTTTGTCGCCACTTCGATCTCCCGCGACCAAAACCCGCAGCGATTGAAGTGTCCCGCAACAAATTCGCACAATGTCAGTTTCTCGCGGAAGCCGACGTCCCAGTACCTGCCTATCGCCGAGCAACGAACGCGACGAAGGTAGAAAGCTATGCTGGGGGGATCGGCCTGCCGGTGATTGTTAAGCCTGCTGCAGGCTTTGGCAGCAGCGGTGTCCGATTGTGCCCCGACGCCGACAAGTTGGCCGAGCATACAACCTATCTGTTGCACGAAAAGTGCATATGGCGGTCTTCCCCAAGGATGCTGGTCGACGAATTCGCAGAAGGTCGTCACTATAGCGTGGAAATAATAGGAAATGAGGTTATCGGGATTGGCGCCGTTGACTTCGGCTGTCGACCGCATTTCATCTGTCGTGAGTATATCTATCGTATCGTGCTGACTGATGACAAGCATAGGCGTATCGTTCACGTTTCGCTAAGTTGCTCGCAAGACCTCGATGTTGTCCGGGGACCAACGAACATCGATCTACGGTGGACAAACCTTGGCCCCGTCGTGATCGGACTCGATCTGCGTCTAGCTGGCACGCCCAACCACTTACTGATCAAGCTGGCTTACGGTATCGATCTTATCACCGAGCACATCAAACTTATCATCGGGGAGAAATGCAACTTGCGCAGAAGTCGTTCGGATACTGCGGGCGCACGGATTCCGATCCCTAATCGCGATGAAATCCGCGCTGCAATTAGTAGCGACAACCGGGCGGCTGCCGCACTAGGTGTCACAGAGATCAAGTTTTCTATTGAGCCCAAGTCGCCGATCGTCAGGACGGGCGATTACCGAGACAAGATCGGATATATTATCGCCCCTTCGCCTGACCTTGGTCGGACCAAGGCGATACTCCAATGTGCCGCAGACTCCATCGATTGGCGGCCATTTCCAACCCAGGGTAAACCAGGGAACAACAAACTAGCCTCCCTTCATTGCAATTTTGCACAATTGGTCCAAGGGCTCCGCGCAACATTGCCGGCAATCAAAGCGGTGCGCTGATCCAGTAAGGAGGCGACGTGGAGCACAAAGCGCCGATCCTCAGCTCTAATTCATTCTCGGTTACCAATCGCCAGGTACTTGCGATCGCTATTCCCATGATGCTCGCGTCCATCACAACGCCGCTGGTCCGCCTTGTCGAGGCGACTGTAGTCGGCCAATTTGGCGATGCCGCTTTGTTTGGCGGTTTCCTAGCCGGAGCCGCGGTTCTCGACGTCATCATTGTGTCCTTCAACTTTCTACGCACTGGTACATCCGGCCTTGTCGCCCGCTGTTTTGGGAGAGGCGATGCCCTGGAAGAGCGAGCGGTCTTCTTGCGTGCACTTCTCGTTGCCGCGCTCTCCGGCGTAGCTCTGGTGCTGATTGCACCGCTGATTGCCGCAATTTGCGAATGGTTCATGAACGCGGAAGCGACCCTGACCGCGGCGATGGACATTTACATCCGCATTCGCCTTATCTCGGCGCCTGTGGCGCTCATCAACCATGCAATTATCGGCTATTTCGTCGGGCGTGGCGAAGCAGGAGTCGCACTTTTCCGGCAACTGCTCCTCAATGGAGTGAATATCGCGTTATCAACCTTTTTAGGCGCGTGCCTTGGCTGGGGTATTGCAGGAGTCGCCTGGGGAACGACGTGCGCCGAAGTCGTCACCATGATTGCCAGCATGGCCGTCCTCCTTAGACGATTCCGCGCAATGCCCAGAATATCGCTCCAGCATGCCTTCGACGGCGCGGCCGTGAGGTGGATGTTCCACCTCAACCGCGACATCATGATCCGCACCTCCGTGCTAATGGCAGCATACATCATTTTCACGCGGCAAAGCGCGCAGCTTGGCACATTGATCGTGGCCGCCAACGCAGTGCTGATGAACTTTGTGCTATTCGCAGAGTACGTCATCGGCTCGTTCGCGATCGCAGCAGAGCAGCTCGTCGGGCGCGCCATTGGCGCCGGTGATAAGACGGCCGTTTTTCGTGCTGTCAGACTTACCGCGGCCTGGGGATTTGCGGTCGCGGGCCTTACTAGTCTCCTAGTCTTCACGCTCGGCGAACATCTCGTAGGCGCAATAACAAAGGCGCCGGACGTGCGTGCAGAGGCAATTTTATATCTTCCTTGGGCGATCTTCATTGCACTGAGCGGCGTGCTGGCCATCCAGATGAATGGTGTCTTCGTCGGCGCCACCTGGTCGCGTGACATGCGCAACGTGATGCTCATCTCCTTCGCGGCCTATATCACTGCCTTGTTCGCATTCCAAAAAATGTTTGGCAATCACGGCCTCTGGGCCGCATATCACATTTTTTTGCTCGTGCGGGGGATAAGCCTACTATCCGTCATGTGTCGCCGTGTCCGAACCGATTTCCCGGAGTGACCAGCTGCGACGATCTGGGCGGTAGCAATCCGCGGATAGATAGCTAATCAGCCGTCGTTAACAGGTGGGCGCCGGCGGACGACCTCGTATAGCGCCAACTCATGGAGTGCGGTGCATTGCCATGGCGGTAACTAACAGAATGTCACGCCGAGGCACTTGCGCAACCGTAGTCCTTTCTCCACCTCTGCTATCTGCTCCGACAGGGATTCCACATGCTTCAAGAGATTCTGGCAAAGGCCGCGGGCCAGATCGGGCAGGTCCGGATATGTTGCCAGGAGCTCATCCAATCGGGGGATATGTCTCACGCCCTGAGCCACGATCAAACCAAATTCCGCAAAATGTCCGCAAAGCATTGATCACCTGTGTGCGCTGTCGAACTAATAGATCGCGAACCTTGAATGCCATGGAAGAGGCTTGCTTCTCGGCGCTCTTGACGCCGACAAAGCGCATCGTTGGTCGGGACGCGGCTTCGGCGATCGCTTCGGTATCCGCTGCATCGTTCATCTGACGCTTAACGAAGGGTTTCACATAGGAGGGATGGATCAGCCGGACATCGTGGCCGAATTTACCGATCTCCCGTCCCCAATAATGGGCGCTGGCGCAGGCCTCCATCGCGACCACGCACCTTGGGAACTTGGCGAAAAACTCAAGCAATCTGCTGCGGTTGAGCTTCTTGCGCAGAACGGTCCTCCCATCCTGCCCTGCACCA
Source organism: Bradyrhizobium sp. ISRA436 (assembly GCF_029910015.1). Lineage (NCBI taxonomy): Bacteria > Pseudomonadati > Pseudomonadota > Alphaproteobacteria > Hyphomicrobiales > Nitrobacteraceae > Bradyrhizobium > Bradyrhizobium sp. ISRA436. The sequence goes on from NZ_CP094519.1 coordinate 5,757,494, forward strand.
TGGAGCTGGAATATGTTCTTGGCCAAATCCAAACCAATGATGCTAACCTCGTCCACGGATGCCCTCCTTGCTCGGTTGAAACACCCACATCACAGTCGATGCCGTCGGGGGGCGTCCACTCCATCGGCTATGCCGCCTACAAAGCGCTTGCCCGCGGTCATGGTGGGGCGATCCGGCTGGCTTTTTGTCTCGCCCACGCCCGACGCAAATTCGTCGAGGTGTACAAGACTATGCAGTCGCCATTCGCTCACGAAGTGATCGAGCGCCTGCAAGCGGTCTACACCATCAAGGCCGAGATCCGCGGCTTGAGCGCCAAACAGCGGCTTGCTGCCCGCCATACCAGGACCGCACCGCTGATGGGAAGGCGCGCCTGACCTCGGTACTCGACCAAGTTTTCTCCCAGTCGAAGCTGGCGGAGGCCATCAACTATGCGCTCAACCACTGGGATGAGCTGACCCGCTTCCTTGATAATGGCCGCGTCGAGGTCGGTAGAGTCGACGACTGGCGCGGTGACCGTAGGTCGCGAGGCTTGACTGTTTCTGGCGGCTTTCGCCTTCGCCGGTGTCGCAGTTCGCACCATAATTCCGTTTCCGGTCGTCGCTCGTCAAACCGGGCATGCAGATTTCCCGCACCCGGCTTTCACTTGTCTCATCAGACCTTCGCGCTCGATCGGTCAGTACGACGGCTCGGGATGCGGAAGAGTTTGAGCGTATCGTGCAGGTAATCCTGCGGATACTGCTCGAAGCCCCTGCCACGTCCTCCGGCTCGTCGCATTAACCAGTGCCGCAGACGCCAATCGACGTATTGCCTGATGAAGTCATAAGTCTTCATGACAGCTCCTTGGTCGAAGTAGCCGCACCAGCCGCGAAGAAGGCGGCTGATGACGCTGTTCTCCGGTGTGTCCGGGTACCACTGTGGCGTCGTGCGTTCGTGGATTCGTCGGAGCAATCTCGAGACCGCTTTCTTGGACGGACGCGTGCCGATGAAGGCTTGTCCGCCCTTTCGGTAGAACCGCCCGATTGTGTAGCCGAGGAACGTGAATCGCTCCTTCGGCAACCGTGCGATGCGGTCTTGGTCTCGTTCACCTCCAACCCGAGCCTATTCACCAGTACCGTCATTCGCTTCATCGCCATCTCGGCTTGTCCGGGACGGCAGCAGATCACGAGATCGTCGGCATAGTTGAAGACGTGGGCATCGAGTTGTTCCTGGTGCCCGTGGTCGCGCCAGACCAGCAGAAAGCGTCGGAAGTAAATGTTCGCCAGCAACGGACTCAGAGGAGACCCTTGCGGGGTCCCTTTCTTAAATTTTCGCGCGCGTCTGCCGTCCGTATCGTCCGCCTTCCGCTCCGTTCGGCCACCGGAGCCGTCAACCAGCTTTTGATGGTCGAGAGAAGTCGTCCGTCGGAGATCCGCCGTGTCAGGCATCGCATCAGCGGCCCGTGTGGAATCGACGTGAAGTAGTCGCGTAAATACCTCGCTCCGTCCCCGGTCCTTGATGTGCCAGAACACGCGGCGCACGGCCATCTTGGCGTTTAGCTTCGGACGGAATCCGTACTGGTTGTCCAGCAGGTCCGCGTCGAAGATGGGACCGATCACTAAGACCGTTGCCATCATAACGATTCTGTCATGAATGCAAGGGATTCCGAGTGGTCGGCGTCCGCCATTGCTCTTTGGTATCCATACTCTCAGAAGGGGCTTGGGACGGTAAGTGCCGTCCTTCAGCTCCTGTCTGACACTTTCCAACCATTGCTGCTGTCCCTCTACTTCGATCTGTTCGAACGTTATGCCGTCCACCCCAGGAGAGCCGTCGTTTTCGCGGCACCTTTGGTAAGCTTCTTCCATGACATCCGGTCGGCAGATTTTGTCCCACAAAGAGTAGAAGCGGTATGTCGGTTCGGTCTTAGCTTTCGCCTGTAGCGAGCTCTGCAGCTTCTGAACGCGTATATCCGGTGTTGCTAGACTCATCGTCAATCGCCGTGCTCTCCTTCGTTCTCGCTTGAGACAAGTCAGGGCCCCTTCCCTCTTCCGGCGTTGTCATAGGTATTACGGACCCATCCGCCATCTGCCGCCACCGACGCTGGCCCTCACGGGTTCGTCGTTGTCCGGATTCGTCATCCTTCATCGACGGCAGACTTCCCTTGTTGCCCACTGTCCATGTCCCGCGCGTGCTGCCACCACTACCCCGGTGGGATCCTGGGGTGCTTTTCTCGCTCGCTTCCCCCAGGACGCCGGCCTTCCCCGTTAGAGTGGCGGGTCGGCTCCCACGATGACGCTTTCGGAGCCTGCTTAGTGTTCACTCGCAAGTTGCGGCCCGCGCGGACCGATGGCCCCCCAAAAGGAGCCTTTTCTCAGAGTGCTTCAGGCCATTCGTCGCCTCCTGACCCGCTCCGAGTACTTCCGGCTGGAGCGAGAGTTTGCCGGCCTGGACTTCCACCAGGGAGAACAGTGCGCCAAGGCACACATTCCAATACGGTCGAGCGTTCAATGCGCCCGATTGCGATGGGAAGGCGGAACTCATAGTTTAGCGGGCTGGGCAATCCTTGCCTCGCTGGTCAACACGGCAAAGCTCCACGAACTCGATCCGCAGGCTTATCTGGCCGATGTACTGGAGCGCATCGTCTCCGGTCAGACCAGGAGTCACCAGCTGCACGAACTTCTCGCCCGGAACTGGAAGGCGGCCCGCGAGCTCAGCGCACGAGTGGCCGCAAGAGCCGCCGCCGCCGTTCATCATCATCTTCATCATCGATGGGCGTCAGTCGCGATGCCGCTCGACGAACTTGAGCCATGGCTGCCGGCTCGCGCCAAGCAGCATCCCCTCGCCACGAGTCTTCCCATGCTCGACGACTATGTCGCCGCAATCGTGGCCGGGCCGGTGTCAATGAGTGCGCCGGACTGGATCTGTCCGCTACTCGCCATCGATGCCGACGCATTCAACCATGGCGGCATGCCAGAGTTCGCCGCGATTTCGGCTGTCGCGCTGCGCCACTACGGCATCAGTACCGTTCTTTCCACCGCACCACATCGGTTCGCGCCGATCCATCGCCGCAAGCCGAATGGCGACGTTGATGCGCGGCCGTGGTGCCAGGGATTCTATGCCGCCATGCGGCTGAGACTATCGGCCTGGGCCCCGCTGCTCGACATTAGCAACATACACCACGGCGTGCTCCTGCCCATCCTGCTGCAGTGCGTCGACGATCAAGAGCGTCCACTGCTTGGGCCACCACGAAAGGGACGCGAGACCGAGGAATTCCTGCGCAACGCTCGACATTCCGGACGTCGTCGAGATGCAGCAGCGTGTGCGCCATCACCTGCTTGCTTAGGCCAGCTGGAGTGAGAGCTAAGCGGCAGGCGGCGGTCAGCACCGTGGGCTCAAGCGACCGCTCGCCTTCCCAACCACGAAACAGCCAGCGCGTCGGTCGGGTCAACCGACAATAGGTCCGCAGAACCCTTAAGAAGCTGTGGTGAGCACTGCAATACTTAACCGGCTCGCCCTCCGAACCCGCGACTGAAGAAGGAAAACTTTTGGGAATGAGTGGCGCCTATGATTCTTTCGCACAACTTCGTTCGATCACATCGCCGGGCGGCATTACCCCGGAGCGCACCGGCGGCGGGCCGACGCTAGTGTCCCCTGAAAACGGGCTTTCTCTTCTCCGTAAACGCGCGCACGCCCTCCTTGTGATCAAGCGTTTGCTCTGTCCTGAGTACGTTCTCTGCCTCATAGTCCAACGACTCCAATAATGTGGAGGTCACGGCGTGGTCCAAATTGTCCTTCATGAGATTGAACGCGATTGGGGGACCTCCTGCTAGCGACGCCGCTAGGGAAAAAGCGGCGTCGCGTAACTCCGCGTCCGGTACCACGCGATTGACAAGACCGAACGCTTCCGCCCGCTGCGCGCCAAGTCGTTCGGACAGAAACATCAGTTCGCGTGCGCGGGAGAATCCGGCCAGTCGCGTCAGCAGCCAAGCGATTCCGTAGTCGCCGGACAAGCCGATGCGTGCAAATGCGGTGGTCAGAACGGCCGACCGTGCGGCTATGCGTATGTCACAGGCAAGAGCGAGCGCAAGGCCCGCGCCTGCTGCCGGCCCCGGGATAGCCGCAACAGTTGGCTTTCTCACTGCAACCAGCGCACCGGTCAGCGCTCGCTGTTCGACGCGCAGCTCGGCGACTTTCTTCTCGAAAGTGACGCGGGTCTTTGGCGGACTTTGGCCCATGCTCTTTACGTCGCCGCCGGCGCAGAAGGCGGTTCCCGCGCCCGTGATGAGGATCGAACCAACTTGCGGATCATCACCAAAGCATTTAATCAAGTTGCGCAAGGCGGCGGTCAGGCGATTCGAAAAGGCATTCCGCGCCTCCGGTCGATTGAGCGTGACGATCGCAACGCGGTCGCGGATTTCCGCCAACAATTCACCTGTTCCTGAATTGACTTCCATTCTCTGCAGCATACTTCACTCCTCCATGTGCTTTGCCGAGTAGGTCGCTGGCGGCTCACCGTTAGCCGTGCCAAGCTTGGGCAAGCCTTCGGACCAAGGCATTCTGGTTGTTGCCGAATCAGCGGCCCCAGAGGGGGCTTCGCGCCCGTCGCGCGCGACAATACAGTTCTGGCCCCGGCTAAGCGACCTACCTTGAACTTGTCAATAGTGGCCATCCTTCGTTCTCGCTCCCGATCGTCATGCCGGGGCTTAGCTCGGGCATCCGCTTTCTTGTTTGCGGTCAAGACGCGAATGTCCGCATCCGTCGTCTTCGCCGTCGTTTCGCCGGATCTGGAAATCATGTCCCGGTGATACTTTATCGGAAGCAGGACAAGGCAGAACATGACGATCACTATTGGTTATCCGCGCGTCACCAATACAGATCATATTAGCCCGCCGCCCTCGCTAACGCTGCGCAGGTGATACGCGCTGTCGCCGAACGCGCTCTCCATCATGATCAGCCGCTTGAAATAGTGACCGATCTTGGCCTCGATGGTCATGCCGATACCGCCATGGAGTTGGATTGTCTGCTGGCCGATGAATTTGCCTGATTTGCCGATCTGGTACTTCGCGGCGGCGACCGCCTTGGCGCGCTCGGGCGCGTCATCGAAATCAGCGGCCATAGTCGCGAACATCGACATCGAGCGCGCCTGCTCCAGTTCCATGAACATGTCGGCGGCGCGGTGCTGCAGGCTCTGGAAGCTGCCGATCGGCACGCCGAATTGTTTTCTGGTCTTCAAGTACTCGACCGTGATCTTCAGCGACTCGTCCATAGCGCCGACCGCTTCCGCGCACAGCGCGGTACGAGCTTCGTCCACCACGCGTTGGATTAGCGGCAGCGCATTTTCGGAACCGCCGATCGCAGCGTCGCTGCCAACCTCGACATCGGTGAGGGTAATGTCGGCGGCATGCAGGCCGTCCTGGGTCGGATAGTTCCTTTTCGCGACGCCCTTGGCGTTGGCGGGCACGAGGAAGGCTCCAATGCCAGTTTTGTCACGCTGTGCACCCTTGGTGCGCGCGGTCACGATCGATGTATCGGCATTCTCGCCGTTAATGACGACAAACTTCTCGCCGTCGATCACCCAACCATCGCCATTTTTCTTGGCCGATGTGGTGACGTCATTCAGGTCGTAGCGCGAGTTCTTCTCGAGGTGCGCAAAGGCAAAGGTCTTGGACCCGTCAATGATCGAGGGAATGTGGGTCGCCTTCTGCGCGGCCGAACCGCCATGGCGCAAAAAGCCGCCGCCGATCACGACGGTCGCCAGATACGGCTCCAGCACCAACGCGCGGCCCAACGCCTCCATCACGATCATGATTTCCACCGCGCCAGCGCCAAAGCCGCCGTCGGCTTCCGCGAAGGGAAGACCGAGCAGGCCCTGCTCGGCGAAGCGGCCCCAAATCGCTTTGCTCCAGCCGCCCTTCTCCTTCATGTATTTCTTGCGCTGCTCGAAATCGTAGGTGTCGGTCAACAGACCCTCCACGCTCTCTTTCAAGAGTCGCTGCTCTTCGGACAAATCGAAATCCATGTGCTCTGTATCCTCATACCCCTAACTCTTCCTCCGTGATTCCGGGACACGCGCAAAAGCCGCGGACGCGAAATCTAGAGGTTACGGCACGAGATTCCAGGCTCGCGCTCACGCGGTCCCGAAATGCCATCAAAGCCCGAGCACCGCCTTGGCGACGATGTTACGCTGGATCTCGTTCGAGCCGCCATAAATCGAGACCTTGCGGTTGTTGAAGTAGCTCGGCGCGATTTGCGCGGTCCAATCCATCGCTTCGCTCGACGAATCGGGATGCTCGTCGTAGCGCGCGGCGAACGGTCCGATCACTTCCATGAGCAACTCGGTGGTTGCCTGCTGGATCTCCGAACCCTTGATCTTGAGCACTGACGAGGCCGGATTAGGCTTGCCCTTGCCGTGCTTGTCTTCATCCGCGACGACGCGCAGCTGCGTGAGCTCCAGCGCCTTCAGCTCGATTTCGCACTGCGCGAGCTTCTCGCGGAAGGTGACTTCCTCGATCACCGCACGGCCGCCGGACTTGACCTTCGAGGCCAGCTCCTTGACGCGGCGTATGCGCTCCTTGGAGACGCCGACCCGCGCGATTCCCGTGCGCTCATTCCCGAGCAGAAACTTTGCGTAATCCCAGCCCTTGTTCTCCTCGCCAACGAGGTTCTCGCAGGGCGCCTCGACGTCATCGAAGAAGACCTCGTTGATCTCATGGCCGCCATCGATGGTCTGAATTGGGCGCACCGTAAGGCCCTTGCTCTTCATGTCCACCAGGATGAAGGAAATGCCGGCCTGCTTTTTCGCAGCTGGATCGGTACGGCACAGGCAGAAGATCATGTCGGCATATTGGGCCAGGGTGGTCCAGGTCTTCTGCCCGTTGATGATCCACCTGTCGCACCTGCGCTCGGCTTTGGTCTTGAGCGAAGCGAGGTCAGAGCCAGAGCCGGGCTCGGAAAAGCCCTGGCACCACCAGTCGTCGACGTTTGCGATGCGCGGCAGATAGTACTTCTTCTGCGCCTCGCTGCCGAAGGTGTAGATGACCGGGCCGACCATGGACACACCGAAAGCGAGCGGCGTCGGCGCCGGATACATCTGCAGCTCTTCGTTAAAGATGTAGCGTTGCACCGAGGTCCAGCCTGTGCCGCCGTATTCCTTGGGCCAGAGGCTGACGCCCCAGCCCTTCTTGTTGAGGATGCGCCACCAGGTGACCATCTCCTCCTTCGAGACGTGGCGCCCCTCGACCAGCTTGCGCCGCGTTTCCGGAGGCACGTTATCGCTCAGAAACCTCCGCACCTCCTCCCGAAACTCATGCTCTTCGCGTGTGAATGCAAGGTCCATCGGCTCCTCCTCCGAACGAATTTCTAGCAAGTGATCAAGACCGTAATTTCGGGGCGCATGAAACCAGTAGCCAAGGCAGCAGACACCATCTCCTGGATGCCAATCCGTGCTGCGTCAACATCGGGGAAAGCTGACGAAGCATATCGGCGCGAGCTCCTGAGGACATCCGATGCTCCTATTTTTCAGGCATATTTCCAGGCCGATGCGAAGCGCCGGACCCAGGATTGGGCGAACGAGGATCCTGTGACCATCTCGGTGTCGACCTATTCTGGCAGGAGGACAATTACGCGATGAGATCGTTAGCGTCATTTGTCTCACCGAATGAATTTGTCCCGGATCAACCAACCGTCAAACGTCGCCGCCGGCTCCCGCGAGCGCGGTTCTCTGCTAAAAATGGGTATCCTTGGTAAGCGAAGAAAGAGCATCGTTCGTCCTGCGTGTCTTGAACGCATCCAGCCCTCGACTCACTGAGCGTCGTCCTTCAATTGCAACGGCCGTGCCAACGGCATTCAAGCGTATTAAGCTTCTGATCCGCCTCGAAGAAGGGTTCGCCTGTCGCAGGCAGCCGCCGTTGTCTTGAAGTCACTGTAGCTCTACACGGTGTTCGAAACCGGACACACAGCAGCAGTCGTTTGCGCGAAAGGCAGTAGTGCGGCCATCGTCGCGGGGGCCGTTTGGCCCGGCGTCTGAGCCTGTTCAGCCCGAGCCGGTGGAGGATGCGGCTGACGGTTGCCGGCGAGATCCCGACTTCGGCGGCGATCTGCTTGCCCGTGTAGCGCTGTCGGCGCAAAGCCTCCACGGCGGCGCGCGCGGCGGCTGGGGCTTGGCTCGGCAAGGAATGGGGCCGTGAGGAACGATCCCGCAAACCATCCACACCTTCTGCTCGGAAGCGTTTGACCCACTTGGCCACAGTCTTCGGCGTAACGTTGAATTGACGCGCGGCAGCCGCCTTGCTCAGCCCTCCTTCAACGACGCTTTGCACCATGGCCTCTCGACCTTTCGGCGTCACAGGGCGCATTCTTGTGAGTGTCCATTCGGACCCTCCGCGAATCACTGTGTGTTTGGCGACATCAGCGTTCACGGTCGGGTCCGAATGGACAACCTCTCCTGAAAGTTCACAGCTAGACTAGGCAATCAACAGTCGCCATGTAGTCGAGCGAATTGTTCTGCCGCGCCTGTAGGAGCCGCGTCCCGGACTACACTTCTGGCATTACGCGAGGCGCCTTCGCAGGCTGGCGTTCCGCCTGCGCGCACCGACGTCGACGCGCCATTCATTGCCACGGCGTCGATTGAGCTCTGAATAACGATTGCGCGGTACCTGCGTGTGCGAAATGCCTTCCATAGCCACCTTGAGCGGTCATGATAACGCGGCGCGTTAGTGCGCATCTGAAGACTCAGCGGCGCTCGCGCACCGAGCCTTCCTGAGCGACGGAGGCGACCAGCGTGCCGTCTGGCTTGAAGATCAGGCCGCGCGTGAGGCCGCGCCCACCTTGAGCGCTCGGCGATTCCTTGGCGTAGAGCAGCCAGCCGTCAACACGGAACGGACGGTGAAACCACATTGCGTGATCTAGGCTGCCGGATATCATGCGCTTGTCGAACAGCGTGCGGCCGTAGCGCGCCATGACCGCATCAAGCAGTGAGAAGTCCGAGGCGTAGGCTAGCGCGCACATGTGCAGCGCTGGATCGTCAGGCAGCTGCGCAGCAGTCCTTATCCAGATGTGAATGCGGCCATGTTCGATTTTCTCACCGACATAACGGTCAATTTCGACCGGTCGCAATTCGACTGGACGATCCGGTTCGTAATAGCGGCGGACAATCTCAGGAATCTCGGAAAACATCGGCCATCCCGACAATTTCTCTGCCGTGAGTTCTTCCGGCGGCAGCACGTCGGGCATCTTATCCTGGTGGTCGAAGGCACCCTCTTCCTCGACGTGGAACGACACCATTATCGAGAAGATAACATCGCCATGCTGGATCGCAGTGACGCGCCGGGTCGAGTAGCTCCTGCCGTCGCGCAGACGTTCGACGTGATAGATGATCGGCACCTCCGGGACGCCTGACTGGATGAAATAGCAGTGCAGCGAATGCGGTAGTCGGCCTTCCACCGTGCGGCATGCTGCTACCATCGCCTGCCCGATCATTTGGCCGCCAAACACCCGTTGTGAGCCGGTCTTCGGATTGTTACCACGAAACAGGTTCACCTTGATCGGTTCGAGATCGAGGATGGCGAGTAAGTCTATTACGGTGTTTGGCATTTGCGTGTGTTCGATTGCTTCGGTTTCATTCCAGGGGATGGTATAGTCATGAATTCGTCCCCGGACACCACTCATTCGAGCCATGCCGGAATCACCGTGTCGGCGCCTTTGAGCCCTTGTCTGCCATCATTCGCCGCCACTGGCGAAGCCGAGTCTCAATTGCCGGAACCGCGCTCGATGTTGTTACCCTTGGCATTGATTTGCGAGAATGCTTCATTGAAGTTCTCGCTCCAGGACTGCGACCCTTGTCGTACCCGGGTCATCTCCTTCTCCAAGCAATCGGCGCGCCACAAGAAGTGGTGTGCGAGCCTTTCTTGAAGAGGCGTAAACCACCGCCGAGACGGAATACCTACACGTTGGGGTCGGATTCCGAACACGTGTTCAACTGTGCACTACTGAACACGACGGAGTGCCGCGCAACGCGGTCGGCTCCGCAAACGTGTGGCGACGGCGCCATTCCAAAGGAGCTCTGTCTTCGCTTCGTATGGCCCCGCAACTGGAACGAACGCATGGTGGCTGCCTGGAAGGAAAAACCAAAAAAAGTTGCCACGAACCGAAGGTAAGGACTTCTCAACACCATCCGTGGTCAAGCAGATCCTGCCATCGTCGAGGAAGCGGGCGAAGGCGTCCCAGCGCTGAGCATGCCCCGGCGGTCAGCGCGACAGCCTTGAAGGCCATGCGAGCGACGATCCGAAGCTTGCATTCCCCGGCAAACGCCGGGGACGCTGGCTGAGATCGTCCAGCAGATCGATCCGCTCCTCCGGGGGTGGATAGCCTATTACGGCCGGTTCAGCCGTTCGGCGCTGTTCTCTCTGGTCGACTACGTCAATCAGGAGCTGAAGGCATGAATCATGTGAAAGTACAAGCGCTTCCGGCTCTACAAAACCGGTGCCTCGCTTTTCTTGCGAAAGCTGGCTCGGAATAATGCGGAGCTGTTCGTACATTGGCAGTTGTTCGGAACGACCACGTTCACCTGACGGGAGCGGTGTGAATCGAACGCGCGTAAGCGTAGCCCTTCCCGGTCGTCAGGACGTGCCAGATCAAACAGTGGCTCCGGGCTCGAGCGATGCTGCAACTAGCCGTTCCTTTTCATCCTGCGACCACCGACGCCGCCGCTCGACCGATGTGATCACCTCTGCCCGCGAAATCGTCATAGCGCTTCTCGTAGGATTACCCTAGGACCTGCAGCGCTCGCGTCCGTCAAACAAGGCGGCCCTCAACGGAGGGACACGGTGTATCTGAAGTCCGCACACCTCCAACCTCGCTTGAAGCTCCGCCCTAATGGCCTCTGCTTCTCGCTCCGTCCGGCAGTGCACCAGTCCGTCGTCAGCATATCGACGCCAAGGGAGGTCGGGATGTGTCCGCGCCATCCAGAGACCGCGCTCGCGATGGTCTTCAAACTGCTCACCGGCGCGCAGAAACGCTGGCGCCGCCTCGATGGCCACAACCAGTTGCCAAAACTCGTTCTCGGTGTGACATTCAACGACGGGATCGAGGTCATCGCCAAACCGACTGACCGTCAGCCCATAACCGCCGCCGCCTGACCGGCCACGCCGTCACCAAAATTTAGCGATAGCTCTTCCGCTGTCTGCAGCACACTCTCGTCAATGAAGATGAGCTTGTCAGGATTGAGGCCAATCTGGCCGTCGCTCCACTCTTCTCGCTTCTTCAGGACGTCCGGCCGCTCTTGCTCAGTGGCATACACGGTCCTTTTTTGAGCGTGATCTTCCGACGCTGGAAGAAGCGTGACGATGCGGAGACGCTGAAGGTGTGTCCATCGGCGGCGAGCGCCGCCTTCAGTTCCTCCAATGTGCTGTTGGGCTTGGCCGCTATCAGCGCGAGGATGCGATCAGCCTCTCGACACGATATGCCGCCCTCAACCGCGGCGACCACACGCTTGCGGAGATCAATCGAAAGAGCTGGCGCCCTGTCTGCCGGCCTCCTTCGCCAGCAGGCAGCTTGAATCAGAACCGGCGTGATTTGGGGATCCCAAACGATTCAATCCGGTCGGGAACCACTCTAGCCACGCCGATGGAGGCCCATCAGGTCGCATAGTTCGGGCTGATGCGATCGAGCCGGCGCTTGAGCGCTGCCCAAGGGCGCCACCCTTTACTGTAGTCCTTAGACTGCTCAGCCGTGTGAGCGGCGACAGCGTTGGACGGCAGAGCGACCCTTCTTCCACCTTGCGTAGCCGCGACCTGTATCTGGCAGGCTCGATCCAACCAGTACATGTTGAGGAAAGCTTCGGGCACGGTGCGCCCGACCGTCAGCAAGCCGTGGTGCCTCAGAATCATCGCATCTTTATCGCCAAGATCGCACACCAGCCGCGCACGTTCGTCAAGATTGAGCACGGGGCCTTCGTACTCGTGATAAGCAATGCGGCCGTGAAAAATCATCGACATTTGGTTCAACGGCAACAACCCTTCCTCCTGAGCCGCGACCGCCATGCCCGCCAAAGTGTGCGTGTGCATGACGCACTGGGCATCATGACGACTCATGTGCACGGCGGAATGTATCGTGAAGCCAGCGTTGTTTATGTTAGACGTTTCCTGCTCTTCGACCATATATCTCTCGGGGTCGACAACGGCGAGGCTAGAGGCAGTGATTTCATCGAACATCATGCCGTACGGATTGATGAGGAAACGGTGCCCCTTGCCAGGCAGGCGCGCCGAAAGATGAGTAGAGATCAGATCGTCCATGCCGAAATGGGCGATAAGCCGGTAAGCTGCAGCTAGATCACAGCGGATCTTCCACTCCTGAGAGGGTTCGTTTCGCATATCTCGTCTCCTTATCCGACCTCATGCAAGCATCGACCTTTTGCACGCCGCCGAGAACGTAGGCGCTCTCCACTATAGAACGTCTAGCGACACTGCTGTCGCTCTCCTTCTCTGCAGGATTCGTCTGGCTTCAGGTTAGGTGTTTGTTTGCGTCTGCGACCCACCCCGCTAAATTGCTCGCCACGGACGCCGGCCGGTGGGTGTTGCGGAAACGATCGCCCGTCTCTTTTGGGGGCGATAGTAGTTAACTCGGGACAAGGCCGGTCTGTGTCCAAGGAGCGCGGATGATGGAGTTCGCATGCCAAGAGATGCTCATGGTCGAAATTCGCGTAGCCGTTATCACCATAAACGAGTGCTTCGATCGACTCTGCGGCTTCGACGATTTGGTTCCGTGCAGTTTCGTTTACCCCAGCGGCAGCCAATTGACAGGTGTGAGAGCTCGGCGAACGCGCCGGAACGCCTGTCATGCCCCTCCATGAGAAAGGAGTGGTTACAATTCGAGCCGATCTGAGCGTGACAAATTTCTGCATTCCCCCAGCTTTGAACAAGGCAGTTGGCGAGAACAGATTTTTGGGACCCTGCATGTCCAACTCCAGTAGGTGAAGTTCGATCGGCCCGACGCTCATCAGCTAATAAGGTGACATGCTTCCGTACTCCGGGTCAATTACTGGCGTTGGTAGTTGACGGGTGAAACTGTTGCGCTCTCGCTATAGGTGACCCAAGGCCAGGATCTCGATAGGTGCAATGCGGCGCTTGAGCGCGCGCCCGTCTCGTCGAGGAGCAGATCGCCCGCGGCGGCGCGCGAGCGGGGCCTCGGGCAAGCGCAGCACCACCCAGCAGACCAACCGGTAAGGCTCACGACCGCAACGAAGTGCGACGGGCAACTGTCATGCGCAATACGACCAAAGCTGATCCACATCAATCAACGCGTCCGCACGGCGACGTCGCCGACCGAAATCTCGAGCTTGACGGCGTCGACGCACGTTCTTCCAACGACTTTTCTACTAACAAGCTGCGCGAACCGTCGACGGTACAGTATCACGGGATGGTAAATTGGCCTCGCTGTCGAACATGTCGGCGCCGATCGTAAATTTGCCAGCGTGTCGCACCGTGCTAGCGCGCCACCTCAGACGCCTGGACGTCTGCTCTCGGTGACGATCCGCGGCAGCTCCGCTTCGAAACGCACACGCCGACGGCTCGGACCTTCGAGCGCCTCGAGGGGGCTTATGAACTCACCGACGAGACATCCAAATGGACATCCTGCCGTCTAGTACCATCCAGCCTCCGTCCAAATCGGAGGCTGCTTCACACGTTCGATTTAGCGCCGGTACTAGGGGAACGAATGAACGCTTACCGTCGTTGCGTCGTTTGAGAACGATCATCGCAAAGTGGCGCTCGCATTCCGTGACGCTACTACAGTAAGCGAGCGAACCTTTATTGGGCGGGCGAGGCCACGCGCTTTAAAACGGCGCCGTTTCAACACCACAAACTGCCGGTACTACCAAATCGTCACTCGTGTCCGCCGTCTCGCTCGACTAGGTGCTTCGGTCGAAGGCGTGACATATTCCAAATTCTGTTACCAACCGTCGAGTATCTATAGGACTGTCCCGCGAGCCCCGGGCTGATCCTCTGGCGAAGCGAAACACTTTTCACCAGGGTAAACTACCAAGGCTAGTAATTGACCGAGACCGCAGGAGCATGTCACCTTCCGATTAGTGAATGTCCAGCCGGTCAAACGTCACCTGAAAGAAGTTCAGTATAGCACGAATGTTGTCTGTAGCGGCCCTGATCAACAGCTGGTTCGTCGCATGAAGTTCTGCGCGCGCTCAAGTCTGCTCGAACCTTGTGGAAGTGCAAGACGAGTTCTCCGGCGCATTCGCCGAGCGCGCCAGTTCTGGAGAAGACAGACGCTCGACCTCTGCCCCGGTTCGTGGGGAGTTACATGCCCTGTTCGATCGCAAGAGAATAGTTCGAAGGAGCGGCCGGACCGACTCTTTCGCCAGATCACCAATCGCGGTCCGGATAAGCAGTATCTGTCTTCGATAGCTTTCTTTCCCGGAACCAGGCTTGGTGACGTTTAGGACGCTTCGGTCGGATCAACTGCTTAGCACGAGCCAGAGGATGTGTACTGGAGCGGCCTCGTGTTGGAAGCACAACCGTCGATAGCTCAGGTGGTTGCCATGAGTCGAGCATTGAGGCATGGCGTTGTGTGAACACGACGTGCCGCCTGAACACGGTGCGAGATAGCCCAATCAAGGAGACACGGCAATGGAGCGCAATGGTGAAATGAAGCTCGGACTATTCCTGGCTCAGGCGGGGTATAACGAAGGTGCATGGCGCGATCCCATGGTGCCAGTGAGTGGTGGAGTCGAGATCGATCACTACGCTCGTCTGGCGGCACTTGCCGAGAGTGCGGCATTTCATTTCATATTTCGCGCCGATAGTCCAAGCGTATCTGAAAAAGATGACGCAAGCATAGCTCGTACAAGCCGAAACGATGGATTCGAGCCGATCACACTTTTGTCGGCGCTTTCAATGAGAACGCAATATATCGGCCTTGTCGCGACGGCGACGACGACGTACCACCAGCCCTATCACATTGCACGTATGCTCGCCTCGCTTGATCACCTATCGCGAGGACGTGCGGCCTGGAACATTGTCACCTCCGCCGGGAAATTCGAAGCTCCAAATTTCGGTGAAACGAAGCTTCCGGACTATGCCACGCGCTATGCTCGCGCGCGAGAATTCGTGGAAGTCGTGAGGGGTCTTTGGGACACGTGGGAAGACGACGCTTTCATTCGCGACAAGCAAAGTGGCATTTTCGCGGACACTACGAAGCTGCATTTTCTGAATCACAGTGGGGACTACTTCTCAGTCAGAGGCCCTCTGAACGTCGCAAGACCGCCGCAAGGGTATCCCGTGTTGGTTCAGGCTGGCGCATCCGACGCCGGCATGCGATTCGCTGCAGAAATCGGCGAGGTCGTGTTCACCGCCGAACCATCACTAGAGAGCGGTAAACGCTACTACGCAACTCTCAAGGAGAGAGGGCGCGGACTGGGGCGGGAGGACGATCAGTTGCTAGTCATGCCGGGGATTGTCCCGATCGTTGGGAGAACCAAGCAAGAAGCCTCCGAGAAGCTTCAAAGACTACAATCGTATACGCCCATTGATTCTTTGATTGGGACTGCCGATCAGTGGCTTGGATTTGTCACTGATCTGCGTTCTGTGAACCTTGACTCACCCGTCCCGGAGACTTTACCGGAGACGAATTTTTTCCAAAGTCGTCAAAAGGTGCTCCTCGAGCTCGCCGCTCGCCAGAAATTGACTTGGAGACAACTGATTCGCTTGGTGGCCGACAGCCGTGGCCACCGGATGGTTGTGGGAACACCAGACGAAATTGCCAACGTCATGGTAGACACATTTGATCAACGTGCGGCTGATGGATTTAATGTATTGCCGGCGACCGTTCCCGGTGGACTCAAGGATTTTGTTGAGCTCGTCGTCCCTGAATTACGTCGACGAGGCAAATTCAGGTCCGGATATTCTGGGCAAACATTAAGGGAGAACCTCGGACTAAAGCGGCCATTTAATCAATTCACGTGCGGTGGTGCGGGCAGGCGTTAGTGAAAATGAACTTTAACTAACACTCAAACCGGATCGTCTGTACGTTGCGGATTCTCAACGGCGTGACGTTGGGCGAAGGCGCGAACCTGAACGCATCTCCTCTGCGCGGGGAGCGACATAACTGGGCTGCTCGTACTCGGTGGAGCTATCGCTAAATTTTGGTGACGGCCTGGCCGGTCGGGCGGCGGCCATGGGCTGACGGTCAGTCGGTTTGGCGATGACCTCGATGCCCTGCAGCTTCGTCCGCAGAGGGTCGCGACGGGTCTTCCTTTCGAGCAGGTAGTTCCCCCGGCGTGACTTACCGCAGATGTGGATGAAGCCCAAAACATGAAGGTCTCCGGTTTGCCAAGCCCGCGCCCTTGCGATTGGCCGCCGCATAGCGACGGAACTCAATCAGGCGGGTCTTGTCTGAGTGGAGTGTCAGCGCGAATGCTTCAAACCGTTCACGCATTGCATCAAGGAAACGGAGCGCGTAGGAAGCCATACGGAGCGTGTCTGTGTTGATATGATGTGACCTTGCCCCCAAGTTTTATCCAGTCCTGAGTTCGCCCTGGCTGTTGGATTTGCCCGGTCGGGCGGTGGGAGCGACGGGAGCTGGCGCGGAGCCTTCGGCATAGCGCAGCGCCAGATCCCGGCGCGGATGACAGGTGATGGCGAACTCGGACGGGGTCTTCCATCCGAGCTGCGAGTGCGGTCGTGTGTTATTGTAATCGGCCCGCCAACATCCGAGTGCGACGCGGGCCTGGGCCAGCGACGTGAACAGCGTCTCGTTCAACAATTCGTCGCGCAGCCGGCCGTTGAAGCTCTCGATGAAGGCGTTCTGCATTGGCTTGCCCGGCGCGATGTAATGCCATGCGACGCGGCTCTAATCGGCCCAGGTCAGGATGGCGTTGCTGGTCAGCTCGCTGCCGTTGTCGCTGACCACCATTGTCGGCTTGCCGCGCTCGATCACCAGCCGGTCCAGTTCCCGCGCCACCCGGGTGCCCGAGAGCGAGGTGTCGGCGACCAGCGCCAGGCACTCGCGGGTGCAGTCATCGACCACGGTCAGGATGCGGAAGCGGCGGCCGTCGGTGAGCTGATCCGAGACGAAGTCGAGCGACCAGCGGTCGTTCGGGGCCAGCGGCACCGTCATCGGCGCCCGGGTCCCGATCGCCCGCTTGCGGCCGCCACGGCGGCGCACCGCGAGCTTCTCTTCCCGGTAGAGCCGGAACAGCTTCTTGTGGTTGATTGCATAGCCCTCCCGCTTGAGCAGAACATGCAGGCGCCGGTAGCCGAAACGGCGGCGCTCTTGGGCGATCGCTCGCATGCGTTGGCGAAGGCCGGCATCGTCCGTCCGGATCGTCCGGTATCTCATGGTCATGCGGCAACAGCCGATGGCTTTACACGCCCGCCGTTCGCTCATCCCGAATGCTTTCCGCAGATGGGCGACAGCTTTCCGCTTGGCTGCGGGCGTCACCATTTCTTTCCCAGCAAGTCCTTCAGCGCGACATTGTCGAGCATGGCATCCGCCAGCAGCCGCTTCAGCCGCGTGTTCTCATCCTCCAGTGCCTTCAGCCGCTTGGCCTCCGAGACCTCCATCCCGCCGAACTTGGCTTTCCATTTGTAGATGCTGGCGTCGCTGACGCCGTGCTTGCGGCACAGATCGGCGACCGAAACGCCGGCCTCGTGCTCCTTCAAAATCCCGATGATCTGCTCTTCCGAAAAGCGGCTGCGCTTCATGCTCTGGTCCTTGTCGTAGGCCAGAGCGAACTTCAACCTGGATTAAATCCGTGGGGCAAGGTCAGATGGAGGAGCGCGGTGAACCGCTCCTTCTTCCTCTGCCTTGCGGCTTGCCGTACGCGATCAAGGTCCTGGATCACACGATCCCGACCCTGTGTCCGGAGTGTGCTTTGCTGTCTCACGTTTCCCTTGGTCCCTGCCCTTCGCTCCATCGCCTGCGCCACCGTACCTCCGGCTTTGTTCGGCGACTTCATAGCTACTATGGCGGAGTCAGACTTCGCCAGATCGTTCATCGGCGGCTACAGCTCCTCGCCTTCCCGCCGCGGACCAGGCTGCTTCTATGGGCATCTGGCCGACCAAGAGAGATCCCAGTTCCCGTACAAGAAGCTTCTGCACATGCCAGGGTCTGCGACCACGCCGAGACGTCTGGGCGCTCACATATCGCACCCCTTCGTGTTGGCTTCCGCTCAGTTGACAGCGTCGGCCCTCGGGAAAACATTCTTTCGCGGCTCGATGGCTGGCCTATGCGCTCCCCTGCCGACGCTTCGCCGGCATCCTCGCGGACGCCTGCGCACGGCTCGGGGCCGATGTGGATCGCTACTCCTTCATCGCAGTGGACTTCCACCACCTACTCCTTGCCGGTCTCCCGGCGCACCAGTTGTAGTGCTAGGCGACGTTCGCGTGCGGCCGCTTGGCCTTGACGCGCATCACGCTGCACCGGCCGTCGACGCTCATGGGCACATCGCCATCGATGGTGGCGCGGCGAACGACGCGATGCTGGTCGCCGTAATCAGTAACTGCATAGTGTTGCGTGGCCCGATTGTCCCACATCGCGAGATCACCCTCCTTCCAGTTCCAGCGCACGGTGTTTTCGGGCGCGGTGATATGAGACTGGAACAGATCAAACAGCCTCTGGCCGTCATATTTCGGGATGCTAACAAAACGCTGCACTCGATCGCCGAGCACCAGGGTCCGCTCGCCAGTCTCGGGGTGGACCCGGACGACGGGATGTTCGGTCTCGTAGATCGTTGTGGTGTAAACCTCCTCAAAGTGCTTCTTATCGGCCTCGCTGGCGCGGGGCATTACGGCATGATCGATCGCGTTGCTGTGAACGGCCCAGAGCTCGTCGGCAAGCCGCTGCAGCGGCGGCGGCAGGTCGAGATAAGCGGCCGCGGTGTTTGACCAGATCGTATCGCCGCCGAATGGCGGGATCACAACGGCTCTAAGCAGCGAAATCTTGGGATAGGCACTAAGGAAGGTCCCATCCGCATGCCAGACATCTGCCCGGTTACCAGCGCGGGCGGAATCAAGATCGAGTATCGACGACGTTCCCTTCGTCGCACCTAGGATCGGATGCGCCGCAAGCTTTCCGAACCGAAGAGCAAAATTCTCTTGCTCGGCGTCATCGAGATGATCCTGGTCGCGGAAAAAAACTACTTTATGCTCGAGTACCAAGCTGTTGATCGCGGCGATCATCTGGTCCGGGAGATCGCCCGAAAGCTTGATATTTCTGATTTCAACGCCGATGCGCGCTACGCATTTGACGACGTCGGCACGCGGAATGACATTGTTTATCAAGGCTGTTTCACTCATGGTGGTACTCTCCCAAGTTTGGGTCTTCGGAATACTAAGCTGTTCAGGTGCACACGAATGGAGGAAGGTCAGATGCGGACGGCAAGACGAGGGAGAGCATCGCCCGTCCGCGCGTCTGCGACCACTCATCGTCACTCATCATGGCGGGATCTCAAATAGCAAGAGTCGTGCCGGCCTAGTCAGCGCGGGACGCGAATTGCGCTTCGCGCCGGCAGAAAAAGTGTCGGGGTCCACCCGCATGATCGGCGAACGCTACAATTGGACCGCGCGCGACAAACCGCCTGATGCCGGCTGATGCACCGATACCAGGTCGTCAGGTCGCCACAAAACATATCATCATTCTTCAAACAGGGGTTCAAGGGAGGCGCCTAGCTTCACCCTAAGCCTGCCGCCTATCGTGACATATGTCTGGTTGAGAACACCGATGCCGGAAACTCGACAAGGCGGCCGGGCCACTTTCAGAAGGCACTGCAGCTACATGTGTTTCGTTCTCGCCAAGCAAGTCACGCGGCACGCCCGATTGCTCGGATGAAGCGCAACGAGCCGCCACAGCCAAAGTAGCCGCAGCTGCCGTGTCCGGGAGTTTCCGATGAAGGTTATCCTATTGATCCCGATCGATTCAATTTCGAGCCAATTCCATCTGGTTGAACCTCCTCCGAATTGATGTCAGTAGGCTCGAAGAGCCAGCAGGTATCTGGATGGAACGACGGTCAACGTCGGTCGTTTGCCGACGACTACAAGCGGCAAGTGGTCGTAACGTCGAGCGGGCGCTCGATCCGATCTGTTACCAAGGAGTTTGGCCCGCGTGATTCCGTGCTGCGGTGGGTGGAGCAGCGAGGAGCTCGGCTGGACGCGCGGCGCTCCACAACGCGGGCGACGCTATCGCCGGCGGACCATGCGGCAGAGATCGCGCGTTTGCAAGCGAGCGAACGAGCGGCTACGCATGAAGCGTGACACTTGGAAAACTGTCCAGCACCCTTTGCGCCTGTGTGGCGTAGAAACAGCCTTGTGTTGTCCTCGGCAGCTGGAGGGTAGCGGCCGTTCGATTATTGGAGGCACAAGTCCCGTTAAAAATTGTGGCCCATGGGTGCACGCAAACTTGAGAGTGGTGACGTCGCCCTGGCAACGATGCCGATCAGGAAGATGACGATTGGCACAGCCTAAACCCTCCTGCTCATCATTGAATGGAGTATTGCCATGCCCAAGTAGAGGACGGCCGGCGACTGCCCAGAACTTAGGCTGGTCAACGTCCCCGCCGCCGCCATCGACATCGGATCAAAAGATGCACATGGCGGTGAAACCAGCTTGCACCGGCGTGCCTGTGCGCTCTTTCGGTACAATCACACGAGACCTGCATGAGCTGGCGGACTGGTTCAAAATGTGCGACGCGACGAGTGTAGCGATGGAATCCACCGTGGTCTATCGAATCCCGGTCCACGAGGTCCTGGAGCAGCGCGGGCTTGAAGTGATTCTGGTAAATGCGCGGCGGACCAAGAACGTGCCCGACGCAAGACCGATGTCAGTGATGCCGCGTGGTTTGCGCCAGCACGGGAGCGGCGCTCCGTCCAAGCGGAATCCTTACCTGTTGGCAACCTATGGGGACGTGCGATGCCATTCATCCATCGCGACGATCCATACGGCACTGGTGGGCAACGATCGGCACGAACATCCCTTCGCGCTGCCCCAATCGCTGTAACTCTACGACGTCTACCAGGCGGAGATGTTGGACAGGGACCGCAAGCTGGAGGTCCTGATCGCGGCACTGAACAATAGACGCGCGAAGCCGATCAGAAAGCTATCCAAGTCACGCATCAAGGCCAAACAGATCAACGCGTCCACCCACCTTCCATCTCAGGGCGGCGCTGTGCGGCGCGCGGCGTCGATCTGACAGAGATCCATGGGTTGGGTCCATCAGCTACGGATGTCTCGGTGGGACACACACTTGAAACGGCGACACAAGGTCCTAGCCGATAAAATAGACGTGATCGAGACGCCCTTTCGGCAGTTCATCGGTTCTCTCACAGACGATCGGTTCTAGGAACGCTCCTTTGCCGCGAGGCTCTGAGGAGAAATTCTGCCAGGGTTGCGTTTTTGAGAGGACCACGTGGATCAACCCCACCAGCAGCGGCTGTGTGCCGGCCCCCCGATTGAGAGCCGCATCTCCGGAGCAGCAGTTCGAGCACGCCCGTGCGGCACGGCTTTGCTCTATCGAGCTACACCATCACACGGGGCACGACCGTCCATCCTCTTCCGCCGGCTGAAAGATAAAAGCAACGGAGCCTTTGAAGTTGCGCATATTCGCAAGTCATTTCGCGGCGCTCAGCAGCATGGTGATGCCACCATCGTGCCCCCGCCGACTCTACGTGATTGATACCGAATGAACCTACTTCTCGGTCGCAAACGTCGCTGCGTGCGTACTCGAGTCGAGCTCTGGATTTTCGTGCAGGTAGTGGCGCCACTCGCGCGCCTCGCGCTTCAGATCCCGGAAAGTTTCAAGGCTGTGCATATCTTCTCTCAAACTTAAGGATCAGGCTCGATAGAGCATGTGTGGCGTACGGCTGAGTATTTCTGCGCCTCGTTCCGTCACGAGGACGTGCTCGCTGCACCCAAATAAGTGGCCGCCTTCACTGAACAGAATGATCGGCATGTGGAAGGTCATACCGGGCTCAAGGATGTCCGCCGCATTAGGCTCCAAGCTCAGGTTACCGCGCTCCGTCCAATGGATGCCAGTTTGATAACCGGTCCGGTGGCGAAATGCCCGCGGGCGCCCGGATCGCTCGACCACGTTGCGCGCGGCGGCATCCACGGCCTCCGCGGTTACACCGGGTTTGATCACAGCAATCGCCGCCTCGAGGCTTTCAACCGATAGGGCGTGCAGAGATTCGGTCTCAGGATGCCGACCGAGCACAGCGCTTCGGACCAGCCCCACGGCGTAGCCGTGCTTCAAACCGCCGATCTCGATCATAGCGGGCTCGTTGTTTCGGATCGGATGACACACCGGACTGCCGTGCGGGACCTTTGTCCGCTCACCGAACACCAGAGTAAAAGAGCGCCAAAGTTCGCCGCCCGCTTTGCTAATCTCCCCCGCGATGTTCGCGTACACTTCTGTCTCAGTCACGCCTTCCCGTACCGAATTTTGAAACGTGCGCACGGCCAGATCGGTAACGGCCATCGCTTCGCGCATTACCTTGAGTTCCAGCTCGGTTTTCACGGCCGCTACCGATGCGATCAGACGAGTCGCATCGGCGATCTTCAGATCAGGCATTTGCGCTTGAAGTGCATTCACATCGGCCGGCGCGAGGTTCCAGCAACCGAGTTCGAGCCCTACCCTCCGGCCAGCCAATCCATGCCGCCGAAGTACATCGGCGCACACCTCGGGAAATTCGTGCTGATGGGTGTAGGGGACGATCTCACTGACGCACCCCTCGGCGCGAACAGCATCGACATCATACTCTCGGACAACATATGTCGCCTCCCGCCCCGGTGAGAGGATCAACGGGAACGGGGCGAAATACCCACCAAATCCGTGATATCCGGTGAGGTACCTGAGGTGGCCGTGGGCGGTGACCAATACGGCGTCTAATTCCGCACGCATGATCGCTTCAACCGCCTTCTGCTGCCTGCGCTCGTACTCTGACCTCGGGAACGCCGCACCTATCAAAGGACTCGCTGAGACCGTTGTCGTGGCCATAAATCACCTCCCTTAGTCTCAGCGACATAGACTTGCGCTCGCATCGCAAGGACGGCTTGCGGTCGAGATCCAATGGATCGGGCAGAGCTCATTTCTATGCCACGATCGTTCTGGGTTCGCCATGCCTCGCCGAGGATGATGTGTTCTAAGGCAGGAATATCAACTATTGATCTTGGTAGTTTCAAAGCAGACCACTACATGCAGAAGATCCAATCGGATAGAAGCGAAACGGAGATAGATGTCAATGACATTGCGCTTCGCGCTTACACAGCTATAAGCATCGTTAGAAGCTTTTGTTTGGATGAGGGCCAGCTCCCGATCGTGAAGGACGTGTGTGAGGTGGTTCTCCTTTCTGCGCGGAAAGCCAATCTCTTTTCTGGGCAGGTCTTAAAAGAGCGATGCAGCGCGTACAGGAAGCCCCTCATGTTCGCAAATTCTTCCGGGCGCCGCGACAACGTTGTCGTTTCTCCGAAGTCAAACCTCCGGAGCTTCGTATTTTCCCGCTTTCCGAGTCTCGAGTGTCTCTTCTATCGGGTACTTTCGCAGCAATGTGAGCGTTGGATCTGCTTCTAGACCCGACCCCGCAGATAGAGGCGCGGCGATTCCTTCCCTGAGACGCTGCGAGACGCCAGACTATGCCGAACGGAACCGGGACGACGACCGCTTGACCAGTGGCAAGTCCACGCGAACGACGGACTCTTCACAAAGCCATTCGGCATAGTTCGGTGCTCAGCATAAACAGCTAAAATGAACGGCGTCGACACGCAAGCCCGGCTGGCCGATGTCCTTACTCGCATTGCCGCCCACCCGGTTGATCGGCTGGACAAACTTATCCCTGGAAATTGGATGTCGACATCAGCAATCTCCGCTCGAGCTGCATGACCATCCACGTCAACAAGGTCCATCACGTTACCACCACCACTGGATCGCGAAGGACATCGGTGAGGACTAAGATTGGCTGCGCGACATCGCCATAGAAATGGAGATCAAGGATGGAGGTCGTCTGGGTCTATGGCGTCGGAGAAGGCGGCTTTCAGGCGTTCAGCGACTTCGGCATCGAAAGCCTGACAGACCTAATCAAGTTTTCAGAACGAACACCGCGCGCTGCCCAGGGCTGACCGCCCGACCAGCATCCTACGCCAAATGGATACTCTGCAGCACGCCACGCCACATGATCTTGTGCCAAGCATCCACTCGAAGACCTGTCATGCCGTAACAATTTTGGAGATTGTCCGCCCGCAAAACCACTTCTTCGGCGGCCACGTCCCATTTCCGGGCGCCCATACGGAGGTTCTGGCGACTGCCGGCCACATAGCTAATACCAACCCGCCGAGATGCTGACTCACGACGGGCATTCCCAAATCAGAGGATCGATGATTCAACATGGCAACTGGAGGGAGTTGCCATGGGCCAGCCGATTGCGGTTCGAACGGATTTTTCAGCGGTTGAGCTTCGCCGGCTCGCGCGGCGGTCGAAGGACAGCGATCAGGTCCGGCGCCTTCTGGCGATCGCTGCGGTGCTCGATGGCGCATCGCGGGCGGAGGCCGCCAAGGTTGGCGGGATGGACCGGCAGACGCTTCGTGACTGGGTGATCCGATTCAACAAGCAAGGGCCCGATGGTCTGATCAATGTTCCCGCGCCAGGCGCGCCGGCGAAGCTCAACACGGAGCACCGGGCGTTTCTGGCGCGGATCGTGGACGAAGGGCCGACCCCGCCCATCCATGGCGTGGTGCGGGCGTGGTGCGCTGACGGGCCTGTGACCTGATCATGCGGCTGCATGAGGAGTTCGGCATCTCGGTGTCAGACGATACGGTCTATCGAGCCCTCAAGGACCTCGGCTTCTCACACGTCAGCGCCCGGCCGAGAGCGTACAAGCAGGATCCCGAGGCGATCGAGGCATCTAAAAAACTTCCACGCTCGCGTGGAGGAAATCCGCAGCAGCCTTGCTGCCGGACACCCCGGTAGAGGTGTGGTTTCAGGATGAGATGCGGGTGGGGCAGAAGAACAAGCTCACCTATCGCTGGGCTAGAAAGGGAGCGCGGCCGCGGGCGGCTCACGACCAGCGCACGCAATCGACCTACCTGTTCGGTGCCGTGTGCCCGGAGCTCGGAACCGGCGCGGCACTGGTTCTGCCCCTCTGCAACAGCGAGGCCATGCAGCTTCATCTCAACGAGATCGCAAGCAAGGTCAGCCCTGGCGCCCACGCCATCGTCATTCTCGATCAGGCCGGCTGGCACGGAGCGAAGGAGCTGAAGATCCCGCACAACATCGCTGATGCCGTTGCCGCCGCGTTCGCCCGAGCTGAACAGCCAGGAGAATATCTGGCAGTTCATGCGCCAAAATTGGCTGTCAAACCGCGTCTTCAAATCCCATGACAACATCGGCGATCACTGCTGTTACGCTTGGAACACTCTCATCGATCAGCCGTGGAAGATCATGTCAATCGCGCTCCGCGATTGGGCCTATATCGGTCGATCAATTTGAGGATTGGTATAAGGCCCAGTTCGGTAATGCCCCGCGCGGTGCAGTGTCGATGCCACAACCGACGTCCATCAGTAAGAGGCCGCGCGGCAAGCCCAACGAGGCCAACGCAAATGATCAAGTGCACTTACCGGCTTTGGCAATAGCGAAGCCGCTCGCGACGTGCGCCCCACATATAGCGCCGTAGCGAGCGGCTTCGGGTGGTCCCGGATGATTCACCGGTAAGGTTCGGGTTGCGGACACCAACCTGATTCGAGGAACCACCGATGACCGACGACACGATGAACCTGCGCGCGCGCTCGTGGAGAAGACCCCTAATGCCGATCTGTGCGCGCGATGATCGGCTTTTGCCGTTCCACCGCCTAATGGAGCTCGAAGTCGAGGGCCTGACGGGGACCGCTTATGGCGAGAAGAGCCCCGGAGCGCTGGCCCCAGCACAACGGCTACCGCGATCGCAACCGGGAGGACCTGTGCCGGCACCGTCGAGCTGCGCATTCCCGAGCTGCGCAAAGCCTCCTACTTCCCGGGCTTTCTCGAGCCGCGGCGGATGGTCGAGAAGGCGCTCACCGCGGCGGTCCATGAGCCTGCGTCCAGGGCGTCTCCACCCACTCCGTCGACGATTAGGACATGGGCATGAGCTGGATCTCCTAGAGCCAGGTGTGGTGGCTGTGCGTCGAGATCGACGACAAGGTGAAAGCCTTTCTCAATCGCCCGATCGAGGGCGACTGGTATACTTGTGGATCGACACCATCTATGTGAAGCACGCCAGAACGGGCGCATCGTCTCCGTCGCGGTGATCATCGCGGTGGGTGTCAACAGCGCCGGTCGGCGCGAGGCGCTCGGCATGGGTATCGGCCCGTCTGACGCCGAGAAGTTCTGGACCGCATTCCTGCGCAAACTGGCCCGAGAGCGGCCCACGCGGCATCGAGCTGGTCATCTATGCCCATGAGGGGGTCAAGGCCGCGGTCAGCAAGATGCTGAATACAACCTGGCAGCGACGGCGGCGGGCGCCGAGCAGTGCAGGATAATCGTTACGCACAACAACTGCCTCGTTAACCCGCCCTTTCGATAGGCAATCGCTCTTGAGCGGACACCGGGAGCGCGGTAGACCTTAGCGTAGGCATAGCCGGCATCGACGGTGACCACCTTGATGTCGATGCCTGTCATCGCTTCAACCTCATCGACTTGCGGCTCGATCATCTCGTCTTCGTTCGTTTGTCCAGTTGTGACCGCGACGTCGTCTTCGGGTTGATTCTCGCTCAGTAGGTCAACTACATGCTGCTCGGGTCGGCCATCGCTCGCGCAATAACAATCCGTGACCTCTTCCCTTAGGCAAGACAGGTCGAGCACGCGATCGACCCGCGCCAGCACGTGCTCACTGGGACGAGTTGTTATCCGCAAAGGACAGGAACCAATGGGCGTTGAGGCATTCGACGCGGAAACGGCCGTTGAAGACCTCGATGGTTGGCTTGCCGGGCCGGGAGAAGTCCAGCGTGACGCCGCGCTGGTAGGCCCACAGGTCAAGATCACGCGACACGAATACGCTGCCTTGATCGATGCGGATCGTCGCCGGGAAGCGCACTTGCTTGCAAGCCCTTTCCAGCACCGCCAGACGTCGGCGCGCGCAGGGCCGGTCAAGACGGCCGCATCTGCTGCCAGCCTTGACCGGCCGGAGCACGGTGGCACGACCGCGGGAGTCGAAAAGATTGGCGTGTCGGCACTTCGGGATCAGGTGTGCGTGCAGGATCGAGTCCACCTTGTTCTTGAGCCGCGTGCGATGCCCGCACGACCTGATAGCGTCGCGCCTCCAGCCTGCGCCTGCGTTCGGTCTCCGCATCACGCGTCCAGATTTGCGGCAGGTATCCCGCAGTCTGCAGACTGGCGAGCGTGCACGCATCGATCGTGTCGGTCTTGACGTGAGCCTGGGCGATCGCCTTCACCTGCAGCGGATTGGCGATAACCACCCGCGCCACGAATGGCGCCAGAACTCGCGACAACGCCATGCTGTTGCCGGTCACTTCGAGCACCACCTCATCACTCGCTAGCAGGGTCTTACCAAACCCTCCAGCGCCGTCCGCGTCATATCAGACCTCTCCGAAAGTTCGGTGGATGTTGCCAATCACCCGTCGCATTCGCACCTCCTGTCAGACACATGACGGGAGTTGCGGGCGACACGACAACCACGGATTCGCGCTCTCGGCGCAATAGGGCGAGTCGCAGAGGCGGCTAGCTACTAACTCGAGCTTCGGCTCATCGTGTGCATCGGCTTGCCCGCACTTCGTGCTCCCGGTGTCTTTGTCCGGATGGTCGCACCATACGCTACAATATAGAATATCTCAGCGGAACGTTGGCACCGAGAAATCTCATACCGATTACTCGAACGCGTCAACGGCGAGGTTCAAGCGCACCGAGGTGCGTCGGCATCTTCCCCCGACGAGGACGCCTTCGTCCGCCTCGTCGGCGCGATTCTGCTCGAATAGAACGATGAATGGGCCGTCCATTGCGGCCGCTACCTAACACTGGAAACGATCGCCCGTTGAGCGGTCATCCCGCCGTCAGCTTCCCGGCCATCGGGAGCTGACCGGTCCGGCCCATGCCGGTGAACGGAGTGACCGAAACTCACCTACACCACGCCACGGGACACAATCTTCGTACTCGAAGGAGACACGGCAACCTGACAAGTGACTTACTTGCCCAACTGACCGCAATATTGTCGTGCAACGTCGGAATGCCGTTCCTTCTTAGGGAAGCCTGCTATCAATGTCCAAGCTTCGATCTCTCCTCGGCGCTCTATGTCCGGCAGCACTCGCAGACATTAGCTAACACTTGCCTAATCGGCCAGTCGCCTTGGCCGACAAAATGCAACAACACCTGAATACTCACTGCAGGAACCCGTCATCGCGGCTATCGGCTCGATGCTTTTGCGCTCGCACGGCATCCTCACCCTGGCACAGTACGAAGCGTTTGGCTCGTCCCGCATTTCCGATCACGCTTGCAAGGCAATCAATGGGTGTCGAAAAACGCAACGTTACATCCTATTTCTCCGCGCGCATGCCGACAATTTCAATATACAAATCCTGTCGACGAGGGCCGCAACGTTCGGTTCCGCGCGAGACTCTAACGGCCGCTGATGAAAACTCAGTAGTAGGTTAGCATGCGTATCTCGCGACGGCGAACTTGGCATCCGACCTCGCCGTGTGCCCCTCTCTAAGTTGGTAGTATCATCGCAAAGATATTTATTGATATTCTCTAATACCGATCTTGATTGAAAGTGGGTGCCTTCATGTCCCATAAGCATGAAGATCAACATTTCCCAAAACCGAGGCAGCCACTCATGGCCGTCATCGCTCGCCACTGGCTACTCCGTGTTTGAATTGAGAAGTGGCCTTGATCGCGCCGGAGCAGAATATTGGCTACTGTTCTTTTGTTCTGATGTTTGTTCCGCGCAAACTTGGCCGATGCGGGTGCGGCTCCACGCTCGGCCCGCAGCATTGTATGCTGTGCTCGGAGTTTCCACTCAATGTCAAGAAGAGCTCTCATTTTGCTTGAAGGCGCAAGTAATGGTCGGCTGTACGTCCAAACGGCCCAGCGTCTTGGTCTCCACCCTATCACTCTGTCGGCTGATCCAACTCGGCATGACTATCTTGCGGCGGGAGGCTGCGAGGCAATCCGTGTCGACACAGATAATGTTGATGCGATGATACACGAGTGTTCCAGGTTACCTCCGATGTTTGACATTGCCGGCGTCACTAGCGCTGGCGAATCAGTGTGTGCGGCGGTCGGGAAGCTCTGCCTGTATTTCGACCTGCCGGGTCCGCCCCCCGCAGCGGTTGAACGGTGCCGCGACAAATTCGCTCAACGTCAGCTTCTCGCGGAAGCTGGCGTCCCAGTGCCTGCCTATCGCTTGGCGGTGAATCCGACCGACGTAGAAAAAGCTGCTGCGGAAATCGGCCTGCCGGTGATTGTCAAGCCTGCCGCAGGCTCCGGCAGCAGCGGTGTCCGATTGTGCCGCGATGTCGATGAGTTAGCGGAACATTCAGCATATCTGTTGGGTGAGAAGTACATATGGCGGTCTTCCCCAAGGATATTGGTCGAAGAATTCGCCCAAGGCCCTCATTATAGCGTTGAAATGATGGGGAATGAGGTCATCGCGATTGGCACCGCTGACTTCGGTGGCCCACCACATTTCGTCTGTCGTGAGTACATTTATCCGGCTTTGCTGAGTGATGACGAGCATAGAGGGATCGCCGATGTTTCGCTGAGCGCTTTGCAAGCCCTCGGCCTTGCCTGGGGGCCAACGAACGTTGATGTACGCTGGACTACGCTTGGCCCTGTGGTGATTGAGGTCAATCCGCGTCTTGCTGGCACACCAAACCCTCAACTTGTAAAGTTGGCCTACGGTGTCGATCTCATCACCGAGCACATCAAGCTTGTGATCGGGGAAAAATGCAATTTGCGCAGAAGTCATCCGCATTCTGCAGGCGCAAAGATTCTGGTCCCCGATCGCGATGGCATCCTCGATGCCATTGGTGGCGAAAGTCAGGCTGCTGCTGTACCAGGTGTCACAGAGGTCAAGTTTTCTATTGAACCAAATACTCCGATCGTCAGAAAGGGCGATTATCGAGACAGGATTGGACATGTTATCGCCGCTTCGCCTAACCTTGCTCAGACCAAGGCGATACTTCAACATGCTGTACACTTCATTGATTGGTCGATCACACCATTTCCAACCCAAGGTGAGCAGAAACAACGCCTGCAGCCTCGTACTGCCCGCACCGATGCAGATGACGTCCGGTAGATGGTGGAGATCGCCGAACGCTGGTGCAATTGAGGGCATGGAAAAGCTAGGACTTGTTTCGAGAATCGGTGACAGCGGATCAAGCGGCCAGATAGGGAGTTGCTTGGAGAGGGATGGATGCGGATTGAAAGCCAGCTTGCCTTCTCCTTTTACCATCGATCATGATCTGGGTCCCGTCGAGAATAGCACCGTGGCCGGCCAAGGACATAACGGCCGCTGGTCGTCAGTGCGCGACACGCAGATGTTCCTGCTCGATGAGAGCGTCCAAATACCTGCTTCGTGAACCCGCATCGTCTTCGGTAGCCGCCGGGGATGACGCTGCATGCGCTTCGTGGTATTCTAGGCGATAATCGCTTCTCGGTTTCGCTAACTGCCGTCGATGACACGACAGGCCGCGCGTGACGCTTCAGCGCTAGCCTCAAGAAGCGCTTCGCCGTCGCCAGCTCGATACCTCAGCGAGCTAGAACTCGATCGTGTCGACGACGGCGTCGATGGCGATGCAGAAAATAGATCCGCTGGCCGCAACCGTTGAAAAAAGATCCTTGTCGACAGACCATCTGCCCGTGACACCTCGATTCATCGATTGAAACGTTCCAGCCACGGAGACAAGAAAACCAATCATCCGGCTGGTGATTCCGAGGGAGTCGCCCTCTGAATCCGAAATGATGTCGGCCCTCATTCCGAAATAATCTCGCCCCCTGTACCGATCAATTGTCGCCCTCCGTTCCGAGATGATGTCGCCCCCTTGGTGACGGATCCGGTGGGGCGGCTGGCAGCGCGTAGAGTGCCTCCTTTTGCCTGAAAGGAAGGGGGCTTCATGCCGGCGGAGAGGGTAGCGATGCGGAAGGTGCGGGAGATTTTGCGGCTCAAGCTCGGCGTGGAGTTATCGCACAAGGCGATCGCGCGGAGCTTGGGGATCGCGCTTTCGACCGTGCGGTTGACTTGGAGCGCACCGGCGCTGCCGGGTTCTCCTGGCCGCTGCCGGATGATGCGACCGATGCGATCCTGGAGGAGAAGCTCGCTCTATGGCCGCGCCGGGACGAAGCAGGGCTATCGGCACCGCGCCGAGCCCGATTGGGCGGTGGTCCATCGCGAGCTGAAGAAAAAGCACGTCACGCTCGCGATCCTCTGGGAGGAATACATCGCCCAGAATCCGGACGGCTATCGCTACGGCCAGTACTGCGATCTCTACCGCAGCTGGGAAGGCCGGCTGTCGGTCACGATGCGTCAGAGCCATACCGGCGGCGAGAAGCTGTTCGTGGACTACGCCGGCGACACCGTCGCCGGTGATCGTCGATCGGCTTTTGGGCGAGACCCGGCCGGCGCAGATCTTCGTCGCGGTGATGGGTGTCTCGAGCTTCACTTACGCCAAGGCCGCCTGGACGCAGGGGCTCTGCGATTGGCTTTCCGCTCACGTCGGCGCGCTCGAGGCGATCGGCGGCGCCCCGAAGCTCCTCGTTCCCGACAATGCCAAGGTGGCGGTGATCAAGGCCTGCCACTTCGATCCTGTGGTCAATCGCAGCTATGCCGAGATGGCGGCCCATTACGACATGGCGGTTCTCCCGGCACGGCCGAGAAAGCCCAAGGACGAGGCGAAAGTGGAGGCCGCAGTGCTGATCGTCGAGCGCTGGCTTCTGGGCCGGCTGCGGCATCGCACCTTCTACAGCCTCGCCGAGCTGAACCGGGCCATCGCCGAATTCCTCCACCATCTGAACGAGGTCCGGCCCATCCGCCGGCTCGGGGTCACGCGCCGCCAGCTGCTCGAGGAGTTGGACCGGCCCTTTCTGCGGCCACTGCCGTCGAGCCCTATGTCTTCGCCGAATGGCGGGCGCGCAGGGTCGGCATAGATTACCATGTCGATATCGACCACCACTTCTACTCCGTGCCGTATCGCTTCGCCCGCCAGCCGGTCGAAGCAAGGATCACCGCGCGGACGGTGGAAATCTTCTTCAAGGGCGAGCGCATCACCGCGCATCAGCGCATGAGCGGCAACCGCAAGCATACGACAGTCCCCGAGCACATGCCCTCGAGCCACAGGCGCTATGCCGACTGGACCGTCGCGCGGATCCGACGCGAGGCGGCGGCGATCGGCCCTTCAACCGCGCTCCTGTGCGATCTGATCCTGGAGCATCGCCCGCATCCGAACAAGGCTTCAGGGCCTGCCTCGGCATTTCCGCCTGACGCGGCCCTTCAGTGCCCAACGCCTTGAAACCGCGGCCACACGGGCGATCGAGATCGGCGCCCGGACCTACGGTTCGGTCAAATCCATCCTCGACAACAATCTTGATCCCCGCTCCAGCGCGCCGCCGAGGAGCCGGCGATCCTTCACCCCAACATCCGCGGCGCGCGCTACTACAACTGAAGGACCGCCCGTGCTCACCCATCCCACTCTCGATCAGCTCAATCTCCTCGGCCTTGCCGGCATGGCCAAGGCCTTCAACGAGATCGAAGCCTCCGGCGAGGCCGGGGCCATGAGCCACGCCGAGTGGCTCGGGCTCCTGGTCGACCGAGAGATCACCCATCGCTATGAAAGCTGCTGCGGCGGCTGCGCTATGCCCGCCTGCGTCACCAGGCCGCCATTGAAGACGTCGATTATCGCGCCGCGCGTGGCCTCGATCGCGGACTCTTCCAAAAGCTCGCCGAAGGCAGTTGGATCGGCACGCACGACAATCTGATCATCACCGGTCCAACGGGCGTCGGCAAGAGCTGGCTCGCTTCGGCCTTGGGCCACAAGGCCTGCCGCGATGACCGCTCCGTTCTCTATCAGCGAGTCCCGAAGCTTTTTGGTGATATTCATTGGCCCGCGGCGACGGGCGCTATGGCCGGCTCTTCCGCGCCCTGGCCGGCATCCAGCTGCTCATCATGGACGATTGGGGGCTTTAGCCGCTCACCGCCGAGGCGCGTCACGATCTCCTTGAGATTCTCGAAGAACGCTACGGCCGCCGTTCCACCATTGTCACCAGCCAGTTGCCTGTCGATAAATGGCACGAGGTGATCGGCAATCCCACTTACGCCGATGACGTCCTCGATCGTCTCGTCCACAACGCCCAGCGTGTCGAGCTTACTGGCTAGTCCTTGCGGCGCAAGCGCCCCCAAAGGTCAGCAGCGTCCAAGGCCGAACCGTAACGGCTGTGGGTATGACGCTTGTCCTGAAGGACAAGCTTGGACAACGCTGGCGCGTTGCCCACATGCTCACAGCGCAGCAGCAACCAAAAGAGATCAGATCACAGGACGATTGACGAAAGCCGGCTCAGCGCCAACAATCCCATCGCCAGCGGCACCGGCCCTGGGGGCGACATCATGTCGGAATCCGGGGGCGCGATCATCTCGGTACGCAGGGGCGACTTCGTCGGAATCCGCAATCCGGTATCAGATGGTCGTGCGATCAACCAAATTGTCTGGCTCAGGGATCGTCTCTTCGAGATCACGGAGGATATCGGCGACTACGTCGGTCGGTGTCGCTGTCAGCGCCGCCAGCTTCTACGCGCAGGCCTCGGGACGCGTCACCGTTGCCAACCTGCACGTCGCTCCCGGCCGCCACAGCGCCTCTTCCACCCAGATCGATGGGAAGATCGCCGTCGACAGCTGAGTGAGGTCGCGCACGGCAACGGGGAGGACGTGCTGTGAATTCCGATGGACGCTTCCAGAGTTTCTCGGCCACGAGATCGAGTAATTCCTCGCCCACAAGCGCTCATTGCGACGGCGCTATGTCGTCGAAGAGAAGGCGCTCGCGCTGTTCGATGCCTTCTCGGCCTTGACGTGGTCGATGACGGGCTCAGCAACCGGGCAACGCTTCATCTCGCGACGTATGGAAGCCGTGGATGCCGCGGACCAGCCCCGAGATCCAGACCCTAAGCCGATGAAGGGTGGTTGTAGCCGCAATACCCCTTCAACGTGGATGCGGCGAGCCTCTATGGCGCCGTCCTTGCTGGGCCAGCTACAACTTCGGCCTGCGTGGCTGACAGAGCCTTTGCGCGTCATCCGCACGTTCGTCGCAACCATCCCGGTTCAAAACATCGCTTTAGCTGGCTGCCGCACCGGTTCTTCACATGGCGTAATCGCGACTGACGTCTTCTTGAGGACACGGGGATCGGTAGAATCGGCCCCAGCGGATCGATCACCGTGCCCGTGATTAAGGAACGGACGACTGTTACGCTCGAGAATGAGGTCGGTGTGGAGCGTCTGTTCCTGCACAAGGTTTGCGATTCATGACCCAGGGACAGTCCTTCATAGTGCGTTATCAAGCAAGTCCCAGACCGCCTCTCGACCTCCGTCGTGAAGGATCGTGGAGGACGGCTCAACGTGGCAGGCGCTGTACTCTAGGGTCGTGTCCCCATTGGTGGTGTAGCTCGGTAGAGCAAAGCCGTCCGCACGCGCGCCCTCCCATGGCGCCGTAGCGGGCGGGCGGCTTTGCGGTGGTCACCGGCAGTTCGCCGGTAGGGTCGGGTTGCTGATACCAACCTGATTCGAGGAACCACCGATGACCGATGAGATGATGAACCTCCGCACGCTCGTGGAGAAGACCCCTGATGCCGATCTGCTGCGCGAGATGATCGGCTTTGCCGCCCAGCGCCTGATGGAGCTGGAAGTGGAAGGCCAGACTGGGGCCGCCTATGGCGAGAAGAGCTCCGAGCGCCTGGCGCAGCGCAACGGCTACCGCGACCGGACCTGGGAGACCCGCGCCGGCACGGTCGAGCTGCGTATCCCCAAGCTGCGCAAGGGTTCCTACTTCCCCGGCTTTCTGGAGCCGCGCCGGATGGCCGAGAAGGCGCTCACCGCCGTGGTGCAGGAAGCCTATGTGCAGGGCGTCTCCACCCGCTCGGTCGACGACCTGGTGCAGGCGATGGGCATGAGCGGCATCTCCAAGAGCCAGGTCTCGCGGCTGTGCGCGGAGATCGACGACAAGGTGAAGGCGTTCCTCGCTCGCCCGATCGAGGGCGATTGGCCGTATCTGTGGATCGACGCCACCTACGTGAAGGTGCGCCAGCAGGGGCGCATCGTGTCGGTCGCGGTGATCGTCGCGGTCGGCGTCAACAGCGATGGCCGGCGCGAAGTTCTCGGTATGGACATTGGTCCCTCGGAGGCCGAGACATTCTGGACGGCGTTCCTGCGCAAGCTCGCCCGCCGCGGCCTGCGCGGCGTCAAGCTGGTCGTCTCCGACGCCCACGAGGGCATCAAGGCGACCGTCGCCAAGGTGCTCAACGCCAGTTGGCAGCGTTGCCGCGTGCACTTCATGCGCAACGCGCTGGCCCATGCCGGCAAAAGCGGACGGCGTGTCGTCTCCGCCTTCATCGCCACTGCGTTTGCCCAGGACGATGCCGAAGCCGCACGAGCGCAATGGCGAAAGGTCGCCGATCAGCTCCGCCCCAAGCTACCCAAGCTCGCCGGCTTCCTCGACGAGGCCGAGACCGATGTGCTGGCCTACATGACGTTCCCGCCGCAGCACCGCACCAAGCTGCACTCGACCAACCCGATCGAGCGCCTCAACGGCGAGATCAAGCGCCGGACCGAGGTCGTCGGCATCTTCCCCAATGAGGACGCCATCGTCCGCCTCATCGGCGCGATCCTGCTCGAACAGAATGATGAATGGGCCGTCCAGCGCGCCCGTTACATGACGCTGGAAACCATCGCGCCGTTGAGCGATGATCCAACCGTCAGTCTCCCGGCTATCGCCAGCTGACCAGTCCGGCTCTTGCCGGCGAACGCGGTGTCCCACCGCCAGTTACACCACGCTCAGGGACACGATCTACTCTACATGACAGTTGCGTTTTTCTGAGGGTTCTGAATCCATGGGCGACCATGATTCAGGATCTGATGATTGGTGGCGCTTCGGTTGAAGATACGCTGACGCTGTTTGCTACGTCGTTGCGAGATGCCACGCCGCGGATCCTTGCGCTGTTTACACAGGAGCGGGTCGCGGCCTCGGCGTGGCAGTTTCTCGAGGGACTATTGGTAACGAGCCGCGCAAGACGGGTTGGATGCGGGCAGAGGCGGCTGGCGATCTAGGCCCGTGGCGCCAGCAGGCGATTCTGGGCCGAGGGCATTAGGGATGCCGATGAGCTGCGCGACATTGCACCAATTCTGATGTTCGTTGTCCAGGGTTATCGGCCTGAGAGTGCGATCTCCGTTTGTGCCGGAGTTGCCAATTGAATGATTGTTGCGTGTTTCGGCAATTTCCGGACACCGATTTCGGTAATTCGCGGACAGCGATTTCAGTAATTCCGGGACAGGGATTCCGCTAAATCGCGGACAGTTGCGGGAGGTTGGTTTTCGGGAGCGCCGTTCAGGCAATGTTCTCTCTCAAGCTGAGTTTGAGAGGGGCAATGCCGAGGCGGAAGCAAGCGAAACGAACCACTGTGAAGGACCTACGATCATCCTGAGGCTGACGTACGAGCAGGACCTGTCGGTTCGGGAGATCTCGGAACGGCTGCAGATCAGCAAGAGCTCGGTTGCCACCTACCTGCTGCGAGCACGCGAAGCGGGCTTAAGCTGGCCGTTACCGCCGATTTACGCGAGCGAGGCGGCGTTGCAGCGGGCTCTGTTCCGGCGGGTCGGGCGGCCTCCGCAGGACTTGAGCGAGCCTGAGTGGCCGCGGGTGGCGCAGGAGCTCAAGCGCAAGGGCGTGACGCTGACGCTGCTTTGGCAGGAATACCGGACGGCGCATCCCGACGGCTATGGTTACACGTGGTTCTGCGAGAAGTTTGACGCCTATCGGCGCCGGGCGAACCCGACCTTCCGTCATCGCCACGCGGCGGGTGCAGTGATGCAGACCGACTATGCCGATCCGACGGTGGAGGTGATCGATCCGCAAACCGGCGAGATCCGTCAGGCGCAGATATTTGTCGCGGTGCTCGGGGCCTCGTCGCTGACCTTCGCTATGGGGAGCTTCGGTCAGCGACTACCAGATTGGATCGAAGGCCAGACCCGGGCCTTGTCGTACTTCGGCGGAGTTCCCAAGGCGATCGTCTGCGACAATCTGAAGGCCGGGGCCGTCAAGGCGTTGTGGTTCGAACCGACGCTCAACCAAACCTTTGCGGCCATGGCCGAGCACTACGACACGACGATTTTGCCGACCCGCAGCCGCAAGCCGCGCGACAAGGGGCGCGGTGCTGATTGTCGAGCGCTGGATTCTGGCACGGCTGCGCCATCGGCGGTTCTTCAACCTGACCGATCTCAATACTGCGATCGGCGGTCTGCTGGAGGAGCTGAACCATCGGCCGATGCCCCATATCGGCAAATCCCGCCGGCAGCTGTTCGAGGAGATCGAGCGCGCTGCGTTGACGCCGCTGCCGAGCGAACCGTTCGAATACGCCGAATGGAAAACGGCGAAGGTCCATCCCGATTATCACGTCGAAGTCGACAAGACCTTTTACTCGGTGCCGCACCGGCTGATCGGCGGTCGGGTGGACGTCCGGCTCACCTATCGAGCCGTCGAGATCTTCCAGGATCACACGCGTGTTGCCAGCCATGTGCGCCGCTCTCAGCGCAGCGGCCATGTCACCGTGAACGAGCACATGCCCAAGGCCCATCAGCGTTATGCCAATATGACGCCGGCGAGCTTGATCAAGATGGCAGCGCGGATCGGCGTCAACGCCGCCACGCTGGTCGAGCGGATGATGCGTGAGCGCCCGCATCCCGAGCAGGGTTATCGCTCCGCCATGGGGATCATCGCCCTGGCACGGCGCTACGAGCGCGATCGGCTCGAAGCGGCCTGCGAGCGGGCACTCGTCATCAATGCGATCAGCTACTCCTCGGTGAGCGCGATCCTCAAATCTGGGCTCGACCGAGTGAGCCCTGCTGCCGCACCCGTCAAAGCCACCCCCTCGCACGCCAACATCCGTGGTGGGGGCTATTATCAATGAAGGAAAGGAACATCGCGATGCTGCCCCACCCGACCCTCGAGCAGATGCAGGCGCTCGGCCTTGCCGGAATGGCGGCCGCTTACCGGCAACTAGCCGAACAGGACAATGCCGCCGATCTCAGCCGGGATGAGTGGCTCGGCCTGATGCTCGATCGTGAAGCCGCCATGCGTGCCGACCGGCGCCTGACCAATCGCCTCGCCGCAGCCAAGCTGCGCTTCGTCGACGCCTGTATCGAAGACGTCGACTTCGCGTCCCGCCGCGGCCTTGACCGGCGCAACACCCTGCAACTGGCGCAAGGCGCTTGGCTGAAAGCCCATGAGAACTTCATCATCACCGGCCTGACCGGGACTGGTAAAACCTGGCTGGCGTGCGCCTTCGGACGCCAGGCGGCCAGGCTCGATCATTCCGTCCTTTATTTGCGTATGCCGCGCTTGTTCGAAGACCTCGCCATGGCCCATCTCGATGGTCGCTTCCCGCGCCTCATCGATAAGCTCGCACGTGTCCAGTTGCTCATCCTCGACGACTGGGGCACCCACTCCCTCAATGACCAGCAGCGCCTTGATCTCCTCGAAATCTTCGAAGAGCGCTATAGGCGCAAATCGACCTTGATTACCGCTCAGCTGCCCGTTGCCCAATGGCACGACATGATCGGCGAGCCAACCATCGCAGATGCTATCCTCGACCGGATCATCCACAACTCCCACCGTATCGCCCTCGAAGGCGACAGCATGCGAAGGAAAAAAGCCGCGCGCCCCTTGACCAACGTCGAAAACAGCGAAACGAATACCAACTGACTTCAACAATCAGGCAACCAAAAGCCAGCGCCGCCACGCTGTCCGCGATTTAGCGAAACTGCTGTCCGTCAGTTAGCGAAACCACTGTCCCGTTTTTGCGAAATACGCAATTGTTACGCAGCGCAGGACAAGGCCTGCCGGGACAACCACTCTGTACTTTACACCCGGCTGCCGCGGTTGTTCGAAGAACTGGACCTTGCCCGGGGCGACGGCCGACTCGCTTCGCGGATGAAGAGCATCGCCGCCGTCGAGCTCCTGATCTTGGACGATTGGGGCCTCCAGGCCATCGACGCCAATGCGCGGCATCATCTGCTCGAAATCCTTGAGGACCGCTACGGCCGTCGATCAACACTCGTCACCAGCAGCTTCCAATTGCCAAATGGCATGAGCTCATAAATGACGCAACTTACGCTGATACCATACTTGATCGCCTGCTTCACAACGCTTGCGCATTCCAGGGATGATGATCAGCGGTTCCGGGCGATGGTGATGACGGATTCCAGATGATGGTGATCACTTGCAGAGGCGAACACGACTGATGGGATTATGTGTGCTGGAAATGATCCTCCTGGTCAAGACGGGCGGGAGGGTTTGAAGATCGTTCCAGCGGTCCATGGGAAGGTCCCGCGCGCGGCGCGGAGTGCCCCACGAGCGACGCAGCGGTCGCGCGCGGGAGGGCTGTGGGCCGGTGGGACGATCGGGCGCACGGTGGTCACGCTTTTGTCCTATCATCGGCCCGACGCCGCAGGCTGTCGCCCTTGAGCTCGATGCGGTGAGCGTTGTGAATGATGCGATCCAAGATGGCAACGCCAAGCGTGGGATCGGCAATCACGTCATGCCATTGCGACACGGGGAGCTGGCTTGTGATCAATAATGATCCCTTGTCGTAGCGATCATCGACGATCTCGAGCACGGCGCTATGGAGCGTAAGCGCAAACTCCTCAAGCCTCACGCGCATCGCATCGAGGAAACGATGGCGTCGTCCTCGCGCTCGAAGCCCACCACCACATCGTCCGCATAGCGCACGATGATCATGTCGCCGGTCGCCTCACGCTATCGCCAGCGCTTGGTCCACAGGTCGAGCACATAATGCAGGTAGACGTTGCCGAGGAGCGGTGAGATCACCGAACCTTACCCCGTTCCCCTATCATTAACGGTCACGATCCCCTCTTCGAGAATACCCGCCTTCAACGACTTTCTGATCAGGCGGATGATGCGCTTGTCGCCGATCCTATGGTCCAGGAAGCGGACAAGCCATGCCTGGCTGACCGCCCCAAAGAAATTCTGGATGTCGATCGCTGTGCACAAGGCATCCAACGCATCGTGTGGGCTTCTGCCGGGCCGAAACCCATAGCAGAAACCGCAGAAGTCACCTTCATAGATGGCGGATGACGTTGATCACGATGACCATGGCCCCTTGGACCATCTTGTCTTCCAGAGTCGCGATCGCAAGTGGCCGCTGCTTCCCGTCCGCCTTCGGTATGTACATCCGGCGGGACGGTTGTGGGCGGTACGTTCCCCGATGGACCCGACCGTGCAGATCTGCGAGCCGTGGCTCGAGATCTGCCTCGTAGCCCTTCCACGTCATGCCATCCCCCCCTTGCTGCGGCAGGGGAATCGCATGTGGAATTCTGCAAGTAGTTGCCAAATCGGCAGAAAGCGATTCTGAAGGTGGCTCCTGATCTGGAAGGAGCGGCCGATGCAGCGATTTGCGGAATGCTTTTCCGAGTTGCCAGACCCCCGGGCCGACAACGCACTGCATGACCTGACGGAGATATTGTTTATCTCGCTGATGGCGACGCTGTGCGGGGCGACCAGTTGCACGGACATGGCGCTGTTTGCCCGGATGAAGGCCTATCTTTGGCAAGATGTGCTGGAGCTGAAGAACGGCCTGCCGAGCCACGACACGTTCAGTCGGGTGTTCCGGATGCTCGATCCAAAGGCGTTTGAGGCTGCGTTCCGGCAATTTATGAAGGCCTTTGCTCAAGGTGCGAAGATCAAACGGCCGCGCGGAGTGATTGCGCTCGACGGCAAGGCATTGCGACGCGGTTACGAGCGCGGCAAGAGCCATATGCCGCCGGTGATGGTGACCGCCTGGGCGGCGCAGACGCGCATGGCGCTCGCCAATGTCCTGGCGCCGAACAACAACGAAGTGGACGGCGCCCTGCAGTTGCTGGAGCTTCCGCAACTCAAGGGCTGCGTGGTCACGGCCGACGCCCTGCATTGCCACCGCGGGATGGTCGAAGCGATTGTGGAGCGGGGCGGCGACTATGTGCTGGCGGTGAAGGAGAACCAGTCCGCTCTGCTGGAGGATGCCAAAGCCGCGATCCGTGCCGCCAAACGTAAGGGCAAGACATCGCTCACCACCACCGATGCGGAACATGGACGCAACGAGAAGCGCGTCGCGCTCGTCGCGGCGGTTCCAGGCATGGCCAGGAAGCACAACTTCCCAGGCCTCAAAGCTGTCGCCCGCATCACCAGCAAGCGGGGCAAGGACGACACGGTCGAGCGCTACTTCCTGATGAGCCGCCCCTACAGCCGCAAGGACGTTTTGCGTATCGTCCGGACCCACTGGTCCATCGAAAACGGCCTGCATTGGCCGCTCGACGTCACCCTCGACGAAGACCGCGCCCGAAACCGCAAAGACAACGGACCGGCCAATCTGGCCGTGCTCAGACGCCTGGCCCTCAACGTCGCCCGAGCCCACCCCGACACCGCGATCTCTCTGCGTGGCAAGCTCAAGCGCGCCGGTTGGAACGATGCCTTCCTCTTCGAACTCCTCGGCCACATGCGATAGCCCTGCCCCCCGGGGGCGGCCTAGCGCCTGAGCGCGAAGTAGATCCAGCGAGGTGTTCACACTTCCGTCAGGCAGCTCGAGGCCGACGTCCGTATCTTCATCGGCCCTCACAACAAAACCCGAAGCCTTTCAGATGGACCAAGTCCGCAGATCAGATTTTGGCTTCAGTCGAGCGCTTCTGCCACAAAGCCCAGCAGACCTTATGTGGCGAACTTTAGATTCACGCGGACAGGCCCAAACCGGTCCCGATGTTTGTGCTCATCCGCGGTGCCAAGCGGTGTGCCGCTCAGGCGTCAAGTCCAGCTCACAGGCGGCCCCTCATTTCAGGTTTCAGAAAGCGCTTGCACGCCGCATCGCGAGTTCAGTCTCGACCGCCACCACGTTACATAGAGCGCGACGAGCCACAGTACGGGCAAAAGCGTCAGCAGCGACGCAACCGCAGCGATCGTCGGGTCAATCTGGTTCTGCATGTTCTGCCACATCTTCAGTGGCAGGGTATATATTGAGAGTCCGTTGACCAGAGAGGTGATAACAACCTCGTCGAACGAATGGATGAACGCGAATACGGCGCCCCCAATAATACCCGGCCGAATCAGAGGCAGCGTCACCCTCGTGAATGTCCGCAGCGGTCCAGCACGCATGCTCATCGCCGCCTGCTCCAAGCGCCGGTCGAAATTCGCCAGAGTCGCCGAGACGATCACGACGACAGAGCCCATAGCGCCGATGGTATGTGCTAGGATGATGCCGGTCTTTGTTCCGATCAGTCCGAGTTTAATCAGCCCGAAATAGATTGCGACGGCGACTACGATGGCCGGAAAGGTGATCGGCGTCAGGATCGCCATGGTCAGCCATCCGCGCAGCCGCGGATGGGCGCGGCTGAGGCCGTAGGCCGCGAGCATGCCGACGATGGTCGACAGGGCGGTAACCGCGATCCCGATCTGAATGCTGGCCCAGAGTGCGCCGGTCCAAGACGGATCGTCGAAGAAGGCGTAATACCAGTGTAGCGAAAAGCCAGAGGGCGGGAATTCCAGAAATGGCCCGGCGCTGAACGACATGACGATGACGATGAGTTCAGGAAACAGCAGAAAGACCATGACGAGCCCGACATACATCGTGCCAATGATGCTCAGCCAACGGCTGCCGCCCCGAGCCCGGTAGAGCTGGGAAATCCAGCGCCGCACCCGAAAACGGGTAGCGAGTTCATTAAGAATTTTTCTCAGCGCGCCAAGTACGGGCAGCCGGCTAGATCTGTACTTCCGCGCTGGTTGGACCGCGAGGCCCTGCTTGCTGGAAAGATCGAGGCCGACCAAGGAGAGCATGATCGCGGCAATCCCCAGGAGGATGAAGGCTGTGGTGGCAATTTGTGCGAGGTTGAATGCGCTCTCGACTTGAGCCACGATGAAGGTTGACAGCATGGCGTCGCGCAGCCCGCCGAGCGCGACCGGCGTGATGTAAAATCCGAGACAGAAAATAAAGACCAGCATCGAACCGCTACGCACACCAGGCAGGCTAAGCGGGAAGAACACACGCCAGAAGGCAGACAGAGGCCGCGCACCCATGCTGCTGGCCGCCGCCATCAGCGACTTGTCGATACCCAGCATGACACTGACCAGCGGCAGAATCATCACTGGCAGCATGATATGCACCATGCCGATATAGACGGCCATGCGGTTGTAGATGAGAGACAACGGACTGGAGATCAGCCTGAGATCGAGCAGTAGATTGTTAATCAGGCCGTGGCTGCCGAGAATCACGACCCAGGCGTACGTGCGCGCCAATCCGCTGGTCAGAAACGGAATGAGGATGAGCACGATGAGCACGACGCGCAGCCGCTTCGAGACGGCTACGATCAGATAGGCTGTCGGATAGCCTATGATGACGCAGATGACCGTGGCGACCGCGCTTATCTTGACGGTCTGCAAGAGAACGAGCACGTTCGCCCGCTGAGCGAAAAACGCCTGATAATTTGCGATCGAGAAGGCCGGCGCATCGAGACTGCTCAAGAAGAGCCGCATGATAGGTATGCCGAAGACGATCAGCAGAATGGCGAAGGCCGGCACGGTGAGCCAAATGGGCATTCGCCAGATCCTTTGAAGCATTTTCACTCGCGTCGCCTCATGCCACGACAAAGCGAATGTCGGCTCGTAGCCAATCCAGCCGCACCTGGTCGCTACGCTGAAATATCTGCTGGCCTGCCCCGACATGCTCGCGCACGACGAGCACGTTGTTCCCGACGCGCACGTGATATTTCCGCAACGGGCCAGCATAGATCATGTCTTCCACGGTGCCGGTTACGGACTGACGCTGGTCGGCATCAGCGCGTTTCGGCGCCGCGGGAGAGGCGATGCAAATGCGTTCCGGTCGGATCATGGCTACGGTACTGGACGGCTGCGCAGCATTAGATTCAATCGCGAATTCAGGATTTTCGAGGATGTTCGCTTCGCCCAAGAAACTCGCCACGAAGCGCGTCGCGGGCCGATCGTAGAGCGCTTCCGGCGTGTCGGTCTGTTCGATCCGTCCGGCGCGCATGACGACAATCCGATCCGAAAGCGTGAGTGCCTCCTCCTGATCGTGGGTGACGCAGATAGTAGTCTTGCCGAACTTCCTGTGCAGGCTCTTGATCTCGGCCTGCATCTGCTCACGGAGATTGCGGTCGAGCGCCCCTAACGGTTCGTCGAGCAGGAGTATCGGTGCATCGGCAATCAGCGCGCGGGCAAGAGCCACGCGCTGCTGCTGGCCGCCGCTCAATTGCGACGGCATGCGTCCGTCAAAATCCTTGAGGTGCACGCACTCAAGCATCCTATCGACCCGTGCTGTCCTCTCGGCGGCCTTCATGCCACGCATTTCGAGCGGAAATTCCAAGTTCCGGTGCACCGTAAGGTGCGGAAACAGCGCATAGCTCTGGAAGACGATTCCCTGGTCGCGTCGATAGGACGGCACTGCGGCAACGGATTTTCCACCAATTAAAATGTCGCCCTCGCTGGGCTCGGTAAAGCCTGCGAGCAGCATCAGCGCCGTAGTCTTGCCTGAGCCGCTTGGACCGAGGAGCGTCAGAAATTCGCCGCGACCAACCACAAGCGACAAGTCTTTCACCGCAGCGATCGGCCCATACATCTTGGTAACGCCGCGAAATTCAATCTGCGCAGAAACGACACTTCTCTCCAAGCTTTGATCCTCAGCAAGTGGGGCTGCACTTCCAACATGCACATTCACTATTCGTACTCCAGA
Organism: Bradyrhizobium sp. ISRA436; assembly: GCF_029910015.1. NCBI lineage: Bacteria > Pseudomonadati > Pseudomonadota > Alphaproteobacteria > Hyphomicrobiales > Nitrobacteraceae > Bradyrhizobium > Bradyrhizobium sp. ISRA436. The sequence goes on from NZ_CP094519.1 coordinate 5,802,425, forward strand.
ATGACCGGATTGCGCTAACGACTGAAGGGCGGCGAGCCGCGTGCGGAGCCAGTGGGCCACTGACGGCTGGCGCCATTTCACCGAAGACGAAATCGCTGCTCTGCGAAATGATCTGGAGACCTAGTGAAGAATCCACTGGTTCCAGCGCTGGAGTAGATGCTGCGCATTCGTCAGGCCGTCCAATCCGGTCTCGACGTACCACCTCGGGTTTATAGAATAGCTGGTCGCCATGTAGTCAGGATAGGTACAAAGCTTGCGGGCCAGCTTCTCCGGTATCAGCTTGAGGGCGTTGCGGTTGGACGGAGCCTGGGGGAATAGTCTCGCAAGGGCCGCCTGGGGCTCGGCGCGGGTCACGAATTCGATAAACTTCTGTGCGTTCTGCGCATTTGGGCTACCCCTTGGGATGGACCAATACTGCCAAACCAGCTTAGCTTGATTTCGATTGATCTCGATCGGCTCGCCGTTTTCGATTAAAAGAAGCGCCCGCCCGTCAGAGGATTGTACGATATCTGCCACGTGATCGCGCATAATTTGCTGAATCTCGGATGCGCTCGTCCACCATTTGACGACGTGCGGCTTGATCTTATCCAAGCTGCTGAAAATGCGATCAATGTCCATTGGATAAAGCTTGTCAACAGGCACACCATCCGCCAGGAGAGCCTCCTCCCAGGGGCCCACAGTTCCGTATTGGCCACTCTGAAGCGATCGAGTCCCAGGAAACCTCTGTGCGTCCCAGAATTCGGCCCAGCTGGTTGGCCGCGGCTTGCCGGCCGGGAACTTTGTCACGTTATAGACCATATTGTAGGAGTATATGTAACTGGCAATGCCGTACGACTGCTTGCAGTAATCCGGGATCGCGCCCAACTCCTCCTTGTTATAAATTGAGTAGTCGATCTCCTCAAAGAGATCGTCCTTCACCAAACTGGCGTGCGGGACTGGGCTAAATGGAACCACGTCGACCGTAACCGCTTTCGCCTTTACCATCATCGCGATCTGAGCCGAGTGGACCTCTTGGGCAATTGGCGCGACCTTAATCCCAGTCTCGACCTCGAAGGGCTTCACATAGGCATCAATTGCGGCCTTACCAAAATCGCCGCCGGACACGTTCACCCTCAGTTCGCCCGATGATTTCGCCGAAACCCGGCCCGCTACGGCCGACATCGCGCTAGCCGCAACAGCGGACGACCCTGTCATTATGAATCGCCTGCGGCTAAGTACACGGCTCATTATCCCCTCCCATTCCGCCACTGGCCCGGAAACTTTCATTCTGTTCTTTGGTCTCTTACCACTCCCATAACGCGGAATCGCATCAATGTAGCGCCTTATGCGGTCGGATCTCGGCGCCTAATGGCGGCGCGCGGCTGGAAGTAATCACAGAGACAGGACGTCGTTGGTTTTCGAATCATCTATGTCTAAACTCCTTCTGGTGCGCGTGGTGGTTCACGAGTCGAGAGTTTCGTCAATGGGCGATTGCCTCAAATGTCCTTCTGCTTTGAGACAAACCCAGCATGGGCCGGCCAGCAGAACCTCGCCTTCTCGAGCCGCTTTAAATAGAGGCACACGCCGGAGCCATCCCACCACACGATCTTTATTCGGTCGGCTCTTTTGGCCCTGAAGACATAAAGCGCGCCGTCGAACGGATCTGAGCCCGCATCGCGCACCAGCGCAACAAGCCCATCGATACCCTTACGGAAGTCGACTGGATTGCTGGCCAGGAACACCTTCACGCCGGAGGGGATCATGCCGAACGGACCGCCCGGATCACCCGCTGCAATTGCGCCTCGTCGACATCCACGCCGGCGCGCACGATCACCTCGCCAATCGCAATTTCGATCACCGCGCCTGATACAGACGCCACCACACCCCCGCAACTCGAGTGCCGGGAGCGACAATGCTGCTCGGCCCGAGCATCGCGGCGCCAGGCGAACAGCTGCGACGGGTGAACGCCGATCCGCCGGGCAATCGCCGAGACGCTCGCGCCGGGCTCCAGCGCCTCTGTCACGACTTGGGCCTTAAACTCGTCCGACCAGCGTCGGCGAAGCTGCTGCGGCGCTCCCTCAAGACGGTCGGCGACCGCTTCGATCATATGGAAGGTTCTAGTTCCAGAACTAGGCTCAGACATAGAAGCTCACATCGGCTCACAAACTCAGCAGCCGATAGCCGATTGCTCACTCCCTGCGCCAGACGGGATCTCTTTGCCGCTTACTGTCTGGGGGGCATGTTTTCGAGAAAAGGAGCGAGGAGAAAGCGCGATAGGAGCACGGGCACGTCTACTGCTGCGCGGACCGCGTCCTGGCACCGGATCGGGTACCCGCAGCTGCAGGTCATCAGTTGCGAGTACGAGTCGATCGCTGCCTAAACCATAGCCGATGTCAATTCCCCAGCGTCGGTCCTGGCATTCAAGCCAGGCACCGTCTTGTAGCGCACAGGAGACGCCACGTGCTGGCATTACCGGGTGTCCCGGGTATGAAGGCAGATTGCGGGCGCTCTTAAGCATCAAGATGCTCGCGGGTGCACCGTATAACGAGAATCCTGGCTTGGGTAAGAGTACGTCCGTCATTTGTCGGCCCCAGGCCGGCTGATCGGGATTTCGCGCTAGGCGTGGCGTTTCGGCAGGCCATGGAGCGCCTCGCCGGGGAGATACTCCGATACTCCTGAGCACACCCAGTGCTTGAACTCGACCCGGTACGTGTGGTGCTTGGCCATGGACTGCTTTCGTCCTCGCAATTGTCGCCCGTGACCGCGGCGGAGGATATGGCGAAGCTGCAGAAAGGACCTCCCGGAACTTATCTGTTCGAGGCCGCCACCGTTCTGCTTTATCGGACGAAGAAATGGTCCACCCTGAAGGCCTGAGGAATAGCTTGCCAAGCGGATGGGCATGAATAAGGTGAAAGGTCGCCATCGCCCGGAAGATCGCCGTAATCCTCCACTGGGTCTGCCTCGACGGAACATCGTTCTATTGGGGACAGGCAAAGACGACCTGATCATATCTTGCGAGTTTCTGGCCCGATTCTCGAGGGACCGGCGATGTCCCGTTCAGACTGTGTTGTGGCGACCTCGCTCAATCAACCGATGGCGCCTCGTCCGCGCTCCGCTGGACAGATTGAGGCGCCCGACCGGCTATCATCATAAGGCGCAGCGCGACCGAAGAAAGGACCATGACTCCAGCGAAACCATCAACTAAAGATCATCCAATCCCGACAACCATCCGGCGCTCGCCCGTCCGATACGCGCATCGCCACCTCAGCCGCGCGCCGTCTCCGCAACTCTGACCAGCTCCGATGGGACGATCGCTACCGTCGTGCCGGTGGAGTTCAAAAGGGAGAGCTTGCCAATAAACCGCAATTAAGGGGCCGATTGACAGCCGACGAACTCGGCGTCACCACCAAATCATCCGACGCCTCAAAGAGAGAAAAGATCCTCCCGCGACCAGGTTGTTCAGGGCACCCCCCTATCAGATCAGGCCACGTGCTGCGCGAAGTGAGGGGCAGGTGGATCACCCGGCAATGCAATCGTGACAAAAGGTGATGAGGCGCTCGCATCCTGTTCGGACAAGATCGTCTGCAGCAGCGAAGGACATCCGCAGATAGGGCGAAAGCCCAAATGCTGAGCCAGGAACCACCGCTAGGCCCGATTCCAACAAGGACTCTGCGACTTCGATGTCGGACATCATTGTGTGGCCCCCGGGCGATCTATTGCCAATGAGTCCCGATACGTCGATCCAGAAATAGAAGGCCCCCTGAGACGGGAATACAGAAATGCGATCCGATCGTTGCAAAATTTCGAGTCCCAGTCGGCGACGACGCTCGTAGGCCTGCACACACTGCGCAGGAAAAGCCTCCGCCTTCATGAGCGCCATGGTCGCCGCAGCCTGTCCGACTACGCAGCCTCCGGATGTGAGGTGAGACTGAAGGTTGATCATCGGGCCTATCAGCCAATCGGGAGCGGCTGCATATCCGACACGCAAACCTGTCATCGCGTGACCTTTTGAAAATCCGCTGCAAAGTACAGATCGGTCCAGCAGCCCTGGTTCAGCCCCGACAATATTTGCGTGCTTGTGGCCGTCGAACAGGATGTCTTCATAGATATCATCCGACAGAACTAGAAGTCGCGGATGGTCGGCAACAACGCGCGCTATCTCGGCAAGTTCGCGTTTGGAGTAGACTGTGCCCGTTGGATTGGCTGGGGAATTTATGACAAGCCAGCGCGAACGGGGGGTGAGCACCGCTCTGAGTTCCTCCGGTGTAATCTTGAAATAGTTCTTGGCTGACGTTTGCACGATTACTGGCGAGCCCCCGGCTAATCGGGCCATTGCGGGATAGGACACCCAGTAAGGCGCCGGAATGATAATTTCGTCGCGGGGCTGAGTGGCGACCATTAAGGCCTCGGCGAGCACCTGCTTTGCCCCTACGCCGATGAGAATATTCTGGACCAGATAATTAAGTCCGTGCCGACGCTTGATGCCACGAGCGACTGCTTGCCGGAGCTCGGGCAGACCGGCCACCGGACCGTAGGACACCTGTCCAGAAGCAAGTCGATCAATGGCTGCCTGCAGTCCAGGCTGCGAGGGCGACATGTCCGGCTCCCCGCCCGCTAGGCTGACGATGTCTCGTCCGCTTTGTTTAAGTATTCGCGCCCTATCCATCAATGCAATTGTGGGCGAAGATCCCGCGGCGAAAACTGCTTCGTTGATGACAGTGTCAATCTGCGTCATAGACAATCACCACACTGTAACGTGTACTTGGCCTTGGCCAGACTGTCTGGCGCTCCCCAACACTGAACCCATTAGGGATGTAGACCGGCATTCCATCTTCCTAGGAGGAGCGACCATCCATCCTCACGCGGTGCCGCTGCTAAGGAGGCCGCGTGCAACGACTTGCGCCTGAATTTCGGCGGCCCCCTCAAAGATGTTGAGTATCCGCGCGTCGCAAAGAACACGGCTGATTTCATATTCAAGGGCGTATCCATTGCCGCCGTGAATCTGTAGCGAAACGTCGGCTGCGGACCAAGCCACCCGAGCTGCAATCAACTTAGCCATTCCGGCTTCGATGTCGCACCTGCGGCCGGCGTCTTTGGCTCGCGCGGCGCGATACATCACTTCTCTTGCCAACAGGATCTCCGCCGTCATCGTCGCGAGTTTGTCCGATATCCGTGGAAACTCCGCAATGGCCTTGCCGAACTGCCACCGTTCCATCGCGTAGGAAAGTCCGAGCTCGAGAGCTCGGCGCGAAACCCCGACGGCGCGAGCCGCTGTCTGGATACGCGCCCCTTCAAACGTGCGCATAAGCTGTTTAAAGCCGTGGCCCTCTGCATTCCCGAGGAGACCGTTCGGGGAAACTTCGAATCCATCGAAGGCGATGTCGTATTCCCGCATTCCTCTGTAGCCGAGAACCTTAATTTCGCTTCCGCTCATCCCTCGAACCGGAAAGGGATTATCGGGAAGACCACGCGGCTTCTCGGCGACGAACATCGAGAGCCCTGAATATCCGGAAGATTCCGGTAGAGTACGGGCGAGCACTGTCATCAAGTCGCTTCTGGAAGCATGCGTGATCCAGGTCTTCGCGCCGAAAATGCGCCAGCTTCCATCGGATTGACGCATAGCGCGCGTCCTAATACTGCCGAGATCCGATCCCGTGTCTGGCTCCGTGAACACGGCTGTCGGCAGGAATTCCCCTGAGGCGATTTTCGGAAGCCACTTGCACTTTTGGGCCTCGGTGCCGGAGTGGTTTATTAGCTCGGCTGCGATTTCGGACCGAGTCCCAAGCGACCCCGCGGCGATCCAGGCGCGACTGAGCTCCTCAGTAACCACGCACATCGCGAGTTTGCCGAGTCCCAAGCCGCCGAAATCAGGGGCGATGCAGACGCCAAAGATTCCAAGGTCGGCAATCTCCTGGACGATCTCGTCGGGGATAAGAGCGTCCTCCAGGTGCCACTTGTGTGCTTTCGGGAGGATCCGTTCATCGGCAAACCGTCTGACTTCGGCTCGAAATGCATCGAGCGTCTCATCGTCAAGCCCGTCGTGTAGGCGGTGACCTTCGGTCAAAAGCTTAGTCAATTCCAAGCGTACACGCGACCAGTCTGCACGCACAAATTTGACAACACAATCGTTCGTTGCCAGATCCGCGGCCGCTTGGGACAGGTCAAGCTCCGAAGGTCGGACAATCTCATTCTGCGTCATCGGAACACCGCCGATGAGTTGCCCAAGGTACTCGGAGAAGGCGACAATGACCGCGCATTCGCTCAGTCGGTCGAGCCCGCCAGACGAAACGCGCCGCCTGCTCCAGTCTGCAGTCGCAGATAGGCATTCGCTGAGTGCCGCGATCCAGGCAAAGCCATGAGCGGCTCGTTGTCTTCGATCGAGCTGGCCCGCGGAAATACGGCCGTCTTTAATGACGAATTGAGAAAGCGCGGCTTTCGCCGCACCGACAAACTGCTTTGCAGCTGCGGCGGCTCCGATCGCGGTCGCCACCAAGCGCTCGGCACGGAGCTGTTCTAAAGCTTCCATCCTTTCCGTTCCTTAGATTGAAGAAACAGGGTGGCTCGCCAAGCGAATCACGCCACGGTCATGAAGGCTCCCAAGAGCGGCGCCGGGAATGCGAAGGATTGTGGTCAGCACTTCTTCAGTATCCTCGCCCAAGGTGGGGGCTGGCGATGGATCGCAACGAGCTTCGCCTGAAAATGAAGCCGGAAAACCGGGTGTCGGATACGCGCACCCGCTTGGATGTTTCACGGTTGCGAAGATTGGGTTAGCTTCAACAAAATTCGGATCCTCAGTGAGCGCTTCGTGCACGGTCCTGTAGACACCAAAGCAAACCGCCGACGATTTAAACCGCTGAGAGAGAGCCGCCAAAGCGTACTGCGCCACAGCCTGCTCGACGATTGCGTCAATGCGATCTCGGTGCAGGAAGCGGGCCCCTTCGTCTGAGTCCAGTGAAGTGCCAACTTCCGATTCGAGCGCGCGGATTGGCGCTTCCAGATCGAGAGCGGTTATCAACGCCTTCCATTGTTTGGCCGTCAGCGCGACGATCATGACGCGCTTGCCGTCGGCGCAGCCAAAATCCCGACCAAAGCCGCCGAACAGGCTGTTGCCGAATTTGGGTCGGTCTGCGCCAGAGATCGCGACCTCGGCGATCTGTCCGAGGTTGCCTAACGTTGCAGCCGCAACGTCGCTCAGGGGTATGCGTATATGCTGGCCGAGTCCCGTCCGCCTCCGATGTTGTATAGCCGCAAGGACCGAGACTGCAGCCGTCGAACCTGCGAGCAGGTCCCATGCGGGAAGTACGTGGTTTATGGGAATTCGATCACCGCCTTGTGGTCCAGTCATGTAGGGAAAACCAACCGCACAGTTCACGGTGTAGTCGACGGCCGAAGTGCCATCGGCATGGCCGAGAATGCGGGCGGTCACGAGGTCTGGCCTGACACTACAAAGACTCTCGTGCGAGAGGAAACCGGCCTCTGGATAGTTAGTGACGAAAATTCCGCTGTCTTTGCCTTCGGCAGTGATGATGGCAATTGCTAACTCACGCCCCTCTGGCATTCCCAGATTCAGGGCGACGGACTTCTTTCCTTTGTTCAGGCCTTCCCAGTAGAAGCTGTCTCCGCCGGGACCGAGCGGCCAGCGTCGATAGTCGGGACCGCCGCCAATGGCCTCGAACCGGATGACCTCCGCTCCAAGTTGGGAGAGTATTAGCGTGCAATATGGCCCCGCAATGAAAGAAGCACCTTCGACAACCCTGACACTCGACAGCAGCCCGTACACGACTCTCATCCTTCTAGACCGCCGCGACCGCGGCGAGCGTCTTTGCATCCAACCGTTGACCGGGAGCCTCGCGCAACTGGGCAAGCCGAGAAAATTCACCAGATGAATATATGATCCAAAACTCGTATCGCTGATCGAGGAGCGCGGATATCGATCGTCGGCGATGAGAGGCACTGGACGCCTTGCTAATGAGCAATCGACTAATGAATCTGCCGCTTTCCGGTGACAGCTCCTTTTTCCTGAACTTGTACGCTCGGTACCTGAAAGATCCCCAATCAGTACCTGTCGACTGGGCAATTCATTTTGAGTCGCTCGATGACGCCCAGGCTCCCGCAATTGGGCAAGACGAGGCGGCGACAGCGGCGTTCGTGGAAGCATTTCGTTCTTATGGCCATAAGGAAGCGCAACTGGATCCACTCGGGTTGGCGCCGACCATTCACGTCCCCGAACTTGCTCAGGCAAAGGATCATGTAGGCTCCGGGCCGGTTAAGCTATCTGTGGCAGGTAGCTCGATCGAAGTGACGAAAGAGAGAGCGGAGGAGATTCTTCGCCAAGTGTATTGTTGCCATGTGGCGTTGGAAGCGGCTCATCTCGATGATCCAGAGGATCGTGCGTGGATTTACGATCTCTTCGAGAAGGAGGTTCTTGCCGAGCCTGACGAGCGCGTCATGACCTCGGGTTTGGAAGCTGTACTTTTGGCAGATGAATTTGAGAAATTCATCAAGACCAAATGGCCGACGAAAAAGCGCTTTGGCATTGAAGGCTCCGAATCTTCCGCAGTAATTCTGAAGGAAATCCTGCGCGAGGCTGCGAGCGCGGGTCAGACAGAAGTTGTGGTCGGGGGCATGCATCGTGGTCGGCTGGCAACGCTTGCAACAGTATTCGGCAAGTCCTTGCCCGGCTTGATTTCGGAGATCAAAGGACGAGACATCACGGCGGGAGACGAGCGCTTTACTGGCGATGTTCCCTATCACAATGGTCTTGCTGGAACTGTGGACATGGGATGCGGAGCCGTGGAAGTGCGCGTTCTCCCGCATCCGTCGCACCTGATCGTAGTTGCGCCAGTAGCAACTGGAGCAGCGAGAGCTCGCCAGGAGTTGCAGGAGCGTGAGGGCGCTCCTGGGAGCGTCCTTCCTCTTCTGATGCACACGGATGCAGCCTTCGCCGGCCAGGGTCTCGTCAGTGAACTGCTGCAAATGGATGGCTTGGCCGGCTACTCGCCCGGCGGGACAATCCATCTTGTCGTCAATAATCAGATCGGGTTCACGACATTGCCCGGAGAAGGTCGCTCAACGCGCCACCCAACTGATCTCGGAAAGGCGTATGACATTCCGATTCTCCATGTGAATGGAGATGATCCGATCGCTGCTGCAGCTGCGGCACGCGTTGCCTACGCATGGCGACATCGCACTGGGCGAGATGTGATCATTGATCTCGTGTGCTATCGCCGAAACGGGCATAACGAGCTTGACGAGCCACGCTTTACGCAGCCCGTAGCCTCCGCCGCGATCGAAAAACATCCCAGCTTGAGAGCGCTTTTTTCCGAGCACGTCCAAACTCGCTCGCGCGACGCTTTCGAAACCGCGGATGCTGGGCGAGCAGAGTTCGCGCGACGACTCACTGAGGCCTACGAGAGCCACGAGAAGCTGCGACTGAACGACGTTCTGGCCGAAACGACCGTCTTCCCAGAGACGGAGACCGGGTGTGGCTCGGAAACTGATCCTCAGACGGGCATCGATTCCGAGACGCTTCTCAATTTGGGCAGGGCTATTACTAACATACCAGACGATTTGGTGCCGGATGTGAAAGTTCGCACCTTCTTGTCGTATCGATGGAACACCATTCAGAAGGGCTCGGATATTAATATGGCTACGGCAGAAGCACTCGCTTTTGCGAGCCTGCTTCACGAAGGCACTTCGGTTCGTCTGAGTGGACAGGACTGCATCCGTGGTACGTTCACGCAGCGTCATTTGGCAATCCACGACGTGCGGGATGGCCGGATATTTGTACCGTTGAGCACGCTTGCCCGCGACGGGATCCGTTTTGACGCCGTCAATTCGCCGCTGACAGAGTACGGCGTGCTCGCTTTCGAATATGGAATGAGCCTTGCGGATCCAAACCGGCTCTTTGTTTGGGAGGCCCAATTCGGCGATTTCCTGAACGGCGCGCAAGTCGCGGTAGATCAATACATCGTAAGCTCCGAATCGAAGTGGAAGATGCGATCGTCACTGGTTATCGCGCTGCCGCATGGGTTGGAGGGCCAGGGCCCTGACCATTCGTCGGCTCGCATCGAAAGAATTCTTCAAAGCTGCGCCCACGAGAACATCAGGGTTGCGCTCCCGTCCACGCCCGCGAACCTGTTTCACCTGCTGCGCCGACAACAGCGGAGCGCGCAACGGATTCCCCTTTTTCTTATGGCGCCGAAATCTCTCTTGCGCGAAAAGGCATGTCGATCGGCGCTATCGGAATTGGCGTCCGGGACAAGGTTCCGCGCAGTCATCACTACCGAGGCTTCGGGACACTGTAACCGGATCGTTTTTTGCACAGGGAAGATCTTCTATCTCCTCAATGAAATGCGTTTGCGCGAAGGCGTGTCGGACGTCGCCTTGGTGCGCATCGAGCAGCTTTACCCGTTTCCGAGCAAAGACATCACTGAGGCGCTCGCCAAGTATCCAAAAGCCGAATTAGTTTGGTGCCAAGAGGAACCGGAGAATCAGGGCGCCTTCTACTACATGGACAGAATGTTCAGAGAAAATGTGCGCCGGCCTCTGGGCTATGTCGGGCGGCCTCCGATTGCTCCGGCCGCGGGCGGGTCGATCGATCGACATGAACGAGAGCAAGCCGAAATCGTTGCAGCTGCCATACGACGGGCTCGCTAGGATGCAATAAGCCACACCTTAAATCGAACCTTGGAAAGCGGAGTGTGCAATGGAAGAAATGAAGCAGCGTGATTCTATTCTCGAACGCGCGCGCCGCCTCGCTACGGCGACCTTGGGAGATGCATTGGACGCGTTTGACATTCCTGGCGTCATGTCGGGAATCACCCGGAGAACCGGAAGTGGAAGAGTCGCTGGGTTTGCCCAGACGATGCTCCAGCAAGCTGCACCTCTTGGCAGTTTTTCGTTTGAGGACTTTGCTGTCGGATCGGCCTTCGATGCGACCTCCCTCAACAGTGTGCTTGTTGTTGATATGGGCTCGGCTGACGTTTCAACTTTTGGCGGACTTGCCGCGCTCACGCTCACCTTGCACAAGGCGGCCGGTGCTATAGTGGACGGTGGATGCAGGGATGTTGAGGAAATCGCACGCCTCCGGCTGACTGTTGCGAGTCGAACGGTTACGCCCCGCACTGGCAAGGGTCGGCTGCGGATTGTTTCACGAGGCGAGGCCATTACCTGTGGTGGGGTTTGCGTCCGCCCAGATGATTTGGTCGTCATGGACGACACAGGAATTGTGGTGGTGCCCCAGGACAAGATTTTGGCAGTACTGACCGCGGCTGAGGAACTGGATCGTCGCGACGCGGATTTTGCAGAGCGCTTGAAGACCGACGGCAGCTTCGCTCGCGCGGCGGCCTCGCTCAAGCACGCGTGAGAGCAAGTGCGGATGGAAACTTACCGCTATCGCGTTGGTCGGCATCTCGTTGGATGCACTGAAGGTGGTGCAGAGGCGAACACGTCACTGTCCATCAGCAACCAACCGATCGCGGATGCTAACCGCAGCCTTCCTGAGACTTGGAAGAATCGTTTGTAGCAACCGGCCCCTCTCACCCGCGACCGTCAGTACCAAACTACTTATAGCGACCAGAACCTTTCCGTCCTTTGTCAGAATGGGAACGGCGACCGCCCAAATCCGAGATTGATAGACCGCTTCCAGGTACTCTTCGTCTGCGAGCGCGTGCCCATCTCGACGGATTTGCGCAAGTCTCGCGTCGAGCCTCGACGCGATACGAGGGTCCGTGTCCCAACGTCCTCCCGTTTCTCGTGCACGGGAAAGCGCTGCCTCGCGCTCTTCTTCGGACATGAACGCCACCGTGACCAGTCCTACACCGGTGGCCAGTAAGGGGATTCTTGCGCCTCTTCGACCGGGCAAGGACAACCCGAGCGAAGCGCGATTGCTATACACTATGACCATTGCATCGCGATCGAATACCGCGAGATTCGATGGCCAACCAATCTCAATGTGCATCTGGTCGACAATGGGAGACGCAATCTCAATCAGACGCGATTTGGTATCGAAGCCCCGGCTGAGCGTCAGAGTTCGACCTGTCACCAGGTAGGTCGATTTCCCGGCTTGGCGATAGACGTAGCCCTCCGCGACCAAAGTCTCGAGCACGCGCACAACTGTCGGCTGTGGGAAGCTGCACTTTGAAACAAGCTCTGCAATTGTGATGGGCCCGTGCTCGCTGATAGCCCGCAACACCGCAAGACCCCGCTGAATTGCTCGGACCGGCTCGTAGCATGGCACAACTATTTCCTCGACCAAGATTAAGCATCGGTCCGTCACCGCGCCGATGTTTGGTGTCAGCAGCTTATCGCTAGCAAGGGCGTAATAAGTGATCTGTCGGGCAATCGGCGTCCAAAACCCGGAAGGGGAGATGAAGGTCGGGAAGATATGTGTGTCCCGCCACATTGAGATAATGAGGAGCGTAAGTCTGAACCGCTGCATCGCATCGACGTGCCATTTCGTACACTCTTATGAACGCGAACGACTGCTGAAGACCAAGATGAAGCAATAATTAGGCGAGTCATGCGTTGCCGTCTGGGGCTCAATTCTACAGAGCGGGCTTCGCTCCGACCGAGGGCGAGACGTCTTTTGCCGCACGGCTGCGCTTTTTTATGATGACACAGGCAAGACGCAGATCGTCACACTAATGGAGAAATTGCCGAAGAAATTCGATCCGTAGGCGCATTGAGATGCAGTTTTTCTTTGTGGCGGCTTGAAGACTCACGTGTTGATCTGCGGGTGACCACAATTTCTGCACCTAATTAGGACTGCAGCTCGCGCAAAACATAAGAAGCTGCGCCTTCCGAATTGAAGCTAGGCCACACAGCGCGGGGTCCAGCTGGTAGAGCGATGCAAGAGAAGCTCTTATGCGGTTGACGTGCGGCCTGACTCTTGCACACCTGGAGTGTCATAGTGAGTGCCTAACACATGTCCGTTGAAGGACATCCAGTCCACGCATCTTCTCGCTATCCGACAGTCCGTTGTCGATCAGCCGGTGAAGACGACGGCTTTCTTGCCGTTGAGCATCACGCGACCCTCGAGGTGATGCCGCACGGCGCGGGCCAGCACGCGCCGTTCGATGTCGCGCCCCTTGCGGACGAGATCATCAGGCGCGTCGCGATGCGAGATTCGTTCGACATCCTGCTCGATGATCGGCCCCTCGTCGAGATCAGGGGTTACGTAATGCGCGGTCGCGCCGATCAGCTTGACCCCTCGCTCATGCGCTTGGTGGTAAGGCTTGGCGCCCTTGAACCCCGGCAGGAAGGAGTGATGAATGTTGATGCAGCGCCCTGTCAGCTTGGCCGAAAGCCCGTCAGACAGGATCTGCATGTAACGCGCGAGGACGACGAGATCGGTGTTGGTTTCCTGCACGAGCTCCCAGATCCGGGCCTCCTGCTCCATCTTGGTCTGCTTCGTGACGGGTAGATGGTGGAACGGCAATTCGCCGAGATCGGTCGAGGCCAGATGTTCGCGGCTGTGATTGGAGACGATCGCAGTCACATCCATCGGCAGTTCGCCGATGCGCCAGCGATAGAGCAGATCGGCCAGGCAATGATCGAATTTGGAGACCAGCAACATCACCCGCTTCTTGGTAGAACGCTCGCGCAAGCTGAACGTCATGGAAAAGCGCGTGACGAGAGTCTCGAGCGAGGCGGCGATCTCGGCCTTCGACTTCGCCTGATCGAGGCGGTCGAAGACCACTCGCATGAAAAAGCGGCCGGTCTCGGTATCGTCGAACTGCTGGGCGTCAAGGATATTGCACCCCGCATCGAACAGAAGACTGGAGACTGCTGAGACGATGCCTGGACGGTCGGGGCAGGACAAAGCGAGGATCATCGAGCGATCGGACATAGCGGTTACCACCGGGAGCGGCCCTCTCATCAACAATGCTGAAAAAAATCGCAGTCGAAGCTTTGGACGGACTGGATTAACCTCCACCGATCGCGACGCGGCAACCAAACTCCGCTGCCGAAGCGGCGAACCAGGACCAGAAGCTCCGGGCCATGCTGCGCGGCACGAGGATCTCGAATACGGCGCCATCCGGTCCGTCCTCGGTTCGCCACAACTGCAAGCCGACATGTGCGAAGCTCGTCAACGCGGTCGCGCCGACCGGGAACGCTGAGGAGTGAAGATCGACCATCGAGCCCTTCGCGAGAATCTCTCGCACGCGCGCTCCCGACACGCGCAGGACCGCGCGGGCGTGGCTCTGGTCGCTGACCGCGGCATGATCCGAAAGCGAAGCGAGGAGATCAGGAAAGCCCGCTCTCTGCCCTGCAACGAGCAGCCACTGATCCGGCCCTGACCAGACCAAACCATGAGTGCTCGACAGCGCTGCGGAGGGACCTCGCGGCAGGTCGAGACCGATGAGCCGCTTGGTGGCGCGATCGAGGTCGGCCGAGTCTCCTGCCGCGATCAACGTTGCAAGGCCCAGGTTGCCCAGGGTCGAAGCGGTGACGCCTGACTTGCCGGCCGTTCCGATCTGCCCCGCCTCGGCAATACCGGCCCAGGCGTCACGGGTACGCCAAATGGAAGTCGCTTGCTCAGGCATGGAGACGAGTTCCTTCGGGATCGAGAAAGACGGGCGAGCAAATCTCGACCTCGACATCGCCGTTACGGACGGGATCGACGGCGCGGATGCGCTCGCCGATGCGGGCAGGTCCGTTCTTGAGGGAGCCAAGGCCGATCCAATGCTCAAGGTTCGGCGAATAGGCGACGGAGGTCATGTAGCCCTCGTCATTCTCCATCTTCGCCGCACGGCCTATGCCGATGAAATGCGCCCCGGCCCGCAGGCGCTCGCGCGGATTGACCGGTCGGAAGCCCACCAGGCTCGGGCGGCCGGCCTCCACCAGCGCCTCCCGCTTGGCCATGAGGCGCCCGATGCAGTCCTTTTTGGACGACATCATCCTGCCGAGGCCAAGATCACGTGTCGTCGTTTGACCGTTCAGCTCGTTGCCGGCGACGTGTCCCTTCTCAATGCGCATGACGCCAAGCGCCTCGACCCCGTACGGCGTTACGCCATGCGGCTCGCCCGCTGCCATCAGCGCGCGCATCATGGCCTCGCCATAGTCCGCGGGAACCGCGAGCTCATAGGCCAGCTCGCCGGAGAATGAAATCCGAAACAGCCGCGCCGGAATACCACCGCCAACCGTCACCGCACCGGCGGCGAGATAAGGGAAGGCTTCGTTCGAGATGTCGTGCCGCGCATCGACCACACCGCGCAGAACCTCGCGCGATTTCGGACCAGCGATCGCCGCCTGCGCCCATTGCTCCGAGACGGAGACCATCCGCACGTCGAGCTCCGGCCAGAGCACCTGCTGGCAGAATTCGAGATGCTGCATCACCTTGCCGGCATTGGCCGTCGTGGTGGTCATCAGGAAGTGATCCTGCCCAAGGCGCGAGGTGGTGCCGTCGTCCATGACGAAGCCGTCTTCGCGCAGCATGAGCCCGTAACGCGCCTTGCCGACGGCCAGCGCTTTCCATGTGTTGATGTAGACCCGCTCGAGGAATTCGGCGGCGTCGGCGCCCTGAATGTCGATCTTGCCGAGAGTCGAGACGTCGCAGATTCCAACGCCGCGGCGCACGGCGAGCACTTCGCGGTTGACCGTCGTCAGCCAATGCTTCTCGCCGGGCTTCGGATAGTATTGCGCGCGCAGCCATTGCCCGGTCTCGACGAAGACGGCGCCCTGCTCGCGTGACCATTCATGGGTCGGCGCCAGCCGAGTCGGCCGGAATTCCTTGCCGCGGTGGTGGCCGGCCAGTGCGCCGATGGCCACCGGGGTATAGGGTGGGCGGAAAGTCGTCGTGCCGGTGTCGCGGATAGCCCTGCCCGTCTGCTCCGCCATGATGGCGAGACCGGCGAAATTCGAGGTCTTGCCCTGGTCGGTCGCCATGCCGAGCGTGGTGTAGCGCTTGAGATGTTCGACCGAACGGAAGCCTTCGCGCGCTGCGATCTCGACATCCTTGTCGGTGACGTCGTTCTGGAAATCGACGAAGGCCTTGCCCTTGCCGCCGCTCACGCGCCAGACGGGCTTCAGCCCGTTCAGCTCAGTGTCGGTTGCGGGAGCCGCCTCGGCCGCCCCCGGCGTGAGGCCAACCTCTGCTACCGCCTCCCGGCCAAGCCGCGCTCCGTCCTTAAGCGCTTCAGCGAGCGTGAAGCGACCGGCGGCGCTGCCGACGACAGCGAGGCCCGGCGGCAGCGCCCCAGGCACGAATGCCTGGACCGCGTCGTCCCAAACTGGCTTGCCATTCTGGTGCGACGTGAGGTGAACCGTCGGGTTCCAACCGTTGGAGACCGCAAGCAGGTCACAGGATAACGTCGTCCGTTTGCCGGCGGCATCGCGGATGGTGACGCCCTGCAGCTCACGGCCGCCCTGCGTCGCCTCGATGACGCCGCCCGCAAACAGCGGCGCGCCGACACGTTGGGCGAGCGCTTTGAGCGCTGGATCGATCTCGCTGCGAGAATCGACGATCGCCGCCACGCGAGCACCGGCCGCTGCGAGATCGCGCGCCGTCGCCCAGCCATCATCGCCGGCGGTGAAGACGACTGCCTCGCGGCCGGGCAGAACACCGAAGCGGTTGACGTAGGTGCGCACCGCGGCGGCGAGCATGACGCCAGGCCGGTCGTTACCCGGGAAGACGATCGGTCGTTCGAGGGCGCCGGAGGCGAGGATCGCGCGCTTCGCATAGATTCGCCAACCGCGCTGCCGCGGCTGATGCGCCGGCGGCACGGCGACGTGGTCGTTGGCGCGCTCGACCGCGCCGTAGACGCCGTGGTCGTAAAGCCCGAACACGCTGGTGCGCGGCATGATCCGCACTTCAGACAGGCTCGCAAGCTCGGCCAGCGTGGCAGCGAGCCATTCGGCAGCGGGCCGCCCATCGATCTCGCGCTTTTCGCCGAGCAAGCTGCCGCCGAGCCGAAAATCTTCATCACAGAGGATGACGCGCGCGCCGCTGCGACCGGCCGCGAGGGCGGCCGACACGCCCGCCGGCCCGCCACCGATCACCAGAACATCGCAGAAGGCGAAGGCCTTCTCGTAATGGTCGGGGTCCTCGCCCTGGGCAGCACGTCCCAATCCCGCGGCGCGGCGGATCAAGGGTTCGTAGAGTTTCTCCCAGAACGCGGCCGGCCACATGAACGTCTTGTAGTAGAAGCCGGCAACGAGAGCCGGGGAAACGAGACCGTTCACCGACAGCAAATCAAAGGCGAGCGACGGCCAGCGGTTCTGGCTGGTTGCTTCAAGACCATCGAACAGCTCGACGGTGGTCGCTCGCGTATTGGGCTCGCGGCGCGCACCTGTCCTCAGCTCGACCAACGCGTTCGGTTCCTCGGAGCCGGCAGAGAGAACACCGCGGGGTCGATGATATTTGAACGACCGACCGACGAGCCGCACGCCGCTGGCGAGAAGCGCCGAGGCAAGCGTGTCGCCGGCGTACCCCGCATGACTTTTGCCGTCGAAGCGGAACGAGAGCGTCTTCGCGCGGTCGATCAGGCCGCCACTGCCGAGACGGAACGGCTGCGTGCTCATGCTGCGGCTCCCGCCTTGCGGCTCTTTGCCGGCACTGCCGACTCGATCGCATGGGTCAATGTATGACGGCGCACGACGAGCCAGGCGTGGCAGCCGGCGGCGTGATACCAGAACTCCTCATGCGGACCACGCGGATTGTCGCGCAGGTAAACGTAGTCGAACATCGCCGCTTCCGTGGCAGCAAGGCCATCGGGACGCCGCAGGCCCGCGTCACCCAGGTAGGTAAATTCCTGGACGTCACGCGCGCCGCAATGGGGACATGGAATGCGCATTTGAACGATCCCTCAGTGCAGGTTGGGCTGGGCGCCCGCGCCCTTTTCGTCGATGAGGCGACCGGTAGCGAAGCGGTCGAGTCTGTAAGCAGCCGCGACAGGATGCGGCTCGTCCTTGGCGATCAGATGGGCGTAACAGAAGCCGGAGGCCGGCGTCGCTTTGAAGCCCCCGTAGCACCAGCCGGCATTAAGATAGAGCCCTTGAACCGGCGTGCGATCGATGATCGGCGAACCGTCCATCGACATATCCATGACGCCGCCCCAGTGACGCAGCAGCCGCACACGGCCCAAGCCGGGCCACAAGCCCATTGCCGCTTCCATCACACCCTCGATCACCGGGAGGTTCCCGCGCTGGGCGTAGGAATTGTAGCCGTCGATGTCGCCGCCGAAGACGACTCCCCCCTTGTCGGACTGGCTGATGTACAAATGCCCCGCGCCGAAAGTCACCACGCAGTCGATAAGAGGCTTGAGCCCTTCCGAGACGAACGCCTGCAGCACATGACTCTCGATAGGTAGCCGCATCCCCGCCATTGCAGCCAGACGCGAGGAGTTACCCGCGACCGCAACTGCAACCTTTCTCGCTTTGATTGGGCCACGCGTCGTCTCGACCCCGGTGATGCAGCCATCTGCGATCGTGATTCCGGTCACTTCGCAGTTCTGCACGATATCGACGCCGCGGCTGTCGGCGGCCCGCGCATAGCCCCAGGCAACCGCGTCGTGGCGCACCGTGCCGCCGCGCTTCTGCAACAGCGCCCCCTTGATGGGGAAGCGACCCGCCTCGTAATCAAAGAACGGCAGCATGGCCCGCACCTGTTCGAGCTCGAGGAGCTCAGCGTCGACACCGGCAAGCCGCATCGCGTTGCCGCGGCGGGCGAAAGCGTCGCGCTGCGCGTCGGAATGATACAGGTTGAGCATCCCACGCTGGCTAACCATTGCGTTGTAGTTCAAGTCCTGCTCCAGCCCCTCCCAGAGCTTTAGCGAAAATTCGTAGAAGGGAACATTCCCGGGCAGGAGATAATTCGAGCGGATGATTGTGGTGTTACGGCCGACATTGCCGGAGCCGATATAGCCTTTCTCGATCACGGCAATATTGCTGACGCCGTACTGGCTGGCTAGGTAGTAAGCCGTAGCAAGACCATGGCCACCTCCGCCGACGATCAGGACATCGTATGCGGGTTTGGGGGCAGCATCGCGCCAAGCCGGTTGCCAGCCAGTATGACCCTTCAGGGCTTGGGCGATCAGAGAGACGATGGAATAGCGCATTGGGGCCGAACGTAGGTAGCGGGTTGAGAATCCAGCTTGTGTGGCCCACATTGAACAGCGTAGGTTCGCCGGCATGATCGCTAGCGACATCCGATTGTCTGAAAACGACAACTCTGCCAGCGCAACCGCTCATGTCGGCTTCCTGCTCATTCCTGACTTCGCATTGCTGCCCTATGCGTCCGTGATAGAACCACTGCGCGCCGCAAATCGTCTATCGGGGCGTGCGTTGTACCGTTGGAGCCATATCTCTGTCGGCGAAGAACCGGCTGCAGCCTCCAACGGGGTGCGAATTCAAACGGAATTTCGTGTCGGGACGGACGCGCATTTCGACTATGTCTTCGTCTGCGCTGGAGGCAATCCGGCGCTGTTCAAAGACCCTCCGACCTTCAGTTGGTTGAGGCAAGTCGCTCGTCGGGGCGTCAAAATAGGTGGCGTATCGGGCGGCCCCTACGTTCTTGCGCGGGCTAATTTGCTGACCGGTTACCGCTTTACTATTCACTGGGAGCATGCGCCGGCCCTCGTCGAGGAGTATCCCGAGCTCGATCTGCGGCGCTCTCTCTATGAAATCGATCGTGATCGGCTGACGTCGAGCGGCGGCGCGGCACCGCTCGACATGATGCATGCTTTTATTGCTCGAGAACACGGCAGCGCCTTGGCGATGTCGGTTAGCGATTGGCTCCTGCAAACCCATGTTCGCGAAGGGGCAGGTCCCCAGCGAATGACCTTGCGGGAACGTCTCGGCATTACCCATACCCCGCTGCTCCGGGCAATCAGTCGCATGGAGCAAACCTTGGAAAATCCGGTGCCGCGGGAAGAGCTGGCACGTCTTGCCGACGTCTCGCTACGACATCTTGAACGGCTTTTCCGGCAACATCTCGGTTGTTCGCTCGGCGAACATTACCTCGCGCTACGGCTCGACCGCGCACGCAAGCTCGTTCGGCAAAGCAGCCTTTCGGTGCTTGAGATCGCACTAGCCTGCGGTTTCACAAGTGCGAGTCATTTTTCTCGCACGTACCGCGCTCGCTTCGGTCAAGCGCCACGCATTGAGAGATTACGCGAAGCGCCCGCGAAACGGCGGTGAGCACCAATCCTTCTAAGTTGCTCGCGCCAGGTCAAGCTGCATGAGTATGCTATTGGAAGCAGATTTGGACGATGGTCCACTCTGGCCGACGTTCAGACTCGCCACCGACGACAGCCCTCGCCGCGAAGTTGTCGCATCAACGGTGTTCGCAAGTAAGTAGGCGACGGTCATGGGGCCAACACCACCCGGTACGGGTGTTATATGGCTCGCCCGTTTACTTGCTTCAGCGAACATGACGTCTCCGACAATCTTGGCAGCGCCGGTCGAATCGACCACCCGGTTAATACCGACATCAATGACAATCGCGCCCCGCTTAAGCCAATCGCCACGGACCAACCCCGCAGAGCCAGCGGCAGCGACGACAATGTCGGCCCTTCGGCAGAGGTCCGGCAGGTTGCGCGTCTGGAGCTGCGCACCCGTTACAGTACAACCGGCGTCGCCGAGCAGAAGTGCCAAAGGCTTTCCAACGATATTCGAGCGGCCAATGACCACAACATCGAGCCCATTTAGGTCGCTCACCACGGTCTTGATGAGATGGACAACCCCGAGCGGAGTACAAGGGGCGAGAGCTGGCCGACCCGCCGCCAATCTTCCAACGTTGTAGGGATGAAAGCCGTCCACATCCTTCGCTGGATGGATAGCCTCCAGCACGTGCCAACGGTCGATATGCGCAGGCAGCGGAAGCTGAACGAGGATCCCATCTATGGAATCGTCAATGTTAAGCTCCTCGATCAGCGCCAGCAACTCGGGTTCGCCGGCATTGCTGGGCAGCAGAAACTGCCGAGAATTGAATCCCGCAGCCTGCGCCTGTCGTGCCTTCGTCTTCACGTAAATGGAACTGCTCGGATCTTCGCCGACTAGCACAACAGCGAGACCAGGGATCACATTACAATTGGTTCGCAGGAACGATACATCGCTCCTAACGCGAGTCCTAAGGACCTCGGCGATGGCTTTTCCATCAAGCAGGATAGCATTCATGAGTAATTCCTGAAAACCTTCGTCAGGGGCGGCTTTGGCTCTCGATTTCAAAAGCCTGCGAGCGAGAGTTGCGCGGCGCGTGATCTCGCGGTCCCAACAAGTGCACCGCCGTTTAGATCGCTCAAAGAAGAAGCTCGCTTGGCCGAGCCATGAAGTTCGGTCCCTAGCCCGGGTTCGGCGATGCGCGATCGCTCACGAAGTTTTTCCAGAGATTGTCTAGCAATTCCAAAACCTATCTGGGAGCTGGTTGAGGCCGCATCGAAATTAATAGAGGGACACCAAGATCCCTTGACAGTATGCGTCGTTAACATGACCCTATGCGACATTACGATTGCGAGATAGCGCTGTGCAGTCCGATTCGAGGAACGCCATGAACCCGGACGGCTCTTCGCCTCGCGTCGGAGATGGAACGATCGCCTAAGTGGGTGCCGTAGCCTGCCCAAAGTAGCCACATGGATATGTAGAAGACCCAAGTAACCCCAACCGGCGTTGACTTGGCATTCAACCTTCTCCGGAAGAGAAAATAGTCCTTCTCACGCGGTGTCATCGCATACTGATCGCGGCGCACTTGCGAAGCATCTCAATTTCAGCCTTCGACTTCACCTTTCTTCGGATCGCCACGAAACTTGCCTGCGTGTTCACGCATCCAGGTCGCCGCGCTCGCGGACGAGGATGGCGGACTGGATTGGCACCCCCACCGCCGAACCTCGCCCAATGCGAGGCACCAGGCAAGTTCACCGAGTCCCCCGGAGTGCGCTCGAGACGCGGGTCTTTAAGGCACTTACGCCTTGTTCGTGGGGCGTGATCTGCTTCGGACCTGAGTCCGGCATGGCGCCGTTTGGGCGTCGGTGTCGGTGCCTACTCGTCACGTTGTCGCGTAGACCGTGGCGCTCTCAACCGCGGTTCGCGATTTCGAGCAGGTGGCTTTCACATGATTCCCACGAAAGGTTTGCGGACCAAGCCACGGATGAAGAACTCAATCAACGACGTGTAGTCGAAGACCGGAATGCCGGTGGCCCGCTGGATCGCGGCGGCATAAGGCGGCAGGTCGCCGCATTCGAGGAGTAACGCCCCGACATCCGGCCTATCTCTTTGCAATGCAAGCGCGGCGTTGACCAGGTCGGCTTCGATGCCCGCGGCGTCGACGCGGGCGGCGCCACCCATGATGAAAGTTTTGGTGAACACAGGAGCGTCCTCGAGCCCGACGACAACTACCCTGCGCCCGATGTCGCTTCTGAACCCGGCTGTTTCCAGAAAGTCAGCCGGCAAAGAGAGCTTGCTGGCGACGATGATGCCCAGCGCTTTGTGGGGAGGAAGCATTTTTTCGAGAAAAGGCGCCAGCAGCAGGCTCGACAGGAACACGGGCACGTCCACTGCGGCCCGAACCGCTTCCTGGTAGCGGATCGAATATCCGCAGCCGCACGTGATGAGTTCCGCGCCCTCCTGCACGAGTTCGACCGCCGCTTGAACCACAGCAGGCGTCATGTCCGGAGCGCCGGGATCACGCCCGAGGATGCGCTTGGCGGTCAGGCCCGGCACCGGCTTATAGCGCACGGGCACGCTCCATGTGCTGGCGTTGCCGGTGTCCCCCGGAATGAAGGGGCGGTCCAACCTGCCACCGCGTTCGAGCATCAGGATGCCGAGGGGTGCCCCGTTGTACGGGACTTTGGAAAATGCCATTCCTAAGCTCCAGCTAGCGAGCGCTCATTGCCCGAGATGAGCCGGCGCTCCGACTTGAACGACCCTTGCGGTCAGTCCTCGACCACGGTCAACTTTCGGTCGTGCTCAGTAAGAATTTCGATCCCTGTCTCCGTGACTACCCATGTCTCGCTGAAAAGCGCGCCCAGCTTGCCAGGGACCCGGTGTCCAGAAATCGAATGGAAAGTCATGCCTGGTTTGAGCTCGAGAGCGAGACCCTCGCGGATGAAGTAGAGGTCCTCGCCCCAGGTGGGCGGTAAGCCGAGCCCGATCGAGTAACCATAAACCCGGGAAGAGCTTGGCCGGCCGCCAACAACCTGTTTCGCTTTTGCGCCGACTTCGCGCGCGACGTCGTCCGCGGTGCGCCCCGGCTTGACCGCCTGAAACAACAGCTCAAGGCTGTCGTTGGCGACAGTGGCGATGTTCTCGACTTCCGGCGAGGGCTTGCCGACGGCGACGGTGTGACATATTGCGCTGGTATACCGGTGGTACGCAGCGCCGAACTCCAAAATTACCGTCTCACCCCTTTGAATAGGTGTGCGCCGGAAAGTGGTGTGGGAGATGCCGCTTTTCTGGCCTGCCGACACGAGCGGTTGGGTGCTGAAATACTCGCTTCCCTCATGAATCAGCGTCTGGTAAATCACTGCTGCGACCTGGTTATCAGGGACACCCGGCTTGATCACCGGCAACACTGCCGCAAGAGCCTTCAACGTGATCGCAGCCGACTTTCGCATGTGCTCGATCTCGGCTGGCGACTTGATCATCCGGGGCTGCGCGACAACATCCGAGGCCTCGATGATGGTGCCGTCGATCAGCGCGCTTTTCAACCCCTCGTAGAGCTCGATAGTGAGCCCCGGCCTCTTCGTCTCGACGCCAACTCGTTTCTTCTCTAGCCCACGCTCCTTCAGGATGCCCATGAGCTCGCCGGCCGCCTCACCGGGAAAGCCCCATCTTGTGGCGCGGATGTCCTTGACCCAGCTCGTGAGCATCGCAGGCCCGAACTCCAACCCATGCATATGAAGTATCGGCTCGCCTTCACGAGGCAGCACCATGCATGACTGGTGGCCAGCGCCGAAACTCTGGTAACCGCTCAAATAGCTTATGCTGGGCGCGAACGTCAGAAGAAGAACGTCCAGACCCTTCTGGTCCATGATCTTCCTGACCCTTTCGATCCGAGCGCGATATTCCGACTCGGCGAAGGCCAGTTCCTTTGTAACGGGCCGACTGGTCATGTCTTTAATGAATTGCTTGTAATCCACGCTTGGTTTGCTCCTTCATCAGCTTTCAGGCACTAGTTATGAACCGCGCAGCATGCGTCCAAGCGCGAGCATCTGCGGCGCGACAATCGGATTGATCGCAGCATTCGACGCGACCGGATGCGACGAGAAGCGCGCAATCACCATTTCGGCCTCGGAAGCGATGTAAAGACGCTGACCGTGAATACCCCGGGCTTCGACGGCACCCAACTCGTTGTGCGTCACCCACCAGTGGTTGCGGTATGCGTAACCCGGCAAATTCTTGTATCCGCCATTAGCCAACTTCGATGGATCGCCACCGTGCCGAATGTCGTCCACGACAGCCGCTGCAATGACCTGCTTGCCATCCCATTCACCTTCGCGCCGAATGAGTTCGCCGAAACGCGCGAGGTCGCGCAGGCTCGCGCAGAACCCCCCGCTGGCCGAGGGCATGCCCGCGGGATCGACCACCAGATACCCTTCTTCCTCGCAGCCGAGAGGCGCCCACAGACGTTCATGCAACAGCTGCGCGAACGAGCGGCCGGTCGCGCGGGCCATGACCCAAGCCATCACCTGGGTGTTCACACTCTTATAGGCGAAGGCTTCACCATGCGAACCTTCTTTGAGCACGGTGCGCAGGTAGTCGCACGAAGTCGGGGGGCCGTCGTACCCAACCGGCCGCGGCTTGGTTCGGCAAGCGCACATGTAGACCGAGGAGCTTGACCGATCATCTGCCTCGTTCTCCGAGTACGTCATACCGATCTGCATGTCCATTACTTGGCGAAGCGTGGCATCCGCCCACGCAGTCCCGCGCAGCTCGGGCAAGTAGTGCGGAATTAGCTTCTTGTCGTCGAGCGCGCCTTCGTGCACCAACCACGCTGCGAGCGTACCCGCATACGACTTCGTGACCGAAAAGCAGGCATGCGGCAGATGTGGCTCAAGCGCGCCGAAATAGCGCTCGAATACCACGCGCCCGCGGTGCAACACCACTATCCCGTCGACGTATGTATTGATCAGCGCTTCACCGAAGCGACGGACGCGCCCCTCCATGTCCGTGAACATCAGGGATTCAACTGCCGTGGCGTCAGCGGCGGATGGTACGCCGAAGGAAACTCTGGCCCCATCCCCGCGGCGCACACTGACCGTCGGCACGAGCTCCCGCATGTGCGAAAGGCTCCAGCGAATTTCGGGGAATTTCATGGAGCGTTCGCTCTCGAAGGTGATCTGTTTATCCGCAGGCGGCGGCGCACCCTGCATCCATCCGAGCGTGCGTGGGTCGCTAGCTCGGCCGTCGAGGTACGGTGTGCCCTCGAATTGCACCGTGTTCCGTGCCGGCATGGACTGGGCACTCGAATCCATTCGCTCTTCCGGACTACCCGCAATTGTCACGAATGTCCTCCTGACGGTCAAAACCTGGCTCGGCCGGAATCTTGTGTGCTCCACACTGATCCAGTGTCGATGACTGTAACGGTCACTTAAATATGGATTTGCGCAATTAGCCCACGGCCCGCGCCGAAAATCCGCGCATTGAACCGCGCTCTCAACGGATATCATATCTCCTCGCCAGCTTAGAGCATGCGAGTCGCGTCAGCCCGCCGCGCTCGAGCATCCGTATGCCAACGGCGACACCGTTAGACGGAACTTTGGAAAGAGCTTCACGATCGGGACGCGCAGCCGCTTCTGGTAGACCTCCGTCATACCACCGCCAGGACGCTCGCGGCCATCGATCGCGTCGTTCACCACGCCACTATCATCCAAATGAACGTCGAGAGCTATCGCAGGCGCACCGCGCTCGAAGCGAAAACGTGGTCCAGGACGACCGCCCTCGCACGCGACACCAAAAACACTCGCTGATTGACACTCCGCGACAATCAGCGGCAACAAAACTCTTCCCACACGTTTGTCGCGCTATACATTGGCGCCGTCACCCACCTTCGATGTAGAGCAGCGCCCATTTGCATTGCACGTGTCTCCGGACCGGCCGATTTTTCCGCCTGTAACCGTAAGACACCGGCAGGAAGATGGATACCGGTTCCGGCTTAATCATCTGTTTGACCACCATCGTCCGATCCGACGCTCACTACCACGGCTCTTTGCGGCAGCGGCTCGGACCGATTTGAGACCCGTTCCTGAAGCCGATCTCGGGGACCAGCCCTGCAGCCTTATCGGCTTGAGTCATGTTGAACTGCTTTCGCTGGTCTGCAGCACACTCTCATCGATGAAGACGAGCCGGGCGGGATCGATCCGATCTTGATAGTGGCGCCATTGGGCGCCATGGCGGCTTAAGTTCGGACGATCCTGCTCGCGCGGCGCCAGCGTCTTTTTTTTTCGCGTGATCGCCTCGCGCCGCAAGAAGCGGCTCGGCATGCCGGTGTCGGCCTTCATGCCGCGTTCCGCCAATGATCTGAAGATCTAGTGAAGAATCCATTGGTTCCAGTGCTGGACGAGCCGTTGCACATTCGTTAGGCCGTCCGCCCCGGTCTCGATGTACCACTTCGGATTGATAGGATAGCTAGTCGCCATGTAGTCGGGATGGGTAGAAAAATTGCGGCTCAGCTTCTCCGGTAACAGCTTGAGGGCGTTGCGGTTGGTCGGAGCCTGGGGGAATAGCCTCGCAAGCGCCGCCTGGGGCTCGGCGCGGGTCACGAATTCGATAAACTTCTGCGCGTTCTGCGCATTTGGGCTACCCTTTGGGATGGACCAATACTGCCAAACCAGCTTAGCTTGATTTCGATTGATCTCGATTGGCTCGCCATTCTCGATTAAAAGAAGCGCCCGTTCGTCATAGGATTGTACGATATCTGCCACGTCATCGCGCATAATTTGCTGAATCTCGGAACCGCTCGTCCACCATTTGACGATATGCGGCTTGATCTTATCCAAGCTCCTGAAAATGCGGTCGATGTCCATTGGGTAAAGCTTGTCAACAGGCACACCGTCCGCCAGCAGAGCTTCCTCCCAAGGGCCTACAGTTCCGTATTGGCCATTCTGGAGCGAGCGAGTCCCAGGAAACCTCTGCGCGTCCCAGAATTCGGCCCAGCTGGTCGGCCGCGGCTTGCCGGCCGGGAACTTTTTCACGTTATAGACCATATTGTAGGAATACACGTCGCTGGCAATGCCGTACGGTTGCTTGCAGTAATCCGGGATCGCGTCTAACTCCTCCTTGTTATAAATTGAGTAGTCGATTTCCTCAAAAAGATGGTCTTTCACCAAATTGGCATGCGGGACCGGGCTAAATGGAACCACGTCGACCGTAACCGCTTTCGCCTTTACCATCATCGCGATCTGAGCCGAGTGGACCACTTGGGCAATTGGTGTGACCTTAATCCCGCTCTCGGCCTCGAAGGGCTTCACATAGGCATCAATTGCGGCCTTACCAAAATCGCCGCCGGACACGTTCACCCTCAATTCGCCCGATGAGTTCGCCGAAGCCCGGCCCGCTACGGCCGGCAGCGCGCTGGCCGCAACAGCGGACGCCCCTGTCATCATGAAGCGTCTGCGGCTAAGTAAACGGCTCATTATCTCCTCCCATTCCGCCACTTCATCGACCGGAAACTTTCATTCTGTTCTATGGTCTATTACCGCTCCATAACGCGGAATTTCATCAATGTAGCGCCTTATGCGGTCGGATCTCGGCGCCTAATCGCGATATGTGAAGCTTCCGGCCAGCGTTCGAGCATGCATAGGACGTGACGCGGCGTGCTTGCCGAACCGATGCTTCGTAGCAGCGAAGGTGGCCATTGCACCGGACTATTCATCCAGCCGGCTACTGCAACAGAAACCGATAGTGAGTACTCGTTCCTTCCCCGGTGCGTTCACGCTGCAATCGCGCCTGAAAGATGGGATTGAGAGCAGTCATTCCGGCGGAAGTATCACCGTGATGGTGCAAAGTCCGGTCTCGGCCGCCCGATCAGATCATACGCTTCAAATGCGATAGTGAACCGCCATCACCGAAGTCGGAGATATCACAAGTGATCAGGCGGAAAACGCTTGCGAAGAGCAGAGCCGAAGCCAAGCTTTCTCATGCTTACCAAGCTAAGACTTTGAAGGAAAACGTCCGCCCGTGCAGCCATCCCATCAAGAACTGGGTTGCTCGGCCGTCAGGTCGAGGCGTATGAATTCGGAATGGAAGCGTCGCCTGGAGGGATTTCATGTTCAGCCTATTGCATAGCCTTGTGTCGGCTGTCAGGGCGTGGTCGGAATTCAGCGCTGCAACTCCGAAGTAAGTATCACTAGACGCGCAGGACCTTGCCTGGATTCATGATGTTCTTGGGATCGAGCGCGCGCTTGATGGTGCGCATCGTGTCGAGCTCGATCTTGGACCTGTAGCGCGCGAGTTCGTCGAGTTTCTCGATGCCGATGCCGTGCTCGGCCGAGATCGAGCCACCCATAGAGGTGATGAGATCGTTCACGACCCGCGTAATGGCTGAGGAATACTGATTCAGCCTCTGGCGATCCATGCCCTTCGGACCGAGAAAAGAAAAGTGCACGTTGCCGTCACCGATATGGCCCAACGGATAGGGACGGATCGTGGGCAGGATTTCGACCACCGCCTTGGTACCCTTGTCGATGAATTCGGGGACCTTGGAGACCGCCACGGAGATATCGTAGCTCAGCCCCCCTCCTTCGGCGCGGGAGGCTTCAGCCGAGCTCTCGCGGATGCGCCACATATTCCGGGATTGCTTTTCCGTCTGCGCGATTACGGCATCGAGGACGCGGCCCGCTTCCATCTGCTCGGCCAGAAACTGCTCCATTTTTTCCGACATGCCCTCGGCGCCATCAGCCCGCGGCCGTGACGACGACCATTCGAGCAACAGAAACCAGGGCGCATCAGCCTTCAGGGGATCTTGCACGCCAGGGATGTGCTGTAGCACCATGTCGATCGCCGCGCGGCTCATCAGTTCGCAGGAGCCAACATTGTCCTCTGACGTGGCGTGCGCCTCCGACAGGATCTCGATCGCCGCCTGCGGATCCCGGATTGCGAGCCAGGCAGTGCACACGTCCTTGGGCGCGGGCCACAGCTTCAGCACAGCTTTGGTAATGATGCCGAGCGTGCCTTCGGCGCCGATGAACAAATGCTTGAGATCGTAGCCGGTATTATCCTTCTTCAGCGAGCGCAGGCCGTCCCAGACCTCGCCGTTGGGCAGCACCACTTCAAGACCCAGCACAAGGTTGCGCGCATTGCCGTAACGCAAAACCTGCACGCCGCCAGCATTGGTCGAAAGATTGCCGCCGATCATGCATGAGCCTTGGGCCCCGAGGCTGAGAGGAAAGAGACGGTCATGCTTCACCGCCGTCTCCTGCAGGGCCTGCAGGATGCAGCCCGCTTCCACCGTCATGGAATAGCCGACGGGGTCGATATTCAGCACATGGTTCATACGGCCGAGCGATAACAGGATCCCCTTGTGCGTGGGCCATGGCGTGGCGCCGCCCGTCAGGCCGGTATTGCCGCCCTGTGGCACGATAGCGACGCCATTGTCGTAACAGAGCCTCACCACCTTGGAGACTTCCTCGCTATTGGCGGGACGCACGACCACAGCGGCCTGCCCGACCAGGTGGCCACGCCAGTCGGTCACGAAAGGCAGCTTCTCTCGCTCGTCGACGATCAGGCCCTTGTCGCCCACGATCGCGAGCAAAGACTTGAGAATTGGGGGTGTCACGGGAACGGTCGGAATTGGGGGAGCAGCGGGACCGGCTAGCTCGGGCATCATTTCCTCTTCATCATCGATCAATTACCACAACAACTATAAGCCGAAGGAGCTCCGAACACCGGCATGGTCAGTCCACGACCGTAGATAACCTCGCGCCCCGCGTGATAGACTTTCGGTTTCCTAGCAACGAGCCCGCACGTGTCCAATATGCCGAAGGTATATCCGCCCTTGTTGGGCCGAACTGTACATCGGGCGGCTGGGCAAAGACATGCGCACGGTAGCTTCTGCAAGCGCTCAGCTGCCAGAGTGGCGGCCTCGTACTTGGGTGCATTTCACACCGGCCATCCGTTTCAGCTGGCGATCCGTGCGCCTAACACGAGGAGGTACGGATAAGTGTAATCGGCTTAAACCGAGCCAAAGCGAGCGCAGATGCTGCTGGCTACGCAGCCGGCGTCAGCGACGAGCATATCGGGGTCAGCGTCCGCGTCGGCTACTCCAGCGTTGCGATCATGACTCTCCGATCAGCGGTTCGCCTTCAGGGCTTGTTTAACAAATCTCAGTGCTTTCGCGGCCGAGAATTTTCATCAGGTCGTTCACGCTGTGGTTTTCGATAGCGTAGATCATGTTCCATGCATCGATAGTTGCTTGCTTTCCCAGTTTGACCGACAGAATTGAGAGGAATTTGCGTCTAACGAGATCCTCGACCTCGCTGCTCTTTTCGGCGGCACGTGGCCGCTCAACAAATGCCTTGAATGACCCGACCTTATCTCTGGCTACGATCCGGACCGGATAAAGATCGCAATGCCGGAACGCGCAATCCATCTCTGGGTCATGTAGGAGCGTTACTTTTTGAGCCAGGGCGATCACTTTTGGATCGAAGAGATCTTCTTCCCGCAGTCCCTGGGCTGGAGATCGGTCCAACAACTGCAGGGCTGCAAGGTAAGGGGCGTGGAACTGAGCCTCAAAGATAGAATTCGGAAGGGCTCCACCGAAACGGACGCTGATCTCTCGAAAAGCATGAATTTCAATGCTTTTCACAGCGGCGACCTCTAGAACTCCTCGGAGACTTTCCGCGGCATCGAGCATCGTCTGCAACCAGTAGCAGCAAGCGTACGCTTTGAAGTTCACGTCTGTGATCTTCCAAATGTACCCGAGACCATTCACCGCAAGCTCCCGGCGGAATTGATCAGATCCGGACATGATCCAAAAGCCGCTGGGACCATCAAAGATGTTCCGATTCCCGACATAGCCATCAGCCGCCAGCTGTGCGGATAAGACCCCGATCCTTCCGGCTATCCCATAGGCATTCTTTATCCAGCTGGATGCTCGATTTCCGTCAATAAATTTCCGTACGTTCGGCACGGGCGCCTGCGCGCCGGCCAACCCCATTGCATTCTCGATTTCGGCGCCGGACAGAGAAAGCAGCTTGGCTGCAGAGACAAGTGCACCAAACGTTTGCCAAGTAGAAAAGCCAAACACGGTTTGAGCGCGCTCATAGGTCGGCATGATAGCTTCCGCAATTCGGACGGAAACTTCATAGCCAGCTACTATGGCTGATAGAAGGTGTCTCCCGTCAACGTCGGAAAGCTGTCCGACAGCAAGAGCAATCGGGTTAACCGTAGCCCCAGGATGGCCAATTAAATCATCGTCAAAATCGAGGGCATTCGCCGTCTGGGCTCCGTAGTAAGCAGCGTCGAGCAGTCCAAGCCTGGTCGAAATTCCTGGAAGGGCGACCGAACCTTGACTGCTGCTGGAGAGGACTTTCAACAAAATTTTCGAAGGAGCCAAATCGACTCCACCTACCATGCAGGCGATGGAATCGGCTAAGCACAACTTCGCCTTGTAGACCACTTCCGCAGGTAGCGCTTCATATTTAAGCGACGAAATCCATCGAGCTAAGCTCTCGGTTGTATTTGTCAACTAGACCTCTCGAGACAAATGCTGTAGCGCTCGGACATCCTGAACGGCTTGTCACAAGAAGAACCAATCAGCTCGAAATCCACTCCTTAAACCGACGCTCCGCCGCGTCGAGGTTATCCGCCCAATAGTCGTCGTTGACGATGAGATTGTTGGGGTTATTCAGGTCGAATTGCCATTTCTGTGTTTCAGGCGACAACATCTGCCTGGCACGCCTGGACACCGGAACGTCACCTGCGTGGTCATAGAATCGGGCCTGAACGTTGGGGCGCAGAAAGTACGCGACAAGTTTCATCGCATTTTCTTTGTTCGGCGCGTTCTTAAGCACTGCCATGGCGTCACGATAGATCAAGTTCTGTTCAAAGGAAAAGGCGAGTGGAGTTGCGTTGCCAGGCTCATTCGTTGCTCTGACGCGATTGACATAGGTGTAACTGAAATCGACCTCGCCTGTCTGGACGAGGGAAATCGTTTGAGGGGTCGTGGCCACCTTGACCATATTCGACTTGATTCGATCGAGCGCCTTGAACGCCCGATCCAAGTCCAGAGGATACATGTCCTTTGGCGCTACGCCATCCCCCAGCAGCGCCGGCTCTAATGCATATACAGCAGCATCGCGCAAGGCGCGGCGTCCCGGAAACGTCTTGGGATCAAAATACTCCGGAAAATTGCTTGGATGTTTTCCGGGTCTGTACTTCTTTGGATCCCAAGCAATGCCCTCAGCATACACATCGACGGTGACCCAGTCGCTTTTCGGCGGGACAATCAGATCGTCAACGTCGAACAATGAGGGATCGAGCTTCTCCCAAAAGCCCTGCTTGGACCCAACAGCGGCCCGCGCGCCCGCGCCGGTATAGATGTCCCATTCGACGTTGCCCGTGAGCAGCTGGGCCTTCACCTTCGCGAGTTCTGGTCCAGGGACGACGTTGACTTTAATTCCGGTTTCTTCGGTGAATGGGCCTAGCACATATTTTTCCAACAGCTGTTGGTAGCTCCCTCCATAAGCGGTGAACGTGACCGAACCAGACTTGACCGCCGCACGCGACGGTCTAGTCACCATCGGCGGCGCAACCACAGCGGCCGCTGCGGTAAGGAAAGAGCGGCGTGAGCATGTAGAGCGGTTTCCACTCATGAGCGTTTCCCCGTGTTTAATCTGGAGAGTATGCGACCTTCTTGGTACCATGGGTGAACACGGCACCCGCATGACGGGTCAGCTCCCCCTACCTAGCAAGAAGGCAAGACTTCCAGGTCCGGCCGAACTTTTTTCAGCTTATTTCCGGTCCCGGTGTTTAAAATCTGCGCAAACCCGCAGGAGGCGCATTGTTTTGTGCGCGCCATTCGACAACGCCGTCTGCAAGAACGCTTCTACCCCCCACCGCGAGCTGTCGCTTTAAGAAGCAGGCTGGCGCATAGCCACGCGGCGTTCGCGTTCGTCGGGAGTCTACGATCCCATTGCTGCCGCCCATAGATATAGATCTATCTCTCGCCGATCGATTACGAATATCTGCACCGCACTACCGAGTGGCGCCCGACGCCTGAGTGCTGGGCTGCGGCGACGGAGTCGCTCCCGCGGGCATACTACAGATGCCGCAAGGTTCGTGTTCACCCGGGCCAGCGGTTGGTCCATCATGAGGCCGGCGAACAAACGATGCAGTGGAAACGCGATCTTCTTGATATCAGCAAGGCGCGTTCTGATCTCGCCGGGCTCGATGCGGAGCATATATATAGGTTCTTTTGCCGAGCGGTTCAGCGCTCTCGTAGCTGCTTACCCGTCAGCCCAGCGAAAGGGACTTTGTTTCCTATCGCTACCGGAGAGCTTTTTTCCTCTCCCCCTACTCGGGGAATATGAGGAGACCAAAGCGGCGATCGAAAAGCCCTGAACAGGCAAGGCGGATGCGTGCTATAGAGACCGCGTTCGCGGATGCCATGGTGACGCAGTTCGATTAACTTCTAGTCCGTTGCCACCGATCCCGTGATCGGCCTCTCAAAAGAGCATTTGTTTGAACCGCGCAAGCTGCGCGTACACGAAACGGCGAGTTCGCAAGGTCAGTTAATAGTCGAAACTCGCGGTCGATCAGTGCAATTCCTACGGATTTTACAGATTTCCGTTTCATTTTCGGCCGATTTAGCAGTTTTTCGGCATTCCCGCGCTCTATTCTGAGCCAAAGAGCAGAAGCTAGGACAATAGGAGCGGACAGGAGCTGGTGGCGCCGAAACTCGCGGCCGGCTGCGTCGATAGGAGGTCGATCGGCGGGGGCCGCGGCGATGCTGACCTGTAGTTGTCGCACGCTACCCTACTGTAGTGCTCGTGCTAATCGGGAGGCGAACCGAGACCTTGCCTTTGAACAGAACCGGCTCGCAACGATGATCTCGGGGTCAAAAGCCGAGAAGGAAAGCGCGATGACAATTATGAGATCCCCGATCTGAGCGCCTTCTCAATAAGGATAGAATGCGGCGTCCATAAAATGGGCCCTGAGCTGAGAGCCCCTTCGAAGCTGGGACTAGGCCGTCCTGCCAACCGTGCTCGATCTCTGGTCAAAAAAGTCTAGGACGTTCATGAATCTGAACACCCAATTCCGCGCGCTGACCATATTCATGTCGCCGGCCGCATTGGTGGCGATCGCGATTGTGCTGCCGCCTGTTGTTTACGTTTTCTATACGAGCTTTCATGCACCAGCCCTATCACTGGTTGCTTACGAAGAGGTTGCGACAAGCACTTTATTCAGGCAAGCGCTGGGCACTACAATTATTGTTGCTGGGTTAGCCTCTCTATTAAGCCTGGTTCTCGGATTTGTCGTCGCATTGCATCTTGCTCGTCAACCTGCGCGGCGCAGAACTGTTTTGATGATCTTGGTCCTACTTCCATTTTGGACCAGCATCTTGGTTAAATGCTTCGCATTTACAATTATCTTGGGACGCGACGGAATCATCAACGCTGTCCTCAGTTGGATCTTTGAAACAAAGGTGCAACTGCCACTCGTTTTTAATCGGGCAGGAACCCTCATCGGTCTGACCAACTTTCTCATACCACTTGTCGTTTTACCTGTTCTAGCGAGTCTGCTCGCGATTGACGATGCGATCTACCGAGCAGCCTCTATTATGGGAGCCAAGCCCGCCCGCATTTTCTGGACGGTTACTGTTCCAATGACTCTGCCCGGTGTATTCGCTGGCCTGTTGAGCGTCTTCGTCATGTCTCTAGGGGCCTTCGTAATCCCAGCGTTGCTCGGGGGTACGCACGATCAAATGCTGTCGAACCTCATCGATTTCTATAACCGACAAGTATTGGACTGGCCTAGCGCCTCAGCCATTAGTGTCGTCCTACTTGGCATGACTCTCAGCTTTGCCGCTCCTCTGGCGTTTTGGCGTCGACGCAGGGTCTAAGTTGCTCATGCCAGACATCATCAATGACCCGCACGCGCGCCGCTTCCGTATCCTGGGTACCGGGCTGGCCGTTACCGTTTATATGTTTCTCTGGGCTCCGATCGTAGTGACGGTGCCAATGGCGTTCGGCCCGACCAATGCGCTAGCCTTTCCGCCAACGTATTACTCGTTCGATCTGTTTGGAATCTTCTTCAATTCGCCCGAATGGCTGCGGCCGCTTTTCGAAAGCCTCAAGGTCGCGCTGGGATCCACAGCATTGGCGATGCTTGCTGGTGTTCCTGCAGGGTACTGGATCGCGCGCCACGAATTCGTGGGCAAAGGGCTCATCACTAGCATATTAATGAGTCCGCTTGTTGTGCCCGCCGTCGTCGCAGCGCTCGGTCTCTTTCTCTATTTTTCTTACCTGAAGATAACAGCTACGACGCTATCGCTCGTACTAGGCCACGTCATGGTCACATTGCCCTATGTCGTACTCATGATCATGGCAGGCGTCCACAAACTTGACCGCAATCTTGAATTCGGCGCCGAACTGATGGGAGCCAAACCTATCAGGATGTTCCTTACGGTCGTTTTACCGCAACTCGTCCCGTCTCTCGTGAGCGCTGCGTTCTTTGCCTTTCTGCTGTCCTTTGATGAGGTCATCATTTCGTGGTTCCTGGCCGGGAGCAACACTATCACCCTGCCGGTGAAGATGTTCACTGCTCTCGAATTTGAGGTATCGCCAGTGATCGCCGCGGTATCTAGCTTACTGACCGCGCTTTCTCTGCTGGTCTGTATCGTCGTGATCGCATTCAAGAAAGCGATGCCGATCGACGGTTGACCCGTTAGTTGGACAGTACGATCGAAGATTGCAAGGAGGCAATTCCGCGTGGCTCAGACAAGGAAAGGGGAATCCATTGAGAACATCCAGCCAAATAACCGGCCGGATGGTGTACGCGGGCGGCAGATATCTGCGCTTCTCCGGCACCATTTCGGTCAAGGAGTGACCCGGATGCAGGCAGGTCCTGGCGATCACATGGCTCACGCGATCGCACTGAACGGCATATCGAAGAAGTTCGGCCCGGTGACCGCGCTGCATCCGACCGACCTCAGAGTGGAGAAGGGCGAATTCCTGACTCTGCTAGGTCCGTCAGGCTCTGGCAAGACTACATTGCTCAACCTAATCGCAGGCGCGATCGGGCCAACGACAGGCGTCATTCTCCTAGATGGGCGCGACATAACCCGAATGCCTCCACGCGACAGGGGGATCGGCATGGTATTTCAGAATTATGCGCTGATGCCGCATATGACCGTGTTTGAAAACGTGGCTTTTCCGTTGCGCGTGCGCCGTCAACCATCTGAGACGATCCGCTCCAAGGTGACGGAGGCGCTCGAGCGTGTCGGCCTTCGTGCGTTTGAGGATCGAAAGCCGCGCCAATTGTCTGGAGGCCAGCAGCAACGCGTCGGCATCGCACGCTGCATCGTTTATTCACCGGCCATCATTATGATGGACGAGCCGCTGGGTGCGCTGGATAAGAACTTGCGCGAACAGATGCAGGGCGAAATCAAGCGTCTTCACAAGGAGATTGGTACAACCTTTATCTACGTCACTCACGATCAGGAAGAGGCGCTCAACATGTCCGATCGGATTTGCTTGATGAACATGGGCGGAATCGCCCAACTTGGGACGCCGGATCAATTGTACTTCCAGCCGAGCACTCGTTTTGTGGCAGAGTTCATCGGCGAATCGAACCTCATTAGCGGACGAGTGACTGATGATGGTCGGATAGCGATCGCTGGAAACCGGTTGATTACCGTTCCCGGCGCCAGACGAACCGAAGGTTCGGAGTTGATCCTTATGGTTCGCCCTGAGAAAGTGCGGATCAGCGGCATAGAAGAGCTCGTTGACGACGGGAATGATGTCCTGTGCGGCGAAATTGCAAGCAGCTCATTCATCGGTGGCATGACTCGTGTGACTGCCGACACCGGAAACGGCTTAAACATTACGGTGAAGATGGTGTCCAGCCGCGCCCAATCGAGGTACGAGCGAGGAGCGCGTGTGCAAGTTTCGTGGTCCTCGTCCGATGTGGTGCTTCTCGAAAAATGATATGCAAGTTTGAAGGCAGCGCTGAAGCTGGGCGGGCCACTCGCTGGCCCTAACGGGCTGCTGCAGTCATTATGCTGTTCGTTCCTGTAATGGGCCCGCTTCCAAGCTCGTGCAATGTTCTTGGTGTGTCGACCCGTTACGTCGAGCAAATAAGCCTAAAATTTTCGCGCGAACGGCTTCTCCTGGCCTGGTATATTGTAGATGCATTCTTTTGGCCATTCACGAGTTGGGCTATTGGCCATTACGTACCGAGCACCGGTCTGGCCTATGTTACGGTAGTCAACTCCCTTGCCACTAGGAACGAAAAGGGTGTCGTACTTGCCGAGCCGAAAGTACTGAAGCTGATCGGCATTCGGGCCGACGCCAAATTCTATCTGGCCCTCAAGCAGAAAAACTACCAATTCCAGGTTTTCTGCTATGTGGAAGGGTCTCGCCTGCCCGAACGGCAAGTAGTAGGGGAAGAATCTAACATTTGTGCCGTTGATGCTCGGGCTAATGAGCGCTCCGTGCCAACCGGTTTTGTCGATAAAAGGTATGGACGACTCGCGCCAATTTAAATCCCGCTCAGCCCAGGGGATGAGTATCGGCTCATCTTTCGCTTCGATTACTGTTTCGATCTTCCTCATTTGCATTGCCTCCTTCATGTTGTCAGAACCAATTCCGCCTGGGAACGTCCCCGGAATGGTCAAAATGTCGCCGTGAGATTGACCGCGAACACGGCATTCCACCGATCAAGAAAAACACCCGTTGTCGAGGAGACGTGTTAGTTTCCTCCGCTGTTGACAAAGATCTCGATACTCCCAACGGACTGCTCGATCTTATCGATTAGCCTTTCTGCAACACCCGGTTCAACGGCCGAATCAGTCATTAATTTCCTGACTAAAAGGCAAAGCGATTCGGAATGGGCCACCAGTGGATAGTTAAAGCCATCCAGGCGCAGAGAATCTTCAACTTTGCCGCTTCCAATACTTAGATCTAGCGAGTTGGTGAGGCTCAGTGTCGAAAGCCGCGAGAACAGTTCCGATACCGCCGCGACGTAGAGCCAGTTCTCAGCTGCTAAGATGTAAGTTAATTCATCCATCGAAGGTTCGGAGCGGGAGCGAGCAAAGGTGCGATCGAGCACACGTTCGGACCGTCGGCGGAGGCTTGCCGCTCACCCATATGGCGGCAGCCGCGGCGTCGGCGAGGGCCCTAAGCCCGTGGCTCTGTGCCACGGCGTCGCCCCTGGCTTCGAGCTTGATGACTAAGCGCTTAAGCCGCGCAATCTCCAACTCTTCCAATTTCATCTACCCGTGGCAAGGGGAGCCGCGTCCTGAATCCTCGGTCAAACTTCTTGACCTAGTCCCGCTCTTACGACTGGTACGCCCAATCTGGCGAGGCTGCGCATACGGCACGCCTCGCTCCCTGGATCAGGCGCACGGCGTAACCTCCGCGTGTCCATGACCCGCCTCGAATCCATTGTCACACCAAACTTGGCGCTTTCGAAACGGGTGCACGGATGACTCGCCGAGCTCGGCTGGAGGGCTTCTGCCGTACGTACATTCTCGGCAAGGCTCAGCT
The DNA here is from genome assembly GCF_029910015.1 of Bradyrhizobium sp. ISRA436. Classification (NCBI taxonomy): domain Bacteria; kingdom Pseudomonadati; phylum Pseudomonadota; class Alphaproteobacteria; order Hyphomicrobiales; family Nitrobacteraceae; genus Bradyrhizobium; species Bradyrhizobium sp. ISRA436. The sequence goes on from NZ_CP094519.1 coordinate 5,841,049, forward strand.
AGAGTTCGAAGAGCTTACGGGGTGTACTTGTAAGCACTTCGAAGCCGCCCTCAGTCACACGGAATGATTCCCCGAGTACGTAGCCGAAATCCTCATCGACCCAGTTGCCCAGCATCAGGTGGAAAGTCATATTCGGCTTCAGCTCTGTCGTATCGCCATCTCTGAGACTCGCGGTCTGCTCAACCCAATTAATACCGAGGGAATAGCCACAGCGCGACTCCTTACTAAAGCCCTGCTTCTCGATGGTGCGATAGAACGCATTAGCGACGTCGCTGCAGGTTGCGCCGGGCCGGACTTTGCCAAGCGCGGCTTCGAGGCCGGCCACCTCCGCCTCATGTATACGACGCAAACGATCCGATGGCTTGCCGATCGAGAAGGTGCGCATGATTGCGGCACAATAGCCATGACGTTTGCCGCCAAGTTCGAGATTGATCTGGGAGCCGGGGCCAAAAACGTCGTCGGTCCATGCAAAATGCGGAGTCGAGGCCCGCGGCGAGGCGCACAAGAAAAAGTTTTGAATGCCCGACCCCCCCTTGCCGTTGACACCGCGGATCAACGTTCCAATTATCTCGGCGGCCGCATCAGCTTCTCGCACACCCGGGCGGATCACCTCCGCTGCCCGCGCAATTGCCGCATCGGTGATCGCGGCGGCTTCCCGCATGACAGAAATTTCGAGCTCTGACTTAATTATCCGAACCCAGGCCACTAGACTAGAGCAGTCGATGACCTTCGCATTCGGCAGGCGCGCCTTAAACTTTTCTATTGTCTGCGTCGGAAGAACATTCTGTTCGAGCCCCAAGCCGCGATTTGCAGCGCCGAGTTCATTGACAAAGTCGATCACAGCGTCGTAGCCATCCGCACCAGGTTTGGCGACCAAGTCTTCCGGATAGCCAATTACGTTGCCGTGCTGAAGGAATGCCTGATGAAGGGCTCCGGGCACATCCATCTTGCGTAGGATGAAGATCGGCTCCTCCCTGTGAACTGAAACAACAAGTCCGTGCGGGACCGTAGTCGGCCACCCGCCCCCGATGTAGCCCGTCAGGTAAGTGAGATTCGCCGGGTAGACTACGAAGAGAGTCTCGATTTCGAGTCGCGCCATTGCCGACTTTACCGCCGCGAGCCTGCGCAAATATTCGCTTCTCGGGAAAGCTTGCGGCCCTTTGATGATGGTCATTGTCTTGGTCCTTTTGCTGATGGTCACAGATTACGTGGTTTTGGTTGCCCAAGATGGCCGAGCTCGGCGATCGCAGTGTCGTCCATCCGGGAGCCGGTGAGATCGGGGACCGTGATTCGCATCTCGCTTGCAAGACGCGGCTTTCGAGCCTCAAGTACGTGACGCCCTCGATGTTGCGGGTTAACGCGGAGCCAAGCGCACACCCGCCAGACCGCCACCGCGGCAACAGCGGTCGCACGGGATGATATTGACGGAAAGCAGCCCGCCCACAGATATCCTTGAACACTCCGGACTGAATGCTTTCCGGTTCGACAAGGCGGTGCAGTTCCGTATCGATATGACGAAGACAATTCACGCTTTCTAGGAGGCCGCAAGATCTGGCAAGACTTTTGCCAAATTTGGCCGACTTTTTTTGCTCATCTCGCCTGCCCGCTTTTAAAAATCTGCGTAAACTCTGTTGCGACCGCATGTTTTGTGCGCGTCAGTCAGCTCCGTCAGCGACGGCCACAAAAATGCCGTCTGCGAGAAGTGTTCTACTCATTCCACCGCGAGCAGTTGCTTTAAGACGCAGGCCGACACGCGACTCGTGGCGTTCGCGTTTGTCGAGGGGATGAACAATCCCATCGCTTCCGCTCATCGATCTATCTCTCGCCGAATAGCGGACGTCTGCACCGCACTACCGAGTGACGTCCGACGGTCCTGGGCCGCGGCGAGCGAATCAAAATCAGATTAGCTATTCAAAGATCTAATGCGTTGGGAAATTTCAGTGCGCGTTGGAAAAATGCTAAAACTGCGCTTTAATAATTTCATTAACTTAACAGTCTTCATAGGGAAGCTGCCTTTGCAGTGCGATCAGGCGAAAATCCTGAGGCAGAGGGGCATGGCGATTGTGAAGACGCACTCCGGCACGCAACTGTCGACTCGAAGGGTCTTCCGAATAGGCCGCAGAATGCTTGCATTCCCCTGGTTTTCACTGCCCCGGTGCATACCGTCGCCTTTCGGCGAGTAAGGGGCTCTCCCGATCACAGCCTTACCTTGCACTAATGGCCAAGCTTTGAGAGACCCCTCACGGTTTTTACCAGGGCCGCGAGAACGGCTTGTCCTCGCCCGGGAATAGGTACGTCGTTTCGGTCGGCCAGGCTCCATTGACTTTACCACCGATCACAATGACGGTTGTACCGTCATTGGCGATATTGCGGTAGTCAAACCCTATGCCGACCGGAAAATAGAGAAGATCCCCCGGTTCCATATGCACATGTTTCATTTTATCGGGGCTTGGCCCAAGTCCAACCTCAAGCGCTCCATCCAAGAGGAGAAAATACTGCTCCCATCTAGCCGAATGCCAAGGGCTGGCTTGCCCGTAGGGCAGATGAACGGCCATGATCCTGATAGCTTCACCGCCGAGAGTCGCGCCGAGCCCAGTCCGAGCCCAGCCAGGTTTGTCCGCCAACGGCAGCACCGACTCGCGCCAACGGGGAATACGCTCCGACCACTTTAGGAGGATTGGCTCGTCCTTGCCCTCGATCAAGGCTTCGTCCTTCTTCATTGCATGACACCCACTAAATCCATTTATTACTTCGGTTTGACTGCTGTCGCGTAAGTCATTGCATTCGAAATGGCAGAATGCGGGTCGAGACGCGTGCGCCAATCGACAGGAAAGGTCGCCCAGAAGATGCTCGCCCTCTCGCCCTGGTACTTCGCGCGCGCCCCCTTGGGAATCCAGCAGACGTCGCCGCGCTTCCCTTCGATCGCACGGTCACATTCTTCGCCATACAGGAGACGGAAATTGCCACCAAGAACGACGAGCGCCTCGTCGTAGTGGGACCTCCAGTCGATGGAACAGCCATCATAGGTGGCTATCCCGCAACCGAGGGTACGGCTGGTAGCTGGCCCAACTACCGGACAGGTCGACGCATAACCGCCAGAGTGAATATGCATCTGCTGAAAGAGCATATCCCGGCCGCGGACATGGATCACTTCCTCAGTCGCGTCGGGAATTTCACCCTCGTTCCGCGTACGCCAGTCGACGGGGTAGACCACGGAGAAGGCCCTCGCCTTCTCGCCCTGGTATTTCAGCCGAGTGCCCTTCGGGAACCACATAACGTCACCGAATACCGCTTCAATTTCGCGGCCGTAATTCTTGCCTGTCAGGATGCGCAAAGTTCCTTCAAGCACAACAAGTGCCTGATCGTAATGCGTTTTCCATTCCATGGAGCAGCCATCATAGGTATGAATTCCGGCGCCGACGGTATTACTGATCTCCGGTGTGACCAACATGCACTTGGATGCGTAACCGGTATTGGTTTCCATCTTCTGGAAAACCATTTCCTCGCTCTTAATGAGAAGCACTTCGCTCATCCACTCACCTCGTCTTTGCTTCAGCCCGTCCAAGGGCGCGTCATCCTCACTGCGCGTGCCGAAGTGGGGGATGTGCGACATGAAATACTTTTGCTTTATCGCCTTGGTATTTCAGCTGGACGCCTCTAGGTACCAAGATCACATCACTAAACTTCGCCTCAATAACACGGCTGTAGTTGTCACCAGTGAGGATCCGCAGAGCTCCCTCAAGCACTACGATGGCCTCGTCACATGCCGCGGTTGTTTCGATGGAGCAATCATCATAGGTATGGATATCAACACTAAGTGTCTTGGAGATCTCGGGAGTGATCAGGCGGCAGCTAGATGCAAGACCGCCGGACCGTAGATGAATTTGCGAAAATACCATCTCCTGGCTCCTTAGATGGAGCACTTCAGGCGATGGTCCATCAGTCGGTGCCGCTGGAGTGCGCATGCGCGGGTCACCCGGGTATGCGACATAAAATATGCTGCCTTTCTCACCTTCAAACCTCCAAAAGGCCCCTTTCGGTAGCCAAAGCACGTCGCCGGGCCTCGCTTCGATGGAACGAGAGTAGTTATCGCCCGTAAGGATCCGAACCATGCCACCCAGCACAACGAATGTCTCGTCATGCATAACCGGTGGAGGTTGTTCGATGGAGCAACCGTCATACATTGTAATACCGGCCTGGAGCGTCTTGCTGATCGCTGGACCCGGCCCTCGTGGATCATCGGCTGATGTAATCAACCGACAGGCGAAGAATTCGCCGCCGTTGTGAATGAACGCTCGCAGCCATGTCATATGCGAGTACTTTATGTGGACGAGTTCAGTTGAGTCTGGCCGCGTCATAGCGTGAGGTTCCTTTTTCCGAATTCTTTTCTAGTAGATCGGGGGCTCGGGCACAGGGCCACCGAAACTGCTTTCCAGGAAATCGAAATCGCAGCCTTCGTTCGCCTGCTTGATATGGCGGGAATACATCCAGCCGTAACCACGTTCGAAACGACGCTGCGGTTGTTTCCATTCGGCACGGCGCCTGCGAAGCTCGGCTTCAGGCACATCGAGAGTAATACGCCGCGCGGCTACATCTACCGATATACGATCCCCATTTCGCACGAGTGCGAGCGGTCCTCCGATGTACGCTTCTGGCGCCACATGCAAAATGCACGCACCATAAGAAGTGCCGCTCATGCGAGCGTCCGAAAGCCGCATCATATCGCGAACGCCCTGCTTGAGAAGCTTTACCGGGATCGGCAGCATCCCCCATTCCGGCATCCCCGGGCCGCCTTGCGGCCCCGCGTTGCGCAAGATTAGGACGTGATCGGCGGTCACATCCAGATTGGGATCGTTAGTCGCCTCCTTCATCGCAGGATAGTCATCGAACACCAGCGCCGGACCCGTGTGCTTGAGAAAGCGGGGATCGCAGGCGGAAGGTTTAATCACGCAGCCATCCGGCGCCAGATTCCCCCTGAGGACTGCAAGTGCGCCCTCAGGATAAATCGGCCTATCGATGGGGCGAATGACATCGTCGTTGTAGACGTCGGCCCGCGCGATGTTTTCGCCCAGCGTTTTGCCAGACACCGTGAGGCAGTCGAGATGCAGATGCGACTTAATTCGGCTCATGAGGCCAGGAAGGCCGCCGGCATAGAAGAAGTCCTCCATCAAATAGGTGCTACCACTCGGGCGCACATTGGCGATAACGGGCACCTCGCGGCTTGCCCTTTCAAAATCGTCGAGTCCTATATCGTGGCCAGCCCGACGGGCTTGCGCGATCAGATGGATGATCGCGTTGGTCGAGCAGCCCATCGCCATCGCTACGACGATCGCGTTCTGGAAGGCTTTATGGGTCTGGATCACGCTGGGCTTGAGATCTTCCCAGACCATTTCGACGATGCGGCGACCGCATTCCGATGCCATGCGAATGTGGTTAGCATCGGCCGCCGGGATAGACGAAGACCCCGGGAGCGCCATGCCAATGGCCTCTGCCATGGCAGTCATGGTAGACGCGGTGCCCATCGTCATGCAGGTACCGTAGCTCCGGGCGATGCCCGCCTGCATGTCGACCCAGTCTTCTTCCGAAATCGTTCCGGCTCGCCGCTCATCCCAATATTTCCATGCATCCGATCCGGATCCTAACGTCTTGCCCTTCCAATTCCCTCGCAGCATTGGGCCCGCCGGCAGATAGATTGCCGGCAAGTCCATGCTGGTGGCGCCGAGCAAAAGCGCGGGCGTGGTCTTGTCGCAGCCGCCCATCAGCACGACTCCATCGACCGGGTGACCGCGCAGCAGTTCCTCCGCATCCATCGCCAGCATGTTGCGGTAGAGCATCGGAGTCGGCCTCAAAAGCGACTCCGACAGCGATAAAGCAGGCAACTCAATCGGCAAGCCGGCCGCCATAAGGATGCCGCGCTTGACGTCGTCGACACGGCTCTTGAAGTGCATGTGACAAGGCTGGGCATCGGACCAGGTGTTGAGGATGGCGATTACAGGCCGCCCTTTCCACTCCTCTGGTGCGTACCCCATCTGCATCAGACGAGATCGATGCCCAAACGAACGAAGATCATCTGGCGCGAACCAACGAGCATTGCGCAACTGGTCGGGAGTTTTCTTCTTCTTAAACATAATGATGCGCCAGATCCCTCTTATCTAAATATCTTCACACCCGTAATCGCTGGCGTGCCAGGATAAATGGGAGATAGATTCGATTAGGCCGGCCCTGCAGTCGAGAAACAGGCTTGCCAGCATCCCGGTTTCCGAGAGTGTCCTTCTAATCAGATTATCGGCTATTCAGAGGAATATTCTGCAATTCAATGCCGGAATTCGCCGGCTTTTCGCACGAAAGCCATTCCGGCCGCAGCAATCCCGCGCCGTCCTCCGAGGTGTAAGCCTCCCATGTTCGCACCTAAATGACTGCCAAGTGAGGAGCACGTCGTGCAATTGCTGCCAGCGTCTGAAGGAGCTGGAAGTCCAAGGCGAGACCGGGGCGGCCTGTGGAGAAACGAAATGCGAGCGTAGTGCTCCCGACCGAGATGTGGCGTCTAGGCGGCCCGAAATGAGACCTCGAGGGTGAAGTAGCTGGCAGGCATGAGCCGCTCCCCAAGTTGTCCTCGCTTATGTCCATCCTGCGCGAATTGCGACCGGCGCCCTGGTGCCGAGAGCACGCTTGCGCACGTCAGCCGTTCTTCCTTGTAGAGGCGGTAGAGCTTCTTGTGATTGAGGTGGATGCCCCGGCCGGGCCAGCAACAACCCGAGTCGGTGATAGCCGAACCGGCGGCGCTGAGAATCCAGCTCCTTCAGACTGGTCCGCAGGGCACTCTCATCCGGCCTCGTCAAGACATAGCGATAGATCCTCGGATGCGGACCGACGAGCGCACTAGCTTGCCACGGCGAGTATTGCTTCTAGCTAATCGCCCACCTCACGACACGTCTTCGCAAGCTGGGCGTCAGAAGTACTTTCCGAGCATCTCCTTTCGCGTTGATACGTCGAGCATCGACTCCGTCAGAGGCCTCTGCGGATTCCGAGATGATGGTGCGCACCGTACCGACTTGATGGCGCGCAGGGTTCCGAGATGATCGCGCGCAGCATTCCGAGCATTGTCCGCGCAGCATTCCGATTTGATCGCGCGCAGTTTCGGATGGTGTGAGGCCCGATCGTTGGGCCATTTCTTCGGCTGGAAGCAGCTGGGAGGATTGGATGCCGACGAGGAGGGTTATCATGCGCCAGGTGCGCGAGATTGTGAGGTTGAGCCTTGAGGCTGGGCTCTCGACACGCGTGGTTGGCGAGCGCGTCGGCATCGGGGCGACGGCGGTACGTGACACGCTGAAGCGGTTTGCGCGCGCGGATCTGGCATGGCCAGTCCCTGAAGCGATAAGCGACGCCGAGCTGGAGCAACTGCTGTACGGGATGCCTGGCGTGAAGCCGGGTCGCCGCAAGGTGGCTGAGCCTGACTGGTCCGTTATTGCCCGCGAACTCAAGCGCAAGCATGTGACCTTGCAGGTGCTGTGGGACGAGTACATTGCAGAGCATCCGGACGGGTACCGGTACAGCCGTTTCTGTGACTTGTTCCGCAACTGGGAAGGCCGGCTGCCGCTGGTGATGCGCCATCACCACGGCGGGGGCGAGAAATTGTTTGTCGACTATGCCGGCGACAAGGTGCCGGTGGTTGACCGTAGGACTGGCGAGGTGCGTGACGCGCACATCTTCGTCGCGGTCATGGGCGCATCCAGCTTGTCGTTCGCGCTAGCGACGTGGACGGAGCAACTCGGCGACTGGATCGAGGGACATAACGCGGCCTTCAGCTTTTTTGGCGGCGCGACACAACTGCTGGTACCCGACAACGCCAAGATCGCGGTGATCAAGGCCTGCCTCTACGACCCTATGGTCAACCGCAGCTACAGCGATATGGCGCAGCATTACGGCACGGCGATTTTGCCGGCACGGCCGCGTCGCCCGAGAGACAAAGCGAAGGTTGAGGCCTGCGTCGGAATCATCGAGCGCTGGCTGCTAGGGCGGCTGCGTAACCGCACTTTTTACAGCCTGGCCGAACTCAACGGTGCGATTGCCGAGTGGCTGGCCAAGCTCAATGACGGACGGGTACTGCGCCAGTATGGCCGCACGCGGCGCCAGCTGTTCGAGGAAATTGACGCGCCGAATCTTAAACCGCTCCCCGGCGAGCCGTGGGTCCATGCCGAATGGCGCCGATGCCGGGTCGGGCTCGACTATCACGTCGAGATCGAACGACACTACTACTCGGTGCCCTATCGCTTCGCCCGTCGCGAGGTCGAAGCGCGGATCTGTGCGCGAACGGTTGAAATCTTCCTGGGGGGCGAGCGTATCGCCGCGCACATGCGCGGCAGTGGCAACGGGCGGCACACGACGATCAGCGCCCACATGCCTTCCAGCCACCGGCGCTATGGCGAGTGGACGCCGGCAAAGATCCGCAGCGAGGCAAGCCGGATCGGCCCGATGCTGCGCCTGCTGATCGACCGGATCATCGAGGATCGGCCGCATCCCGAACAGGGCTATCGTTCGTGCCTGGGGATCATCCGGCTTGAGAAGCGCTTCGGCGCCGAGCGCCTCGAGGCGGCCGCGCTGCGTGCGATTGAGATCCAGGCTCGCAACTACCCAAGCGTCAAATCGATCCTCGAGAAGGGGCTCGATCGTGTTGCAACGCCCGCGTCCCCCGAGCGCGAGCCGATCCTACACACCAACATCAGAGGCTCGGACTATTACCACTAAAAGGGAAGAAAATGCTGACACACCCCACACTCAACTTGCTTACCCGGCTCGGCCTTACCGGCATGGCCGAGGCCTTTACGAGCCTCGCCGACAACGAGGAGGTCCACGGTCTCGCTCACGCCGAATGGTTGGCGTTGCTGCTGGACCATGAGGCGACCTGGCGTAACAACCGGCGCCTAGCGCTTCGTCTTCGCAAGGCAAAGCTGCGTCATCATGCCGTGCCCGAGGATATCGACTACCGCGCACCCCGTGGGCTCGACCGCCGCTTGTTCGACATGCTGCTCAAGGGAGACTGGATCAAGAACCACGAGAATTGTGCCATTGTCGGGCCAACCGGCGTCGGGAAAAGCTGGCTTGGCTGTGCGCTTGGTCACAAGGCCTGCCGGGACAACCACTCGGTACTTTACACCCGGCTGCCGCGGTTGTTCGAAGAACTGGACCTTGCCCGGGGCGACGGCCGACTCACTTCGCGGATGAAGAGCATCGCCGCGGTCGAGCTCCTGATTTTGGACGATTGGGGCCTCCAGGCCATCGACGCCAATGCCCGGCATCATCTGCTCGAAATCCTTGAGGACCGCTACGGCCGTCGATCAACACTCGTCACCAGCCAGCTTCCAATTGCCAAATGGCATGAGCTCATAAACGACCCAACTTACGCTGATGCCATACTTGATCGCCTGCTTCACAACGCTCACAGGCTCGAACTGAACGGTGACTCCATGCGTCGCCCGCCGGTTCTTCCTCGGCCTTGACTACATCGTCGGCCCGATGACGACCGAGACTGCGGCCCGCGAAGCTGACCGGCCGCTACGGCACTGTTGGGGGTGCGCGGCCAGTCAGCTTCGCTCCATCGAGCGACACCAACGTGATCTCTTCGGCGGCCGCTTGACCACGGGCCAACGATAGTGCCAATTGCCTTTAACGATCGGGTGCTTCACATGCGCGCGATCAGATTGGAACGCTGCGCGGCATCCGATTGGAATAACTGCGCGCGATCATCGGAATCCGCAGGCCTCTTCAGCCCACGGTTTTCGTCCTCCAGCGCTACAGCTTGCGGGCGTCAGAGGCTCCCATTTCGCAATAGAGAGATCGCTAATTGTGGGACATTGCATGGGCTGATGCCGTACTTGCGGCACAGCTCACCGACCGACAGCCCGGCAGCGTGCTTCTAAGCTGAATCTGCTCTTGCGCATGTCCGTCTCGTTCGAGAACGGCCTCCACCCGAAATTGAGGACATCTAGGGGGAGCAGGTCAGGCACATTCAAATATGTGAAATGATCGGCGCATTTGCTGTCAGCGTCACGGAGTTGGTCGTTGGATTACCGAGATGATCGCCTCATCCGATCAATAGCAATGCTAATGCGATTAGCGGAAAGCCTGTGACGCCGCGATCCTGCCAATCGATGGGCTTTTTAACTGGTCAAGGATTGGGAGACAAACGGCGTCGATTTATCGAGGCTGCGAGCAGGGCCTGTCGGTCGCTCGATCGAAAGTTTGAGCCGAGGAGGGAACTCTCCAGCGTGCAATTCGAAGACGCGTTCGTCCAGCTCCTTATCCGTCGTCGTAAGGCGATGGTTTAGGCGAAGGTAATCCATCCAGGTTGGGGTGCGGAATGTCTCTGTCCATTGTGAGGGCGCTTGAAGGTTACGCACGAGGGTCCAGTGCCGAGCACCGACGCGGCTCTGCAGACGGCGTCGTTCACGCATTAGCGCCAGGAAAGGCTCGACATTTTCCTCCGGTATTAAATATTCGATATTGACCACGATAGGACCGCTTCTCGGTTTCAGATCGATGGCGACTGGCGGCGCGTCGAATCCCCCCGACGGATCGAGGTCTGATTCTCGACACTCGCGGATAGGCACCAGCAGCCCGGTCACGGCCACCAGCAGCAGAGCTCCAGCGGAGCCCTCCAATGCCCAAGTCAGAGAATACTTTTGGGCTACTGCGCCCCAAACCCAACTGCCGGCCGCGATGCCGCCGTACGTCAAAGCATTATAAATTGACAAAGTGCGACCGACGATCCACCGCGGGCTTGCCAATTGCACACTCACAGCAAGCCCTGACCAGGCGACGACCCAACCCGCGCCGCCCAGGGCAAGTGCGGTTGCCGCTACTGCGAGTGCAGAGGTCAGAGCCAAGGATATGGAACATGCCACGCAGGCGACACATGCGAGAGTTATCAGCCGTTCTTGAGATAGGATTTGCCTAAAGAGGCCATTGGAGACGCCGGCGATAAAGGCGCCGGTCCCGAAACCAGCCATCAGGATACCGTATGCGACCGGTCCCCGCGTTAACTGATCGCGAACAACCAGAGGAAGGAGCGCAAGTATTGAGATACTTGCCAACCCAAAGAGGGTTCCGCGCGCGATCGCTGACTTAATTTCCGAAGACATTGCGGTGAAGCGCACCCCGTCATAGATCGCCGTGATCATTGACTCGGGCGGGAAAGGTGAGGAGCGAAGCTTCCACCTGCACCGCCATATAGCCCCCAGTGGAGTCAAATAGCTGAAAGTGTTTAGCGTGAGAGCCGTCAGAGGTCCGAAGCAGGCAACAATGACGCCGCCCAGCGCCGGACCTACGCTTCGGACAGAGTTGAATCCGACAGAGAGGAGCACGACGGCAGCTGGAAGGTCACGTCTATTTATAATATCGCCGACTGACGCCTGCCACGCCGGATTATTGAAAGCGGCGCCGCATCCGATCAGAAAGCTGAAGCCGAGGATGATCCACGGATCGACAAAACCCAGCGCTATCAGAGCTGTGAGCATCGCAGATGCTGCCGTCATCAGGCACTGAGCGCCCAGCATGACTCTGCGACGGTTGAAATTATCGGCGATGGCCCCAGCGAAGACCGATATTATGAATGCGGGGAGCGTCGATGCACCCTGAACTAGTGCCACCATCAGATCGGAAGTCGAGATCGTAGCCATCAGCCAGCCGATGGCGACGGTCAGCATGTGAGAGCCGAGGTTGGAGACCTGCGTAGCAATCCAGATCGAACGAAAGGTCGGATTTTTAAGCGGTGCAAACGTAGTTGGCGATATTACGTCTGCATCTACGCGTCTCCCCCTGTTCATTGTCTCCGAGCCTTTGCCTTCCGTCCATCGGTCTGGGGCTAGTGTCTTCCCCGTGAAAGCCCCTGATGTTGACATACCAACCTAAGCCGCTCCGGCTGCGAGTGGAGCCTTCAAGTTTTGAGGAGGCGAACGAGCAAGTGTCGATGATTTTGTCGGCGGCAGTTTGTAATACGTTGGCGAGCCAACCGATATCGATCTTACGACGCTCGGTCGCGGTACGATTCTGTTCAACATTTGCGTCGAGCTCGGCCTGCGGCTTCTCGCGAAGTCTGAGCTTAGACATTTCGACAGCTTCCGCGATCTCGCCAAATACATCTTTTCGGCCACAGGCCGGCGGACCCATGTCGAACTGACCGTCGCCGAGCTGGCGCATGGCCGCGGTCACCGGAGGACTGGCTGAACATTTCAAGACACTATCCGAAATACGCGTCGGCATTTCGCTAGATTTTCCGTGATACTGAGGAATTTCTGCGCGTCGCGCCCTTTTGAGCAGCATTAGCCCAGCCTAACTGGTCGACCGTGAAAGAACTGAGATTTCAGGCCGCGATGAGCTGCGGTCCGAGGCTGAGCCCAGCGAGGATTTCGAACAGCAGAAGGCTCAGCCATTTGATGAGTCGGCGAAAGTTATAGCCGGCGGCGGCGAGAACGGCATTCGCGGCGTCGCCCTGGCGGTGCCAAAGATACTTGCGGCCCATTCGATGTTCGGATTTGAGATGGCCGATGACGGAGTCGACGGCCGAGCCGCGGCGCGGCTTGCGCGGACCGTAGACCGGCGGCTCCAGGCCAGGCGCGATGCATTTGCGAACGGTCTTCCAGACGATCCCGAGTTCGCGGGCGATCGTCGAGACCGTCAGTCCCTGCCGATGAAGATCAAGTATCATGATGACTTCCCAAGTTTGATCACCAAACCCGCTCCCTCGTTCTGGCAGAGCATGATCGGGTGATCGATCCGCCGCCCATCCTCAGGGCGCGCCCTGAGGATGGGCGACACGATCAACTAGGGATTTTTCAAACGGCACTTCTGGGGAGAATTACTCAGAATCAACATCACATGGGTAACGAACTGGCTGCCCTTGGCGTGCGCCAGCGTGGTGGCCACGGAGAGCTTGACGCCGAACTCGTAAGGCCGGTGGGGCCTTGTCCTTGCCGATGCGCTCACCTCCCTCGCATGCAGCGAATAGAACCTTCGGTCCGGGCTGGTGCTGCTTACGGTCAAGCACCCGTCGCGCCAGTGCCGGCATGCGACTGAGCGCTAACTCAGGGAGCAAGTCGGCGTTGCTTTCGCTCTTCCAGGCGATGTCGCGGATCACGCGCCCGAGATGAGTTCGAAGCCTCCTCAAGGCCCTGTTGGCGCGCTTTCACTGCTTGGCGTGGGTATAGCGCTGATGCTTGATCAGGGCGAACTTGCCCACTCGCGCACAGGATTGCCGCAGCCCGATGCCGCCCCCCTGGGCGAGCCGGACCAGGATCTCGCGGGTGCGATTGAGCAGCCGCGCATCGGTCGGGAACATCACGTTTTTGGCCCGCACCGTGGTGTCGATGATGACGCGCTTGAGGTCGGACGGTTTGATCGCGTCGGTCTTGGTGGCGACCGAAAGGCTCTCCTGGAGCAGGGCCTGCAACCGCTCCTCGCCCATGCGCTGGCCAGCGCGTCAGCGAGGAGCGATCGAACACCAGACCGTGCCGGTGGAACTCCTCGCCGCGGAAGAACTGGTGATCGGGGTTCTGCACCCAGCGCTCGCACAACGCTTCATCGGAGAGGTCGTGGGTGTGCTTGAGGATGGCCAATCCCGCCATCAATCGTGTCGGCAGCGGCGGCGGCCCGTCTTGTCCTCATATACCGCGCCGAACTTCTGCTCGAGGAGCGACCAGTCGATCGTCGGTGCCAGTTTCGCCAGCGGGTGGCCCCATGCCGATGATCGCGTCCAGCCGCGAGCGCAAGAGATCGGCCTCGCCGGTGGCGCGTCGCCCCTTCGATCGCATCGTCCCTCCGATGCGACTACGGAATGGGACTTCTGATTCGAGGGACACGCAAAAACCAAGTTGCAAGCCTTCGGGCCCTTAAGTCCCAAAAGCTGGCGATCTCAAATGCCGGCCTGGCGGAAATTCGACTCCCACTCAAAGGCTTGGGAGATTTTTCACGGCCGACTAAGCGTCCGGTCTCGTGCGCAAGCGCTGGCGTACAGTCCTTAACCGGAGTGGCTGGATGGGTTTTACACAGAGTTGATGGGACACGCCTTCGACGCAAGCGGGCCTACAAGAATCTCATTCCCATTCGCGCCGCACCCGTAGCGGGTACATCACGTCGTTGAATAGTCATGTGCGGCATCAGAGCACAATTCTGGAATATCATCTCGATCCCTCTTGCGCGAGCCTTACAATGGACAAGGGGGATCATAGGGAAGCGCTAGCTGCGAACCAGAGGTCGCGCCTCGGCTGGCGAGGGTCAGATGAAGCGCGCTCGCTAAAAGCTGAGGCTGTCATACGAAGATCTTGATCAGGTTCGCCGGAACCGCTGACATTCCGCATATCCTTCTTGCGCAATGAATCAGGCTGGCAGTGATCCGACCTGAATCACTGCGCAGCATTCGCGTGATCGCGTCCGACTTGCCAGTGCCTGCCTGCAGCAATCTACCGTTCAAGCGATTGCCGATCCTTTGCAAGCTCGTCCATGACTTGCTTGGTCGCTCGATAAGCCAGATCAACAATCTCGTCTATTTCACCTTCGGATACAACGAGCGGTGGTGCAAAACCAAGAATGTCGCCATACGGCATTGCTCGCGCAATAAGCCCCCGATCACGAGCAGCTTTCGAGATGCGCGCGCCCACTTTGAGGTGCGAGTCAAATCGTCGTTTCGTCTGGCGATCGGCAACGAACTCAACAGCGCCAAGTAAACCCACGCCTCTAACTTCAGCTACGATCTCCAGCTGTGCAAACCGCTCCTTCAGTCGTTTAAGGAAATGCGCTCCAACTATTCTCGCGCGGTCGCTTAGCCGTTCCTTGTCGACAATATCGAGGACTGCGTTAGCGGCAGCGGCCGCAATCGGATGGCCAGAATAGGTGTATCCGTGCGAAAATGCTCCGACACGATCGGCCGCCTCCTCCATGACCGCGTAAACCTTCTCGCCAACAATCGCTGCCGACAGCGGCACGTAACCCGACGTCAGGCCTTTGGCGACTGTTACGAGGTCGGGCTCGATTCCGTATAGCGTGCTACCAAAATCGGCGCCGGTTCGACCAAATCCGCAAATGACCTCATCGGCGATTAGAAGAACGTCGTAGCGCCGGAGCACAGCCTGTACTTCAGGCCAGTATCCCGTCGGAGGCGGCGTGATGCCGCCGGTACCCAGCACCGGTTCAGCAATAAAGGCGCCAATCGTTTCCGGTCCCTCTCGTACGATGAGCTCTTCTAGTTCGGCTGCACGCCTACGAGAAAACGACTCTTCAGTCTCGCCTGGCTCAGCGCCCCAATAATGGTGCGGCGTCCCCGTGTGCAAAATGCCCGGGAAGGGAAGGTCCATGTAATCATGGTAGAACGACATACCGGTCATCGAACCGGAAATTACCGAGCAACCATGGTAGCCGCGCTCGCGTGAGATAATCTTCTTCTTCTTGGGCTGACCTCGGAGGTTGTTGTAATACCAAACGAGCTTTGCTTGAGTTTCGTTGGCGTCTGATCCGGACAAGCCGTAGAATACTTTGCTCGGCTTACCTGGCGCCATCCGCACAAGGCGATCCGACAGAGTCGCCAGCTCTTCGGTCGTGTGCGCCGCATATGTGTGATAGTATGCAAGCTTGTACGCCTGCCGCGCGATGGCCTCAGCTACTTCGGTACGACCGTATCCAATGTTAACACAGTAGAGTCCAGCGAAACCGTCGATGTAGCTATGCCCCTGCCCGTCTTCGATGCGGATACCCTTTCCTCCAGTGATGATCGTCGGATCACCAAGCTTTCCATTGGCAAACTCCTTGAGTTGGGTAAAGGGATGCAAGACGGTCGAGCGATCTCGTTCAGCGACTGTTTTTATATCACTCATACTGTTTTCTCCTAACCCGCCAAATCGCCAAAGCAGACGTATTTCAGTTCCATGTATTCCGCCAAACCATACCGCGACCCTTCGCGGCCGAGCCCAGATTGCTTCCATCCGCCGAACGGAATAGGCGGGCCCGTGAATGACGCCGTGTTGATACCGAGCATGCCGCACTCGATTTGTTCGGAAAGGCGGAGCGCTCGGCGGAGGCTGTCCGTGTAGACGTACCCAGCGAGCCCCATCTCGCTTGCATTGGCGCGAACGATCACTTCTTCTTCGGTGTCGAACGGCAGGACGGCGGCTATCGGCCCAAACGTCTCCTCGTGAGAAATGAGCATGTCGTCGGTGACGTCACTTAGCAGCGTTGGCAGGACGAAATTCTGGCCTAGGGTTTGGTTTTGTGTCGCTGAAATGAAGCGCGCCCCTTTTGTCAGCGCATCGTCGATTTGCGCCCTGCACTTGTTGGCCACCGACAACTTCGTCATCGGCCCGATATCTGTTGCCGGATCAAGACCGTGACCGACTTTGAGCCGCGCTATCGCCTCAGCAAACGCCTTGATGAAGGCACTATAGATGCCCCTTTGTACGTAGATGCGATTAGCCGCCAAGCAATCCTGACCAGATGTAGCAAATTTTGCGGCCATAGCCCCTTTTACAGCCTTACCGAGATCGACGTCGTCAAAGACGAGGAACGGAGCATGCCCCCCAAGTTCGAGGGATACCTTCTTTACAGTTTGAGCCGCCCCCTCCAGGAGCACACGACCAACTTCGGTCGAGCCAGTGAACGAAAGAGCCCTTACTCTTGGATCGCGCAACAGAGGCGTCGAGAGCTCGATCGGATCACCGACAAGCACCTGAAATACACCGGGCGGAATCCCAGCTTCTTCAGCCAACCTGGCCACAGCAAGAGCAGAGAGCGGCGTCTCCAGAGCAGGCTTCACTATGATCGTGCAACCCGCCGCCAGAGCGGCGCCAGCCTTTCGCGTAATCATAGCGATCGGAAAATTCCACGGAGTGATCGCCGCCGCAGCGCCGATTGGATGCATTTGCACCTGAAGTAGACTTGCAGGCTTGTGGCCAGGAATCATCTCTCCGTATGCGCGTTCGCCCTCCGCAGCAAACCAATCTAGAAATCCAGCGCCGTACGCAATCTCGTGGCGAGCTTCGGCAAGCGGCTTGCCTTGCTCGCTCGTCACCAAGACAGCAAGCTCGTCCGAATGGGCGAGCATCAACGATGCCCAGGATTTAAGAATTGCCCCCCGCCGAGCTGGCAATAATTCACGCCACGCAGAAAAGGCTCGTTCTGCCGCTGCAATCGCCAGATTCATATCCACGGCCCCGCAACGAGCAACATCCGCGATCTCTTCTTCAGTAGCTGGATCAACCACGACGCCCCGCCGTTCACCCGCAACCCAGCGACCGTCGATGAGCGCGGCCCCGGCAAGAAAGTCGCGTCGCCGCAAGTTTTGTAGGTACCTCGCAGCGAGACCAGCCGAATGGGAACTTCCGTGGCAAATATTTTCAAGTGTCATTGAAGTCCGAAGTGGTCATAGGTTGAAATTCGACGAGCAATCAGGATACTGGTCGTCGGAAGCAGATTTGCGTCACATTTTACAATCGCTCAAATGGTTTTCTGCGACGCACTGCCATTTTGCGGCGGAATTCACCTGGAGCCTAATATGCAATACGACCGAACAGACGCCCGCATTCTCGAGATCGTGCAAAAGAACAACCGGCTGACTTCTGAGACGATCGGCGAGCTTGCCGGGCTCTCTGCTACTGCGTGCCAACGCCGACTGAAGAGACTTCGCTCGGAAGGGATCATCGAGGCCGATGTCTCAATCGTTTCGGCGAAGGCAGTAGGAAGACCTATTCAAATGCTTGTGCTTGTGAGCCTGGAGCGTGAGCGTGCAGACATAATCGACAGGTTCAAGAAGGCCATCAAATCATCGATCGATGTCGTCAATGGGTTTTACGTGACTGGCGACGCTGACTTTGTCCTATACATTACCGCCCGCACCATGGAGGATTATGAGCAGTTCACTAGGCGATTCTTCTATGAGAATTCGGATATCAAGGGCTTCAAGACAATGGTTATAATGGACCGCGTCAAGGTAGGATTTGCCATTCCCATTGAGGCTCCATGCGAGGATTGATGCAGAATTCTCTGCTCACGGATCTATTCCGTTTGCGCTTTTTTTATCTCTCACTCGCGCAAAAATTCGCACAGCGGCTCCTCTAAACCGAGGCAGCCCCGAGAGGAAGCCACGGTCATGAGGTAGCCAACCCGCTCATGAGAGCTTGCTCAACCGTCGTCTCTGTCCCACCTCCCGCTTTGGCGCCGCTGAAATCCGGCGCCTGGCGCAGCCAGGAAAATCATGCTCGTCCACGATCTCGACTGCAAACATGAGAGCAGGCTGTTGAAGACGTCGGCCGCGTTCGCAAACGAACGCCGAGTCGAAGCTATCGCTAAATTTTCGTGACGGCCTGGCCGGTCGGGCGGCGGCGGCTATGGGCTGACGGTCAGTCGGTTTGGCGATGACCTCGATCCCGTCGTTGAATGTCACACCGAGAACGAGTTTTGGCAACTGGTTGTGGCCATCGAGGCGGCGCCAGCTTTTCTGCGCCCTCGAGCAGTTTGAAGACCATCGCGAGCGCGGTCCTGTTGGACAGGCAGCCCTCGATCGGATCGTGCGATGGCGCACGATGGCGAAGGTGCTTTCGATGCGATTGGTCGTTCGCAGGTGTTTCCAGTGCTCGGCCGGGAAGTCGTAGAAAGCGAGCAGCTCGTCTCGGCCTGGCTCAAGCAATCGGCCGCCTTCGCATATTTTAGCGCGTAGCTCTCGATGAAGGCGTCGAACGCCAGCTCGGCGGCGGGCTTGGTTTCGGCCATCCAGATCTCCTGCAACGCGCGTTTGGCTTTCGGCTATTGGCTCTTCGGCAACTTGGCGAGCACGTTCGCGGTCTTGTGCACCCAGCAGCGCTGCTCGCGCTTTTTCGGCCAGACCTCACCGGGGACTTTCCAGAACCCGAGCGCGCCATCGGCGATGACGAGCTGCGGCGACATTTCGAGCCCGCGCCGCTTCAGGTCGAGCAGCAGATCGCGCTAGTCCTGCGCGCTCTCGCGGGCGCCATCGGTGAAGCCGACCAGTTCCTTGCGGCCTTCCGGTGTCGCGCCGATTAGCACCAGGATGCACTGCTTTTCGTCTTCGAGGCGCGCCTGGAGATGGATGCCATCGGCCCAGATATAGACGTAGCGCTTCGCCGACAGATACGCTTCTGCCACGCGGTGTGCTCGTCGAGCTAACCGTCCTTCAGCCGGCCGATGGCGGATGCCGACAAGCCGGCAGCATCCTTGCGGAGCAGCGCCGCTAGCGCCTCGGAGAAGTCGCCAGTAGATATCCCCTTCAGATAAAAGGATCGGCAGCAGCGTCTCGATCGACTCTGACCGCCGCATGTAAGGCCGGCAGGATCGACGGAGAGAACCGGATGCGGTCGGGATCGGCGGCGGCCGCCTCGCGATCGCGCACACGCGGTTGGCGGACGGCGACCGGACCGATGCCGTCATCACCTCGCGCCTGGCAGGTGACCGTGGCGGACGACGCGCTGGTGGCCGTCCGCAGTCTTCAAATCGGCATGCTTGCCGAGAAAGTCGGCGACCTCGGCCTCGACCGCCTGCGCCAGCAGAGCACGCGCCCCATTACGCAAGATTTCCCTGAGTTGATGACGACGTTTCCTGGCTGAATCAGCTTGATGATGTTATCCTTGGACACGGCATATTTCGGGTGGAGAAGTGGAGGCGTCAAGCACCCCCACAATATGTCGCCTTCCCGATTCCCGCCGTCACCAACTTTCAGCGATAGCTCCCGACTCGTCGCCATTGTAGATGTGGAAGTGGCCGATGAGCCTGCCCACAGTGCCGATCATAGCACATCCGCGATCGCAGGCGGGATCATTGTCGTCGTGCCCCTCCCATGAGAACTTTGCGCAGGCCGAACCGTCTCGCGCGCCGAAGGCAATTTCCCGTCGGACTTACCCTCGAAGGTGAGATGCGCCCCTTCGACAAGATCGATGAAGTCGTTGTTCCAGTTGTTCATTTCGATGATGCACCAGCGGCCGGCGAAGCCGCGCATCTTGGCCATCAGCCTGCCTTCGCGATCAGCTGGGCAGTCGCACCAGATTGTAGGTGGCAGTACCGAAGGCAAAGGCCCACTTGACACGATCATGGCCACGGAAGCTGGTCTTCTCTTACCTACCGACCATTTTGATCCAGCCGAATGCCCCCTCGGTGCACTTGCGGATGCGCTAGCTGACGGCACAGCCGGTGACCTTGCCCCACGGATTTAATCCAGGTTGAAGTTCGCTCTGGCCTACGAACAAGGACCAGAGCATGAAGCGCAGCCGCTTTTCGGAAGAGCAGATCATCGGGATTTTGAAGGAGCACGAGGCCGGCGTTTCGGTCGCCGATCTGTGCCGCAAGCACGGCGTCAGCGACGCCAGCATCTACAAATGGAAAGCCAAGTTCGGCGGGATGGAGGTCTCGGAGGCCAAGCGGCTGAAGGCACTGGAGGATGAGAACACGCGGCTGAAGCGGCTGCTGGCGGATGCCATGCTCGACAATGTCGCGCTGAAGGACTTGCTGGGAAAGAAATGGTGACGCCCGCAGCCAAGCGGAAAGCTGTCGCCCATCTGCGGAAAGCATTCGGGATGAGCGAACGGCGGGCGTGTAAAGCCATCGGCTGTTGCCGCATGACCATGAGATACCGGACGATCCGGACGGACGATGCCGGCCTTCGCCAACGCATGCGAGCGATCGCCCAAGAGCGCCGCCGTTTCGGCTACCGGCGCCTGCATGTTCTGCTCAAGCGGGAGGGCTATGCAATCAACCACAAGAAGCTGTTCCGGCTCTACCGGGAAGAGAAGCTCGCGGTGCGCCGCCGTGGCGGCCGCAAGCGGGCGATCGGGACCCGGGCGCCGATGACGGTGCCGCTGGCCCCGAACGACCGCTGGTCGCTCGACTTCGTCTCGGATCAGCTCACCGACGGCCGCCGCTTCCGCATCCTGACCGTGGTCGATGACTGCACCCGCGAGTGCCTGGCGCTGGTCGCCGACACCTCGCTCTCGGGCACCCGGGTGGCGCGGGAACTGGACCGGCTGGTGATCGAGCGCGGCAAGCCGACAATGGTGGTCAGCGACAACGGCAGCGAGCTGACCAGCAACGCCATCCTGACCTGGGCCGATTAGAGCCGCGTCGCATGGCATTACATCGCGCCGGGCAAGCCAATGCAGAACGCCTTCATCGAGAGCTTCAACGGCCGGCTGCGCGACGAATTGTTGAACGAGACGCTGTTCACGTCGCTGGCCCAGGCCCGCGTCGCACTCGGATGTTGGCGGGCCGATTACAATAACACACGACCGCACTCGCAGCTCGGATGGAAGACCCCGTCCGAGTTCGCCATCACCTGTCATCCGCGCCGGGATCTGGCGCTGCGCTATGCCGAAGGCTCCGCGCCAGCTCCCGTCGCTCCCACCGCCCGACCGGGCAAATCCAACAGCCAGGGCGAACTCAGGACTGGATAAAACTTGGGGGCAACGTCGATTCCGATTACCAGCGAAACAGCAGGGCGCATTCCAGCCACTCCATCAGAAGCCGCCCTGAGCGGGTCGAATAAAGTACCTGCAGCCAACATTGCCCGCAGCATCTCCGGCGGGATCGCAGGGGAATCGCATGTGGAATTCTGCAAGTAGTTGCCAAATCGGCAGAAAGCGATTCTGAAGGTGGCTCCTGATCTGGAAGGAGCGGCCGATGCAGCGATTTGCGGAATGCTTTTCCGAGTTGCCAGACCCCCGGGCCGACAACGCACTGCATGACCTGACGGAGATATTGTTTATCTCGCTGATGGCGACGCTGTGCGGGGCGACCAGTTGCACGGACATGGCGCTGTTTGCCCGGATGAAGGCCTATCTTTGGCAAGATGTGCTGGAGCTGAAGAACGGCCTGCCGAGCCACGACACGTTCAGTCGGGTGTTCCGGATGCTCGATCCAAAGGCGTTTGAGGCTGCGTTCCGGCAATTTATGAAGGCCTTTGCTCAAGGTGCGAAGATCAAACGGCCGCGCGGAGTGATTGCGCTCGACGGCAAGGCATTGCGACGCGGTTACGAGCGCGGCAAGAGCCATATGCCGCCGGTGATGGTGACCGCCTGGGCGGCGCAGACGCGCATGGCGCTCGCCAATGTCCTGGCGCCGAACAACAACGAAGTGGACGGCGCCCTGCAGTTGCTGGAGCTTCCGCAACTCAAGGGCTGCGTGGTCACGGCCGACGCCCTGCATTGCCACCGCGGGATGGTCGAAGCGATTGTGGAGCGGGGCGGCGACTATGTGCTGGCGGTGAAGGAGAACCAGTCCGCTCTGCTGGAGGATGCCAAAGCCGCGATCCGTGCCGCCAAACGTAAGGGCAAGACATCGCTCACCACCACCGATGCGGAACATGGACGCAACGAGAAGCGCGTCGCGCTCGTCGCGGCGGTTCCAGGCATGGCCAGGAAGCACAACTTCCCAGGCCTCAAAGCTGTCGCCCGCATCACCAGCAAGCGGGGCAAGGACGACACGGTCGAGCGCTACTTCCTGATGAGCCGCCCCTACAGCCGCAAGGACGTTTTGCGTATCGTCCGGACCCACTGGTCCATCGAAAACGGCCTGCATTGGCCGCTCGACGTCACCCTCGACGAAGACCGCGCCCGAAACCGCAAAGACAACGGACCGGCCAATCTGGCCGTGCTCAGACGCCTGGCCCTCAACGTCGCCCGAGCCCACCCCGACACCGCGATCTCTCTGCGTGGCAAGCTCAAGCGCGCCGGTTGGAACGATGCCTTCCTCTTCGAACTCCTCGGCCACATGCGATAGCCCTGGGCGGGATCGGCGGCCAACCGACCGGAGAATAGAGCAAGCTAAACTCGCATGCGCCGGGCACTCAACGCTGCTAGGCCGCCTCATCCGCCGAATGCTGATGCGCTTGCTGAGAGACGGGATGTCTTCCGAGACGAGCTTCAGTCCAGCCAGTTAGCGATGGATAGTTCGCGTTTCTTTTGCTGCAGTCGAAACCCTACACGCTACTACTGACGGGCGCGCTTCTCGGTAGCGCGAAGCCTATCAACTAGTCAAACTCCGGCGCACGCGACAGTGCACTTGGCGTTTCTTGCCGTAGACCAGCATATACGAGGTTCAATCCGAAGTTCCGGACTCCTCACTGCTACAGCCTTGGCTGCGCTTGCAATCACCGCCAGCACTCCGTTCGCGGCGCTCTTCGAAGACGCTGTTTCACGGTCAGCCGACGACGGTTGAACTCACACGCCGCAGCACCTGGTCGCATTGTGCCACCTCCCAAGCCCGGGCAGGAGAGGTCCTTGTAGACCCGCCTCCCGATTCCGATCAGCCTCCGCTCGACGACTCCGGACCGTTCAGATTGCGACCGGAACCAACAGAAGTGCGCAGCACGCGATTTCTTTCTGTTCGAAAAGAAACATGAAACGTGTTTCAAATCCGCCAACATGTTGCGCAATTGATATTGCGGTGGAAAAACCGAGACAATCCGCATCACTCGCCTGGCCCAAATCATGCAATGCGATAAGAGGCGCGCCTCAGAAGTACGCCCCCCGAAAGAACAAGGTTGCCAGTGGCCAGCAACAGTCACAAAAAAGAGAAGGAAAAGCAGATGACCGACAAGATGACGAATTCCCTTTCCGTATCGGAGCTCGAATCATGCTTCAGCGAAGATTACTTTTATTTTGGCGATGTGGTGAATCCGCCGGAGACAAGTGACCGGCAAGTAGGAGCAATTTGGGAGCTTCTTTCTCTCAGACAAGGTAGCTCAGTTCTTGAACTTGGATGCGGTTATGGGAGGATTACCAACCGGTTGGCGGAAAAAGGAGCGCGGGTGACCGGACTTGATATCTCGCCGATCTTGCTAAAGAAAGCCGAAGCCGATGCTGCTGAACGCGGGGTAGATGTTGAGTATGTTCTTGGCGACATGCGCTCCCTTTGCTGGCGAGATCGATTTGACGCGGCTTTTATGTGGTACACGACCTTTGGGTATTTCGATGATGCGGATAATGAGAGAGTTCTTAGTGAAGCCGCTTCTTCACTTCGAACGGACGGACGTCTGCTGATCGATCACAGCAATCGCTTCGCTTTACGCCGCGAGACACCTATCTATTTCGTTGTGCAACGTAACGACGATCTAAGAGTCGATATACTGAACAACGACGTGTTAACCGATCGTCGGAACCTCGAAAGGATAGTCGTCCGTAATGGATGCGTTAGACGAACGCATCTTTCTTTCAGACTTTATGGGTTTTCGGAATATGTACGCATGTTGCGAAGCGCGGGATTCGATAGTGTTGAAGCTTATGGGCAGGAAGGCGCGGCGTTTACATCCGATAGCCGGCGCCTCGTGGTCGTCGCGCGCAAATAACGCCAAGGGCCTAGACATTGACCCTAACCCGATATGAACTCCTACGCCTGCAGTGATCAGCGCGCGAGCGTAGCGAGTCGGCATCCAGTGCTAGCGTATGGCCTTGACGACGTCCGGAATGTCGGTATGGGCGTTGCGCAGGAATTCCTCGGTCTCGCAGCCTGGCCTTGGCGGTCCAAGCACTGGATGCCTGGATTGTCGACGCAATGCAGCAGGATGGGCGTAAGCGGCGCTTAGATCTCACCTTCAGCGCCGCGGGTTAATCGGCGATTGTCCGACCGCTGAGTCGAGCGGGTTCGGCACCTGTCGGACACTGAGCTTTTGCACAAATCTAAGCCCGAGCCGGTGCGCCGGTTGGAGGTGTTCGCCGGACGGGACGACGGAGCGCCTGGACGGCGGAGCAGAAGGCGCAGATTGTCGCCGAGAGCTACCTTGATGGCGAGAGAGTCAACGCGGTTGCACACGGGCACGGGCTGACACTGCAGCAATTGTTCGGTTGGCGGCGGCAAGCCCGCCGGCATGCGCTAAGTGAGACGCAGAAGAAAGCTCCGGCTTTTGCGCCGGTTGTCGTCGAACGCCTGTCGATGAAAGAGGCGCCGATTGCGCCAGCCGTACCAAGTGGCTCCGGCATGATCGAGATCGTGATCGGCGCGGCCCCGGTTCGCGTTACGGCCGGCATTGATGTCGCGAGCCTGCAGGCGGTGCTGCGTGCCGTGATGGCCGTGACATGATTACGGTGCCGGCCGGCATACGGGTGCTGGTGGCGACCAAACCCGTGGACTTCCGACGCGGCGCCGACAGTCTGGCCGCGCTCGTGCGCGAGCAGCTCGAAGCGGGCGGATCGTCTCAAAATCCTGGCCTCCGCCAAGGTGGCGGTCGATGAGACGATTGCACCCGTGCTCGATCCCGGCCGCGGCCGCATCAGGCAGGGCTACTTCTGGCGGTTGCCCGTGACGACCGCCCCTGGGGCGGGACCGACCCGCCGGCGATCGCTTTTGCCTACGCGCCCGGTCGCGGCGCGGTCCACGGGCTCAAGCTGCTCGAAGGCTAATGCGGCATCGTGCAATGCGATGGCTATGCCGCCTACAAGAAGATTGCCGCCCCCCGGGGCGAGGCCATCACGCTTGCCTTCTGTTGGACGCACCTGCGCCGCCGGTTCTTCGACATCGCCAAGGGCGGCGATGCGCCGATCGCGAGCGAAGCGCTGGAACGTATCGCTGCGCTCTATGCGATCGAGAAGACGATCCGGGGAATGATCGCCCACGCCGGCGGCGGGTGCGCCAGGACAAGAGCAAGCCGCTGGTGGCACCGCTCAGAACTTGGTTCGAGCAGCAGCTTGCGCGCGTCTCCGCCAAGGCGAAGATCGCCGACGAAATCCGTTACGGCCTCAACCACTGGGATGAGCTGACCCGCTTCCTTGATAATGGCCGCGTCGAGGTCGGTAGAGTCGACGACTGGCGCGGTGACCGTAGGTCGCGAGGCTTGACTGTTTCTGGCGGCTTTCGCCTTCGCCGGTGTCGCAGTTCGCACCATAATTCCGTTTCCGGTCGTCGCTCGTCAAACCGGGCATGCAGATTTCCCGCACCCGGCTTTCACTTGTCTCATCAGACCTTCGCGCTCGATCGGTCAGTACGACGGCTCGGGATGCGGAAGAGTTTGAGCGTATCGTGCAGGTAATCCTGCGGATACTGCTCGAAGCCCCTGCCACGTCCTCCGGCTCGTCGCATTAACCAGTGCCGCAGACGCCAATCGACGTATTGCCTGATGAAGTCATAAGTCTTCATGACAGCTCCTTGGTCGAAGTAGCCGCACCAGCCGCGAAGAAGGCGGCTGATGACGCTGTTCTCCGGTGTGTCCGGGTACCACTGTGGCGTCGTGCGTTCGTGGATTCGTCGGAGCAATCTCGAGACCGCTTTCTTGGACGGACGCGTGCCGATGAAGGCTTGTCCGCCCTTTCGGTAGAACCGCCCGATTGTGTAGCCGAGGAACGTGAATCGCTCCTTCGGCAACCGTGCGATGCGGTCTTGGTCTCGTTCACCTCCAACCCGAGCCTATTCACCAGTACCGTCATTCGCTTCATCGCCATCTCGGCTTGTCCGGGACGGCAGCAGATCACGAGATCGTCGGCATAGTTGAAGACGTGGGCATCGAGTTGTTCCTGGTGCCCGTGGTCGCGCCAGACCAGCAGAAAGCGTCGGAAGTAAATGTTCGCCAGCAACGGACTCAGAGGAGACCCTTGCGGGGTCCCTTTCTTAAATTTTCGCGCGCGTCTGCCGTCCGTATCGTCCGCCTTCCGCTCCGTTCGGCCACCGGAGCCGTCAACCAGCTTTTGATGGTCGAGAGAAGTCGTCCGTCGGAGATCCGCCGTGTCAGGCATCGCATCAGCGGCCCGTGTGGAATCGACGTGAAGTAGTCGCGTAAATACCTCGCTCCGTCCCCGGTCCTTGATGTGCCAGAACACGCGGCGCACGGCCATCTTGGCGTTTAGCTTCGGACGGAATCCGTACTGGTTGTCCAGCAGGTCCGCGTCGAAGATGGGACCGATCACTAAGACCGTTGCCATCATAACGATTCTGTCATGAATGCAAGGGATTCCGAGTGGTCGGCGTCCGCCATTGCTCTTTGGTATCCATACTCTCAGAAGGGGCTTGGGACGGTAAGTGCCGTCCTTCAGCTCCTGTCTGACACTTTCCAACCATTGCTGCTGTCCCTCTACTTCGATCTGTTCGAACGTTATGCCGTCCACCCCAGGAGAGCCGTCGTTTTCGCGGCACCTTTGGTAAGCTTCTTCCATGACATCCGGTCGGCAGATTTTGTCCCACAAAGAGTAGAAGCGGTATGTCGGTTCGGTCTTAGCTTTCGCCTGTAGCGAGCTCTGCAGCTTCTGAACGCGTATATCCGGTGTTGCTAGACTCATCGTCAATCGCCGTGCTCTCCTTCGTTCTCGCTTGAGACAAGTCAGGGCCCCTTCCCTCTTCCGGCGTTGTCATAGGTATTACGGACCCATCCGCCATCTGCCGCCACCGACGCTGGCCCTCACGGGTTCGTCGTTGTCCGGATTCGTCATCCTTCATCGACGGCAGACTTCCCTTGTTGCCCACTGTCCATGTCCCGCGCGTGCTGCCACCACTACCCCGGTGGGATCCTGGGGTGCTTTTCTCGCTCGCTTCCCCCAGGACGCCGGCCTTCCCCGTTAGAGTGGCGGGTCGGCTCCCACGATGACGCTTTCGGAGCCTGCTTAGTGTTCACTCGCAAGTTGCGGCCCGCGCGGACCGATGGCCCCCCAAAAGGAGCCTTTTCTCAGAGTGCTTCAGGCCATTCGTCGCCTCCTGACCCGCTCCGAGTACTTCCGGCTGGAGCGAGAGTTTGCCGGCCTGGACTTCCACCAGGGAGAACAGTGCGCCAAGGCACACATTCCAATACGGTCGAGCGCGGCATCCGTCCGATCTCGCTCAATGCAAGAACTCACTCTTCGCCGGTCACGATCAGGGCGCGGAAAACTGGGCTTGCATCGCTTCGCTCATCGAAACCTGCAAGTTAACAGGCGTCGATCCGCATGCCTATCTCACCGGCGTGCTGACGAAGCTCGTCAATCTCTGGCCCGCCGCTCGCATCGACGAACTCATGCCATGGGCTTGGGCCGTCGAACATTCGGCCGCTAAACTCGCCGCCTGACGCCTTCCGGAGGGAAATCAAGCACTCAGCGCCGTGCGGCCAGAGGGCCGCTTACCGATGGGCAGGAGCAAGCCGTGGTTTATGTTGCGGATGTCGAGCAGCGAGGCCCAGGCCGGCGGATAGTCTCAGCCGCATGGCGGCATAGAATCGCTGGCACCACGCCCGCGCATCAACGTCGCCATTCGGCTTGCGGCGATGGATCGGCGCGAACCGATGTGGTGCGGTGGAAAGACCGTTACTGATGTCATTGTGGCGCAGCGCGACGGCCGAAATCGCAGCGAATTCTGGCGTGCCGCCGTGGTGGAATGCGTCGGCGTCGATGGCGAGTAGCGGACAGATCCGGTCGGGCGCACTCATTGACGCCAGCGCGGCCACGATCACGGCGACATAGCCGTCGAGTATGGGAAGACTCGTGGCGACGGGTCCATACATGCCAGGGTCTACGACCACGCCGGGCCGGACGAATGCTCGCGTTTGCGCATCCGCCCGTGTTGCCTTCCGCTCAGTTGACAGCGTCGACACCCGGAAAAACATTCTTTCGCGGCTCAATGGCTGGCCTGCATGCTCCCGACACTTCGCCGGCGTCCTCGCGGATGCCTGCGCAGGGCTCGGGGCCGATGTGGACGCCGCGCGACTTTCAGCAAACGTGCAGAACCCGTTCAACAGCTTCAAGTTTTGGTACAGCCATTGCCTACTCCGCCGCATCCAGCCGAAGCCCTTTCGTTTCCGAGCTGCATCATATGGCGCCGAACTTTCTTCTCCACCCAGTCTTGAACAAAGCTAAAGCACTCACCGGAGTTTCCAACCCGTGAAGTAATTCACCCATCCGCGTAGCACCGGGTTGATCAGCTTGATCAGTTGACCGACTGGTTACGATTGTCGGCGGCGGAACATACCCTTGAGTTTCCGCAGCAGCGCCGCGCGTTTCTTGAGCTTTGGCGTGTATCGGCGCGTGCATGTCCTGCTCAAGCGGGAGGCCTATAGGGTCAACCACAAGAAGCTGTTCCGGCTTTACCGGGAAAGCTTGCAGTGCGCCGCCGTGGCGGCCGCAAGCGTGCCATCGGGACCACGGCGCCGATGACGGTGCCGATGGCGCCGAACGGCCTTTGGTTGCTCGACTTCGTGTCGGATCAGCACACCTGCGGCCGCCGCTTCCGCGTCTCACCGTGGTCGATGACTGCACCCGCGAGTGCCTGGCGCGGGTCGTCAATACCTCGCTCTCCGGCAGCGCGTGGCGCGGGAACTGGATCGGTTGATGATCGAGCGCGGCATGCCGAAAATGGTGGTCAGCGACACTGGCAGCGAGCTAACCACCATTTGGATCAGAGCTCAGAGCTTTTAGACTGGGGTCCAGACTCATTAAATCTTAAATCCACCATACAAGAGCTGCGGCGGGGCAGAGAGGCGAGATAGTTTCGCGCCAGCTTATCGTAACGGGTCGCGATGCGCCTGAAGTCCTTCAGCCGGTTGAATGCACTCTCGATGCGCCAGCGCAGTTTGAAGAGGCGCTTTGAGAAGCTGTACGGTTGTTTGCGATTGCTGCGGTTTGGAATGACAGGTTTGGTTCCACGCGCATCCAACTCCTCGCGCAGCTCGGCGCTGTCGTAGGCCTTGTCGCCGAGCATCCGTTTCGGCGGCTTGACCCTGCAGATCAGGCGTTCTGCGACCGGGCAGTCGTGCCTTCACCTCCGGTCAACAGAATCGCGATCAGGCGTCCCTTAGCATCTGCGAGTGCGTGTATCTTCGTGTTGCGCCTCTCCTCGCGCGAGCGGCCAATAGCCTGCTTCTGCTCCCCCCTTTCCGCCCGCTGCCGAGCGATGCGCTTTGACATGCGTGGAGTCGATCATCTGCGTGTCTATCGATCGACCGTTGCCGGCGAGCGCCCGGAACAGGCTTTCCCATATGCCGCGCCGCGCACACCGAGCGAAGCGGTTGCAAATCGTTGTTGGCGGCCCGTAGACTTCGGGGCAGTCGGACCAGCGGCAGCCGCTTTTCAGCACGTGTATAATGCCGCTGATAACGCGGCGATCGTCCTCCCTGCGGATTCCGATGATCTCGCCCGGGTGTACCGATTTGATCTCGCCCAGGATTCCGAGATGATCTCGCCCACCATTCCGATTTGATGTCGCCCGGGGCGCGAGGCGTTCTGGCTGTTTGGTTTCTGGCATCGGTGAAGCCGCGGGGTCAACTTGAATCGCGGCTTGAGGCCCTTCTTCGTCTGCTGTTGGTCTGCTGTGGGCATGTGGGCAACGCTCTTTGCGTTGTCCAAGCGCAGCGGCATGTCCACAGCGCCACTGGCTCAGGCCTTTCGATCGGGTTTGCGGGTTCGCCGCAGGCTCTCGCCGTTGAGATCGATCCGGTGGGCGTTGTGGACCAGGCGGTCGAGGACGGCATCGGCGTAGGTGGGATCACCGAACACGACAGAGTACCCCTATTCTTGAACGGGTCGTGTCTCACATCACGATCACTGACCCGCATCATTTCCTTTTTGGGCAGCGGCTTGAGGTGCTGAAGGAGCGGTCGGGGCGCGGTCCCGCCTACGTCGTTGTCGCGCTGCCGGACGGACGGCGGCGGGGGGTTCGGATCGCCTCGACGGACCTTGCCGAGACGATCACTTCCCACCCGAACGCCGCCGATCTGCCGCGCATCAGTGCACGTACGCTGATCCCATTGATGCAACATTTGAGCGCGAGTCTGAGCCTTCTCGACGAGAAGGTGATTCGCGATGACCCACCGACCGCTTCCAGGTCGCGTTGCGTATCGACCCCTACCGACATTGGCAAATCCACCAGACCGCCGCACGGCCGACATTCCACGCCTCTGGCCAAATCTGTCGGCCGCGACACAAACCCAGATCGCTCAAGTCCTCGCCACGCTGCTGCGGCGAATGCAAGCGGTTCCCGGCACGCCCGGAAGGGGACTGGGTCGTGCTGATCAGCTTGAACGCCGTTGACGAGCGGCTCACGACTGCGCACCGAGCCAAGTTGGCCTATGTCTACGTGCGGCAGTCGTCCGTGAACCAGGTGCGCCAGCACCAGGAGAGCACGGAGCTGCAGTATCGCCTTGTCGATCGCGCCGTCGGTCTGGGCTGGCCCCCGGAGCGCGTCCAGGTCATTGACGAGGATCTGGGCAAATCCGGTGCTGGCGCTGTGGATCGGCATGGTTTCCAGAAGCTCATTGCCGAGATCGGCCTTGGCAACGCCGGTCTTGTGGTGAGCCTCGACGCTTCTCGCTTGGCCCGCAATAACCGGGACTGGCATCAGCTTCTCGAACTGTGTTCGGTGTTCGGCGTGCTCATTGCGGATGGCGAGCGGCTTTACGATCCGCGGGCCTACCATGACCGCCTGCTGTTGGGCTTGTCCGGCATCATGAGCGAGGCGGAGCTGCATCAGCTTCGGATGCGCCTTCACCAAGGGGAACGCCAGAAGGCGGAGCGGGGCGAACTGCGGCTGCCGCTGCCGGCGGGGCTCGCCTACGACCGCGCGGGCACAATTGTTCTCAATCCCGATGAGGAGGTGCGGGCCCGTCTTCATCTGGTGTTTGCCAAATTCCGGGAACTGCAAAGCGCGCGCGGTGTAATGCGTTACTTGGACAGGAATGGATTGTCCTTGCCGGTTCGGCCGCTGCTTGGACCATCTCCACACGAGATCGTCTGGCGTGCGCCAGATAGTGCACGCGTCCTTAATATCCTTCAGAATCCGGCCTATGCTGGGGCGTATGTTTATGGCCGCCGGCAAAAGGATCCGAGCCGATGCCGGCCGGGATCGCTGACGGGAACGGTCAAGGTAGCGATCGCGGATTGGGCGGTTTGCCTCCACGCCGCTCACCCAGGATATATCAGCTGGGAGGAGTTCATGGCCAACCAGGGGCGATTGGCAGATAACGTCTGCCGCTATGAGGGAGGACACTCTGGCGTACCGCGCAAGGGGGCAGCCCTGCTACAAGGAATCGCGGTCTGCGGTCGTTGTGGACGGCGCATGAGCATGCGCTACACGGGCCCGAATGCCGACTATCCGGTCTATTGCTGCCGCTCGGATCGGGACCAGCAAGGCAGTGCAATGTGCCAGGAAGTCCGGGCCTTGGCCGTTGACGCGCTGGTTGAGCGGATGGTCCTCGATGCCCTGGTGCCGGATCAGATTGAGATCGCGCTCGCAGCCGCGGGCCAACTGGAGCAGGAGAGCCGTCAGCTCGAGCGCCAGTGGGCGCTTCGCGTGGAGCGCGCCCGCTACGAGGCCGAGCGCGCTCGACGCCAGTATGACGCCGTAGAGCCCGAGAACCGCCTTGTGGCACGCTCACTTGAGCGGGCTTGGGAAGAGAGGCTGCGTGTCGTCGAGGCGATCGAGCAGGAGCATGCGCGTTGGCGCGGGCACGAGCCGCTTCTGATTGGCCCGGCGGAACGCGCAGGGCTACAAGCACTCGGCGAGAACCTGCCGCGGATTTGGAACGCGGCCACCACTTCGGTAGCCGATCGCAAGCGCATTCTGCGATTTGTGATCCGCGAAGTCGTTCTTGATCAGAAGCGGACCCGAGGTCAGGTGTGGCTCAAGATCGTCTGGCAGACCGGTGCAACCAGCGAGCATCACGTGCAACGGCGCGTTCAGACCTACCGCGATTACATCGACATTGATCGGTTGCGGAAACGGATCATCGAGTTGAATGCTGAACACAAAATGGATGCCGAGATCGCGGCAATACTCAATCAGGAAGGCTTCGTCGCGGCCCGAGGCTGCGCCTTCAAAGGCGAGAATGTCTGGCTGTTGCGTACCCGCTGGGGCATTCCCACCGTTAAAATTAACGGCGTGGACAAGAATCCGATGCGCTGGCCCGATGGGAGTTTCTCAATTCAGGGCGCCGCGGCTGAGCTTGGAGTGACCCCGCAGACAGTGTTCGATTATCTCGCGCGAGGATTGCTGGCAGGTCATCAGTTGGCCAAAGGCCAGCCGTGGCAGATCGAGCTCTCAGACGACCAAATCCGACAGCTTCGCAATCGGATACGACGCACCAATCGTTCGAAGAAGGAGGCATCATGAAGTCATCGGCTCGCCGATCAGCGCGTGCCATTGATCGACGGGGAGCTGGCTGGTGACGGTGGTGGAGCGGCGGCCGTAGCGGTCCTCGAGGATCTCGAGGAGGTCGTGGCGGGCTGCGGCGTCGAGCGGCTCGAGGCCCCAGTCGTCGAGGATGAGCAGATCGATGCGGCCGAGCGCCCGCAGGAGCCGCGGGTGGCGGCCGTCGCCGCGCGCCAAAGCGAGATCGGTGAACAGCCGCGGGACACGCTGGTAGAGCACGGAGCGATTGTCGCGGCAGGCCTTGTTGCCGAGCGCCGAGGCGAGCCAGCTCTTGCCGACGCCGGAGGGCCCGCAGATCAGCAGGTTGGCGTGGTCGTCGATCCATTGGCCTTCGACCAGCATCGTCAGGAGGCTGCGGTCGAGGCCGCGCGGGGTGCGATAGTCGATGTCCTCGACGCAAGCCTGCTGGCGCAGCTTGGCGTATTGCAGCCGCTTCGATAGCCGCTTGTCGCGTCGCAGCGAGGCTTCGCGTTCGAGCAGCAGCGCGAGCCATTCGGCATGGCCGAGGCTTGCGGCATCGCCGCCGGCTTCGATGTCGGCAAAGGCCTTGGCCATGCCATGAAGGCCGAGCGCGTGAAGCTGATCGAGGGTCGGATGGGTGAGCAAGGCGTGATCTCCCTAGTTGTAGTAGCGCGGCCCGCGGATGTTGGGATGAAGGATCGGCGCGTCGTCCGCGGAGCGCTTGGGTGAAGGACGCCGATCAAGGTTGTTGGCGAGGATCGATTTGACCGAACCGTAAGTGCGCGCGCCGATATCGATCGCCCGCATGGCGGCGGCATCGAGCCGCTGTTGCCCGTAGGATCGGGCGAGCCGGATGATGCCGAGGCAAGCGCGGAAGCCCTGTTCCGGATGCGAACGCTCATCGAGGATC
This sequence comes from Bradyrhizobium sp. ISRA436, assembly GCF_029910015.1. Taxonomy (NCBI): domain Bacteria; kingdom Pseudomonadati; phylum Pseudomonadota; class Alphaproteobacteria; order Hyphomicrobiales; family Nitrobacteraceae; genus Bradyrhizobium; species Bradyrhizobium sp. ISRA436. The sequence continues at coordinate 5,874,989 of NZ_CP094519.1, forward strand.
AGATCGCACAGCGCCGCGGTGGCCGGTCCGATGATGGCGGCCTCCTTGCGGATGCGCTCGATGGTCCAGCCGGCGTAGCGCCGATGACTGGAGGCCATGTGCTCCGGCACGGTCGTGTGCTTGTGGTTGCCGCTCATGCGCTGATGCGCGGCGATCCGCTCACCCTTGTGGAAAATCTCGACGGTGCGGGCGGTGACGCGTACCTCAACTTCGGCGCGGACGAAGCGATGCGGGACGCTGTAGTAATGCGCCTCGACCTCGACGTGATAGTCGATGCTGACCCGGCAGATCCGCCACTCGGCAAACACGTAAGGGCTTTCCGGCAAGGCCTTGAGTGCCGGCCGGTCGATCTCCTCCAATAGCTTGCGGCGGGTCACGCCGAGCCGCCGGATCGGTCGCTCCTCGTTGAGCCGGGTCATTAACTCGGCGATCGCCGCGTTGACCTCGGCGAGGCTGTGGAAGGTCCGGTGGCGCAGCCGTCCAAGCAGCCAGCGCTCGACCATGAGGACCGCCTGCTCGACCTTCGCCTTGTCGCGTGGCCGCCGTGGCCTGGCCGGCAGAATGGCGGTGCCGTAATGCGCCGCCATGTCGGCGTAGCTGCGGTTGATCTGCGGATCGTAGAGGCAGGCTTTGATCACCGCGACCTTGGTGTTGTCCGGCACCAAGAGCGCCGGCACGCCGCCGATCGCCTCGAAGGCGCCGACGTGGCCGCTGATCCAGTCGGTGAGCCCCTGCGTCCAGGTCGCCTGCGCGTAGGTGAAGCTCGATGCGCCGAGCACCGCGACGAAGATCTGCGCGGCGCGTCGCTCGCCGGTGAACCGGTCGATTACCACCGGCACGCCGTCGCCGGCATAGTCGACGAACAGCTTGTCGCCGGCCGTATGCGACTGGCGCATCGTCACCGACAGGCGGCCTTCCCAGGCGCGGTAGAGCTCGCAGAACCGCGAATAACGATACCCGTCGGGTTCGCCCGCGATGTACTCGTCCCACAGGATCGACAGCGTCACATGCTTGCGCCGGAGTTCGCGGTGTACCGCCGCCCAGTCCGGCTCGGCCTGCCGGCGATGGCCCCGCCGGGTGCCGGGACCGGCTCCCGCGCTGGCGAACAGCCGGGCTTCCAGCGCAGCGTCGGTGATGTCGTCGGGCAATGGCCAGGTCAGCCCCGCCGCCTCGAACCGGTGGATCGTCAACCGCACCGTCGAAGGGGCTGTCCCCACCCGCCGCGCAATCTCGCGGGTCGGCATCCCGGCCGACTTCAATCTGATCACATCGCGCACATGGCGCATCGCAAACCTCTCCGTCGGCATCCAGGTCCCCCTTCGCAAAGCCGAAAGGCGGGACCGTATCGGAGCCAGAAGAGGCCTCGTCACCCCGGGCGACATCATCCCGGAATGGTGGGCGAGATCATCTCGGAATGGTGGGCGACATCAAATCGGAACGGTGGGCGAGATCATTCCGGAATGGTGGGCGACATCGAGCGGAATCAGCATATCTTCGTGTTGCGCCTCTCCTCGCGCGAGCGGCCAATAGCCTGCTTCTGCTCCCCCCTTTCCGCCCGCTGCCGAGCGATGCGCTTTGACATGCGTGGAGTCGATCATCTGCGTGTCTATCGATCGACCGTTGCCGGCGAGCGCCCGGAACAGGCTTTCCCATATGCCGCGCCGCGCACACCGAGCGAAGCGGTTGCAAATCGTTGTTGGCGGCCCGTAGACTTCGGGGCAGTCGGACCAGCGGCAGCCGCTTTTCAGCACGTGTATAATGCCGCTGATAACGCGGCGATCGTCCTCCCGCTCGACACCGCGCACATCTGTGGCAAGTGAGGTTCGATACACTGCCACTGCTCGTCGCTCAGCCAAAACAAATTCCTGCTCACGATCCCAATCCTTCTCCTAAGAGAATCAGTATCGTATTGTCGGAGCAGAAAAATTAATGAGTTCTCACCCAAGAAGGCCTCCGGCGGACATGCCGGAGGCCTTCTTGGAGGGCAAACTTCCGTACAAAGTCACCTTTCTGCCTCTGCAATTTGACAAAGACTCAGAAGTTGCGTTGAGCCATGAGCCGAACTACTAGGCTGCTTTGGTCCTTCAGCTCATACACAGCAGTCGGCTTCCCGATACCCGATTGCAATGGCAGCACCACCGTGCTTCCGCTCGCGTACTTTTGATCCAGCATGCTGTAAGCGAGTTCGGCCGTGAAGGTTAGATTCATAACCGGGGTCCAGTTGGTTCTCGTACCGACAACCGCATAATTAAAATCCGGGTTACAGCCGACAGTCCCGCTCGAAAGCGCTAGGCCCGAGACGAGCGCATTACAGATGTAGCCTTTGGCTGTGTTGTTATAGCGTACAGCGCCAATCCCACCGAAGATGCTGCTAACCCAGTGCGGATCCCAGTTGTGGTTGAAGCCGCCGTTGAAGCCGAACGTCGTGGTCAGCTGCTGGCCAGCGCCTGCAACGAACAAGGAATCAGAAAGACCAGCGAGTCCGACGCTCTGGTAAGTACCTGCCAAGTTCGCACCACCGTACCTCGCGTAGGTAGTCGCCATATAATCGTTGAAGGTATAACGGCTTGCACCATTCGCATACACGCCCGACATGTTTATCGAGTCACCAGGACCGGTCGGGATATTTTTGATTGATAGTGCCAGCTGAGAAGCCCAGCCCCATTTGTCGTCCGGATGACCGCTGAGCTCGGTCGCGCCATAGTAGGCAGCATGGTTGTCATGCGCGGCGACCGACGCCTGGAAAAGACCCCATGCTTGGTCAACGCGAGCCATCGCGATCAGGTCAGGAGCTATCGTACCTGCGATGTCGTTGCCACCGTATGCACCGGTCGCGAAACCTGCAGCCGTCGCTGCGCTCACGTTCCAGATGTTGGATGTGTCATGTACGACTTGATCCTGGACCGAGAAAGATGCCGTGATGCCTTGACCGAAGTCAGCAGTATAGGTGAACTGGTTCACTGGGTCCCAGCTCCCGCTGCCCGGGAGTTCAGCGAAATTCGCGGGATACTCGCCCCAGGGCGTAGAGAACTGCGAGCCCGCCTTACCGATCGTGAAGCCAGCGAACTGGATGAAAGCGTACCAGAGACCGAATGTACCCCCAGCGGCAGTGTCGCCGGCGTAAGCGGTCGAGCCATTTCCTAGTCCGCTATACTTGCCCGATGTCCATTGAAACACTCCCTCAAAGTAGGTACGAACCATGCCGTATTCGGTTGCGGTGCGCGTATCAAGGCTCAGGTGTTGACGAGAACGCCATGTATAGGAATTGCTGAAACGGTTCGCTGCGCCAGCCGCACCAAAGTCGGGGTTGGTACTCGTACCAGTGTTGTTCACCTCTAGCCAGCCGCGCAAATAGCCACCCAGCTTGATGCAAGTGTCGGTGCCCGGGACGTAGTAGAATCGGGCCCCATACAGGGAGCATATCCTCACATATTCTACAGCCTTGGCCTTTATTGGAAGATCGGCAGCCCGTGCTCCGCCCAGGGCGATTAGCCCCGCGGCCGAACCGAGCAAAAGGCTCTTCGCCACCTTCATAGTAGTCCCCTCCTTAATTCACCTCAAAAGTGGTCGCTCAGTCTTTAGTAGAGAGAGTCACCTTCGCCCTCCCCCCCCCCTGTACCCTTCTCATGCGGTCTCTGGGATGGACGCCGCGGTGCGGACCATTCCGTTACTCGCAAGGTCACGTTGACAGATTTCGTTCACAATCGGCGCACAACGTTTGTACGAAAAGGACAAGCCTGCGCTTGCGCTCGAGAGGTGTGTTCCGATGGCGTCATATCGGCACGATTCGTACCAGCGAACCATCGAACGTCAGGCTTCCTTCTATGCTATCAGAGCATCCGCGCGATACTTGTCGCGAGATCCCGTCGCAGCCATTCGTCGACCCATCGAGAATCAGGTCCGCAGTCTCATCAGTTGCCGTTCCCGCGCGCTCTCGTGCCTGCAGTTTTGTAGTTGGGTCCGCAATCTGAAGACCAAAATGTCGATACAGCCAGCGGCGATCAACCTGGTGAAGTAAGGCGATAGAGCGTGACGCGCTCGATGATTAGACGCGCGAACGTCTAGCGATGGTGATGGACACTTCGCTCTCGGGCATCCCAGGTGGAGCAGGAAACGCTACGTGAAGACGATGTCTATGACAGCGCCGATAGCATTCGTAGTCGCAATATTCCTTTCCGGGACGCCACATCTCGCGCGTACTCTGAATCTACAGGACCGAGCACATCACGGCAACGGTCGACGGCTTTGGCAGTTTGCTCATCCCGTGGGCATTCATGAGATACGCGACAGCTTTCCGCTTGGCCGCGGGCTTCACTATTTCTCCCGACAAGTCGTTCAGCGTTGGGGCGACTGGGCGGCATCAGATTCATGCCAACATGGGATCCACAGGATCCGCACTTTATCTGTTGGCGCCGGCCAGCAGTGGATCGCAACCTATGGTTTCAGTGCTACCAATCCCACAATTGGAATATTGGGATCCGCACTGGGCACTAGCATCTGTGGTGCGGAGTTGCTGTGCGGTACAAGAGCGACTCGACAAGCGATCGCAAGCCCGGGTTCGGCTCACACTGTTTCGGTGGTGCTTTGAAGGTTCAGAACGCCATTACGGGCTACTAAGATGCAATCCGCGAGCTTGCAGGTTGCTCTGCTCGCCGGAACTCCTCGACAGTCCCGCTAAAGCTCGAAAAGCTTCCGTGGCGCAAGAGTCAAGACTTCAGCGCCAGAGTCGGTAACGCGGAATGTCTCGCTGATAACATAGCCAAAATCCTCGTCGATCCAATTGCCTAGCATCAGATGGAAGGTCATGTTCGGCCTCAGTTCTGTCATGTCACCACACTTGAGACTTGCGGTCGGTTCCGTCCAATCAATGCCAATGGGGTAGCCACAGCGCGACTCCTTCTTGAAGCCCAGGTTTTCAATCGTGCGGTAGAAGGCGTTCGCGACGTCGCTACAGGTGGCCCCCGGTCGGACGGTATTCAACGCGACTTCCAGACCGGAAAGTTCAGCTTCGTGTAGGCGACGCAGACGGTTGGAGGCCGGGCCAACCGAGAAGGTGCGCATGAGCGCGGCAACGTAGCCATAGCGGACGCCACCAAGTTCAAGGTTGATCTGCGAACCATCGCGAATGATGTCCTCGCTCCACCGAATGTGGCACGTACCCGTGCGTGGTGAGGAACAGAAGAACATCGAGGCAAAGTCCGTTCCGGGTTTGCCATTCGCGCCGCGAGCCAGCGTCGCCGCGACCTCGGCCATCACATCAGCTTCGCGAATACCAGGACGTATGACTTCTGCCGCCCGAATGATTCCCGCATCAGCGATGGCGGCGGCCTCCCGCATGAGGGATATCTCGAGATCCGATTTGACGAACCGAATCACGGCCACAGCTTTGGTGCAATCCGCGATCCTTGCTTTCGGCATCCGTGCTTTGAACTTCTCTGTAGTCTGCGCCGAAAGATAACCCAGTTCGAGCCCCAAGTCGCGGTTTGCAAGACCATCTTCATGGAGGAAATCGATCACCGCATCGAAGCCATCCATCTCAGAGTTACCGACGAGGTCCTCTGAATAACCGATCACGTTGTCGCGCTCCAGGAATGACTGATGAATAGCGGCTGGCGCATCCATCTGGCGCAGGATAAACGTTGGCTCTTCGTTGTGAATCGAAACCACAAGGCCTTGCGGGACATAGCCGGACCGGGCGGTGTAACCCGTGAGATACGTGATGTTCGACGAGTTGTTTACGACAAGCGCCTCGATGTTACGCTGCGCCATTTCTGACTTCACAGCGGCTAGCCTTCGCATGTATTCGGTTCGCGGGAAGGCTTGCGGTCCTTTGCTGATTGTCATCGTCTAGCTCCATTGGATTTTATTTTGTATCGAAAGTCCGCCGGCGCGTCGCTCAGATTCACGCGTTACGCGGCCCCGGCAACGTTGGCTAGATCAGCCTTGGTGATTTGCAACTCTGGCCGGAAGCTCCCTCTTTTCCCGATCGCGGATCGAACTCTGAACGTTCCGCAACGCTTGCTCCCGACTCGACGGCGCGTGGTAGACGTCGCCCAGTCGCCACGTTTCGTGAAGCTGTCGGCGCCATAGATGCATTACGGGAAGACCAAGTTCCACCGAGAACTCCTCCCCGGCCTTGACGGCATCACCCCAGAGACGGATTCCATGAGCCGGCGGGAGCGGCCCGGCGACACGTAGCAGCATCCTGACTCGATTTGCGATGCCCTCGCACGGACAAAAAGGCCTTATAGGCCCGGCCTCGGCTCGCCGTGCGATAGCCCCTGTTCGAAGTTGAGGACTCCGCTAGATGATCGTGAGACTTCTTTCTCCGTGCCATGAGCAATCCATAAACCCGACTTAGAGTCGAATTTCCTCAACATAAATCCCATTCACGCAGAAATTCTGCCATTATTGGGACGGCGCGGCGTCTGCATTCGATCAAGTCGAACTCTGAGACGATGCGGGCAAGGTGAAGCGTTGACCACTGGCGAGGAGTGGATCGAACAGCGCGATTTCCGGCCGCCTATGCGACTTGCAGACACTAACAGTTGGCTCGTCTTCGCCGGCAGCGCACGATGCGGCGGCTCTCATTTCGGATGGCGTGGCCAGCATGGCGGCTGTCGCTGGGGGAGTGCTCAGTTCCGACGCCTAGAGACGCACCGATTTTGGATGGCGTTGGCCGCCGACAACGGCGTTCGCTCGTCTCTTCAGAGAAATCAGCGAATGCCTTCCCGGATTGGGATCTGCGCGATCCTGCAAGCTTGTCCGCGCACGGCCTGGGCCACGCTGGAGACAACTCGTGAGGCCCGTCACAATCCCAGAACATGGAGACGGAGCGGGACGGCAATGTCGTGCCTGAAAAGACGTGTGGATCAGATGAAATCTTAAGCGCTTGCGAACAAGCAGACCTTCCAGCGCAGAATTTCTGCCACAACGGCACTAGATTGAAGTAATTAAGCTTGAAGCCGCTCTATACTGTAATTTGCTCAACGTCGAAAGCGAGCTGGCCGCTCGACGCCATGCTGCCGATAGCGGCGCGGATTCAGTTTTGGAGGACCGCGAGAGCTCGGCGTAAAATGGTTGTGCTGGATTTTGACGATCGAGCCTTCATCGGAGGTGTCTGGCCCGTGACCCAACGTAACTCGCAGCTAAATTTCGAAGGCTTCATTGGAATGCCGATGAACAATGCAATTGTCGATGAAACAACTAGCCGATTCTCATCGGACTATTTCGAAGCTCGTCAAAGATTTCGAGCCTGCGTTGACGAGAGCAAAGTTGGCGAGGCCGCTGTCTATCCATCGCCAGCGCGTGGGCCTCGTGGAGAAGAACTTTCGACCGACGTTGCCTGGTTTGGCGACCGACGCGCCCCAAAAATGGGGATTATGGTATCTGGCACGCATGGCGTGGAGGGGTATTGCGGATCCGCGGCACAGCTCGACTGGCTTGTTGGGCGTGGTTACGAGATGCTCAAATCCGATGAAGCAATGTTGCTGATCCATGCTCTCAACCCCTATGGGTTCGCATGGGATCGGCGCGTCACGCAAGAGGGCTGCGACCTCAATCGAAACTTTGTAGATTTCGCGGCCCCCTTGCCCTATAACGAAACCTACGATCTACTCGCTGATCATCTCGTGCCACGTGAGCTGGAAGGCCCACTTTTCATTTCCGCTGAGGCGGCAATAGAGACGTTTCGTAAAGCGCGCGGCGAAACTGCTCTCCGAAAGGCTCGGACCAGCGGGCAGTATCGACACCCCACCGGGATGTTCTTCGGAGGCTTCAGCCCTACCGTAGCACGCCAAACGCTCGAACGAATCGTATTGGACTACGACATTGAGGCGCGTCGGTTTGTCTTGATCGTTGACTTTCATACAGGCCTCGGACCTTATGGCTATGGTGAGCTGCAATGCGAGCAGGCCTCCGGTATGTCAGGGTATCAGCGTGCACGTGACATTTTTGGCCCTTCGGTCACATCACCGGACCTTGGCACATCTTCGGCTGTTGCGCTTCATGGCACGCAGGATGACTACTGGCAGCGGCTTCTCGGTGATCGGCACGTCTACGTATGCTTAGAGTTCGGAACCTATCCTTCCGAAACGGCCAGAGCCGCGTTGCGTGCTGACCACTGGCTTTATGCCTATCGCCAAACGGAGATCGAAACAGACATTGGTCGTGCGATCCGACGACGTTTGAGGCAACACTTCTATCCAGATGCAGCTGATTGGAAGGAGATGGTACTATACCGGAGTCGCCAAGTTCAGCGGCAGATGATCGAAGCTCTGACCTATTGAAGGCCAATAACGTTGAGTGGCTTGAGGGCGAATGCATCGACATGGGTCAGGGTTCCCACGTGTGAGTTCGTTTTCAACGCCCCCGATCGGGCCCCCAACCTCGTGCTCTACACGGGTGCGCCTAGGGGGGCCATGCTGTCGGCCATTCCATCGACATCGTAGTCCTTGAAGCCATCTCAAGCCGGCGATTGCCAACGCGCTGCTGCTACGCGGCACCCCGACTTCGACGATCTCGCGGCACATGAGCACAGCCGATATTGGTGCCATCGCGCGCCTCAATCGTAAGACCGTTTTGCCCCCACCTTTCGGCCTAGCATTACAGTTGTAATTTTTTCCTGAGATGGGCTTTGCGCGCGGTTGCCTGATGAGCCCTGCGCTAGAACGCCATGCGAGGACGCGGGCGTGCGGGATGCGCCGATGGGCGAGCTTCATGGCGATGCGCCGGATTTCCTGGATCGACCAGCGGATTAGGACCGATGCATCGGTCGCGGCCGCTGCCGCGTTTTTTTGAGCAACGGCCCGGTGTTGGCCCGATGACGGATGGATGACGGCGATCATGGCGAAGGCAAGCATGACGAGTGAGACATGGCGATGCCAGCCATGCCAGGAGCGGGTTTCGTTGTGATCAAGGCCGAGCTCGTTCTTGTCGGTTTCGAAGCCGTCCTCGATGGCCCAGCGATGGCCTTCCACCGATACCAGCTTCTGCATGGACGTGCCCTTTGGGCACCATGTGGAGAAAAAGGCCAAGCTGCCGTCGGCGATGTTGCGGCGGATCAGAAGACCTTGCGTCCATTCCCGACAAGGTCGTCGTTGTATTCACTGGCATCGAGATCGAGCGGCTCGAGATAGGCCCAGTCGTGCCAGCGCGGACCTTTGGTCCCTCCGCCGGACGACAGGCGGCGCCAAGCCTTTTTGGGAAGGCTCTGCGCGATCGCGGCGGCGGTGCCGGCGACAGCCTGCTGTTTGCCCCAGGAGCGGAACACACGATTGGACGCAACACCCAGGACATAGCCTTTGCCTGCCTTGCGCAGCAGGGTTTCGACCTCGCCAGTGCCATACTGCGCGTTCCAGACGATGGTGATCAGCAATTCCAGGCCATCGTGATCACTCATTCCAGAGCATTGTGGTCACCGTTTCCAGCGGATCGTGATCGGAGACAGCGAGGCGCACCACTGACAGTCTGCAACCCAGGTGGCTTGGTCTTTTGCCCAACCGCGGAGGATCGAGATGCCGACAGAGAGACTGTCCATGCGCCACATTCGCGAAGTTTTGCGCCTGCACCACAGCGTCGGCACGTCGCAACGCGCGATTGCCCGCAACCTCGGCCTGGCCCAGGGCACGGTCAACAAGTACCTCAACCGAACGCGCCGGGCCGGCCTGACCTGGCCGTTGCCGCCGGAGCTCGATGACGATGTCCGGCTCGAGAACCTCCTGTTTCCGCCACCGTCCGATTTGCCCAGCGACGAGCTTCCGCAGCCGGATTGGGCGCTCGTGCATCGCGAGCTGCGGCGGAGGAACGTCACGCTGATGTTGTTGTGATGGCGTGGACGCCCCCTCGACGGCATCGATGTGCCAAGATCGTGGGGTGTTGAACAGCCACCGCAGAGAAGGAGCGCGTCCGCCATGGAAGTGAGCACGATCGGACTGGATTTGGCGAAGAACGTATTTCAGGCGCATGGGGCGGATGCTGCAAGCGCCATTGTTTTCAGCAAACGCCTGCGGCGTCACAAGGTGCTGGAGTTCTTCGCCAAGCAGCCTGCGTGCCTGGTCGCCATGGAAGCCTGTGCCAGCGCGCATCATTGGTCGCGCGCGCATCGTCGGCCGTTGGGCGGCCTCACAGATCGCCTCGGCATCAGCGGCGTCGTTCTTCTGCCGTTTCACAAAAGGCGCTTCACATAAGCTGGCGGAATGAGGCGAACTGTGTGACCGAGCTTGCCGATCTCCGCTTTGTTGCCGTCAAGAGCAGGAGCGGCAGGCTGCCGCGGTTGTATTTCGGGCGCGCGACCATCTGGTGCGACAGCGCGCACCCAGGTGATCAACGCTCTGCGTGCCCACCTCGCTGAACACGGTTCCTCGGGGGCCCTCTCGCATGGTCAAGCTCATGGAGCTGGCGGCGGATCCGAGAAGCGATTTGCCAGAAGCCGCCCGAGTAGCGCTCGAGGTGCTGATTGATGTGCTGCGCTCGCTGCATCACAGGATCAAACATCTTGACGTCGAGATCGCACGCCGTGCCCGGGAAGACAAAGCCGCGCGGCGGCTGGCAACCATTCCCGGCGTGGGTTCGATAACAGCGACTGCATTCATCGCCTGGCCTCTGCGGCCACGACCTTTAAAAAGGGCCGCGACTTCGCTGCCTGGCTCGGGCTCACGCCGAAACAGAACTCGACCCGCGGAAAGCAAAAACCTGGCGCAACGTCGACGATGGGTGAGCGAACCTTGCGGCGCTTGCTCATCATCATCGCTTGCGCCGTCGTGCGGCACGCTCGCCGCCGCGGGCACTCCCCAAGGATCGTGGCTGGCGCGGATGCTCTCCGGCAAGCCGTTTGGCGAAAGGCGGGGTCTACCAAGACCTGGTCGCGTCGACATAGTCGACCGGCCAGAGGTCGTCGAGGGTATAGGAAGGTCAAGGGAAGGTAGGCGCAACAGTCGATGACACGGGATCGGGAAAGCCAGCTCCTCCCACAGTGCCCGAGTTCGAGCACGCTTCTGTGATTTGGCCCCGATCCGCGAACTCCCATACGAGCCCGCGACGCATGACCGGTCGCATCAGAGGCCGGACAGATGTCAGCACCCGACTACGCGCAGTGCCTTACGAAAGATTCCTCTTGCGCTCACGGGGGCGTCCACAGATGGCAGAAGTATTGCGGCTCCCACTCCGACAGTTTCAGCTATTCGTGTTATGTTGTGGCCAGATTCATGTTGTGCAAGGAGCGATAATTGCGGGAGCGTGAACACTGTGGGCATTGTTCACGCAGCATAATTCGACGTCGGGGTAGCGAACCATTTGTCCAATGGAGGCTCAACTGCGGTCTTGCGGGCGGTCGCGGTCACCGCCTTTGACTTACCCGCACGTGAGGACAGTCGGCGATAGAATGCACCGAGCGCCGTATGGCTCCGCCCGACGGTTGTTGCTGCCAACCGCAACGGTGCGGCTGCGCGACTGGACGATCTCCGTGTGTGCGCGAGGACAACACCTTGCCTGGTGCAAGGCACAGCCAGGAGGTGAAGCGCTTGGCGCTCGGCCATGCCCGCAGATCGGTGCCACACTCACCGACAAGCTTCAATGCCAGTGATGGACCCAAGCTATGGATCTCGGTCAGATCGACGCCGAGCGCGCCGTACAGCGCGGTCCTGACATCGAAGGTGGGGCGCGTTGACCTGCTTGATCCTGATGCGTGGCTTGGACAGCTTTCCGACCGGCTTTGCGCTTTTATTGTTGAGTGCCGCGAGCATGACCTCGAGCTTGGGGTCGCAGTCCAGCATCTTCGCCTGGTAAGACGTCATAGAGTTACAGCGATTGGGTCAGCGCGAAGACATGTTCGTGCCGGTCCGTTGCCCACCAGGGCCGCACGGATCGTATCGAGGGATGAATGGCATCGCACGTCGCGATAGGTTGCCAAGACGTCAGGATTCCGCTCGCCTGCAACGATCGCTCGGATAATCCGCATGCCGGTTGCGCCGGTGATATCCGAGACCACATGATGGAGCTGCAGATTCATCTCCATCAGGGCCTTCTGCATATGCTGGATATGGACGGCGGCATATTCCACCAGCCGCTCCCGTTGGCGCAGATACGCGCGCAGGGTTGCGATCTCGGCATCAGGTCGGAAGCTGCCGCGTAACAGGCCATGGGAGTGAAGCTGGCGCAACCATGCGGCATCGCTGACATCGGTCTTGCGCCCGGGCACGTTCTTGGCGTACCGCGCATTGACCAGAATCACCTCAAACCCGCGCTGCTCCAGGATCTCGTAGACCGGGATCCAATAGACCCCGGTGGATTCCATCGCGACACTCGTCACGCCGCCCGTTTTGAACCAGTCCGCCAGCTCATGCTGGTCTCGCGTGAATGTGCCGAAAGAGCGCACAGGCACGTCCGTGCAAGCGGGTTCACCGCAGCCATGTGCATCGTTGATCCGATGTCGATGGCGGCGGCCCCGACGTTGACCGGCTTCAGTTCCGGACGGTCGCCGGCCGTCCTCTTCTTGGGCATGGCAATCCTCCATTTCAATGATGAGCAGGAGGGTCTAGGCTATGCCAATTGCGATCTTCCTAATCGGGATCGTCGCCAGGGCGACGTCACCATTCTCAAGTTCGCATGCACCCATGGACCATGTTTTTTAACGGGGATTGTGCCACCAATAATCGAACGGCCGCTTCTACGCCGCACAGGCGCGCCACCGTGCTGGACGGTTTTTTAGAATGTCGCGCTCCATGCGACAGCCGCTCGTTCTCTCGCTGCAAACGCGCGATCTCTGCCGCGTGGTCCGCCGACCGCAGCGTCGCCTGCGTTGTGGGGCGCCGCGTCGCCGCCGTCGGCTCCAGCCGAGCCCCTCGCTGCTCCACCCACCGCCGCAGCACGGAATCGCGCAGGCCAAGCTCCTTGGCCACAGATCCGATCGAGCGCGCGCTTGACGCTACCAGGTCAACCACTTGCCGCTTGTAGTCGTCCGTAAACGACCGACGTTGACACTCTTCCATCCGACACCTCCTGGCTCTTCGAGCCTACTACAGGTGTCCATCAATTCGGAGGAGGTTCACACACCAAACTTGGCGCTTTCGAAACGGGTGCACGGATGACTCGCCGAGCTCGGCTGGAGGGCTTCTGCCGTACGTACATTCTCGGCAAGGCTCAGCTAGAGTTCGAAGAGCTTACGGGGTGTACTTGTAAGCACTTCGAAGCCGCCCTCAGTCACACGGAATGATTCCCCGAGTACGTAGCCGAAATCCTCATCGACCCAGTTGCCCAGCATCAGGTGGAAAGTCATATTCGGCTTCAGCTCTGTCGTATCGCCATCTCTGAGACTCGCGGTCTGCTCAACCCAATTAATACCGAGGGAATAGCCACAGCGCGACTCCTTACTAAAGCCCTGCTTCTCGATGGTGCGATAGAACGCATTAGCGACGTCGCTGCAGGTTGCGCCGGGCCGGACTTTGCCAAGCGCGGCTTCGAGGCCGGCCACCTCCGCCTCATGTATACGACGCAAACGATCCGATGGCTTGCCGATCGAGAAGGTGCGCATGATTGCGGCACAATAGCCATGACGTTTGCCGCCAAGTTCGAGATTGATCTGGGAGCCGGGGCCAAAAACGTCGTCGGTCCATGCAAAATGCGGAGTCGAGGCCCGCGGCGAGGCGCACAAGAAAAAGTTTTGAATGCCCGACCCCCCCTTGCCGTTGACACCGCGGATCAACGTTCCAATTATCTCGGCGGCCGCATCAGCTTCTCGCACACCCGGGCGGATCACCTCCGCTGCCCGCGCAATTGCCGCATCGGTGATCGCGGCGGCTTCCCGCATGACAGAAATTTCGAGCTCTGACTTAATTATCCGAACCCAGGCCACTAGACTAGAGCAGTCGATGACCTTCGCATTCGGCAGGCGCGCCTTAAACTTTTCTATTGTCTGCGTCGGAAGAACATTCTGTTCGAGCCCCAAGCCGCGATTTGCAGCGCCGAGTTCATTGACAAAGTCGATCACAGCGTCGTAGCCATCCGCACCAGGTTTGGCGACCAAGTCTTCCGGATAGCCAATTACGTTGCCGTGCTGAAGGAATGCCTGATGAAGGGCTCCGGGCACATCCATCTTGCGTAGGATGAAGATCGGCTCCTCCCTGTGAACTGAAACAACAAGTCCGTGCGGGACCGTAGTCGGCCACCCGCCCCCGATGTAGCCCGTCAGGTAAGTGAGATTCGCCGGGTAGACTACGAAGAGAGTCTCGATTTCGAGTCGCGCCATTGCCGACTTTACCGCCGCGAGCCTGCGCAAATATTCGCTTCTCGGGAAAGCTTGCGGCCCTTTGATGATGGTCATTGTCTTGGTCCTTTTGCTGATGGTCACAGATTACGTGGTTTTGGTTGCCCAAGATGGCCGACGACGAAAATCGCTGGAGCCTAGCCTCTCCCACTCCAGCCGTCCTGCTCGAAGGCAATGGCGATTATTGCATCGCCCATTCCGAAGCCGGGCATATCGGCGATCGCGGCTTGCATTTCTTGAACAGTCCGGAGTGATGGCTTTCCGATTCGATGAACCGGTACAGTTCTGCATTCAGATGGCGGACTCAACTCACCCTTTCTGGGAGGGACGTACCGTCTAACAGAGTTTAGGCCGAGGCAGCCCCAAAGACGAAGCCACGGTCATGCGCTAGCCAACCCGCGCATGAGAGCTTGCTCAACCGTCGTTCTCTACCCTGCCTCCCGCTTTGGGCGCCCCTTAAATCCAGCGTCTGGGCGCAGCCAGGAAAATCATGCTCATCCAGAGCAGGCTGTTGAAAAAGGCGCTCGCCGCGGACTGGCCCGTGATTCATTGGCTCCAGCGAGATTCGGAGATGGCGGTGCGCGGCGGCGACAATCGAACAGGCGAGCTGTTCAGCTACGTTGACCTGAAGGCGCGGGTGCGCCGTGATCATCCGCTGCGCGCGATCCGGACGACCGTGAACGAAGCGCTGTCAGCGCTGGTGCGCAAGTTTAGCTTGCTCTATTCTCCGGACTGGTGGCCGTCGATCGCGCCGGCGATGCTGCGGACAATGTTACTGTAGGTATTTTGTTCGATCCGAACGGGGCGGCTTTTGAGGCGCGTCGTCAAACGCCGACATGGCCTCGACCGCTGTCGCTATAAGGGCTTCGCCGGGATGGAGCGCTGGGTCGGCCTCGGCGTGACGGTGAAATTGCCTTCGGTGCCCTGAAGGGCTCCTCGACGTCTGCTACGGCGCGCGAGCGGCCTGCGCAGAGTTCTCATGGGAGGGGCACAAACGACAATGATCCTGCCTGTGCTCGCGGATGGGCTACGATCGGCGCTGCGGGCAGGCTCGTCGGCCCACTTACACATCTACAATGGCGACGATTCGGCGTTCGTTTGCGAACGCGGCTGAGTTCTTCCAACAGCCTAGGCGAAGGCCGCATAAGGACGCCCCACCTGGTCTCCCAGTTTTATTGTCTTTCTCCTGACGGGCGAACCGGAATTCTGGCGGCTGCGCTATAGTGTTAGCCGACAGCTCGCCCGTACACCTATCCAAGATAGTAGTATCGTCGCAAGGTACTCGTCGATACCTTTGTTCGACCATAAGCTGGTCCGTTGCGGATGCCGCTTCGACCTCAGGCCGCAGCACTGCGCGGAACGTCGGAATCATCAGTCAATGTCGAGAAATGCCATCGTTCTGTTTGGAGAGGCCGGCCGTACGTCCACGCGGCTCAGCGTCTTGGTCTCCATCCTATTATTCTATTGGCTAATCCAACTCAGTGAGAAAGGTCGGCGCTAATGTACAGATGGCGCGGTGCGCCAGCGGAGTGCGCCTTCCCCAGCGCTTCTGTCGGCGATGCCGATTGCTCAGTTTGGGTACGATCCGATGAAGCATTATGAAGAATCGGAAGGGGGAAGGAGGCTTCGTGGACACGCCTTGGAAGTCGCGTCGCTCACACGTGGTGATGGCACTTTACATATTTCAAACGCTGACTGGCGAGAGCAAGACAAACATGCTTATGGGCTTACGGAGAATTCAGAGATGCGAACCGAGCTATACATGAATGGATACAGCTTTGAGGAATATCTCGACTACCTGCGTCATGATCATCCCGAGTTATATAGTCTTCTTAGTCGCGAGAGATGTTCCGACGCTGAGCGGCATTTTGCGAAAATGAATATGAGCTCGTGGGAGTTCGAGGATGAGAAAGTAGGCGGCCGCGGCATTGCCTACAATTCCGCACAGAAGAGTACGGACAACCGAAAAGTGGGCATGGGCACACTTCTGAAGTGCTTCTCACCTTCCCTCGAATCTCCTGGTCAGGATTTCAGGATCCTGGATGTGCTTGGCGGCGATGGGACCTTTGCACGGTTTTGTAAAACGCTTGGACATCACACTCCGACGATTTATACAGCCGACATCTCGAAATTCATGATCGACGCCTGCCACGCCCAAGCGCTGCCATGCGTGCGCCAGTCAGCAACGCGAAGCTTGTTCCGTGACAATGTACTAGACGGCGTTCTTATTGCTTATGGTAGCCATCATCTCGATAGCGACGCAAGACGTCTGGCAGTTCGCGAAGCGCACCGTACGCTGAGAGCGGGACGCTGCCTTGTATTGCATGATTTTGAGATCGGTGGAAGATGCGCCAACTGGTTTGACAGCGTTGTGCATCCTTACTCGCGGACGGGGCACCCGCATGCGCATTTCTCGCGCCACGAAATGTTCGATCTCCTTACATGCGCAGGGTTTCGCGACGTCAGGGTATTTGAAATCAGCGATCCGTTCACTCTGCACGGAAGCTCACCAGGGGAAGCCAAGCGCAATGCAATCACGCACATGTACGACATGTATGACCTGATCAAGATCGCAGGCTCGGCATGCGATATCGCGCGTTGCCTTGAGCGACACATAGCGGAAACGCTTGGACCCATATCTATCCGACAGGAAGAACGCCGATATGTGGCACAAATTTCGCGTCGCGCGCTGGTCGCTTTGGGTACTAAATCGACCTATGACAGCTAGTGGAGGAGTAGTGATGAGCAGTCTCAGAAGCCGACCGGAAATTAAAGTTGGGTGATTTCAGCAGGTTGTGATTCTTCGAAAGTGTTCGAAGCCATCGGAGAAGCAGATGACCTGGACCGAAATCACCCGCTGTCAGCATGACAGACGATCGCTCCGTTATGCAAGCGATTGCACGGATGCTGAATGGGCCTTGATCGAGCTGTTGATACCAGAGCCGAGCAAGGTCGGGCGACCACGCAAGACCTGCATGCGATCGGTATGGGATGCGATCCAGTACATTGCGACGATGGGATGCCAAGGGGCGCTTTTGCCGAAGGATTTTCCTCCCTTCACGACGGTCCAGTACTATTTTTACGGCCTGTGCGACAGTGGGGTGTTGGATTTGATCAATGAAGCCCTGGTTGAAATCGCGCGTAGGCTTGCTGGGCGGGAGCCGCAACCAACGGCGGCGATCATCGACAATCAATCGGTCAAGACGGCCGAGAGCGGAGGGCCACGCGGCTTTGATGCGGGCAAGAAGATCAAAGGTCGCAAGCGCCACATCGTCACCGATACACAAGGAAATTTGCTGAGCGCCATCGTGCACCCGGCCAATGTTCAGGATAGGGACGGCGCGCTGGCCGTCATCACTTTGGCGTGTGCGAGCTATCCGACTATTACACACTTGTTTGCTGACGGCGGCTACGCCGGCGAAAAGCTTGAAAACGCGCTCCGGAAAATCGACGGGCCCACGATTGAAATTGTCAAACGCCCAGATGACGCAAAAGGCTTCGTTATTGTTGCCCGACGCTGGGTCATCGAACGCACATTGGCATGGCTCAACCGCTGCCGACGTCTCGCCAAAGATTGGGAGGCCTCCGTAGCCTCGGCTGAAGCATGGCTCCTTATCGCGTCAACTCGACAACTGGTGCGCCGCATCGCTAGATTGGCCAACGTCAAGTCATGAATTTTGAGTCAGACTCTCAGAGGCATTCTGATCGAGGATCTCTTCGTACAATTCGAGAAGGAAAGGATCCTTCCGACCTGTTCTGCAGGAGCTCAGGCTCAATTCGATCGCGCCGTCATCCCTGCGGACTCGATCGGAACAACGAATTTGTAGTCACTTCGCAAGCTACATGTAAGAGGAAGAACCATGACATCTAGATGCGACCTCATCAAAGTAGGGCTGGCCGCCGGAGCGGCATTCTCGATGGCGACGATCCTGCGCGTGCAGACCGCACCGACTGCTGCTCAGACAGTCCGCATGACTATGGAGAATCCTCTCGCCACGTTCAATCCGGTCTTCGCGACTTCTGACACCACGCGACACCAGTGGCCGAAGGACGGGTCGTCACTTGTCATGCGCGCGTTCCGACCACAGGAATTCGCGAGGCAGCCGGCTGCGCTGGCCAGCGCTTCACTCGAAGCGACGAGTTTGACGCCAACTACGGCATGAAGAGGAAAACAAGGAACGAGAGAGAGAGAGAGAGAGAGAGAGATCTATGGGAAGCCAACAGTACGAGAACGATGTTGCGGACCACTTCGCAATGGTGGCAGCCGGCAACGAAGGGCGATGAAGTTTAGAAACCGCTTTCGCAGAGAGGGAAGAGGCTCGCCGTATGGGACAGGGCGGGGACGCAAAGGGCACCGCATTTTCAATCGTGCAAGACATCCGCGGTTCGCGACGAGGTCAGCCACTAGTTGCTGTCTCGGCGGATGTTCGCGAATTGCGCAACTATCTATGGCACGCGGCTCCCCAACAGTACCTTGAAGCGGCGATTGTCGGGGCTGGCGTATTTCCTTTGCTGGTCCCTTCCTTTGGTGACAGGCTTGACCTCGACCAAGTCTGCGCCGCTGTGGATGGCGTGATGATTACGGGCTCGGGGTCGAACGTCCATCCCTCTCTCTATGGCGGCGATGCAAGCGAAGCAGATGGCCCGTATGATCCAGCACGGGATTCAACAACGTTGCCTTTGATCCGCAAGGCCATCGACAAGGGGATTCCGCTGCTCGCCATCTGTCGCGGCCTCCAGGAAATGAACGTCGCATTGGGCGGCACGCTAGCGACAGAGATCCACGAGCGACCGGGCACGCTCGACCATCGGGCGCCACCGAGCGGTAGCCGAGATGAGGCGTTTGCGATACGCCAGTCAGTGACCATCAAGCCTGAAAGCTGCCTGTTCGGAGTGCTTGGCGCGGGCAAGATCAACGTAAATTCCCTCCATCGTCAGGCAGTCGACCGGTTGGCGGCACAGCTCGACGTCGAAGCAGTCGCCGACGATGGAACTGTGGAGGCGGTGTCGGTACGCAATACAAGAAGTTTTGCCGTCGGCGTCCAATGGCATCCCGAGTATTGGGTGAAATCCGACGAGCCCTCCGCCCGCATTTTCCGTGCCTTCGGAGATGCGGTTCGTGCCCACGCGGCAACTAGGATCCGCGCACTGCTAACCGCTCGTTGATTTCTAATGATGGGTCTACTTTGCTGGACTATGCACCTGAGCAAACTTTCAACCATGGATCCATCATATTTGGCTTCGCTGAAAGTGATGCCCAAGTCGTGGGGGCCGTAAAACGCGGCCACGTGATGCACGAAGCAGATGTCCGCTTTGCCTCCAAAGTGATGCTGTCACTGCGAGCAACAAATAGGCGCCGGACAAATAAGACACGTACACGCTGCAATATTGCTAACTGACCGCTTGTATCGGTTCGTGTGCGCTACTGAGCAATTCGAGTGTAATCTGGTTGCGTTTATCTCCGATTCGGAAACTCATCTGATGTCGATTTCTGCGCTACTATAGTCTGCACGCAAAGGGAAGAGAAAATGCCGGACATCGTCGTAACTGATGTAATCGCTTCCTCCATCGTAAAAGCAATCGAGGAGGGTAGCGACGATTTCATTGACGTTATCACCGGCATCGGCGATACTCATCCCATTGCTGTGATCTTAAAGGATCCTGAAACCCAGCGTGTTCTAGGCGGCGCGATGGGAGTTTCATCCGTGGGGTTGTTGTTCCTAGACTCGTTCTTTTTGCCCAGGAAATTTCGCGGAAGGGGCCTTGGAACAACGATTTTGAAAGAATTTGAAAACGAAGGTCGACGGCGTGGCTGCCGATCGGCCTTCCTCTACACTATCAACTTTCCAGACTTCTACGCTCGAAATGGGTGGAAGGTCTTCGGCCGAATACCTAGCGAACCCCCTGGAACATTCCGGGTTTTTATGACCAAGAGTTTAGAGTACTTTCATAGGTCTTCGTCTTCAAAGGCCTCTTCTTGATCAATTCTATCAGCCCCGTGCAACTTAGCAGGCTCTCGCAGAAGTATGCCACGGCTTGGCGATGAAGTCCGCCTCATCGCCGCCATCGAAGCAAATCTGGCCTTCAAGAGTCCCATCCTCTTGAAGCTCGGCCCACCCATTGCCGGAAGCTTCCTCCATTTCGTCGTTGCCAGCCCAAGTGAACTCCACGGCACCACTATCGGCAGTGCCGTAGATCGCACCTGTGGCGCGTCCGAAGGCGGAACTCACTGCCGGCTTTGCCGAACAGGATATAATACCAACCCGCTGAGGTGCTGACTCACGACGGGCATTCCCAAATCAGAGGATCGATGATTCAACATGGCAACTGGAGGGAGTTGCCATGGGCCAGCCGATTGCGGTTCGAACGGATTTTTCAGCGGTTGAGCTTCGCCGGCTCGCGCGGCGGTCGAAGGACAGCGATCAGGTCCGGCGCCTTCTGGCGATCGCTGCGGTGCTCGATGGCGCATCGCGGGCGGAGGCCGCCAAGGTTGGCGGGATGGACCGGCAGACGCTTCGTGACTGGGTGATCCGATTCAACAAGCAAGGGCCCGATGGTCTGATCAATGTTCCCGCGCCAGGCGCGCCGGCGAAGCTCAACACGGAGCACCGGGCGTTTCTGGCGCGGATCGTGGACGAAGGGCCGACCCCGCCCATCCATGGCGTGGTGCGGGCGTGGTGCGCTGACGGGCCTGTGACCTGATCATGCGGCTGCATGAGGAGTTCGGCATCTCGGTGTCAGACGATACGGTCTATCGAGCCCTCAAGGACCTCGGCTTCTCACACGTCAGCGCCCGGCCGAGAGCGTACAAGCAGGATCCCGAGGCGATCGAGGCATCTAAAAAACTTCCACGCTCGCGTGGAGGAAATCCGCAGCAGCCTTGCTGCCGGACACCCCGGTAGAGGTGTGGTTTCAGGATGAGATGCGGGTGGGGCAGAAGAACAAGCTCACCTATCGCTGGGCTAGAAAGGGAGCGCGGCCGCGGGCGGCTCACGACCAGCGCACGCAATCGACCTACCTGTTCGGTGCCGTGTGCCCGGAGCTCGGAACCGGCGCGGCACTGGTTCTGCCCCTCTGCAACAGCGAGGCCATGCAGCTTCATCTCATTTAAGCGGCAAGCGGAGGCCATCAGGCCGCGTGGTTCCATGGCATAAGCGTGTCGATTTCGCTGCTCGGCCAGCCGTTGGCGATACGCTGAAGCGTTACGGCGAGCCAGGCGAACGGATCGACGTTGTTCATCTTCGCCATCTGCAGCAGTGTTGCGATGGTCGCCCAGGTTTGTCCGCCGCCGTCGCTACTGGCGAAGAGGTTGGTCTTTCTCGTAATTGTTTGTGGCCTGATGGCGCGTTCGACGATGTTGGAGTCGAGCTCTATGGCGATCGTCAGTCGGGAAGCATTCGAAGATGGCAGCGCGGGAGACGGCATAACGGATTGCTTCGGACAGTTTTGATTTGCCGGAGATGATTCCGCCGCAAAGGTCTTCTGCCAGAGATCGAATAGATCTGCGACACCCCCGCCGAGGTTTTCTGGCGCAACAACGCGTGCGTCGGGGCTTTTGGCCGCGCACAGTTTTCTCGACCTGCCAGAGCTTTGCCATCCGCTCGGGACCGTCGCCGTTGCCACTCCAATGTGATGCCATCATTGCCGCGATCGGATCGCGCGAGCTTGTCATAGGCGGCGTCGCCATCCACATCCAGGATGCCGCGATGGCCACTGAGATGCCGGACAGCACATTCGCCGGAGCGGATGTCTTCTAAGCGATAAACCACCATCGGGGGACGGCTGCAGCGAAAGGTTCGGTCATCTCGGGCATAGGCCCATAAGTGGTCGTCCGTGAAGAAGTCCCCAAGGCGTTGAGCAGGAATCGGTTTTTGACGCCGCCAGGGTAGATTGCAAGCTTTCGAGAGTTGAAGCCGCGAAAGCTTGCGATTTCGTATTAAAGATTGATCGGGATAGGGGGACGTCTCGCGACGCCACCCTCCCACACCACCGGGGCATACGGGTCCGTACCACGGCGGTTCGATCGAGTTAAGCCGGCACAGGCATGAAGATTCGGGAGATCAAGAGAGTCGAACACATGATTTGTAGGGCGTGTTGAACCGCCGGGTGTCCGGACATGCGCCAGAGTCCCGTCGGTGAATCGGCAGCGACCGATGCGGCGACCTTCGCGATGCCGAGGCCGCGAAGCTCCGTGAATCGGTTATGCCCGTTCCGCCATTGCCGCCCGAGATACAAACGCATTCTCCGGCGGATCCAGGCTTCCAAGTTCGTTAGCACGCGCGGGGTCTGACAGAAGCCGAAGTACCCGCGCCATCCGATGAGGTATGGCTTGAGGTCGGCGATCATCTGCTGCAAACTGATCCCTCGCGTCCAGCATGTGATTTCTCGGATTCGATCTTTGAACTTGTCGAGAGCTTTCGGCGCAATGCGTCGCTCGCTCCCGTCATTCGCAATGCTGACTCCAAGAAATTTACGTTGCTCGGGTCGCGCCGCCGCGCTTTTGGCCTCGTTGACTTTCTTGCGGAGCTTGTCGGTCATGAACTGGCTTATCGAGGCCCTCACCCTCTCGCCGGCGTGGTGACTGCGAACATAGATGTTGCAGTCATCCGCGTAACGGTGACCACGTCGAGCCAATTCCTTGTCGAGATCGTCGAGCACGATATTGCTGAGGAAGGGCGAGAGCGGATCGCCTTGCGGGGTCTCTTCGTCCACCGGTCGGACCAAACCATCTTCCAATACACCGGCATTCAGGAATGCCCGGATAAGCTTGAGCATGCGTTTATCGGGTATCCGTGCGGCGACGCGTGACATCAGGATGTCGTGGTTAACTCGGTCGAAAAATCCTTCCAAATCGAGATCAGCCACTACGTTGTAGCGTAACGCTGTGCCTGGGCTACAGCCTGGTGGACAGACCACCCCGGCCGAAATCCGAAACTGTGCTCCGAAAATGTCGGATCCCATCGCTCTTGAAGAACTTGCAGCACGGCTTGTTGAATCAGGCGGTCGACGACACAGGGGACGCCGAGTTTCCTGACTCCGCCGTCCCGGCTTCGGGATTTCGACCCGCTTAACCGGCTGCGGCCGATAGTTTCCGTCGAGCAGTCGAGACTGAATGTTTGGCCAGTGCTGACGCAGGAACGCCTTCGCGTCGTCGATGGTCATCCCATCAACGCCAGGGCTTTCTTTGTTCCTTTTAACACGCTTGCACGCTCGTTCGAGGTTCTCTCGGTCGCACACCTCCTCCATTAGTTGTTCCGTGAAAGCCGAGTTTTCGGTGGCTGATTTCGCCATGAATGGTTCGGTCTCCTCGTCACTGCGCGCCGGGGCTTCATCCCGGTCCTTCGGTTCCAAGGCCAGCTCTTGCTGGTTGTTCTGCCGCTTTCAATTCACGAGATACCAGTCCTACTTGCCTCTCTCAATCGTCGGCCTTCAGCCATCGTTTCCGGCTCCGCCCATCTGTTTCTCCACCTTTCGGCCTTGGAGCGCCTCAATAGCTTTGCCGACAGCCTGACCTAATACGCCCTCAGCTGACTTCTGCGCGGCGGTCAGACGACCTCGCGGTCGTCTCAGTCGCCCGAAAGCGGCACCGGGCAGATCTCCCGGGGTAAGCTCAATGGCCTTCGGTGCACAACCGCCGGATCTACGCTTCGCATCCTTGATGGATCTGGACTTCGCGATGTGTCGCCTGCTCACCCGACGCTTGCGCCTCATATCCGGTTTTTGTTCATCGGCTCGCACCTTTGATCCACACTTCCTTCAGAACCCGCCTCGCGAGACGGCAGCCCTTGCGTTTCAATAACCCTTCACCTCCATCAGGCTGGGTGGAAGACTTTCACTTCCGAGCTATTTGAGCATGCCCGGCACACAACGAAGCCTGGCGCGGCATTTGAGGAGAGGTAGTAACGGCCGCCTCCTGTCTGAGAGGACCGAGAGTTTTCAGAGCGCAACCCTTCAGACAGGAAGTTTTTCGATGGCCCAGATGAGCGCTCTCCGCCGAGGCATGATCGAGAACATGACGGTTTCGAGACAGCATAACTCGGGCAAGAGCGAGGACCCCTGGGGTTGTGGTGATCCCACTTCATGGCCGTGCACGATCGAATCCACGTCCCGGCTCAGTACGGGATAACCGTTGGATCACGAGGTGCACGAAGGGTGGATGCAAACTGGCCAACGCGCCGCGAATGTCGGGAGCAGACTTAAGCTGGCGTGGAAGTCAGGAAGGCGCCATCTGAAAAGCCAGCCTTCCAGCCGTATCGGGGAAAACCCGCCGTATGGAATGATAGGGGGGATCGAGGAAACGTCGGCATCATTCGAAGCCCGGTCCGCGCCTCGATCCTACCCGACCAAACCACATCGCTCCCGAGTCATGCGTGCGTGGCCGTGAGGCCACGAGCGAAGCGTTGACAGGGGTGCGCGAGGCCAAGCTTGGCTTCGAGCTCGAGATCGTGGCCAACTACATCCTCAGCGAGGTTAAGAAGGCCGAGCGGTTTTTGCCGACGAAACCACCTTGCCGACGCTCATTCCCGGCTCGAGATCGACGAAAACGGCTTACTTAGTCGTCCGTTAAGAAGCCCATTTGAGCCCGGTCGGGGCGGTGAGGAGTTGCGACAAGACGTTCCAGATTAGGCGCAACAGGAGCCTCAGCCAGGCGAGGACGAGGCGGAGATTGTGGCCGACGGCGGAGAGAATGACGTTGGCGGCATCGCCCTCGCACCCCTTGAGATAGCAGCGGCGGAGATGTCCGTCGCTCTTCATGTTGACCAATCACAGACTCGATTGCAGAGCGGCGCCTGAGCTCGCGTTTGATGATTCCGAAGACGCCACGCTTCTGGCCGGAGATGGAGACGCGTCGCGGGGCTGTGGCGTTGTGGCCACGATAGCCCTTGTCGACATAGGCGCGCTCGATCGGGCAGCCGGTGAGCGTCTCGGTGGCGTCGATGACCTCGCCGAGCGTGTGGCCGTCATAGGGGTTGCCCGGCAGCGCCTTGGCGTGCAGCACGAACTGGCCGCCCGGGCCGCGGCCGTTGGTGGTGACGATTGAGGCCTTGATGCCGAACTCATAAGGCGCCGAGGCTTTGCCCTTGCCGATGCAAGCGACCTCGATCGCGCGTTCGCAGCGCGCCGGTCTCGTGCGCCAGGCGTGCGACCTCATAGAAGCCGGATTGAACGAAGCTGCGGAGTTGTGGGCGTTATGGTGATAGTGCAGCCGGTGCGCCTGCGGAGAAGGCCCGCCTGTGGTCGCCGCGCGTGGGCGGGATATTTATCGGATGTGAGCAGCCGCATTGATCGGGCCGACGGCGCGATGGAGCGAGCGGTTTGCTGCGCTAGGATGCGCGGCCGAACGATTGGCGGGATGTTCGGTGACGAGCGCGGCCACGGCGACATCGGACGTTGCCACCAAGAAGACGGAAGGGGTGGATAGTGCAGACGCTTGTCATGACGTATCACAACGAAATGGCTGGTCGCGCGCGCATGGCGGCTTATACGCGATGCCTTCGCCGTGCGGGAGCGCCTGGGCGGCCCGCGAGTGGTTCCGGGCTTTCGCTATCCATTGTCCGGGCACACCGTCCTCTACGACCCCGGGGAGCTCGATCACCGTCAATTCCAGCGCAGCGATGTCGACACGGCCTTCGCCGAGAGTAGAGCGGCTCGGCACTCCCAAAACTCCAGCAATCCGTTTCACGCGGGCGATGACTTTCGTGGCTTACTGGTTCACACATCTGCTACGGTCTGTCAGTTTGCTCGCCCCCTGCACGCATCTGACCGGTTGCCCAGCCAGCGGGGCTTTTACATCCGGGCTTCCAGCGGGTTGGTCGCCCTTCCCGCTGCAGGATATAACACAGCGACTGGACTCCTCTGTTGGCGGGACTCTCACCCGCTAGAATGGCAGCTAGCCTCGCTGCACCTACTCCTTCATCGTAATGGACTTGCACCATCTACTTCTTGCCGGTCTCCTGGCGAACCCAGTCCATCCTGTCCACCAGTGCCATCAGCCGTGCGGGATTCATCTGCACCCGATGATGCCCGATCCGCGGCCAGCCCTCGCGCATGCCATGGCGGATGCGCACCTCGCCGGCCACAACCGTCACCGCCACGCAGCCACATAGCTGCTCGTGTCGATCTCGACGGCACGATCGTTGCCGCCGAGCGGGCCAGTTCGCGCAATGATCCGAACGACGGCTGTCCGCCGAGCGGCTTCAACTGGTGTGCCTCGTCACGCGCAAAGCGAGCGATCGGCGCCTCGCCGGTCGTGCCGTGGACACGCATTTCGCCACCTCACGCTAGGAAGCATGGGCTGGGTTCGTTCGAGGGTCTGAATTTGGCTCTTCACAGCGACGCAAAGCACCACGGCTTTTGTCAGGTAGATTTCCAGCGGATCAACTGCTCTGGAAGAGGTGAGGATTGAGCAGGCCGGAATTACTGAGTAAGTCAATTGCGGGTCTCAAGGGCGGTCGTGCTCACTTGGGAAGCCACGTGATCCTGCATTGAAGCGCGCCGCGTGTCTTCGGCTACAATGCGACTCATAGCAGCCAAAACAAATTGTTGCGGGCGCGCTGTATCAATGTCGACGTTTAGATCATTTGACGAGCTCATTCCGCGAGCATTCAAAATCTAAAGCGACTTCGGAAAAGTCCGGCTCAAATCCGAGCGACCGCACAAAAGAAGGAGACTACTTACGTTACGAGGCAGACGCCTCTCCAACCTCGACGATCACCTCAGTACCTCAGTTTGGTCGTGTCCCCATTGGTGGTGTAGCTCGGTAGAGCAAAGCCGTCCGCACGCGCGCCCTCCCATGGCGCCGTAGCGGGCGGGCGGCTTTGCGGTGGTCACCGGCAGTTCGCCGGTAGGGTCGGGTTGCTGATACCAACCTGATTCGAGGAACCACCGATGACCGATGAGATGATGAACCTCCGCACGCTCGTGGAGAAGACCCCTGATGCCGATCTGCTGCGCGAGATGATCGGCTTTGCCGCCCAGCGCCTGATGGAGCTGGAAGTGGAAGGCCAGACTGGGGCCGCCTATGGCGAGAAGAGCTCCGAGCGCCTGGCGCAGCGCAACGGCTACCGCGACCGGACCTGGGAGACCCGCGCCGGCACGGTCGAGCTGCGTATCCCCAAGCTGCGCAAGGGTTCCTACTTCCCCGGCTTTCTGGAGCCGCGCCGGATGGCCGAGAAGGCGCTCACCGCCGTGGTGCAGGAAGCCTATGTGCAGGGCGTCTCCACCCGCTCGGTCGACGACCTGGTGCAGGCGATGGGCATGAGCGGCATCTCCAAGAGCCAGGTCTCGCGGCTGTGCGCGGAGATCGACGACAAGGTGAAGGCGTTCCTCGCTCGCCCGATCGAGGGCGATTGGCCGTATCTGTGGATCGACGCCACCTACGTGAAGGTGCGCCAGCAGGGGCGCATCGTGTCGGTCGCGGTGATCGTCGCGGTCGGCGTCAACAGCGATGGCCGGCGCGAAGTTCTCGGTATGGACATTGGTCCCTCGGAGGCCGAGACATTCTGGACGGCGTTCCTGCGCAAGCTCGCCCGCCGCGGCCTGCGCGGCGTCAAGCTGGTCGTCTCCGACGCCCACGAGGGCATCAAGGCGACCGTCGCCAAGGTGCTCAACGCCAGTTGGCAGCGTTGCCGCGTGCACTTCATGCGCAACGCGCTGGCCCATGCCGGCAAAAGCGGACGGCGTGTCGTCTCCGCCTTCATCGCCACTGCGTTTGCCCAGGACGATGCCGAAGCCGCACGAGCGCAATGGCGAAAGGTCGCCGATCAGCTCCGCCCCAAGCTACCCAAGCTCGCCGGCTTCCTCGACGAGGCCGAGACCGATGTGCTGGCCTACATGACGTTCCCGCCGCAGCACCGCACCAAGCTGCACTCGACCAACCCGATCGAGCGCCTCAACGGCGAGATCAAGCGCCGGACCGAGGTCGTCGGCATCTTCCCCAATGAGGACGCCATCGTCCGCCTCATCGGCGCGATCCTGCTCGAACAGAATGATGAATGGGCCGTCCAGCGCGCCCGTTACATGACGCTGGAAACCATCGCGCCGTTGAGCGATGATCCAACCGTCAGTCTCCCGGCTATCGCCAGCTGACCAGTCCGGCTCTTGCCGGCGAACGCGGTGTCCCACCGCCAGTTACACCACGCTCAGGGACACGATCCCTCAGTTTAACTGGCCCTACCAGATTTCGTGCGACTGAAAGGCCCTTCTTGCCGGGCATCCAAAGGGATGGATCAACGTATTGGATAGCCACTTCAGGACCGGCCAACGGGCGCGCGGCGTGATTGTTCGTGCGAGATGCACTGCGAAGGAACACGATTGGTGTGCTTACACGGAATCAGCATCGATTTACCGGTCAGGTCAGGATCAAAGGCGATTTCGGCACGTATCCCCAAGTCGCAGTTTGGCGCGGGCACCAGTCGCCGTCCGCAAAAGCTACGTGAGCCTTATCGATTTCTCGCGCTGCGTCGCGGGCGTTGACTTCCCTGGCCTGCGCGAGGTTCTTGCCGGTGATCGGTGTTTGCACCGCGACCGGCCGGTTCCGAATAGCTGCGGCACCTGACGCGAATTCAGTGCGGAGCCCGTGGGTTTCAACGGCAAGAGCGTTTGTGCCGGCTAGCACCGGACATGTCAGTTTTCCAAAAAACGCGTTGATTTGGACGTCGCTGTCCAGCATTAACACGCGATGACCGCTTGATCGAGCTGAAACAACACTTTCGCCAATCGTTATTGATAGTCAGGCTGCCGGGCGGAGCTGGAATTGGGGAGATCGGAGTGCTTCGGTGCCGGAGCGAGCGCGGCTCGCGATGAGGCGCCGACTCAGTCCCGATCCCTGCAACGCCTCGGTTCCACCTGCACCGAAACGTCGCGAATTCGGCCCAACGCGTCACGCGCGCGCAAGCGCACGTTCCGCGGGGTTGAAGCTGCGCGGCGGGTTCGATATCGCGGCTATCAAGTCCGCCCCAACGCCGTCACGAAGGGCGCGCATGCGATGCGTTTGGCGCCAACGAACAACCGAAAGGGTGTTCGAGTTCAAAGTTCTCTTCACGAACGACGGCGAGGCCGGTCGCCGTCGACTGCCCGAGTCCATCGTCGTCGGCCGTCACATCCGCTATCGCTCGGACGAGGCAGCGCCATCTCCCCACGGGCGCCTCAACGGCTCCGGCGTCGCTTCGGCCACCGTGGCGGCGGACAGCCCTCGCAATTCGCTCAGGTTGGACGGCCAAGTTGGACTTTCGAAGTTTCAGGACGAGCCTCGATTCTGGGTCGGGGGCAATGGGAATGCCGAAGCGCCGCGCGACGTTGTACGTGAGTCCGCTGAAAACGCTGGACGATGAGGCCGCGGTTGAAACAGAACAAGACCTCGTGTGGGGTCGCACGCTAGTACACTGGCAGCATCTCCAAGCTCACTCCATATTGCGTTTTAGTCTGCTGCTCTATCGAGCCACAGGAGATCTCAGCAGCTAGATTGTCCAAGAACGTCGCGGTTTCGCCGCTTAGACGCAAGATCGCTCCTCACATGAGGCCAAGTAGCGCTCCCATTACAAAGATCTTCCAAACTGCTTTGAGCTCACATTGAGCCCGCAACCGTGGCGGAACCCTACACTGAAATCATTGACGCAGAGCACCTTGGGGATTTTGCTAGCTCATCGGCTCGGATGTTGAGAATGCGGACTGAGACGAGGCATAAGCGCTTGAGACTAGCTTGTAACAACAGCATGCCTTTTGCTCGAGGGATTCTCGCTCGTCGATCTGCAAGACGCCGCGCATCTTGCGAATCACGCCTTGTTCTTCGAATCGAAGTAGCGTCTCCGTAACCCCGGCGCGGCGCAATCCCAAAACAGAGGAAAGATAGTCATGGGTAACTGGCAGCACGCGTGCGTCAACAGCGTCACTCGCTAGACACAGCCAGCTCGCGAGCCGCTGCTCGCGATCGTGCCGAACTCCGCACAATCCTGTCTGGACGCACTGAAATGTCAGCGCCTGAAGGTACTCAAAGAGACGCTCTCGGATCCCCGGCCGCTCCTTCATCACCCGATGCAAATCCTCGACCCGGATCCTATGCGCGCTTCCGGGAAATAGCACCACAGATTGATGGGTGGAGGGATACCCTCCCCATAAGAACGAAGTGCCGACGACACCCCGATATCCTATTACCGCCGTTTCAAGCATGCTTCCCGCCGCGACAATCCTTAGCGAGACGAGGCCCGATTCGATGAAATAGACGTGTTCGATAGGCCTTTTCGGTTCTTGCAGAATCATACGTTCTCTCAGGACGATCGGCTCAAGGAGCTGCCCTATCGCCGCGAGATCTTGCAGAGAAATTTTCGCAAGAATCGCGTTTTTGACGAAAGACTGCCTATCAGGACACACCGTAGCAGGCCGGCGAAGCATTTGATGTGCGCCGGGCACTGGCTTGAGAGCTACATTTCCGGAACTGTCAAGCGCTTCCAGTACAGCAGGCACGTGGTCGGTCATAGTGCGGTCCGTCCCCTAGCATCTGAAATTTCTGCGGGCCCGACCCCCACAACTGTAATGATGATTTGATTTTGATTAACTGCAATCAACCTCGTGCCGACGCTCGAATCCCGCTTTCAAGAACCCCTTTTCGATGGATTGCAACCCATTCGTCCGGCGACGCTTTCAATTGCCCGGAAATTCTCTTCGAACTAAACCATGACACCCTGCGTGATGCGGCACAGCCCGCGCCCGCGTGACCGCGTTGCTGGGCGCTAGGTCGCTGGTGCGGCCGAGATATCTGTGCCTAGTCACCACGATCCGCCCGCTCAGCGAGACCAGCCCCTCGTCTCCTCAATGAGTAAAATCTATCATCGCACACACCGCATCCTCCCCTATGTTAAGTGTCAGCGAAATTCGCAAAAGGACTGTGCCCCGGCGGTACAGCTGGCCGCCAAATTACAGGGCCGTTGCGGCCACCCCATGCAGACGCGATCGGCTGGGGACATTACGCGGTGTCAATGACCGGCCGCCTTGTCCTCGTTCCACAGGTCGATCAGGGTGCTTTCCGGGTACTTTTCGAGATTGGCAAGCAGCACCAGCATGTCCAGCCGTTCTCGACGCGCCCGCCCATCCCGACAATGCCGCCGCTGCACACCTTGATGCTGACATGCCGGACACCAAGCGGGTCGATGCGGTCTTGCAGCGCGCGGAAACTGTGATCTTGGCACAGAGCTCGAGCGAGGTGTCGACCAAACGCGATCGATGATAGATGGCGAGTGCGACCTCGATCGCAATCTCGTCGACCTCTCAAAGCTGCTCCCCTCTCAATCCTATAAATAAGTGAGGATATGGCGACTTTCGGAAACGGGAGACAAATCATTCGTAACGTCGGCGATCGCGTTGCGTGGCGGTCAATGCACGGCCGATCAACCAAGGCGCGCGGATCCATCATATCGTGCGCAGGTCGACGGCGTCATGTATGCCTGTGGTCACGCCATGCGTGGCCCGATCGTGATCGGCACCGGCGGTGGGTTTTGAGAAGGCTGGTCTCGAGCAGAAAACCCCGCCAACTGGCAGCCCGCGAAGAAGGAGGCTCCCTACGACGAATCAGATGTTCTCAGTAGGGTCCACTTCCACGATTGAACAAACGTCGGTTTGCCGAATTTGATCTGATCACCAACGATTATTCCGCATATATGATGATCGTGATGAACTGAATGCGGTCATCCAGCAGCTTTTCCGGACCGTGAAGAACGCCGCCCGAGAATGTGAAGGCATCCCCCGGCTCAACGAGAAACGTTCTGTCGCCAAAGCGATACTCCATGCGGCCGCTCAGCATGTAGATGAATTCAGTGCCGGGATGCTGAAACCGCGGATAGCTCTCGCTCTCCTTATCCATGTTGATGAGGAAAGGTTCGAAGAGCTTCCGCGGACCCTTGTGATATGAGAGCAAGCGATAGGTGTGCCCGTGCTTGGTCCCTGAGCGCACCACCTCCATTTGGTCAGAGGCCTTGATCAGTTGAGCCTCGCCTCTCGCTTGCTCGATCTCGCTAAACAAGGTCGGAAGGTCAGTGCCCAGCACCGCACAGATACGCTCAAGCAGCACAAGGCTGGCGGTGGACTGTCCAGTTTCAAAGCGACTGAGCATCGGGACCGAAATGCTTGCGGCTGACGCAACATCGCTGAGCGTAAGTCCTCGCTCGACCCTGGCACGGCGAATGGCAGCGCCCGTCCTCTCGTCGATCGGCGGCTTCGCAACCGCAGTTTCGGCGGGAGCTGGAGCCTGCTCCGGAGCCCGCCCCTTCTTGACATTGCCCCGGCGCTTGTGGTCGGCCCGCTTGACCTTGCTCAATTCGACGTCTCCTGTAGGAATTCACCTGTCAGGATATGACGTCTTGAGCATTTTTGCACCTACCGACAGCACGCCGTCGCCTTTTTGCCAATGCTTCTCCTCGCCAATCCGCTCGACTTGGGGTAGCGGCCCCGACGTCTCCATCGGGACGACCTCGTTGCGAGTCCCGCATGCAGTCGGCTGCTCGCGACTGGCGACACGTAAGGATCACGCGAAGGGTTCATCTGCTCGAGCTGACCCGCCAGTCACAAGAGAATCTCATCTCGTGCTTCCTTCGCAAGAAACGGAATGCCGATTGGCAAGCATGCCTTTTCAGTACACTGGAGCAGAAATTGCGAGCTGTCCCGACGCGTTGGCCAGCGGCGTGAAGGCTTTGTACGGACTGCTCATTCGTCTAAATTCAAAAAGTTGCACTGCGCAGGAAACCGCCCTTGCGTCATCGACGCAAGAGGAGCGGTGGGCATACGAACTCGCTCGCAATCCCTCATGGATTCTTCCGCGATAGGATCGATACGCCTCATCATGCCCAGTGTCTTTACGTATTCTCGCGCAGAATCTGTCCTGGCGCACGCGTGCCCGCCAGCCATCGCCGCCTCAAGATCGTCAGAATTAAGCCCGCACTCCTTTGCGGCCCGTTCGCGGTCCACGGCCGACCCCATGGCCAGAGCAAGAACGTGAGCATGACGGCGTACGATACAAATTCGGGTTAGTCGATGCGGACGATAGTCGCTGGCTCAGATGATACCAGTCGCGTGCACTGAAGGAGGCACCATCCAATCCAGTGACGTCAAGTTCGATCACCTGCAC
This sequence comes from Bradyrhizobium sp. ISRA436, assembly GCF_029910015.1. Lineage (NCBI taxonomy): Bacteria > Pseudomonadati > Pseudomonadota > Alphaproteobacteria > Hyphomicrobiales > Nitrobacteraceae > Bradyrhizobium > Bradyrhizobium sp. ISRA436. Next base: position 5,908,363 of record NZ_CP094519.1, read on the forward strand.
GCGATAGACGCCATTGGTAAAGTGAAGCCGGCCTTGAATCGGTCCAAAACGACCATCGTGTCTATACGCTTGATGTCTGGCGTTTCATTTACGAGGCGCCGGGTAAATTGCTCGTACTCTTCCATACTATGAGCCGTCACCAGCAGGACGATTTCGGCCTGACCGGTCACGTAGAATCCGCTCATCACCTCAGTCATCTTGCAGATTGAGCGTTTGAAGCGATCAAGGATGTCGGCCCGAGAGCGCTCGAACGAAACGAGGGCCAACATGGTTACGTTCCGTCCGATGGCTTTCGGAGAAATGATTGAAACGTCCGCTTCTATCACGCGTTTCGATCGCAGGCGCTTCAGTCGACGCTGAACTCCGGATGCAGACAAACCGACCCTTTCGCCGAGCGCTTCACTGCTCAGACGATTGTTGTGTTGCACGAGATCAAGAAGACGAGCATCGAGTATGTCGAGTTCCATGGCGCTGCCGTCAACGGAGTGCGATCGCCTGGTCCAGGCGCACGGAGTGGGTCTGCCAAGTGGGCCTGTGATCTCGAAAACCTCCTCTCTACTATCGTGCTCGAATGTTACAGCTTCACAGCTAGGACTCCGGCGTTACGAGCATTTGTTGCCGGGGCCATTTGTCCGGCCGCCGACGACGAGGTTGCGAGCCCCCAGCAACACTTGGCGAGATTGCTTCATCGCCATTGCTTCTCCTCGCTGATCCACCACGATCCGGGCAGCGCTCCCGGCCTCACGAATGCGTCCACGACATTTGCCAGCAGCCGAGACACGTTATTGTCGAAATTGTCGACCGGCAGCGCTTGTCCAAAGGCGACGGATCCGGCGGAGAAGACCGCACCATGGTGCGGCGCCGTGAAATAGGCCATGTCGGCGCGGACCCGATAATCGTATGATCCTGACAGGCCCTCGAAGGCATAGTGAATGACCTCGGGGTTGACCAGGTAATTATCAGTGTGGCCACCTGAAGAGGCGATCAGCTTTGTATGCGGTGGCGTTCCGAGCGCCGGATCGCAGCGGTCTAGCCCCACGCCAGCAGCGCCGCCATAGGCGAGACCAAAATCTCCGATGATCTCGCCATCGATTCCCTTGGTGAGCCAGGAGACTGTCCGGTGATAGCTGTCCGGCATTCTGCGATAAAACTGGCTCTTTCCGTACCCTTCCGAGATGAAGCCAACGCCCACGACCTTTTGCGCCGGCCTGCCTTGTGCCCGCCACGCCCCTCCTTTTTGACCATTGGTGGCCATATAGTATTCGCCGGGGCGCGCATCCCAGGTTTTCCAGGCCGGACCGAATTTGCGGCATTCCATCACCCATGGCTCATTGTCGCGGAACGCCACGCTCCAGTGAAAGCCATTGCCGCCGAGATAAATGTAGCGGCCACCGTTTGCGATGTAATCCTCAGTCGCGTCCAGCATCCGTTCGGAATAGTACTCCGGATGCGTGCCGCTGATGACACAGGTGTACGGTTCGAGCGCCGCGACCCCTTCACGTTCCAGGTCTTCGTCGGTCAGAACGTCGTACTCGTAGTTCTGGTGCTCGAGCCAGGCGATGACCGACAGGTCGGCCGGGAATTGCCAGGCAAGGTTTGTGCTGGATGAGCGGTATTTCGGGCGCAGGTTGATGATCGGGCGATGATAGGAGCTATAGCAAACGCCCTGCCCGTCGGCATGGTGATCGCAGGCGGACAGGCTTAGGTCGGAGCGCTCCGCGAGTTCGACGTCGACCTCGGACAACACGGCCGGCATGCCGGTGACGGGTTGGGTGATTGGTGCCTCGAAGCTCTGACGCTCATTGGCGTAGGCGATATAGCTTGCGGTTGGAAACAGGAACGCGATCCGGCTTTTCGGCGCCTTCGGACGGACGAAGAACGGGATATATTCTTCGCCCAAGCCGGTTCCTTCACCTGCGCGCAGGCGGATCGCATAAGCGCCGCTTCGCAAAGTCTCAGGCAGCCTGACCGCCTTGGTCACATTCCAATTGCAGTCGGTCAGGGCGTCGGCGTGGAATTCGATGCCGCCATATTCCTGTGGCGCAAGGCGGAAGCAATCGTTGCGGCCGCTCCAATTCCAGCCGGTCTGCCCCCGCACCGGCCGATTGCGTCCCTCGGCGTGCAGCCGAAAAGGACCTATGTCAGTGACGGTGTCGCCGATACCTGTCTCGCTATAACCGGTAGCTGTATCCCAATAGGCCACCATACCTTGCGAGGACGGCTTGTGGCCGGATCTGATCTGACCCAGTTCCTCGGGCGAAAGCGCGCCATCAAACAGTCCGGGTCGGTCAATCTTGCCGCAATAGAGCTGCGATACGAACTGACCGCAGCCGTCCTGCCAATCCCACGCGCCGCCGATCAGAAATGGCGTGCCGGAAAGATTCTTCTGCCGCGCCTGAAGGCTGCGAGACGTATGAGCGCGGTGTTCGACAAGCGCCACTCTGCTGAGCAGGCTGTTGTAGCGATTGAGCACGCCGTCCTGGAACAGGCGCGCCTGACCTGTCGCTCCATCGAAGGCGGCCGCCACGAAATACCACGTGTTCGCCTGCAGAGGGACACTGGCTTCGAGACGATCGATCTTTGCACCTTGTCCCACCATGAACTCGAGCCGACCGTTCTCCGAGATGCCGAGGGAAAATCCACATCCCTCCTTGTCATCCCAGCGACCGATCAGGGATTGTCGCCATCCGGCTTGCGGCCGCGTCGGGCAGATAAAGGCAAAGGCGGTCAGACTGCCTTCCAGCGCCAAGTGGCGCGCGGGGTCGGTTACCTCCAGGAACGAGCCGAGCTGGGTGTACTGCTTTTCGACTCGCCAAGTGCCGTTTGCTTCACAGTTGATCTCTTCCTCCATGAACCCTGGTCCAGAAGGATGCTGATCGCCATGGATCAGCCGCACCAATTTCGCTTCGGCACGATCGGTGCCTTCCGCATTCACATAAAACTGAAGGAGATCGCCAGGCTTGGCTGAAAGCTTGTCCGAATAGCCGAAGAGCTTAGCTGTTGTCATTTATGAACTCCAGAATTTTTCCGGCTTCAGTTCGGGGGAACAGGATCGTCAAAGCGACACAAAGTCCAAGTGACGGAAAGTCCAAGTGACGGAAAGTCCAAGTGAGGGAACGTCTAAGTGACGCAAAGTCGAAGCGACACAGTTGGATCAGGACTCGAGCAAGGCTTGCACGTTACGCAGAAAGATCGCGTGCTGTGCGTCCGTGTGAGAGGCGTACGTCTTCTGATCCACCGCCTTCGGAGGCGCACCGCGTTGTCCAGAAAGAGCCACCACCCGATAGGCCCTGAACGGCTCGACGGTCAGGATGGCATACCGCTCGGCCAGGGGCCGGCGATTGAAATAGAGCAGCAATCGATCCAGCGGCTCGCTGTGTTGGCCGCAAGGAGCGAGCCGGTGCTCCTCCATCACCTCGGCGGTGACGAGCGTTCGCAGGAACTCGCGCTGCTTTGCCTCGAACATCTCCTTGAAGAGTTCGTCCCTGTCCTCGACTTGCACTGCGTTCGGCACGTTTGTGACCCCTTTTTTGGATGTTTCCGGCGAGGCCTAGGAAGCAACAGGCTCTGCTTCCGGCGGCGTCGTTTCCGGGCGCGCGGCATCCGGTAGCGGCCCAGGTTTGGCGAACGCATTCACGACGTTTGCCAGCAGCCGAGAGACATTGTTATCGAAACCGTTTGCCGGCAGCGCCTGGCCGAAAGCAATCGAGCTGCAAGAGAATACGGCGCCGTCATTCGGCGTGGCGAAATAGGTCATGTCCGCACGCACGCGGTAATCGTAACTGCCCGTGATGCCCGGATGCTGGTGCAGTTGGACCTGCACATGCGTAATATAGTTGTCGGTGTGACCGCCAGATGATGCAATCACCTTCGCGTTCGGCGGCGTTCCGAGTGTCAGATCGTAACGGTCGAGCTCCACGCCGGCAGCCCCATCATAGGCGAGGCCAAAGTCGCCGATGATCTCTCCGTCGATTCCCTCGGTAATCCAGGCGAGCTGCGGATCATAGCTGTCCGGCATGCGGTAAAAAGGCTCGCTCCTGCCAAACCCCTCGGAGACAAAGCCAACGCCCATGATCTTCTGAGGCGGCCTGCCCAGACATTTCCAGGGGCCACCCTTTTGCCCCGTGGTGGCCATGTAGTGCTCGCCAGGCCGCGCCTCCCATGCCTTCCAGGTGTCGCCGAACTTGCGGCATTCGAGCACCCAAGGCTCATCCTGTCGAATGGCCACATTGCAATAGTATCCGTTGGCGCCGAGGTAGATGTAGCGACCGCCTCCCTCGATGTAGTCTTCCGTCGCGTCCATCATCCGCTCGGAATAGTATTCCGGATGCGTGCCGCTGATCACGCAGCGATATGGCTTGAGCGCAGCAACCCCCTCGAGATCGAGGTCCTCATCGGTCAAGACGTCGTAGTCGTAATTGTGGTGTTCGAGCCAAGCGATCACCGACAGGTCGGCAGGGTATTGCCAGGTGATATCCATGCTCGAGATGCGGTATTTCGGCCGCATATTGACGACCGGACGACGATAGGAGCTGTAACAGACACCCTGACCATCGGCCCAGGAATCGTAACAGCCGTGCCCGAATTCAGGGTTCTTGTACATTTCAACGTCGATGTCCGTCAGAATGGGCGTCATCCCCGTCATGCCCTGAACGATGGGAGCATCGAAGCTGAGATGCTCGTTGGCGTACGCTAGGTAACTTGCCGTTGGCACGAGGAAGGCGATGCGGCCGGTCGGCACCTTCGGGCGAACGAAGAATGGGATATATTCCTCACCGAGGCCCGTGCCGGGCCCTGCGCGCAAACGCATGGCGTACGCGCCGCTGCGCAGATCATCGGGCAGCTTCAGAGCTTTTGTTACCTTCCAATTGCAGTCGATGAGGGCATCGGAGTGGAATTCGACCCCTCCGTATTCATCTGGCGCCAAGCGGAAACAATCATTGCGCCCGCTCCAATTCCACCCTGTCTGCGCACGAACAGGCCGATTGTAGCCTTTCGCATGCAGCTTGAACGGACCGACGTCAGTTACCGTATCGCCGATTCCTTGATCGGTGTATCCGTGGGTCGTGTCCCAATACGCCACCATGCCTTTGGCCGGCGGCCTGTCCCCGCTCCTGATCAGGTCGAGCTCATCGCGCCCCAGCACGCGATCGAACAATCCAGGTCGATCGATCTTGCCGCAATAAAGCTGCGAGACGAAGTGCCCACGCTTTTCGTGCCAGTCCCGCGATCCTGCCATCAAGAACGGCGTGTCGGCCAAATGCTTCGGGCGAAACCGAAAGACTTCAGAGACGTGCGAATTGAGGTCGAGCGGCGCGACCTTGCCGAGCACGCTGTTGTACCGGTTGACCACGCCTTCCTGGTACAGCGTCGCGCGACCGGTTTTCGCATCCAGGCTCGCGGCCACAAAGTACCACATGTTGGCCTTAAGCGGCACTTCGGCTTCCAGGTAATCGACCTCGTCGCCCTGCCCGACCCAGAACTCCAAGAGCCCATTTTGCTTGATGCCAAGGCCAAACCCGCAATTCTTGTCGTTGTCCCAGCGCCCCACCAGGCACTGCCGGGTGCCCACCTGCGGCCACAACGGGTGGACAAATGCAAACACAGTGAAGCTACCCTCGAGCGCCAGCCGGCGCTCGATGTCCCCGACCTCGAGGAAGGAGCCGACTTGCGTGTATTGTTTTTCGACGCGCCAAGCTCCGTTAACGGAACAGTCGATCTCCTGTTCGACGAATCCTGGCCCTGCCGGATGCTCATCACCATGGATCAGGCGCACCAGTTGCGCCTCGGCGACCTCTGTCCCGTCGGCATTGACATGGAACTGGATGACATCTCCCGGCTTGACCGAAATCTTGTCCGAATAGCCAAAGAGCTTAACTTGTGCCATCTCGTGACTCCCCACTTTCAGCAGTGCCGCGTCTCAATTTGCGGCTTTAGGACTCGAGAAGATCCTGCACCCGGCGCAGAAACACCCCGTGATAGGCTTCCACAGGCGACCTGTAGATCTTGTCCTCGACCACGCGAGGGGCGACGCCCCGGTGACCTGAGAGCGCGACAATTCGGTAGCCGTTGATCGACTGAAGCGCGGTGATCGCGTATTTGTCCGGTTGCGGCTGATTCCTGAAGTAGATCAGAAGCCGCTCCAATGACTCGCTGTGCTGGCCCTGCGGCGCGCGCCGATGCTCCTCAATCACCTCAGGGGTCACCAGCTCTTTTAAGAACTCGCGCTGCATTTTGTCGTAGCGGCGGCGATAGACGTCATCCGGATTATCGGCTTCGGTCGCTTCCTCGGGCAGCATTTCGCCACCCTTCTCGGCGCGGGCGGAGCGACGCTCGCTCTTCTTCTTGTTTCTCCAGGTCCGGAACTGCTGCTTGATGCCGAACAGGCCGTTGCGAAGATAGAGCACAACGAACAGCATGATCAGCCCGATGATGATCAGGCGTATCGGTCCGAGCGTAATCAGGACTTTGTCGAAGAACACGACAATCAATGTCCCGACCACAGCGCCTTCGGACCGTCCGATTCCCCCGATCACGAGCATGGCGAGGCCCAGCAACACCGTGTCAAAACTGAAGATGGAGAACGCCACGCCGCCGTAATTTGCCGAATAGAAGCCGCCGATAAATCCCAGCCCGACGGAGGAGATCAGGAACACGCGCACGCGCGCCTGACGGAAATTGACGCCGGTAGCTTCGGCAAACGCCTCACGTTTTTCCGGCGCTATTCGCAATATGCGCCCGAGCCGTCGCCCATTGATGAAACGATAGAGCAGCAGCGCAAGCAACATCAGCGCAAAACAAGCATAGTAGGCGAGCTGCAGCTGTCCGGTCGAAGACCAGTCCTGGGGGATGTATGTTGCGGCACCATAGAGCCCGCCGGTGGCCGAGCCGAACTCTCTGGACGTCACGAAATACACGCGGCAGAGTTCATTGAGCCCGAGCGTCAACAAGGCGTAGTAGAAGCCATCGAGCCTCGTTGCCGGCAGCGCAATGATGCCCCCGAAGATGAACCCGACGATCGCTCCAAGCGGCGGCAACAGCCACCAGGGCAGGCCAAGGGTGGTCGACGCATATGCCGTAATGAATGCGGCCGTACCGACGATGGCATAGGTGGCCAGCGAGAAGATGCTCGCGGTGCCGATAACCAGCATCCAACACAGATTGATAGCGGCATAGATTCCGAAGGTCACGCCAGCCGTGAGCAGCGTGTTTTCCAGGCTCTCGGGGGCGACCAAGGGGACCAAGGCCAACGCGATCAGTCCCATCACCCACCAGATCGGACGCTTGTCGACAATGGTCTTTTCGCGTCGAAGGCTTTTGTCGTTGTACTCTCCCCGAATACGCAGCATGCGGCGGCGCGTCGGCCAGTAGCGGCGGCGGCGCCAGGTGCGTTGGCCGTGGCCTGCCCATTTGTGGTAGTACCGCAGCCGTCCGACCTGAAAGAGCTTGGTCCTTGAGGAGCGCGTTGTCTCCCAGATCTCCTGGTGACTGACGTAGGACGCGGTCGGAAGCTGTTCTACTTCCTGCCCGCTATCCCAGGCGAACAACGGGTTTCGCCACGTTCTTTGAGCTTGGCTGCCCTCAGTCATGCTTTAAGCCTCCCTGGCCCGGTCGAGAATTCCCGCGATCCCTCTCGGGCGTACCAGCAGGATCAGGATGATCATCAAGAACTGCGTGATCAGGACGTAGCGGCCGCCGATCGAAACTGTTGTGAGCGCTTCATTCAGTCCGAGCACGACCGCGGCAATGACTGCGCCTTGGACGCTTCCAAGCCCGCCGCACAGCGCAATGCTCACGGCCTTGATCATCGGCGTAAGACCGCCAAAGGGAGAAATGTAATAGGTCTGCGACAGAAGGACTGCTGCCAACCCTGCCAGGGCTCCCGTGATCGCCATCACGTAGAATGATGTTCGCCGCACGCCGATGCCGACGATGGAGGCGGCATGAGGATTCATCATCATTGCGCGGATCTCGAGTCCGCGGCGGCTTGACCGCATCCACCTGAGCACGAGCAGAAGCATCACGACCGACGTGATGACGTTGCCCACTTTATCGGCCGTCAAGGTCATTCCGGAAAGAGAGAGCTTCCAGGTTCCAAAGATCTCGGGCAAGCTCTTGGAGCGCGGTCCGAACCACCACAGCAGCGACTGTGTTCCGATCAGGTTGATCGCAAGCGTCGCAATCAACCCGCGGATGGTAAAGTTCGGCTTGTCATGGATGGGAATGAAGGCGAGCGCGCAGACAAGCAGTCCGCCTAAAGCCCCGGCCAGAACACCGCTTGCAAGAACGGCCGGTCCCCAGGTCGAGACATGCTGGGCAAATAGCCAGGCACCATAGCCTGCAAATGCGAAGATGAACCCATAGGCAAGATTGAGCAGCCCCAGGCTTGACCATGTGATGGATACGCCGATGGCAAGCGTGCCGTAAATGCACGCTAATAGAATCGTATTGCTGACAACAAACCAGACATCCATCGTCACGCCCTTCCGTGGTCGTGCAGCATCAGCGCGGCAGATGCCTCGCCCTTGAGTTTGCCCACATGCATCCCGATGATCCGATCAACACGCCCCTCAAGCAGGGAGACATTCTGCTCCGCGATCACCATCGCGGACCCGCCGAGATCGAGCGCCATGAGCGCGTCGATGACGTTCTTGCCGATTTTTGGCGCGAGCCCGAGGGATGGTTCGTCGACCAGAAAGAGCGACGCCTCCCCCATCAAGCCGCGGCCGATCGACACCATTCGTCGCTCACCACCCGACAGTCGACCAACGGGAACAGCCATCAGCTTCTTCAGAGGTGGAAAAATCTGCAGGATGCGCTCCTTGCGTTCCTTCCGCTCGCGCCAGGAGCGCAAGGTGAAGGCCCCGGAATCAAGATGCTCTTCGACAGTCAGACCATGAAAGATCTCATCGCCTTGCGGGATGAGAGCGAGACCTGCGCGCACAATCTGGTGCGTGTATCGTCCAGGGCCTTGGCTGCGCGTGCGGCCGACTTCGATTCCATTGAGCTTGATGGAACCCCGTTGCCATCCCGTCAGTCCGGCAATGGCGTAGAACAGGGTCGATTTTCCGTGGCCGTTCAGGCCCACGATGCCGATGCGTTCTCCGGAACTGACAATCAGATCAAGGTCGTGAATGACCCTCATGGGGCCGTATCCGGCCGATAGGCCGCAGACGTTGAGCACCTCGCGTCGCTGCACCTGCGTATGTGCCGTTCGGCCCAAGTCCTGCTGCATGACGTTCATGTCAGGCTGCCTCGTCTACGTTTTCAAAGTAGGCTGCGTGGACCTTGGGATCGGTGAGCACCTTCGCCATCGAGCCTTCGGAGATTACCTCTCCTGCATCCATCACCATGACGCGATCCGCAATCGTTCCCAAAAGCTCAATTCGGTGCTCAACGATGATGATCGCGATGTTCATTTCCTTTGACAGCAGCCGGAGGAGGAAATCGATTTCCTCCACCTCAGAATTGATCAGACCGGCTGCGGGCTCGTCCATCAGCAACAACGAGGGCCGGCGCATCAGAAGGCAGGCGAGCAGAAGCTTTCTGCGGTTGAGTGTTTCGAGCTGAGCTGTCGGGACATCCTCGTCCACTTTCAAATTGACGAGCTCAGCGCCATATTCCGCATCGAACTTCGTCAGATAGGGCTGAAAGGCTTGTCGCGCGGCCTTGAAGGTTTCGCCGACCGTCAACTCTTCCGGAATAACCGGCGTCTGGTAGGTCCGGCCGATCCCGAGCCTGGCTCTTCGGTGCAATGGCAGCGAGGTGACATCCTGACCCTTGAAGGTCACTTGACCCGCCTTAGGTGCCATTCGCCCGGATAACACTTCGAACAGGCTCGTCTTACCGGCGCCATTGGGACCAATGACGCCGAGTACCTCCCCGACCCCGACGTGAACATTGATGTTGCGAAGGATTTCCCGTCCGCCGAGGTCGAGATGGATGCCGCTGCACGAGAACAGCGGCTGAAAGGGTTTGTTGCCCCAAGATCGGCTCTCGTACGTGTTCTTCAACATCAGGACCACCAGGGAGCCTTTTGAAGCTTGGATTCGGCAACTTCGTTCGGGAAGATCAGCTTGTGCTCCACGCCCTGAACCTGGAAGTAGAGCTGAGACACGCCCTTATCGATGTCAGACACTTGAAGCGTGTCACCGCCATTGTTCGGGAAGTGAAAACTCTCCTGATACGCATTGTTCATGTTCATGAAGCCACTGACCCCGCGCTGAGGGTTGGCCCGGATCCAGTCACAGACCTCCTTGAATTTGCGGGGATCGCCGACCGCCTCCCAAGCCCTTTTCAGGTAGTAGGTCTGGTCGTACGAGATGCTCGGATAGGCAAATCCCATGATTCCCGGGAAGCGCGTCTTGTATTTGCGCGCGAACGCGCGCCCCCTCTCGTCTGCATAAAGACCCATGGTCGTCGACCAGGCGAAGCCGTTTGCAGAGCTGCCGGCCAGCTGTAGAAACTCGGGCTGAGAAGGACCGTACTGGAGGTAGACCAGAGAGTCCGGCACGGGATCGGCAACGAACTGCTTGCAGAACGCCGCATATTCGGCCGCGACCCAATGATCGACCATGATCGCCGCAGCTCCGACCTCCTTCATCTCGCGGATGACCGGCGCCCAGTCCTGGACCGGAAATTGAATATCGGTGATCCGCGCCACTTCAAAGTTGCCGCGCTTCTTGAACGCCTCTTGCGCCGCTTTGGAAATAGTTTGGCAGTAAGCGACCTGCTCCTGGACGATGTGAACCTTGCGGTTTTTGGGTTTCCAGACTCCTCGTTTTTCTTCGTGCTCGAGCCAGATTGGATAGGTCCAGCCGTAATCGACTTCCGAGGGAGGCGTCTGAAAGACGTGGCTATACTTTTCGGGATTGTTTTTGACGGCCTCGCTCCCGGCACGTTGTGCGCTGCCGTGGATCCAAGGACACTTGTATTTGACGGAGGCATCCATCGCCGGCACTGGCACCAGCGTAAACGCAAAGGAGATGGCATCGACTTTCGCATCGATACATGCAGCAATCGCTTGCTTGCTGCTTTCCGGCGAGAGCACATCAATATCGACTGTGAAGATCTTGAGCTCGCGGCCGAGCACGCCACCGGTGGCATTTATCTCTTCGACCGCGAGCGTTGTCCCCTGGACGAAGTCCAGATGATCAGCCACCCCCGCGGCTGACGTCTGCGCTGCGGGAATTCCAATCACGATGGGCTGTCCGCCCAAGGCATGTGAGCGCAAAATCCAGGGCATGGCCAAGCCCGCGCCAAGGGCTGCCGTCACTGTCCGTCTGGTCAGCTTTGAAGTCATTTCAAGTCCTCCTCCTGCGCTTATCGAGATCGGCTTGATGGATCCGGCTGCGCTTACCGATACGTAAAACGGTATCGCTGCTTTGCATTTCATGCAAGTTATTTTTATTCTATGCAAGTCAATTGATATCGGCACTAAGCTTTTTTGCGCAGCCGGACCATCCGCCTGCCAGGCTCCTCGATCGCCGCCAGCGTGGTCCGATCGTCCGATGGAGGGTCATCCGCGCCACTGCCGGCAGACAATCACGCGGGCCCTGTTTGAACGTCCGAGTGTGTTATCGATTTGCCGGCGAGTAGCTTGCCCACCCAATTGCCGTCGGCTTCCCGGCGAGCTCTGAAGCGATCGACGCACTTCTTTGAACAAAGAGGGGTCCGCCATGAGTAGTGCCGGATAAGGCCAAACCTGCCATTACAGACTGCGCATCGCGTGGCTCTGCCATTTCTGAGACTTTCCGAGCAGTTGGGCATTGTCGTCTCCTCTTGGCTTTATCGCAGCTATTTTCCGATCATCCTCTCGCCGTCGTATCGATGAGCGTGTGATGCCTCCCACCGCAGACCTTCTCCCTGCCAACGCCGTCGCCAGACATTGCGAAATCAAGTGCTGCCATTGCCAAGCTTCGGACGCGCAACACCTTGCTTCAATACGTCAGTTGACCGATTTTGCGCGGGGCAGCGCGGGTGGCGCACGGCTCATTGGATCGGAAAGAACTGGCCCGTTCGATGCGGCAGCCCTCGAGGCGCCATCGAGTTCATGTAGCTCCGACATCATAGAACAACTTATGATTGTTGGCCCCGAAGTGCCGGGCCCAAGCGAATCGGCCAGCCCTTTACGGTCGTCGGACAGGCAAAATAGCCGGTGCCAACAGGTCTTATCTGTCGTAAGCTCGTCAGCAAAACGAGCCAATTCGAGCCGCCGAGAGCAATAAGGCGGCACGACAGCCGCTCAAAAGAAAATTAGCATCAAACCGAACGCTACCGGCTGGCTCCTTCCGGAATAATATCTCAGGGGGAAGCAGTGAGAGCACACTTAGAGAGTTCGGTGATTGTTCCGTGGGATGCGGCATCCGTCGATCCACGCGCGCAGCTGATTGACAGAACTTCGGAGGTAACGCGACTTATCCGCGACCTGGTGCGGTGCTCTGCTTTCACTCTGACGGCCTGGGATCCTCTGTCTCAGACCCATCTCCATCAGACGCTTGCAAGTGACGGTTACTGCGAGAAACTGCTCGAGCACATCAACGATGATTTCGTGACGGGCAATCCTGCCTTCGCCATTGCGCATCGCGACGATCCGCGCTCTCTCAGGTGGCGGGACTGTGAGCAGGACTGGGATCTTTGGTTTCCCGACACTCTGACGGCCCGCGAATATCTCATTCCGTCAGGCTTCCACGAAGGCTCGACCATGTGCCTGCGGTTACCGGATGGACGCTACGTCGGCGCCTTCCATATGAACTGGACGGCTTCGAGCGCCGCAACGGATGAGCGCAGAGAGATCACTCAGCGATTTCGCCCCATTCTGGCTGAGCTGTGCGACCGGCTGAGAACGCCGCGTCTGCTCGCCGAAGGCGTAGCTCCTAATTCGTTCGCGCTGGTCATATCTTCGAGTGGCGCAACTTTTAATTTGCTGGCACGCGCACCGGGACCCCACCTCGGCGAAGGCGGCGCATTGCGTCAACAGCTCCTGGAAATGCTCAGGCCGTGGATGCCGCGGCGCTTCCTGTGGAGCGATGATGCCGGCCATTGCCACCGGGTTTCAATCATACCTTGTCAGCGCAACATGGTCCTGGTCACGGAGGAACAGATTTCGTGGCCATACGATCTCTCGTTCAGAGAGATCCAGGTCTTGCATCTGGTTGCAACCGGCGCGTCAAATCCGCAAATCGCGGACCAGCTGTTCGTCTCGCCGCGTACGGTCTCGACGCACATCGAGCACATCCTTGCAAAGATGGGGTGTGTCTCGCGAACCCAGCTCGCGGCGAAAGCCATGTCCGAGGGACTATTGCTTGTTCAGACACCTGCCAAGCGCGCCCGTGGTCGCGATGTCTGGTAGGCCGCGACCTCAAGCTTGAAAAGAAGGGCTAGTATCCAGGCTCCCCAGCCAGATTTCCAGCACGCAACAAATAGCAAATAAATCAGACGCTTAATGGCACCGCAAGCCAATCTGCGTACCCACGACTTGCGCTGAACCGAGGCGAGGAGCGACCGCGCTCCCGCACCAACGGTCCTGCCCAACCGCTGCCCGTGTTGAGGGGAATACGCCTCCGCGTGATCACACGGAGGTTCGTTTGCGAGGTGCCTCATTGTCGGCGGCGGATTTTCGCTGGACGGTTCGGGGACAAATGCTCTCCCGTCCCGGTGGCACCGGACCGCACGGCTCGATTGCATTGTCCACCATCTGGGGCTGGTACTGGGCCTAGTCTAAGATCGAATTCGTTAAAAGCTGGAATTCTTGGCCGGAAGTTGTGCACACCGCGCGTCAAGCGCGGGCGTTGTGTTCCCGCACTTCATCCTCGATTTGGGCAACGAGCTTATCAAGCTGCCCCTCTTCGAAAACTTCCGGATGGTTCGGAGCCCGTTCGAGGATGGCTATGGCGCTGCGATAAGCATCCTGCAATGTCGGATTAGTGGGAGCGCCAACGATAAAGTGCGGCTTGAATTGTTCGGCCTTGCCATCGGCAACGACAGCGGACAGATGCCCGAGCCATTCGCGCGCCTTCGTCTTGATGCCGTCAGCGTCGGCAAGGTCGAAGGACAGTGGCTCATAGACATGCCACTGGCCATTCTTCCACGCGTGCTTAAAGACAATGTCGTCCACGGTGCCGCTGATGGATTTTTCCTGAAGATGTTGCGCGAGGTTGCGCTCTTCGAGCTTCTGGCGAACCGGACGCCAAACATCATCGTCGGAGCGGCGGGAACGATGATGCGTATCGTACCGCGACACGTGTCTATCAAAGAGACGATCCAATGCCTCATCTGGATTTGCGGTCAACCCGGTGCCAGATGGTGACCATTGAAGAGAGCTATCGTCGGGCGGCACGGCACGGCGCGCGATGGCGGCTGCGTCGCCTTCACTCTTCAGGAGGCCAGCTTCCCTTTCGTGCTTGGTGACCAGTTGCAAGCCCTTGCGCACGGCGGTCATCGACGACAGGAAGGCTTTGCGATCAATGTCCGGGAAAACGCCCTTCAGGCGTCCAATCGTGCCGCGCATTTTGTAGCGAACAAGACCCTTGGACGGCACGAAGAGAACCACGCCAACATTGACGAACTCGCCCGTCAGTACGTCGTGAAAGTACCGGAGTAGCGTGTAGCTGTATGCTGCCTTGTCTGTCATGAGAGCACCCGCTTCACTTCTTCCAAAACTGCATCAATGTTGTCTCGTGCGTCCCGAATCAGCTTGGTCGCGCTTGCCGCAGCGCTCGCTACGTCGGTCCATTCGGCTGGAAGTGCCTTTTCATAATCCGTGATCTGGGCGTCCGACAAGCCTGACCATGCGGCACGGATTGGCCCGAAGTCGATGGAACGCCCTTTGAGCCCCGCCCGGAAAATATGATTCCCATTCGTTTCCATAGACTTAAGACCGCCTATGACCCAAGGGGGGCTCCATTGCTGCCCAAAGATAGGTAGATCATGAGAAAAAGCCAACTCGTGGTCGAAAATACGCAAGTCGTCGCCGCGAACGAGGCAATTCGGGTTATCCGACCTTCGGTCAGGGTTTTGGATGATCCCGTCAAAGGTGAAGATGGCGGCTGCGGCCGGCAGCATCGCGTCCGAAATCACGTTGCCGGGCTTCCAAATGTCGAATTGCCCGATAACGAGACGAGAGCCAAATCCGATAAGCGATCCGCGTCGTGCTTTGCCGCGTCGTTCGGGGTCGGGAATCGTGTCGACCCATTCCGTAGTCGCTTCAATCAAGAATGGCTCTGGCACTGGTAAGCGGAGGTCGCCCGCGAGACACGCGCCAATGATCTCTCTTGCGAGGCTGACATTGCCAAGGTCGCAACCGCCAGCGAACTTAGCGACCACTTCGATTGGTTCCCCGCTCGCCAATTCACAGGTAATGAACGACGGTTTGGTGCGGCCCTGTTTCGGTGCGAGGTCGAATTGGATCGGTGAGATACGTTTCAGCACGCCTTAACGCCCATCCCCCTGCGCCGATGCTTGCGATTTTGACCGGCTAGGCCCTGCCGCCTGCCAAGCGCGTGTAATGCCCGAAAGAATCACTCGTTTTGGACGAGTATAGAGGCTATGGCCTCTTGCGCGAGTGGCGAAGCGGGCTAGAACAAACAAGAAACTGGGTTGAGATCGGTAATCCGTACGGATCGCCGATAGGGGCAGATGAACGACTACACCGCATACCACAGCCGGTACCTTGCGCACCGGATCACGCTCGAAGGCGTCGACGAAGACGCCTTCGCGAAATCCCTTTCGACGGCGCGCGTGGACATGAACCCGCATCAGGTCGACGCCGCGCTGTTCGCCTTGCAGCCGCCGATCCCGCGCGGCGCGATCCTTGCCGCCGAGGTTGGCCATTACATCGAGACGCCGAAGAAATATCGCGCGCGGGTTTCAAGTGGTTCTTAGGTGCTGCAAAGCATCGATTTCCGAGTCGGTGACGCCAAGGCGGTGCGCGATTTCCGCGCCTGTCGTGCCACCAAGCGACACGCGGCGCTATGTCTATGGCGGCTTCAAGCTTGATCGACTCCGACCATGAGCCGGCGTGCTGCGGTGGGTAAAGCCGGGTGGCAAACAATTCCAAATCGAACTCCGGCGCGGCGAGCATTACGAGCCCGATTTTGTGGTGGAGACGAAAGCCGAAAAGCTCATCGTGGAAATCAAGGTCCGGCGCGATCTCGAGGATGGGACGGTGAAGGCCAAGGCGAAGGCCGCCCGGACATGGGTGGGGCACGCCAACGATCACGCCAAGACCTACGGCGGCAAGCCATGGTGCTATGTGCTTATCCCGCATGATGCGATGCTGGAAAACGTGACCTTGGCGGGACTCGCCGCGAAGTTTTGGTCAAACAGCGATCATCGAAGAGCCCGAGCTCGTGTAAAGGGGGCCGAACCAACGCGAATCAGCCGATACGATTCGTCATGATCACACGCTAAAGCGCGTGTCAACTACGGAAAAGGATTCGAGCGCACTTGCGGAAGAACGTAGGTGCTCCCATGTCCTTCATCGCCGCTGGAATTGGCCAGTTGGCACGGTCGTTTGGAATGTCAACTGGTAGCATGACTGCTGCGCAGGCCACGACGATTAACATCGTCGGTCCGGCGAAGTCGCGCCATGAGACTGTGAACATGCTTCGCACCTCGACGACTAGACTATACTGCATCGCGTTTTTGAAACCCGCGTTGGGGGAAAGCCTGTTCGAGACAATGGGAAAGAAGCCGACGGATTGATGCGTGCGATTGGGGGGCGTTCGGCCACAGGCCGAGGTTCAGGGTTCGAGCCAGCCTCCCAATCACTGCGAAATTGGGGAATTGCTTGGGGCACGAATGGTTCAAGAAGCGGGGCTATCGCCACTTTGACGCGCCAGTTGGTCTTTCTTTTGTGTCTTCAGTGTGCAGTCCGGCGTTTGTCGCGAAGCATTCTTGGCTTCCACTGATTCACTACGTCAAGCGCGTCAAACGTTACAAACCGAAGGATGGCAAGACGGTCTACAAGGATCGCGACATCATGTTCGCGTCGCACCGCGACACCTGCATCCTTGCCAAATACGCCCATGAGACGGGCAAACTGCTTGATCAGCACTACGAACATTCGAAATTAAGTGATCACGTTATCGCCTATCGTAGGCTTGGGCAGGCCAACTACGATTTCTCGGCGAAGGCTTACCGTTTCGTCCAGGACCATCAGCCTTGCGTGGTGCTTTGCTTCGACATTACCGGATTCTTTGACAATCTTGACCATGCCATCCTTAAAAGCCGGCTGAAGCGGCTGCTTGGCGTCAAGGAACTTCCCTCGGATTGGTACGCTGTTTTCCGGCACGTCACGAAATTCAGCAAGGTTGACCGGAAGACGCTGGAGGCCCATCCGGTGTTCTCCGAGAGGATCAAGGGAGGCGGTCGCGAGCCGATTGCGACGATCGCGGAGCTCCATAAAGCGGGCATCGCGATCGTCACCAATCCCGACAAATTTTGTATTCCGCAAGGAACGCCCATCAGTAGCGCGTTTTCGAATCTCTACATGATGGATGTGGATGCCACGATGGCCAGTGCTTGCGCGAAGATCGGCGGCCTGTATCAGCGGTATTCGGACGACATTCTTGTGATTTGTCCGGTCCATCAGGAAACCGAGATCACGAAAACACTGAAAGCGGTCATTGCTGACCACAAGCTTGAGATCAAGGACGAGAAGACCGAGCGCGCCGAGTTCGGGACCGGGAGCGATAAGAGCTTTCAGTATCTAGGCTTTGACATGTCGAAGAGTGGGGCTTCGATCCGGCCTTCGTCGATGGCGCGGCAGTGGCGCAAAGCCAAACGCGCCATCACAACTACAACAAAGATTGGTGAAAAGGCGATCGCGGAAGGTCGCGCGAACAAGATCTTCACTAAGAGGTTGCGCAAGCGTTTTGCTCCGGTCGGAGCCCGCAACTTCTCCAAGTATGCGCGGTACGCAGCCGACGCTTTCGGCGCCAAGCAAATTGTTCGACAGGCTATGAGGCTTGAACGAATGGTAGATCAGGCCATTCGCGAGATCGAAAAGATCACTAACTTATCGAACGGAAGTTAAGGAAACAGCAGCTTCTGCCGTGTGCCGCCGACTTTTAGCCTGATACTTTTGCTGTTCTATACCCCAGCCATCAAGCTAAGGGACGGTTCCGAAGAGACGCTCTTCCAGCGAGGTAATTTTGTCTCCAGCTCCAGCCTCACGAATTCTTCCAGACGCCCTTGGTTGGTCATGCGGGTCTGCATGTACCCGATTTCTTGCTCGCGATTCTTCAGCGAAGACTTCGTCTCTTGACGCTTGGCGTCGAGAAGAGCGCGCTCATTGGCCACGACATCGAGTTGCTCCTCCAGCTCCGCACTGCGGAGCGCCAACGACTCGACCTCCTCGGTCATGGTGTTCGCGTCGTCCCTTACCGAATCCGTTTCAGCTCTAGCCTCTCGGAGGGCGCCTCTGACGCCTGGATTTGTGCCTCCAAGGCGGCGTGGGACAGGCGCTGCACCGTAGCAAGCTCGATTAGTGAGCGCGAGCGGCCTTTCGAGCCCGGCCCCTCGGGAGCTTGGCCGAACGGTTCGCCAAACTCGAACGTTTGTCCATTCAGTGGCGTCGTGACCGACAACGAGGTGAAAGTCTACCTCGGCGAGCATGGCAACATCTGGCCGACTAGCATCTGGGCGCACGTGATGCTCGCCGGTCTAGAGCATGGGCCGATATACTGAGAAATGCAGCATCGCTTTAGACCAAAGAGGCGCGGGAAACCGCGCTCTTTTGTTGCTCCTGTTGGTTGAATTCGTAACACTACGAAGCCGAATCAGTCGCGCATTTTAGTCCGTTCTATTTATTCAAGAGAAGCAATGACGCCGGAAATCGATTTCGCGAAGCTCGCCGCCTCGGTCATCCAAGGTCAAATCAACAACGCCGTGGCCGCCGCTTCCAAGGGCATCAGAAGCGTAGTCGCCAAAGTCCTTGCGACCATCACCAAGGACCTTACGAAATACACCGAAGCAAAAATCAGGAAGTGTTCCTATGTTCGAACACCGATCATCAACCGCGACCATTCCACCCACATCTACAACATTTATGTCCAAACCAGATTACGGATGCGCCGCAACCTGGTCACCGACAGGACGTTCATCGCTGGCTTGTCCAATAGGGCCAGCTTTGTGATTGCTGGCAATGCTGGCAGCGGGAAATCGATGTTCATGCGCCATCTATTTCTCGAGCTTTGCAAGGCAGAACGCTCCAAGATTCCACTCTTCTTCGAGCTGAGGGAAATTAACGCATCTGAAAAGAAAGATATAAAGGAATTCCTCTACTACAATCTCATCGGCTCAAATGCGACGATTACGGAATCGCAATTCTTGGACAGCCTCAAGGCTGGCGTCTTCTCGCTGATCCTCGACGGCTTCGACGAAATCAATCACAAAGACCGCAAGGAAATCGAAACGCAGATCATAAAGCTCAGAGAACAGTGCCCCGACCTCCAGATCATTGTATCTAGTAGGCCAGATGCCGACCGCAGACTGGAAAGTTGGGAAGCGTTCGACACAGTCTACGTTGAGCCCCTGGAGGAGCCACAAGCGACCGAACTGATCGACAAGCTTGAGTATGACGCAAAGATCAAGGAAAAATTCTTAAAGGAAGCGAAGAGCCGGCTCTTTGTTACTCATAAGACTTTCTTGTCCAATCCTCTCCTGTGCATCATGATGCTCGTGACCTTTGAACAGACGGGTCACATTCCAACGAAGCGTCACGTCTTCTACGAGAAAGCGTTTGACGCCCTGTTCTCAATACACGACGCCGCAAAGGAAGGCGTCTATAAAAGAAAGACCTATTCAAACCTCTCGGTAGATGAATTCCGAAACTGCATGTCGGCCTTCTGCATGGTAACTTATCTGCAGGAGCTCTTTATCTTCACCAAGTCGCAGTTCAGGGCCGCCCTGCAAAAAGCGCTTGAGCTTGAACGACTCGAAATCAATATCGACGATCTTACTAGCGATATGATCGAGTCGACCTGTCTCATTCAAATCGAAGGAACTGATTACGCTTTCACCCACCGCTCATTTCAGGAGTATTTTGCTGCGCTGTTTATTTCGCGCAGTCCAGCCGTTGGCGCGAAAGCTCTACTGGATAGCATAGCGCGCCGGAATACCGACGACGTCATCAGCATGGCCTTCGCAATCAACCGCGGATTGATCGAGCGGGAATGGATCATCCCTACATTGGAACGAGTGTCCAACTCAGCCACAGCACAAGCGCTCCAAAATGATCCTGTCGCCTTCGTTGAAGAGCATGTCGGCACTATCCTTATGCAAATTCAGCCGAACGGATTACCTACAATCAACCTCGGCTGGGTGGGCCCACGCGTGGCACTTCTGACTATCGGAGGATTGTACGAGAACGAGATACTGAACATCGCGCTGTCGAGTCTCGTCGCGACACGAAAAGACCAAGAGGAAGCTAATGCTTACTATAATCGCATGGTGCTAAAACACGATGAGCGACTGAAAAGGCTTGGAAAATCGAGATACTTAGTCCTCTCATTACAGGACCTAGACCTCATCAGGAAAACTTCAATTCCAAGCACCCTCGGGAAGTTTCTTGTCGCCATTAGGGAAGCTCTCAGTTCATGCAGGCAGGCGGTCGACAACCAAGGTGACATCCTGACGAAGCTGACTGAAATGTCTCGTCAATCATCAAAGTGATCAGAGTGTTACACTTCGCCGCGCACGGCCTCGACTCACATCGAGGACATCCTTGCAAAGATGGGATGTGTCTCGCGGGCCCAGCTCGCTGGCGAAACCATGTCCGAGGGGCGGTTGCTTGCTCAGACACCTGCCAAGTGTGCCCGTGGTCGCGATCTCTGGTAGGCCACGAGCTCAGGCTTAAAAGGAAAGCCAGATTAGTATCCAGGTATCCAATCTGTCCCCGCCAGCGGAAGCCGTGTCATGGCGGCTGCCTCGACGGTCAGCGCGACAAGATCCTCCGGCTCCAGATTGTGCAGGCGGCTCTTGCCGCACGCACGCGCGATCGTCTGCGCTTCAAGCGTGAGGACCCTGAGGTAGTTCGCTAGCCTACGGCCCGCGAGCACCGGATCGAGCCGCTTCGAGAGAGCGGGATCCTGAGTGGTGATTCCGGCCGGATCTGTGCCCTCGTGCCAGTCATCGTAGCAGCCGGCGGTGGTCCCCAGCGCACGGTATTCGTCCTCATAACGGGGGTCGTTGTCACCGAGTGCGATCAACGCGGCGGTCCCAATTGCGACCGCATCCGCTCCCAGTGCAAGAGCCTTGGCGACGTCGGCACCGCTACGAATCCCGCCCGAGACAATCAATTGTACCTTTCGATGCATGCCAAGATCCTGCAGGGACTTAACCGCGCTCCGGATCGCCGCAAGAATCGGAATCCCGACATGCTCGATGAAGACATCCTGTGTCGCAGCGGTACCGCCCTGCATCCCGTCGAGAACCACGACGTCCGCCCCGGCTTTCACGGCGAGAGCAACATCGTAATAGGGTCGGCTTGCGCCCATTTTCAGGTAGATCGGCTTTTCCCAGCCTGTCAGTTCGCGCAGCTCGAGTATCTTGATTTCCAGGTCGTCCGCCCCCGTCCAGTCCGGATGCCGACAGGCCGATCTTTGATCGATTCCCTTGGGCAAAGATCGCATCTTGGCAACGCGATCGGAGATCTTCTGCCCGAGCAGCATGCCGCCGCCCCCCGGCTTGGCGCCCTGCCCGACGACAATCTCGATTGCATCCGCCTTGCGCAGGTCGTCCGGGCTCATGCCGTATCTTGAGGGCAAATATTGGTAGACAAGTGTCTTGGATTGGCCCCGCTCTTCCGGCGTCATGCCTCCGTCCCCTGTCGTGGTGGACGTGCCGGCCAGACTTGCTCCTCTGCCGAGCGCCTCTTTGGCCTGGGCCGAAAGAGCGCCGAAGCTCATGCCTGCGATGGTCACGGGGATCGCGAGCTCAATCGGTTTTTTGGCAAAACGCGTCCCAAGGACCACGCTGGTCTCGCAGCGTTCCCGATAGCCCTCCAGAGGATAGCGCGACATTGATGCGCCGAGGAATAGAAGGTCATCGAAATGCGGCACCTTCCGCTTGGTGCCGCCACCGCGAATGTCGTAAATGCCGGTCGCGGCCGCGCGGCGGATTTCCGCAATCGCATGCTCGTCAAAGGTAGCGGACGGGCGCGGCGGAATGTAGCCCCACGTCTTCTCAATCGTGTTCATCAATAGGCCCCAGCATTGTCGATGTGGAAGTTGTAGAGCTTGCGAGCAGACCCATAGCGCCGGAAGTCCGATACATCGACCTTGTGAGCCTCGTCAGCCTGCTTGAGGAGCGCAAAAAGCTCGGCGCGATGTTCGTCCGTCAGCTCCTTTTCGATGCAATCGGCGCCGAGACTCTCGACTTTACCGCGAACATAGATGCGGGCCTCGTAGATCGAATCGCCCAAGGCTTCGCCGGCATCGCCAAACGCAACCAGGCGGCCGGCCTGGCCCATAAAGCCTGACAGGTGGCCGATACCGCCCTTTACGACAATATCCACCCCCTTCATGGAGATGCCGCAGCGGGCGCTCGCATTGCCTTCGATCAAAAGGAGGCCACCATGAGCCGTCGCGCCGGCACACTGGCTGGCATCGCCCTTGACGTGGATCAGACCGGACATCATGTTTTCGCCGACTCCCTGGCCGGCATTTCCATCGATGACAATGCTGGCCCACTTGTTCATGCCGCCGCAATAGTAGCCGACATGGCCGGCGATCTCGACATCGAGCGGCGCGTCGATCCCGACCGCAATCGCGTGTGCTCCGTTGGGGTTCAAGACCCGAACGGACGTCTGGTCGGTCTTCGTATCGCTGCCGAGCGCCTGCAACATCGCGTTGAGATCACGAAGCGGCGTCGTCAGAAGATCAATCTTCCGGGTGTAGCTAGACGACCGGAGCTGATTCAGATCGCGTTGCGACCAGTTGCCGATGTCGATCTGGTTCATTCCCTAGTGCTCCCAGAAGTAAGCTGTTGCGGGCTTCGGCTCGAAAACCTGCGCGCTTTTGATTCCCGGCAGGGATGTCAGGCTCCGATACTCGGAGGCAAACGCCACATAGTCGTCGGTTTCTGCCATCACCGCAGGTTTGCACGCGATTGGATCGCGCAGCACGCCGAAGCCGTTCTTGGTCCCGACCACAAAGGTGAAGAATCCGTCCAGATCGTCCACGCTCGACTTTAACGCCTCTCCAAGCGTTCTGCCCCGCTTCAACTCACGGGTCAGATAGCCGGCGGCGACCTCGGTGTCGTTCTCGGTCGCGGGGGCAATACCGTCGCGCTTAAGCTCACGCCGAAGAGATGCATGATTGGAGAGCGAACCGTTGTGAACCAGACATTGATCGGGGCCGGTCGAGAACGGGTGAGCGCCCGTCGTGGTCACTGCGGACTCGGTGGCCATGCGGGTGTGCGCGATGCCATGCGTGCCAGAAAGCGAGGCAATGTCGAACGAACGCGCGACATCGTCGGGATAACCGACTTCCTTGTAGATCTCGAGATTGAACCCCTCGCTCAGAATCCGAACGTCGTGAGCGTTCTCGAAGAGCCAATCGCGGCACAGTCTCACGAGATCGGTTGGCACGGTCACAACCGCGTGCGTGTAACGGCTCGTCACCGAAAGCGGAGCACCAATTGATCGTGAGAGCATCACTCCGAGCGCCTCGAAGTCGGATCTTCCTTCCACAGAGGTCAGCGTAAGTTTCGCTTTTTCTGGGGTTCCGTCCGTATACAGCGCAAAACCGGCAGAGTCGGGCCCCCGGCTACACAAGGTCGACGTCATTGACGCAAGCAGCTCGCCGAGGCGCGGCTGAAGTCGCGTTCCTTTGATAAACAGGCCTGCAATTCCACACATGTTTCTCTCCGGCACAGGTGAGATCAAAAGAAGCTGAGATATCTTTCAACTTCCCAGTCGGACACGTGGCGGTGGTATTCCAGCCACTCCGACCTCTTCAGCGAGGTGAACTCTTTGATGACTTGCTCCCCGAGAGCGCCTGCAAACAGCTGATCGGACTCAAGCGCATCGAGCGCTTCAGTGAGCGTCTGCGGAAGAAGATCTACGCCCATCTCCTTGATGGCCTCGAGCGAGAGACCGTAGAAGTTGACATTTCTGGGCGCGCCTGGCTCGAGCTTGCGCTCAATGCCATCGAGACCGGCGGCAATGAGGGCCGCGGTTGCGAGGTACGGATTCATGCTGCTGTCGCCAGTGCGAATCTCGAGCCTGCCGTAGGGAATCCGCGCCATCGCGGTGCGGTTGTTGTCGCCATAAGCAATAAAGGCGGGAGCCCATGTCGCGCCGGACACCGTGTGACCGACGACAAGACGCTTGTAAGAGTTCACGGTTGGCGCCAGAAGCGCCGTCAGCGCCTTTGCATGGGCAAGCACACCGCCCAGGAAATGATAGGCGAGCCTGCTCAAGCCCATTCCACGCGGGTCCGCGTCATCGTGGAAGAGATTCTGCCCGTCTCGATCGGCAATCGAGCAGTGGATATGCATACCACTGCCGGTCGAATTGCTGCGCGGCTTAGGCATGAACGAGCAGATTGCGCCGAGATCATGCGCGATTTCCGAGGCCGCCATCTTGAAGTAGACGATCTGGTCTGCTGTCTTCAGTGCGTCGGCGTATTTGAAGTTGATTTCATACTGCCCGTTCGCGTCTTCGTGATCGATTTGATAGACGTCGATCCCGACCGCTTGTAGGCATTCCGTCACCCGCTCAAGGAAGCTTCGCCCGCGCATGAGGCCGCGATAATCATAAGCAGGCTTGGCGAGCGTGTCCGTGCCGTCGAACGGCGACAGCTTCCCATCCGGCTCGCGTCGTAGGAGAATGAACTCAGGCTCCAGGCCTGTATTGAATGTCCAGCCCCGCTCCGCAAGTCGCGCGGCCTGCCTCTTGAGGACATTACGCGTGTCGATTGGATAAGGCGTCCCTTTCACCGTGCCGACACCCATCATGCGTGCATATCCCGGGGCCCATGGGGTCACCAACAGGGTATCGAGTTCGCAGACCACCATGTATTCGGCTTCATGGGGAAGCAGGCCAAGCCCCCAAGCGCCCCCACCAGCAAATCCGGCCCCTTCCTTCAAGAGGTCTTCAAGGTGCTGGACCGGAACGGCTTTGCTCTTCGCGACGCCATGCAGATCGACGAACTGCGCAAGCACGTAGCGGATACCCGCCTGCTTCAGGAAAGCCTGAGCCCCGCCAAGGTCCAACCCCTTAGGGGTCGCGAGGCTTCCTGGTGACATTGCGCCCGTCCACGCGTTCGGGAGATGCATTCGAACTTCTCCTTTGGTTGGCAGCCCCGCCATGTTGCACCAGGTCTGGCGAGTTGCCCATGCCGGCAAAGATGCTTGTATTGCCTTATTGCATTTCATGCAACTTCTTTTTATTATATGCAAGTCGTAAGTAAGGTGCCACGTGTCGAACTCCATCAAGAGTGCCAACTCAGATGATGAGCCCATGGGAATTCGCCTGTGTGAGCTTGCTGAAGGCTGGGCAAAGTACTGGTCGACGCCGGCCGCTCCGTTCTGGTGGCGCGCGGCCCCGCCGATGGCTGGTCCCTGGCCAACTCCGGCCGAGAGAGCCGATGTTGTCGTCATTGGAGCCGGCTTTACCGGCCTTTCTGCCGCCTTGGTCCTCGCTCGCGCAGGGCGCCAGGTTGTGGTCGTTGACGCTGGCGCGCCCGGCGTTGGTGCCAGCACTCGCAACGGCGGACAGGTTGGCAGCGGCAATCAGAAGGTTCGCGTGAAGACCCTCATCCAAATGAAAGGGGAGCGGAAGGCTGTCGAGCTGCTTCGTGAAGGGATCGAAATGCTCGACGGACTGGAAGCTCTCACGCAGCGAGAGAGGATCGACTGCTCGTTTACGCGCTGCGGGCGCTTCCGCGGCGCGATGCGGCCAGAGCATTACGAAAATATGGCTCGCGACATGGAGGATCTGAGGCGCTACGTCGGTGTCGAGTCCTGCATGATCACTCGATCCGAGCAGCACAGCGAGATTGGCTCGGATTTGTTTTATGGGGGATCGCTGCTACCGAACGATGCGAGCCTTCATCCGGGCAAGTACCATGCGGGCCTCCTGGACCGAGTCGTTCAAGCTGGGGCCGCGGTTCACGGCGGTGCACCGGTACGTGGAATCACGAGTGAAGGCGCTCAGCACACGCTACACTTCGATGGTTTCGAAATTCAGGCCAAAGACGTCCTCGTTGCGACGAACGGCTACACCAAAAATGTCGGCGCATATTTTAAAAAGCGGATCGTCCCGATCCGGTCGGCGCAGCTCGCGACCGAGACAATTCCCGCGCAACTCTTTGATCAACTGATGCCACGACGGCGCGTCTACGGGAACAGCAATCGCGTGTTCTTCTATTTTCGTCCGGCGCCAGACGAAAACCGGCTGATTTGGGGTGGGCGCGCAAACCATTTTGCCGGCGACACCGTGCTCGCGGCGTACTCGCACCTGGCGCGTGACGTTTTGCGTACCTTTCCGGAATTGAGAGACGTAAGAGTTTCCTACGCCTGGAGCGGTCTCATCGGTTACACATTCGACGAGTTTCCGCACTTGGGCCGGACACCTGCTGGCATCCATTACGCAATGGGATATTGCGGAACGGGCGTTTCGCGCTCCACGCATTTTGGACGAAAGATTGCGCTCCAAATGCTCGGCGAGACGGAAGGTCGATCGGCGTTCGACGAGCTGACCTTCCCAACTCATATGTTCCACGCTGTCGCAAGACCGGCCGTACCCGCCGTTGAAACATGGTATCGCGCGCGCGATTTCACAGGACTTTAGAAGGAGGTGAAATGACCACTTACGTGAAGGCACAACAGCAGCGACAAAACATATCTTCGGGCGGAGCTTACGAAAACGTCTTTGGCTATTCGAGAGCTGTGGCGAAGAATGGTCAAGTTCACGTGTCCGGCACGTGCGCCCCGGCCGACTTCCAAGACAGCAGCGCTTATGAGCAGGCAACAGCCGCTATAAGGACAATTTCGATGGCGCTTAGGGCTGCGGGAGCGGAGCTCAGCGATGTCGTACGCACCGTCGTGTACGTTCGCGACATTGCTGACGCGGACGAAGTCGCAAGAGCTCACGTGGAAACGTTCGGCTCCATTCGGCCAGCTTCAACTCTGGTGCAAGTCACATCGATGTTGCGCGCTTGGCAACTGGTTGAGATCGAGGCGTATGCGTTAATTGGATGAGGTACTCATCTGATCCTGCGGGAATCAGACGATCATATCTAGGTCGACATTTGACGCAAGCCTGACTGGGCTTGTAATTCGCTTGCCCCTAGCGAGCTAAATACATCTAGCGAATGGCGGCAGGTGCCCTATCGGGCGCTCCTCACTCCACTGCCCGAAGCTCCAACGAGCTCCGGGCTCTTTTCGATGATCCTTTGTGACTTGCGAGCTGCTCGCAATGTGCACGAAGTTCGCGCCGGATGAAGTTCTCGAAATAGCCGCTCCCCTCTTTGGCCGAATGAAGGCACCGGTCGAAGGACGTGCAGGTGACAATTGCGAAGGTGTATGGGCCGTCTTGCGTGTTCCGCCGGACCACTAGCGGTCGCGGAGCACTGGGCTTTGGCGACCGCCGGCGCAGCGGCGGAGTTGCGCGATCGCAGTTCAGTTCGATCGGCAACTCACACGCCGAGGCGACGCTTGCCATTATATCCCACTCGACACCCAACTTCAGCTTCGGGCCCAGTACCAGACCCGATGCTCCTGCGTATGACCTGTCGCAGCTCCTGGGGGCCCCCGCAACTATTCTGGATAAATGATCATCGTGATAAATTGAATGTCATCGTCCAAGAGCTTTTCCGGACCATGAGGAACATACCCAGAGAACGTGAATGCATCACCCGGCTCGAGCAGTAACGTCTTATCTTCAAATCGATATTGCATCCTCCCTCTCAGCATGTAGACAAATTCCGTTCCCTGATGCTGAAAGCGCGGATAGGTCTTGCTTCTCTTGTCTATGTTGATGAGGAAGGGTTCAAACACCCTCCGTGGCCAATGGGACAGCAATCGATAGGTGTACCCATACTTAGTGCCTGAGCGAACGACCTCCATCTGATCGGAGGTCTTGATGAGTCCGGCCTCCCCCCTCGTTTGCTCGACCTCACTGAACAAGGTCGAAAGGTTCATACCGAGTGTCGCGCAGATACGTGCAAGCAGCAACAGGCTGGCGCTAGAGTGCGCAGTCTCGAACCGACTGAGCATCGGGACCGAAATACCTGCTGCCGATGCGACATCACCAAGCGTAAGCCCCCGCTCGAGCCGAATACGTCGAATGACACCGCCGATTCTCTCGTCGAGTGGCGGCGTCTCCATCCCCATCGCGGCATGCAAACGCTGTTGCGGCGCGGGTCTTCCCTTGAGAGCTCCTCGACGCTTCTGATCCGATTGCCCAACCTTACGCAAACCAAGATCTCCCACAACGAGTGGTCGTGTAAGAAATGAGCTCCAGAGCATTTTTGCGCATGGCGTCGACGACGGATCCGGCCGGGAAGACCGCACTACGGCTAAACTCCGTGAGAATACGTGCCAGTTGGAAGCTGTGGCCGCCACGGCAAATGTGAGGGTCATCAGTCACGATGTGATCTTCCGTGGCATCATGCATCTGCTCGGGGGCATATTCCGGTTCGGTATTAGTGAGTACCGGCATGCTTGCCCGAGCGCGCCGCCGCGTCCACCAAGATCATCCGCCTCTATTCGTGATCGCCTCGATCAGCGCGTCTGTTTGGCGCTGGGTCGTGCCTGGCGTGATCACCAAATGGCTAACGTCCTGAGTCGCAATTTGCCATTTGGCCTTGATGCTTCCTTCGACGGGTGGGAACACAACCGTAAGCGCATTGGGATTCCGCCACGCGCTGACGCCACGGGCATTAAGCTCATCGGCTGTGTAGGCAGCCAGTTGCTCACATTGGTGGAACATCCGTTTGATTCCTTCGATACCCAGACTGCGGATCGCATACCAAAGGATGATCGGCGTATACGCATTGCGCGATCCACTCAATGTCGTATCTGAGCTGCCGATGTAATCGATGGCGCGCATGACGCGCTGAACGTGCCGCTTGCGCGAGAGAACGACGCCGCAAGGCATCGGCGCGCCAAGAAACTTGTGTCCGCTGAGCGTGATCGAGTCGGCTCCATCCGCGAAATCGAATGCGGGCTTCGGATCTAAGAAGGGCGCGTACGGCCCGCACAGAGCCGCGTCGGAATGGATATAGATCGCGCCGATGCCGACATCGCGAAGGACCGCACGAACTTTTAGCGTATCGTCTTTGCCTTCCTTCATTGTAGTGCCAATGTTGGCGACGACAACGGCCGGGCGATTTCGGGTACGGGTCGCCTTCTGCGCTAGATCGTCATAGCTCATTTCTCCATTTGACTGCGAACGCACCACACAGTGATCCAGCCCGAGCAGACGAACCCCTTTGCTCACGCTATAGTGTGTGTCCTGCGAGAAATACGCGACAGCATCCGGATAGAGCTCGCGGGCGAGATACAGCCCATAAATGTTCCCCTCGGTCCCTCCATTGGTGATGTACCCCCAAAATTCGCGAGCAGGCGCGCGAAACAGCTGGGCAAAGAAATCGATAACTTCGCATTCGAACTCATGCGAATTGACACGATAGGTCCCTGGTTCGAACGGATCTCCGAGGTTGTTGCCTGTGAGGCGCATGAAGCGCCACA
Source organism: Bradyrhizobium sp. ISRA436 (assembly GCF_029910015.1). Taxonomy (NCBI): domain Bacteria; kingdom Pseudomonadati; phylum Pseudomonadota; class Alphaproteobacteria; order Hyphomicrobiales; family Nitrobacteraceae; genus Bradyrhizobium; species Bradyrhizobium sp. ISRA436. The sequence goes on from NZ_CP094519.1 coordinate 5,938,066, forward strand.
ACGGCTCATAATCGAAGCCCCTCGCAAACGGGTAGCCTAGAAAACATCCGTTCGCCTCCTGCATGGAGGAGAATAATTTATCCAGTCTTTTGAGATCCTGGGATTGTAGCATGATGCGCGTCTTGCAGGCGACAGGATCACTAGATCCTGCGGCCTGTTCCGGTTCTGGTTCACGTGTGGACAAAGGCCCGCCTTGGGCACCGGGCCAACCGGCGCTCCCTCTCAAGAAGGACGGCGGAGCATCGGGAAAAACGGCGGCGAACTGCCGACCTGAACCTCACCCACGATCTTCCATCCCAGGCGTTCATATAGGCGTGCCGAGCTAAGGCTGGTGGCTTCTGTAAACGCCAATCCATTCGCCTCATCCAGGATGGCAAGACCGTATCGGTATAGAAGGCCTCCCCACCCGGACCGCTGGTGCATGGGATCGATGCCCAGCATGGTGAAATACCAGTACGGCTCCGTAGGGTGATACTTGCCGAACTCTTCGAATATCCTTTCAGTTTCCGTTCGTCTGTACTCTGGAACGCTCCCGAGCAAGTACTTCATCATGCGCGCGTCATCGCGGTGCACTTTGTCGGTTAGCCACAGAAGCGCGCCTTTAATGCCGTCCTCGAAACACGCGCCACTTCGATCCGTGTACGGATCACCGGCGTAATACTCAAGGAAGCCGACGAAATGGCGCAAGTAACGCTCTGGCTCGGGATATAACCATCTCAGCAGTGGACACATCGTAAAGGCTGTCGTGAGAACGGCGATGACCCTCGAGCGGTCCTCAGGGGCGACGATCTTGATCGATCCGTTCTCACTTGACGCGGATTGCATAATTACTCCTCTCTCCAAAGCCATACGGACAGCTACGATCGCAAGGCGAACGAAGCCGCAGTGGAAATGAGGTTAAGAAGCTTCGGACTAGGTGACTCCCGAAGCCCATAGCCTTGCGATTCCATTGTCCTGCAACTCCGGCGTCTCACGACCGGCTCGAGCGTACGGCCACCTAGCGTGCAGGATTTGGGCCACTGCGCGCAGCGGTAGACGCGCGTGTTTTCGGGACACGCAATGTCAGGTTCGTAACAGGGGTGGCGGGCTGTATGCATGAAGCCCGTCCGCTTTCGGACGGAGACGCGTGCAGGCTAAACGTTGCTATTCAGCAAGACGACACGGCACGGATCGCCCCGCTCATCTTTGACCCCTCTCGTACTCCAAGTGGTTCCATCCTTTATCGCAAAAAATCCGCTTGCCGATACGGTCCGACGAGGTCGGCCAGCCAAATCGCGCGATAGAACATCGAGCATTTCCACGCATGCCGCCCTCGGCGACATTGAGTGTCAGTGAAATCCGCCAACGGGGCGTGCCAGCAGGCACTGTTGGTGGCTGGATTTCGCGGGCATCAGAGCCGCGAACTTGCAATGCAACGACAAGCTTCATCGCGCGCGCGTTGTCGTATGGCACGATCCGCGAGTCCCGAGGACTTCGCTCACCGCGCGCAACGATCGCCCGATGCGTGAACGGCGACCAGCTCGGCTAGCCGTTGCTGACGCTCGGGCTCCTGCTGCAGGATCAATAGTGCCTCTCCTATGGTGACGGCCATCAACGGTGAGGGCGCGGTGGCGAAAATGAACGGACGGCAACGATTGATCATGACGGAGCACACCGGAGGCGGGAACAAGCGCTCCTAGCAGCACCCAGCGCCTTGCCGCAGGTATGGACGACCAGGAGATTTTCGAACGTCTCGTAGGGCGCGGTGAGCCCTCGTCCCTCCCCGTGGCATGAGCTTCAGTACCATCAGGAATGCATCGTGCCGGTCTGCGAGTGCGACCAGGTCCTTGAGCGGGGCGAAATCGCCATCCGTGCTGTAGAGGCTTCAGCGAACGCCATTTCGGTCCTCCGGTATGGTGATTTGATAGGCTTGGTTGAATTTCCCGCCTTTCACCAGGAGGCGCTTTCCGGCCCGAGATTGAAGTCATCCTTCCGTTCAGGCTCGCCTGCGGCGCGCTGCACCATTCCGGCAGGCGCAGAGCAAGCGTGTGGGCAATCGGCTGTGCAGATTCCACAGCGATTAACACCTCGCCCTCCCAGGGATAGTTTCCGCTCATCAGCAACCGCAGCGTATGCCCACCGACCGATAGTGCCACGCTATTGCCAATGTAGAGATTGATGTAGAGCGCGTCAGCGCGTGGCGTATAGATGTAGTGTCCAAGGGATGTGAAAAAGGCGCGCAATGTTCGGCGGACAGCACGCGCAGCCAAACCAGCGCTGCCGCACCGGCGCGACATGATTGTAAAAGCCATTGGACGTCAGCGTTTTCGGATGAGTTTCGAGCGGGTTAGCGTAAAAATATTGTAGCGTGCGCGCTCCATCACATCGGCATAGCGGCCGTCCGCTTCCATCTCCAGCATACGGCGCGCGAACATCATCAGACCAATCGACGCGCAGCTTTCCGCATGTGCAGTATGGTTCGGCAGATCGCAATCGCAGCTGAACGCTTCGCCCAGGCTTTGCCGATACCTCCGGTAATATAGATCTGCCGCTGCACCATGTTTTGCCATAGCCTCAGGCAAGCCTGGCGTTGTTGCTCATTCTGATTTAGACGCGCGAGGTGAGCGACCGCGGTCATGAGGTATACAAATCGAACCGCATGACCGGTTGCGATCCGCTGTTTCGAAGCTGCCAGGTGCGCCTGGCTGTAGGCTTTATTGCGCACCGCCCAGGGCGGGCCGTATGATTTGACGTGGCCGGATTGCCGCCGCTTCTCGTATTCGATGTCATAGAAGTGCGGCTCTGTGCCACGTTGCTCCACCAAATAATTGGCGAGCGTCAGATATCGCTGTTCCTGCGTCGCTTCGTAGAGGCGCGTTAACGCAAGTTCGATTTCTGGATGACCATCATAACCGTGTAACTGATCACGCTCAGGGCCGAAAACCGTGCAGACGTGGTCAGCAAGCCTGCAAACGACCTCAAGCAGGCGTCGTTTGCCTCCAGCCACAAAGAAAGCGACGCCGGCTTCAATCAAGTGGCCGGCATAGTAGAGCTCGTGACATTCGGCGAGATTGCTCCAGCGCTCCTGAGGGCCCTTTAGCATGAAATAAGTGTTGAGATAGCCGTCGCCGCATTGCGCGGCCGCAATCAATTCAATCAGCTCGTCGGCGGCTTTCTCCAGGTCCGGATCGGGCGTCTGGCACAGCGACCAGGCAACGGCCTCCAACTATTTTGCGACATCGCTGTCCTGAAGAACCGTGCCGTAGAACTCACCCTTCGAACGTCCGGCGGCAATACGGAAATTTTCGACCGCGTGGCTCGGTGTTACTTCGGGATTGCGATCGTTCAGCGTGTCCCATTGATAGGGAATCGCCACTTCAATCACCACTTGCTGGAAGTTCCCAATCAGCGGATCCGATACCTGTAAGTCGTGAAGATTGACTTCGGCTACATCCCGCTGATTCATTGCGTTTCTCCTTCGTGTCGGGCGAATGGGCGCCTGGCTCAGGCAAGTCAGCTCGCCATGAGCAATTTCTGGCCCCTGAAATGCCATGCATCGGCGGCATAGGTCTGTCCGCCGCAGACCCTGGATTCCCACGGGCATCGCGCCTGGACAGCCAGCGCTTCGTTCATGCAGCCTAGCCCCGAATCGCCGGCGGCGTTTTTTGTCGACGATATCTGGATGGTAACCAACATGACTCCACTGCGTGTCGCGCGCCTGGCGAAAAATCGATTGACCATGCGCATCAGAACTTCGCGCTGAAGATGGCATTGAGTCCGTTCTGGGTAATGCCGGAGCCAAACTGGCCCTGGTAGGCGATGCCAAGGGTGCTATTGCTGGAAAGCTGGAAGTCCAGACCCGATTCAACGAGTGCCACGTCCTTGCCGATGGATAAGCCCGAAGCTGCAAAAGCGCTGGACCCGGCAGCAAAGCTGGCCGTCGACAGTGGAATGCGATCACCAACGGCATGGCGCCAACCAATATCGGCTCGGGCAGTCGTGGCGATTTGGCCAAGTTGAAAACGCCTGGTCGCGTAGACGCCGAGGGTGGAGAGCGTCGTTTCCATCGTGTTAGCTTGAATATTTAGCGCCGCTCCGCCCAAACCCCTCTCGCTAAAACCATCCGTCGCGACACGAACATGGGCGAGATTGGCATAAGGCTCGATCACCGACCCGTTGCCGACATGGACCTTGTAGCCCAGCTCTCCGAAAATCTGGAAAGTGCCTGCATCGTAATCCGAGATCAGATTGTCATTGAACCCCGGGAACCTAACATTGCGGCTCATCTCAAGATCGTGCCATGTATAGGCAAGACCTGAGCGGAAGGCGATGGCCCCTTCTGGAACGGTCCACTCGGTGCCGGCATAGGTGCCGAACGTGTAATTGTCGCTGCGGCCCGACGACGAACGACCGCTAGCGTTGAAAGTAGAACGGCTATAGCCTGCAAATACACCGAAACGCCAGTCGTCAAGTACCGACGCGTCGATACCGGTCATGACGCCGCTAATGCTGGATCTGGTGCTTGCAGCATTGCGATCACCTGATTGGGTCGCCCATCCGCCAAAGGTAGAACCCCACGCTGCATAAGGCTGCAAGTCATAGGACGGCAGGTCAAGGGAAGCAGCGCCGATAGCACCGATGGCAGAGGCAGAATTGCCGCCTGTCCTCTGCCCGGCACCATAACCCATCACCGCCATCGGCGACGACGGCGCCCCGCCAAACGCCTGTTCGAGACGGTTATAGACTGCCGAACGTGCATAGAAGCTGTCATTGACACGCCTGCCCTTCTCCGACGCATAGACGGACGGCGAAAGCTGACCCAGCGCAGATGTCACCACCGTGCCGTCGGAGGCGGAGAAGTCGAGCGCCGCGACGAGCGGGTGCAGTCCCAGAGCAGCGTTGCCAGCTACTCGGTCGAGCGCCGCGCCCACCTGGCGGCTGCTGGCATCAGCCCCATAACGCGAATAGGCATCGGTTGGGCGGGAGAGTGTCAACGCGTAGGTATTGTCGCCCTGGGCTGTAGCGCTCGCCAGCAAGGTTGGCGATTGCAGCGATGCCGTCACGTTCGTGAACGAACCCGTCAGATTTGTTGCATTCAACCATCGATTAGAGGAAACGCTAAAATCGTTGCCATACCAGCCACGCAGGGGCGTGATCGCGAGCGCACCGTCGAGCGTCGCATTGCCGCTCACCACGAGGCGGCTGAACGCACCGATATCGTTCACCGCAACCTGTAAGCGACCGGTCGAGGTTTGCAGATAGTCGCCATTCACCGTGATGCTGTTGTCAAGACCATCGATGAGCGGCGCGACCGCGCCATTATTGGTGAAGCGGCCATTGGTATTGAGGAGATAACTGCCGTTGCCGGACAAGGTTGCGCCTTGCGCGACGGTTGCGCCGTACACTTCGTGATTGCCGGTAAACAGCACGGCGCCACCAGACAGCTCCAGCGATAGGTTGTTGCGTCCAACGATGTTTCCTTCATAGCGGATTGCAAAGCTTGCGTCGGGCCGTCCCGTGGAATGACCATTCGCGTCAGGCGCCATGCCGAAGGTTAATTTGGTCAGGCGCGGAGAACCGTTCTCGTCAGGCTGGGCGTAATCAGACAGGATGTCCCCTGACAATGTTGCGCCACGCATCACATTGATCTGGCCCACATAACCATTGTTCGACATGTACATCGCGGCATAACTACCGGCTAGGCGCCCGGTCAGATCATACGTGCTGACGAGCGGACCGTCGATTTCGTTCAGCATCGGCGCCGGACTATTGCCAATCGTGTGAATGTACGAGCCACGATATTCACGGTCATTGCCCAACACATTGTTGCCAAAGTCGAAACTTGCCGCGATGCCATGCTCGCCGAGAGCCTGCACGTCGCCACGCTGAGTCAGTGTGTGATCCTTACCATAGGCGAACATGACGCCGCGCCCATAGGCGCCGTCGGCGTACACGCGGGTTCCGGGCGGAACCATGATGTGATTGTTTTCGCCGTCGACGCGGATGCCGGCCCCCCCTGCTCCTTTCGAAAGCAGGTCGGCGCTCTGGAGCAGAGTGTTGTGGCTGCCATAGACGTGCAGTCCGAGTCCGCGCGTGGCCGTGTTGTATGTATCTGGCAGATAGGCGGTGCGGTCGGCTTTGCGAGCGAAGAAGGGATTGTCGTTTACCAGATTCTGGCCGTTTCCATAGATGGAGTACCCGAACAAATTGCGCCGATCGATACTGTAACCTATATCTTGAAACGCGGCGATCTCCGCTTCCATCAGGGCGGTGTAGTTCCGGTATCGCTGATGGCTCATCAAACTGTTCTTTAGTTCGCTGTGCGTCATGCTGTCCTTCGATCGCAGCGGAATACCTGGCATGGCACCGGCCATCACTTCGCTCACATGCTCCCCTTTGAAATAGCCTTGATCACGTCGCAGATCGAAAACGTCGGCAGCTGGCTGGTTCGGGCATTGGGAACAATGAATCGCCTGCCCCGGCTGAGCCTGTTTGCCATTGTCATCGTACAAATGACTCGTCCACCGATTTATCGTTTCGGGAAAATACAGCCCGCCGGCACGACCAATGAAGTCAGCACCCGTCATGCCGAGCAGATGCGCGTTCTCGTGCACGCTAACGGCTGAAAGGTTTGTGCTCGGTGTCATAGACACTTGGGACGGGATGTAAGTGTGCGGTGAAAATCCCATCTGGCCGATGCCGATCGCGCCATGAGCACCAGATTCAAGTTCGCCCGGATCCTGACCGGTGAGCGCAGCCTGCACCTTCGTGCCGGCTCCATGAGAAGGAGACATGCCCCAGGCATTGTTATCGTAGTTCGCGCTGATACTAATAATCGCTGGCGATTGACCAGGGATGACCTTGATGATTTCAGCCCAATACTGAATCCCGGTAAGCACCTGATCTATCTCCCAACGGGACAAATTGCGCGATGAAGATCCCGGATCGGCCTCGTCGGCACTGAGTATGCGGACCCGCATGAACGGCACACCGCTCGAATCACCGACATCGTAAATTTCAACGGCCCTGCTGGGCGAGCCGAGCAACGCGAGAACCGCCAGCACGGTGATTGTGATCGTCTTCGTTCTCATACTACACGTTCTATTTCAGAGCTTTGGTTGCAGGTGTGCTATGTCGTCCATCTTCGGGCGCGAGTGCGCGCTGATGCGCGAGCGAAGCGCGGCCGTCATTGGTCAAACATTGGCCGCGAGCCTTCGCGGCCATAACCTGACGGCAGCGCCGCAATATCAAAGCGGCCGCTCCTCTGTGGCGACCTTGATGGATCGAGATCCAAGAGGCGCGTCGTTGCTATCTCCGATGTCTTTGACAGCAACTTCCTGGAGCTCAGACTCTGGACGCATCACGCTTGCCATTTGCAAACCGCTAAGCTGCGGCTCGCGATGAGCGGATATCACCGCCTGATGCCTGCGTCGCCGGCGCGGCGTCGGTCGTTTCCACGGTACCGTCAACAATGCGAGCTCCTATTATCTCCGATCGCATGAAGGTCCTGTATTCCGCAGGGGAGACTCCCGACAAAACAGCATCCTGCACGCAATCGGGCGGCAGTGGAGCAAAAGCCGGGCCAATCCCCTCACGCTTGCGCACACGTGCAACGGGCCGAACGCACCATGCACGCGCGGCAGCCCTTGTGTGTGAAAGCAGGCACCAGCTGTTCGGCGCCCGCCAACCTTGTCGCGAACTCGCCATTGCATATGGACAGGCGCGTTCGCTGCGACGGCCTTCAAGGCCGTCGTCACACGGCCAGACAGCAGGTTTGCGTCGGGATCGATAGGCGGCTGCGCAATTGGTCCAGCAGAGAAACGATCCGGATATAGTCATCCACCGTATCGGTAGCTGGATTGACCCCGATCACTGCGTCACCGAGCCCATCGACGGCCAACGTGGCAATGCCATAGGCATCATCGGTTGGGTGGTTGGATTGCCCGTCGAAAGCCGTCCCATGAGCCGGATCGTCGAGCGAAATGTCGTGACCACTTCCCGTTTCGACGCCACCGAGATCAGATCCTGTAATCGCATGATCTTCGAGACCGCAGCGACCATTTCAGGCGTCAGGCCGGCGCCACCGCCTCAAGCTGCTGTTGGCCGGTTTCGGGCTTCAGCAGCCATTCGCGGAATTCGCCGACAGTGAGCGATGAGACGATCGCAAAGACCGCCGGATCATGTCGATCCAAGGTCAGGCGCCGTTAGTATCGGCCGGATCAGTTCGTGAGCGGCAAATCGGCCAGCGCCATCTGGGCCGCAAGCCGCTCGGCCGGACCGTCAGCGGCGAAGCCGACAAGCTGATCGCTCGACCGCTCGGGCGTCGCCTTGGTCATGAGATCCCTGAGGTCGGCAAAGCCGAAGACCGTCACTTTGATGGTTGTCCTGTAGGGCAGGATCGGTGGTTATCCCTGGATCAAGGCGAGCGCTTCGGCATGAAGCCGCGGAGTTGCGGTTGCCAAGATGCGCCCTTCCGAGCGAATCGAGAGCGGGCATCCCTCCCAATCGGTGATGCAGCCGCCGGCGCCCTGCACGATCGGCACCAGTGCCATGTAGTCATATGGCTGAAGCCCCGCTTCGAGAACGATGTCGCAGTGTCCCGACGCAAGCAGGCCATAGACGTAGCAATCGCCGCCGAAACGGCGCATCCGTGCAGCTCGCGATAGCCGCTCGAATGGCTCCATCTCGCCTTTGCGGAACATGTCAGGCGATGTGGTGTAGAAACGCGCGTCGGTGGCGCTCTCGCATGCGCTGGTCCGTGCCAATCCATCGCCGAACCACGCCACGCCGGGCTTCGCCATCCACCGCTCACTCGTAAAGGGGACGTCGATCAGGCCGCAGAATGGTCGCTGCTGATAGGTCAACGCGATCAGCGTGCCGAACAAGGGAAAGCCGCTGATAAAGCTCTTGGTGCCGTCGATCGGGTCGACGATCCACGTGAACGCTCCGCCGGGCTTGGCTCCGATCTCCTCGCCGATGATGCCATGCTCCGGAAAGCGCGCCTCGATCCTTTCCCTGAGACGCAACTCAACGGCTTGATCGGCGATCGTCACCGGGCTGGCATCAGACTTGGCGAGGACATCCAGCGGCGTGCGGAAATAGGACAGCACGATGGGCCTGACCGAATCCGCAAGCTCGGCGGCGAATGACAGATAGATATCGGCATCGTCTGCCGTGACGGCATATTGGACCATTAGAGCGCCCTCAGGAACGGCGGCCATCGCGGATTCATTTGCGCCAGGTGCGGTCCAGCCACACGGCGTGCCGGTCCGGAGCGCGCCAAGATAGGCTCAAGCAATCCGCTTAGGCGGCTCCAGGCTCCCGCCCGAAACGTCCTGCGCCTGCCACCAGGATTTCAAGAGTCGTTTCGCGACCGCGGTGGGATCATCGTCGTCGCCAAGGGCGGCCTGATACGCAACGCCACTATCTTTGAACTTGTTAAGCAGCACGTATCCATCCTCGACCTTGTATTGTCCTTCCGCTATCTCGCCGGTATCGCCCTTCGCGCCCGACGGGGAGCGAACGATAACACTAAGGCTGCGATATTCATGCGGCATTTGGACACCTAGATATGTGATTGGTCTATCAACGCGCTGCCGATCAAACGTGGCGCGCGAGGTGCGATACGTGTTCGTCAAACGCTACGACATTGCCCTTCCACCTGATCGAGCATGACCCGTGAAGGAACTTCGTGCGGCTGCCCAGGCACCTTTCAGGCAGCGGCTGATTAACCCCATTGCCTGACCAAAAGCTGACGGCCGCGATCAATTTCTCGAAGTCGGGAACTTGCGGGCCCGATGCACTCCAGTCAACTTAGAACAGCGATGCTACAAGCCTCAAACTTGTCAGAGTTTTGCAGCTGCGCAGGCAGTCTTCGTCTTTGTCAAGGCGTCCACCAATCGCGGCGACTTGATCGACCTTGCCGCCACGTCAGCAACTGCGGGTTCAAGGCTGAAGGGCTGACCGCCAAAAACAAAGACAACTTCGCCATCTTCGATTGACGATCTCAGCCCTCGGAGGTTGATTGGGTAGTCGGCCCCGTCCACTTTACTCGGCCGTGAATACGCCAACCCGATTACATTCTTGGAAATAACTAGCTCGAGCGAAAACGTGCGGGTGGCGATCAATTCGATCAGGTTCTCCGGCAGAGGTTCATTAGGCTCAATATCGATGCCGAGAGCTGCAATCCTTTTCGTCGCTGCCATAGCGGCGGCTACGACTGTATCGTGGTGTGCCAAAGATCCGACGACGCCGGCTGGCCAGATCGGAACACCGAAGCGCGTCTTAGGATCGGCATTGGTGGGACTACGCAGTGGCAGGTCATTCGTGCAAGTGCCGGAGATTGGGCCTGTATCCCGGTCAAAGCTGTTGACGCTCAATGCTGAGCTTATTGGTTGGTGGTCCAGGTCCAGATAGTTTGCGCCTTTGCCGGAGTGACTAGGATCACTCCAAAACACAAGCATACCGAAGCTAGCGGGACGAATATCTCGGGCAATCGCGATTGCCTTTTGCGATGGCGATACGACAGAAGGCATCTTTGATACGACCGTCGCGGTCGCCGACTTCAGAGAACGAGGTGAAAGATGCAAACCGGCGGAGACGACTACAACAGAATCCACCGGGCCGACGCGACGTACACGGAGCGTTCAGAAGCGCAATCGGCGAGCCCGCGGACTAGAGCCGAGGAACGCCAAGCTTAGGAGTTAGATAGGGAAGGCCTTGGAAAGTGGACGGGATCTAGAATCGGGCTCATTTCTTCAATTTTAGCATCGATCAATTTGAGAACGGCGGCCGGAACGACATCCCGCTCTGGGAGATTCCACCAATGGTCGTTTAGCGACGATACGACTTCCTCGACAGCCGAGATGACCGCCGGTTCGGGTAGACGCGCGCGGTTGGCGAACTTGCGCCAGCAGTCCGGAGTAAGCGCTTTGAAAGACTTCTCTCCTCCGAGAGAGAGGGCCATATCGTCCTTCGGAAAGTAAGCAGTGGTCGATAGGACGTCATAAACGGGGGCGATAGCCGGGGTGCAACCGTCACCCGGGTATATTGTGGACCAGTTCTTCAAGTGCATGTCGCCATTGCCGACGAGCGCGGCAAGGGCCAGTCGACGAACGAATTCGAGTGCGGCGTCGGTCGAAACCGCCACGTTCAGCGCTGAGGCGATGTCGTGGTATGATGCGGCATCATATTTTTTGGATGGCTGCCGGCCAAAGACCTGAGCGAAATCTTCGATGTGAATTCGGGCGCCTTCCGGCCGCCGGTCGAAACGCTTCACCAGCAAGACCTTGCCGGTCGACAGAGTATTGAATTCTTCGGGAATTCCCTCGAAATCGGATTTATCGACAAGCTCGCGCTCGGGCACATCCATTCCGAGGATTTCGGACATTGCCAAAATGGCGAACTCGTTTTCCGACAATCCGATAAGGTTGGCCGAAGGGAATTTTGCGATGTACTGACCTTGCTCGTCGCCGATGGGCAAAGTCAGTCGGCCCTTGTCCGTGTTTTTCATCACAGAAAGCTTCATCTGAACTCCCGCTAAGGAGAACCGAGCTTTGATCTCATGTGGGTTTTCTTGAACCGCTATCGTTGTGCTGCCGTCGCTCGGCACGACACGCACCGCGCCTGGCAGGTCCTCGCCAAGCGCCGCCAGGAGGTCGAAATCGTTTCCTTGCCTCACTGTGCCCGCGTGGTGCTTTTCCATCGCCTCGCGAAGCTTGTCCTCGGGCAGCATGTTCGCGAAGAATGCCGGCAGTATGTGTGCTGCGGGCTTCGGATCTTTACGAAGGCCGCCATCAGCGGAGCGGAACGAGAGGCTCAATATCGGGGGCCGCGCCATAGCTCGATAGGTCGGATCCAGACTGAACGCATTGAAATCACCCGGCGTGCGCACGAGCGTTCCAACCTTGAGTTCTTGAAGGAACACGTCCAGCGACTGAATGGTGTCAGGGGCGCGGACCCGGGTGCTCATCATCATCATCCATGTCGGTAGTGAATGCCGGCCGATCTTCGTCTTCGGATGGACGAAGGAGTGCATTGACGCCGGGTACCGTCGCCTGTGGGATCAGCATCAGCTCCATGCCGAGCGCGCGCGCGACGTTAATCAGCGTGGTCGCCCGTGCAGCGGCGTCGCCCAACTCAATATCGCGGTATCGCGGTCGAGAAATGCCCGCGCGTTCGGCCACCTGCCCTTGGGTCAGGCCCACTTGCTTTCTTGCGTCCCGGAGGAGCCGTCCTAGCTGTTTGATTGCTTCTGAGTTCCGCTCCATGATCTGTTTTCGTATCTTCTAGTGCCTAAAAGAAACGTAAAGGTATCAAAGTCCGCTTGCATTTGTCAATGTCACGATCTGTTAGCGCATCATTTGTCGGCGAGGACATGATGGGCCACGACGCCCTCGAGGAGTTCGGGTGCCGCGGTGATTTCGCACTGCTGACCGGGGGTGATTATCACCCTGAGTGGCCGCCCGCGCGTCGGCGAGCGTGTGGACCTCGGTGGGTTAATCCGCCTCTGGAACGCCCCAGAGCCTGGTCGCGCGCCCTTTATGGATGGCCCGCCCCTCCCGCCGACGTCGGTATAGGATGTCGGTGTTCAGAAATAGAGGGAACGGACCATAGTGATCCTTGGCATCGACCTGGGCAAGCACAGCTGCAGTGTCGTCGGGTTGGACGAGCGCGGGACCATCGTTGTGCGGCGGCGGATGCGTCGCGACGGGGTGATCGCGTTCGCCGCAAGCTGGCGCCTGCACAATGGCGATCGAAGCATGCTGCGGCGCCCATCATACGGGGCGGTGGCTGGCGGCGTTGGGCACAAGGTTCGGCTGCTGTCGCCGGAGTATGTGCGCCCTTACGTCAAGGCCCAGAAGAACGACCATCGCGATGCCGAGGCTATCGCTGAAGCTGCGACCCGCCCCATCGTGCGCTTCGTTGAACGCGAGGAGCAGCTTGACGTTCAGACGCTGCATCGGGCGCGCGACCGCCTGGTCGCCGAACGCACGTCATTGACGAACCAGATCGGGAGCCTTCTGCTAGAGCGTAGGCACATCGTGGCGCAGGGCCACGCTCGACTACGCCACCTTGCTCGGCGGACTGCTGGATTGCGGCTCCGGCACGTTGAGCCGGCGCATGACGTTCCTGCTCGGAGATATGCACATACGCTGGGAAGGAACTGGACCGGCGCATCGCCACCTTTGACGCTGAGTTCTCTGCCATGGCCCGGGCCGTAGGTCGACTCTAGCTGTTCTCCATGGCTCAATTTTCTAGATCAATAGTACTGGAGAAAAGAACGACTAGGATGTTCGAATCTCGCGGTATTTATCTCTTGGTGTCGGCCCTGGCCGTCGCTTTGGCCGCTAATTCGTTCAGAGGCGCGGACACAACCAAGATTGTCGGCGGAGCGGTCCTTGCCTCCGTCGCAATCGCCATCCTCAGCTACAAAAGTTGGCGAGTGGAGCAACTGGCGCGCCATGACTGTAAGGCCGCTGCCTTCTATTGCCTCGATGGCGAGCCATAATCGCGCCCTGGATACTCCACGGCTGTATGTCCGCTCAGCGGGTCCTAAATCCGCGTAGAGTCGCGAAGGTGCTTCCCGCAGAATAAAGCGAGCTTTGGATTTGCGACACTAGCGCAGTGGTCCAGTCCAACCATGGCACTCGCACCCTGACCGCTTGCGCCCATGTCGGGAAGAGCTTTACCAACTGTCATGACGCCGAACGCGTCGTGGCCGTCGACGATGTCCAGCTCGATGTTGCCGCGGCGGAATTCCTGGGGATCGTCGGCGCATCCGGCTCCGGCAAATCCACCTTGCTGTGGCTCGTCAACCGCCTGCTCGATCCGCAGCGGCCGCCTCATGCTGGAACGCAAGGACGTCCGTAACGTCGATCCGGTTCGCTCGCGCCGGCGCATGGGCTACGTGTTCCAGAGCGGTAGCTCCAACGCGCTGGCGTTGAGGATTTTGAAATCACCTAGCGCCAACCGAGGAGCAAGGATACGACAAGGACAGCGAGCACCGGCAACACTGGTACGACGATGTCGCAACAGAAGCCTAGCGGGTTACTTTCATTGGGTCGCTGGAGGGCTAAAGCGTGGATAATGAGCAGACTTATCTTTGCCCTTGCATAGAAGCCGCAGCGCCTTTGGGAGGCGCTGCGCTTTTCCGCCTGAGTTTGAGTGCCCCTCAGAAGGTGAAGGTCACGTATCGTGTCGGGCGCGCCATTTGCGCACAAAACCGCGAACATTTTCATTCTCGGTCTGTCTGCGGGCGGTGGCTGCTTGCGGGACATCCTTGCTGCCGATGATCCTGATGGCCTCGCCATCGACTGCATCGATGATCGAACGGACATAATCCCGGCGAGCGTTCGTCTCGCCGGTATCCAGCGATCATGAGTCTCGCCAACGCGCGACGGCATTGGTGGCGAAAGCCATAAGATGGTAAGAAAGTCCCCCCGGGACCAACCAGTGCCGACTGAAGTCCGGCTGCTCGCACCAGCTTGTTCAGGATCGCCATGGCGTCCCCGTCCCCGGCAGGGCATGCCGCGAGAGCATCGCAGCGATAGCCTGTCGGTGACGTTCCGGAATCTGGCAGCCTGCGCGCGGGAGGATCTGGCACAGCGCTCCGCCGCGCCACATCAGACATTGTCAGAAGTCCGACAAAGGACGTTTTTCAAGCCGGACGACAGCTGCCCGTCAGCTCGCCATCAGCTTGTCTGGGTATCCTCGCAGCAGGGCCTAAGCAGCCCGAATTGATGCGTAGATACTAGCGCAGCACAGAAAGGTGAATCGTCATGTATGATCGAATCAGTGGCTTATCCACACGCGTTAGACAAGCTGACGAACCGAGCCAGTCGGTGGATAGCGGCAGATTTACGAAGATAGTTGCAGATCTCGCGCCTCAGTGGAGCTCACAACCGGGGGAATTGCCTGACAAGATGGGAGCCTGCTGCAGCAAGCCACATACCTCGGATGCAAACGTTCACACTTCTAGCGCCTCCGACCCCAGTACATCCTCTTCAGAGAGTTCGGCCACCTCCTTGTTCGAGTACAGAACGGCCGGCCTGCGTGATGCGAATGTGGACGGCATCTGCGTTGGGCTGACTGCGGAATGGTTCCGCCATCTTAACAACAGCCCATCTACCCGAATGAGTGCGCTCACACCCGGATCGGGAACGCATGCCTCAGCGGCTGAACGGCAGCAGCAATATCAAACTCTCAAGGATTTGTTGCGGAGGAGGGGAGCAGGATCTTCTCAGGCCGACCTTCAGGCACAAAATACCATGTTGGAGGACGCAGGCTTGGAACCGGCTGGAGAAGAGAAGAGATTCGCATTCGGCAAGTCTTCGAACATCAAGCGGATGGTGAACGAAATCAACGAAGATGGATCAAATCATTTGCTCAGCTTGTATTTCGCCGAAGGCGGCGCACACACAGTGGCGACGTCGGCCTCGAATGGAAGGACCACGCTTTTCGATCCTAACTATGGAGAATTTACCGTTCGATCAGATCCGGACGAGATGGCTTCGTTATTCCAAAGCCTCGCTAATCGTTACAGGAATCCCAACGGGCAGCATTTGTCGACGATCACGACGCAAAGGATGCAGTGAGCTGGGCCTTTCAGGCCGCTGGTGATTGACGCCTCCTGTGAAGGCGCGGATGCGTCGGCCGTCGCTCGCGTTCGGTCGTGGCGTCGGGGCCAAATCTGCAGCGGATAGCTAGCTGCATGCCGGCTGGCGAGTGTGCCGGCATCGAAAGCGGGGGTGCCGGTCCTCGCGATCCGTGACGGCCGGCACAAATTGCAATTCTGTTTCGTTGACCAGCTGCGGTTGCTCTCAACTGACGTCGCCAAGAAGCAATTACCCCGGCGACAATGCCGTCCGCTTTCGAACCACGCGCTTGATCCAGTCCGACTGTGCGCAGGGTACTCCTTGTTTCATCCGTCGGAATGCTCGTAAGGCGGATATCGCTAGGTTGTCTGACGAAGCAGACTTCATATTGCGCAAGGGGCATACCGATTGGAGCACTGCGAATCGCACCGATCGATTTGTGAAAGCGAGCGAAGTAGGGAGCTCATGCCTCGCGACGATGGCGACAGGCACGGCATTGCATTGAACTCCGCTTCAGCGGCATCTATTGGACCCGACATCTCACCGTACCGGACGTTTGGCGTACCCGAAGAAGCTGCGCTTTATCGCGCCGACGTCAATCTCGAAGCTGATAGGATTCGGCGGATCCGACGTGAGCCCCCGCAGCAGGTCGACCATTTCGGCAGAGGGTGCAATGCCGAATTCACGGCGCAGCACCAGTGCGAGCGCGCGGAAAGTCTTTACGGCGTGCGATCGGTTGCCCATTTGCGAAGCGATCTTCATAGCAAGCGCCGTAGTCTCCTCATCGCCAATGTCAACCTTCATCGCGCGCTCGCACCAATAGAGGGCGCTCCTGCGGTCGTTCTCGTTGAGGCAGGCGAGGATGAGGAACTTCAGCGCCGACAGATATTTCGAGCGCAGGCTTTCCCGCTCCTCAATGATCCAGCTTTCGTCGAGGTCGGGCAACAGATCTTCCCTGTAGAGCTCGACAACGCGCTGCACCCTCAGCAAGTCGGCGGCGAGTATCTCCGGGTGCGAACAGCAATCGTCGAAGACGGTCTCAAATTCGTTGGCATCGATATGCAGAAAGGAACGTCGGGGCAGGCTGACGAAATTGCCGAAGGATTGAATCAGTCTCGCAGGCACGGCCGGGTGTGCGGAATGCAGCAACTGGTTGATCCGGAACAGTGCTACGCGAACGTTGCGTCGCGCCTGCTCGCCGGGCATGCGTCCCCAATATAGTCCCGCGAGGCGATCACGCGGAATCTCGCTGCCCGACCGGCGCGCCAGATACGCCAGGATCGCCGCCAGCCGCGCCGAGATGTCGACGCGGTTGCCGCCGACGCCCAGGCTGAAGGTGCCGAATAGACGGATGTTGATGGCCGGGATCGCGCTTTCGCTGGGGCATTCCTGGGGAGTGGTGACCTGAAGTCTCGAAACCGATGCTAGGCGTAGCTTCACGGGAGCTTCTGCACGCATGGCTTTACCTCCAACAATATGGGAAATGCTCTCGCGCACGAACGGCAGACGTACCACCTTCGGCACCGTAGATGCGCAGGAGCCAGCGGTCGCGGCCGTCCCAGCGCGGTTGGAAATCGGGACGCATGTGCAAAGTCCGCCAGTTGTCCAGGATGACGATATCGCCGGTCTCGATCGGGAGGTGGTGGACCAGCCTCCTGTCGGCCAACGCGCGCGCCATGACTTCCAGTGATGCACATGCGGCAGCCGTTGTCCCGCGACAAAGGGCCTGGTTGTAGCGGGAGTAGAAGCCGCCTTTGCCGTCCCGCACCAGGATTGGCACCGAGCGGGCCTCGGTTCGATCGCGGAATGAATCGGGAGCGCCCACCACGAACTGCGGCTGCAGTAGCGCCTCAACTGTCGCCGGATCGAGACTCGCGAGAACATCGACCAGCCTTACGAATGTAATCGGGATCGACGGCGAATCATGGATGACGGCCCAGCACAGCCACCGCGGCGCCGGCGACCTGACGGCGTTGCGCTCGTCGCCGATAGCGCGATAGGCGCCATCGGCATGCCACAGCAACTCCTTTGCCCAACCTTGCGAACTTGCCTCGCCGGTCGCGGCAAGACGCGGGCAGACGTGACGAACGATGCGGCCGTCGTTCTCGCAATCGTAGGAGAATGCCTGCAGACCTAGCACGGCCATCACACCGACCACATTGGCCAGCGTCAGGCGCAGCGACGACATGTCAGGATCGCCTTCATAAGGTGTCGGAGGCGATATCGGATCCCTCGGAAGCCCGCGCAGGTGGATCACATCATCGCGCTGCAAGGCGGTTGCGATCTCTCCGATCTGCGATTGCCCAAGCATTCGTTGCAACCTGGCCGCGGCGCCGCTTTCCCAGCGCTTGGGATCGCGATCGGGATCCGCCTCCATGAACGCTTCATGCGCCGTACCCGCGTTGCGGAGCGATGGGTGCAACAGCAAGGGCAGTGAGGCTGCGTTCGCGCGCGGCTCGCAGTAAACCGCCAAGTGACCGCCCAACGCCCCTGCTGTGCGACACTCGAGTTCGCTACCCAGTAAACTTGCCATTGGAAGCCTCCAAGTCCGCGCCTCGCGAACGCTGCCGTCCGTTTGCCAGGATGTTCTGCAGGATCTCGAGGCCGGATCTGAAATCGCCCGGGTCGAGCGCGTGAAACGGCAGACGCAGGAACAGCGTCCCGCTTCCCGGCTGCCCCTCGGATGGGAAGAACGCGGAGCCTGGTGTCATGATCACACCGGCCGTCGATGCACTGGCGATGAAAGCGGGCTCCGAAAGATCGGAATTCACGGTAATGCCGAGGAAGTAGCCACCCTGTGGCAGGCACATGCAGTCGCGGCCGAAGATCTCGGAGGCACCGCCGATCGCCGCCGCCCATTTCGGCCGGATCAGGTCGCACACCCGCACGATATTCCGTTCGACCAAGCCGGCGCGGAAGCACTCCGCTGCAATCGACTGGCAGATCGGGGCGGGCGACAGGTAGGTGTCGGTCGCCAGCTCGGCGAGTTGTCGCATGAGGGCCCCCGAGCCGATCGCGTAGCCGATCCGCAATCCGGGGCTCAGCGTCTTGCTCAGGGAGCCGATTGTGACGACACGGGCGCGTCCCGCAATATCCTTGAACAGCGGCTGGGCAACACCTTCGAAGCGCAGTTCGCGATAGGGCGTGTCCTCGATGACGAGAACGTCGAACTCGGCGGCCAAGTCCAAGATCTGCCGACGTTTGACAAGACTCGTGGTAATTCCGGCCGGATTCTGGAAGTCCGGGATCAGGTAGAGCGCTGCCGCTCGAAGGCGCTTCATCTGCTCAGCCAACATCGCAATGTCGATGCCGTCGCCCTGCAGGGGAACGCCGACTACCCGTGCGCCGTGCCGGCCGAAGATGCGTATCGAACGGTCATAGGTCGGTTGCTCGACCAAGACCGTGCTACGCTCGGGCTTGACGAGTATTGCGGCGAGTAGGTCGAGCACCTGGAGCGAGCCGTTTCCAATGAAGACCTCATCCGGGCTCACCCGGTTTGCCTCGCCGATGGCGGCGCGCAACACGCGGTCGCCGAGATATCCGTTCGAAGGCGCGTACTGGAAGAGCTGCTGCGGCGGCCGGTCGACGAGACTGCGCGCGATGACACCGAGCTCCTCCGAAGGAATTGCCTCAGATGGCGGCACGCCTCGCGTGAAATAGATGGGCGACGACGCGGGGTTTCGAAACAAACTGGCCGAACTACGCATAGCTATGTACCTCCATGGATCTGTAGCCGGACCAGAAGCGCGGCGAATACGCGGGACGCACGATCGACGCGTCGATGGCGTCAATACCCGGCAGATTCAACTGTTGAAGGGTGCCCCTGAGCTCGGCCGCAAGCAGCGCCAGCACAGCTGCCACACCCTGTTCGCCGGCCAGATGAAGGCCCCACAGATAGGGGCGGCCGATGCACACGGCGCGTGCACCTAGCGCAAGCGCCTTCACGACGTCGCTTCCGCAGCGGACGCCTCCGTCGAGTAGGAGCAGAAACTGGCCGGGTACCGCAGGCGCGATGTCGGCGAGGGCATTCAGCGTCCCGCTTGCCGCCTCGAGCTGACGTCCTCCGTGATTGGAGATGACGATGCCGTCAGCGCCGGTTTCGACGGCCCGCCGTGCATCGTCCGGATGCAGAACGCCCTTGAGCAGGATCGGGATCCGCGTCAGGCGGCGCAGCCACTCGACATCCTTCCAGGTCAGCGGCAATCGGGCGATCCTCGCATGGCCCGCGCCCGGTTTGCCTTCGACACCGATGCTGCGCATGATGCCGAAGTCGACGAATGCCGGCGTCACGAATCCTGCGCGTTCGGTGCCGAGGCGGCGCGCGGCAAAATGTGCATCCATGGTGACGACGAGAGCTTCTGCACCATGCTGCTCCGCCATCCTGACGAGGCGTTCGACATGTTCGCGCGATTGGTAGGCGTAAAGCTGGAGCCACCAGGCGCCGCCGGCGGCCGCGGCAATCTGGTCCATCCCGAAATGGCTGTCGGTGCTGACGACCATGAGTGTTCCGGCGGCTCTGGCAGCGCGCGCGCAGGCGAGCTCGGCGTCTTCATGAAAGAGGCGTTGCGGACTGGTCGGCGCCAGCAACACGGGCATCGTTAGGATGCGGCCGAAAAGCCTGCGGCTGGTTGCCGGCGAGGAGCAATCCTCCGTCGCTATGCGCGGCACGAGGCTGACCTGGCCAAAAGCATCGCTATTGGCGCGGACCGCGCCACCGTTGCCCGCGCCGCCGGCTAGGTACGCCCAGTACTGCGGCGCCATTAATGCCTCCGCCGCTCGTTCGAAATCCGCCACTTCGAGCGCCCGCGCGATATCCATGGCCGTTACTCCGCAGCGGCTGCAAACCGGGGGACGATCTTGGCGTTCGGCCCCTGGTCGTGCGCCACCCGCAAATCGAGAATGCTTTCAGCCCCGGCGCAGTAGCGAACGAGGCGTTCGAGGCCGAAGCCGAGGCCGCCGGTCTGGATGGCAGTGCGACGTTTCCAGTCGGCGTAGTGCGGATGCGGTTCCTCACCGAGAGTGCGCGCCTGGGCGAGAATCGCGTCCGCGGAGTCCGGACGCAGACCACCGGTTGCGACCTCGCCATATCCGTGCGGCAGGATCAGATCGTAGGTGGCAAACAGCCCGTTCGGAGTCCGGAGATACAATGAGTCCCGAACACCCTCCGGATACTCGGTCAGCCAGAACGGTGCATCGGCCGCATTGGACAATGCGGTCTCCTCGGAATGGGTGAGATCGCCGGCCGCATGAGGATTGCTTGCGCCTCCGACATGTTGGACCCGCTGTCGCGCCGCGGCGAACGGCAGTCGCTCATATGGCACCCGGCCGAGCTGGGCGATCCGGCGCTCGGCTTCCTCCGGCAATTCGCCGCGGGCGCGGCGCCGTGCCAACAGATCCGTGGAGAAATCCTGCAGCAGGGTCTCGATGGCGGTGTAGACATCATCGGCATCAGTCGTCTTCCACTCGATCTCGACCTGGAAGAAGCTGTAAAGATGCCGCCGGGAAATGTCCTCACCGGCCATCAACAGGCGAACGCAAGGCGCCACGCAGTACACGCGATCAAGGTATTCCAGCGACAGCTGCTTCTCGACGCAATGGCTAACCGGGAGATAGTAGAACTCCGCGCCTCGGACGACGACGCCGTCAGGACCCTTGGACACCTGCGGCCGTGTTCGGTCGCCAAGGACCGCGATGCTGTGCCTCGCTCCGGGTTCGTAACGGTCGGACAGGATGGCGGGAAGGATCTCGTCGAACTTGCCGCGGCTGAGCGAGTGACGCAGCGAAGCGAGCACGTCCGCGGTCCACGTGTAGGCAGCATCAAATTCGGTCGACATCATCTAGCTCCATGGTTGGGATGTTGCGGAAAGAGCGGAGGCGTCGGCCTCGAGGCAACCGGCATGGCTCAGGGCTGCATGCAGCGCTGCGCGAGCCGCCGAAGCGACGTCGCGGCGGAGAAACGGGCTGGAATCAAGCATGCGCCGCGACAGCGCATGGACATATCGAAGCAAGGGCGCAGGATCGAGCCGCTCCGCCGCTTGATCCAGAGCAACCCCGAGCAGGTCGAGTTCGATCGCAAGTTCGGCAGGATCGTCGCCGCCAGCCTTCTTGTGGATTTGAATCCCTGGCGGCCCGTCTACCCGTCCGGTCAAGGCGCTTACGATCGACATGCAGGCCGCGACGTCGCTCTGAATGCGCTGCAGGCTGATCCGTACGTGATCCAGACGCGGCACGCGACCAACAATGAAGGCGAGCGCGAGATCCGCCTCGCGCTCGAGCGTGCGGCTGCCCGCATCGTCGGCGCGACGTGCGATGGATCGAATGGCAAGCAACACGTCATCCGGCGTGACCACGCCGGCGTTGCTTGCCTTCATGGCGCCATTTTCGACATCGACCGGTGCAACCGCAATGAGCCCAGCGTCGTCGCGCCGGCCTGCCCCCACGGTGAGAGGTCTGGAAGGAGAGTTGCCGCTCGAGCCTACGTCGAGCGGGACCAGGCGTCGCACCGCGCGGCCGACATGCAGAACGCGCCAATCGTGCAACGTCCTGACGTCGCTCCATGCTGGAGGGACGGTGTGCACCGCGGACGAGGTGACCGCGAAGGCGGCGGCGTCGCCCGGTAGAACTGACGAGCTCAGCAACCATTCATCGTCCGGTCGGACATAGACGCAGGTTGGCGCTGCAATCGCGCCGGCGATCCAGTGCTGCCGGGTCAGCCAGCCATGCATTTCGCGGCACAATTGTCTCGACCGCTCTGGGGTGGTGGCGACAGGCTGTATGCGGATCGCGCGGCAGCCAAGGGGTGATCGCGCAGCAACACCGACGGCCAACGGGAGATCGAAGCGCGCCGCCACGTGCGCGGCCAGTGCCCTTTGGATCGGACCTCTCCTGTTCGCGAGCGGACTTTGAGCCGTCATGGCATCAAGCCCTCCGGTCCGCGGAAGACGAACGAGACATCGGCGATGGAGGAACAGCCGAGGAGCATGAACAGGAAACGATCGATGCCCACGCCAAAGCCGCCATGTGGCGGGCAGCCGTGCCGGAACATCGTCAGGTAGAACGGAGCCAGATAGCGGGCTCGCGTTTCCTCGTCGATGCCAGCAGTCTCGATTTGCGTCGCTAGATTGCCGAAGCGATGCTCGC
Source organism: Bradyrhizobium sp. ISRA436 (assembly GCF_029910015.1). Lineage (NCBI taxonomy): Bacteria > Pseudomonadati > Pseudomonadota > Alphaproteobacteria > Hyphomicrobiales > Nitrobacteraceae > Bradyrhizobium > Bradyrhizobium sp. ISRA436. Next base: position 5,960,781 of record NZ_CP094519.1, read on the forward strand.
GCTGACATCCCGAGGTGATCTCCACGCCGCGCCAGAGCAGATCGAAGCTGCGGCTCGCCTTGCGCGAGCCATCGTCGCGCATCGTGTAGAAAGGCCGGTCGTCCGCCGGATAATCGGTGATAAACACGAAGTCGGAGCCAGTACGCTGGCTCAGCTTCTTGCAAATGATTTGCTCGTCCTGAGGCGACAGTCGATCGGTGCGGAGCGCGAGTGAACCGTTGCGCGCTATCGACAGCGCCTCTTCGAACGAGATGCGCGGAATCGGCGCATCGATGCGGCTCACCGGTATTTCGAACTGGCGCTCGATATCGTGACCATGGAGCCGCGCGAGTTCCTCCAGTAGTCCGCAAAGCAGGCTCTCCTCGACGTCCATCAGGTCGTGATGCGAGGAGATCCAGGACAGTTCGACGTCGAGACAGGAAAATTCGGCCGCGTGCCGGTTTGTCTGCGACGGCTCTGCGCGGAAGACCGGACCGATCTCGAACACGCGGCCAAACCCGGCAGCCATCGCCATTTGCATGTAGAACTGGGGGGACTGCACGAGGCAGGCGGGTTCTCCGAAAAAACTGAGATTGAACACAGCCGCTCCCGACTCGCTTCCAGCGGCGGTGATCTTCGGTGTTTGGATCTCGCGATACCCCTGCTCTAGCAGCGTCCCGCGCAGCACATTGAGCAGCGTGGTTCGGACCGCGCAAATAAGTTGCTCACGCGGTTCACGCATCGTCAGGAACCGCATTGCGGGAGACCTAGCTGATGCTTCGCGGAGCGCGCATGGCTCGGCTACGGTGAGCACCGCAATACCTAACGCCTCGAGTTCGATCTCCTCGCCGCGCCCGGCCTTAATGATGCCGTTGACACGAATCGCGCTGTTGCGGGTCAGTGAGTGGACTTCTTCCAGCAAATCCTGTCGCTTGCATACGATCTGGATCGCGCCGGTACGGTCGCGGAGCGACAGGAAGGTGACCTTCGGGTATCGCCTAATATCCGCGAGAAAGCCGTGGAGGGTAACAGTCTCTCCAACGAGTGCCCGGCAGCCCGCAATCTCGAGCGGGTGCGGCGCTTCCACATATGGCGTCCTCGACTTTACTCTCGGGACAGACATCCTCGTCGACTCCACAGCCAGTGGCGAACTACGTCGATGTTGGCACGCCCAGCGGGACTCGAACCCGCATCTACGGTTTACAAGACCGTGGCTCTTGGAGACTTGGCGTCGAAATAGGCTTCGAGTCTTCCAGCATTGCGCCGCGCCAGCTGCGAGTTCCCTCAACGATGACTTCGATACCCAGCTAGCATGGGTGGGGCCCAGTCATCGAAAGCTGGCCAAATTGTTGAAGCGACCCGAATGTTCTTGCCTCGTCTCGTTTCCATTGAGCTATGGGCGTATAGTTCCAGAGCATTGATCTTCGCGGCGAAACTTCCGCAACTGGTGGAGTTCGCCTTTGTTAGGCGATAACGGTGCAACCTTGGCGCGGTGATGCACCGTTCGACTTGTTCTTGAGTCGATCCATCGGCGCTCGGATCGATCTCGTCTGTTGCGCCTTGGCCTGTCGATAACGGCTGATCGATCGGCCGCGGCTAAGATGACTAGCGACGAATCGCAGCTGTCACAGCTTCCGATGTCAGGGCTTCGGACACGCGGGTCGGCAACATGCCCGCCAGTGTGTTTGACATCTCTGTAGCGAGTGTCAGAGCCAGCTCAGGCAGCTTGGCCATTGTGGCCAACGCCTGTGTCAGCGCCTGTGTCAACGCCTGTGTGAAGCCCTGTGTCATGGATTGTGTAACGCTGGCTGTAACGCTCTGTGTCACGGACGCTGTCTGCAAGACGGATGTCAAAGCCAGTGTCGCGCTCTTTGTCGCCGAGGCTGTCACGTCTCTTGTGACGGCTTCTGTCATCACTTGTGTGACGGACTTGGCGGAAAGAATATCAATCGCACTCTTGATCGCTTCTGCCATCTTATTCACCTCCTTTCGTTACAAAGTCTTGCAACGGGCAAATACCGACATTCCGGTATCTCATTCGCAAGCGTGGGCAGGATATCGTGGACTTGATTCGATGCCGTTTCAGATATGTTTCTGGCGCGCTGAAAATCGAACATTCATCGTCTCGCGATTCATCTGTGCATACGCCGCGTATCGCGCGGCGAAATTCGCCGGCTCACCACCTGCGCTTTCTCAAATGGATCGAGCCGGCGCTCGCGACCCGGACGATGATGCCGGATCAATCAAAACCGAGCGCGATCGCTCGAACACGATTGGCGATCCGGACTCTTCAATCACCTCAGCTCAAAACCGTAACTGCAATCCTCAAAAAATTCTGCGTCATTCGAAAGACAGCTAGCACGAAATGAAGGCAACCAAGATACACGCGAAATGCGTGATGCTCAATCTAAAATTGCCATGTCGCCATTCAGGTCCTGACCAAGCCGGGTTGGATCGGCCGCAAGAAGGCCTGCAGCGCAGCGGTGTGGGGGGAGAAGCGCGGTTTCCGGACAACGATAATCGAAAGCAGATTCGTCGAGGGCACGAAACGTTCGACCGAAGAGTCGGGCTTGGCGTCGGAGTGGACAACTGGCGGCGCGGCACGCCGCGGCGGGTTCGAACTTCAACCTCGTGCTCGATGCCGGCCTCGGCGCCACGCCTTCGGAGATTTTCGACATTCGCACCCACGGCTTTCCGGGGACGCGCTCGCCGAAGCAGGCGTGGCCCGAACCCGACTCCCGACCGGAAATGCCTCTCGACCCGCCCCTTCAGGAGCTCGTCGATGCTGGTCGCATCGATCGATGCGCCGCCGTCACCATCGCCGGCCGCAGCCTTGCAGTGCCTTCGACCGAGGCCGCCGCGGCCGCAATCCAGGTGGCACAGGCTTGCCAGGCCGTGCGCGACGGCGGCTTCTTCGATCTGGCCGATGTGACGCTGGTCAATTGTCGTCGTGCGACAGGCCGTCGGCACGCGTTGGCCAGGCCGGGAATCCTGCCTTTCCTGCAGGCCAGGAGCGAATACTGATCGCATGGCGGTGACGGAAATACATCGATGCAGCGCGAGGCTTCGAATGCGGGAGTGCGGCGTGCCGCGAAGCGATGTTTTCGTTCAGCCCGCCGGCGGCACGAACTCGGCCGGGACGCGTCCTGCGGGCACCGAGGCCAAGACCGCGCCGGAGCCGGAGGAACACCAGAAAGTTGGAGGGGTCGCTCAGGGTGTCGGTCGACTTCCTTGGCGAGGATTCCGAGAGGATCGCCGAGATCCTGAAGGGTGCGAGCGCGAAGGCCGTTCGGACGAAGTGAGCCGAGCCAGGCCAGACTGTCCCAAGCCGCTCTTTCAGGCGCAGTCTCGCTGCCCCGGCCGTGCGTCTGGGTTGGCGATCAGAGCAGGGTCGACACGAGCACAGTCCAGTGGTACAAGCGTCGCACTTGGCGCAGAGGCAAGTGGCTGTTTTTGCTGCAGTTTGACGGATCGTCCCCCAATCCTTTCCTGGGCACCATCGCTCCGCGATGTTGTTGGTTTCGCTGAAGTCCTTGTTATTCAAGGGTGATCGACCGTCTCAACTGGTACACAGAGACGGTACACAATGCTTCTGCGAATGGCCTCTCCGATCTGCCGCGACGGCTCGTCCGTTCATTACCTCCGAAAGCGCGTTCCCGCTGATCTGATCGACAAGGCGGTCGGCTTGGTGCTGCGCGTCCCCGTGGGGAATGAGAAATGCGGCGGTGCAGGTCGGCCGCACCGCCACAATCAAGGTGTCGCTACGGACCCACGATCCTCGGGAAGCCAAAGCGAGGCAAGCCAAGGCGCTCAGTGGGGCTGCGCAAGAGCACGCAAAGACTGCTGCGGCAAAGCGGTGGCTTCCTTGGCTGTGCGCTTACGGCGGCGCTCGGATTGGCGAGATGGCACAGCTCCGGCGCGAGACGTTCGCCGCGAGGGTGATCACTGGGTGGCGATGATCACGCCAGAGGCTGGCCCGGTGAAGAACAAGGAGGCGCGGGAGGTGCCGCTGCATCCCCATCTCATCGAGTTGGGCTTCATCGAGTTCGTTACGTCGTCGGCCAAAGGCTATCTATTCCTGACTGTCGCCAAGAATGCGGAAGTGCAGGGTAAGCTGCGGGCATTGAAGAACCGGCTCGGGGAGTTCGTGCGGGGTATCGTCTCCGATAAGCGTGTCGCACCGAACTACGGCTGGCGGCATCGCTTCAGCACAAAGAGCCGAAAGCATGGACTGGATCAGGAAAAGCGACGCATGATCACCGACCACGCTGGCGAGCGTGTAGACGAGCGAGTATACGGCGATCCCGCAGGTCTGTACGCCGAGGTTTGCAAGCTGCGGCGCTACCAAATAGTCCAAGAATCGCGCATTCTTGACGCGGCTGAGTAAACGCCCGAAGTGATCAAGTCATGAGTTCGGTGGACAACCAGAACACGTCCGCCAATTCCCTTGTATGCCCGCCCAAGTTGCGATCTGCTCCCGTTCCTGTGCGATTGTAGCTCGTCATTTTGAGGTAATTTGCGATGGATATCGACCTTCCCGGCGTGGGCTGCGGTTTCGACGATCTTCCGCTCGGCGGGTTCTTCATGGCGAGGCGCAGTGAACCAGTCTTCGGGATGTGCGTCACTGACGGCCACACCAAGAGCGCGATCGTATTCTCCTCTGAAAAGCACGGCCGACCCGTATCGCTCGCGGTCGGTGGCTTGCCGAATGACCTGATCGTCAGCTTCCCTCGGGCCGTGATGAGAGGCGATCTCTCCAGCATAGCAGACAACCAGTCTGTCCCTGGAGCAATCATCAGTGCTGCCGGCGAGTTCTACATGCGTGCTTACCTGAACTTGGGCGACTACTACACTTTCAATGTTCGTAGCGGCGCGTTGGAGAGGCCGCCAGCGCATGCGAGAGCCCTTGTGTTTGCCGGCTGGCGTGTAGGCTTTTTGACGGACGGCAAGTTCGATCCGATTTTCACCTTTCCATTCCAGCCGAGAAACTGACCGATGACTGAGAAGAAGCCACAGATACCGACACCGTCACCCGCACAGAGGAACCACACCTCCGAAACGATCAAGAAGAACTTCGTTCCGCAAACCGGACGTGAAGTGCAGGGCAACCACATTCCGACTACTAACGAGAGGCCAAGCACACCGCCGCCGAGCCCGAAGAAGAAGTGATCACTTCTTTCGGCGTCTGAAGTCAATCATCATGATCTGATCGGCGGGGATGTAGGTCACCTCATCTCCCCACTCCTTGTCGATCAGTCCGGTGCATGGCTCGAAGTCCTCGTCGCTTGGGCTCTTGATGTGGGTGACGTACATTAGAACGTCGCCCTTAGCGCCGAGAACGCACGGTCCGTTCGGACACTCGGTGAAGGCGTTCAGGTCCTCGCATTTGACCCAAGAGCCATCCTTGAGTTTGACCGAAAGTTGCGTAGCGTAGGTCTTTGCTCTGAAGAGCGCCATCCAAGCGCTCGGAAGATCGTCCGAAAGACTAACCTGCGATCTTCGCAATAGGCGCTCGAACGTTGCTCTGCCGAATAGGCTCCACGACGCCCCGATCACGAGAGCGGCCCCAAAGGCGAAGACCGAAGCCGCCAACAGGTCGGCACCGTATCGTCTGCGGCAGACCGCATACGCGAACGCCGAGAAGAACCCGAATACGAGGGTCGAAAAGGCCACGTCGATGGGTTTGTGGTGATCCCTCACGCCTACATTGGCGATGTAGTACGCAGCATACCCGCTTGCGAGGGTTACAAGTGTCGCCCACGGCAAGTTCACCAGCTTCACTACATCATCCATGGCCCCCCCTCATGCACCGACGCGGAAAACACTGATCTGGCCTGAAAAGTACTATAGCCGCAGACCGGCCGGTCACCCAGCCCAGCTCGTGAGAGCAGCCTCAGCCGATGCAGGATCAGCTTTGATACGATAGATCGCCTGACGGCTCAGTCCGGTGCTCCTTGCAATCTCTCCAATCCGTGCGCTCCGGCTGAGTATGTCCGAAACAAGGCTCAGTTGATCGCGCGTGTAGCTGGGCTTGCGCCCCCGGTACTTCGTCTCACCTGCTGTCGCCTTCGCGAGGGCGATGCCGCCGCGTTGTGCCTCTTTGATGGCCTCGGCATTGGCCTGTGCATGCCTCAACCGTCCGAAAATTTGCTATCTAGACACCTGATGCGGGATTTCTCGACCGTCGCATCATCTCGTTCGTAAAACAGGAGGAGATAGAGGATATTCTTGCCGATTTCCGCGATTAGCTACTTCCGTTCGTCGACATCGACATAGAAAATTGGAAAGACAATTATTCTTCGCGCGAGACCCCGGGCGACTACTTTGAACCGTTCAGGAGCGCACTGTCGGCGTTCAAAACCGCAATGGCGGACGACCTGGACGTGGTTTCCCGCGTCGAGCGCGTTCTTGCAGCCGTCGACGAGGCGATCACTACTCTCGAGACCCGGGGATCGGAAGAACCCGATTACGGCGACTATTACAATCGAAGCAGCGGAGAAGTCGCGACTCCAAGTTCTCGTTCGATCTTCGATGATGTCGACACTTAGAACGGCATCAAGGTCACGCCGAATTGGTGAAGTCGTTGTCGCGCTTCCGTTCAACCTTCCGAGCCTCGCCGCCCGCGAAAAGTACGCGGCGTGTGTCAGCTTTAAGACGTCGTATCGCCATGGCCTTCTGAAGGATCGGTTCCTTAGTCCCGCCCTTCACACGGTCATGACAGGCCCGTCTTCTAACCACGAGGCAGCTCTTATGGGTTGATGTTTCGATGCGTCGTTCGACCGTTGCGAGGCCGCCCGCATCGACGAGGTCGACCTTGTTGACGAGAATGATGTCGGCGAAGGCAAGTTGTTCCTGCGCTTCCGGCGCGAGCGCGGCACTTAGAGGCAGGCATTCACACACAGGCGTTTGTCGGCCGCACTGCGTCCGGGACCGCTCTCCTTGCAAAAGGAGCCACCCCCCCGCCACTGCGCATTCGTCAGCTCGTGTCGCTTCGCCATGCCGGCGGCGATCGTGCCCGGCGCGTGCTCTGATCCAGCACGATGTCCAGATGGTGGTCCTTGCGCCGGCTCAGGGCGGTCTCGCTCATGCTCGCTCCATACGTCGCATCGGGCGACGGCGCTGCGTCGGATCGGACAGACGGCAGCGCGCGCATGCCGCCGCCTGCCGGCGTTCAGGCCGGCGCACACTGGCCTTCCCCCGCAGCGTCGCTGCGGTAGCGGCCGGTCGAGGTCTGGTAGTATTGTGCGCGGATGGCCGCCATGGCCTCGATCAACGATCCCCACGGCGCGGGAAAGCGTTCTTCCGCCATCACCCGGTGCAGCATGCGCGTATGACCGGCCAGCTCGTCGTTGAGGAACTCCATCACTGGCATAGCCGGATAGCGCTGCGGTAGCAGGTTCGCCGCGTTGCCAGCCTCGCCGGCCGACCTGTCCTTGTCGCGTCCATGCAGATCGTTCTGCAGGCGCCCTATCGCGCAGATGAGCCGCAGGACCTGGCGAAACGCCGGACGCGCGCGCAAGGTCGCCATGTCCAACCCCCACAGCAACGACAGGCAACAGAGCACGTTCGCGTAGCCGATCGAATCAATACCGTTGTGGAGGTACTCGGCGTAGGACCAGCGTTCCGGCCCTGCCGCCTGCGCGCGTCCGGCGCGCAGCGCCGCGCAGTAGGAGCGGGTATCGTCGAGAAGCTGAGCATAGTCGCGACGATCGTAGGCGAGCGCGGCGAGCGAAGCGCGCAGCACAGCGCAGCCCTCGAATCCGGGTCGCGCGCACGGCCCGCCCTGCCCCAGTGCCTGCTCCACCGCGGCGAGCTGCTGCGGCGCGATCAGGCCGAGGTCGTTGCAATCGTCAAGCCAGAACAAAAGCGCCAGCTCGCGATAGAACGTCACGATCAGCGTTTCGTCCTGCGGATCGCGGCCGGTGCGGGCGCTGGTGTCGCGCAGGCCCGACTGGATGCGCTGCAGGATGTACTGGCCACCCCTGACCGCTTCCACGGCGTGCTCGTCGGCGAACCCGGTCAGGGAACGGCCCCACTCCAGCACCTGCTGCAGCGCGCGTTCGGTCTTCATCATGGCGCCGCTCCTGCTCCTTCGGCGAGGACGCGCCGCTCCCAACGAAGCGCCAGCCACAAGCCGGCGAGTTCGGCCACGCGCACGATCCGGGTGGGGCAATACAGTTCCTTGCCGATCCACAGCGGCGCCTGCGGCAATGCATGCGCCGCGTGGCGGGCGAGCATCCACTCCAGCGCACGCGCCACCGCCTGCGCGATGCGCCGGCGGCCTGTCGGCTCTTCGCTCCCGTCCATCACATTCAACGCGAACAGCGCATAGGCGGTTTCCTCGAATGTGGACGCGCGACCGGCGCCCCAGCCGCCGTCGACGCGCTGCGCCTGCAGCAGCGTCGCCAGCGCGCGCTCGTCGCGCCACTGGGGCTTGCCTTGCGCCAGCGCAGCGACCGCATGCGCGGTGGGATACAGCCACGAAACGTGCCATTTTTCGTTATCCCATAGACCGTGGGGATTGCGATTGGCCTCGACATAGGCGCTGGTGCCCGCGGCGGGCTTTCCCAACAGTCGCAACGCATGCAGGGCATGGATGTTGGTCGACACCGAGGCATTGCGCTCGCCGGGGAAGGTGACGAACAGCTCGCCGATTTCGAAATGGCGCAAGGCATCGACCGCCGGGTCGCGGCCTGCAAGGCGCAGGACGCACAACGCAACGGCGGTGTCGTCCGCATCGGCCGCGAAGTGCAAGGCCGGGCCGAGACCGCGCACGCCCAGGCGGGCGTCGAGCTGCGCGACGATCACGCGCACCGCCTCGGCGAGCGCGGGATGCGCGAACAGCCCGGCCAGATGCAGGGTGTACAGCGACCAGCATGGCTCGAACACATTGATCGGCCAGACATTGGGAACGACACCCTCGATGCCGCTGCGCGTCGCCCGCGATGCCGCCTGCAGATAGGCGTCGGCGCGCCCGACCTGCGGCGTACTCCCCTGTGCCACGGCGCGCGCACGCCACGCTGCAGTGGCCGCCGGACTGATGCCGATGCTGCCGTCCTCATCCGGGCATGCGGTGCGGGGCGACGTCCCCCATGCTTCCCAGGAGTGCAGCAACGGATGGCCGCTCGGCAACCTCGCCTCCGCCCCAAGCTTGGCGAGGCGCGCTTGCCGCAACGGCAACAGCGCAGAGTGCCGCGGAAACGCCGCGCCGTCCCGCAAGGATGAGGCCTCGTCGCAAAACTGCGGCAGGATCAGCTCCGCGCCGATTGGCGCGTCTTGCGGCACCGCATGCGCGTAGGGATCGGGCTGGCGCTGGAGGAACCAGGTTGCAGCCTTAACCGCGTCGGCGGCGCCGGGAAGAGGATCGGCACGTTGCAATGCCAGCAACGCCGCCCACGTGGGCGCATGGCGGAACAGCGGGAAGTCCGCGCTTCCCCATCCGCCGTCATCCTGTTGCTGCGCGATAAGCCACGCGTATGCATCCTGCCGATCGGCGACGTTGCCGTGGAACCGCAGCGCTCGCGCCGTATCGTAGACGGATGGACCGACCCTGCCGCCATCGCTCATTTCGCTCAGCAGGCGGCGCAATTCCGAAAGGATCTGTTCGGACAGCGCGTTCACGCGGGATGTTCCTTCTGCAAACGGTTGACGAGAGCCGGGATCGGGCAGACGCCGCGCATGTCGCCGCAGGGCCCTCGCATAGGCAGCGCCGGACGGCCGCCCTGCTCCGGCGCGGCGAGGCGCCCGATGCTGGCACCGGTCCGCCGCATAGGCTTGCGCGCAGCGCGCCGCGTGGGCCCGGAGGGCCATGCTGGGCAACCGCTTCGATCGGCGCGGCGGACTCGGACACAGTGCAGCATGCACCGCTGCCGCCAGCCGATCGCCGCGGCACAGGGGCATCTCCATGCGGACGGGCGCGCTCATGTGCATGTCGCGTGCTTGAACAGATACGCCTGGGCCCGCTGTAGGATTTGCACCAACCGTTCCGCACCCGGCCCCAGCGGCGTGATGGCCTCCCCGGCATCGCGCAACAGATCCAGCGCGAACTGGCGTGCGGCCTCAACTCCCATGATCGACGCGCAGGTCGGCTTCTGCGCCGCCGCGTCCTTGCCGGGGGTCTTGCCCAGCGTCGCGGTATCCGCTGTCACGTCGAGAATGTCGTCGATCACCTGCAAGGCCAGGCCGAAACAGGCGCTGTAGCGATCGAGCGCACAGTACAGCGCAGCGTGCGCGGCATCTTCCACGACAGCGCATAGCGCGCCCATGCGAACGGACGCGCGCACGAGCGCTCCGCTCTTCATCCGGTGCATCGCCACGATCCTGTCCAGCTCGACGTGCTTTCCAACCAGCGACAGATCCATGGCCTGCCCGCCTGCCGCACCCTCGGCGGACACCGCCTGCGCCAGTTCGCGCACGAGCGCGATACGGTTGTCGCCCGGCGCATCCAGGCTCGCCAGGGTCAGGAAGGCGTGCGCCTGCAGCGCATCGCCGACCAGGATCGCAGTAGCTTCGCCGAACTTGACGTGCACGGTCGGAAGGCCGCGGCGAAGCACGTCGTCGTCCATCGCGGGCAGATCGTCGTGGACCAGGGTACAGGCGTGCATCATCTCGATGGCGGCGCCGACGTCGTCGAGCATCTGCGCCGGCGCGTCGGCCAGTGCGCCGGCAGCCAGACAGAGCAAGGCGCGGGTGCGCTTGCCGCCATGCAAGGTGGCGTAGCGCATCGCCGTCATCAGTTCGGTCTCACCACCATGTTCGGCGCAGAGAAGACGCGCCAGCACCTGTTCGACCCGCTTTGCGCCGTCCTGCATCCAGATTTCGGGCAGCAGCCCGGTGGATGCGCCGCGCGCCTGCGCGCCCAATCCGCCGAGCGCGGAATCACCAGTTCTGTCGTCCTGTGGCGTCGAACCGGTCGGCATCATGTCCTTGTGCCTGACAGGCGAGCCGCCGCGGTGTTGTCGGCGTCACACCGCGCACGCCGAGTGCAGCAATGCCGCGCATCGCCGGCACCGCTGCCTCGCCACAGGGGCATGCGATGCCAGCTCATGAGAATCCGATGCGAACGGTCATGGATGGATGTGCGGTCGGGTAATAGCGTCGGCCTTTTTCGGCGTCGCTCAGCAACCGCGGCCGCGCCCCGGCCTCGTGCATGGTCAGCGCCAAGGCGATGCAGAACTGCACCAGTTCCAGCCATGCCAGGTGGTAGCCGATGCACAGGTGTGGGCCGGCACCGAACTGCAGCATGTCCACCGGCCGGATCGGCTCGGTGCGTTGCAGCCATCGCGCCAGGCGAAACTGATCAGGCTCATCGTGCAGCAGCGCCGAGGTCGAGAAATGCAGAATCGGGATGCACAGATCGGTGCCCGCGGGAATGCGCCGTTGGCCGAGTTGCAATTCACGTACTGCACGACGCACCAGGAGCGGCGTCGCCGGATGCACGCGCAGCGTCTCGCGGAACAGCGCCTCGGCGACCGGATACTGCGCCAGGTCCGCGTGCCGGGTCGGCACCGTGCCCACGCGTTGCGCCTCCTCCACCAGGGCGTCCCACAGAAGAGGCTGCCGCGCCAGCTCGATCACCATCCAAGCCATCGTCGAGGCGGTGGTGTCGTGACCACCAAGCAACAGCAAGCGGATATTGGCGACCAGGACGTCGTCGGAGAGCGCATCGTCGCTGCGATCGAAGGCACTCACCATGTCGGTGATCAATCCGGTGCGCGCGGCATGTTCGCGCGCGTCGCGGACGAACTCACGCAACCGCGCATCGATCCAGTCGCGGGCGGCGCGGCCGCGCCGCAAGGGCAGTCCGGGCAGGTCGACCGGCGGCGCGACGATCAACTGCAGCAGTTGCCGGTACTTGCGACGCCATCCCGGCAGATCCTGCGCAGTGATTCCCATGAGGCTGAAGATGAGCTTGAGCATCAGATCGCCGGTTTCGCGCAGGATGGTTACGTCGCCGCGGTCGCGCCACCTCTGCACCCGCGCCTGGATGACAGGTGCGAGCAGCTCGCCGATGCCGGCCTGGGTCAGCCCCGTGGGCAGGAATGGCGCCTGGATCGCATCGCGCGCCTGCCGGTGCGCGCCGCCGTCCTGGGCGACCAACGTTCCGCCAAACAATTCGGGAGCGATGTCTTCGATCAGCGCCGAGGACACGTCCTTGTGCCGGAGCACTGCGAACGCATCCGGATCCAGACAGGTCATCAGCTGTCCGGCAGGGCCGAAATCCAGCCAGAAGTGGGTGCCCAGCGTCCGTTCCGCGCGCCGCAGCAGGCGCGGCAGGTCGCAGACGATGGCGGGAAGATGCCCGACCAGCGGGAAAGCGCCGGGCACGACCGGGATGTCGTGCCGCAGCCGATGCCGACGGTTCAGCGGGTTGAGCAGCATGTCCATCAGCAGCGCGGCGAGGCGGCCGCTTCGGCGGTCTCGCCGGAAGGCCGCGCGGCGCGGCTGTTGCCACCGTCGGCGTATGTCGGCACATGTGCCAGCATGCCGCCGTCGATGCACACGACCTGGCCGGTGATGAACGCAGCATCGTCGGAGAGCAGGAACGCCACCAGCGCCGCCACGTCCTCGGGGCGGCCGACGCGCGGCAGGAGCTGGTGCCGGCGCAGATGCCGTTGCATGCACTCGTCCAGCTTGGCGAGGAGACGCTCGGTCATGATGAGACCCGGCGCAACCGCGTTGCAGCGGATCTGCGCATGACCGTACTGGGTGGCGAGCGAGGTCGATAGCATGTTCATCGCCGCCTTCGACGCGGCGTAGGACGTCTGCGCAGTGTCACCGCTAAGCCCCTGGCACGACGACATGTTGACGATCGCGCCACCGCCGCGGGCGATCATGCGTGAGATGGCCTGCCGGCAGCAGAGCAACGTGCCGCGCAGATTGGTCGCCATGGTCTGATCCCAGACCGCCAGATCCAGGTCGAGGATTGCGCGGTCGCGCGGGGTCAGATGCATGGCGCTCGCGTTGTTCACCAATAGGTCGACCCCACCGAAGTGCCGCTCCGCCCTCTCGAACAGCGCTGCCACCGCCTGCGCATCAGCGATGTCGATGGCGAGAGCCAGCGCGTGGCCCGCTTCGGTCGCAATCTGCGCGGTGCAGGCGGTGGCCGCCGAGCCATCGATGTCGGCGACCACAACTCTGCCGCCCTCGCGCGCGATGGCGAGGGCGCATGCCTTGCCGATGCCGGCGCCGGCGCCGGTCACCACGGCCACCTTGCCTTCAAATCGTCCCATCATGTCCTTCCAGATTGCGTTGGTCTCTCGCGGCATGCCGCTCGGCCTTCGTCGGAGAAGGCGCATTGTTGGCGCTGGCGCGCTCGTCACCGCCAGCATCGCTTTCGATGACCCGAATGGCGGCGACCGGGCACTGGCTGGCTGCGAGCCGCACGGCGGCGTGCAGCGCCTGCGGGACTGTCGCCCCGCGCACTTCGGCCACGCCGTCCGATTCGCGCTGGCGAAAGGTGCCCGGCAGCGTCAGCACGCACTGCCCGCTGGTTCCGCACAGATCCTGGTCGACCATGACGCGCATCTCAGCCCCCTGCGCACGCAGCCGCACCGGCAGCGCGCGGAACGTCCTAAGGAACGCGGAGGGCTCCCGCGTCGGCTGCTCGGCCAATGCCAGCGTGGGGAAGCGCGCCTGAATTTGCGGCAAGCTCTCGGCCAACTGCACCCGGGCCAGTTGCGCACCGAGGCAGAAGTGGATGCCGTGGCCGAAGCTCAGCATGATCTTCCCGTCGGTCGACATGCCAGGACTGGTGCCGTAGAACCGCGCGGGATCGAAGCGGTCGGGATCGGCGAAAGCGTCCGGGTCACGATTGCCGGACGCGATCAGCACGCGCACGTCCGCGTTCTTCGGGATCACCACGCCGCCCAGTTCGATGTCGCGCTGGGCGATACGCGGAATGGAGCTGAACATGGCGGGCGCGTCGCAGCGCAGGACTTCTTCGACGAACGCCTTCACCCCCACGGCGTCTCCCTGCAGCCAGTGTCGCTGTTCGGGATACGCCAGCATCGCCAGGACCGCATGGTCGATGGTCGCAGCAGTGGTGGCGAAGCCGCCCAGCAGCATGCCCCACAACATGCTGATCAACTCCGCATCCGACAGCATGTCGGCATCATCGTCGTGTGTGCCGACCAGCATCGACACGATGTCGTGGCGGGGATCGGTGCGCTTGTGCTGTATGAGGCCGCCGAAGTAGGCCTTCACCCTGGCACTGGCCGCGTCCGCCGCGGCGAGCTGGGGATCGCTGGCGTGCGGGCTCAGGCCTTCCAGAATGGCGCCGATGCCGGCGGCGAGGGCGAACATGTCGTCCTGGGGCATGCCGAACAGTTCGGCGAAGACCAGCATGGGCAAGGCCAGCGCGAATTCCCGATGCAGGTCCACTGCCTCCCCGCGCTCCAGCGCGGGCGCCATGCCATCCAGGCGCGCTGAGACGATGCGCGCGATGCTCGGCCGCAGGTTGTCGATCTGGCCCATGGTGAAATCGCGTGAGATCAGCCGGCGCAGACGCGTATGCGTCGGTGGGTCCTGCATCGCTAGCGTGGAGGCCAGCAGATTGAGCGACAGGCTGGTCGCCGCACGCGGGAAATAGCGCGCCAGTTCGCCCGGCGCCGGTCCCCGAAACGCATCGCCCGTTGCCTTGAGCGCCCAGTAGATGTCGGCGTGGCGGCTCAACAGAAAGAGGCCCGACGCCGCGCGATGCACCGGATCGTGCTCGCGCAACCACCGCATGAATGGATAGGGGTCCTGGATGCGCGCCGGCGACGCCAGTTCGGCGAAGGCGTCGGCGCATGCTGCCGTGGTTTCTTGCACGTCCATCTTGGTTATCTGTTGGCTGGCTGGTCTGACCGGCGCACGGCAGGCGCGCCGGCAAATCGCTGAGAAGATCGCGATCCCCGGCGGCGTCCGCGCATCACCAGAGCACCGGGAGCTCCTCGAACCCGCCAGTGATGATCTCCTTGCGCAACTTCAGTTCTTCGGGCGCCACGGCCAGGCGCAGCGCGGGAAAGCGCTGGAAGATCGAACCGAACACCGCCTTGAGTTCCAGCCTGGCCAGCGCCCCGCCGATACAGGAGTGCGGCCCGTAGGAGAACGCCAGATGCGGCTTTTCTTCGCGGCCGATGTCGAACATTTCCGGGTCGTCGAAATGGCGCGGATCGAACGACGTTGCCGGCAGGCCGACCAGCACCTTGCTCTCCGCGGGAATATGCACGCCCGCGATGGTCACGTCGGTCCTCGGATAGCGCATGATGCCGTCCCAGCCCGCGCCCGGCGGGTACATGCGCAGGATTTCCTCCACCGCCTTATCCGCCAGGGATGGATCGCCGACCAGGCGTTCGCGCTCTTGCGGATGGCGGAACATGGCCAGCAGGCCGAATTCGATTTGCGCGACGGTGCTCTCGTGCCCCGCCACCAGCATGCCCGCCGCCAGGCCGATCGCTTCTTCCTCGGTTGCCTTGCCCTGGTCGACCGCCGTGAGCAGATCCGTCAGCAGGTCGTCGCCCGGATCCTGGCGCTTGTCCCGCATCTTGCCGCGAATGTAGGCGCGCAGTTCGTCCCAGGCCAAGCGCGACGCGCTGCGCGGGCCGCTTTCATGCTGATGCGTCATCACCTCGTCGGATAGCCGGGCGAAAAAGGCGTGATCCTCGTAGAGCACGCCCATCAGCGCGCTGATGACCATGGCCGGAAGCGGAAACGAGACGTGGCGCTTTAGGTCGGCGGGCTGGCGCTGGTCCGCCAGGTTCTCGAACAATTGCGCGGCGATCGCTTCGACATGCTGCGCCAGCAGCTTTACCCTGCGGTTCCTGAAGGCCGGCGCCACGATCGTGCGTAACCGGACATGCTCGTCCCCCTCGTGCGAGACCAGCCACCCCGGCGAGCCGAGAATCACCGAATCCGGGGTGAATGCCGCCGGCGGCATTCCCGCCGGCCGGAACGCCGCGTCGGATAGCGCCGCCTTGGCTTCGTCGTAGCCTGTCACCCACCAGCCTTCGTGCCCGGACGGGAAACGCACGCGATGGATCGGACCGTTGGCGCGTAGCGCCAACATCTCGGGCGAGGGCTCGATGTGATCGACGCGCCACATCGGCAGCGTCGGCAAGGGTTGTTCGGACACGGTGGCACTTCACTCTCTAAGCGGTCGAAGGGCGGAAGGTGACCGGCAGGCGCTACGGGCAGCGGCTTCACGTGCAGTTGCCTTCACTCTGTTCATCGATGATGATCGGCGGGGAAGGCGGCCGGACCCTAGGACCTCAAGTTGGCCTTAGCCATCTACCGAATCTTGTAGTAGCCCCCTAATGCCTGGATGTCGTAGACGTCCTTGATCTTCGCTTTGCCCGCCTGCCCGAGACGCGCTGGTCTGCTCTGTTCAATGGTACTCAGCAGCGTCCGCAGGACCGGTTGCGGCTACGATCTCGCTCCGGAACCGATCTGGCTGCCCTCTCAGACAACTCGGCAGCCAGAAGTCCGCTGTCCTGCGCAGCCTGATCAAACCGCCGCCGCCAGACTCTGGTACCAGCCGCCATACTCGCCAGACCTCGATCCGATCGAACAGACCCTCGCCAAGATCAAGCACTGGATGCGTTCCGCCCAGAAGCTCGCGATCGACGATATTTGCCGCCATATCGGCGGCCTTATCTCAACCATCCAGCCCAACGAATGCAGCAACTATTTCCAAAATGCAGGATACGCTTCTATCAAACCTGAAACGCTCTCATTGGCCGCCTGAACCCCGGACCTCGGCAGTAGATTCTATCGTCGCCAGGAGAGTTTGCGTGGCTTGGGGCCAGAGCCGAGACTGCACTCGCGCGGTACTTCGTTCCAGCCTGACGCAAGCAAACGTTCTGACCCGCCAGCCCTCACATCAGGCGAAGTTAACGCGTGGCATATCCCTTGCTGAATCTCTCGCTGCTGGAATTGCACGTCCAGCTTTGAAACAGGGCGCCGTCGGGACAACGTATTTCGAGCCCGGCGGCGTATCTTTCTGGGAATAGGGGATCAGGCTCATTTCCGGCCTCCGATCAACACACCGTTGCTGGTAGTGCGAAAGCAGCAAACAGGAACACCAGCCAACAGAACAAGCCGATGGTGAAGATGGCGAGTAGCGTGGAGCAAGGTACAGCGGGGGATATTCTGCCAGCTCCTCGATGGAGACGCCGGTCTTCACACGCCGGATTTTCGACTAGCTGACCATGTCGTTCCATCGCCTCGATCAGCACCGGAACAATCACCTTCAACCGCTTGCTGCAAACTCGGTCCGAGGCCTCCCAAAGTAACGCGTGTCTTCGCCGTGATTTTGTAAAGCCGCCGGAAAAAGAAAGAGGGAGGCTGCGCCGGCTTTGCGGCGGGTTGGAGGTCGAGAGAGGCCCGAGGTTGGCCGCCGCGGAGACTGCTCCGATGGCTGCTGCCGTTCTGCCCTGTGTGTCGGCACCGGCGTCAAAAACCGAACACGTAATGACCGACTTGGTATAAGAATGGCTTCGTTACGCGACTATTCTCGCGGCCATCGACCAGAAAGCGGAATTTGCGAGCTTCATTGAAAACTCACATTTCTACGAAAACTGGTCAGGAGCGCACAAGAGTGCGCTCAATTCACGGTTCCGATGCCACCGGAATGAATATCTAATTCATTTGAAGGCGCGAGCGATACGTCGCCCCGCCCGGACCTCCGACCACTCGAAAGCCCGCCGAGTGACATCCCAGTCGTCGCGATCATAGCCCTGTGATCGCCGCAATCGAGATCAAGGCGATCGCCATCGTCAGGAGCCAATGCCTCAAATCTTCAGTTGAAGACGCTCTTTTGGCAGCTGGCGCTTTTTCTGGCGGCACGCACGATGCTGCTACGCTTTGGAGAAGGCACTTGCTGGCCATCATTCATTCTATCTTTCCGCTCGGCCACGTCAGGTTTTGGAAAGCTAACGTGAGTAGCGAAAGAACGAGGAAGCGATGCCAGCGGACTGAATGCACCATGGACCGATACAACACGATCAATCCTGCCGATAACGATTCCGTTGCGTCCGATGCCACCGTGGAACAGTCGCAACGACCGCAAGTGGCGTTTGAGCAACACTTGGGAGAGGCGCGACAGCTCGGCCCGATATATCCTCATAGGGAGCTTCATGACATCACTGAAGAAGACGATCGCCTCATCCAAGCAGCCTCTGGCGCTGCTCTCAAGCGAGGGCCACCGCCGAATGCGACCACCGTCGAAATTTACGACCGTCGGCTTCGCAAATTGGCCGAGGCGCTGAAGCAGTCTGGCCAGTCGATTGCTGGGCTCGATGACGATACGTTGCTTGAGTGCTCCAAGAAGCTACTGCCAACAGACAAGGTCATCGTTGCCGCATTGTCGCTGGTTAGCAAGTACCGCGAGCGGAGCGCCAGCGCTCTCGCAACACATTACCGTCCGTCCAAGGAAGACGCTCGGCTCATCAGAGAGGCGACCGCAGCAGGCTTTGGTCGAACCATCGACGCAAAGACTGCCGGAAATTATGCTAGCTGCCTTCGGAAGCTAGCAGCAGCCCTTCGACCTTTGTCAATTGCCAAGCTCAGCGACAAAGCGCTGCTCGGCCATGCCGACGCTTTATTTCCGAATGACAAGAAAGTCATCTACGCGTTGAATAGGCTGAGCGAGTACCGCGCGATCGCCGGACCGGACAATTTGGGTGGCGAAGGAGGCGTCTCGCGCCTGCCAATGCAGCCTACCGCCGATTTGCCCGTGCAGCTTTTTGATCGTGCGCAGTCTTCGGGGGACGCTGCAGACCAAGACGGCCCCATGCTGGCCGACGATTTCAATGCTCCGCAGGCTTGGCAGGGAATGGATTTAGCCGCTCATTCTCCCGCGCAACGTGGCGCCCGGGATGTGCTTTTCAACGCTGTGGATCGGAGCAGCGTGCTTCCGGACGCTACCTTCGATGCGCCGGTCCCTTGGCAGGGAATGCGTTACGCCACCCACTCGCCCGTGCAAAGTGTCGCCCAGGACGAGCTTTTCGATGCCGCAGATCGCGAGGGCCTGCTGCCAGCCACGCCGTTCAATCAACCAGGCGCTCGTGGGCTTTGGCCAGGGACCAACTCAGCTGCCTGCCCTCCCGCACAAAGTGTCGCTCAAGGAGAGCTGTTCGATGCCGCGGATCGGAACGGCGCTGTGCCTGCTCTCGGTCTCGATGCATCCGAGGTTTGGGCGGCGATGGGACCAGCCACCCAACTGCCCGTGCAAAGCGTTCTTCGAGCGGATCTTTTCGATGCCGCGATCTGGCAGCCCAGCTCACGGCCGCAGAATCCTCTCTTTGAAGAAGACTTTGGACGGATGATGGATCGAGATGCTGCGGTCCCGGCCACGCTTGATCCGACCTCCGCCGTAGCCAGCGAGAGCTTTGATGCGTCCTTGACCGTTCCCGAGGATTTCTCCCATGGCACACAGCCTGCGCCGGACATGATGCGCTCCAAGCTCGGCCGCTGGGGTCTGCTACCGGATGCAGCACAGCGCGTAAAAACCTACGACATTCACGGTGAACGCTATACGGCCGTGTTAGGACCGCGTGGGCGCAGCGATGTTCAGCTCATCCATCTGCGGTCTCCTGCTGTTGGTGATACATTTGATGTTTCGTTCGCCGTGCCCAAGGATTTTCGCCATTGCACGCAACTGGCCCCCGACATGATGCTTTCCACGTTGGGCAAGTGGGACTTCTTGCCTGTTGCGGAACATCCGGTGATGAACTATGAGATTGCCGGCGAACGCTACACGGCTGTGTTGGGGCCGAGAGGATCCAACGACGTTCAACTCATTCATCACCCCAGGCTCGCTTTTTCGGGTGACGCTGCACTTGTGGGGCGGACGGCTACCCAGCATATCTACCGCGCCCTTGCACCCGGGTTTGATCCGCCCGTGTCGTTCGAATTGCGAAGGGACGCTCCTTCTCCGCTGGCACCGAATCTTCCACCGCCGTCTGCCGCATCGGGATCGGGCCATCAACCGTCCCCGCAACTGCCTGAACTCGGAGAGTTGTTCGGCGACGACTGGAGGCACGGCCCCCGAGAGGCTTCGCCTATCGTGATCGACATGCTCCGAAACTTGGACCTTCTGCCGAGCCGGGATGTCCCAATGACCCGCTTTTTGATCCACGGTCAGCCCTATACGGCCGAAAGCCTATCCGAAGGCCGCGTCCTTCTCTTCCATCGGCCGCAATTTGGTTGAACGCATTGCCCGTCGCCCCTTCGGACAGCTGCCGACGGAGATGCGACGGCTGAAACAGCTCGAGGAGAGAACGGCAAACTGAAGAAGCTGGTGGCGGACCTGTCGCTCGATAAAGAGATGCTACAGGACGTGATCCGCCGAAGGCTATGAGGCTTGGCCGGAAGCGCAAGCTGGTCGACGAGGTCTGTGGCGAGTGGCAGGTCTCGATCCGCAGAGCCTGCGCGGCGCCGGAGTTTGACCGCTCGACCTACCAATACAAGTCCCGTCGTTCCAGACAGGCTGCCCTCGAACAGAAGATCAAGGAGATTTGTCATGCCCGCATTCGCTACGGCTATCGCCGCGTTCACGTGCTGCTGCGTCGTGAAGGATGGCGCGACGGCTAGAACAAGACCCGGCGCGTCTACCGCAAGTTGGGCTCTGCAATTGCGCTACAAAGCGCCCAAGCGCCTCGTCAAGGCCAAGCTGCACGATGACCGCAAGCCGGCGACGCGATCCAGCGAGACCTAGGCGATGGACTTCGTCCATAACCAGTGGCAACAGGATACAAGCTTCGCGTGCTTACGATCATCGATATCTTGTCGCGGTTCTCACCGGCGCTGGCGCCACGGTTCACCTTCCGCGGCGCCGACGTCGTTGCGGTGCTGGAAAAGGGCCTGCAAGGAAGCGGGCTTCCCGGCGACGATCCGCCTCGATCAAGGCAGCGAGTTCGTGTCGCGCGATCTTGACATGTGGGCCTACCAGCGCGTCGTCACGCTGGACTTCTCGCGGCCCGGCAAGCCAACCGACACGGACGTTGTCGACAAGCCCCATGTCGCAAAAGCCTTGCTTTGTCGGGATCGCGGCTTTGCCCGCCACCGCGTATACTCCTTCTCGGCGTCGCGTCCTCGTTCCTCAGCCCTCTTCGGGGGGATGTTGTAATCATAATACGATCCACGCTGGGCATGGCTGGTGGGTAGCCCAGCGCGCAGTTCGATGTTCCGAACTTGCGTGCCAGCAGGCCGGCCTCGTCTAGATGTAATCAGCGCTACTGGTCAGCATATGCCAGATGATCATCGCAAGCTTCCGCGCCGTCGCGACTGCCGCGATGTGCTTGCCGCGTCGTGAAGCCACACGCTGGAAGAATGCACGTAGCGGTCCCGGCGAACGGGCGACAGCCCATGCTGCTTCGACGCGCATTCCGCGAGCTTGGCGGCGGCCCTGCTTGGTGATCCTGCCATGGTAAGCGGCCCTCGCCAGACTGCCTCACAACCGGGTTTAGCCCCAGGTAGCTCACCAGTCTGGTCGGATCGGCAACGCGCCGAATGTCACCGACGGCAGCGGCCACGCCCGAAGCCACCGACATATCCACACCCGACAGCATCATCAGCCGCCGGACGACCCGATCGAACATCGCTTCACGCGCGATATCCGCCTCGACCTCCTTCTACGCCCCCTGGACCAGGTCGATCTGCGCCAGGTGCCGCTTGATTGCGGCACGCTCGTCGGCAGGTCCTACCTGGGCGGCGATCCACCTGCGACCGCCAATCCTTCCAAGGTTGAGGTGCGGACAGGGCCGAATGAGGTGGGCGTGAAGGATCGACTGAATGAGGTTCTTCAAGCGCACCCGCTGACGCACGAGCTGCGTACGGCGCGCCACTCGCCGTCGCAGGGCCATAGTGCGCTCATCGGGTACCCAGACCTCCGGAAGAGATCCGGTGGCGTACAACTGTGCGAGCCCGGTAGCATCAATCGCATCCCTCTTGACCTTCGCGCGTGCGATCAACCGCATCTGCATCGGGCTGGCTATGACAATACGGTCGACATACGGTGCCAGAACTACGACAACGGCCGCGGCACTGCCGGTCGCCTCGACAACCACGTGATCGTCATGGGTGAGTTCTTCCTGGCGAAAGCCTCCAAGCTGTCACGGGTTATGGGAATGCGGCCGAGCTGGTTAGATGACTCTCGAGCAGCGCCACGGCCTCGGCTGCCACGCGATGGATGCCCATGCCAATGATGCGCATCTCTCCCTCCATGGTCAGTGCGACAGGGAGCTGCCGGCAACACGACAATTACGGATCCACGCTCGCAGCGCATCCGGGCTAGTCGCAGGGGCGGCCAAATAACGACCTCGCACTCGCAGTTCATGTCAGTGCGACGGCTTGCCCGCACGTGCGTGCTCCCGGTGGCCCGAGGCCCGGATCGGTCTACGCTAATGGGCCAGATCGAGTCTGGAAACCGGGACATCGGCCACATCATGCCGGATAACGCCTTCATCGAGTTCTTCAGCGGTAAGTCCCAGACCCACTTCAGTCCACTTATCTGATCATCCATTCGCAACAAGGGACGTGCCCTCTAAGAGCTCCACGAGCGCTTGAGCGTCAGATGCAGAGATCGTTGGAGATAGGTAAACGACCGGCTGCTTGGCGCGGATGTGTCGAGCCAGCAAGCCTTCTTCATTGCCACATACGACCACGCCGCGTGCACCTGCTGATTCGAGGTACTCCGCTAGATCAATTGCGATACAGGTCTCATCTGGGGTTCGGCCGGTCGTAAGGGTGGCCGTGCCGTGCCAAGGAGTACGCTTCCTCGTTGGACTCACGTGAACGGTAAAATGGCCAGAAGATTCCGGTTTTTGGTGGATTGACATACGCAGTGCATTCGGAAACACCGCGGCGACATCATCGAAGCCTACCGGATTTTTCGAACCTGTATTGGCCTCATATGCCGAGCAATATAAAGCGGCTCCCCGCAAGGATTCGTCAATCAACCGCCGACGCAATCGCTCGAGCTTCTCATCATCCTGAGGCAGGTATATTGTCTGCATGGCTTCGACGTAGAGCCGCTTCTCGTCCAGCCCGGTTTGGCGCGCAGCATCAGATATGCAAGAATGTTCGAGAGAAAATAAAATTGGCTCGAAGAGAGGTCTTAACACTCCCTCCTCATCAATTTCGGATAGTTCTTTGTGCATTTCATCGCGTCCGCGCGTGGACCATATAGCGGGTAGAATTCTCTCGACATCCGATAGGAAGGCAGCTTTGCGTTTAGCGTAGTAACGCATGGCCGCTTTGTGACCAGATGTGTCTTGGATGCTTTTCTTAATTTCCGCGTAATCAATAAGACGGAAGAATCGTTGATCAATCGAGAATGCCTCTAACGCATCAGATAGGACTTCGCGATATTCAGCGATTTGTTCCAACGAAACTGTGTCGAAGCAGGGATAGCGCCCGGCATCACGACATGCAAGAATTCGCACCGGTATGACAGGAGCGTCTTTAAACGAGAACCAGCTGCGTATTGGAATGGACGATACCGCAAGCTCGACGAGTAGACGAACAAAAGTGGGTTCATGGTTTACTTGAAGGATCGGAGGATTCGCCGCAGCCTTCCGAAGGAACTTTCGAGTCGCAGCGCATTCTTTTGGGTTTTTAATAAGCTTCTCACATTCCTGGATGGCTGCTTCAAAGAGATGCTTTACGCCGCACTTCTCGTCTGTCGCAGCCGATTGAGCGCATTCGCGGGCGCCGTCTCCTACCCGTTTGGCGACATCTTCGATCAGCTTTGCCATCTTCTTCTGCGCGACGTGGCACGCACGTGACAAGCTGTAGAGGAACATCAGAGTATAAAACTCTCCCATGTCGGGAAGTGTTCCACGGTTCTTCAGCGGCGTTGACGTCCGAAATGGGAGGAGCAAAATTGCGAACTCGACCTCGCCATTTCGTTCAATTACACGAGAGATTTGGCAGCATCGCTCGTATCGGCCCGCCTCGCTGATGAAGCCTTTTCGAATAGACTTTTCGGTCACCACTTCACAAATCAGCGCCGCGGGACCAATCTCCCCCAAGCGCTCGTTCCGCAGCACGCGATTCACTGCCTTTGACGAAAGATTGGTTACCAGCTGGTCTCCCGAACGCTGCAATGAGCTTATTATTGCGCGCTCGAACGCCTTGGCATCGATCTTCAGAGATTCAGCATTAGAGTCTCCGCGACGGGCGAGGGCTTCAATTCGCGTCAAACGCTCAAACGTGCTGCCGAGCGCATCAGTATTGTATTCGATTTTCTGGAACATCCTAGGATCTGTACCTAACGACCGAGTGAAGCGCTCCAAGTTTGCCGGAGGCAATTTGGTTTAAGTTGTGCTGCAGACATGCGTCCCCATTGGCCGCTTGAGTAAGGCCATCGTCGGCCTTTTGTCTCCAGTGACCTGTTCCTGAGTGCTCCCTTCAGATGATGTTTGAGTCCGGCTTGAGCCGCGGCCCAATGCCGTATCGCCGCAAGGGAATGGTCTGTTTCCCATTGCACCAAATTCCGCAGTGAACGCTCCGGCACGCCGTTGGAATCGCTGACATCGCAAGTTTCAACCGCCCTACCGGGCGAGCTCAGCAACGCATTATCCGCAAGCAAGATGGTCGTAAGTTGTCTTCGTCTTCATACTACACCTCCTATTGGAGGCGTTTGATTGCGAGCGTGCTTTGCCATCCAATTTCGAACGCGCGTGCACGCAGATGCGCGAGCGAAGCAAAGCCGTCATTGCCCAGACGTCGGCCGCTCGCCCTGGCGGTCAGACCTGATGGCAGAACTCAATACGAAAGGAAGGCTATTTCCCCTTGGGTCGGCCGTGATGAAACCAAATCCACTCACGGAGGCGCGCCCCCATTGCTCGTAACTTTGATTTTCAACGTCCTGGAGCTCACCCCCTGGCGCATCACGCTTGTCCCTTAGCGACCCGCCGAGCCTGACCGAACATTATCGCCTGATCCCTGCGGCACCGGGCGAGGTTGATCGTTTTCATGGTACCGTCAAAAAATGCGAGCTCCTATGGTCTTTGATCGCACACAGCCCCTTCATTCTGCAGCGGACCAACCCGACAAAGCAGGCGGCCTGCGCGCAACTAGCAAGCAGCGGAGCAAAAACCGGACCAAATCGCGCGATGCGTTCACCGTGCGCCACCAGTTGAACGCAGCAACCACGCGGCGGCCCTTCTGTGTGAAAACAGGCGCTGCCTGTTCGTCGCCCAACAATTTTGTCGCAAACTCGCCATTGCGCGGGAGCACAACGACTGCCCCGCCCGACAATTAGAGCGCCTTTCCTATTCATTTTTGCTGGCGATCGCCGCGATCGGTTCAAGGTCTGAATGGGGCGCAAGAGCTGGGCATTTTTGTTGCACTCATCGCCGTGAGCTTCGTCCTGGCATGCGTCAGCCAGGTGTCGCGCACCGGAACGCCGAGCCCGGCCACCTCAAGCTAGACGACGTGTAGAGCAAGTGAAATGCAACGCGCGCGACCTGACTGGTCGAAATGTTCGGCCGCGACTAGAGCTTCAGACGGATCGAGGATGGCTAGCCAATTTACTCGGGAGAAGCCGGAGCCGGTCCTGGTTCCGGCAGACGAACGCTTGACCGGCCGCGCCGTGTGGGGAGCAACTATCGGCAATATTCTGGAATTCTACGACTTCGGGACCTATAGCTTTTTCGCGATCCAGATCGGCCAGGCGTTCTTCCCGGCAAGCGACTCGTTCGCCAGCCTCATGTTGTCGCTCGCAACGTTCGGCGCGGGTTTTGTGACCAGACCGATCGGGGCTATGGTGCTCGGCTCCTACTCGGATCGGGCCGGTCGGCGGCCCGCGATGACCATCAGCTTTGCCATGATGAGCGCGGCGATCCTAGTGTTGGCGCTTACGCCCTCGTACGAGGCAGTGGGAATTGCCGCTCCATTGCTGGTCATTTTCGCACGTTTGGTGCAGGGCTTTGCGCTGGGCGGTGAAGTTGGCCCGACGACTGCCTATTTGCTGGAGGCGGCGCCGGTCGAAGGGCGCGGTCTTGCTGTCTCGTTTCAGCCTGCCAGCCAACAGATCGCCGCAACGGCCGGCGCGCTTGTCGGAGAAATACTCTCCCTGACCATGACAAGCGAGGCGCTCAATGCGTACGGATGGCGGATCGCGCTCCTGCTCGGCGCCGCTACGCTGCCGTTCGGATTTTGGCTGCGGAGCGCCTTGCCCGAAACGTTGCACCGCCCCGAAGCGGCGGCTCCCGTCGTCCAGTCTGTCAAGAGATCGCCTGCCGCTCGCCGCATCATGAGCCTTGGATTCGTCATTTTGGCGAGCTGCACGATTATCACCTACGTCACGGAGTATATGACCACCTATGCGCTGCACACCCTGCAAGTTTCTGCGCCTCTCGCCTTTGCCACCACGCTCATCAGTAATGCGGTCGGAATCGCTGCCGCATTGCTGGGCGGTTGGCTTGCGGATCGGGCCGGACGTCGGCACGTCATGATATGGCCGCAGATCACTGCGTTGCTGATGACTTATCCCGTGTTCTTGTGGATCGCAGAGAGCCGCAGTGCCGTCGCACTTCTTGGAGGTCTCGGCGCGCTCACCCTCATCGGAACCATTCCGTATAGCGCCTTCTATGTGAGTCTCGTCGAAGGTTTACCCAAGAACATTCGCGGCGGCGCCTTCGCGACGATTTATGCCTTTGCGATAGCGATCTTTGGGGGCACAGCTCAGCCCGTCGTCGCCGGGCTGATCCACGTGACCGGGAACGCGCTGGCGCCCGCCTGGTATATGCTTGTCGCCAGCGCGGCCGGGCTCTTTGCCATGCTCATGATGCCCGAGACCGCACCGCCGACAACTCAGATCGCCGCGAACAAGCGAAGCCCGGCATAGCCGCCGGATACTGTGATCACGGCTGCCCACAAGTGGCACTCTGCCGCGAGACGGCCAGGTAACTAGATCCCGAGGCGAGAGAACCGCATCGACGCGTATTCTGCCTCGGCAGACCGATACCACGGGTTGGCGCCAACTGCGTTATTCAACAAAGATCTACAGAATGCAGGTGTGAGCTTGCCGCGGTGGATCACGACGTTTTCGTGTCCCATCGCGGCTCGCGCGTTCTGCCAGTGCCGATTGTAGCCGCGCTGTTCATGGGACTTCACATGGCAAGCGGCGAAGTCGGCGTCACCCAGCATCGCCAACTGCCACGCAGATACCGGCCGCGTTGTATGGATGTGCACCCACATCGGACTCGGCATCGCGCGGTTGCGCAACGCCTTGGGCTGCAGCTTGATCTCGAACAACGTCCCCGGATCGCCGTTCAACGCGCGCGGTTGATCCGGAGGCGCCAACTCCCCCGCCGCTTGCAATTGTTCAAGGTAATTCTGCGAGGGAAACGCATAGGTTTTCATGCAATCGACTGTGATCGCCGTCCTTTGCGCGTTCAAAGCGTTTGCTTGACCCTGCACCTCAGACAACATCGCCTTGAGTCGTACTATTTTGCTGTGCACTTCGCGCACCTGCAAAGGCGTGAGGAGGCCACTGCGACGGAGCTCCTCCAGCGCGGCCACACAGGCCTCACTCTCAGCGGCCTGCCTCTGCAGGCGCTCAATGACGGTGCCAACGACGTGGTCGGCATCTTCGGGTTTCATCTGGCGGGTTTGCGAGACGGCACTTTGCTGACCGGGCAGGTCGAACTCCAAGAGTTCGTCCAATCGAGAGAGCAGTCCGGTCAGTGCCTTCCTAGAGGGTGGAGCCTGCCACATCGCCAGGTGTGCGGTTGCCGACGAAGACGCGATCGCGTGTGCTTCCTCCACGCTCGCGAGTTTCTTCGTGCCCAGATCCGAGAGCACGACAACTTTGGCTGTCGGGGCCCTGCCGGCGTCGGGCTTGGCGAGCTGCGGCTCGGGCCGCCCCGTCGAACTGCCCTCGCCTGCGGCCGGTGCGCGCTTGCCCTTCCCCTTTCTGCGCCCTGCACTCCCTTCAGCCGCTGCAGTATTTTGCGCTATCGCAGCCTCGGCCAGCGGTTCAATCATGGCTGGCGTCTTTGGCTGCACTGCCATCAGCCGCATGACTTCGTGCGCCGTGACCCACGCACCTTCGACGATCTGGTCCAATAGTTCCAACGGCAGGTCGCCCGCCGTTCCGGCATCCTTTAGACCGACAACGATGCCGTGCACGCCTAAAGCAAACTCCGAAAGCCGCTCCATGACCCCTTCAAGGACAGCGCAGTGCTCTGCATCGAGTGGCCGTCCTCCGCCGTTCAGAACAGCGTCGGACGCCGAGAGGAATGCCGGAAAGACATCCTCAATGAAGGTCCCGAGCAGACGTACCCGCCCGTCCTCACCCACGAGGGCCTCGCGCACGGCTGGTTGGAACGTGCTCGCCAGCGGCCCAATCAAGACCTGCGCAAGAGCAATCCGCGATTGCAGATACATGCACTTCGTATACAGTGCCCAGCCTGTATGCAGCCGTAGCGTAGACTCTTCGGCCTGTCGCATTTCGGGCGAGGCGCTTGGTAAGTCAGCGGTGGCTGCACAGACGGACTGCATCCGCTCCGAGCGCAATGCCTTCTTTCCCCACCACTCCATGCAGTCGATATAGTGCTTCGACACACCGGCGACGACTCGGCTCAGCTGATGGGACGGCGCATTACTTTTGCGCGTATCTTCGAGAACTTCAGCCGCCTTCTTCCTGCTCTTCTCAAAGCCGTAGATAATCGGGGTGGCCACGACGTTACATTGGTTCCCCGCATCCAGCGTCCCGTCGCGGAGTCGGCGAGCCTGATCGTCGGGCAGGATGCGACGCGCCAAATCCGGCCGCAGGCTTGCGTAGTAGTCCAGAACTTCCGATCCTGCGCCAACGACTTGATCGATCAGCTCTTGCGCCTGCTCAGGGCTTTGGGCTTGCATGGCCGCATTGCGGCTGACATCAAAGTTCTCAAGCAGGCGGCCAATCTTTCGCTTCGCTGCCTTGATTTCGCCGATTCTTGGGGCGGCCACAGCCGAACTTGGCGGGTGGCTAGCATGTGGTGTCGCTCGATCTTGCCGCCCAGAATGCATCCGCTCCAAGGCGGCGTCGAAAAATTGGCTGCCTTCCCCGGGGACGAGGCTGGAGGATCCCCGGGCGCTGTTCGCGGGTGCAGCCTCACCGTGCGATTGGCCAGATCGATCAATGCCCGTCATATTCCAACTCCGATATGGTCGAGAATGCGCGCCCTGTCTGGATAGGTCTCCTGGCTGACGAGCAGCTGACGAAGGGCATTCCCGTCGATGAACAAGAAAATCAGAATCACCGTGGGCTCCAGTTCCGCGATAGCCGCGGTGGTGCTAGCGGCCGCGATGAGGGATGCCCGCGTTAGGTGGGCGATAGTAAGCTGCAGTGGATTAGGGCGATCTTGTTCTGCCTCGCAGGCAGACCGCCATAAGGATCTGCGCTGTCAAGCTCTGCCGGCATCGGCGGTGACGGCGATCCTTAAGAGCCCGCCGATACCGGCGGCTTTGTCTAGATGGACTTGGAAATTCCAAACACCGCACAACCGCCACAAGAATGCTAGCGTCCCGAAACGGACGGCAGGATTGTGGTGAGGCAAACGGGCGCCTTCGGTCTGCCGCACGCGTCCTATTCTCCGGGAAGGAGATGCAAGTCTCCGACCGAAGATTTTCCGGATCCAACGCTCAGACGCCAAACCAGACCAGAGGTAGAACGCCCGTCAACACATCGCCTTCCGCTCGTTCGAATCGAGCATAACCGGCTTGCGATACTCGTCCTCAACGTACAGCACATCCCCAATCGGCTCATAGAAATATCGCAGCAGGCGCGTCGAGTGCCACCCGCTGTTTGACAAACTGGCGCTCGATGTCCGACAGGCCCGTCTCCAGCAGCCGATGATAGCGCTGGACGGTGTTGCGGCGAGCGCGGATGCGAGTAAATCTTCATCAAGCAGGGTCGTTACTCCTGACAGGCGTCACGGTCCTTTTCGGTGTTGAGACAGCGAGGATCTCACCCTGCACAATATATTCAGGCCGGAATGGCTACCTGGCGCACTCCATCGCGGCGGCGGGTGCTTCCGACAGATCACGTCGCCGCCTTGCAATTTTTTTTGCGCACCCCTTGAAACGCCCTTGCGTTTTCCTAACTCATTTTTCGCCGCGAGAGCGGTGTGCCGGACGCCTTTACGGGTCCGGCGCGGGCGCCGGGCTGGGTATCGGACCCGCTCTGACTCCTGCCTTGCGCTCCTTGTATCCATCTTGCTCTTTGGAGGACTTGGCTATGAGGACCACCTTTGATTTCGCGCCCCTGTGGCGCTCCACGATCGGCTTCGATCACTTGGTCGATCTCGTGGACAGCACGCTGCGGCAGGCAGGCGAAGACCACTATCCCCCCTACAATATCGAACGCTTCGGCGACGACCACTATCGGATCTCGCTTGCGGTTGCCGGCTTCGCGGCCGACGACATCACAGTGACGGCCGAGCAGAACGCACTCGCCGTCGAGGGCAGAAAGCCCGAGAACGCGGCCGGCGAGTTCCTGTACCGGGGCATCTCCGCCCGTCCGTTCCGGCGCGTGTTCAATCTCGCCGACTATGTCCAGGTGAAGGAGGCCTCCTTCCGCGACGGACTACTGATCATCGACCTCGTCCGCGAGGTGCCGGAGGCCATGAAGCCGCGCCGGATTCAGATCGGAAGCGGCGCCGCTTTCGCCTCGCCGATCGAGCAGAAGGCGGCCTGACACCTAATTGAGGTGCGACAGCGGAACGCGGCGCGTGTGCGTGGCCGCGTTCCATGGCTCATGCAACGAAGGAGAAAACCATGGCAGTTCGTGATCTCATTCCCTGGTCAAGAAACCAGGAGCTCGCGCCGGCCCGCGGCACCCGCGATCCGTTCATGACGCTTCATCGCGAAATGAACCGACTGTTCGACGATGTCTTCCGCGGCTTCGGCGGAACGGGCCTGTCCCCGCTGATGGAAGGGCAATTCGGCTGGCCCCGGATTGAACTCAGCGAGACTGACAAGGCGCTGACGATATCGGCCGAGCTTCCCGGTATGACCGAGAACGACGTCCAGGTCGAAATCGCGAATGGGGTGCTGACGATCCGCGGCGAGAAGAAGAGCGAACGCAAGGATGAAGGCAGATACTTCAGCGAGCGCTACTACGGCTCGTTCCAGCGGCAGATTGCGCTTGAGAACGTCGAGGAGGACAAGGCCGAGGCGTCGTTCAAGAACGGCATCCTGACCATCTCACTGCCGAAGTCCGAGAATCCGCGAGCGGGCGTCAAGCGCATCGCGATCAGCACGCAATAGAGGAGGCCATCACGGGCGGCGACCACCGCCGCCCCCCGGCCTCACCGAAAACCCGTCCTGGGAAAAAAGGAGTCTAAGGCAGACAAAGCGAATGCCCCACGAACGTGGGCAATCTTCCTCCCCTCCGCCCGCCTGGAATCGGCAATTCCGATCGGGCGGCAACTGCTCCGATCCTGATCGGAGATCCATGCCACAAACGGAACTTACGTTCTGGCCGGGGGACGGCCAATGCCAATCAATCGCGTGCTAGAAGGCGGCAAATATACGCCGGAAGAAATTGAGATCTTAAACGAGGCCTTCAACCTCGCTCTACGCTCGATGGGCCTGGTTGATCGTAACGATCCGCTTTGCGAGATGGTGGCCCGCAAGGTTGTCGAGGCCAGCAGGACGTGCATTGGCGAGCCGAAAGACATCGCGGAAACGGCCGTAGCCCGCATCGCTCTACGATAGGCGATAGGCCGTCTCAGTTCGACCCGCGCATAAAACGACTCCCGACAGGAACGGCATGCGCGAACCAGCCGTTTCGCTGCAATGGATGACGAAGATTTACAGAGCAGCAGTGAAAGAGCCTTGGTCGTGGTGGCCATCAGTACGGCAATCCTCATCGCCTCGTTCGCTCTTCTGATATCGGCCTTGTAAGGCCGCCTCGGTTGGCGGCCTTTTCCTTTGTAGGGAGAGCCGCTGTAGGCACATCGAGCAACCAGGCGGCGGCTCGTTGGTCGAGATCACGCCTCTGACCGGCGGGCAGACCATCCGGACAATGACTTACCAAACCAGTCAGGAGGCGCTGGCTGCGGCAAGAGCGAATATTGACGCTCATCCCGACGCCAAGCGGTGACCGAATTCGCGGATTGAGAAACTAGCGGCTGCGCTCCTTCATGCGGGAGTCCAGACGTCGCTCCACCCGCTCGCGGCTATTGCCAACTTTCCTCACCGCCTGCTTCACTGGCCCCTGCGGACCGCCCGTTTGTTGATTCGTACCTCACCTCATAGTCCTGCACTGGCGACCAGAGCACAGTCCTGATTGCGGCCGCGCGCCGGCGACGTCAACCGATCCGCAGCGGAAGCTTCCACTGCAGGGCACGCGCCCCGCTTTTCGCGCGCTGCGAGAGCCCCGCGTCGCCAAGGGCGTTTCGGCCTTAACTTGCTTTGTGGCGGCTTTGGCCAAGTCGCCGGCGTTGTGCCGAGTTTCGTCTCAGCGCTTTCGCGAATGTTTGAGTTGCTCACACGCTCGAACGAGCACAACGCGCGTATTCGGTCCCGGCGGTCGCCTGCTCTGGACGGCGGCCCATATCGTCAGCCGGGACTTCCAGTTCGTCGGAGATCCACATCGGAGTTCTTCTTGTCGTCCTGCCCGTCGAAACTGAAATTGGGATGCTCCCGAAACCGAACTCAGGACCCCTCGGAGCGCAATTGGTGACTTCAGCCGTTCGTGACGCGAAGAGACAGCATTGAGCATCATAGAAAGTGCGACAATATGGACAGGTCCCGACGATTTGGGTGGCGGGAGACGAGTCGATGGCCGACGCCAGCGTCTACCTGCGAGCCTGTCAAAACAGCACAGCAGTCCTTCGTACTCCGGACGGACACCAAGGGGCGCGTCCAAGCTTATTGATGAAACGCGCGCCGTTGCTGCAGGTTTCGCAAGTCGGTATTGTGGTTTCCTTCATGCCGCACGGCTTCGCTATTTCTGGCAGCCTTCTTGGCAGATCTGGAACGCTCAGCGGTCGGTCGGGTCGCCGACATTTTCCGTCAGGCCTGCCGCCCTTTCGTGACGGCGACGGGCTCTCGTCGGTGCCTGACCGGACCCATTCTTCTTGCCGCCATGGTTTTTTGCGCCGTTGCCCACGCCCGTTCGGCTTTCTTCTCCGGAAACGTCTCGGGTTCTGTCATCTGGGAGTCCCGCCTTCGACGGGCAGGTCGGAGACAGTGGCTCGCCGAAATCGGCTTCGGTCCCTGACAACTCGGGAAATTGGCACGCGGCCCGATTAGGAACCTCATTGCGCCTGTAGAGTCGATTCCTTGCTCTCGGTTGCCCCTGCCCCTAAACCGGGAGAAGACCTGTCCCCAAACCAGGTTGGCGACCCTTGGCGCTCTTTCCGCCGGGGGTCGTTTGGGAGTTTCGCAGTCCGGGCCTGTCGGCTCTCGTACCGGACCGACTAGGCCTGCCCCGCGTCCTCACGCAAACGTTGAACCCGCGCAACGTTCACGAGTTTAGCTCAGATCCCAATTGGGGGCAGGCACAATCGCGAGAGAGACCGATGAAACGGTTTGGATCCATGTAGATGCAAGCAAGAAAGTCGGTGATGGAGAATACCTCAAGGTATTTGCCTCCAATGAGGCCCGCCGAACACTGGCTTGAGGAACGCGCGCCGAAGGTGTTGCAATCGAGTATCCCGTCATCGTCAGGCGCCCTGAAAGGCTACAACCCTATCCGATCTTGTCGAGCCCGCAGTTCTTCAGACCCAAGGTCGATACATGGAATGACGGTACTACGCGCTCCTCACGATCGTTCTAATCGCCTGCCTCGCCCTTCGCGCGACCCGCCAGTCCAGGGACATGCTGCACGACCAGAAAGCAAGCTGCCTGATCAACGATCGTCTCTAGAGCATGGATGACGCGCCGCAAGGACGGTAGATGGCCGAGGCAAGCGCGCCGGAAAGGTTGACGCGTTCTTAGGGACCAAAACCAAAGAGCCGCCGACAGTCTTGGATCAATCCCTGCGCGTGATCTGACCGCGAAGGAGATCCGGCCAGGCTGAACAGAGATGTCCCCGCCACGATGAAAAGGACGAACTGCACCATAATGTTGAGACCTCCTATTCCTGTGAAGCTCTCTAACATCGTGACTACAGCCGGTAAATTCCGTCAATCCAGGGACGGCAGCACGGAAGCTGGATGGCAAATTGCACCCGCTAGTTGGAGGCCATCTTGGAAGACCCAGCACCTCTGCAGGCTCGGTTCCTCGTTCGGCAAGGAGCCACAGGCTGGATGGTTTATGATCGAGAATGCAAGGGCCCAGCTCGGTTCGAGGACGGCTTCGCTGAGAAGCTGACGAAGGAGCAGGCCGAATACGTAAAGCAGAGGCTTGTTGGAGGCCAGTGGCGGGCGCGCTGACGGATTTGCGGTAGCATCCGGGATAGACCATCTTCCGGCATGCTCAAACGAAAAGCCGAGTCGAGACCTCGCCCGAACTGGCGCGCTCGTCCGTTGCCGACATCGAGCCCTGCACAGTGCCCGGCGATGAGATCATCGCGCAGCTGAGATGATCGTTATGGACGGGCGCTCCCTGATGCCGATCGTCGGCTTCAAAACACTCCGAGTAACGTTGTCCTTGCCGAGCGTCATTGAGCGTTGTGCCATGATCGATGTGCTTGAAGGGGAAGATCCGCACCGGCTGGTCGTGAACGGTGTCCAGCCAATTCCGCTGGCTGCTGGGCGCCCAAAGAGCTGGTACCGGCGGTTCGTTCAATGGCCAGTCCAAAACGTAGGAACGCATCAAGTTCCCATTCGTTGAGTGGTCAGGAGTAGTCTGATGAACAGACGGATTGACGAAGCGGTAGCGGCACGTGCCTATCAGCTCTGGGAGAAGGCGGGCAAGCCGGAGGGACGGGACGAAGAATTCTGGCGGCTCGCCGAACAGGAATTGCTCAACGAGGATAAAAGCTCGCCCCGCCGCGCTCCTGACACGCTGTGAGAACCCGAATTGCCCCATTTGCCACGATTCGGCTAGGCCTACGCCGATCTCTTCCAGTAGCGCGAAAACGGCCGTTTCGGCGATACGAAGGATCGCACCGATCGTCTGGAGCCGTGCGGCCCTCACGAAACAGATTAAGGGACCAAGTATAGACGACGTCCGGTTCGTGCAGGCGACGAGTGGGGCCCCTGCGTACGGAAGCCGGGCGGCCATTCGGGATCCAACATCCAAGCTTCGTCGTAAGCGGATTCGATATCCTGGACGGCCTCAGTTTGTCGGCGGACGTGACCGACCAGCTTGTCCTCGCGCCGGACGTCGAAACTGTCGCGCGCCACGGCCGGAGCTTTTTCCCCGATCCTCATCGCGATGATGCCCGACTATCGGCATGGAGGATGGCCGCGTCAACCGGATCGACCTCGACGCGCCCCTTCGCTCGCGGTATGGCCCGTCCCTGCCGTGCACGCTCGCGCTCATCGAGGCCACCTGGAGCGAGCCTTTCCTCATCGGTGTTCGGGTTGGAAAGTCGACTAGTGATGAGAGCAGGTCCATTGCCGAGAGCATGCCGACATACGTGCCGCCGGCGCTGGTGCTCAGCTTGGGGAGCGGCCGACGACAACGGTGAGCAGACCCTGGCCCCACAGCCGGCGCGCGGCCCTCTTGGCGTCCCCCAACGCCACGGACTCGACGACGGCGTTGTGCTTTTCGATATAGTCAATCGGCAGCTTGTCGAGCTGATGCTGCAGCAACGTTCCTGCAAGCTTTGATGATGTGTTGAGAGCCAGCATCTGCGAGCCCTTCAGGTAAGACTTTGCATTATCGAGTTCTTGTTGGGTCGGGCCTTCCTCGGCGATGCGACGGACCTGCTTCTCGATCTCTTCGACTGTCTCACCGGCGCGATCGGTGCGGGTGCCGCTGTGGCCGACAAACATGGCCGAACGATCCATCCAGACCAGTTGCTCACCGACCGAATAGGCCAGCCCACGGTTCTCGCGGACTTCGAGGAACAGCCGCGACGTCGGGCCGGCGCCGCCGAGGATGTGGTTGACGACATAAGCGGCCATGAAATCGGGCTCGCTGCGGCGGATGCCGGGGCCGCCGAAAGTCACAACCGTCTGCGGCACATCGAGCGGGATGAAAACGCGCTGCGGCGGCTTGGCTGCGACCACGTCGGGGACCGGCGTCGACTCCCCCTTGGCTGGCAGGCTGCCGAAGGTCCTGTCGAGCAGTTTGGAGAGAACCTGTGGATCGACGTTGCCGACCACCGCAATCTTGAGCGTGTCTTTTGCGATCACGCGTCGAACATAGCCCTTGAGATCCGCGACCCCGATCTTCGGCATGCTCTGGATCGTGCCTCCGGTCGGGCGAGCATAGGGGTGATCGTGAAAGGCGACTTCGAGGAACTTGCGATCGGCGATCGATGAGGGATTGGTCGAGTCATACCGAAGGACCGCAAGCGTGCTGGCACGAACCCGTTCGAGATCGGCCGCGTCGAAACGGGGCGAGGTTAACGCCATCCGCAACAGGTCGAAGGCCTCCTCCTTGTTCTCCTCGAGCGTGCGCAACGAACCGCAGAAGTGGTCGTGGGTCGGTCCAAAGCTCAGCTCAATGGCGCGACGGTCGAGCCGCTCGTGAAAGGTTTTGGAATCAAGATCACCGGAGCCTTCATTGAGCAGGCTCGCAACCATGTGCCCGACCCCCGGTTTGTCGGTGGGGTCCTGGGTCGCGCCGCCGCTCACGGCAAATTCCATCGCGATCAACGGGACGCTCGCGTCCTGCACGAACCAGGCTTCTATACCGGAAGGTGAGACCAAGCGCTGAATCTCGGTTGCGGCAAGCGCCTTAGCTGTGGAACGCGCAGATGCCGACGTGGGCATCGCGATTGAGAGCGAGGCTCCGCCGAGAAGGACCGCACGCCGTGTGAAGAGATAGGCCATGATTGCTTCTCCCCGTGCTTTCACGTTGACTCTTTGATGAGATAGCCGGTCACTGAGCGCTTCTTGTCGAGCCATTTCCGCGCGGCCTCGCGCACCCGCCCAGCGTCGACGGCATAGATGCCGTCAGACCAGCCTCGGATATCGTCGATGCTCAGTCCCGTCGTGAGCCCGCGGCCATACCAGTCCGCTAGCATTTCGTGATCGTCCTGGGCATAGATTGCTTGCGCGATCAGCTGTGTTTTGACCCGCTCGAGGTCCTCTGCGCGCGCGGAATTATGCGCAATGCCGGCGATCACCCCCTCGATGGCTGACTCGATCTGGTCGAACTCGACGCCAGGTTTCGGTATGGCAGAAATCTCGAATTGGGAGGGATCGAGCGAGATACGCTCGTAGCTCGCTCCGGTGCTGACCGCGAGCTTCTTGTCGATGACCAGCGCGCGATAGAGATAGGAGTTGACGCCGCCGCCCATCAGTTGCGCGAGCACATCAAGGGCGGGACTCTCGCCGGGCGTCGCGGTCCGAGCCGACGGCACGAGATAATAGCGGTACAACACTCGCTGCTCGACGCGGGGATCGGCCAGCGTCACGGTGCGCGGCGCGGCCGGCGTCGGCTCCTGCGGTCGCCGGCGGTGCGCGGGGATCGATGGCTGCGCGGGGATATCGCCAAACTTGTTCTGCACCATCGGGCGGATCTCGTCGGCCTCGACGTCGCCGGCGATGATCAGGATCGCGTTGTTCGGTGCATAGAACCGCTTGTAAAATGCGAGCGCGTCCTCGCGATCCAGCTTTTCGATCTCCTGCCGCCAGCCGATCACAGGTCGCCGGTAGGGATGGTTGAGGTAGAGCGCCGCCGTCATCTGCTGGGTGAGCCGCGCACCGGGATCGTTGGCGACGCTCATATTGAACTCTTCAAGCACGACGTCGCGCTCAGACAGCACGTTCTGCTCTTTGAGACTGAGGCCGGTCATGCGGTCGGCTTCAAAGTCCATCATCTTGCCGAGCTGCTCGCGCGGCACCTGCTGGTAATAGCTGGTATAGTCGACCCCGGTGAAGGCATTCTGGTGGCCGCCGGCCCGCAGCACGGCCTGGGAGAATTCACCCGGTGGATGTTTGGCCGTGCCCTTGAACATCAGGTGTTCGAGGAAATGCGCGATCCCCGATTTGCCCGGCGGCTCGTCGGCGGAGCCGACCTTGTACCAGATCATCTGGGTCACAACGGGCGTGCGGTGATCCGGTATCACCACGACTTGTAAACCGTTCTGAAGCGTGAAGCTTTCGGGTCGGTCTGAGATGAGCGTGGTCTCGGCAAGGGCGCTCCCGTCGGCTGAAACATAACGAAGATCACCATTCCGCCTGGCACCGGTTCTGTATTCGCCCGCCAACGCTGTGCCCGTCGTCAAATTAGGAGCGCCGGAGGCGGCGCCTAGCCCCTCGATCGTCACGGGATTCCAGTTTTTCATGGCATCGCCCTTCGTTGCATAACGCCTTCCGTAGCGGACAATTCCCGACAAAGGGGGGACCGCACGTCGTTGGCACGCAGCGGAGCAAAAGCCGGGCCACTGGCCTGACGGCCGGTACGGGTGCGACGTGCGACCAACGTGACGCAAGACGCAAGGCGCGACGCGTCCCTTCTGGCCAAAAGTCAGCCGCTAGGCGTGTTGCGAACACGACATTGCGCACTAAAACGTACGATAGCGCGGAACGAACTGCAGAATGGCAACTTGCAACGAACGACAGACCGATGCGGGATTTGCAACGCAGGCTCAACTTTCGCCAGGGTCGCCGTTAGACGCATCCAGATGCGCATCCAGCGAAAATTCTAAGGTACCGGGCAGCACACCAATAGTCCGTCTGTCTCAGATCGGCCGTGAGCCACTACCTGTCCGCTGGAGCCGACTACCTGGCCGATTGGGGGTCAAATCATCTGGACACACGGCCAATATGTTAATCCCAAGTCGCCAAGCTCTTCGCCTACCTGACCATCCCAAGGCCTTAAGGTTCAGTATCTCAAGGCAGATGACGTCTTCAAACCGTTACGCCCTCATTCAGGCCGCTCATGACGAAGCTCGACTGCGGAGCAATCTTTGACTGCAATTTGTTTGTGCTCGACGATCTCTTCCTCGCTCGCACCTTCCCTGACGACGCTCCGCAGCATACCGATCCATCGACGCTGCAATTGCGTCGGAGCGTCATCGTCGCGCCTGTCTGATGGCCCCCGCTCTCAAGATGCAGTACCGATCAAATGCATTGTGCGGCGGCGAGCCTGGATAGGACACC
This sequence comes from Bradyrhizobium sp. ISRA436, assembly GCF_029910015.1. Lineage (NCBI taxonomy): Bacteria > Pseudomonadati > Pseudomonadota > Alphaproteobacteria > Hyphomicrobiales > Nitrobacteraceae > Bradyrhizobium > Bradyrhizobium sp. ISRA436. Next base: position 5,999,912 of record NZ_CP094519.1, read on the forward strand.
GGATTGAATGCCGTGCTGAGTGCCGGCTCTCAAGCCCGAGCATCACAGACTAGGCTGCAATTTGCGCAGGGAGTGTCGAATAGCCGTGCACAAAGTTAGACGCAATACGCTCGGGTTCGCCCACAACCTGGAACTCCAACCGCGCATTCAACATCTCTTCCCAAAGGACTTTCAACTGCAGTTCTGCAAGATGTCGACCAAGGCAGCGATGGATGCCAAATCCGAACGAGAGATGCTGCCGTACGTTCTTGCGGTCGATGACGAAACTGCTGGCGTTCTCGATGACCTCTTCGTCGCGATTGCCAGAGATGTACCACATGATGACCTTGTCGCCCTTTCTGATTTTTTTCCCACCTACGATGCAATCGGTCGCAGCGTTGCGGCGCATATGGGCGATGGGCGTCTGGTATCGAATAATCTCGGACACAGCGCTCGACACCAGCTTGGGATTGTCACGTAGCTTTCGCAGTTCGGAGGGATTCTGATACATGAACAGGAGGCCACCGGTCATCGAATTGCGCGTGGTGTCATTCCCCCCTACGATCAATAGAACCAAATTCCCGAGAAACTCACTCGGCTCCATATGGCGTGTAGCCGGCGAGTGTGCCATCAAAGAAATCAGGTCGAGGCGCGGCTCGGCATCAATGCGCTCATTCCAAAGTCGGGTGAAATAGCTCAGACACTCGGATAGAATCGTGCTTCGCTTGTCCCAGCTGTCGATCGCGTGGCCTGGTTTCGGGGTAGCCACCGCGACGTCCGACCAATAGGTCAAGAGCCGCCGATCTTCAAATGGAAAGTCGAACAGCGTAGCGAGCATCTGCGTCGTCAATTCAATGGAGACCATGTCCACCCAGTTGAAGGTGTCATTGCGCGGCAAGCCGTCCAGGACCGTCCTGACCCGGGAGCGGATCAAGCTTTCGAGCTTTGTCAGGTTTTCCGGTGCGAATATCGGACTTACGGTATAGCGCCGCTCGGCGTGTTTGGGCGGCCCCATCTTGATGAAACTCGAGGCCCAATGTTCATCAGGCACGTCGACAATAGTGACACCTCGCTCCGACGAGAATGCTCTGTGGTTCGTATCGACGGCTACGATATCTCGGTATTTCGTAAGGGACCAATATGGACCGTACGGGCTGTCCTGACAGTAGTGGACCGGGTCTTCCCGTCGCAACCGCTCGAAGCATCCCCATATACTGTCGTCTCGAAACCGCCTGGCTTCGCTTACATCCAGATTGCTCAGCGGGATATTGCACTCATCATCAGCTCCATAGTGCTCTGATCGCTTTCTCATCATCATCTCCGCAGATTCTGCTCTCTCGGGAGCTTGCCGATCGACAAGTCGCGATTCAAAGCTTCGAACCACTGTGGCATTTGGCTGCGAACGGGCTTGAGAGTATCCCAAAGTGCAGATGGCCCACCCCTGCCAGATCCGGCAGTAGAGATCATATTGACTTTTCAAATCGATCCGCTCAGTGAGCGGCTGAAGCCTATCAGCGTCAAGACGGGAGGATGGCCGCACGCTGGAGGTGACGTAAGGCCAGGACGCAGTCGCAAGCGGCCCTGTTCGCCCTCTTTTCGGAGTGCATGTCACGGAGCTCCGCACGCTCGGGGCAGACTTACCGTATCAACCTGTCTTAGGCGATGCGGTAGACGGCGGAGCAGCTTCTTGCGCAGACATTACCGAATGCTTGAGCAACGGTGCCTGCTCAAGCAGTTTCGCACCTGGAAAGCTTCTCATGCGCCTGCCAGATCGAGAAGGCAGGCGCGACGTACAACACATATCGCGACCAAGCGGATGATCCGTCGTTTAAGCGTTTGCGGTTGGTTATCGGGCGGCCAGGAGACGGACCTGAGACCAATTGCAGACAGGCGTACCCTCTGCGTTTGTTTCGGAGGTTTGCGAGTTGTGGCTCGTTTGCACTAGGCGCTGATCTGGAAAGGCATTAGAAGCCATCGTCAGCGAGTGGACGATGAGCGACGTAGCATATCAAGTGTATTCGAAAAACGGCAACGGTGCCATTCGAGTTGTTGTTTCTTCAGCAAAGCAAGCTCTAGCCAAGGCCCACGAACTCGCCGAAGCCGGCAACGAGGTCCTGATCAAGGACCTCGCCGGTCGAATCCTCGACACGGCGACGATCGTTGAACTTGCCGCGCGCGAATAGTGTGCCGGTGGATCACAAGGTTGGACGACTCTCGATTTATGTCTGACATTTTGGAGCTGCAGAACTTTTAGCTCGCGACCGAGCGCCGTCGGTCTGACGTAGACAATTCTCCTTCAAGACCTAATGGAGAAACGGCAACGCCGCTTCATTTCATCAGGGAGATGCATTTCTTTTCTCTTTCCGGCGACGTCAATCTTGCAAGCTGCGTGGCCGTGGATCGACGGCAATTCACCGGGTCTAAGACCGACGACCATTGTCTCTATCCGGCCGCGCGAAGGGACAGTATCCCGCCTGTCCGAGCGGCGGATCGCAGGCGCATTCTTCGCCGAGCACCTCATTCCAGCCCAATTCGGCACCAGGAGCAGCACATCTCGACGCGCAGGACCGCCAAGCCGTTGGAGGCTTCCGCCGCTCGTCATGCCGGCGCGCTGACGCGGCCGTCCTCTTGGTGATGTAGTCCTGCACCTCCGCCGAACGATAGATCGAGAGCGAGCACGTCAGTCGCGGACGATCGTTCTTGTCCGTCCGCAACACAAATTGCAGCAATCGTGTGCGATCAAATCACCGCGGTCCGCTCAATTTGTCCCCGACATCGAGGAGAAATCGAGCGGACGGACCCTGGGTTAATTGCCAACATCATGGCTTGGCCAAGTGGGCTTCAGCTGCTTCAGTGAGGCCAAGCTCGGGGGCGTCCTTGGCATGGTCGTCAGCCGCGTCGGCGCGGTGGTCGGACGCGAGCGCGACATAGACCGCCGGCAGCACGAAAAGCGTGAACAGCGTACCGATCGATAAGCCCGCGACCAGCACGAGTCCGATCGAAAAGCGGCTCGCGGCGCCAGCCCCTGTTGCGGTCAACAAAGGTACGAGGCCGGTCACCATCGCCGCCGTGGTCATCAGGATTGGACGGAGTCGGACGCGCGCCGCCATCTCGATGGCCGAGCGGCGATCTAACCTCTCCGTGAGCTGCAGCTCATTGGCGAACTGCACCATCAGGATGCCGTGCTTGGAAATCAACCCGACCAGTGTCAACAGCCCGACCTGGGTGTAGATGTTCATCGTCGCCGCGCCAAAGAATAGCGGGATCAAGGCGCCGACGATTGCCATCGGCACGCTGATCAGGATGATAAGGGGATCGCGCAGGCTTTCGAACTGCGCCGCCAGCACCAAGAAGATGATGATGAGTGCAAATGCAAAAGTGATCGGAAGTTGGCTACCCTCCTGGACATATTGGCGGGCGTCAGCAAGGAAGTCGTGGCTGAAGCCTGCCGGCAACTTCTTTGCCTCCCCGTCCAAGAAGTCCACGGCCTGGCCGATCGTGACGCCGGGCATCGGGACGGCCTGGAAGGTTGCGGAGTTCAGCTGATTGTAGTGGGTGAGTGCATTCGGATCGGTCCCAGTCTCGATGGAAACCAGGGTTGACAGCGGCACCATCGAACCCGTTGCAGCCTTCACATAATAACTGCCGAGCGCTTCCGGCGTCAGGCGGCTCTCGCGCGGCACCTGCGGGATTACCTGGTAGGAGCGGCCCTGCAGGTTGAAGCGATTGACGTAGTTTCCACCGAGCAAGGTCGCAAGCGCGCTCCCGATACTCTGCATGGTAATGCCAAGATCATTGGCCTTGGATCGATCGACTTTGATTCGGACCACCGGCTGGTTGAACTCGAGGTCAGAGTCGCTCACCGCGAACAGGCCGCTCCTGCGCGCGGCGTCCTTCAGCTTCGACATCTGCTCATAGACGGACTGGAAACCGAGCGTCGAGTTGATCACCATCTGCACCGGTAAGCCGTCGGAACCGCCCGGAAGCGGCGGCAAGCTAAAGGCAAATGCGTTGACACCTTCGATTTTGGACAGCTCGGCCTGGACTTGCGACTTGAGCGCGATCGATGATCGCTTGCGCTCGTCCCAAGGCTTGAGCAACATGCCGGCCAAGCCGGCCTGCGACCCATTGATACCGTTGAGCATGAAGCGCAAGTCGGTCTCGGGAAACTTCTTAAACGCCGTGTCGAGCTTGGCGCCATAATAGTCGAGGTAATCGATATTGGCATATTTTGGCGCCTTGGTCAGTGCGAAGACGATGCCCTGATCCTCCTCGGGCGCGAGTTCCTTGGACGTATGCAGATAGAGAAAGCCGACCAGGCCCAACATGGTCAGCGCAAACAGCCCGGTGATTGGCGAATAATCGAGCGAGCGGTCGAGCTTGCGGCCGTACCAGCGCGTCATGGCGCCGAACGTGCGGTTCACACCCCTTGCAAATCGCCCCTCCTCTGCGCTCGTGAGAAAGACCGAGCACATCATCGGCGACAGCGTGAGCGCGATCACGCCCGACACGATCACCGAGCCCGCCAGCGTGAACGCAAATTCGCGGAACAGCGTACCGGTGAGACCGCCGAGAAAGCCGATGGGCGCGTATACGGCGGCGAGCGTAATCGTCATGGAAACGACGGGGCCGACCATCTCGCGCGCCCCCTTTGTAGCGGCCTCTATGGGCGGTGCGCCGTCTTCCAGATGGCGATAAATGTTCTCCACCACAACGATCGCGTCATCGACGACGAGACCGATCGCAAGCACCATCGCGAGCAGGGTTAAAAGATTGAATGAAAATCCCAGCGCCAGCATCATGCTGCAAGAACCAACGAGCGACAGCGGAATGGTGACGACAGGAATGATGACGGACCGCAGCGAGGCCAGGAAGAGGAAGATCACCACCACCACGATCACGACAGCCTCGATGAGCGTCTTCTCCACCTCATCGATCGATGATTGAATGAACTTGGTGGAGTCGTAGGCGACCTTCATCTTCAGTGATGGCGGCAGGTTGCGCTCGATCTCTGGAAACAGCGCTCGAACGCCTCGCACGATGTTCAGCGGATTGCCCTGCGGGCTTGCCCGAACTCCGATGAAAATCGCGTGTTCGCCGTTCATGGTAACGCTGGCGTCAGTGGTCTGCGCGGCAAGCTCGACAGTCGCAATGTCCTCCATGCGTACAAAGCCGCCGTCCTTGGCCTTGACGACCATGCGCTTGAAGTCATCGACACTGCGCAGATCCGTGTTGGCCGTGACATCGAAGAGATTGAAATGACCCTTGACCTGGCCGGCCGCGGCCTGGAAGTTGTTGGCGGAGATTGCAGCCGAAACGTCGGCCGGCGACACCCCGCGCCCCGCCATTTTTGCAGGATCGAGCCATAGCCGCATCGCAAAACTCTGGCCGCCCAGGATGTCTGCCGCTGCGACGCCGTCTACCGTCGACATAATCGGTTGCACCACGCGAGAGAGATAGTCGGTGATCGCGCTGGCCGTCAGTTCCTCGCTGGAGAAGCCGACATACATGACAGCCGTGGCCTGACCGCCCGACTTGGTGACGACCGGATCGTTCGATTCTTTCGGGATCAAATATCTGACCGAGTTGACCTTGGAGAGCACCTCGGTGAGCGCCTCGTTAGGATCAAAATTGAGCTTGATATAGACCTGGATCGTCGAGGTGCCGAGCACCGAGGAGGACGTAATATAGTCGACGCCCTCGGCGGAAGCGACCGCCTGCTCCAGGGGCGTGGTGATGAACCCCTGGATCATGTCGGCGGCAGCGCCCGGATAGGACGTCGTGATGTTGACGACTGTGTTCGACAGCTTGGGATACTGCCGAATCGGCAAAACAGTGGCCGCGCGAAAGCCGGTCAGCAGGATCAGGAGGCTGACGACGATGGACAACACCGGACGTTTGATGAAAAGCTCGGTAAATGCCATCGCTGGGCTCGCATTCAAGAGGCCGACGCAAATTCGACGGCCAGTCAGGCTCCAACCATGGTTGTCAATGTGGCGACCAAGGCCCGCAGCATGAAGGAAGCGGAATCGGCTGCTCTAAAGGCTCTTGTTCCTAAGCAACACATCACCCTCCACCGCGCGAGGATATTGGGCGACCACTTCGAATGAAGGGAGAAGCTTTAGCATGGCTTGAAGGGTCAGCTGTCCTTCGTAAAGCTCCTTGTCGCTGTATTCGGTATAGATAAAGCGCGTATTGCTCAGCGTCTGCCTGCCACCGGCGAAGACATCTGCCTCGGCTCCCTGCACATCCATCCAGATCAAGTCAACCTTGCTCAGATTGGCCTCGGCGCACCAGTCATCCAGTCTTCGCGTTTCAACCGAGATCGGGCTGTCGAACCGGACCCAATCATACTCGGCAAGGTGATTCTTTGGTCGTCGTATCGAGCCGGAGAGAGCCCAATCCTTCGCTTCGCCATCGCCGTTGCTTGGATGAAAGTCGACCCTGCCGTTATGATCGCTGATCGCGATCTCGAACAGAGGCACCTTCGCAAGATGGAGACCCATGTTCATCTTGAAGCGGGCAATCGCCCGAGGATCCGGCTCGAAGCAATAGAGCTGAGCTTCCGGGCAAAGCCGAAGAAAGCGTAACGAGTCGGCTCCGTCGTAACAACCGATGTCCAGGATCACCGGATCCGTCTTCTGCAGGAACGAAACAATGTGCCGATGCACATCAGACAGGGCGATGGGCTCACGCGTTTCCATTAGACTCGTCCTCACGCCTCAATGGCAGGCAACAACTTCCAAGCAAACGTATCAAGTCTGCCGAAGCCGACCACCGACTGTCTTCGAATGATCGAACTTCGACGTCAAACGTACAAACAACAAGACGGGCAGCGGCTCAATTCTACGGAGGTTAACGAGCGATATCGAAGGGGTTGCAAATGCTATACCAAGGTTTGCCGGCACGCGACGCCGGTATGAGCCTCAGGGCACTTGTGACGTAGATGCCCTCGGAGCACCAGATTACTTCTTGAGCCGAATAGGCGTGCAGTCCGAGCTTGAGAGCATCGCTGAAGCTTCGGCATATGGCGTCTCGGACCTAAATATGCGGCTGGCTGTCACTCTCACCGCGTTCTCGGCAATTTCGCTACCACGGCGTCCAGGTCGTCGCGAATGTAGGCTTCGTGAAATGCGTTTGCATTTCGGCTGTAGCAACAGCCTCGTCTCTCTGCCGCCATGGCTTCAGACGAAACGGTCAGCAGCAAGCAAGAATGGAAGCCCCCCCAATCTGAATGCCGCGCGCTCCCGTCGCGGCCCGCGGCAGATGCTGTGGCATGGGCGGAACAGGTCGTCGCACTGTTCCGCAAACCCGGTGAATCGCGTTCCCATCGAACATCGGTCTGCAATCCGGACCGCGGTCCTCGAACGATCGCCGCTTACGTCGTCGTCATTCGTCTTTGCGTCCGATCGCTCAGGTCGCAGGTCGTATGCGCGAAACGACTTCAGACCATAGTCGCGAGGGCCAGAAATGACACCGTCACTTCCGGCTCTTGTCCATGTCCTGTGCCAACTCCAGATGGCGCTGGCAGAGTCTTGCCGGCCCAGTCTTTCAATTTCGGATCGTCACCGCCCTTGGAATAGCGCTCAAACAGGGAGACCGCGTCCTTGTGCGCACTAACCCGCGCCGGATCGTATTCGCTGGCGAAGTCGTCCGGCTTTGCGTTGCGCGGCCGATCCAGCTTCTTTTCCGAGCTGTCATCCAGGCCTGTCGGCAACGCGGATTTCATCTCACCATTGACGAGCTGTTTCAGCTCCCGGCTCATCTTGGTGTGATCGGTGATCATTTGTTCGGCGAACTTCTTCTCCGTTGGATTGCCCTTCTGCTGGGCGACCTTCGCTGCCTCGATCTCCAGAATGTCGCTCATAGCGGCTTCCTTGATGAACTCCTCGCTTGATGAAATCCTCGGTCTTCGGCGCAACACCGAGGACGGAGTTGACGCCGGCCCTTTCACCGACCGACTGCGCCAGCGCAGTCGAGGTCAGCAGGCCGACGACGGCCATTGCCAAAACGGTTCGCTTCATCGGGTGCCTTCTTATGCAGCCCAGTTATGCAGCCCAGGCTTTGAGCGCGGTGATGGCAAGCTTTGTAAGTGCGTCACGCCAAGCCCGGCAGCGCCGCTTATATCTTATCTGCTTTCGGCCTCGTAGATGTCGAGGAAGGGGGCGCTGAGAGCTTGCTACGACATAAGGTTGCTCCGCGGGTTGGACGTAAGCTTGTGCTGCTCCAACCCGTGCGGAGCAGCCACGTTCCTATTTTCGCGGTTCGCGAGCCCAGACGTGCGAATTCCCGGTGCGACGTCGGCGCGGAACGAAGCGCTCATAAGTCGGTTGGTCGGTTTTGGCCGTTCAAGGAGAGCTGCGATGGACTGGAATCGAGTCGAGGGAAATTGGAAACAGGTGAAAGGCAAGGTCAAGGAGCAGTGGGGCAAGCTGACGGACGACGATCTCGATATGATTGCAGGCAGGCAGGACCAACTCGAAGGGCTCCTGCAGGAGCGTTATGGCTACGCAAAGGATCAGGCCCGCAAAGAGGTGAGCGATTGGTACGATCGCCAGACGTGGTGACCGGGTTGATCCGGCCTGATCATTCGCGACGCACGCGGCGGACGACGCCACGGTCTGCTCGGACGTATTGCCAGATGCCCGCTGCCGCTTCCAGCAGCAGCAGTGCCATGCCGATCACGGTTCGACCGACGAAAGCCGATATCGCGATTGCATGCGACGGTCTCGCGAAGGACGACGCGACCGAGCGTGTGACCTCGATTATGACGTGGGCGGCTGACTCCGATTGACCTAAGGCGAGGTCCTGCCGAGATATCCGGACTTATCCATTCCGTAGATGGACCCAATCAAGAGAATCAATTTTACCACTTGCGCTGCGGTCATATAGACGTGGTGGACGGCTGGGGCCAACCTAGGGAAGCGACTCTAGAATGAAAAAATTCGTCATTGTGACTGCGAGCGCCCTCGCGCTTGGAACGGCGGCGGTGCCGACCTTTGTTGCTGAGGTTTCCGCCCAACCGGTCACCACCAAGGTGCAGGTAGCCGATACGTCATATCCTCAATGCGCGGACAACCCGTTGGACGGCATCTGCGACTTATTTTTTTGTTTGACCGATCCGTCATGTGTGCAGCACTAACGACGGAAGACAAACCAACATAGAACGAGGATATGAGCTGTCGGCGATCCCCAATGCGCCTGTCGAGGCATTGGCTGCGCAGCACGCCGACCTCAATCTCCACCATGTTCAGCCAGCTGGCATGCTTCGAGCCTCCACCTCGCTCAGATTAATCCGCTGCCGTAGGCCGAAGCTGTTCGCTCATTGGACGATGTTGAGTTCTGCTTCGTTACTTGTTGAGAGCCGTATGACGTGAGAGCGTCACTACGGTTCGGAGAGCGGCTCCGGGTGCAACTCCCGGAGCCGACGCACCATGACCGGGGAGCATACCTGGTTACCAAAAGCCTCGAGACAGGAAAGTTCATCTGGCCATCGGTCGCCGCTGAATCGGTAACGATCTCTCCGGCGCAGTTGAGCTATCTGTTGCCCGGGATCGATTGGCGCAAGCCAGCGCATCGGCAGCATCCCTGATGGCCGCGTATATCTCGTCGAGGTCCGTCTTTGTGATGCAGTATGGCGGCATCACGTAGATCGTATTGCCGAGCGGCCGCAACAGCAGGTTTCGCCCCTTGAAGAAAGCCTGAAGCTTTGGACCGATGTCGGCGAGATAGCCAGCGTCGCCGGTTTTGAGATCGAGTGCGGTAATGGTGCCCGTACGACGGATGCCTTCAAAGCGCGGGTCGAGGCGGAATGGCTCGATTGCCTCCTCTTGCATCGTCGCCAGCGCCGCCACCCGCCGGCGCGCTTCCCTATCTTGCCATAGATCCAGATTGGCCTTAGCGGCAGCACAGGCCAGAGGATTTGCGGTATATGAGCTCGAGTGAAAGAACGTACGCGTACGGTCTTTCGAATAATGCGCATCAAAAATATCGCCGCGGCAGAGTGTGACCGCGAGTGGAAGCGCACCACCAGTAATGCCCTTTGAATAGCAGACGATATCAGGCGTGATGTTCGCCTGCTGGCAGGCGAACAGCGAGCCGGTGCGGCCCCAGCCCGTCATGACCTCGTCAGCAATGAACAGAACCCCTGATGCCTCGCAGATCCGCTTCATCTCTTTGAGCACCCAGGCGGGGTACATCAGCATCCCGCCTGCCCCCAATATGAGAGGCTCGACAATGAACGCTGCGGGCATCTCATTTCGACATGCGGACTCGAGCGCGTCGAGCGTTGCCTGTTCACGGCCTCTTACCGGGAACGGAACCGAAGTGACGTCGAACAGCACAGGCTCGTAGGGCGCGTTGAATACGCCGCGGCTCCCTACCGACATCGCCCCAACCGTATCGCCGTGATAGGAATGCTGCATCACGACGATGCGTGTTCGCTGTTTGCCTATATTGTGCCAGTAGCCGAGCGCCATCTTTAACGCGACTTCCACGCTGGCTGAGCCACTGTCGGAGAAGAAGACATGGTCAAGACCGGGCGGCGTGACCTTTAGCAGCAGCGCTGCAACCTCCTCGGCCGGATCATGAGTATACCCGGCAAAGATAATTTGGTTGAGCTTGCCGGCCTGCTCCTGGATCGCGCCGACGATATGCGGATGGCAATGGCCATGGGTTACAACCCACCAGGAGGAGATTGCATCAATGATGCGGCGCCCGTCCGCGGTGTGGAGATAAGCCCCATCACCACGTACGATCCTTGTCATCTCGTCCTGAAGCGCGTGTTGCGTGAATGGATGCCAGATCGGCGACCGCTTCCTTGGCATCATGGCGCGAAATCATCTCGACGGAATGAGGCGTTGAACGCAGCCTGCAGTGTGTCTGGCGACAGGGGAGCGATCCAGGGCAAGCGTCCTAACCAACGCACCCGGCCAATTTCGCAAATCGCCCTCACAGCTTCCGAGTTCTTCTCGCCAATGAAGGCTATTCCGAGAATGTCGATTTGACGCTTTCGCAGAGCCTCGATGGAGAGCAACGAGTGATTAATCGTTCCTAACGCGGTGCTCGCGCAGATCACGACTGGAAGCCGCCATCGCTCGAAAATGTCAATGTAAAGTGTACCGCTACTCAGCGGTACCATCAGCCCGCCGGCGCCCTCGATCACGAGCGGCCGCCCTCCGGCGTCCGGCACATCGAGCGTGTCCGTGTTGATGCGAACTTCGTCGATCTCCGCAGAAAGGTGCGGTGAAGCGGGCGTGCGCAGGCGGTAGAGCTCCGTCACGATGCGATCGGACGCAAGGCCGCCAAGCCGCGCGACGACCTCGGCATCGGTCTCTCCTTCAAGACCAGCCTGAATTGGCTTCCAATAGGTCGCATCAAGAAGATTGGCGAGGCCCGCGCAGAAGACCGTCTTTCCAATCCCGGTATCTGTGCCAGTCACCACGATTTGCTGCTGCCTCATCGGCGATCACCTCCTGTCTCCTCGACCCGAGCGGTCGAGCATTGTACTCACGTCGTCCTCCGGGCATTCAGCGCCCGTGAAATTCGCGAACGGATGCCACTTTGCAGGAGCTGTCACTGCCTCGTGGAGGATCGGGGGCCGGTCCAGGGTGATCAGCGCCAGCGCAGAACCGAGCAAACGGCGCTCGGCGCGCTTATAACGGCGTTCCGGATCGCCTCATTTCAACAGTGGCCGCGCAATCGTCATGCAAGGGGCCCATCGCCTTCGCTCCATCCTTGAACCAGAGGATCTTGCTCGAATGCCAACAGACGGGTTAAACGCATAGAAGGTCAAGGCACGGCGCATCGCGGCCGCTCTCATGAGTTGAATTTCATGCGTTGTGACAGGTTGAGATTGCCGTCGGCAGGCAAACATTGTCCGGATCGGACGAATGCGCATGCGCGCTGCAGGATGTCTCCTAATTGACGCAGAACGGTACGCTTTGAACGGCGGTGATGTTTGGTGGTCGAGTTCATTTCGTCCAGCGCCGTCGAAAAGAGCTGCATCATCAACCTGGAGACTATTCACCGACACATCCGGCTCGGCCGTTCAAAGCGAATGGTGCGGACAGCGCCAGCGTCGGTAACTTGTCTAACACACGAGCGCCGGTCTTCGGTGTCCGGCCACATCGAGCAACGTCCGTGTCGTTCGCGAACGCCCGCAAAATTGCCAGGATAATTGAGCGAGGCAGGCATTCGAAGACCATAAAATTCGGCCAAGATTCGACCGGGTGCCCGATTGTCCGGCGGCCCGGAAAGTTCGATCGCGATCTCATCATCGGGCTCGGCCAGCATCGGCCTCTTGATAGCTCGCGCCCAAAAGATGCCGACACAAGAAGCCGTTTGTCCGATCCTTCACCTGTCACCATGACCCCGACCTGATAACGCGTCATCTCTCGTCTCCTCGAATAGAGCATCGAGCATTGAACGCACGTCATCCTGCCCCGCATTGAGTGTCAGCGAAATGCGTAAACGGGCTGTTCCTGCCGGCACGGTTGGTGGCCGGATTGCGCGGACGTCGAAGCCGCGAGCCTGTAGCGCAGAGGCAAGATTCATTGCACCTGCGTTGTTGCCAACGATGTATGGCACGATCTGCGAGATCGATGAACTTTCCCAACCGCGCACAGCCAACTGTCGATGAGTGAACGCGACCAGCTCGGCCAGGCGTTGCTGACGCTCGGGCTCCTCCTGCAGGATCAAGAGTGCCTCGCGTACGGCGACGGCCATCAGCGGTGAGGGCGCGGTGGCGAAAATGAACGGACGGCAGCGATTGACCATGAAGTCGCGCAGCACACCGGAGGCGGTAACAAGCGCTCCGGCAGCACCGAGTGCCTTGCCGCAGGTGTGGACGACCAGGAGATTTTCGAGCGTCCCGTAAGGCGCGGTGAGCCCTCGTCCCTGCTCGCCGTAGACGCCCGTCGCATGAGCCTCGTCCACCACCAGGAATGCGTCGTACCGGTCTGCGAGCGCAACCAGGTCTTCCAGCGGAGCGAAATCGCCGTCCATGCTGTAGAGGCTTTCGACCACAATCCATACGCGGCCTGTTCCGCCTTTCGCACGCCAATCGCGTATCGCGTTTTCGACCGATTCAGGGTCGTTGTGAGCGCTTATGCGGAAATCGGCCCGCCCTGCCCGCGCGCCCTCATGAATACTCGCGTGCACAAGGCAATCGAGAACGAGCAAATCGCCTCGTTGCGGCAACGTCGTCAAGACGGCAAAATTTGCAACATAACCGCCGCCAAAGAACAGCGCTGTCTCTGCGCCGAAGAACTGCGCTGCTTCGGCTTCAAGCCTTTCGTGCTCCTCGCAATTGCCGCGCAGAAGGCGCGAACCGCCGGCTCCGATCGGCGTGCCGGTCTCCAGGGCAGCCAGGACGGCCTTTTTCATGCGCGGCGCACTCGCGAGAGCAAGATAATCATTCGACGCAAAATCGATCCCCGTGCGCGGTTTGAGGCCGCGCAGCCGATCGTCTTCTTTTAAGGCGTGCAGGGCCGCGACATAGTCGGCCAGCTTCGCGGCGTGGATCGAGTTCATCGTTGACTTCCTAACGTCGGCAGATGACGCGCATGCGTCCCATTGGCCGGCGAAGACCGAGCGGCCCCAACGTCGGCCTCGTTGGTTTTCAGCCCGGCAAGATGCGATTTTCCCGATCAACCAGCACAACGCGCGGCTTGAACTCCTTGGCTTCCACCTCCTCGAAAGACGCATATGCAACGATGATCACCTTGTCGCCCGTCATCGCAAGGCGCGCGGCTGCACCGTTCAGACCTATGGTGCCCGACCCTTCCGGCGCCTCAATGACATAGGTGGCGAATCGTGCTCCGGTTTCGATGTTGTAGATTTCGACGCGTTCGTTGATCAAGAATCCCGCCGCATCCAATAGCGTGCGATCGATCGATATCGAGCCCTCATAGTGCAGATCGGCCTGCGTGACCGAGGCGCGATGGATTTTGCCTTTCATCAACGTGACTTGCATGGCTCACCTTTGCTGGAGTTTGCGCGCAATGCGCTCACTGCTCTGTTTCACTTGGCTGAGGACTTGATGCCGAGCCGACCGAGCAAGTTTGCATCGCAATCGGCTTGCGGGTTTTTGGTGGTCAGAAGTACGTCACCAATGAAGATCGAATTCGCGCCAGCCAAAAAACACAGCGCCTGGGCCTCGTCGGTCATGTATTGTCGTCCGGCGGAGAGCCGCACCACGCTCTTTGGCATCATGATCCTGGCGGTTGCAACCAGCCGCGCAAATGCGATCGGATCGGGACGCTCCGCGGTGTCGTTCACTGGCACGCCCTTGACTTCGTTCCACAGATTGATCGGCACGCTTTCCGGATGCTTTTCGAGATTGGCGAGCATGCCCAGTCGATCCGCGGTGCACTCGCCCATCCCGACAATGCCGCCGCTGCACAGCTTGAGACCGGCCTTGCGGGCATGTCCAAGCGTGTCGATGCGGTCCTGCAGGGCGCGGGTCGAGATGATCTTGCCGTAGAATTCGGCTGAAGTGTCGACGTTATGATTGTAGAAGTCGAGCCCGGCGTTGGCGAGTTGTGTCGCTTGCTTGAATGTCAGCATACCAAGTGTGGCACAGGTTTCCATGCCAAGATCTTTAACCGCACTCACCATGTCGCAGACAGTATCGAGATCGCGGCCTTTCGGACTGCGCCAGGCTGCGGCCATGCAGAAGCGGGCGGCGCCAGCAGCCTTGGCGCGCTGCGCGGCGGCAACCACATTTGCGCGATCCATCAGGCGCGTGGCTTTCAGGCCCGTTTCGTAATGTGCGCTCTGCGAGCAGTAGCCGCAGTCCTCCGGACAGCCGCCGGTCTTGATGCTGAGCAGGCTTGCCGTTTCGATGTGGTTTGGATCGAAGTTCTCGCGATGGACGCACTGCGCCTGAAACATCAGGTCGGAAAACGGCAGGTCATGGAGCGCTGCGGCCTCCGCTAGTTCCCAATCACTTCGGATCGATGCGCGGCTCGCGCCATCGTTCCGCTCGCCCTCCACAGCCGCGTCCATCTTGATTTTCCCACCCTCGACGGATCATAGATAATAACCGATATTATCTATGATGTGATTGATTACGGGATGCTAGCCTAGGCCAGATGCGAATGCATTCGTTTTTATGATAGATAATCTATGATGAACGGAGAGAACGCAACCATGACTGGCCGCATTGCGCAAGCAATCGGCGAGCGCATCATCAACGGCGCGCTGCAGCCAGACGCCCCGCTCCGGCAGGATCACATCGCGCGGGAATTCAACTCAAGTCACGTTCCGGTGCGCGAGGCCTTTCGACAATTGGAGGCGCAGTACCTTGTCGTAGCTCAGCCTCGTCGCGGGGTCCGGGTTGCGCCACTCGACACCAATTCAGTGAGGGAAATCGCCGAGATGCGCGCCGCGCTCGAAGTGGTCGCGTTGCGCAATGCGGCCCCAAAGCTCACGTCTCACCATTTGGCACGCATCGAGCTCGCTCTGATCGAGGGGGAAAATGCGCAGACCATTCAGGAATTTGAGGTTACCAACCGCGCCTTTCATCAGGCCCTCGTCGCGCCCTGCGCGATGCCCCGCCTGCTCGCCAGTCTCGACGGACTGCAGCTTGCAAATTCTCGATTGGTGTTCGCGATGGCCCGCACGAGCGGCTGGCGACCGCGGCCCAGTCAGGATCACCGCCTAATTCTGCAAGCGCTGCGAGCGCGCAATATCGATCAAGCCTGCCGCCTGCTCGCGCGTCACATTCAAACGATTGAGCGCCTTGCCCTTCCGGCCTCCTGACGAAATAAGGTCGTTGCAAGTACCAAGGCAGACTGCGGGCAACATCGCTAGCGCCAAGCCCTTGAGCGGTCTAGCGCGGTCCCTATGGCTGCGGCCATTGCGGCGGCCCGGCTCTCAAGATAGTTATGCGGCCTCCTTGCGGCATCACTCCTCCTTTAGGGCTTCCATGATTCGTCACATCGTCTTGTTCTCCGCGAAGGATAGGGCCCATATCGAGCAAATCATCGAAGGCCTATCGCTTCTCACTACAATCCCACATGCGCGCCGGCTTGAGGTTGCACGTAACCGCAAGAGCGATGCCCTCGGCAACGATATCGATGTCGTGGTTTACGGTGAGTTCGACAACGAGACGGAACTCGCGGCCTACAAAGCGCATCATCTGTACCAGGAATCAATCAGGCGGGTGCGACCACTCCGTGAGCTGCGGTTTGCCGCGGACTACGATGTATCGACCAATGCGCGCCCGGCTTCGACGCCGACATGAGCTAAGTGACTGCACGCATCGGTCCGCTGGCAGTCAGCCGGGTCCACCGGCGGGAATAGTTTGAAACCGGTCTCGATGGCTTGCAAGTCGCGGACGATGGTCACCGTCGCGCAAGACCACCCAATGGGAGACCTCTCGCAGCGCTCCACTCGTTGGTCATTGACGGCAACTGCGGTGAATCGAGCCTGCCGCAGCAATGCGACGTCTCGAGCAATCGCCTGATCTTGCGTTTCTCGATAGCGCAGCAAGGCATGAGCTGCTCGGCGGCTACTCATATCCGGCCTGCAAGCCGTTCTGAACCTACATGGTTGCGGACGGAGGGCGGTTGCAACGGAGATGCTATCGAGGACGATTCATGGAGAGTTCTTTGCTCGCCAAGTATCCGTAAGAGCATTGACCGATTTGCTTCTGTTCCAGAGATGCCTGCAGGCTTTTTTTGCCTGTCATCTGAACAGGACGTCAGAACGACTTGCCGATCCCGGCAATCGCCCGTCAGCGCTTGTCTCAATCAATCCTGCGCATCTATGGGCTGGTCGTCAGCTTCGAGGCCATCATGATTGCGCAGGATTGTTTCCGCCGGACGGCCCGAACAGGACGCTGCACGGCGGAGCCAGCGTTGGCGTAGTCGCGCCGACGGCAGCTCGCCCCGCTAGCCCGAGCTCGCCGCAGAATAGGGGCTCCAGCTCAACCGACCCGTGGCATTCGAACTTTCAGCCGGCAAAACTAATTGCAGCGTTCCAACACGTCGTCGTCCTCGATTCTGGCAGGCGACGTCTTCCAGGTGAACGCTGGGCAGCACTCTTTGCGCACAGCTGTCGACCTCATTGGATCAGCTTGCCTTCTACTGCGGGCTGCGGTCGTCGAATCCAGCGCGCTTTGCAGCGCTGCTGGGCCAGGGCAAGCTGACAATTGCATCGCCGGAACGATTCCTGAGACTCGACGGACGACGCATGGAAGCGCGCTCCGTCAAGGGCACGATCGCACATTCTGGAACTCCAAGGCAAACCGACGCCGTGCTAAAATCCCGCTTCCGTCCGAAAAGGACAGTGGCCGATCGTTGACCCGCTGCGCAACGATCTATCCGCCGTTACACTGGCGGCGGTTGATGGAAGTTCCTTGCGCTGTGCCACCTCGAATCCTGTGCGTCGGCGAACCACTTCGGCTCGATGGTCAGGCGCCGCACTGCAGCAGACCAAGACGCAGAGTGCTCTGAGCTTCGCTTCCGGGCAGTTCCGCGAACTGGAGCGTCAACGATGCGATTGATGGGAATCATTGCGGATATCGAACGAGCGGCGCGAGACGTATATTGCGGCATGATCGGCTTCACGGGTTGAATGGGCTCATGGGTAGGAACATTGCGATCCGCAGTATGATGATCGACAATGACCTGGCCGCGCTGCATGCACGCCGCGGGATAACGGCGATGCCTGGTCGGGAGGCCGAATATGAAGAGGCGCTCGCAAAGGCACAGCGAATCGTTGACGCTTTCGCGTCTCAACATTTGGTGCATTTTGATCGTCATCATCGATAACTACGACTCCTTCGTCTTCAATATTGCCCGCCATGTCCGTAAGCTCGGGGAAGAGGCGCAAGTGATCCGAAATGATGCGGTCACCATCGGCGACGTCCTCGGCCTCAAGCCACAGGCAGTCGTCATCTCGCCCGGTCCCCGCACGCCTATGGAGGCTGGGATATCCACCGCCGTGGTCCGCGAGCTCTCCGGTCGCGTCCCAATTCTCGGGATCTGCCTCGGGCACCAGTGCGTTGGAAGCGCTTTCGGCGGGCGCGTGGCGCGCGCGCGTCGCCCCATGCATGGCCGGCCCTCGTGCATAACCCATGACGGCCGGGGGCTGTTTAAGGGATTACAGTCTCCGCTTTGCGTCGGGCGCTACCATTCTCTGATCGTCGAACTCACTGAGCCATGCGCGCAGGATCTCATGGTGACAGCCCGTTCAGCTGAAGGTGAGATCATGGCTTTGGCCCATCGCCATCAACCAACCTATGGCGTACAGTTTCATCCGGAATCGATACTGACCCAAGGAGGAGACGAGCTCCTTGCGAACTTCCTGCAATTGGCAAGAACTTTCGGCAGCGCGACAGTCGAAAAGGTCACGCCAGCCCAAACCTGAGAAACCAGACCGGGAGATGCTGTATGGCGCGACAATCAATCAGGATGAGAGCGAAGTCTCACTCTGTTCGCCACCGCGCAATGCTGATCGGTTAATGCGCGCTGAGCCGTGGTTAATCGCGTGTGCGAGACAGGCGCAGCACGTATCGGGGATACGCGCGCGACGGGGCGGGGATCACGCGTCTAGTACACGGAATCAGAGCTGAGTGATACGGCGTCCTTTGAAACGGCGTTGATGGACCTTTTTCTTGGTCCAGACGAAGGGTTCGTATCTGTCGTTCTACGCGTTGACGTAGGCATCGATGTGATCCTGCAGCTGCTTGAGGCTTGCGAAGGAGGTGTCGCTGAGCGACTGCCCCTGCAAGATCGAAAACCACACCTCGACCTGATTGAACCAGGACACTCTTGTCGCTGTGAAATGTAATTGCACGTTGGGTGGGCCTTGCCAGTCCTCGCTCTTCTTGTGGGTGTTGAGGTTGTCGAGGATGACGTGAAGCTTCCGGTTCGGAAAAGCCGCGGTGAGGCTGTTCATGAAATCGAGAAATTCGACGCGGCGCCGGCGTTTTGAATGCGTCGCGATGATCTTTCCGGTGGCGACTTCGAGCGCGGCGATTAATGTTGTCGTGCCATGCCGCTTGTAATCGTGGCTCTGGTCGGTCAAGGCGTGGCCAAGAACGCGTTAGGTTTTCTTCGCAGCTTTGGCCATTGGCTCTTCCCAAACAATAAAGGGACGATGGCTTTCGGCTCAACGAGGAGTCGCTGAGCGATGTTGCGCGCAAGTTCATCGGGACGGGCAGCGCTCATTTGCACCGCCCGCCCCATTGCCAAGGTCGCAGAGTCGCTGGAGCAAGCTGCCGTCCAATAACAACCCCGCTATCAGAGCTATCTGGACGGGCTCCTAGTGTCGAGTGTTCCTCGGCGTCTACATTCGTGGATAATGGATGAGCCGAACGTCGTTGGGCCCTCCCGGACCCAAGAGGGCGGTATAGCGCTCGCCGCGAATGTCATATTGTTTTTCCGGCTGCGCCGCGTCCGGCAGGAGGCCCCAGCGGCCGAGCTTCGAAATCATCGTGGGCGGGGCGGGTTGGGTGCCGTGCGAAAAGCCCTCGGGAACGGCCCATGATGCTGCATAAATCTCGCGGACCGCGGGGGACGTCCTCTCAGCCCTGGAGGACGCCGGGGCGGCTTGCTCCGTCGACCGTCCAAGCCGCGCTGGCGAGGCCGGATTCGCCGGCCGCGCGCTAGGCTGCGGAACGCTTTCCAATCGAGATCCGCGACGAATGGCAGCGCCTGGCGGATTGAGTGGGGTGCTTCGCCTCATCGCCGCCGCGGGCACGAACAGCGCGGTGTAGCGGTCAGTGTGAACCAGGAAACTGTTGGGTCGGCTGTCCTGGCTCGGCGGAATGCTGCTACCGTCAGGCGCAGCCAACACGTGCTGGTCGCCTTGCCGGAAGTTGAAGGGACGAACGACGGCTCCTGAATCCAGGGTCTGCTGATGGCGCGCGGTTGGCTCGAGAGACGATGATGGGCCGACGTCTTCCACCATCGCCCACAGCTGATCCTGATCGTAACCTTCCTCAGGAAGGACCAATGGCGAATCGACCGCTGGCCCGAAAGGCGACGGTGCGCCTGCGCTTTCCATCAGCACACGAGCTATTGAATTGCCCGGCTCGCTCAGCTGGCGCTCAATAGCATCCAGTTCCGCATGGCCTAGCGTCCTCTGCCTCTTCGCAGGACACAACTGCCGGCTGTAATCCTCACCCACGCGAGCCGCGTGACTTGAAAGGGGGAGGCTCCCGGTCAGCTCGTTGTGAGCCGGCTGGGAACCGTAGCTCCAGTTGGAGTGACGAACGGCTTCTCCGGGATCCGGTGTTTGGTGATCGCGCGCGGCTGGCTTGAGAGACGATGCTAGGATGACTTCGCCCGTTATAGCTCGCGGCGGATCCTGATCGTGACCTTCGGCAGTCATCTCCTTAGGCCAGTTCAAAGCTTCACGCGACGCGCTGCGCTGAGAAGCGGCGTCCCCAACGCGTCTAGTGACTGCGTCCGGGGGATGAGGACCGCGTGCAGTATGGTCCCCAAGTTCCGACGCCTCGGTGAATCTACGGTCTTCATCAGACAGATGAGGATTGTAGCGATCTGGAGAAACGGGAATCCCGTCGACGGCAGTGGTATCAAGCTGCGGCACTTCATCCAAGTACGGCTCAAACTCCGCTTGCTGCTGTTGCGGTTGTGGCACCGCGGCGTTGTAAGCAGCAAAGTCTCGGTCGAATGGGTTGATGCTGTTAAACGGGTCCATGTCCCCTCTCGGTTTGAGTCGGTTCGCAATCCTGAGCAGATAGGGTCGCTCTCTGGTTCTCGCTCTATCGGGATTAGCTGTCGACAAGCTGACGCGCTTAAGTGAGCCAAGTTGGCCAGTCCGACGCGCCTGCCGGATTGCCTATTTAAGGAAACACTGACCGGTTAAGTCGGAGCCGGCACGAGCAGCTTCTATTGGTGGAATACCAGCATGGGGCCTGCAAGATCGTCCCAAAATAAAGGGTACTGGGAAGCGTTCTGGACGATGCGGTCCCGATGGCGGCCAACTGAGACGGACCTCTTCGTTGAAGGCATGCCGGCCGCTTGGTTGGGCTAGGCCGGTGCCCACCGGTTAGGCTCGCTCCTGCTGGAAGTAGCTGGGGAACACAAAGCGCTGGAGCAGATGCTCGGCAGATTATGTGCCGATTGCGCGCAGCATTCTTCGCTTCCGTCACTTCTCTGCCGCGATACTTTGCTAGCTGTGGCTTCGTTCCGAGGCTCTGCGCGACTTCCAGCCCGTAAAAAGGATGGGGCAGCACGGCTGCGAGCACACTCCCAGCGGCTGCTAAACTATTTGGCAGATGAGTTACACAGCCGCAACGTCATCCCATGACCCATCAGGCACGCGAATGCGCCGGATTACCTGGCGTACGCAGTTCGTGGGACGCTCTCCCGCAGCGTGGCTAGCCGACCGGGAAGCCCCCCCGAAAAGTTGGCGGCCGCATGCTTTCCTCATTTGTCAGCTTCTCGAAAGCCGCACCTGCCAAGATCAAACCGAACGATCCGCGCGCGAGGGGAGCAGATGAACATCGATCCACAGAACACAATAGAACGCTTGACCCAGCAGCAGCGGACGCAGCAAGAGCCGGGCAGACTAAGCCTACAAACCAGCTCACTAGCATACCCGTCCCCGGATCAAGCGGACTTTGAGCAGCAGCTGAGTGAACTGCGCTCAACATCAGATTCAGCTGCCGCTTCCATGGATTTCCGGATTGGATCACCCTCGACCATGACGACGGGCAATCGGAGAGCGAGCGCCATCCGGGAAAGCGAGCGCTGCCCGGCCGCATCCTTTGTGAGAGGGCGCGCCGAACTTGCGGCATCGCTGGCCGGAGCGAGCGTTAAGGCGCTGAAGAACGAGATCAAACTCGCTGCGCAGCGAGCAACACAGTGGCCACGAACCACCGGATCTTCTGCCGGCAGTGTCGACGGCAAGCGCATTTTCGACGATGTGGTGGCATCATCATATCTGTCGCTGCACCGTTTTCAGAACGAGAACATCGATTGTGAGCCGATTCTAGACGAAAAGGTGAGTGCCATCGCGCATGTGCGTTCCCTAGCGGGTTTGCGTGCTCAGGCTAGCCCGCATGTTTATAAGGCTGCTATCTGCTCGGACGACGAAAGAGAGGACGAAATTGATATGGCGCGCCTCGCGGCATGGCACACGAAAGGCCTTACAGAGAGTGCTTTTGTGTCATTGTGCCAGACCCCCTCGCGACTGCTCCTTTCAAAGGACCATAGCGAGAATGGCGCGAACGCAATTGCAAAAAACGCTAAGAAGCTGCACACTTATACGGTACCAAGCGTCACCGCCTGGCCGATCAAAAAGATCAACGATATTCTAGAGCGTGGGCATGCTCCCGGAGATGAGGAGTTGCGAGATTGGTTAGGGGGAATACCGAGCGAGGAGACCGAGGTCTTGTTTCTGGGCGGCAATCTAGCTGATTATTGGACAGCCAGCGTGGATAATCCGAATACGGCTCGCGCACCGCAAGATCATACACCGATCAAGAAGGTAAGAATCAACTCCGATACGCCCGAGATGGTGACGGACTCTCGAACTCATTCGCCATCGGATTCCGGCCACTGACCTTCGCAGTCCAGGCGAGCTATCGACTATTGCCGAATCGGCCGGGACTGGCGCGCCCGCTTTCAGCTATTTGGAAGTCGAGCGTGCCGGGCGCATGCGCGTCCGGTCCGAAGGTGCGATCGAGTTTGGCCGTGATGATGAGGTCGCTGCCTAGGTTAGGCCATCCGCGTATTCTAGGTCGCGATGATCTTTCCGGTGGCGACTTCGAGCGCGGCAAATAATGTTGTCGTGCCATGCACGCTTGTAATCGTGGCTCTGGCCGATCAAGGCGCGGTCATCGAACAACTTCAGATAACCCTGCGCTCGCTCCAAAGCCTGGATCGAGGGCTTCTCGACCACGCACAGCACAATGGCGTTCGCGGGCGGGGCAACATATGGCCGACAACATCGGCGGCTTTGGCCGTAAAGTTCGGGTCGTTGCTCTCACATGAGGGCTTGCGAGTCGACAAGTCAACCTGGTGGCTGCGCACAAACCGCCAGACATATTGGACGTCAACATCCCTGGCGCCTCGGCCAGCAGAGCGCCGGTCCAGCGCGCAAACTTTGCTGGGGTAGCTTGTCCGACAGCTTCAGAATTCGCTTGTCGGTCGTCTTCGTATAGATCGGCTGCTTGTCAGACCGCGGCATGTCCTTCAGACCTTCAAGGCCATGGTCGGCATAGCGATGCCGCCAAAGGTTAACGATCCGTGTTTGGATCCAACTTCCTTGTCGATCGACCGCGTGCTGCGCTCGGCCGGCGCCAAAAGAACTATCCGCACCCACTCCAAATCGGCCTGGAACGTCACTGGCGAATGACAGCACGCCACAAGCACCTTGCGATCTCCCTCGAAAGGTGGACTTCTCTCGCTTTGGGTATCATCCATATCTTGAATCACGACTCACGATCCAAGAAAAGTGGGTACTAGCGATGAAGAACGCTACTACCGGGCATTCGAAAGTTGCTTCAGAAGCACATCTTGATCGCGCGAAAGCGTGATCCTGTGGCGAGAACATCACCAACGCCCCAATGCTCGGAAGCACTCCGATAGCTGATCCCGCAATCGATGATACGACATCTTGGACGGCCGAAAGGCCGTTGAACATCGTCCAGTCCCGGCGTGCCATGCGGGCGGCTGGGCGTGCCGCACTAGCGATCTATCAGTCCGATCTGAATGGCTTTGGCGCGCATCGAGACCGCCGTATAGTGCTGCGCCGCCTTGATGGACTTGCGTCGCTCCGGGTCGTTCTTCGCTATATCAGGATCGGCCAAGAGCCGCTGGAGGCGAGCCCTGCGCCACGCCTGCACGCGACCGAGGCGCCGAAGAATCGCGGATCTCTCTACCCTCTCGACGCGTTCAAGCCTGCTCGCCATGCTCTTCTCTCTTCAAGGTTGTGATGCTATCCAACTCGGCAGGCCAGGGGAAGAGTGTCCCGTGCTCCTACGGGCCGGTCGCCTAGAACGCCACTCCTGCTGCTATCGCTCGCCTAGAATTTGTGCATTGGTTGCAGTCGCACAGGAGGTACCGGGCGTTTCGTTTTCGGCGCGCTTCGAAAGCTACGCAGAGCCGATACATCGATGCTGGGTACGGCAGTTCCTCGCTTTTGCGTCGTTCGGCTGCGGCACCTGTGCTTGCAGCCACCCATCCTCGCTCCACAGCGCGCATGCCCAAGACGGCGATTTCTTCAAACTTTTCGATGGCATCACCGCCGCCGGGCGAAACTTCTGGACATCCTCCTCAAAGACACGGGGAAGGCCGAAGTACAAGTTACTCTCTCGTTCTCTCTTAGTGTCATTCCGAGATAAGGCGGTCCGTGAGCACGCAACGCGCTTTGCGCCTTGCTCGAACAGCAGTGGTCGGACCATATGAACGTTCGCTGGATGGCCGAGAAGCCTCGCTGAGCTCCAACCAGGATGGGCGGCGACTCTGCTCAAGTCCTACGGAGAACAATTTCGTGCTCCAGACCTGCCGGTCCGATAGTGGCCGTGTAGTTCACGTCCCGAAGAGTTAGATTTTTGTTTGGGTCAGCCGCGGTTGGCACGTTGTGCAAGCGCATTCCTTCCTTGAGGTCTTCCGGCGCGCACTGGTCCCAGTGCTGCCAGCCCTGGGGAAGATACAGAGATAGAGCCGGCGGCGGACTGCGGTCGAAACCCGGCTGATCTGCCGAACCCAAATTGACGAACGGGGCGGAGTGATCCTCCAACGACGACCGAAGCTCACCTGGAGGCAAGCTGAAGTCCTCTGGACCGACAAGGAAGGCGCGCGATGTGACGGGTTCATCTTCCAGCAATCACCGAAGCTCATCTGGGGCGGAACTGAAGTCCCCGGATCGACGCTGAAGAGTGGCGCCGCGGCGGGTTCATCACCTAGCAAGGACCGAAGCTCGCCTGGAGGGAACTGGGCCGGATCGAAGGTGAAGAGTTCAGGGTCGACGAGCGCCAACGACGCGGCCTCGCCACCTCGCCCTGGCTGACGCTCATCCCAGGCTGACCGAGACTGTCAATTGTGCGGGCTCATTATTTCCGCAATCGTTGACGCTTTGCCGGAGGGCCCATGAAGTCATTTCGAACATCCAGGATGAAGCCCGACTGCAGGGGGCCAACTTCGAGGCCGCGGCTCGCCGCATCTGCAGATTGGTCACGGAACTTACGAAGGTCATTCAACCCGGTGGGCAAATGCGTGCCATGATTGTGTCCCGCCTTTACGTAAGCGCGCAATTCAGCGTCATCGAGCCCCGGACATCGACAGACCCTCAGAGCCAAGGCTATCTGGCCAGATGGTTGGCCTACCGAATGCCGAATCCACCTCCCCGCTCGCAAAAGCGGCACCGATCGCACGCTCGATCAACCTCCAGTCCGAGTTGGACAGATGCGGATAGCACCGACAGAGATCATCGGGCAGAAACGGGCGCCCGTTGGAAAGCCGCCTCCGGGCGTTTCGCTTGCTCCTCTTGCGCGACTGGCTGAGGCACGTGCGCCCAAGCCGTTATGTTGAAATTGCGCACACCCATCCCATCAGATCACCTGAAGAAGACGCAACGACCAAGCTTAGCTGCGAGGAGCTGACGAGCCCTATCCCGCCTCGAACCAAAGCGGCCCATGTAGGCCGCTTGCCGTCGACACGGACAGAACTGCAGGGCTGCTGCCTTTGGTGGTCTCAATCACCGGCCAGGCCAAGACTTGCCACGATTCCATTTTGAGGCTGCTCCCGAACGAGTGGGGTGGGCGGTGTCAGCCACCAAAGCAGGAATAGTAACGCAAGCCCATTTGAGACCATCGCAGTCGACAGTGGGACGTTCACGAGGACCTCTGCCGCTGCCGCCGACGACGCGGCAATAAACGGCGGCGACAGATGGCGGCTCGCAAGCGAACCGATCGACAAGATAGTACCGCAAATCAGCGCCGCCACCGGCGTCCATTGAAGCCCAACCGACGCAATTCCTTCCGTCGCCAGGAACGAGGCATTGAAGTTGCCAGCGCGGTAGACTTGCGCCATGACGGGTCCAAGCTCGCCGTATCGGCAGCCCATGAGGGCGCGCACCAATGAGATTTGGCAAAAGTTCGTCAGCGCGTGATCGTGAAAGAAATTCGCATAATGGTCTATGGCCAGTGCCGGAACACTGATCATGCGTAGATTGAAGACCCCAAACAAGTAATAAGGATCGTTCGGAGAATACAGCCGAACGAGCTCATATTGTGTGAGACCTATGACCATCGGAATTAGCAACGACAGGATCGTCGCGAGCCTTGGATTGAGCCGCGCGTAGAGCAAGAACACGATCGGCAGCCAAAGCGGCAGCAGCAATACGGTTTTATTGACAGCGATGGGATAGTACGCAGCCGTTAGGACAAGCACCAGGAACGCCGCAATCGGCTGCCTGCCGCTCGCAAACCAGGCGAACAGATACGGCAATATCCCCGAGATCACGATACCCGTCAGGTAGTTCAGCACAAGCGGGCGGGTGACCGAATTGCGGGCGGCGCCAAGCGGGCTGCCGAACGTGAGGCCATAAGAGGCATCCGCAGCGAGCACCAAGACCGCGATCGCTGCAAGCGCGAGCGCTATTCGGCGCGATGCATCCTCCGTGACGGCAGGCCGTGAAATCTCAAAATTCACGAACAGCAGCGGCGTCGCGGCACCGACGAGCGCTCCAAACATCGACCACCGCGCCAAGGCATGAGGATAGTCGAATCCGGAATAGAAGGAGAGCCAGACGTAACCGAGCACAGCCGACAGCAGAAAGAATGCGACGATGTAGCCGAACGAGAACCGCGCGACGGCAAAGGCTGGAATGAACAGCATCATTGCGCCCACTCCAACTAGCGTGTCCGGCGACATATTGTCTGACGGCCAAAATTGCATGTTGCGAAACGTCGCTCCGGCGACCATGAGCGAGACGATACTGACCACAAAGAAGACGAGCAGTGCGACTGCAATAATGAGGTCGTCTCGCTTCAACCTGGCTATGGTCTGTTTGAAATAACTGGCGCATTCCGCAGCTACTGAATGAGTATATGACAATCCCCAATCCCCTCTCGGGCCCCATCTGGTAATTTAGCAGACTATAGCCCCACCTTGAGCGTGATGGTGAAGAAGCTGACGCCACTCAACACGGCACTGGTGAAGAACTCCTGACTTGAGGGAAACTCCGTTGCTGCGGTTGTCGGCCGCGACTGACGCCAACAATCAAAGACGCGCTCCGTGTACGTTTCGTACAAACCTATTTCTTTTCTGGACGGCCAACTCAGCTAATATTCGCATGGACACCTTTGTGGCGTTGACTGGCCAGCATGAGACGGGTCGCGTAAAGTTGGCACCGGCGAGCGCGCTTAACGTTCAATCGTTGCTTGGCACATGCGCGCTGGTTCGTTCTTCTGTCCCGACGCCTGCAGAGGTTCTCTCTTTTCGGCCAAGCTTTCTGCAGATGCCTTCGCGACCAGAAGCTTGGTCATTTGAGAGAGGCAGATGTCCTCCTAGCGAGACAAGACAGGACTGCTGCTCTTTTCCGGGACGCGATCGAGGGGTTTGATGCACGATGAAGCCGGCGTCAGCAACAGTGATCTAGCGCGACTGCAGCCGCCAGCGCACTGCTCCACTCGTGCTCACTCGCCATTGCCTTCACTTTGTGAGGACCATTCATGAAATTATTCGACCTCATCGGCCTCGCACTTGGTGCATCCTTCGCGTTCTCCACAGCGGTGTTCGCGGAAGACATCACCATCGCCGTTGCGGGACCCATAACCGGCGGTGAGTCGGCCTTCGGCCGGCAAATGAAGAACGGCGCCGAAATGGCGGTCGCCGATATCAACGCATCTGGCGGCGTGCTCGGCAAGAAGCTCGTGCTCGACGTCGAGGACGATGCTTGCGATCCCAAGCAGGCACGCTCGGTGGCGGAAAAGGTCGCCGGAGCCAAGATCCCGTTCGTAGCCGGACATTTTTGCTCTTCATCCTCGATCCCAGCGTCGGACGCCTATGCCGAC
Source organism: Bradyrhizobium sp. ISRA436 (assembly GCF_029910015.1). NCBI lineage: Bacteria > Pseudomonadati > Pseudomonadota > Alphaproteobacteria > Hyphomicrobiales > Nitrobacteraceae > Bradyrhizobium > Bradyrhizobium sp. ISRA436. The sequence continues at coordinate 6,027,894 of NZ_CP094519.1, forward strand.
GGCGGCGTGTTGCAGATCACGCCGGCTTCGACCAATCCACTCTTGACTGACCGCAAGCTTTGGAACGTAGCGCGCGTCTGCGGGCGTGACGACCAGCAGGGTCTGGTTGCCGGCCGCTTCATCGCCAAGAACTTCAAGGGCAAGAATATCGCTATCCTCAATGACAAGACCACCTATGGCAAGGGACTTGCCGACGAGACTAAGAAGGCCCTTAACGCGGCCGGCATTACCGAAAAGCTGTACGAATCCTATAACAAGGGCGACAAGGACTTTAATGCGATCGTCTCGCGCCTGAAGCGAGACAATATCGATCTCGTCTATGTCGGCGGCTATCACCAGGAGGCAGGCCTCATCCTTCGTCAGATGCGCGATCAGGGGCTAAACACGACGCTGATGTCGGGCGACGCATTGGCCGACAAGGAATATGCCTCGATCACCGGCGCCGCCGGTGCGGGCACGCTCTTCACCTTCGGACCGGACCCACGCAAGAAGCCGACGGCGGCCGCGATTGTCGAGAAATTCAAGGCCAGGAACATCGATCCCGAAGGCTACACGCTCTACACTTATGCGGCGGTGCAAGTGTGGACTCAAGCCGTGGCCAAGGCCGGCACCATAGATCCAAGGAAGGTGATGGATACGATCAAAGCGAGCTCTTGGGACACCGTAATCGGCAATCTTGAATATGACGTCAAGGGCGACATCAAGCAGCTCGACTATGTCGTTTACAAATGGGACGATAAGGGCGGCTATGCCGAAGTGAACTCGAACGGTTCCTGACGCCGATAGGAAAATCCCTGACCACTATCAGTGGCATATTGTTTTGGAGCTCTCGTTGGCGCGACAGCAGCGCCTTCGGGCCCGACCGTGAGTGGGGCGCCTGAGGACAAAACGCGGGCCGAAACAAAGCTGAGCCATCTGAGGCTCGGCCTTCGACCAACCCTACGATCGCCTTGCGCCGGAAATCATTGCAAGGAAGGGCACCAAGATCGGTACAACCGGCGTTTGCGATCCAGCGGAGCTCTCTATGGTTGTCGGCGATCCGTTTGGCATCGACGGACGTCATTGGACCAAACGACGGCCCCCCTCCAGTTGATGGCACGTCAATCAGACGCGAGCGCTCCCTTTGCTTGGCTCGCAAGAGCTCTACGGTTGAAGACTTGCAGGTCCTTCCCGATAAATTTCGAAGCTTGCGCGGCAGCTTGATATCCAGGCTGGAACGTTTCCGCGTCGGGTAACAACGAAGTGAGACCCCGGCTCCAATCTCACGGCAATAGCGCTCCCAGGAGCCGGCCACATCGGTCAGAATACATTTCCGCCGCTGCGATCGAATTGAGCGGTTCATAACCCACCGCTTTCACAGAACCACGGTAATTTAGCCTGACACAGATAGCGCTTATAAAAATATCGCTGCCAGAGTGCCAAGTGCGCCCAGTGCCAGCCCAACCAGCGAACCGATCGTCGGCACGTCCCGAAAGAGTAAGAACGAGAGAATCGGTTCCACCACGAGGATCGATCCCACCGATACTGCGACTATGATCCAAATATTCTTGAGATGCATGTAGCCGAGAGCATATCCGCAGACGAGCAAGATACCGCCCAGCATGATCAGCAGGAACATCGGAAGCAGCGTCGTCAGATTCCCGCCAGCTTTTCCGAACTCCTTTGAGGCGATCAACTCCGCGATGATCGAAAGGGCCTCTCCCAGGAAGATCGCTCCCACTGCCGCTACAATCTTCAACATTGAGCTCATCGCCTGAGCATACCGCAATGGGGAGGCAAAAAGGTACTCCCAACATTCGCACTTGGATTCCAATTGCGAGAGCTCGAATCGCGATCGCTTGAAAAGGGCCGACCCATGGCTCCGACTTAACCAGCGACGAATGCGAAGCGTTCGGAGCTGCAATCTTCCGGCCGTTGGCTAACCACCCTAAAGCGCGATGAGATGAGGTCGAACCGTCATCGCGCTTTAGCTTCTTGTTTGAGCATGATCTTTTCGGAAGGCCAGCTCCGGATCATGCTCTAGAAGCTCGACATAGTCGGCCTCTGTTCCGGTGTGGCGCGCCAACAAAGACTGCTTCAGCGCCGCCTTGGTCCTTCCTTGGCCCTCCGACGGTTATGATGAGCTTGGAGATCTACGCTCGCCTCGTCGATGCAATCCATGCTCGGTCGGCGCGTTTGCTCAACTACGCCGCGTCAAGCTGCTCGCTGAATCGGCGCTGGGCTCGCCCGTGGCCGGCAGGACCCAGATTCTGTCCAATGTACTGATCAACACGTCCCGGGGCAGCGCGGCGTCATTGCTCTAGCGGAAGCCGATATGTCCGAAATGATCCGCTGGCACCGTAGCCGGAACGGCGACGTCCGGATATGACACCCGTTCCGAGTGATCTATCGCACCCGATGGGCCTGCTGGGTCGTCGTGGATGGTCCGGCTCTCTGAGCGACTGGAAGCTCCCGCGTCTAACGGAATGGAGTCGCCCGCGGCTACGCCGATCCGGCTATCCTCGAGCTTCGCAACGAAGTCGGCCCACCATGCGCCTATCGGATAGTCTTGGAGCTTCTTGATCATCTTGCGGTAGGAGTCGAGGCGGCGTTCGGGCGGCATCTCTATGGCCTTCGCAATCGTCTCCGCCATACCCTCGATATCGTTGGGATCGACTAGTAGTGCCGCATCGAGCTCCTTGGCCGCGCCGGCATATTTCGACAGAACCAGCACGCCGGGACTTATTGGGTCTTGCGCGGCGACATATTCTTTCGCTACGAGATTCATCCCGTCACGCAGGGGGGTCACGACGCCGACACGTGCGGCGCGGTAGAGACCCGCGAGCACCGCCTGACTGACAGGCTCGGTCTCGTAGCGGATCGGCATCCAGTCGTCCGCGCCGTGGCGAGCGTTGACATCGTCGACAACAGCTTTGACGTCGTTCTGATAATCTCTGTAGCTCGGAATGCCATCTCGAGAGCTGGTGGCGACCTGCAAAAGCGCGATGCTGTTCGGCTTTTTGTCCAAGGCGCGACCGACAGCCTGGATACGATTGTCGATGCCCTTGGTGTAATCCAGCCGGTCGACGCCGACGGCAAGCTTCTCGCGATTGAGACCGTCCAGCAGCTTGGAGACATCGGGATTCGAACTTGCGTCTTTAGCATATCGTGCAAATTTGTCCGTATCGATGCCAATTGGGAACACTTGGCATCTGGTGATGCCACGGGGCGAGATAACAACACCGTCTTCGCTGGGGGTCAGCCCGAGCTCGGCACGGACGCAGGCAAGGAAATTCTGCCGGTCCTCGTCGGTCTGAAAGCCGGCCAAATCGTACGCAAGCATCGCTTCGATCAGTTCGCGATGAGGCCGCACCAGCTGCATCACACCGGGCGCCGGCCATGGCGTGTGCAGAAAGAAGCCGATCGGCCGGTCGACGCGCCGATCACGCAGCTCGGCGCCGAGCGTGAGCCAATGATAGTCATGCACCCAGAATGCGTCCCGCTCCTTGTAGTCAAGCAGGGCATCAGCCATGAAGGCATTCATCTTACGATAGCTCTTGTAGTCGTCCTCCGAGAAGGAGATTCGCTCTCTCAGCGAATGTAGTGCCGGCCACAGTGTCGAATTCGAAAAACCGTTGTAGTAGCGGTCATAATCTGCGGCGGGTAAATCGAGCTTCACCAGCGCTCCCTCGCCGAGCTCGTGGTTGCCGGCTTTCAGCGGGCCCGAGGCCCCGACCCACAGCGCTCCGGAACGTTCCACCGCGGGAAGCAAAGCCGCAGCCAGGCCGCCTGTCATGGCCCCACCAGGCTTGGAAAGGCGGTTTGAAACAACGACAAGGCGCGGAGATTGCGCCTCCGCCGCCACGATGTGCTCCGCGACACCCGGCGCAACACCGCGACGCGAAGGGGCCGGATCGGTTTGCGGCGGCTCGCGCTGTTGTGCTTCACTGAGATGTTGCTCAAAGGCCGTTTGCTCTACCGGCTGCTTTTGCAGCATAGAGTCGGCCGTCGCGACGGTTTCTGACGCTGATGGTTTGACGTTGCTAGCAGGTTCCACGTATTACCTCCGTTTGATGCAGATTGCAGATCGGAGCACTGGCCTCGGGACCTCTATCTCGCTCATGTTAGGAGCGTCGGCTTTCGAGAAGCTGACGAGTCAGAAAGATTTCTTGGTTGGATGACGGACCCGGCATTGCGTTGCCGCGGGCTCTGCAGGGTCAATGATTCGGAGGCAAAGGCCGGATCGATCAAAGATCGTTTTGTCCCGCGCCGCAAACGTGCTCGCCGCCGATCCAGTAGCCGAGGCTCTGGAAACCAGCATGGAAGTTTCGAGCCGTCGAAATCAGGCTGGTTTGGCCGAACGCTTCGGACAGGCGCTAGCCTAACCCAGGCGTTCTTAATCCGTTTGACGCTGCCGTAATTAGCCTCGCCGCACCCCTCGGCGGCGACTTCGAGACAAGACGACAACTACTGATGCCGTCGATCCCGGCGTTGGCGGACAAGCCTCCGATCACGCCCACTTCAACCTGCCAGCTCACTTTTGGCCAGACAGCGCAATTCCAGTCGGCCCCAGTCTCGCTTCCGCTCCACGGGCGGGACAGGACCGGTAACGCCCCCGTTAAGTGATTACCCAGCATCAGATGAACGTGCCCGGTGTGACGGTCGGCCGCATGAAATCACGCCTGCCGGCCGCGAACACTTGCGCAGCCGATCGCCTACAGATGCCGCAATCGTAGCGCACGGTCTATGCCAGCGCTACCGAACGCCATGCAGTTGGCTGATGAGCTAGAGCGGGCTTTTGCTGGCCGCCGGCCTCTTCCGATCGGATGTCTGGAATAGAGACCTCACTTGCCCGCCCGCAAGGGCGATCCCGACAACACGCTCATCACTTGCTATGCACGAACATTTCGCGCAGCCGGATAGCAGATCGGTTCGCTACGTACAAAGAATTGGATTGCACTGTTTGGGAGGCCACGATGGAATATCCAGGCAAACAACGATCGGACAAGGATACCGATGAGGCGCCTCCTCCATCCAGGTTCTTAGTGCGTCAAGGGTCAAGCGGGTGGATGGTTTATGATCGGCAACGTAAGGGGTCAGCGGTGATCGGGGTCGGCTTGGCCGTCAATCTCACGAAAGCACAAGCTGATCGCTTCGAGCGGATGCTGGCAGCCAAGGAGGAACACAAGCGTTCCAGTTGAGCAGATCCGATCATTTGGTCGATGGTGCGCAATTTCGATCGTGCACGCTGCATCAGCGACGATGCGCCCGAACCAAAGACATCCGGCTTCATCGTACTCAATGCAAATTTCGAATCAGGGTGCATGTGAACGATAAAAGTGACTTTTGTCGCGGGGTTAGCGCCGTCGTGACTGCCATCAATAAATTGCTCCAGGGCCGCAACCTCGGACCGGACGAAGTCGAGCGCCTAACGTCGGCCTATGAATTGACCCTGCACTCGCTTTGCTTGGTCGATCGTGATGACCCGATCGCCGAAATCGTCGCGAGAAAGACCATCGAGATCGGCGCAACGGGCGTTCGCGATCCAACAAAGATTTCCAAGCTCGTCATCGAGCAGCTTGGCATCGGCAGAAGACCATTGACCTAAAGCCAGCGCGCTCGTGCGGCGTTTTTTGCTATCGCGTTCGTGACCAACAAGCGTAGGCCAAGTCAGGAGGTGCGCCTTCCGCGGTTAGGTGATTTTCGTCGGCAACATCCATGCCGTTTCAGGGGACAAACGGTCTCGATCATGTTCAGCAGCATGTACCGATCCGACACCTCGTCCTCCAAAGCCCTCTTGCGTAGACTCGTACTATACTGAACGCGGCACAATCCACGATTCGCTCCGACGCTGAACGCTCAGCCACTTGCTCCCCACCCCGCTCCATCACGAACGAGCTCTGCCGATGCAGTCAGAATGGTCCATCGATCGGTTGGCTGCCAGATGGCGCACGCTCTCGAAGCTTTGCGCCTGCCGAACCCGCGAGCGGCCACATCTGCCTTCACGTCCGCTTCGTTCGACGCTTCAGCGCGGCCAGTGAGACGCTGCCCTCCGCCCGCATGGCTCTCACGGATGAGCCGTCACCACCACTGCCGACGCGCCGATCTACGCGACGGGCAGCGAGCTTATCCCGCTCAACACATGGACATTCCGGCGCAAGGATTGATGCAGCGCCTGGTGCACGCGCGCGCAACGTGCCATGATAATCGATCTGGTACCCGCGCACGCGTTGATCGTTTCGGCAGCAGTCGCGCCGGCTGATACCGACAACGACCACGTCTCCTCTCCCGTTGTCTTGGCGTTATCGAACAGTCTGCTCACGCAGGCAGAACCCGGCGACACGCCGCTTGATACTCCCATGCATCTGAGCCCAAGCGCTGGTTTGGACGTTGAGCCAACGTCACGTCGTAAGCAGAAATGCCCCGCCGCTTCTCGATAGCCCGAGCCAGACATGGCCGCGCGTCCAGGCGCTCATGGGGCTTGAACCGCACGTCACGTCAGGTTGTAGAATATTCCGAGCAGCGGACGGTGTATAAGATTCGATGATCGACAGTGAACAGCACGAAGCCTCAAGTCTTAGAGCTCGCTCTGCAGGACCTCCATCACGTCATTCTCGGACGTCCTGGTGTCCGATATGGTCTACGCTCGGCATCGATGGTGGCGCTCCGCCGAGCCGGAGCAGGATTTTTCGACCGATGCCGCGTGATACAAACATACTTGCACGCGCGCGGCCCCATCGTCCGCCGATCGATGATGGCGAACGACAATATACGCCGCCGGACCGATCGTCGCTCTTGCAAGGGCAAGTCGACTGCCGTCTGGAGCCAGCAGTTCTGGTCAGGAGCTCATAAGACAAAGCGCCGTTTGCGCTTTCAAACGGCTCGGCCTGCGCGGTGATGCCGTTTGCATCTCATGATGAACTACGCCAAAGCGAGCAAGACACGACAAACTACCGCTTCAGACGCCCGCTGCGTTGCCCTGCATGAATGAGAGTGATGCGTGTCGCTCTTGATCCACTTCCGATATCCAACAAAAACCGGTGCTGCACGCCATGAAGAAGTTAGCGATACGAGAGCTTTCCATTGTACGCAAGGTATACATCCTGGGCGTCGGGATGCTGGTGTCGTCAGCAGCAGCCGCGAATGACGATTTGATGAGCGCCGCCAGACAGATCTTCAAGCCGATTCCCTCGATCGTTCCTGCGGTGAAGGACAATCCGGTCACCCATGAAAAGGTCGAACTTGGCAAGGTGCTGTTCTTCGATCCGCGGCTCTCATCGAGCGGGATCATTAGCTGCAATACGTGCCACAATCTTGGCGCCGGCGGCGTAGATGCCGGCCCAACGTCGGTCGGTCATGGCTGGCAGCGCGGTGCGCGTCGGGCGCCTACCGTCTATAATGCGGTATTCAATGTGGCGCAGTTCTGGGATGGACGGGCGGCAGACCTCAAGGCGCAAGCCAAGGGGCCAGTCCAGGCAAGTGTCGAAATGAATGCGACGCCAGATAGAGTGCTCGACACGTTGAATTCGATGAACGACTATGTCGTCATGTTCAGCAGGGCATTTCCTAACGATGCGACGCCCGTCACCTTTGACAATTTCGCAAAAGCGATCGAGGCTTTCGAAGCGACCCTTATTACACCCGCTGCGCCTTTCGATCAGTACCTCGAGGGTGACAAGCATGCGCTCGATGATCGGCAGAAGGCGGGCCTGAAGCTATTTATGGAAAAGGGATGCTCGTCCTGCCACAATGGAATCAACGTCGGAGGGCAGGATTACTTCCCGTTCGGCGTGGTCGGAAGGCCGGCCGCGCCACTGCTTCCAGCCGCCGACAAAGGCCGCTTCGCGGTCACCAAGATGGCTGGTGACGAGTACGTTTTCCGCTCTGCGCCCTTGCGCAACGTCGCCTTGCGAGCCCCTTACTTCCATTCGGGCCAGGTTTGGAGCCTCAAGCAAGCAGTTGGCGTGATGAGCGAGGTTCAGCTCGGCACCAAGCTCAGCGATCAGGACGAAAACGACATCGTCGCATTTCTCAATTCGCTGACAGGACAGCGGCCCAAGATCGAGTACCCGATATTGCCCGCGCGTACCGAGGCAACCCCGCGGCCCTCTCTGGACAAGTAGGGTCTGTCACGATAGCTGATTCGAAATATACGTAGCGCAGCCTCGCGCAAACAGATCAAAGCCAGGTCAAGATGCCCCAAGCTGTCGCCCACAATTCGAACGTCCAAAAAGACAGGCCTCCGGCTGGTTCGTCCACGATATCGAAATCTAATTCCGGGCCGAAAGGCACAAAACGAGCCGTGCCGGAGCCTCCAGGAGATGCGGCCCGCGGCGACGCCATCAAACAACGAGCGAGCGGCCACGGGGTCATGGCATCGCTGCTCGATCGTTGTGTTGGCGCCATGGCTTGCAGCATTGAACCTATGACATAGGGCGGCCGGCGCGCTGAGGTCTCATGCCCACTGAAACCACGGGCATGTTCGTCCGACGATCAGCAGTTTGCGGGCCGAGCCAAGTCAGGACCTTTCCTTTTCCTCATCGACGTGTGGGCGAACCATGCCCTGCGCATCGTCTCTTGCTAACATGGTCTCAACCATCTCGATGATACGGCGACGATCGGCAGGATTTCGGAGCGCGCGAAACGCTCTCAAGAGACGAAACGTCTCAGCCACCTCATCGGAACGGCTCTTGATCGACAAATTGCCTCCCACCATTTGCAGCCAACGTTCAGGATAGTACGATCCCGCTTACAGTAACAAGGATCGCGCGCGCGCAAAAATACGGAGCGTGCTGAATTGGACTTCGTCCGCTTTGATGCACAACATGTTGCCGACGGGGGCAAGTTCTGTCCATGCCAACCGAGCGCGTGTCTCACGCGCAAGGCCTTTGACTTGAGGATTCCTGCGACGTCTGGCGTGCACGGATGGATGAGCAGGCGCGGTGGGTCACCGAACGGCCCGGGCGCGGCCGTCCACCAATCAGAACGTTCCGAAGGCGTACCGTTTGATCGTGCTATGATGATCCGATCAAGATCGGCTACATGATTACGATCATCACGGCGGAGCCGCTCTGCTCCCTTTGATCATCGCAGCCTTTGTTTGGCTGACGACTGACACGGCCCGCCAATCGTTTGGTACCCGCCCGATACAAGGAATGTCGGCTGGACCCGAAGAAGCTGACTGCGGGGCCGCCAGTCCAATTCTAACTTTCTCCAAGCCGCGTCAGGTTTCAGAAAGCTAACGTGAGTAGCGAGAACGACAGCGCGCCACCACCGGACGGGATCATGGAGTTTGAACAGCACTTGAGAGACGTGCGACGGGTCGGTCCCGTCTATCCGCACGGTGAGCTTTATGATGTCGCTGACGAAGACGACCGCCTCATCCAAGCAGCGTCTGGCGCCGCCCTTGAGCGAGGACCACCGCCGGGCGCTACCACCATCGGTATCTACGATCGTCGACTTCGTAAATTGGCTGAAGCGCTGAAGCAGTATGGCAGATCAATGGCTGGGCTCGATGAAGAAAGTCGGTAGTGGGTCAGTTTGATTGTGGCAACCGGGAGGGGTGGCACTGAGGCGATTCGAGGCGCATATTCTCCGGCATGGCTGGATGGTTTGATCGGATCACGGGAAGGCATACCTACGACTGCGGGGCGAAGTACCGCGGCCGAACGACGAGAACACCGTTCCCAGATGCGGATGACGCGCGCTGTGATAACTGCGGCAAGGTCATGGACAGCTGGCGAAACTCGACGAGTTTCCGGTCCTACGAACGGATCGACGAATGACGCCTAAACGCCCCAGAGATTCGAACCAGCTCGCTAAGCGAATCATTGATATCGCAACAGGCGAGACGCCCGACCGCGATCCTACGCCCGAGGAAGAGGGGAAAGATCCGGCTGCGGTTGAGTTGGGCCGGAAGGGCGGTAAGGCGCGCGCCAGTCGCTTAACGGGCGCGCGCCGAAGTGAAATTGCGAAAAAGGCTGCGGCTTCTAGGTGGAAGCAGGATTGACGACAGAGGCGTCTACCACAAGGGCAGCCGGAGCCCCATCAATCGCCTTTTGAATTCCAATCGACGTGACAGCAACCATCGCGCCCGGGACAAGCTCGGCCTCAGTCGGACCCATATTACCCGCTCCGAGTCCGAAGTTCATAATCAGCTGCCACTTTCCTTCATGAAGCCCGGCCTGTTTGACCATAGCCGCAATCAATTCGTGGTAGGTGAACATGAATTGGCTAGGTTCCGGCATGCGCCATATCCCTACGAGAATGTCCGAAAGGCAGTTGCGTGGTGGCAGCTTCCATATGAAGTGGGATACGAAATGTATTGCCGTGGTGTGGCACCATGAACATTCCGCCATTTCCGCCTAACGTGATGACGTTGATACTCATGCCGCCGAATGCCGTTTGAGCGTAAGTCATAGCAGGTCGAGCTAGCGAACCTACGTGTTCTGCCACGCAGCTCACAATGAACTGATTTAGGCTAACACCTTCTCGGTCTGCCCAAAGCGCTGCTCGCTTATGCAGGCCCTTCGGCATTCTAAGAACAAGCTTCCCACTGTAATCCATAGCCTCCATCGGCTCCGGAACGTTTTGTCCCTGAGCGATGGTTGCATTAACCCAATCGACTGCAACACCTTCCAGATTTTCCAACGCTTCAACGGCTGTAGCTCCGGTCGCAAAGCAACCAGGGAATTCTACGATCTCAGCAAAATAGCTGCCGTCTTCGTCTGGCGTGACCATTCGTGCATAGGGCTGTTTAAGAATCTCCGTCACCGCCATTTTACGCTCCTTCTTCATTTTCATTTTCTGCCTCAAGCACTTCCTCCCAAGCCGCTGCATCCGCCTCAAGGTGATTGAGGACAACCTTTCGCACATGAGGTGATAGGTCTGGATTGCCTCCATGTCTCTCGATGGGAAACGCTCGATGTTGTGGAAAAGCACTCACCCACATCGGGTGATTCCCGCCGCTTACTTCCTTCCGTCCTGCCAACTTTGCCAACGCCTCTAGATCGCCCGCTTTCTGCGGGCTTCGCCGAGCGGCAGCAATGTCCGCCCATAGCTTATCTAGTTTCTTGCGATCCATAGTACTATATCCGATATCACGGTTAAATCAGAAAAACACCCCGTAGTACTAATTTTTCTTAAAGCGCCCAAAATGCTTGACGATAAGCATAAAGGGTCAGATACTTCGGCCATGAACAAGCTGGATCGAAAGACCCGCTCCCAAATCCTCCATCTCCTTTGCGAGGGGCAGTCGATCCGTGCCGTCACACGTTTAACCGAATGTAGCAAGAATACGGTAGCCAAACTTTTGGTTGAGGCCGGTCACGCCTGCGCCGCCTATCAGGACAAGGCGCTGCGTAACCTGCCGTGCAAGCGCGTCCAGATGGATGAAATCTGGTCGTTCGTTTATGCCAAGGCCGCGAACGTGGAGAAGGCCAAGGCCGCTCCCGAGGCCGCTGGCGACGTTTGGACCTGGACCGCGATCTGCGCCGATACCAAGCTGATTGTGAGCTGGTTGCTTGGCGCACGCGATCAGGACGCCGCTCTGACGTTCGTCCATGATCTGGAGAGCCGCCTAGCCAATCGCGTTCAGCTTACCAGCGAGGGCCATAGGCCGTACCTGTACGCCGTTGAGGCCGCGTTCGCCGATCAGGTGGACTATGCCATGCTCATCAAGATTTACGGCTCTGATCCTCAGGCGAAAGTCCGCTACAGCCCGGCTAAGTGCCTTGGCGCGGATAAGAAGCCGAAGATTGGCAACCCCGATCCGAAGCACATCAGCACGTCCTATGCCGAGCGCAGCAACCTCACCATGCGCATGTACATGCGCCGGTTTACCCGATTGACGAACGCCTTCTCAAAGAAGGTTGAGAACCATGCCGCAGCGATTGCGCTGCATACGATGTATTACAACTTCCTGCGGATCCACCAACCGCTCAAGGTGACGCCTGCGATGCTGATTCCGCTCGATGTCGCCCACCATTCCGGAATGATCTCGCCCACCGTTCCGATTTGATGTCGCCCACCATTCCGAGATGATCTCGCCCACCATTCCGGGATGATGTCGCCCGGGGTGACGAGGCCTCTTCTGGCTCCGATACGGTCCCGCCTTTCGGCTTTGCGAAGGGGGACCTGGATGCCGACGGAGAGGTTTGCGATGCGCCATGTGCGCGATGTGATCAGATTGAAGTCGGCCGGGATGCCGACCCGCGAGATTGCGCGGCGGGTGGGGACAGCCCCTTCGACGGTGCGGTTGACGATCCACCGGTTCGAGGCGGCGGGGCTGACCTGGCCATTGCCCGACGACATCACCGACGCTGCGCTGGAAGCCCGGCTGTTCGCCAGCGCGGGAGCCGGTCCCGGCACCCGGCGGGGCCATCGCCGGCAGGCCGAGCCGGACTGGGCGGCGGTACACCGCGAACTCCGGCGCAAGCATGTGACGCTGTCGATCCTGTGGGACGAGTACATCGCGGGCGAACCCGACGGGTATCGTTATTCGCGGTTCTGCGAGCTCTACCGCGCCTGGGAAGGCCGCCTGTCGGTGACGATGCGCCAGTCGCATACGGCCGGCGACAAGCTGTTCGTCGACTATGCCGGCGACGGCGTGCCGGTGGTAATCGACCGGTTCACCGGCGAGCGACGCGCCGCGCAGATCTTCGTCGCGGTGCTCGGCGCATCGAGCTTCACCTACGCGCAGGCGACCTGGACGCAGGGGCTCACCGACTGGATCAGCGGCCACGTCGGCGCCTTCGAGGCGATCGGCGGCGTGCCGGCGCTCTTGGTGCCGGACAACACCAAGGTCGCGGTGATCAAAGCCTGCCTCTACGATCCGCAGATCAACCGCAGCTACGCCGACATGGCGGCGCATTACGGCACCGCCATTCTGCCGGCCAGGCCACGGCGGCCACGCGACAAGGCGAAGGTCGAGCAGGCGGTCCTCATGGTCGAGCGCTGGCTGCTTGGACGGCTGCGCCACCGGACCTTCCACAGCCTCGCCGAGGTCAACGCGGCGATCGCCGAGTTAATGACCCGGCTCAACGAGGAGCGACCGATCCGGCGGCTCGGCGTGACCCGCCGCAAGCTATTGGAGGAGATCGACCGGCCGGCACTCAAGGCCTTGCCGGAAAGCCCTTACGTGTTTGCCGAGTGGCGGATCTGCCGGGTCAGCATCGACTATCACGTCGAGGTCGAGGCGCATTACTACAGCGTCCCGCATCGCTTCGTCCGCGCCGAAGTTGAGGTACGCGTCACCGCCCGCACCGTCGAGATTTTCCACAAGGGTGAGCGGATCGCCGCGCATCAGCGCATGAGCGGCAACCACAAGCACACGACCGTGCCGGAGCACATGGCCTCCAGTCATCGGCGCTACGCCGGCTGGACCATCGAGCGCATCCGCAAGGAGGCCGCCATCATCGGACCGGCCACCGCGGCGCTGTGCGATCTGATCCTCGATGAGCGTTCGCATCCGGAACAGGGCTTCCGCGCTTGCCTCGGCATCATCCGGCTCGCCCGATCCTACGGGCAACAGCGGCTCGATGCCGCCGCCATGCGGGCGATCGATATCGGCGCGCGCACTTACGGTTCGGTCAAATCGATCCTCGCCAACAACCTTGATCGGCGTCCTTCACCCAAGCGCTCCGCGGACGACGCGCCGATCCTTCATCCCAACATCCGCGGGCCGCGCTACTACAACTAGGGAGATCACGCCTTGCTCACCCATCCGACCCTCGATCAGCTTCACGCGCTCGGCCTTCATGGCATGGCCAAGGCCTTTGCCGACATCGAAGCCGGCGGCGATGCCGCAAGCCTCGGCCATGCCGAATGGCTCGCGCTGCTGCTCGAACGCGAAGCCTCGCTGCGACGCGACAAGCGGCTATCGAAGCGGCTGCAATACGCCAAGCTGCGCCAGCAGGCTTGCGTCGAGGACATCGACTATCGCACCCCGCGCGGCCTCGACCGCAGCCTCCTGACGATGCTGGTCGAAGGCCAATGGATCGACGACCACGCCAACCTGCTGATCTGCGGGCCCTCCGGCGTCGGCAAGAGCTGGCTCGCCTCGGCGCTCGGCAACAAGGCCTGCCGCGACAATCGCTCCGTGCTCTACCAGCGTGTCCCGCGGCTGTTCACCGATCTCGCTTTGGCGCGCGGCGACGGCCGCCACCCGCGGCTCCTGCGGGCGCTCGGCCGCATCGATCTGCTCATCCTCGACGACTGGGGCCTCGAGCCGCTCGACGCCGCAGCCCGCCACGACCTCCTCGAGATCCTCGAGGACCGCTACGGCCGCCGCTCCACCACCGTCACCAGCCAGCTCCCCGTCGATCAATGGCACGCGCTGATCGGCGAGCCGATGACTTCATGATGCCTCCTTCTTCGAACGATTGGTGCGTCGTATCCGATTGCGAAGCTGTCGGATTTGGTCGTCTGAGAGCTCGATCTGCCACGGCTGGCCTTTGGCCAACTGATGACCTGCCAGCAATCCTCGCGCGAGATAATCGAACACTGTCTGCGGGGTCACTCCAAGCTCAGCCGCGGCGCCCTGAATTGAGAAACTCCCATCGGGCCAGCGCATCGGATTCTTGTCCACGCCGTTAATTTTAACGGTGGGAATGCCCCAGCGGGTACGCAACAGCCAGACATTCTCGCCTTTGAAGGCGCAGCCTCGGGCCGCGACGAAGCCTTCCTGATTGAGTATTGCCGCGATCTCGGCATCCATTTTGTGTTCAGCATTCAACTCGATGATCCGTTTCCGCAACCGATCAATGTCGATGTAATCGCGGTAGGTCTGAACGCGCCGTTGCACGTGATGCTCGCTGGTTGCACCGGTCTGCCAGACGATCTTGAGCCACACCTGACCTCGGGTCCGCTTCTGATCAAGAACGACTTCGCGGATCACAAATCGCAGAATGCGCTTGCGATCGGCTACCGAAGTGGTGGCCGCGTTCCAAATCCGCGGCAGGTTCTCGCCGAGTGCTTGTAGCCCTGCGCGTTCCGCCGGGCCAATCAGAAGCGGCTCGTGCCCGCGCCAACGCGCATGCTCCTGCTCGATCGCCTCGACGACACGCAGCCTCTCTTCCCAAGCCCGCTCAAGTGAGCGTGCCACAAGGCGGTTCTCGGGCTCTACGGCGTCATACTGGCGTCGAGCGCGCTCGGCCTCGTAGCGGGCGCGCTCCACGCGAAGCGCCCACTGGCGCTCGAGCTGACGGCTCTCCTGCTCCAGTTGGCCCGCGGCTGCGAGCGCGATCTCAATCTGATCCGGCACCAGGGCATCGAGGACCATCCGCTCAACCAGCGCGTCAACGGCCAAGGCCCGGACTTCCTGGCACATTGCACTGCCTTGCTGGTCCCGATCCGAGCGGCAGCAATAGACCGGATAGTCGGCATTCGGGCCCGTGTAGCGCATGCTCATGCGCCGTCCACAACGACCGCAGACCGCGATTCCTTGTAGCAGGGCTGCCCCCTTGCGCGGTACGCCAGAGTGTCCTCCCTCATAGCGGCAGACGTTATCTGCCAATCGCCCCTGGTTGGCCATGAACTCCTCCCAGCTGATATATCCTGGGTGAGCGGCGTGGAGGCAAACCGCCCAATCCGCGATCGCTACCTTGACCGTTCCCGTCAGCGATCCCGGCCGGCATCGGCTCGGATCCTTTTGCCGGCGGCCATAAACATACGCCCCAGCATAGGCCGGATTCTGAAGGATATTAAGGACGCGTGCACTATCTGGCGCACGCCAGACGATCTCGTGTGGAGATGGTCCAAGCAGCGGCCGAACCGGCAAGGACAATCCATTCCTGTCCAAGTAACGCATTACACCGCGCGCGCTTTGCAGTTCCCGGAATTTGGCAAACACCAGATGAAGACGGGCCCGCACCTCCTCATCGGGATTGAGAACAATTGTGCCCGCGCGGTCGTAGGCGAGCCCCGCCGGCAGCGGCAGCCGCAGTTCGCCCCGCTCCGCCTTCTGGCGTTCCCCTTGGTGAAGGCGCATCCGAAGCTGATGCAGCTCCGCCTCGCTCATGATGCCGGACAAGCCCAACAGCAGGCGGTCATGGTAGGCCCGCGGATCGTAAAGCCGCTCGCCATCCGCAATGAGCACGCCGAACACCGAACACAGTTCGAGAAGCTGATGCCAGTCCCGGTTATTGCGGGCCAAGCGAGAAGCGTCGAGGCTCACCACAAGACCGGCGTTGCCAAGGCCGATCTCGGCAATGAGCTTCTGGAAACCATGCCGATCCACAGCGCCAGCACCGGATTTGCCCAGATCCTCGTCAATGACCTGGACGCGCTCCGGGGGCCAGCCCAGACCGACGGCGCGATCGACAAGGCGATACTGCAGCTCCGTGCTCTCCTGGTGCTGGCGCACCTGGTTCACGGACGACTGCCGCACGTAGACATAGGCCAACTTGGCTCGGTGCGCAGTCGTGAGCCGCTCGTCAACGGCGTTCAAGCTGATCAGCACGACCCAGTCCCCTTCCGGGCGTGCCGGGAACCGCTTGCATTCGCCGCAGCAGCGTGGCGAGGACTTGAGCGATCTGGGTTTGTGTCGCGGCCGACAGATTTGGCCAGAGGCGTGGAATGTCGGCCGTGCGGCGGTCTGGTGGATTTGCCAATGTCGGTAGGGGTCGATACGCAACGCGACCTGGAAGCGGTCGGTGGGTCATCGCGAATCACCTTCTCGTCGAGAAGGCTCAGACTCGCGCTCAAATGTTGCATCAATGGGATCAGCGTACGTGCACTGATGCGCGGCAGATCGGCGGCGTTCGGGTGGGAAGTGATCGTCTCGGCAAGGTCCGTCGAGGCGATCCGAACCCCCCGCCGCCGTCCGTCCGGCAGCGCGACAACGACGTAGGCGGGACCGCGCCCCGACCGCTCCTTCAGCACCTCAAGCCGCTGCCCAAAAAGGAAATGATGCGGGTCAGTGATCGTGATGTGAGACACGACCCGTTCAAGAATAGGGGTACTCTGTCGTGTTCGGTGATCCCACCTACGCCGATGCCGTCCTCGACCGCCTGGTCCACAACGCCCACCGGATCGATCTCAACGGCGAGAGCCTGCGGCGAACCCGCAAACCCGATCGAAAGGCCTGAGCCAGTGGCGCTGTGGACATGCCGCTGCGCTTGGACAACGCAAAGAGCGTTGCCCACATGCCCACAGCAGACCAACAGCAGACGAAGAAGGGCCTCAAGCCGCGATTCAAGTTGACCCCGCGGCTTCACCGATGCCAGAAACCAAACAGCCAGAACGCCTCGCGCCCCGGGCGACATCAAATCGGAATGGTGGGCGAGATCATCTCGGAATCCTGGGCGAGATCAAATCGGTACACCCGGGCGAGATCATCGGAATCCGCAGCCTGCGATGGCCGCTGGCGTGACCGACAAGCTTTGGGAGATGGAAGACCTCGTTGCGATGCTGGAGCAATGGGAGCTGGCGAACTTCAAGCCGGAATATCAGTTCGTTGTCCGTCAGTACGCTATCGGTAAGGGCCACTCGGTCAGCGTTTTATGGCGCGGCGGCGAAGTTGATAGCATCTTTGGCTTTGCAAGTGAACATGAGGCGCTGGAATGGATCAGAGAGAAGTCGCAGGGATGGCTGCTCGAAAGCAAAAAGGCCGCCCGGTAAGGCGGCCTCTCGAATCCCGTTTCGTCCTCTAAGCCTTGGACTTCTGATCCTTCAAGGCTGCGATGCGAGGATGCAGCTTTGCGCCTCTTCCTTTCGCGACAGCTACCGCCTTATCGCTACTCGTTTTTAGCTGCTGCCTGAGCGAGGCGATCTCTAAGGCGCTGAAGTGGGGTGTCCCAGGGTCCGTCGCCAGAACGCCATTTGAGGAGAATTTGGGCTTCGGCTTCAGTAAGACATTCTGCGTCATGGCCGATCTCCTTTCTCCAAAACGGGTTAATCTCGATACCAAAACCAACTTTCAGACCCTGCCATGTAGGACCGGAAAGCGCAAGCGCGCGAGAGTCGCCAGACCCATGCGCCAAAGTTGTAATAGCGGCAACCTTACCGCCACCGCGCAGGATATGACTGCGGAGAGCCGCAAGCGTTCCCCCCGTCGTCAGGACATCATCCACCAAGATGTAGGCAGCGTCTTGACGTACATCACCGTCAAATCAAGGCTGCCATAGGAAACGTGGAAAATGTTTTAATTTGGTACGCCCAACCCTGCTTTTCTGGACGATTTGTGTATCGACCTCGGCTCCGAGTTCAACGCTCAACCTAGCGAGATACTGGATCGGGAGGGCATTTTTGACACCCCTACGCCCGATCAAATCCGCGCCATCAGCGCGGGCATCGTCAAAGGGCGGGTGGGGAACCACGCAAACGAGGGAGGTTCCATTAACCAAAAAGGGGGTTACAACATCCACTAGCCGATCAAGCATGTCCTCGGACAGCATGACTTCGACGATCCTGTCCGCCGCGTCATAATCACCGGCAAGCTTGGCTTTTGCGTACAGCGTTTTTCGGGTCTTGGCTTGGCCGCCTTGCATGCCGGTACCGTTGAGTTCGCCCAGCCTTCCGCAGACGTGAACGATCTCCCCGCCAGCCCAAGGCTCGCGTAGATGAGGGATGCTGACAAGGGGTAATTGAATAGATGATGAAAGACGCAGCATGACCGATTCGTGACTTTTGCCACGAATACGATAGCCGCGCCTTCTACTCCACCAAAACGTGAGCAGGGGCAGCCCAGACGTTAACCAAGCCCTTTCTTTCGGGGTCAGTTTTCAAACTGACCCACTACCAGAAAGTCTGCTCGACTATGCCAAGAAACTGCTGCCAAAGGACAAGGTCATCGCCCCCGCATTGTCAATGGTTAGCAGGTACCGCGAACCTGACGCCCCAGCGCGGTCCATCCCAACGCATTACCGTCCGTCCAAGGAAGACGACCGCCTCATCAGGCAGGCCGCTGAAGCAGGCTTTGGCCGACAGATCGACGAGAAAACCGCCGGAAATTATTCTAGCGATCTTCGGAAGTTGGCTGCAGCCCTTCGACCGTTATCAATTTCTAAGCTTGGTCACGACACGCTACTCGGCCATGCCGACACTTTGTTTCCGGGCAACAAGAAACTCATCTATGCCTGAACAGGCTCCGCGACTACCGCGACAGCAATGTGCAGGACCATTTTCGCAGCGGCTCCCGTCAGCCAACAGAGCCGGCCGGCCGCTCACCCGTGCAAGATTTTGATCGGGAGCAGCCTTTGGAGGGTGTCGCGGATCAGGGGAGCCAGCTGGCGGCTGACGGATTCAACGCGCCGGAGCTTGGGCAGGGAACGGATTCAGTCGCTCACTTTCCCGTACAAAATGCCGGCCACGAACCGCTTTTCGATGTCGCGCATCGAGAGAGCTCGCTTCTGGTCACCACCTTCGATGCACCGGTGCTTTGGCCGACAATGAGTTCGATCGCCCACTCGCCCGTGCGAAGTGTTGCTGCGGATCAGAACGGCCTCACACTTGCCGACGGAATCGATACGCAGGAACCGTGGCAGGCCTTGGCTTCAGCTGCCTACTCGCCAGTGCAAAGCGTCGACCAGGACGAGCTGTTTGATGCCGCTGATCGGGGCGGCTGGACATGCGCCAGCGGGTTCGATGCGCCGGAGCTTTGGCAGCAAATGGATTCAGCCGCTCACCGGCGCACACAAAGTGTCGACCGGGTCGGGCCCTTCGATGCCGCGGCGAGACAGTCCAGCTCGCAGCTGCGCTATCCCGCCTCGTCAGAATTCTTTGGACGGGCAATGGAGCAAGCCGGGCCGCCGCCCGACAGGGCTGCGCAGACGACGCCCACCTCGATCGGCGAGACTTTCGATGCTTCGCTGGTCGTTCCCAATGACTTTGCCCACGGCACTCAACCCGCTCCGGACACGATGCTCTCCAAATCGGGCGATCGTGTCCCTGAGCGTGGTGTAACTGGCGGTGGGACACCGCGTTCGCCGGCAAGAGCCGGACTGGTCAGCTGGCGATAGCCGGGAGACTGACGGTTGGATCATCGCTCAACGGCGCGATGGTTTCCAGCGTCATGTAACGGGCGCGCTGGACGGCCCATTCATCATTCTGTTCGAGCAGGATCGCGCCGATGAGGCGGACGATGGCGTCCTCATTGGGGAAGATGCCGACGACCTCGGTCCGGCGCTTGATCTCGCCGTTGAGGCGCTCGATCGGGTTGGTCGAGTGCAGCTTGGTGCGGTGCTGCGGCGGGAACGTCATGTAGGCCAGCACATCGGTCTCGGCCTCGTCGAGGAAGCCGGCGAGCTTGGGTAGCTTGGGGCGGAGCTGATCGGCGACCTTTCGCCATTGCGCTCGTGCGGCTTCGGCATCGTCCTGGGCAAACGCAGTGGCGATGAAGGCGGAGACGACACGCCGTCCGCTTTTGCCGGCATGGGCCAGCGCGTTGCGCATGAAGTGCACGCGGCAACGCTGCCAACTGGCGTTGAGCACCTTGGCGACGGTCGCCTTGATGCCCTCGTGGGCGTCGGAGACGACCAGCTTGACGCCGCGCAGGCCGCGGCGGGCGAGCTTGCGCAGGAACGCCGTCCAGAATGTCTCGGCCTCCGAGGGACCAATGTCCATACCGAGAACTTCGCGCCGGCCATCGCTGTTGACGCCGACCGCGACGATCACCGCGACCGACACGATGCGCCCCTGCTGGCGCACCTTCACGTAGGTGGCGTCGATCCACAGATACGGCCAATCGCCCTCGATCGGGCGAGCGAGGAACGCCTTCACCTTGTCGTCGATCTCCGCGCACAGCCGCGAGACCTGGCTCTTGGAGATGCCGCTCATGCCCATCGCCTGCACCAGGTCGTCGACCGAGCGGGTGGAGACGCCCTGCACATAGGCTTCCTGCACCACGGCGGTGAGCGCCTTCTCGGCCATCCGGCGCGGCTCCAGAAAGCCGGGGAAGTAGGAACCCTTGCGCAGCTTGGGGATACGCAGCTCGACCGTGCCGGCGCGGGTCTCCCAGGTCCGGTCGCGGTAGCCGTTGCGCTGCGCCAGGCGCTCGGAGCTCTTCTCGCCATAGGCGGCCCCAGTCTGGCCTTCCACTTCCAGCTCCATCAGGCGCTGGGCGGCAAAGCCGATCATCTCGCGCAGCAGATCGGCATCAGGGGTCTTCTCCACGAGCGTGCGGAGGTTCATCATCTCATCGGTCATCGGTGGTTCCTCGAATCAGGTTGGTATCAGCAACCCGACCCTACCGGCGAACTGCCGGTGACCACCGCAAAGCCGCCCGCCCGCTACGGCGCCATGGGAGGGCGCGCGTGCGGACGGCTTTGCTCTACCGAGCTACACCACCAATGGGGACACGACCAATCGGGCCGCTTTGGGCTCTTGCCAGACGCGGTACAGCGGATGAAGGACTATGACATTCGCGGAGAACACTACACTGCCGTACTGGGGCCCGCGGGTCCCCATGACGTTCAGCTTATTCACCTTGGGTCGCCGCCCGTCGGCGAGACATTTGATGTTTCCTTCGCCGTCCCCGGGAACTTTTCCCACCGAACCCAGCCCGCCCCGGATACGATGCTCGAAAGGCTGCGTCGCCTGGGCTTCCTGCCGGACGCTGATCAGCGGATCATGAGCTACGACATTGGCGGTGAGCGCTACGCCGCCACGTTAGGGCCAGGAGGGCTGAATGACGTTCAGCTCATCCACCACGCTCGCCTTCGGCCGATGGGTGAAGCTGCGCCAGCGACGAAGCTGCGGGCTCCGACTGATATCTACGGCGGTCTTGAATCTCTGCTTGATCTCAATCCCCCTACACCGCTCGAATTGCGGGACGATGCCCATTCTGCGCCGGTGCCGGATTTTCGACCGCCGTCTACCGAGCCTGAACCGGGTCATCGCCGGCTTCCGAAGCTGGCCGATATCGGCGAGTTCGTCGGCCTCGACTGGCACCACGGCCCCCGAGAGGCCTCACCCGCCGTCATTGACATGCTCCAAACCCTTGGCCTCCTGCCGCACCGGGATGCACCAATGACGTGTTTCTTGATCAACGGTGAGCCCTACACGGCCGAAAACCTGCCCGCAGGGCGCGTTCTTCTGTTCCATCGCCCACATCTTGACTGAACGAGCGGCGGGCCGAGTCGCCTGCTCGCCGGAAGGAGCGCTCCTCGAGCGATTGCCACGGGGCACCGTCTTAGCGCTCGAGCTTGACCGGCGATTTATCGAAGGTATGGAGATAAGCGATCAGATCCGCGATTTTCTGGGCGTCCTTGAGTCCAGGGAACGCCATCTTGGTACCGGGAACCTTCGCCTTCGGGTCCTTGATGTAATCGGCAAACGTTGCCTCGTCCCACGTGATGCCTGAGCCCTTCATGGCTTCTGAATAGCTGAAGCCCTCGACCGATCCTGCCTTCCGCCCGATCAGCCCGTTCAACGTTGGGCCGACGGCGTTCCTGGCGCTGTCGCCGACCCGGTGGCAAGGCTTGCAGGCCGTGAACACCATTTCGCCGGCGGCTGGGGTTTGACCTCTTGCCTGCTCAAGTCCGGCGGCGACTAGCAAGGTCGCGAGAGCAATCCGTTTCATCAACTTATCCCTTTTGCACCTGCCCGGAGTCGAGATGACTGCGTGGGTCGCCCTTGGTCGTGCTTAAAGCCTACAACTTCACGCCACGTGCGGTTCAAGCCTTTCCCGTCGTCTCGCAGTTTGATTGCCGGTTGCTGCGTGCCTCTCCGTTAGTCGTCTGATCGCGGCGAGCGGCTTTCCGACAGTGGTACTTGCGGATGATCTCAGCATCGCCATCGGAAGCCCGATCTCGGTGGCGATTCCGCCGTTTCAGCCGGCACGTGTCGAATGCTACCAACTTGGCGCAGGAGACGACGCATTCTCTGCAAGGCCCCTCGCGCTCGATGGAAAGGACAATGCCCGCGATCCGAGACGGGCCGAGTCACGAGCGAGGCGCAGCATTCACGCAACGGGCAATATGGCCATCAGTTCTCGAAGCCAACACTGGTATCGAAACTGGCTTTCGATGGATTCGCTCCGGCTGCGAGCGATGCACGTCGAGCGTCACAAGATGCACCCAAAAAAGGGGGGCCCGCGCCCCTCGCCCGACCAGAAGAGCCTGCCCGACGAGCGAAATAATCATTCACTTCCTGACTCGTCAGCTTCTCGAAAGCTGCTTCTACCAAAAAACTCTTGAACGGACCTGTAACTTGAGAGAGCAAATGAATATCGACTCACGGCACGGCCCAGAAGTCGCCAAAGCCCGCGATTTTGAGCCGCAGCGGCAACAGACCGGCGATGCGAGCGCTCAAGCCGGCTCGCCGGCGCACCCGTCCGAGGACCAGGTGGATTTTGAGCAGCAGCTCGATCGCTTCCGCCCGGTCGACCGAACGTCAGACGGCGCTTCCTCATCGGCCAATCCCGGGATTGGACCATCCTCGACTGCAACCAACGGGCCTCGCCCAAGTGAACGCTGCTCGGCTTCATCGTTTGTAGGCGCGCGCGCCCAGCTTGCCGCAGCGCTGACTGGGGCGACGCTCGCGGCACTCAGGAACGAGATTGAACTTGCCGAGCAGCAATCGGCACCGTGGTCATCAGCGTCTGGGCCTGCAGACCGCGGCGTCGATCGCGAACGCATCTTCAACGACGTTGTTGGATCGTCGTATGTAGAGCTGAGACGGTTTCAGAACGCGGATGGCGATTGCAAGCCGCGCAGAGCAGCCGAGACCAGCGCAATATCGTATGTGCGTGACGCGGCGCGCGAACACTCCTCCGTTGGAGATCATCTGGAACGATATCCTATGACTCTGGCGCGTCAGGCTGGATGGCATATGCGCGGCAAGGTTGACTCTCCTTTTGTGTCTTTGATTGAGGACCCCTCCAAACTGTCCGCGTCGCGCGATCCGTGGGCCCGAGCAATCGCCAATAACGCGACGATGCTGCACACCTACACTATACCGAAGTCGGCGGTCTGGACCCCTGACCAGATCTTGAGCAGCATTGCGCTCGGGATGAATGTCGACGATCACGAGAACATAGATGCGGATGTGGACCTGATGTGCTCCCTGGGTAGAACACCCACCCGGGAGACCGAGCGCTTGTTTTTGGGCGGCGATCTGGAGGCCTATCGGACCGCCAAGCAAGAAAATCCGTTCAAGACTGAGAGCAGTGACTAAATAGTCGATCGCCTTTCGCGTGCGGAGGTCGTGCGCATGTCGGGTTATGCCGAGAGCAGTTTATCGCATCTCGGAGAGGGTCGTCAGTTCGCCCATCACATCCGCCAGCCCGCTCCGTTGCATTTTGGACCATCGGCATCTCGGTGATATCGGCTCTTGGGCGAGCAACGGCGGCTGTGCCAGTCTGTCGATCAGGCTGCGTCTGTCCTCCTGGTCCGGCGCCCTACGAAACGCGAAGACCCAGGCGCTTACCGCAGACACTGCTGAACGAGAGCGCCATGGCGATGCACGTCATGATCACGAACGACCGCGGGTCATGTCCGGGCCGTTCGCAGAAAAGTGAGCTAAGCATCGAGACCCCAGCCCACTTTACTCCTCCCGGGGCCCGAATTCCGCCGGGCGGCCCCAACCAGACGATTGCTTTCCTCCTCCGCTCCAAGCAGCGCACAGCTGCCCGTCAGTTCGTCGTCAGCTTGCTTGATTATCTAGTTCAGCACAGCTTAAGCAGCCTCGTGCTTACCACGAGGAACCGTACGCTGAAGGGACACGAGAATCGCCATGTATCATCGGATCAGCGACTCATCCACGCGCGCCAATCAAGCGGACCAGTTGAATCAATCGACGGACAGCCGTAACTTTGCGGAAACACTTGCCGATCTCGCGCTGCGAGAGGCCTCCTCACCAGGGGAATTGTCCGACAGAATGGGACTCTGCTGCAGCAGGCCAAACACCTCGGATGCAAACGTTCACAGCCCAAGCTCCTTCGACCTCAGCACATCCTCTCTCTCTTCCAGTTCCAGTCCATCCTCTCCCGCAAGGCCGATCCGCCCTCTGTTCGATTACAGGACCGCCGATTTGCCTGAGGCGAATGTCAACGGCATCTGCGTCGGTTTGGCCGCGGAGTGGCTCCGCAATCGTCACAGCAGTCCGTCATCGCGAATGCGTGCGCTGCGACCGGGTTCGGAAAACCACGCCTCTGCGGCAACGCGGCAGCAGCGCTATGAAGACCTCAAGGCACAATTGCGAAGCGACAGGGCACGAGGTTCGCACAATCTTCAAGCGAAAATCACGACGTTGCGGGAAGCAGGCCTGGAACCATCAGGACAACAGACGAGACATAGATTTAGCGCGTCCTCGCGCAACGCGCAGCTCGTAAACGAAGTCACTGAAAACGGTTCGATCTATTTGCTCAGCCTGCGTTTCGCCGGCGGCGACGCACACACAATCACAACGTCGACCTCGAATGGAATGACCACTCTCTTTGATCCTAACTATGGAGAATTTACCGTCCGATCAGGCCAGATAGGTGACTTGTTCAAAAGTCTCGCTGAACGTTACAGGAACCCCAATGGGCTCGTTATATCGACTGTCGTCACGCAAAAGATAGCCTAACTAGCGATTCTGGATTGCCCACGGCGTGCGCCTCATGCAAGGCGCGGATACGCATTCGAGCCGGCTCCGGCCTCTTGTCGCATAGCAGGCAGCGCCCGCTATCCAAGCCACGAGACTTCAAATAGGCCCGTCCGAAGAAGGGGGGCCTCCGACTGCAAATGGGCTCGCTTCATCCCGGCGGCCCACTGTGGCCCAGCACGTGTCAGCAGCTCA
Source organism: Bradyrhizobium sp. ISRA436 (assembly GCF_029910015.1). Classification (NCBI taxonomy): domain Bacteria; kingdom Pseudomonadati; phylum Pseudomonadota; class Alphaproteobacteria; order Hyphomicrobiales; family Nitrobacteraceae; genus Bradyrhizobium; species Bradyrhizobium sp. ISRA436. Next base: position 6,053,592 of record NZ_CP094519.1, read on the forward strand.
GCTTGACGCGCTGACGCTGCGATACGCTCAAGGCACGCATCGCGGCGCCGCCAGATGCGCCTGCGCACGTTCCGCTACACGTCGATCACAGGTCCCCGGCCCGCGTAGCGCGACCTGCGGGCTGACACGGCTCGCACGCCCTAGTTCAGCCGCGCTTGCCTCGCCAACGCGCACCTCTTCGAACGAACAGCGGTCCCATGCGATCCTTCGCTACAGACCTTTATTGCCGACATTAGAAGGTTATTTCCCCCACGCAGCGCTCGTAATGATCAGGCTCGCAACCTCGTTGAAGGTCAGCTTGTGTCCGGCCTGCCCTGCTGCCTGTCGAGGACGCGCCCGGGAGCTCGGGGGTATCGCCTCATTGTCCATTCGTCACTTGGATGTGTTCCATCGAAACAATCGATTTTTCCAATCTTGCCCGAAGGGCCCATAGTCACGCGTCCATTCGCAGCAGCGTTCAGGAGCGCCGTGTGACAATCGATTCTCCCTTCAGACCAGTTGCCGGCGAATGTGATCTTCGCGAACCTATGCTTGCGTCCGGAACGCGACCTTCCTTTGTTCAGATCGTGACATGCGGTTCAACAGCAACCTGGCTGCTGGCGGCAGCGGCAACGCGGATCGATTCACCGCGTCGCGTCGCCGAACACACTCAAGAAAGATTGCCTTTCATGCGCACCACTTGCTGCGGCCATACGTCGGCCGTGCGACGCCTCGATCGACAAAATGCCTGCCAATTCAAGGCGCGCTGGACTTGCCCACGCGCAGATCGATTGTACGCCCCAGAGTGAGGATCATCGCTGCGTCAGGAGGCCTACAAGTTCGTAGGTATTGACGTAATCACCGCTCGAATGGGCTTGAACCGCACGTAACGTCAGATTGTAAGTTTTCTGACAAGTCGCGACGTTCTGTGTCGCGCCAACATTTCTGGCAGGTAGCAAGAATTGCGAATGTCTCAATGTCTCAAGGTCGCGCCGGCCGGCTCGGCCACGCTTGTCGAGCACTCCTCCCGAAGACGCCCTGTCGGTGTCACCGATGCACAGAGGGCAGGAACTGTCGGTGGGTTCGTTGCAGCCGGAACGCCGCGTACCGATCGAGATCAGGACGCGCAACCCTCTGCTCGCCCTCGCCGCGCGCAACCCCGCCCCAATTTTGAGATGCGATCAATCCGTCGCTGTTCGTGGCGAGAGACGACATCCGGCCGGCGACACCGCCTAACTAGGTGCGTGACGTTGCAGACCTGGGATCGCACTCGTCGCGCAACAACCGTGTTCGACGGGCTGCAGCACCGGCGATGTTGTAGGCGATCGGATGCCTGCACCGCTCGCGTTCGCCAGGTCGGATTACCGGCTATCGAGAGAACTTGTCTTTAGCTCGAACGCGCATCGGTCGTTTCGTCTAGCGGCTTCCGACACATGGGCCAGCTGCGACACGTCACCTGCCTTCAAATGCGATACTTGCATTTGCCGTGACTTAGAGAGGCCACAAGGTCAACGGCATAGCAAGGCCGACTTCGGACTAAGGCAACTTGGGAGCTCCAAATGCCAACTTCTTGTCTCTGTTCAACTTCAACCCCGAACATTCTCTTTACATTGGTTTCGACCGCGCGCATTTGCGCCAAGGACACTTCTCCCAACAGGTCGATGACCGGAAGCACTGCTGCCACTGGCGCGCAGAAGCGCGAGCGGTTCATCAAGGCGCATGATGCAGTGAATAATTTCGTCAGGCTTGCAGGCAATAGATGCACTTTGAGCATCGCCGACGACGCGTGCGGTCACGGGCACGCGGTCAGTTATCGGCCGGTAATGGATCGGGTGAGATTGATCTCGGCTCACTATGCCAGTCCTCGTGGTCGCCACTCGTCAACGCTCGTGCCGAAGCAGCCGTTGTTCAGATTCGCCCGAGATCGTGGTCAATCGTGACGCGCTCAGCTTGGAGGTGATGGACGAAAGGCAATCAAATGCGAATTCTCCTGGTCGACGACCATACGGATTTTGCGCGCGGAGTGAAGGAAGCGCTATTGAACCACGGTTTTGCGGTCGATCTGACGCGCACCCTGGACGAGGCGGCAGCCGCGCTCGATTGCGCTAGCTACGACGTTCTCCTGCTGGAGTTGGTTCTTCCAGACGGAGACGGCTTGAGCTGGCTGAAACATTTGCGGCGCGAGGGATGTTCGACGCCGGCCATGATGATGAGCAGCCTGAATGAGCTCGGCAGGCGGATTGCCGTTTTCAACGCTGGCGCTGACGATTTCCTGCCAAAGCCCGTGTCGACCGACGAACTCATCGCTCGCATGCGCGCTCTTTTGCGACGGGCAACCCAAATGACAGCCCCGCTCGTTACGTTCGGCAATCTCAATTTCGATCCAGTCGCCAGACAAGTCTCGGTTGGAGACCGCATCTTGAGAATTGCGCGCCGAGAAGTGTGTATACTTGAGCATTTGCTCAGTCGCGCTGGCCGTACCGTACCGCGATCCTCACTGGAAGACAGCCTATATGCCTTCGACGACCATGTCTCGACCAACGCGCTTGAGGTCGGAATCTACCGCTTGCGCTGCATTTTGAGCGAATCAGGTGCGACGCTAACCATCAAGACCGCGCGCGGCGTCGGTTACTCCCTTGCGCTGAGTAATGCCGCGTCAGCGGCGTAGCTCGCTCGAACATGAAAGCAAAGACAGCCTTGAAGGCCTTCTCTCGTCGTGACGCTGGACGCCGGATGATCGCCGTGCCGTACATCTCGTGCGCGGCTGCGCTACTGTTTCCATTGTGCGCTGCAGCTCAGACACAACGCGATGGCGTTCAGAGGGCGGCGCGCGCCACTGCTGATAGCCTCAACGGAACCCTCGATCTTGCCTCCTCTCAAGGTAAGACTATCCATCTTCCTGCGCCGGCGGCGAGCATCTTTGTTGCCGACCCGGCGATTGCCGACTATCAGGCGCCGTCGAACACGACCATCTTCGTGTTCGGAAAAAAGTCGGGGCGAACGAGCTTGTTTGCTTTGAACGACAATGGAGAAGCTTTAGCCGAGCTTCGTGTTGTTGTCAGGCAACCCGTCGAGGATCTCCGTGCCGCGCTCAAGGCCGAACTCGGGGACTATCCAATCCAAGTCAGCTATACCCCACGCGGCGCGATTCTGAGTGGGACGGCACCAAACGCCGATGTTGTTGATGCCGCCAAGAAGGTGACGGAGCAATTTCTCGGTGCGGGCGCACTGGTCGTGAATAAGGTTCAGGTTGCCGGCTCATTACAGGTCAATTTGAGCGTGCGCATCGCCGAAGTCTCGCGCAGCGCCATGAAGGAGCTCGGCGTTAACCTCTCCGTCTCAGGTCAAAACGGCACGTTCGTTTTTGGCTTTAGCCGCGGTGGACCTAGCAGTACCGCCGCGGCACGCGGCGGCGGCACGGCAAATATCGGATTCGGCGTCGGCGGCGCGAATATCAGCGCTGTTCTTGACGCGCTCGCCAGCGAACACCTCGCTTCGGTACTTGCCGAACCTAATCTTACCGCCATGTCCGGAGAGTCAGCAAGTTTCCTGGCAGGTGGCGAATTTCCCATTCCGGTCATGCAGGACAATCGGCAGGTCTCAGTCCAATTCCGTCAATTTGGCATCAGCCTGGAGTTCGTTCCGACCGTTCTCAGCAACAATCAGATCAATATCCACGTGAAGCCTGAAGTGAGCGAATTGTCGAAAGAAGGTGAGGTCAGCGTCAACGGAATCTCTGTGCCTGGTCTCTCCACGCGGCGTGCCAGTACCGTCGTCGAGCTTGCCAGTGGTCAAAGCTTTGCAATTGGAGGGCTCATCAGGCGCAATTTCAACACCGACATTGGTGCTTTTCCTTGGTTAGGCGATGTACCGATCTTAGGCGCGCTGTTTCGCTCATCGTCATTTCAGAAGCAGGAGACGGAGCTGGTCATAGTTGTCACGCCCTATATCGTGCGGCCAGCTTCGAATCCGGGCAAGATAAGCGCTCCCACCGGCCGTATCGGACCGCCCTCGGACGCCGGCCGCACTTTAACAAACACATTGGCAAGTTCGCCGCGAGGCCGCACCCCTCCCCCCATGGCAGCACCGGGCACGGCCGGCGGTGCGGGCTTCATCATCGAATGAGGACCGACAATGATCTTACGTCAGCTGTGCTGTTTGTTGGCTATTGGCGTAGCGGTAGGCGGATGCACAAATAGTGGTCCGAGCTCTTTCGGGCCACCCGAACAAGCGATCGAAGTGGAGCAGAAGACCAGCGTCTTGTCCCTAGGCAGCCTGCGTCGTGCCGAGAGGTATCGCCTGCGGGATTTCATTGCGAAGGCAAGTCGCGGTCGGCGGGATGCCCTCCATCTCGACGTCACTGGCTCACCCCGGCTCATTGCTCAAGTGGCGCATGAGGCCCGCGCAATGGGCGTTGCCCCTTATAATATTCGCTTGGCTGCCTCACCCGTCGATTTACCCGCCCATTTCGGTGTACGGATCGAGGCAATTATCTACGAAGCACGGCCTCCCGTTTGCCGGCCGATTTCGATCGTCGGCCCCTCAACTGACGATAATTCCTTTGACCCGACGCTGGGCTGCTCGGTCCGGAATAATCTCGGAGTCATGATCAACGATCCTGGCGACTTGCTGGGGAATAGTGCCGTCATGCCAACGCGTGGTGATCGTGCGGTGCGCCCCCTTACCGCTCGTGAGATCTCCACACCGGACAGCGGCAGCAGATCGGAAGGTGGAACTCATGACAGGGCTTCACCGGAATCCCCATGAGCGGATCACGAGCCCATACTCGTAGCATGACATGCAGTGTCGGCTCATGTTCTGGTCGCTAGGTTCGCGATAGGGACCAGCCACTTCTGTGATTACTACGCCGCTTTTCGATCAAATTGTGTATTTGACCAGGATACAGCGCATCAACCTTACGCGAAGTTACACCAGGCCGGCAGCAAAGACTGCCTTTGCGACCCGCTCAAAACACGCAATCGGAACGGCCCTCCCCATCGTCGCCTTTTGGATCAACTCACGCGCTAAAACATGGTCCTGGACAACAGTCAGATGCAGGGCCCGCGCCTCTTCAAGCAGCCGCGAAGCAAGTTCGCCCTCAGCGCGGCACACCAGCACTGGCACTCCGGTCTCGCCGCGAACGTAGCGCAGCCCGATCACCGTCGCGGGTCCCGTCAGTATCAATGTGGCTCGACGAATGCCGATCGGGGATTCGTTTGCCGCCTCGCGACGGATCCGGCGGTGTTCGCCCTTGATCTGCGGATTGCCCTGCTGTTCCTTGGATTCGCGCTTCGCTTCGCTCTCCGTCATGCGCATGTCGCGCAAAAATAGCCAGCGCTGAATGAGCAGATCAGCCAAGCCGCCGATCAGAAAGGCCCCGGCCGCAATCTCGATCAGGACTTTGAGCTCTTGGAAGACGAAGCCGAAACATCCCATTCCGCAGACAGGCAAGTATACCAACGCCTTCCAGCTTGCGATCACAGTAAGAAGAAGGATTGCGCCCAGGCTGAGCACCTTGATCAGCGACTTACCAAGCTCTACAAGCGATCGCTGAGAGAAAAGCCGCTTCAACCCTTTGATGGGATCCAATTTCTCAAGGCTTGGTTTGAGCGGCTCGACAGAAAATGTCGGTCCACCAGTGGCCAGGACACTGGCCAGAACGGCTGCGGCCGCGGCCGCCCCAATAATTGGGGCGACGGCTGCCATACAGAGTTCGATCAATCCGATCAGCGCCTGCGCGACCGCGTCGTTGAAGGGCTGCGCCTGTACCTTGTCGACGAGCCGCACCGCTTCATGCCATCCATCTTTGATCGAGCCCGCTCTGAGGCATAGACAGCCGAAACCGGCGCAAATGCTGAGCGCGCTCACGAAGTCGCCGCTGCGCGCGAGCTGGCCTTTCTTACGGGCGTCACGTAGCTTCTTGGCAGTTGGTGGAAGCTTCTTCTCCTCGCTCGAATCGTTCATTTCAAGAACTTCTCGAGCCACTCCAGCACACCGTTGAACTGGGTGATCTCCGCTCCCATGTATTCGATGAGGTAGACGGTGTAGCTGACCATGATGACGCCAAACGCGGCGTTCTTGATGGTCGGGGAAAGGTCGTTCAGCTTGATTTGCGGGGCAAAGCGCCCGAGCAACATGAGCGATGCCTCAATCAGGAGCAGCAGAGCCAGCACAGGCCCCGAGACCAGCAGGGTCGTACGCATGATATGATCGAGAAGCGCTACGAATTCCATTGCCCCTTGCTGGGTGAGGGGTGGTAGTAGCCGATCCACGGGCCAGATCAGATAGCTGCCGTAGAGGCACCTGACCATCGTCTGCAGACCTCCAGATAGAACGAAAATCGTAACTGCAGCAGTCCCGAGAAAAAGACCTGTCGCCGAGGCTTGGCTGTGTGTCGCAGGATCGTCCACCTGGCTCGAAATACCGCGCTGGGTGTCGATGATGTCACCAACTGCCTGAATGCTCCATAGTGGTATACTGAGCAGGATGCCGAACAGCAGGCCGATGAATATCTCCTTGAGACCGAGCAGCGCGACTGCGACCATACGAGTGCCCGGATCTAGCATCTGCAGGCTGTGCCTGATATGAGCCAAGCATGGCAGCCCAAGCGCGATCGTCAAGCTTCCGCGGATCATCCCGCTAATGTGCGGCCGCGTGAACACGGGATGCACCAACATAATGCCGAGGGCCCGGGCTGCACCAAGACCTGCTGCAATAATGAACTCGGTACCAGTCTGGATCAGAATCTGCGTCTCGGTGAAGGACACATTATGCATTTGAAGTCTGTTGATCGTTCGCCTCGGCCAATCGAACCAGCCACGCTCGCCGCGCCATGATGTTAGAATTCAAGAAGGTCGCAGATAATCCGTCCGTTTCGCTCCAGATCCTGCAAGGTGACGCGCCCATGATGTGAAAGGCAGATCACTTCGGCCCCAACTGCCTCCCATGGCTTCCCCCGCGACGAGACATGGCCAGTTTCAAGGATAGCACCAGCCGCCCTCAGGGCCCGCAGGGCTGACAAACCAGGCTCTATTGACCTCTCACGCCGAACGCATCGTTCGAGCGTCTGCCAACCGTCCTAGCCATCATCGATCTTGACGCCTCGCTTTCCGGTCTCGAGCAGCACTCTTTCGGAGGCGAAATCGTTAAGGCCGCTTGCGATCGAAGTAGCGGTCTTCTGCTCATGCTACTGAGGCTCGCTTTCGATAAGCTGACGGACAATCTCCTCGTGATTCACACGAGCGATGGCGATGGCGGCCCTGTGCCGGACACTCACTCTTTCGTTCCACTTGTTAATACCTCGTGAGAGTTGGGAACTCCGCGAAGATCTGCTGGGCTTGTTCGATAAGTGGCGCGCTCAGCACCGGAGAAAACAAAACAAGCACGGCAACAACAACAAGGAGTTTGACGGTAAGCGGCAAGGTTTGATCCTGCAGCTGCGTTGCCGCCTGGATGATGCCGATGCCCAATCCGACGACGAGAGCCGCAATGAGCGGCGGTAGAACCCAAATCATGAAGAGGACGAGCGATCGGCTCAGGTGAGTGAGAATACTGGCCTCATCCATCTTAACCTCCCCGCGTTGCGTAACTTAGGACTAATCCGTGCATGAGCCGCGACCAGCCGTCGATCGTAACGAACAGAAAGAGCTTGAAAGGGACGGAGATCAGCGTTGGTGAAACCATCGACATTCCCATTGCCATCAAGATCGTCGTTACGATCAGGTCGATCGTGATGAATGGAAGATAGAGAAGGAAGCCGATTTCAAAGGCGCGCTTGAGTTCCGATATCAGAAAGGACGGTATCAGAATCACAAAATCATCGGCCGTTGTGTTGCTGCGCATTTCCTCCGACCAGACATGTTCTGTCGACGAGAGGAAGAACGAACGCTGCTCCTCATTGGTGGACTTCTTGAGATGGGTGCGCAGCGGCTCGCTCCCTTCCTTGGCAGCGGTCACCCAATCATCGAACGTTTGATATCGAAGTTGCGGTTCGGTCAGACGATTGTAGGTCTGCTCAAATACTGGAGCGCCAATGAAGACGGTAAGGATCAATGCAGCGCCATACAGAACGATGTTCGGGGGTATCGACTGTGTCCCGAGCGCGTTACGGACCAGGAAGAGAACAACGGAAACCTTGATGAAGGCGGTCGTTGTGACCACCGCGAACGCGAGCAGGCCAAGGCCGACCGTCACCGCGAGAAGCGCAACGATGCTTGGTTGAATGTCACTCATTGACCGCCAACCTGTCGCGTAACCTGACGGCCAGCTCCTCACCGACACGCACGATGTCGCCGCGGCCGATCAATCGACCGTTCGCAAGAATGTCGACCGGACCATCAAGCGGTCGCCCGAGGTCGAACACATACCCTTCGTTGACGTTTCGCAACGTACCTAACGGTATAGGCCAGCGACCGCATTCGAACACAAGCGTGATCTCAATATTGTCGATGTCGGCTTCCGATGGCGGAACCAGCTGCTGCGCTTGAGGTCGTGGCGTCATATGGGCACACTCTAGAGGATGGGGTGGCAGGCGGAACGGCCCCTGTAGGACCAGTCTGGCACCGGCCACCTGAGCCGGAGCCCATAGCTTGTCCGCATTGAGGATGACTATGTGCTGAGCGAAGGGAATGATGTCCGGCAGTAGCGCGTCGCCACCCTGTGCTTGACGAAGGAGTGCGATGCTCACACGAAGCGAGCCGATTTCTATCGCGACCGTGACAGGAAACTCCGGAGAAAGCTTAGGCATTTCCAGCGGCAGTTGGCCAAGCAGCTGGGCTAAGATCCCGAATGCAGGGGGAACCCGACGATCGAGAGGCGAGAACAGGAATAGGCGCGCCTTGTCAGTGAGCGGTCCGTAGGCAGTGTCGAATTCTAGATAAGGCCCTTCTGTCCGTGCTTCGTCGATGCGGACAAGTTGTAAATCTCGCGCGAACAAGGCCTCTAGTCGCGTGAGCCACGATTCAAGCGCAAGCTCGAGAAGGAGCGAACGGGTTGGGTCGGAAGGTAGAGTAAGGCCTTGCTGCACCGTCGAAATCAGTGCCTCGGCAAGCCGACACGGCAAAGACAAGATCGCCATGTCGTCCCCGACGCGAACTACGCAGTCAAGCATCGAGACGGCCGATGGCTCTGCATGCCAGACAAGCCGGCTCATGCGCACGAACAGGGGATTGTCGCCAAGGCGGCTCTGAAGAACCACGCGCGGCGCGGCGACCTCATTGACCCACGAGACGACCTCGTGGGTCAGCGTTAGCGGTGGTTCGAATGGTAACGGTTCGCCCCGAGTATTTGCCGACCCCATTTGTATAGAACCGCGAGCTCGCGCCGAGATCAGTGAATCAGCCATTAGATCGAATCGCCGACCGCCCGCCCAGACGAGCCGCACTGATAGCGAAGCAAAACCTCATCGTCGGCCTCGATTTCGGCGGCGGACTCCAAACGAGCATTGGTTGTACTGTGAACATCAGATTCAATCTGTTCCCATTTACGGCGCGCTGCCAAACGCCTGGTCCACAGAGCCCGCGCGTCCGCCACTTCCGTCTCGGCCTGCTCTCGAGCGACGCAGGCCTCCTCAAGCGCCTGACGTGCCGATGCGATGCCGGCTGCGAGCCGTTCAATGACGAGATGGCGGCGACGATCGAGTTCTGTGACGGACATCGCTTCGATGGATGACAGCTGCAGATAAAGTTCGGCTTCGACGCTTGCGCGATGTTTCTCGGCGCTTGCAAGCGTCTCGGAAGCTCGCTTCACCCTTTCATCGGCGATGCGGCGCTTGCCCTCCATGTTGGACAATTCCCGAAGCGCACTTCGCTCCCTCATGTCCTTCACGAGCCGCAATTTTGCGGCTTCGACGAGATTCAGGCGGTCAGACGCGACATCCACGTGACGGCCTCCTCAAAACTGGACGGTTCATGTTGGCCCTGGCGCAGGAATGCCCGCAGCTCCTCGATTGAGCCGATTGCCCGGTCCGTTAGCGGATCGCTACCCGGCTTGTACTCGCCTACCTTGATCAGGAACTCCGCCTCATTGTAGCGCGAGAGCAGATCGCGGAAGAGGGATGCCGCCCTGCGATGTGGCGCCGAGACGACCGCATCCATGACGCGACTTCGGCTCGACAACACGTCAATGGCGGGAAAATGCTCTCGCGCCGCAAGCGCGCGCGACAGAATGATATGACCATCGAGAATACCGCGCGTCTCTTCGGCGATTGGATCGCCTGTACCGTCACCTTCGACAAGCACGGTATAGAAAGCCGTGATCGAGCCGCGCTCGCCCATACCGGCGCGCTCCAACAGACCGGGCAGTAGCGCAAATACCGAGGGAGGAAAGCCGCGTCTCGTGGGAGGTTCGCCCGCGGCAAGGCCGATTTCGCGCATCGCGCGGCTAAAGCGCGTCAATGAATCCATCATCAAAACGACGCGCAGTCCTTGATCACGAAAATACTCGGCGAGTGCCGTCGCCGTATGGGCGCATTGCGCGCGCTCCATCGGCGAACGGTCGGACGTCTCAACGACAACGATCGTGCGACCGAGCGCCTCTCCAATGTGACGCTCGATGAATTCACGTACCTCACGTCCACGCTCGCCTATTAGCGCGACCACCGTGACGTCGGCGGCAGCTCCCTTTACAATTTGCGACATCAGCGTCGACTTGCCGCAACCGGCGTCTCCATAGATTCCGATTCGCTGGCCTTCCCCACACGTCAGAAGTCCATCCAGCACGCGGATGCCGAGCGGAAACGGCTGCTCGATACCGCGCCGCGTCATTGGATTGGGCGCCGCGCCGCGCAGCGGGCGAGTGTGCGCTGCCTTTACCGTGCCCTTGCCGTCGAGTGGCCGGCCAAAGCTATCGATCACGCGGCCGAGCAAATCGGGACCGACCGATACTTCCTGCATTCGCCCGGTCGGAACCACCTCCGCACGGCTAGATAAACCCACCATGTCGCCGATTGGCGTGAGTAACACGCCGTCCGGAAGCAGCCCGATCACCTCGGCCTCAAGCGACCATCCCGTACCATGATCCTGCAACACGCAAATCTCTCCAACGCGAGCCCCTGGTAGCACGGCGTGAAGCAACGTGCCGATTGCCCGTTTGACTCGTCCGCGCACAGCACGCGTATCGATCTGCATTGCCGCAGATCGCAAAGACGATAACGCAGCGTGGACGGATTTTTCTCCAGCTGCACCGTGGTCGCTTGATCGCGGCACGGTCACGGTTCGCCCATCCAAGAAGACGAGCCAAGTTCGAGACGCAAAGTACGCAGCTGCGCGGCAAGCCCCACATCGACATTGCCAAACTCGGTCCACAAAACGCACTGGTCCGGCGTCAGCGCCGGATCCGGATCAATTCTGATTTTGGGCCGTCCATCCGTTCCATCAAACGCTGCGAACTCACGGGTCAGTGCATCGGCATTCAATGGAGACACGTGAAGACATACTTCGGCACCGCCACAGCTTCGTTCGATGGCATGACGAACGGTCCTGATCAGCATCTCCCCCGGATCGAAGGAGCCTAGCAAATCGCTCAAGATCTCAATGACGAGCTGTGGCAACTCCCGTTCCAGAACCGCCTTTCGCCGCGCCAACTCAGAAGCTGCGCGGGCGACGATCCGCGCCATTTCGTCCGAGCCTGCCTTCATGCCCTCGGCGTGGCCACGCATACGCTCGCGCTGATAGACTTTGCTCGCCCAGCTGCGAACCTGCTGTAGATACCGCTCCGCCAGTGCGCGCGTCCGTATTGCATCATACCATATTCCGAGTTCAGCGGCCGGTATGAGTGGACCAAGCGGACGTATCTGGGGCGCTTCTGGCAACGCTGGGTCAGTGACAATCATGCCGCTGGTGTCTCCGTCGCCAGGTGCTGCATCACCAAAGACAGCAATTGGCTTGCGGCGATGTGGTGTTCGCTGGCAGGGGTCTCCGCGGAGGACCCTACAGGTAGGCGGAGAAGCACGCGGGCGCGGTCGAGCTCTGACGCATCTTCGAGCCAAGCGCCAAGACAGGCATATCCATCATGTTCAATCTGCCGCGAAAGTTGCTCAGGATCGACTATCGGTGTGGTCGCGACGGCGCTGGATAAGTGTCGGATGCCGAAGGCATGTGCTTCAGCTCCGATGTGTCCGACCAGAATCGTGAGATCGCGCTTTGATACCAGCTTCAGGACTGAACGTGCATGCCAGATGCTGCCAGTGAGCAAGGCCACCCGACGCGGATCGTGCCCGACTAGAATGTCCCTCCCCCAGCTACCTCCTTTCGCGGAAAGTTCGCTGCCTAGCAGCAATTCGGCCAATCTTTTCTGCAGCCTGTAAGAATTCTGCAACTTCAGCACTGTTGGAGCCGACAGCAGCGCATCAAGATGTGCGGCAAAACGGCTCGGATGGATCAAGACAGCAAGCTCGCGCAGGCGATCGGAATGCGGGTCGAGTGAATGATTTGGTTCGGCGGACGTCGATACCGACACTGCATTTTACCTATCTCACGTCGGAGGTTAGCTTTTTGCCGACGGCTTGGACCACCGGTCTACTCGAAGCTCCACCGAGATTTGTCAGTTTGCGCAATGATTGACCGAGCTGGCGCGCACGTGTGCTCAGCAGCACGTAAGCCACAATGCCGAACCCTGCGCCCACGCCTCCGACACCGATGGCAAGCATGGAGGGCGCTGACAAGAACTTGGCCGGCTGGGCCGAAGTCGCGGCAGGCGCAGGCGACAGCTCATGCTGAGCCCGCTCGACTGGCACGAACACAACTGCGACCTTGTCGTAGGAGAGCCCTTCGATGCTGTTGGCCACGAGCATCTTGATTTGCGGCAGCAAAGCCGAGAGCTTCGCATCGGAGCTGTGACGAATGAAGACTGACGCCGAGGATGGTGTCGAATCCTGTCGCAGAAGATCATTCTTCGGCAGAACAACATGGACACGGGCGGAGAGCACCCCATCGATATCGTTGATCGTGCGCGACAATTCTTCGCTTAAGGCGTAGACGTAACGGGCACGTTCCTCAACCGGAGAGGCGACCAAGCCCGATCCCTTGAACACTTCACCGAGATTCTTGTAAGGCTGCCTCGGCAACCCCTGCTCGTTCAGCATCTCGATCGAAAAGGCGAGCTGCTTTTCTTCGACTTGAATCGTGCTCGTCCCATCCTTAGCGACAACACGGACAGCATCGACGCCTTTGCTAAGGAGAAGCGCCAGCATCTCATTGGCTTCGCGCTCCTGGACTTTAGTGTAGAGATCGGCCTTGCAGCCGGCCAGCAAAAGCACAAGCGGCAGCGCGAGGAAAACATGAAACCAGCTTCCCGCCGGCACGTTGCGACCAACCTCTCTTTGCATCGAAACAGCCATCGAGGTCGCTCAGCCCGACGATAGCAGCTTGTTCAAGGATGAACTCACTGTGCCGGCACTCTTGGAGATAAGCGAAACCTGAATGACGCTGTTGTAAACATCCCGCAAATTCGACAGCATCACTTCGAAATTATCCACGCCTTCCGGCTTTCGGATGGAATGAACCTGCATTTCGTGCGACCGCATGACGGGCTGCGCGGCCGGCCCAAGCTGGAGACTTTTCGCAGGAATAGGCTCGCCGCCGATCATCGAAGGGATTGCACCCGAGGGAAATGGTTTGCCCTGGTGCAAGACAGATAGATTCTGAAGAATGCGATCGCCGACTGGATTTGCCGGCGCGCCGACACGCTGAAGTTCCACGGCTTGTGGAGCCAAGGCGCCATCTGTCACGGAAGAGGCGACATCTTGATGCAAGGCGACCTGTGCGAGTTTCTTCTGGAACTCGGCCTGCGTCGATGAACAGGCCCTGGAGAGGCATTCGACAAGGCCGGCGGAGATCGGAGTGACGCCAAACATGAAATCATAGCTCTCACGTGATGCGATTAGCCGCTTGTTTGATCGGCCCGCACCCTAGACAAGAGAGCTGACGAAAAGCTGACGAGCATCGCCAAGATCGTCATCTAAAGATCACGCTTGGTCGCCAGTTTGGACGAAATTTTCGATTTCCAATTTTGGGCGAGTTTCGATGGCTGGTCTCAAGCGCAAATTCCAAGCACACCCACCCGAGCCACGAGGCTACACATCTTGAAGACCACGCTATACGTTTGGGTTTTTATTTCGCTGGGTATCGTTAGGGCGCTCGGCGCTGACCTAACGCTGCCATCGACACCTTATAGCTATACGATCCTGGATCAGGACCTCGCTGCGGCGCTCCAGGAATTCGGCAACAACTTGAATATTCGGGTCAACGTCAGCGCCGAGGTGAAGGGGAGAATTCGGGGGCGGATGCCGGATCTCACTCCGAGAGCGTTTCTCGACCATTTGACCAATCTCTACAATCTTCAGTGGTACTATGATGGATTGGTGCTGTACGTATCTGACGCGCGCGAGGTGCAAAGCCGCCTGCTCGCCTTGAATCCGATCACTTTCGATGCATTCAGGGCGGCGCTCGATGCACTTAAGATCTCTGATGAGCGCTATATCCTGAAAGCTGCACCGGGTGATGGCCTCGTCCTCGCGTCCGGTCCACCTCGCTTTGTCGCGCTCGTGGACCAGACGCTCAAAGCCCTGGTGGCGGAGGCAGAGGCGCGGCGAAGCCCGATCGTCGAAAAGCCTTCGCACGAGACGGTTTTAATGCTGTTTCGCGGCTCCTCAAGCGTGGTGGTTCGTGATGGACGACCAGAGGCGCCTATGTCGCCCACCGGGCCGCATCAAGGTGGCGTCGTCCACGCACCGGGCCCAGATCACTGATGACAAGAGGTGGCCTAGGAGAAAATTCAATGCCGCTCTGCATGCTTTGTCAGCTTTTCGAAAGCTGATCCTGCCAGCATGAGAGCCTGCACGAGCGCCGCGATAGACGTCGAGATGAGACGATCGAACCGGAAAAGCAGGCAGCATCATTCTTGACGGCAAGTTTAGTTTAGCTCCCCGCGCGCTGCTCCGAATAGCTCCTCCCAACCTCGAGCCGGTCTGTGATCTGAAAGGTGGAACAGGATGGACTTTAACTCAATAAGCCGAACAGATGCGAGCCCGGAGCCAAATTCCTCATCGCGCCAATATCCGAGCGACTTTGAACACGAACTGTTAGCGCTGCATGAAGTCGCCGATGTCAGCCAGGACCTGATTTGGCGGGAGCTCGAGGCCGGATCTTCGCACGCCGAACCATCATCAGGCGCTGGCGTCCGCTCGAACTCCCAACAGCCGATTGCGCACTCCCTCGCGAGCGGCTGCGATCGCGGCAAGGATCGAGTTTGGCAGGAGCTTGAACCCGGGCCAATGCGGCGCCGGCCGCCTCAAGCCGGACCATCGCAAGCCGAGCCGTCGCCGCGCGCCGGTGATGCGCCGCCAGAACTCGGAGATTTTGTCCTGAGGGACGGACGTCGCGCCGAGGACTACTGGGTCTTCACTGGCCAAACCGCCACGCGATCCCAGATCGACATGCTAGGAAGCGGCCTTGTCATGCCGAGCAAGGCCTTGCCGGTGACGACTTTCACTGTCCTGGGTGTACCTCACACAGCTGAATGGCGAGAAGATGGGGTGATTCGTCTTACACCATCACTGGACCCTGGCTTTTGGCCTCGAGAGTCGAGCGAAGGTCCGCCGGGCGGCCAAACGTAGATGATAAGGAATAAACGCTGAAGCATTTCAGCTTGGTCGCGCTCGAGGCCACCGTCGACCTCCACTCAACATGCTCGACGATGGCAATAATATCGTGGGATTGCACCGGCAAACAGTATCTGGTCGCATGACTTCGCCGCGGCAATGGAGCAGATGCAGATAGCCTTGTGGCGGAGACGCAGGCGTCGCAACGCGATTAAGTCCGGCATGGGATGTCGGCGGTCCGAGCTTGTCGCGCAAATCGCCGAACGCGACCATTACAGGATAGCAGCCGCGAGTTCTTGATTCCGCCAATGTGCCGCGTCAGGACACGATCAAGCATGACGAGACTAAGGTACGTATTATGCGCCATAGCCGTCGGCTACTTCTCTTTCATTGGCTCGTTGCGAATTCTTCTGAGAGCCGTCAGGTTCTCGAAAGCTAATCCCTCCTATCATAACAGCGTGAATAGCTAGACGGCGATGTGCCGATAGATTGTAGCGGAACCAAGCGCCCGGGACGTGCTGAGCAACCGCAAGGACTCTTGGACTCCGCCTATCGATCTTCTTGTTCGTTGTCCGGCGCGATTTCCCGCTGCGCCATCGACCGGCTTGTGGTGCAATCTCACATCAGAGGAAGTATAATGTCAGTCAACAACCTACCGCTAACCGCTTGCTCAACGGGGACTTTGTCCGGGCTTGCTCCGGGCCTCCCGTCAGCCGGGGAGCTTTCAAGCTTCGAGGCGATTCTGGCCGGTTGCTCCTTGAAAGATAAGACGGGCGATCACTCCGTACCGCAGGATACGGAGGCGGCAGACTCAGCCAAGCAACTGGCGGAGGAGCTCACGCAGGAAACGCGAAATATCTTGCCGCCAGACCTCAAGGCGGCATTGGATGCACTTGGGCAAGCTCCAGAGCCCACCCCTGCTGCTGCGGGCAGCGTTGGAATTGCGGCGGCGCCAGTACCCAGCTCAAGGATTACATGGAACAGCGGCACCCTGACCGATACCGAGTTGCAGATTGTGTCGGTGCTGAACCGTCACAAAGACAAGTGCCCGCTCGATTGGAAATCCCTTGGAGACCTGGCCAATGATCCCTCCACACCGCCGGATCTCAAGGCGGCGATCGAAGCACTGCAGCAGGACCCGGAACTCTTTTATGCGATAGGATCGCAAGGCGACGGCCGCTGCGGTGGCAAGATCAAGGCAGATGACCTCTCCAGCTTCTCCGATCATCACGCACAGGTTGCCACATTCCAGGACCAGCAGGCGCGACGCTACGAGCACAACTACATTCCATCCGACGGCACCGGAAGCGGTCAGCCATCGGTTATGAGCGAAAACGATGCGTTGCGCGAACTCTATCGGTATTCGGATAACCTGCCCAAGAACCTGAGCCTTGCGGATTTCAAGCAGATCGTCGACGGCGAGGCCAAAACCGGCAAATGTCCGCCGCAGGTTGTCGCAGCCGCGCAATACTTCCTCGATCATCCCAACGAATGGAAACAGTTGTATGGTGGCTCGATAGATAAAGTCCACAAGGAGGACTTCCTGCAGGTTGCTTCATCGTCGATGAACCTCTCGCAGACCGAGCTGGATACGCTGAACACGATCAACAAGAATCAGGCCGCTTTCTTCGGAAAGGGCGACCTGACGCGGGACAAGCTCGCCAGCATGGTCGACGACAAGAGCCTGGCTCCCGAGGTACGACAGGCGGCCTCACAGCTGCTGTCGGATCCTCTGTTGTTCGGGCTCCTGAACAATTCGATCACAGGCTACAAGACCCACCATAAGGTCTTTGACTTCGGCGGCGGTCATACGGTCGATTCCGGCAACATCAGCAATAACGACTTCACCCACTTCTTCAGCAACATGTCGGCTGCCAACCGCACGCCCCATCACTTGAAGACGCATGTCGCCAAAACGGCTGCCGATCAGTCCGCTGTCGCAGACATGATGATTGGCGTGGAGGATCAGCCCGATATCAAGTCTCCCAAGAAGAACGGGGGCGCCTTCATGCACGTGCTTGACGATGTGCTCAAGGTGGGCTCGAAGGTGATCGACTGGGCCGCAACGGCGGTTGGTGTACTTGGCGTCATTCCAGGCTTGGGTGAATTGGCCGATCTGGCGTCAATGGTGCTCGAGAGCGAGGCGCAAGCAGCCAATCTTCTGCACACAGCCATCACAGGCGGCAACTTGAAACAAGCGCTGGAAGAAGCCGGCCTCAGTCTTGCGGCTCAGGCGGTGGGCTGTATAGCCGGCCCTGAGGTCAAACTGGCCATGCGCGAAGGTTTGGTGAAACAGGCCATTCAAGAAGCGGCGACAGCCGGCATCAACCTGCCGGTTTCGATGGCGCAGTCCTACGCGGAAAATTATTTGAACGACCTGAAGGCTCGCATCGAGTCCGAGCGGATGCAAGCCGGCGGCGTTTACAGCTAGTCGGAGCGGCACACCGTCCTCTCGAATGATGGCAGGACAATAATGTAGGCGAGCTTGCGTGGTCTTCGCGCAGTCGGGTCCCCCTGCCGATCAGCAGGCCCCGCAAGCTTGCCGGCGAATTCGTGACCGCGGTCTAGCACTCGTTTCATCGGTTCCCGCCTCGTCATCTGCCTTTCGGCGCACCGACACACGATCAACGTCAAGTCGGGCTCGTCGTTGCCGAACCTTAATCGCGCGCCATCCGGCTCTCGTCAGCAACTCTGAAGTTGTCGAGACTGCAATCACCGGCGGAAGACGCGGATGGAGATCGAATGCCACGGTTACAATGTGAGATGGAGAGCCCGTTCTGCAGTTCGTGCAGACCGGGAACAGGCTGGAGACTGCCTCACGAGGGTGGCGCCGGCTCGACACCACGCGAAACCGGACTGATCGCGATCGTCGTGAAGAGCGACGATTTGTCATTGGCTCGCTCCATCTTTTTTGATTCGTCAGCTTGTCGAAAGCTAATGCTTCCACAATGAGGTCAGCAGAGAGAGTTGCCTCCACTGGCTTAACTGGAACGAGATAGGAGAACCCGATGCGGATTACGAGCGCACGCGGCGGTGGGCACGTTGATACCGACGTGCATGCGAATCGTGGCGGCAAAGACCGTGCACGGGCGGATGGCAATCATCGCCAATCGCCGGGTGCAGGCAGCCCGGTCGATAGCGTGGCCAATCCAGCCGATAACTCGCAGGATGCGGCAATGCGTCAAGCGTTTAACGTCGCCCTCGGCTCCATCGCCACCCAAATGTTAGGTAGTCAGATGAGCCGTTTTGACGATGTAATGGCTGAGACTGCCGAGGATTCCTGACGTCGAGCGTTGCGGCGTCAGCGAAGAGGAGCCGCAAATGGCGGTAACACCCTACAAATAGGAGAAACAACATGCCTAACGTTGGTGCGTCTCATACCTCGACTGCAGGTGGGGCAGCTGGCACTATCACTTCTGCGGCTGGTTCCGCGGCTGCTGAAGCCGCAGGAGAAGCGGCCTTCAATCGGCAACTCGCGGCCCTGACTGCCACCAGCACGAAGGCTGCTGAGAGGGACGTGGAAGTGCGCGTCGTTTCAACTGAGCTTTCAACCGTCAAGAAGGTCGCCGACGAGCGGGTTCAGTAATAGTTGAAGTGGGACGACGCTGTCGTCCCACTTTTCCCAGGTGCGCAATCTGCGAACTCGGGTTGAGTCGTACGGCGTTGCCGTGCGGCTCTGTTCGCTGTTCAGGAGGCCGGCCGTGAATGAACAGAATCGCCCCCGTTTCGAAGTGCTGTCGGGACCGTATTGCGGACTTACGGGCACAGCAGAGGCCGGACCAACCCTGATTGGCAGTGGCCTCGATGCGGATTTTGTATTTGTCGAGCAAGGTCTCGAACGGCATCACTTGCGCGTCACTCCACATTGCAATGCCATCGAGATCGAGGCTCTTGCCAGCGAAATCCGGGTCGATGGAGGCGAGAACATTGCACCGAACGAGCGCGTTGTTGTCCCTCTTCCCGCCGTCATTCACGCCGGCGCGATGTCCATTCGTTGGTTGATAGACGACTCTCAACCGGTCCGCCGTACCGACCGCTGGCGTGTGTCGATCGTCGCGCTCGCCTTGGTCCTGCTCAGCTCCATTACGGCCGGCACAATCTCAAGACTTTTCGTTCGTAGCGACAGCGCTGCGTCACCCAGCTCCGGCTCCTCCCCTGCCGCGGCAGTTTCGCCACGATCGGCGCTTAACGCAGCTGATGCTCCGACCACGGTTGCAGCGGCCGAACGGCTGCAAGAGGAAGTTGATAGAGCGGGCCTTCTCAACATCAAAGTGGGTTCTGGGACGGGCGTTGTCACCGCCGATGGCACCCTTGCGCCCGCCTCTCTTGCGAAATGGGAGGAAGTCCAGAAATGGTTCGATCGCCAGAGCAATGGCGCTTATACGCTTGTCAATGCAGTAGCCGTCAGGGAGGAAAAGACGCCGTCGTCCATTGCTGTCCAAGCTGTTTGGCGCGGAAGCGACCCTTATCTCGTCATTTCTGGTCAAAAGTATTTCGTCGGCGCGCTGTTGAATAATGGATGGACAGTCAATGGGATCGAAGAAGGGCGTGTGCTGCTGAGCCGGAATGGCCAGGTTGCTATTCTGCCTTATTAACGTTGCAGCCCCATAGATAAGGAAACTGTCATGACGAGGCTGCCCAACCATTCTATCGAGCCTGGCGCCTCCTTTCGCCCGCCCAATGTCGACGATCATGGACCTTCCATTACCCCGCTCATTCCTCGAGCAAAGAGCCTCGAGATCGCAAACACGGATGGGAATGGAGGCACGAGCCGCTCGTCGGCTTTTGGGGATTCCTACACACGAGAGCTCCCTGCTGAAGCTACGATCGAGAGCGAACTGGCGCTCGACCCGATCGATCCAGTTTCGCGCATCAATCCTAGCGGTACCCCCGCTCAGCTCGGTGAGGTCGCGCGTAGCGCGGAACTGACTTGCCTCAATGGCCCCACTCTCGCTGGCAACCTGCTCGCCTTCGTCACGCCCCGCCTACGTCATTGCGATGTTTTGCGCCCAGAGAAGCACGGCCCTCTTCTCGAACGTTTGGCCGATGCGCTATCGAACGCGCCACAGGATGCGGCCTCACGCGAGGGGATAGCCGTTCTGCAGCTGGAGCTGCGAAGGTTGATTCTGCTCCGCCAGAATAACAACGGCTTGATCAAAGGTTAGCAATGTCCAATTCGGATGGACCGCAACAGCTTCCACCTGGTCGACCGCCAAACGTTCCAAAACCCGGTGAGGCCGTGCTGATCTCCGGGCCGGAGCGTGATTTACTCTGCGCACTTGCCTATGTCCATCTTGCGTGTGGGCAGAGTGCACAGAGCTTAGCGTTGTTGCGCATCGTCGCTCACGAACATTCTCGGGATGTCGACCTGCTACGCATGCTGGCCTACGCTCTCATCTCGGAGCGACATGGTCACGAGGCGCTGGCCGTTTTGGACCGGCTTGACACACTTGACGACCAGCCGTCTTCGCGACTGCCTTTGATGCTATTGCGCAGTCACGCCCTGCGTCAGGCTGGCCGCATGGCTGAGGCGCAATCCACCTTCAAACGCTATGTCTCGTTGCGGGCCAGCAGAGCTCCAATCAAACAACAATAAGGCTCGTCATGGCCAACGTCTTACGCAGTCTCATCATGCGCGCGCCGTCACACCCGGATTTGATGGTCGCGTTGATGCTTCTTCTGGCGATCGGAATGATGATCATGCCGATCCCCATCGTCGTGATCGACATGTTGATCGGCTTCAACCTGGGCTTTGCCATACTGCTGCTCATGGTCGCGCTCTATCTCAACACCCCACTTGACTTCTCGTCCCTGCCGGGCGTCATCCTGATCTCAACCGTCTTTCGCTTGGCTCTCACCGTCGCAACGACGCGGCTGATTCTCGCTGAGGGCGACGCCGGCAGCATCATCCAGACGTTCGGCGATTTCGTCATATCAGGCAACATCGCGGTCGGAATCGTCATATTCCTAATCGTGACCATGGTGCAGTTCATGGTTCTTGCCAAAGGTGCCGAACGGGTCGCAGAGGTGTCGGCACGTTTCACGTTGGACGCGCTGCCCGGCAAGCAGATGGCGATAGACGCGGAGCTGCGCAACGGTCATATCGATCAACACGAAGCTCGCAGCCGGCGCGCCGTACTCGAGCGAGAAAGCCAACTTCACGGCGCTATGGACGGCGCCATGAAATTCGTGAAAGGCGACGCCATCGCCGGGCTCATAGTCATCTGCATCAATATGCTCGGAGGCATCTCGATCGCTATACTCTCCAAGGGCATGTCCCTTGAAGAGGCGCTGCATCAATATACGATCCTGACAATAGGTGATGCGCTCATTTCGCAGATTCCCGCTCTTCTGTTGTCAATTACGGCCGCAACTATCGTCACCCGTGTCAACGGTCCTTCCAAACTCAATCTTGGCGCCGATATCGTCAACCAGCTTACGGCCAGCACACAAGCGCTTCGCTTGGCTGCCTGCGTCCTGGTCGTGATGGGGCTCGTCCCTGGTTTCCCTTTGCCTCCGTTCGTCATGCTGGCCACGCTCTTTGCTGCGGCAAGCTTCGTCAAGGTCGGCATACCCGGCAGCAAGCCCGCCGCCAAGCCGGGCACCGGCACCAGCGGTTCGGCTCCGGCTCAGGCCCAAGCTCAGAAGCAGACCGTGCCTGCAGAGGCGCTTCCAATCACGCTGGTCCTCGCCCCGAATCTGATCCATGCAATCGACAAAGACGAGCTTGAGCAACGCATCGGGCAGATTTCGGCAACGGTCTCCTCAGATCTTGGCATCACGGTTCCACGCATCCCCACCCAAGTCGACCAACACTTAAGTGAATCGCAATTCCGGGTCGACGTCGAGGGAGTGCCGGTTGAAAGTGATTTCGTTGACCCGACGCAACTCGTGCTTAACGATGACGCGGCGAACATCGAGTTGAGCGGCATCCCCTTTCGGCAAGATCCCGAGACGAATCGAATCTGGATCGAACAAGGTCATGCGACGGCTCTCAAAGCCGCCGGAATCGGACATCACCGCCCGAGCGACGTCATCGCCTTGCGCGTCCACGCGACATTGACACGCTACGCACAGCGTTTGGTGGGCATTCAGGAGACGCGTCAACTGCTGGGCCGGATGGAGCAAGAGTATGCTGATCTGGTGAAGGAAGTGCTGCGCACAACACCGGTACCCCGGATCGCTGACGTCCTACGCCGCCTATTGGACGAGGGGATTCCCATTCGCAATACCCGCCTGGTCCTGGAGGCGTTGGCAGAATGGAGTGAACGGGAGCAGAACGCCGTGCTGCTCGCCGAATATGTTCGCTCCGGTCTGAAACGACAAATCTGTCATCGGTATGCAAACGCCCACCGCGTGGTGGCCGCCTTCATCATCGAACGTGAGACCGAGGAGATCGTGCGTGGCGCGGTGCGCGATACTGCAGTCGGTCCCTACCTGGTGTTAGAGGATTGGCAGAGCGAGAAGCTGCTTTCACAATTCCGCCAGATCCATTCCAGCATCGCACGGAGCAAGAACCGACCGGTAGTTCTTGGTTCAATGGATATCCGGCGCTTCGTGCGCGGCTTTCTTACCCGCAACGCGATCGATCTGCCTGTTCTGTCCTACCAGGATCTCGCCTCGGATTTCACCGTCCAGCCAATTGGATCGGTCAAGCTCACGGCTGCCAAGGATAGCGCTTCATCAGGAGCGATTCGTGACCCGATCCCCGCCGCCAGTTAACAGTGCACAGTAGTCGTAAAGAGATCGCATGAGCCCGGTTGAGATAAAGGATTGGCGGCACTTACGCTCGTTGCGCCCTCGGCTGTGTTCAGCCCTCTTCACCTTACTTGCCATCGTACTGCTCGGAGGCTGCACCAGCATCACTAATCCAGGCCTCTCGCTAGAGACGTCAGCGCGAGAGCCGTTGAACACCAAGGAGATTGACCCTGCTACGCGAGAACGCATCGCGACCGCCCTTGGTCGAGATGCCGATGAGGACGCCTTGCGAGATTCATTAAAGCAACAACCGGGTAATGTTGATGCGGCGATTCCGCTTGCGCGCGCCTTGCTGGCGCACAAGCGTCCCGATGAAGCGCTCGAGGTGCTCGACAACGTCTTGCGTGCCGTCCCCGGTGATCTACGCGTCCTGAACGCGAAGGGAGTTGCTCTCGACAGTGAGGGTCGTCATCGTGAGGCGCAGGCCCTCTATCGGCAAGCTCTCGCAGCCGAGCCCGCAAATCCGATGTTGCGCAACAATCTGAGGCTATCGCTCGCACTTGACGGAACGGCCGAAACCAGCCGCGCTAGCCAACCACCGCGGATGAGCGAGCCACAATGAGCTCCGGCGGTCGCAGTAGAGGCCTCAGGCGTGTTCTCACATGCCAACGTATCCTCGTCATCTTGTCGTCAGCTTGGGTGAATATCTACCTGCTCCAGGGCTTGAGCGGCACACACTCAACGTCAAGTCATTTGTCGAAAGGAATACGCACCGACATGTATGGCCGTATCAACGGCTCATCCAACATCCAATCCAGCCATTCTCCCAACTCCGATACTGCCGAGGACCAGAGCTTTACCGGCATGCTAGAGGGCATGCACATAGCAGCGCGTGGCTCTCACGCCAGTCCATCTTCGGCAGCTTCACGGCCGTATTCCCTGGTTTCCGATCCGCCTGTGGTAGAGCTCTCACAATCTTCATTTGCGGCGAAAGTGAAAGACTTCTATGGCGACGAGATACAGGATATCGCCGCAAGACCGCAGAGCTACTCGCGTTCAGTGTCGTTGAAAGCCGAACGCGCAGCGGACGTCACTTACAACCACGGCCGAACGGACTCTGATTCGAAGGACGCACGATATTTCAGCTACCAGTTAGGCAACACGAGCGCAGATGATATGAGCGATGTGTTCGAAGGAGAACAATGGCAGCAGCAATTTCCAGGACGGATCGCCACATCCGTTGTAAGTTTTCAGGTCACTCACCCGCTTGTGGACAACGCAGCCGATATTCTGCTGGAACACCAGCTTCGGCGTGACGGCGAGCGACCATTGCTGCTCTCTCATCCTATCAACGAACAAGCGAAAGCCCGCACGGCAGCATTGGGTTTTGGTGATGTGGGTCACTCGATCATGGCGCTTGACCCGACCCGCCACGGCGACGAGTGGACCAAGAACAGCGAAGGCAAATGGCAGCGAAAAGACAAACCGCCGTTATATCTGTCGACAATCGACGATGGCGAACGCAATGCTCATCACGCCAGCCCCGCGCGTGCACCAGCTCACGCGCCGGAATGGGACGATGACTTGATGTAAGCGAGCGGGCGGACTGCGAAAACGAAAATGGGTCATGCGCCAGACGGAACCGGATATGACAACGGACCGTAACACCGCATTTGGGCGGCGCAGGGCCACTGATGCTGTGGGCATGAGTTCCGGCAAACTCCCGCTTTGTGAATGTCTGAGAACGTCCGGTGGCTATACGTTCTCAAGCGCCAACCATGGCGCGCCTGGTCCAAGCTGAGAGACCATCTTGGGGCGGCTCGCCGGGGCTCGTCACGCGCGACCGTTCGCCGGTGGGCGCCGTTGCTGTTTCAAGCTCTCGAGCGCGCGACGCCGCGCTCATGGGTCTCGGGCATCGGACTTCCTGCAAGCTGGGGTCCAGGCCGCGGCATCGCGCGTCACTGCCCCGAGATGCCAGCAGATTCGCAAAAGGCGATATGTAGGGAGGACCTCGAGCAGACCGCCCATATGATGACGATACCTGCGCTATGACAGGCATTTCTTCATAAAATGCTGATCCGTAACGTCGTGCCGAAACCGCAGCTCTACATACTGCCGACACGACTCTTACAAGGTAGGTGCCTTGCACGACCTCCTGCCACATATCCTCGGATCTCACGCTCGGCCCGAGAGTGCCGCCACTGGCAGAGCCCCGCAACGCCGCAGCCCATTGTTGACACGCTTGTTGCCGGCCGTCGTCCATTTTACGCGGCTTACGTTCCGGATGGCCTCACGAATTCTCACTCAAGGACGCCATCGTCAGGTTCGCGTGGTTAGCGACATCGCTTCCCGGCAGCCGCAACGAGATCTCAGTTCGCCAACTTTGGGTTTTCAGTCAATCATCCGATTGCTGGGCACCACGCCGGGCCGGGTGACGAGAGCGGATGGAATTGCAATCCATCTGGCGAACCGCGCCAGATTTCCGATTATGCAACCGCCGCTCAGTGACATGCGCACGCGGTCCGCCATCGCCAACCGCCCATGCGCGTCTGCAACACGATAGATCGGATCTATCCGCTTCTTGATCGCAAGTTCGCCGCTGGCAGCTATCCGTACACAGTTGGCGTCGCTCCGGTTATCTCCGTGACAGCTCCACAACCTGACGCAACGTCAGATTCAACTCGTTTCGCTGGCCATCACTCCAAGGTGCGGATCGTGATGCGATTGACTTTCATCTCCACGGCCCGCCCTTTGCGAGGCGCTGTACTGAACATTCGCACATAGCTCGACATCAACATTGGCGCCGACAGCTCCGTTCTGATCTTTTGTCGCTCGTTGTGTGCGCCGTCATGTCAGCTTGGCAATAAAGCTGTCTATCACTAACGCAGCTCTGCATCATACATTCGAGCGTCCCTCGTTCTGCCATGTTCGCAGCCAAAGCACACGCTTGCCGCAGACGCATGTCGCGTCCGCGATGGTGAGTGTCGCAGGAGAGTTCTATGGTGAAGCCAGTTGTGATCGTGGTTGGTGCAGACAAGGGTGGCGTCGGCAAGACGACAGTGTCCAGAACGCTTCTGGACTACTTCAGCGCCAATAGTGTGCAGATACGTGCATTCGATACGGAATCACCTCGAGGAACATTGAAGCGCTTCTATCCGGATATCACCGAGATCGTCGACATGACGACGACTTCGGATCAGATGAAGATCTTTGATACTCTCAATTCGGGAATCTCCGTCACGGTGATTGATGCTCGGGCTGGCCTGCTATCCTCAGCGCTCGGCTCGCTGCGCGACATCGGCTTTCTGGATGCAGCACGGTCGGGCCAGATCACTTTCGCTGTATTCCACATCCTCGGACCGTCCATCGCTTCGCTTGACGAAATCGCCGAGACTGCATCCTTCATGGCTGGCGCAAAATATTTTCTGGTAAAGAACTTCATCAATGATACGCAGTTCTTCCAGTGGGACCAATCCACCTACAATTCGTATTTCCAGCGTATCAAGTATGCAACAGAGCTGACCATCCCCAAGCTCAACGAGATGGCCTACGAGCAGGTCGAAGTGGCCGCGGTCCCGTTCGTTGACTTCATCGCGAACAAGGCGCGAAACGACGAGCCTGCGAACTACTCCTTCGTGCTACGCGGCTATGTCCGGCACTGGCTCGCAAATGTCTGGAGTGAATACGACCGCATCAGCTTGACAGAATTGGCTGGCGCCAAATCAGTGACTCGCGGCGGCGAGAAATAGACGCATAGTTGGCGAGTCAAGGGCAGCCCAGGTACGACACTCGACTGATATTGCTGGCGATGTTAGCAACACCCGTCTACATCATCTGCTCTCCGAGCCCTCAGGTCGGCAAAACCCTTGTCGCTCGCCTCGTGAGCGAGTTCTTGTTGCTGAAGAACGGCGCGGCGCTCTCCTTCGACGTCAATTTGAAGGAGCCATCATTGCTGGATTACCTGCCAAGGATCACCGAGACAGCGGACGTGATCGACACTTACGGCAAGATGCAGCTAGTGGACCCGCTGATCATCCATGATCGGGTGGCCAAGGTGATTGATCTCGGTTTCCATGCCTTCGACGAGTTCTTCAAGATGTGCGATGAGATCGGGTTCATGAAGGAGACGGCGCGCCAGTATGTCGCGCCGATCATCCTGTTCGTCGCTGGCGCCGATCGTATCTCCTGGCGGAGTTATGAAATGCTGCGGCGACAGGTTCCGCCAGGGAATCTGGTCACCGTTCATAATGAATTCGTGCTGCGCGGCGGATTGCCCGAGAACATGAATGACGGACGTGTGCTCCACATCCCTGCGCTACCGATATTTCTAAAGGCCTACATCGATCGACTGAATTTCTCTTTTACCGGATATCTGCGCAACGAGAGGGATTGGTCAACCGAGCTGCATCAATGGATCCGACGGAACTACACGATGCTTCGGGACTTGGAACTGAGCCTGATCATGCAACGGCGGTACTGAGTACGAGGCTTATATGGAAGGCCGACGTGCCCGCTGTCCATTCTGAGGTTCGTCCGGATTGCTGTATTCAATGCGCAGCTTCACCGGGGCTGTCGAAGCCTACGTTCGCGACATGCCTGGCACAGTCGGCTCGTCGAGCTCGGCGCGCATCGCGCGTTAAGATAACGGCATCAATTCTCGTCGAGGCCGGTCCGGTCGCCGCTCTGATCTTCTGATAGTCGCCAAGTGATCGGGCCGAGCAGACCCAGCTAGCGTATGGCTCCAGTTCAGTGGATACCGACCACTGCACTTGTTTCACTGTAGTTGACGCGCATCGCGAGCGATGAACTCCAGCACCGACCGCGCCCCGTGGATCTCTCGAGAGACACGCTTTAGGATCCGGATCGTCGATTCATCCGTTGCGATCAGCCCCGCTCTTTCGCAAGCAAGCCCGAAATGATGCATCACCTGTTTATCGGTGGGCGCAATGCGGTTCTGCAATGAGATCGTCGTCAATGACGAGAGCATATGCTCGACCACGTCGTTCTCAGCCTGGATCAAGGGTTGCTTTCTTTTAAGCATTGGCTCGGCCTTGGGGAATCTGCGTACCATGGACGGATCCGCGAGAGCTATGCTGCGTGCGGCTTCCGTGTTTTGACGTCTTCGCACCATGCGGGTCGACGATTGCTTGCGAAAGACCGCTTATGTCTGTCGCCGAATCGAGCGCGTGATCTAATCGCTTCTCTCCAATGCAATTCGCTACGGTTTGACGCTGTATGACCTGGAGCTCCGTGGTGATATCCACTATGGCAGACTGGCGCGCGACCTCTTCGGGCCATTGGCTAAAAGCGTTGATCAACCTCTCGGCTTCGAGCCGCGTAAAATCAAAGAGCCCGATACCACGGCGATTGATCTCATCGGCAGCCGCGATTGCGGCTTGGCGAGACGCCACCTGCTCCGGCCATCTGCTGAGACCCATCACGAGCCCCCTCAGGTCTTGAGCAGTAAAACCCGGCAGTCCTGTCTCAGGGTTGGCGCTCCGGAGGACCTCGCCCGCAAGCGCGACGACCGCTTGGCCGCACGGCGGATTCTCTGGCCAGTTGCTGAAGCCGTTCACCAAGAGCGCCAATCCCTGACGGGTAAAATCACCTAGCCGAGGGGACCGGCGCAGGATCTCTCGAGCGAGTGCGGCGGCGGCCTGACGAGAGACCACCTCGTCCGGCCATTTGCTGAAGCCGTTCACCAGGTTTGCCAATCCTTGATGAGTATGATCCGGAAGTTGGCTGTCGCGGCAAAGGACCTCACCTGCGATCGCGATGGTGGCCCTGCGACAGACTTCATCTTCAGGCCATTTGCTGAAGCCATTCACCAGGTTCGCAAGGCCTTGCTGAGTGTAGCCACGCAGTTGGGCGGCACTACGAAGCAGTTCCTGCGCGATCGCGACTGTCGCTTGACGAGCGCCTAGCTCATCTGGCCACTTGCTGAAGCCATTCACCAGGTTTGCCAAATCCTGCTGGCTGAAACTATCAAACCATTTGGCACGCCGAACGACCTCATGCGCGATTGCAACCGCGGCTTGACCACACGCCGGTTCTTCCGGCCACTTGCTGAAACCGTTCACCAGGATGGACAATCCTTGGGGGGCAAACTCTGGCAACTGCGCGGCACGGCGCTGGACCTCACGGGCGAGCACGACCGCGGCTTGGCATAACGCTGGCTCTCCTGGCCATTTGCAAAAGCCGTTCACCAGGTTTGCCATTCCCTGCTGCGTAAAATCAGCGAGCCGGCCGCGGCCGCCCGCGCGGGAAGTGATCTCACCGGCGATCGCAAGGGTGGCCTCGCGAAAGGCCGCCTCTTCCGGCCATTTGCAAAATCCATTTACCAGTGCTGCCAGGCTCAAATTGTTCAATTCCCGAAGTGACCTGCTCTCATCGCGACAGAACTTGGCAATTCTGATTGCTCCGTTGCGGCATTCCGCTCTTCTGGGATGGCGCCCGAATGACGATGCAAAAATCGACAGCGCCCTGATCCCGACTTTCCTGATCAGGGTGTCATCGAATCGCGATAACTGGGCAGCTATCCTTTCGCATGCCTCCATGCCTGGCTGACCACCGGCCCTTCGGCTAACGGCATTGCATGTCGTGGCGTAGCCCCACGATTTTCTCGCACGGATGGTTTCCTCGAAGCATGTCAAGAATCTACGCTGGAACTCCGCAGCAGCCTTCTGCAAGAACACTGCCTGTTCGGTCATCCGCAACTGCTTGTCGTGGCTGACCACCGCAGTCGAGAATTCCGCGATGTTGCGAGCCCGTTCAATCTCACTCAGCGCGGCATCGAGCTTCGTTTGCGCGAACATCAGACCTCCCGTACTTCCCCCACGAGCGCCCTCGTGGCTATGCGAGCGATGCGCCCATCCGGCGCCCAAGAGTGGAGATGAACTGCCTCGTGCCAAGCCTCCCGTCACTGATCGATCGGGCCGACCTGATCGCGAGCGCGGCTGCAGCCTTCACGAAAGCGTTTCAGTGGTCACGCCATTCGATCGTTCTGTGCCACATGGCGCGAGGCTCCTCGTTAGGACCAATCAACTGCTGGCGTGTCAGCTTTTCCTGACGCTCGGTGGACCTGGGGTTAACCAACAGCCCCTCCCACCGAGAGAACTGAGGATGAGCAAGCTGCTCGAGTTTGAGTGCCAATGCATCATGATCCCTGCGCGGCATAGCCTCGTTCATCGCCTTTCGAACCTACAACCTGACGCGACGTAAGGTTCAAGCGGTAAACTGGCCTATGCAGAGAGCGACGTACACCTGACCGAAACGCTCAGCCGGGTATCACAGCGCGGGTTTGTGGCATGGCCCGCCATGGAGGAAGGCCGCCTGCTCGCGCCACCTGAGGTATCGAGCACGGTCGGTTCGTTCTGTTGATTGGTTCGAGCGCGATTGGCGTGTTCCAATTGGACGCAGATGCGGAGATAGCCTATTCCGTGACGTTGATGAGCGCACGCACCCCGCTCGTTGACCGAAGAGGCGATTGCCGCGCCCGGAACTCGGCGTGCGACCGGGCGCGGTCTGGATCGCCGCGAGCGGACGCGCCGGTCGCGCTAGCGCCATCGGCGGTCGCATCGTCACAACGGCTTGCGAACTGCTGCTCTCGTCTAGGCGCAGATCCGAGCACCCGCCGATGAACAAGGTCGGCCACGCTCATGTCAATACTGGCAGCGTCGAGACGAGATCAGGACCCGGCCGGTTCGACCCCGGACCGACCGCCGGCTTCGACCAAGAAGCCATTCCAGCCCTCCCATCAGCTGAGGCGAGAAAGCCCGACCATGGCTCGTGATCAACCGCTGATATCTTCGCAGTCGATCCCGGCACGAGCACATCGTCCTTGTGGACTCGGCCCCAGAGAGACGAGCGTATCCCGCGTCACGTTTGATTCGCCCGTCTAGAAAGAACTTCTCTCATGCGCGCCCACTAAGCTTGGTAGGAGCGCGCATGAATTCCGCACCGTAGATGACCATAACGCAGGGAAACCTCTCGACCTGCGGCAAATTCCAACACATGCGCAGTGACAAGATGATAATCGATTGATGAGGGCCTTCGTGCACACCATGCCTTCGCTCTCCTGACCACCTAAGCAATCTGTGACAGGCTCTCCTCAGCGACTTAATCGAATTGAACATCGCTTCGTGGGACGGCTGCCTAAGATTGGGAGATTGGACGGGTTTCTTGGCGACTTGAAAGTCGGGTCAGCTTGCGTGATGACGTCAATTGACGACAGATTGAGCGAGATAAGATCGGTAAGAAACAGCATTTGGCGTTGTCGTCGGTTGCTCGAAGCCGAGTTGCCGGACGCGGAACGACACGCCCTTGAAAAGCGCCTGCTTGAGCAACATTCTACTTTTGAGCGACTCTTGGCGACAACATTTCCTCTGACGCTGCGGTTCTGACGTCAATCGAGGTACGCGTCGTTAGAACATCAATAAGTGACGAGGATCGGGCACATTGTCGAAGAACACATCTTGGCCGAGACGCGAGCAAACTCGTCTCCTCCCGCTTCCTACCCGATTGATCAACCTCGATTCACTCAGCGTGATGAAGACTTTCGTGGAGCATCGGTTCGGAAACTCATTCCGTCACCGTTTCCGAATCGACCGCTTCGATGGTTTCTCACGACGGATCACACGCGACGCTGCCTTCTTGTGGACGCCGCCTCGTTTCGCGCTTTCCTTTCGTTCCGTCGCGACCGGAATGGCGCGACGGCATTCAGCACGCAAGGTTTTGAAGTTATCTCTGAGACAGAACATAACGACATCCGTATCCTGACGTCCAGTAAAGTGGCCACAAAAGCGCGTCAAATCCAACCTGCAAGACGACAATGCGTCCTCTGCTTCTACCGCTCGAGCACGTGCGTGTTCCGTGTACAAAGCCGTTATTATCGCCACGACCGCGATAGCCGTCGCAAAGCGAGGTCCTTTATAGATCCAACGAGTGCGCGACCCTTGGTTCACGGCATCTCTCTTGACCCGCACGTCCTCCAGGATTGTTTGAATGCGCAACATCACCCGTCTACCGGAGAACAGGTGGAAGCTGCCAAAGCGGCGAGGCAGGGAACGCGATGTTTGCGACCAGGCGGCGCTCCCAAGGCGCTTGCTGATCATCGTTCTCGAGACGGCCACAACCTCGCGGCTGAGACTGGCTTCGCTTGCTGTTGAACAGCGCCACGAATCGAGATCGGGACGTCTCGATTTGTGCGGCTTGATACATGGCCGGTCTCGAACGTCCTGCGTAACTATAGTTGATGATTCTACGGCCAACCGATGACCTGGGAGCCCCGAGGGCCGAAGGGAATGATCCACGCGGCGATGCTGGATGAGGAACCTCAGAGCTAGAGCGACGTCAAACCGCGCACCGCTCGCTCCTCTTGCACGCGCGCGTCCAAGACGTTGGTGACGAAGTAGCCGCACAAGGAAAACGAAGCCATTTACGGCCACGCAATCGACCCGTCATGCGATTTCAGTGACCTCGCAAGCCTGGCTACCTTCGTCCGCAAAGACGAGCACGCGGGCCAGCCAAGATGGGGCCTGATCCTGGTACGCCGTCGCTGCACAGCGGTAAAGCGAAGGCGCCCCGGTTTGACCCCGAATGGAATGCCCTGCTCAGGCCGCAAACGCAGGGACGTTACCCGCGCGGGGCGTAAGCGACGCAAGGCGCATGCAGCGGCCTCGGGCAGAGCGAGACTGAAGTCTTTGGACATTCGCAACGTTTGTTATCCATCGTGAGGCTTCGGGGCCGTCGCCTTGTACTTCAGATCGTACGACCTGACGCTACGTGCGATTCAAGCCCTTTAAACGTCGGGCGCGAAAATATGTCCTGCGTTGCACATGTCGAGGCCCGGGCGCGAGCATGCAGCATGGCGGTCGCCGATGCCGACGACCTGGCCGCCCGGCGCACAACCGACTGTCGAAGGTTGTGCGCAGCGGTTGTTGCCAATGCCGACAGAGCGACAGCACAATTCGAGCGACTTGCTTGCGGCAGGGCTGTCGCACTCGGGACTCAAGGCCAAATGAACGCCAGATCGCAAGCTCGCGCCAATCGCCGCGCGGCGAGCTAACCAGGCGGCTGGCTCCCGGAATCGGGAACGATTTGCGGCTGCTGGTTTGCGTGATCCGAGCAGCGCACACTACAAATGCAGGAGAAATGAAGAGGCCGTTGCCATCTGCGGCGTCGATCTCCGAAAAGGTCATGACTGTAATGACGATTGCGGATGGATCGACGGCCCTTGCCCTTGGAGGACCGCTTCAGAGCGCAAGCCCTCGGTCTGTGAGCACCTTGCGCAGGAGATCGCCCTTGATCTCGCAAGCGAGCTTGCTGCTGATCTCGGCTCCAAGCTCCCGCTCGGCATCCTGCAACCAGGACGTGGAAGAGGATGCCTGGGTGTCTGCGGTCATCTGAAGCGCGGCGAGGCTTTGGGCCAAGCGAGTCTTGAATTCATTTTCTACTGCATCGGCGAGCCGCTTCTCCATCGCTTCGTAGTCTTTGGGCGCGATACGGCGCGCGACCGTCGCCCAAGGTTGCCAGCGCGTTGCCAGATAATCGGCGAACCCTGTTTTCTCCTGGTTCCGCACGAATGTCTCAGCCGCAGCGACGTCGTTCTGATCGACGTGCGAGACGGCCAAGAAGCGCATGTCGGGGGCGATGTGCAACAATTCCAGCGGGTCACGCAGCTGATTCTGGTAAGCAAGGTAGACTTCGATCTCGTCGACGTCGGAGTCCGGATCGGCGCGGCGGAGCGACTTGACCCTGTCGCGCGCGATGCCGTCCAGCGTCTCCAGGCGGAACATGACACGACCGTGCTGGAGCAGTTCCTCGAGCCGCCCGTCATAGACCCCGTCCTCGACATCAACGTTCAGACGGGCGGTCTGCATGCCATTCCAAGTAAAAGTGATGCGATCTTCGCAACTCGTGCTCGCGTCGAGGGCGAGTTGGAAGTACTGCTCGCGCAATCGCGGCCTGATCGCAGCTTGCCTCAGGTCATCGCGCACCGCCTGCCGGAACGTCTCATTGCCGTAGTTCACGGTACCTCTCAGCCTGTCCAGACAGTGTGCGTATTGCTGGGCGCCCGGTTCTTGGGCGAAGCCCTGCCAGGCGGCCACCATCTTCGGCTCACCAACGAGCCAGTCCGCGACAACATCGGACAAGGAGCGCGCCTGAACTTGTGCGACCCCTTCATCCCCTGTAAAAAACACCTGCGGGCCAGCGTAGTCCCCAGACTGCAGGGCCGTCATCAGGTTGGCCTGCACCTCCTCGGGCAGCGGATTATCCTCCAGGTTGATGCTGGACTCTCGACCTAGCCGGGCCAGCAGGGGCTCGGGCACGCTGGTCAACTGGTTATTGCTGGCATCAAGCCATAGGAGCTCTGACGGGACAGTCTCGGGCAAGCTGGTTAGCCGATTGTGGCTGGCGCTGAGCCACTCGAGCGCAGCCGGAAGGGGATCGGGGAGATCGGCCAGCTGATTATAGTCGACGTTCAAGCGCTCGAGCCCGGCTGGAAGGGCGGGCAGGCTGGTCAGATGGTTGCCGCTGGCATCGAGCTCCTGAAGTGTTGGTGGAAGGTCGGGCAGATCGGTTAGCCGATTGCTGTTGACGTTCAGGCGGCGGAGCCCGGGCGGCAGCTCAGCGGGCAGGCTGGTTAGCCGATTGCTGATGGCGTAAAGCCGCCGCAGTGCGGCAGGAAGGTCGGGCAGACTGGATAGGCGATTGCCGCTGGCATAGAGCCGCCGGAGACCGGCCGGAAGAGGATGGGGTAAAGTGGTCAACTGGTTGTCGTCAAGATTCAGGCGGCGGAGGCCGGCCGGGAGAGCAGCCGGCAAGGTGGTCAGGGACAATGACGACAAATCCAGCGCTTCATCGATATCGCCCGCCTCTTCCCAAGCTCTCGTTCGCCTCGTCGCCTCCGGCCCGTTCGTGTTCTCGCCCTGCCCCTCTTCGGCAGCCCTGTTCTCCGCAACCTGATTGCGCGGCGATTCGCTCGGAGCCGAAGCTTCGCGAGGAGTCTGATCGGCGGCAGACGCCCTCGCCAGTGTCATGGCTTCGCCCCATCGCTCCCTCGGTTCGGAAGTTTCACCAGTTTCCGACGTTTCGGAAGTCGTGCGAGCGCCCCGCTGAGCCCGTCCTGCGTCCATAGATCCAACCTCTGCTGTCACCAAGCAAGGGAATGCGTCAGACCGGCACTTTTCAAAGCCTGAGTCGTCACGACGGACGAACATCACCTGAATGACAAAGCAGAGATCAAAGACCGCCGTTGCCAACCAAGAGTGCTGAACGCCCGCCCAAGGTCGTGAGCGGATCAAGCCGGAGCTGCCATTCCGGGTAGAGAGGTCTTCAACTGCCAGGTTTAGCTGTCGACCAGCTGACGCACGATGCACCATTGCGCCCGGCCCATTTCGCCGTCAGCATAGCACCCGGCAAGCGCAAATGAGGCGACGCCGTCGACGCAAGTGTTCGAGCGCAATGCACGGAGCCGTTCACGAACCTCGTCGTCGCCGTGTCCGTCGCCACAACCGTGGGGCTAACCGCAACTCGTCCGTTATCCGACGGCTCCGCCTGGCGAGATCCTGCGCTCCGATATCGACAGCGACCGAGGCTAGGCGGTAGGTGCCGCCGATCAGGCGGATGACCTCGTCTGCTCCGACATTTCGCAGATAATCGCAGCGGTTCGACGCGATGGACGGGCTGCCTATGATCAAGCCGGTCTCCGCATCGGTGCACATGACACTTATCGCTGCCGTTGGGTCCGCTGCCTCCACGAGTGTGATGTCGCAGTCCCGATAGGGGGATTTGGGGGCGCTGATGCGCAGCGAAGCGATAGCCATGGCCAGTCCTATGTGCCAGCACGAGCGAGTGAGGCGCGAATTTGTTCGCTCTCAGACAAGGCCTGCCGGCGTGCTGCTCGATGAAATCAGGAAATCGTTCGGGAGTTTGCGCTTGGGCGCACGGTGCTCACTCTTGGCGCGATGGTCGCCAAAGTCGTGCGAGGAGGTCGATCGTGATGCTCATGAAGCATAGATGCCTGAAATCTCTGAAAGGCCCGTCCAAGAGATCACTAAACTTCTAGCTAAGGGGTCAATGCCATCACAGTAGCCGTCGGGCGACGCATTTCCCTCGGGTAGCTCGATCGATGAGATCGAGATCGTACACATTCCAACAATGTCGGCTTATGCCCACGGTAGACGTCTCGGTCATCACATCGTCAGACGAACTCATCCTTGACAGTTCAACGCAGAGCCGTCCGACCATCTCTCCCATCCGCGATATGCGGTTGGAGGACTGCAACGTCGAAGACCCGAGCATAACGCGCAGCCATTCGAGAGTACGGCGCTGAGCCACCTGTCCTCGGTTCGATTGGCGCGAAAACGGTTCGGCACAGTATTGCTCGAGCGGCACGAAGCTTGCTGGGATGGGGCGCAAGGTGCTGCAGCGGCAAGAGCGGTTGCAGTACCGGCTTCTGGAGTCGCGATGAGCCTGGTCAATTGATCCCAATCGATGCAACTCTGACGCAGCCTGTGCACGCAGATGCGCTGGCAATAAACCGTACTTTGGTGATAGGCCCGCAGTCCACACGGCCAGCCGACGTCATTGCGGCACGTTGCAAAAACGCAGGGCGCGAGGCCACCTTTGACTTTATCACGACCCGCGGGCAATGCGGCCAGGCCCCACAAGCGGTGCTGCGTCCGATCGGACTGGTCGAGCATCGTCCCACAAGTGCGAAAACCTTGTTCAGCTGTGTGATCGGCCGGCACGCGTTGCGGCGCTCGACTGCGGCCCTCGTAAACGGCACGGAACTATTCAAAGCGCCGCCTATCGTACAGCTGTCAACCTGCAATGCTGCGGCCGCGCCTTATGGCATCGCCGTGATGCAGACGTCACGCTGGAGCGAAACGAACTGGCTCGTTGGCGGCACGCTGATCTTGCTGCTTGCGGTGATCCTGCTCGTTGCCTTAATCGAAATTTGCAGCATGAGCGCCGACAAGTGAGAGCAGCAAAACCAGGCTGTATCGAAGTTGCGTTCAGCGGCTCTCGCGGGCGCATCCCGCTTGATGCGCAGTTTAGCGTACCGGCCAAGGGTATAACCGCGATCGTCGGCCCGCCAGGTTGCGGCAAGAAGACCGTCGCGCGCTGCATCGCCGGCTTTACGCGCCTGCCGGCCGGCTTCTGTGCGCTCGATGGTGAGGTGTGGCAGGACGAGGCCAGGTTCCGCCCGCCGCATCTGCGCCCCGTCGCCTATGTTGCCCAGCGCCCGACCCTGTTTTCGCAGCTGTCCGTCAGACGCAACTTGCTTTACGCCGCCGCCAAGTCCACACCAACCAAGGTTGACTGCAATGAAGTGGTCGAACTGCTTGGCCTGGCGTCGCTGCTTGACCGCTCGGCCTCAACTCTGTCGGCCGACGAACGGCAACGTGTCGCGATAGGCTCCGCATTGTTGTCAAAACCCCGGCTCCTCGTGGTGGAGGATTTGCTCGCTGCGCAAAATCGAGAGATTCGTCCATTCCTTGAGCGGTTGCACGAAAATCCTACACTGCCAATGATCTATCTCAGCCATCATGCGGCCGATATAGAACATTTTGCCGATCATCTGGTCATGATGGAACATGGAACCGTGACCGCTGCTGGCCCGTTACAGGCCTTGCAAAGCGATCATGCCCTGCCACTTGCCTCGCGCCGCGATGCCGCAGTCAGTCTTGACGCTGTCGTCAGCGGCTACGACGGACGATATGGATTAATCATCCTGCGCCTCAAAGGCGCGCGCCTGTTGGTGCCCGGGACGCCGCTTGCGCCAGGCACCCGGCGACGGCTGCGCATTGCGGCCCGTGACGTCAGCGTCGCGCGCGAGGCGCCGCGCGCGAGCTCGATCCTCAATATCATTCCGGCACGCATCAAAGCCTCGATGCCGTTCGACGCGGCTGAGGTCACGTTGGTGCTCGCGCTCGAAATTGGAGGCTCAGCCGCCCAGATTCTGGCGCGCATTCCGCGTCGATCCTTCGATGCCCTGCGGCTCTCCGACGGGATGGACGTTTTCGCCGAAGTCGCGCGCTTCTTGCCGGTCGCTGCCTTCGATCCGTCACCGCGCGCCGTGGCGGCTGCGACGCGGGCGAATGAGCAACAATAGGATCAAACCATGACCACCGCACTTGGCGAGATCGATCCAAATTTCTTGGCCGCCATTCTCTACCGGCCCGAAGACCACGTCGATGCCCTGCTCGCCGACTTTGCTCAGGATCTCGCTCATCAAGGCGCACGAGTCGGCGGGATTGTCCAACGATACGTCGAGAACGCAAACGGCACGACGATCATGCTCGCGGTCGACATTGCGACAGGACGCGAGATTTCGATCTGTCAATCCCTGGGGACAGGAGCGACCTCCTGCAAGCTCGATACGAGTGGACTTGCCGAAGCCGCAAGCGTCGTATCCCGGGCGATCAACGAGAACGCCGATCTTATCGTGATCAACAAATTCTCCAGCCAGGAGGCATTGGGCCAGGGCCTACGCGCCGAATTTTCTGATGCGATCGTGCATGGCTTGCCACTTCTTACGGCCGTCCCCGCAAAATGTCTTGCTGACTGGCGGGCTTTCACCGGGGACGCCTTCACGACGCTTGCGTGCGAGCGCCAATGCATGGCGCGATGGTGGAACCGTGTCGACAAGCACCTGGCGGCCATCCGCGTACACAATTCCAGCCACAGCCATCTGGGAACGATCATACCCGACAGGCTGATCACGGTCCCGACGCGATCGACGACGGCGGATCCCCGACGATCCGGCCGATTCACTCGTCATCTGCGGAAGCAGCCTTAAACTCTTTCATTCATGACGTGACGAGTTGTATTTACGGGCGTGCTGTTCAGCGCGGGGCCCGGCAAACCCGGCTGTGTTGGGTTCCGCCCTGTCAAGCCCTGCGACCGCGTCAGCACTCGACTTAGACGGACGCATCGCTTCGACTCCTGGCTCAAAGGCGTCCGCGACCGCAACTCGTCTTGATCCGGGTGAAGGCAGTTCTAAGCCAAACTGGGGTTCCAGCGCCCATGATGCGCCTTCCTTGCTGCACCGTCGACAATTGCATCTTGCGAACAAATGGCATGTCGCTTGCTTCGCCCATGCTTCAGGATCCCTGCGGAGCAATTTTAGTGAGGACAAGCATGCTCGGAATTGGTTGTAAGTTGCCACCGTTCGAAATCACTGGCGTGAAGCCCGGGTTTCACGCGCACGAAGAAGAAGGACAGAGCGCGTTCGAGACGCTGACTGAAAAGAGCTTCCCGGGGAAATGGAAGATCATCTTCTTCTATCCCAAGGACTTTACCTTCGTCTGCCCGACCGAGATCGCCGAGTTTGCTCGGCTGTCCAAAGACTTTGCCGATCGTGAGGCGGTCGTGCTCGGTGGCTCGACGGACAACGAGTTCTGCAAGCTGGCCTGGCGGCGCGCGCACGAGGACCTGCGCAATTTGCCTATCTGGCAGTTTGCCGACACCAAGGGAGCGCTTGTCGACGGCCTCGGCGTGCGTTCGCCAGACGGTGTCGCCTATCGCTACACCTTTATCGCTGACCCCGACAACACCATCCAGCACCTCTATGCCACGAACCTCAATGTCGGCCGTAGCCCTAAGGACACGTTACGCGTTTTGGACGCGCTGCAAACCGACGAGCTCTGTCCCTGCAACCGCGAGATCGGTGGCGAAACCTTGAAAGTTGCTTGAGGCGGCATGTCATCGATCGAGCAACTGAAAGAGAAAATCCCTGACTTCGCCAAGGATGTCCGGCTCAACCTGGCGTCCTTGGTGGCCGATGAGACGCTGTCACCGCAGCGCCAGTATGGACTGCTGCTGGCGAGCGCGATCGCCACTCGTCATCCGGCCGTGATCGCCGCGATGGAGTCGGCCGCGGCCGCCGTGATGCGGCCAGAGGCGATCACCGCGGCAAAATCCGCAGCCTGCGTGATGGCGATGAACAACGTCTACTACCGCTTCGTGCACCTGGCTTCCAACCCGGAATACAAGACGATGGCGGCGAGGCTGCGTATGAACGTGATCGGCAATCCCGGGGTAGACAAATCCGATTTCGAGCTGTGGTCGCTGGCAGTTTCGGCGATCAACGGCTGCGGCACCTGTCTCGACGCCCACGAGAAGGCGCTGCGGGCAGCAGGCGTCAGTTCCGAAGCAATTCAGACGGCGGTGCGCTTTGCCGCCGTCGTGCAGTCAGTTGCGGTTGCGATCGAAGCGGCCGGGCCCGAGTTGCCTGCCGCGACGGGTGATCGGCCCTCTCCAGCTATTCGCGGCGCCGGAGTGAAAGGCAGATAGCCAAGGCTCGGCTTGCAAGAGCGCTCCACCATTCGAGCCCTGCTCGAACTCTCGCCTTCCGCGCACGAGCCTGGCCAGGCAGAATGGGTGCGTCGGTGACTACCGTTCGAGACGGAGATCACTCCCCCGTTTCGTGCACCTTTCAGCCGAATTTGAATAGCACCCCATATCCGCCGCGCGGATAGTTCCATTCGATGTCGCCAGTCGGTTCGGCGATCACGCGGCAGGTACCGCATTCAATGCAGCCGTCGACCGCGACTTCGACCTGGCCCTTGTCGTTGAGTTCGTAGCAGCGCGCGGGGCAGGCTTTCAAAAGTGCAAGCAGCTGCGGCGACGGCGTCGTATGCCGGCGGACCTTGACGTGCGGGCGACCGACATCGACGAGATAGCGATTGTAGTATAACTTGTCCTCGACGCGTACCGACTGCTCGGCATTCATGTTCCAGTCTCCTTTGTCCAGCTTCGACATTGCTCGTCAGCGCCACGCGCGAGCAAAACGGACGGCATCTCCGAACAGGCCTGTCCAGGACCGCGCCTTGACGAAGGATTTGATTGTCACTTTCTCCTTATCGACCTTCGGCGTACCATCGACGCGCACGAAGTTCTGCATTGCGCGGGAGACGAGCTGCGGATAGGTGAGAAAGAAGCTTTGGCTATTGGTATGCATCAGCCGCGGTAAATCCTTGTACTTCTTGAGATCCTTGATCACGAAGGACTCGTCCAGCATTTTCTTGTAGAGCGACAGATTTTTTGCGGTCATGCCATCGCGGCGCGATTTCACCTGAGAAATCGCTTCGGCCGCGATGCGGCCTGAGGTCATCG
Source organism: Bradyrhizobium sp. ISRA436 (assembly GCF_029910015.1). Taxonomy (NCBI): domain Bacteria; kingdom Pseudomonadati; phylum Pseudomonadota; class Alphaproteobacteria; order Hyphomicrobiales; family Nitrobacteraceae; genus Bradyrhizobium; species Bradyrhizobium sp. ISRA436. Next base: position 6,094,993 of record NZ_CP094519.1, read on the forward strand.
CGAGGTTGGAGCCTTCGCGATGAACCGCGTTGTTGAATTGCGCGGCGTCGCCCACCACCACCCAGCCCTCTCCGTAGAGCTGCGGGATTGCCCTATATCCGCCCTCGGGAATGAGATGCGCGGAATATTCCTTGACCTCGGAGCCTGCGATCAACGATGCCACGGACGGATGCTTCTTGAAGTGATCCAACAGCCCGTAGGGTGTCTCGCCGGTCCGCTGGAAGTCGGCGACAAGACAGCCAATGCCGAGCGAAATGGACTCCTTGTTGGCATAGATAAAGCCCATCCCAGTCATGCCGAGGGAAATGGTTCCCGCCGCCTCGATCACGACGCCTTCGTCGTCCTTGAGATTGAAGCGAGCCTCGATCGTCTCGCGTGGCAAAAAGTGCATTTCCTTCACCGCGAGTGCCACTTTGTCGGGTGTCGGCCGCGCGCGCAAGCCCGCGCGCGTCCCGAGCAGGCCATTGACGCCTTCCGCCAGCACAACGACGTCGGCTTGGATTTCACCGTCACGGCGATCCGTCCGAACACCTCTGACTTTCCCGTAATTGTCTCGTACAAGCTCGGTGGCCGTGGTCTCATACAGAACGGTCGCGCCAGCCTCCCGCACTTTCGACGAGAACCATTTGTCGAACTGCGCGCGGATGATGGTGTAGCGGTTTGGCCGCTCCTCGTTGAAGTCTTCGGAGCGGTAATGCATGCCGACGTGGGACCGATCGTCCATCATCCAAAACCGCTGCTCGACCAAATGACGTTCGAGCGGCGCGTCCTCGCGAAAGTCGGGTATCAGCTTTTCCATCATATCGGCATAGAGGATCGCGCCCTGGACGTTCTTCGATCCGGCATATTCGCCGCGCTCGAGCTGCAGGACCTTCATCCCGCGTTCGGCCATGGTCAGCGCCGCAGCGTTTCCAGCCATGCCGGCCCCGACAACGATCGCATCGAATCTCTCCTGGATCATGACAATCTCCTCTAGCTTGCGATCCGGGCGCGCGACTGTGGCAAAAGCCGCGCTCGAAATGCCGCCGTCAACGACGGTAACAACTGCATGGCGTCATTGACGATCGCGATATGGGCAAAATCGAAGATCGGGGCGTTCTTGTCGGTATTGATCGCGACGATCAGATCGGCGCCCTCCACGCCGACCCTGTGCTGGATCGCGCCGGAAATGCCGGCAGCAATATAGAGCTTTGGTCGGATGGTCTTGCCGGTTTGGCCGATCTGGCGCTCAGAGTGAACCCAACCCTTCTGGACCAGAGGGCGCGAGCAACCATATTCGGCGCCAAGCACGCCTGCGAGTTGGCGCACCAGCTCGAAGTTCTCCGACGATCCAAGCCCTAGGCCGCCGGCTACCACGACATCGGCATAAGCGAGCTTGGATGTTTCGGAATCGCGATCTGGGATAAACGACAGCACCTTGGTGACAATACTGTCTTCAATGAGACCGAGCGGATGGATGATGATGCGGGCGGCATCGCGCATCACGCGCTCGGGCATCGGCATGACGCGCGGGCGGACTGTTGCCATCTGCGGCCTGTAATTCAACGTATAGATCGTGCAAAGCAGCGAACCGCCAAAGGTCGGACGCGTGGCCGCAAGCGAACCATCGGCATCGACTTCGAGGGCGGTGCAATCGGCGGTGAGCCCGGTCAATAGCGTGGTCGCGACAGAACCCGCAAGGTCGCGGCCGAGGGTGGTCGCTCCCAACAGCAAGATCTCGGGCTTATAGGTGTTGACGAGATCGGTTAGCGCCTTGGTATAGGATTCGTTGCGATACTCTGCCAGCACACTATCGGAGACGAGATAACTCAGATCGGCGCCGTAGCAGAAGGCTTCAAGGGCGGCGTTACGCGTGGTCTCTCCTTCCGGACCGATGACAACGGCGGCGAGATCGACATTCAGCCTGTCGGCGAGCCGTCGGCCGGCGCCCATGAGCTCCCAGGAGACGGGATGCACTTGACCGCGCTCCTGCTCGACGAAGACCCAGACATGCTTGTAGGCCTTGAAATGCTCCGGCAGTTCTTTTTTGGCTGCTGCGCGACCGCCTGCGGCCGGCATCGCGGCTTGAGTGACTTTGCTCATATCTATGAATTCCCCTCAGACCCTGCGCACCTGCGCCATAAGATTAGTCTTCCTGCCGGGTCGTCCCCGAAGATGGACCTGATCAGCATCTGACAGCTTCTCGGCAGTCTGCACGGGGCCTGTCTTCCCGGTGCAGGCGCGGTGAGTAAGGAGGCGCTTGACGATGGCGGCCGTACCGCGCGGATCGTAGTTCGAGCTTTTCTCGACAGCAGACCCTGCCCACTCCGTTTCACGACGAGCGTCACCGCTGGCACCGCGCCGCCCCTGCAACCGCGTCGAATCTGGCAGATCACGTCCGGCACGATCGGCCAGGCAAGTGCGCCTTGCGCGAGATGCTTGCACCCCAGCCGCGGCACAGCGCGCCGCATACGACGTGGCGAGCCATGTGACGTTGCTGCTGAGCCGCTTGTGACGTTCGTGCGTGGCGCCGGACGAGCAAGCCGTCTGCGGCCGCTTCCCTCGACATTTGATGCTGTTAGTCAAGCGCTGGACGCGGGACTGCGCCGAACCGAGGACCGACTTGATATACACGACGTTATGCATGTTTTCTCCAGCTGTTGCGCGGGTGCAGGAACGACCCATTGGCCACCACCTTCCGGCCAAGCCCGGCCTCGACCGCGTCAAAGGCGATTTCGAACGCAAGCTTTGGTCCGCAAACTGATGCGGCGCGAGCGGCGAGCAGTGAAAGAAACGTCATTGATCTTCCTTAACTCTCTTCGGACCTTGCCAAGTCTGTAGCGTCGGCGTCGATAACAGACTGCCGGACAGCAAGCGCCATACCAGTTGCGAGGCCGCCGAAAATCATGTGTCAAAGCAACCGCTTGAGGCTGATTGGACGGCGTAGTCACGATCGCCGACACGACGACTCCGGACATCGGTCCGGAATGTGACAGCACCGCCTTGTATTTCGCCGCGCAGCCGATCCGGATGAAAGCGAAGACGACGTAACACGCCGAAACAACGCCCATTGAGGGCAGCGACGTGATGCCCAGGACTACTTCAGTGCACTCAGCGGCACGAATGCCGCCGGCTTCTTCGGTTCGACGACTGCATCCTTCAACACCTTGAAGACCCGCTGCTCGATCGGCGATGACGCCACAAAATCGGCGTAGGCCCGCTCCAGCATCGCCTTGCAACGCTCCGTCACCTCCGCCTCCGCGACCCCAGCGAATTGTTCCTTGGCGAGATATTGCCCCATGCGCCTTAAGACATGCAGGCGCGCGACATTGAGGATCTTGGGGTCGTAGGGAACGCCGAGCAGTGCAAAAAAGTCTTCCGCCGAGGAGGCTTCGTCGAGTCGATCCAGGATGCTGCCTGTTCCCTGTGCGCCGTTCATCGAAAAATCTCCGTCGGGTTGGGCCGCCGGTGGCTCGTTGAAATCCGGCAAAGCCTGATGCTCTCGATACAGTCGCTCCTCGCGCAGGCGCTAGATATCGCTCGACCACGCCTGTAAAAGTTCGAATAAATGGACCGGAATGGCGATGACATCGCCGGCAGGAGTCGTGATCAGCTGACAGTAACGCTCGAGGTGAGCAGGCCGGAAATGACCGCCTTGCGGCCGCAGGCATGTCAGAAGATCGCGCACAGTGGCGTAGCGTTGAGCATGCGCGATGGCCGGAGAATTTGCATTGACCCGCGCCTTTGCCGCCCGTCGAGGGAGGGATCCTCTCGACGTCCGGGCCGAGTACGACGCAGCCTTTCGAGGCTCGGCGGCACCTGTCGGTTGCCTTGGCCGGTGGACCGCCACAGGACCAAAAGCTCTGGAGTCCACGGAGCGCGCCGCGCAAGCACGAGCGGACGGCTGCACTATTTTCGCCGATCAACGAGATCGAAGACTGCGCTCGGCGTGCGGCGGCTTTTTCGAAGCGTTCGCAAGCGACAATGCTGGACATCGCCGCCTCAAGAGTGTTCGCAGACGTCGCGCCAGATGGAAATCACCGTCTCGCGCTGAACCGGCAGTTTGTGCGCGATGGCATGCTTTTGCACGCGCGAAAGTATCTGCCTTGCTTGATCGGCGTTGGCTGCAAGCTGCAATTCGTCGAGCAGCAAGGTGATTGCCGAAAGCCCGGAATGCTTTCCGATCGCAAAGCGGTTGGAGCGACCGAACAGGTGGGGATCAAGCGACTGATAGGTGCGTTGATCCTTCAACAGGCCATCGACATGAATACCTGATTCATGAGTGAACACGTGCTCACCCACGATCGCCTTATTCAGCGGAATCGTACGCGCCGCCGCGGCCGCGACCACGGTCGCGACGTTCTCGAGTTCCGACAGAATGATGCCGGTCTCGACTCCGTAGAGCTGTTGAAGTGCCACCGCGACTTCCTCCAGCGGGGCATTTCCGGCCCGCTCGCCCAGTCCGATGACGGTCACCGAGGCATGGCTCGCGCCGCCCTTGATGGCTGCAAGCGTATTTGCGGTCGCAAGCCCGAGATCATCGTGGCCGTGAAATTCGAGCTCAAGATTCGCGGCCGCGCGTAGCTCCCCGACCAGGGCATAGGTGGAATCGGGATCGAGCACACTGAGCGTATCGGCAATACGAAATCGCCGCGCACCCGCGGCTTCTGCGGCTGCGATCAGCCGCTTGAGAAATTCGATATCGGCGCGGGAGGCGTCCTCTCCGCCGACCGCGACCTCAAGCCCCCGCTCACGGGCGTAACCCACCACCTGCTTCACCCGTTCGAGCGCCAGCTGGCGACTGCCGCCGATCTTGGCGGCGATCTGCACATCGGAGGCCGGGATCGACATATTGACCATGGACAGCTTTGCCTCGATCGCCGCGTCGACATCGGCTTCACGCATCCGGCACCAGCCAATCGTGGTCAGCGGAAGAGCCGCCTCGACAATGGTGCGGATGGCAGCAATCTCCTCACCGCCCATGGCGGGCGTTCCTGCCTCGAGCTCCGTGACTCCTGCCCGCGCCAGCGCCTGCGCGATCGCGAGCTTCTCATCCGCGCTGAACGCAACGCCAGGCGCCTGTTCGCCGTCGCGCAGGGTCGTGTCATTGAGCACGATCGGCGTGGCCCGCGTCATCTCGGACCAGGAAGGTTTGGCAGTGGCAGCGATCACGACAACTCCTTACCGTGTTTGATCAAGCAGCGTTTCAGCAACCGCCATGCCACGCCGCCCTCTCCTCAAGTCATTGACAACTCAACCCTTTCCTAGTGAGCCGAGTGTCGCAAACGCGACAGCGTTACAATGTCGACGCCTCAATTCAATTCTTGTCACGCTGAGCTCGAGCTAACCCGGCTTGCGTGGGTGGAGAAATCGCCTGGAACACCAGACTTGTGCGTGCCCTAAGTGGGCTTGAGATCAGGGAGCCGCCCGCAGCAAAACGTCGCGTCGGCGTTCGGCCATCCGGCTCTCGCCGCTTTCATCGCCAAAGCAGACACTGAAGTCGTTGCATTGTGTGCATACCGGCGTCGTGCACATCAGGAGGCCATCATCTTCGCACAGCATGCGATAGAAGAAGCGCTTCCATCGCATATTGTTGATATTGCGCGCGGCGAGCGGCGCGAAATGGCGGTTGAGGAGCCGAGAGAGCTCGCCACGATTGCGCAATCCAAGATCCTCCCACAGGTGGTTTGGCTCTATGGCGCGGCGCGCGATCATTGCAGCCAGCCAGCGGCCGATATCTCCGTTCGTCGATCGTTGCGCGAGCAGAAGGTCACGCACCATTGCGATCTCGTCGGCCCCGTCGCACTCAAAGTTCGAGATCGGCTCCTCGACTTCGATCTGGATTGACGGGAAGTATTGATCGAGCACGGCAGCAAGTTCGTGGCACGATAGGCCAGCCTTCTCGGCAAGTAGACCACCATCCATCGTGGCAACGGACAGAATCGATGCCAGCACATGACGATCGAAATCTCTGTCGCTGGTAATGTCGGCGTCTGCGGGCGCCACTCCAGTGAGCAGGCGGTAGGCGGCCATTCCCGTATGAAGGTCCTCGCTCGCGTCGGTCGTCCCGCCGGCCGAGAACGGAAGCGTTTGCGTTTCGAACATGATGGTTTCTCCACAGCGGCCAAACATGCCACGCCGCGTCCTCATCCCGGAGACGGGTCTTCCGCCAGAATGCCGATCTCCCGGGGATGGGGGTTCGGGAGACCGGCATCCGCTCGCGTGCCCTTACGAGGCCACGAGTCGCAGCCTTTTACGAGGCCGCGAGTTCGGCGGCGGTCTTGCCAATGATGGATTCGTCAACCGGCTTCATAATGCCGTGCTCCATCAGCATATCCTCGAGCTCGTCCATCGAGATTGGAGTCGGGATGATGCCTTTACCGCCATTGTTGTGGACCCTGGTCGCGAGGTTGCGATAATGATCGGCCTGCTTGGAATCGGGCGCATACTCCAGCACCGTCATGCGGCGCAGCTCCGCGTGCTGTACGATGTTGTCGCGCGGTACGAAATAGATCAGCGTGGTTCCCAGCTTCTTGGCCAGCGCCTCTGCCAACTCCAGCTCCTTATCGGTCTGTCGTTCGTTGCAGACCAGGCCCCCGAGCCGCACACCGCCGGAATTGGCATATTTGAGGATGCCTTTGGAGATGTTGTTGGCGGCGTACATCGCCATCATCTCACCGGACATCACGATATAGATTTCTTGTGCCTTGTTTTCGCGGATCGGCATCGCAAAGCCGCCACAGACGACGTCGCCGAGCACATCGTAGGACACGTAGTCGATGCCCTCATAGGCACCGTTCTCCTCCAGGAAGTTGATCGAGGTAATGACGCCGCGCCCCGCGCAGCCCACACCTGGCTCGGGCCCGCCTGACTCGACGCAGCGAATGTCCTTGTAGCCAATCTTCATGACGTCCTCGAGTTCGAGGTCCTCCACACTTCCGGCGCTGGCTGCGAGGCTCAAGATGGTGTCCTGAGCCTTGGCGTGAAGGATCAAGCGGGTCGAGTCCGCTTTAGGGTCACAGCCCACAATCAGGATCTTGTGACCCATCTCAGCCAGCGCTGCCAGCGTATTCTGCGAAGTCGTCGACTTGCCGATGCCGCCCTTGCCGTAGAATGCGATTTGTCTCAGTGAAGACATGTTGCTCTCCATCAACCGATTTGCCGAACGTTGCGCGCTGTTTTGCGCGCGAGCTTGTTTCTCTCTCAGAAACGGGGCACACGGGTCCAAGGGAAGGAGAGCATCGCTCGTCTTGCGCGTCGGCGTGCACTCAGCCCTCACTCAGTGGTGCTGCATCGCAGTAGCAACCGTCGTGCCAGCGCCTACCGACGTTTGTAAGCTACTGATTTGGTTCGACAATCGTCACAAGAGCGCAGCAGAGCTCGGGTGTTTTGGACATGACAGGATTCGGTGGCCTGTCAGAAATCGAACAGAACATCCGAGTACCAAGCTGCAACACGCGCCTGCCTTCAGCAGTTCGATGTCCCCATCTGTGGAACGAAACTTGCTGATCGCCCTGCAAACCACCTCGGCAGGTCCGAGGAGCGCGATCATGCAAGTCTGGCCGGACACGCTGATCGAGCCGCTAACCATGCAAGCCGCCCGTAGACCAGGACGAGCGTTCTCAAACCCGCCAGCGTCCCTTTGATCGTTCCCAACGTGCACGAACAGGCCACCATGGCGACAATCATTTTCTATGAAAAGCCCGGCTGCTCCACCAATGCGCGCCAGATGCAGGCGTTGAGGGCGGCAGGACACGACGTGATCGCCAAGGATATTTTGAATGAGCCGTGGTGCACGCAGACACTGCGTCGCTTCTTCGGGGATATGCCGGTCGCTTCCTGGTTCAACCGTGCCGCCCCGCGGATCAAGTCGGGAGAAATCGATCCGGGCACCTGCGACGCGGCGAGCGCACTCGCGCTGATGCTGGACGATCCATTGCTGATCCGGCGCCCGCTGATTGAGGCCGGCAGCGCCAGATGTGCAGGATTCAACCAGGCGCTCGCGCGAGCGCTCCTGGGGCAGGCTGTCCCAGACGAACTCGATCGATGCTCGCGCAAAGAAGCCGACCCGTCCTGTCCGCGGATGCCAATCGATCACAGCAATCGACCGACCGCGGCGCGAGGTCAAGACGATAGCCCCTCTGATGCTTCATGAAGCTACAAGGAGAGAGGCTCGCGCTGGGACGGTCGCGGGGTGAGAGACACTATCCAGAATGCAGGAGACGACGGTCTTCCCGCTCCCGGATTTTCGTACCGCGCATATCGGATCTCGCGCAAGCACTCGACACAACAGGCGCTGTGCAAGATCGATTTGGTGCGTACATGACCATGGGCTCGACGACGCAATTGCGACGTGACTAGTTCGATTTGATCCGCATCAAATCCTTCGCCACCTCGTTCATGTGAGAGAGCATCGTGCGATTCCTCGCGCTGAGTTCGAGAACGGAGAGTCTGATGAGAACGACAACAATCTTGATGATTACCGCATCACCGCTCGTGCTTGCGGCATGGCTTGGTGGAATGACCACGCCACTACGCGCAGCGGATCTGGCGCCAGCGCCAGCGCCGGTTTATTTCAAAGCGCCCCCACAAGCTGAGCCGTTCAATCCGTGGATGCTCCGCTTGCGCCTACTCGGCGTGTTGCCGGACACCCGGGGCAGCTCGGTCAATGTTATCGGCGTTTCGCCCCTGTCCTCGCCGAGTTCCGGGCTCTCGATCAGCGATCAAGCCATCCCTGAGCTCGACATCACCTACTTCTTCACTCCGAACGTCGCCGCCGAACTGATTCTCGGTGTAAGCCGGCATCACATCAGTGGCGACGGTGCGCTCAATGGGCTCAACATCGGCAAGGCCTCGCTGCTGCCGCCGACGCTGACCCTGCAGTATCACTTCACGGACTTCGGCGCCTTCAAGCCGTATATCGGCGCTGGCATCAATTACACCCTATTTTTCAACCAAACGGCAGCTAATACGCCGTTCGCCGGCCTGACCGTGACGGATTTGCACATCAACAACCAGGTCGGCCCAGCAGTCCAGTTCGGCTTCGATTACATGTTGGACCGTCATTGGGGCATCAACGTTGACGCGAAGAAACTATGGCTACGGCCGGAATATTCGGCGACCGTCAACGGCGTAATTCCCGTCACCGGGCGCGTCAACATCGACCCGTGGTTCGTCAGCGGCGGCATCACATACAAGTTCTGAGGCGCGGCACGATCCGAGAAGAAGCAAACCGATTCACTTAACAGCGGGATCGAGCGCGATGACGATCAAAGCATCATCCCGCTCGGTGCCCGAAGTCGAGCACAGCGCAGCATCCGCTCTAGCCGCGAGCGATCGGCGGCTCCGAAATGAAGTGCGCGGAGGCTATCAGTCAGGCTTGGGAGTGATCAGGTCACTTTCTGATTCCGGCGCGTGCAGAACATCTGCCCGACATCAGATCAGTGCGGCGGCAACATGGCTGACTTCATCCACAGATCAAGCGCGGCAAGTAGGGGAACATCCATCTCATCTCATCGAAGATTGCGATGAAATCGACAGTCACGCCTGCAAAGTCGAGAGCACGGCCCGTCCGCGCGGCGATCTTAAATGGGATGTGAGGCTCCCCTCGCCGTCCAACCAGGAGGGGAGTCCAATGATCCGGAGTTGCCTGACCTTCGATGGATAAACCGGGCCGACAGTCCGCGCTGCCGAGCGAGCCTCCAGCTACCGTTTCAACGCCATCACGAGACGATCGACACGATGGCCTCGCTTGAGATGGGACTCTACGATTTCGTCAATGTCTTCAGGCGTGGTCGCACGATACCAGATGCCGTCGGGATAGACCACCATCAAGGGACCGGCGCTGCAAAAGCCGAGGCAGCTCGTTGCCGTGAAACCGATATCGGTGAGACCTTGGGTTTCGATCGACTTGACCATCCTATCCCACAGGGCTTGCCCACCTGAGGTGACGCAGCTGCCGTGCGGATGAGTGGGCGGACGCTCGGTGTGGCAGGCAAAGACATGATGCCTATAGAGCTGAGGAAGTTCGAACTTGGTTTCTGCGTTCATACGCCTGCCCGTGATCAATTCGCTTGATCTGACGAAATTGTGGGTCGAAGCCCATGCCGCTCGACGCAATTTCGTATTGATCGTCGCATAGACGAACCGATGCGGCAGGCGGTCTTTTCAGCCCGCGAAGAAACGCGGAGGGTCCGGATGCCATAACAATTGCCGACGGGCGAACGATCAGTCACGGACGCCTCCACCGTCTGGAACGGCATTCCTGATCAAGGTTACAACGTCTCGTCCTATCATTACTTGCTTCCGCTTCGTCTGTTTCATCGCCCCGCCTTCTCTATGCAAGCTCCGCACCAAGACACCCGAGGTGTACTTCCGCGGCGATCGCCCTCGGTTTGCCGGATTGCAACGATCGACCATTGTCATATTTGCGACAGCAACGTTGTCTTTCGCTGGACATGACGCACATCGAGCGCCGATGTCGCACTCACGTTTCAGGCATCAACGCCTGATCCAGGTCAGCCAAAACGCTCGCTCCTTCTCTATGAGCCGGCCCTTGCAACACATCTAACGGGATCGGAAAAAGATCCTCGTGATTGTCGTCCTCTCGATAAGGCCTGCGGCTACCGCGACATGCCGCAGAAAGACGCTTGCCGCCACTTCACCGCGAACATGCGCACGCGCTGGCTTAAGGTGCCAAGGTCACTCAGCCATCGGCGCGGGACGCCGAGACCGACGACGGCAATCGCAGTCACGCGCTAATCCGTCACAGGAGCACACGCTGTGGCACCGTAATTGCAGTGCGCTTGATGGAGGACGTCACCATATGACAACGCTGGATGTTAGTCAGCCTGATTTCTCTGCCAAACCGACGACGAGGAGGCCTGATCCATCAGATCGAGCCATGTCCCGGCGTGACGGCAGGCATCGGGCCGACAATGCCCGGTTACCTCATCTGTGGCGAGATATCGAAGCCGACGCTGAAATGCGGACAGCGAAGTCGACGGCATCAAAAACATCGATATCTGGTTTGTCTTCGATTCATTCCGGGACACAGCGCGTCAATAAGTCCACTTCAAACCTTTGTGGCGGATCTCATGAGCTCGGCATTCAATCTTGCGAGGCGAGCATAACAATGATCGAAGCCACGGCCCGCGACGGACATAGCCTTTTCACCGATCGCGCCGATCGCGACGGTGCATTTACGAGGGATTCGTACTTTGCAGGGTTATTCCCCGTATCGCCGCAGGTGCAGCCGTCGCGTCACTTTCCCAAGGATCTACGATACAGGATCGTCATTTCACGCCCCCAACGGTCCTGTTAGTCTGGGCCTCCCATTCTCCCTGCCCCAGACGGTGCCCTCGGTGGGACTCCAAGGCCGCCGAGGGCATTTCTTTTTTCGTCGAAGTCATTCCTATCCGTCACAAACAAGGATTGAATTCTGGCCAGCCAGTCCATTCGGGATAGCGCCTAGCCACCTCCTTGGCGCCGCCGAGGCCGTCCCGGTGCATAATGCGAATGATTTTCGCTTCGTTCGCTCCATCTGCGAGCCAGGCGTCGATCAGCCGGCCGATCCTTGCGAGGCCACCAAATGCGCTCGACGATCGGAACATGGCTGGCCCGACCGCTGCGGCTTGGGCATCCTGCCCGCACGACTTGCGCCGGCGCACGCGGGTCCCCTTTGGCTTTATGGCATCACAAGCAGTTCCGCGGGTAGACTTGGGTCGATAATGACAAGACGGGTGGCTCCATCCGCTGGTCACACAACGCGTGAACGACCTGATCAACGGTCGAGAGATCGCGCCGGCTAATCCGGATGGATCGTAATAGCCATGGTTTCATCGCTGCCTTCGAGCCAATCGGAGGGCCGATTGTCCTCCAGCAGCTTGACGCCACACAGACAGACTTCGCCCTCGATCACGGTGATCGCGATCGGCTCGAGGAGGCGTCCATACAGGGGCCGTCGATGCAATAGCCGCTGTCGATCTCGAAGATCGCTCCATGCCGGCCGCATCTAAGAAAAGAGCGGTCCGCTGAGAAAAATTCGCCACCGCCGACGTTGAGCCAAACCCCGTCATGTGGGCAGCGATTGATATAACCGAAAAAGTCATTGTCAAACGTCCGCACGACGACAATTGGGAATGGCCGGCTCTCACCGCCGCCGTCGATCCGGGCCAGGCTAAACCCCTTGGCACCGCCCCGCTCAATGGCGCCGGCAGGACAGACGGCAAACAGGTCGATCTCGCGAGCCGCCATATCGCCGCTGATCCCTTATCGCCGCCTCACAGCTTCCAGTCTGAAGGCATCGACCGCAGTTCGCGGCAACCGAAATAGCCCGCAGCCGCGAGCGAGCGGCCGATAGGCATGGCCTGCGCGCGCGTTGAGAACATTGAACCACTGGTTTGGCGTGAGCTTCGCGGGGCGCTCACTGATCTGCGCCACCGTCCCGTCTGGGGCGAATCGGACGTGAATGATGACCTGTTGCGCGTTCATACTCGTTCCTTTTTTGGTCGAATTTCGAGGCTTGAGACGAACGCTCAGGAGATTGGTCCCTGACACCCTGGGCTTCGAAGCGCTGAGCGTCGCGTCGAACAGCGGGCTCGAAGCGGCATCTACGCTGCGTTCGCGCTTGCCATTGTCCTCGCGCCCGACCTTTGAGCGCCTCCTGAGCTCTTCCCCACGCCCCGTTGGAGCCGACCTGCTCCGCCCTCGCAATTTGCCTCACGTGGCATTCTCCGCGCCAGGCAACAGATGCGCAGCAATCGACCCCGCCGTCTTGGGCAATGGCAAATCGGTGATCATCATTCGATGCTTGCCCAGCCTGGTTTATGAGATGGCGGCTAGCTCAGTAGATGGCCGCGCCAGCGCCTACATTGACCGATGCATCCTTCATCGTCTCCACGATAAACTCGATCTGTTTGTTCGAGAGATGAGTGTGAAATGGCAGAGCCACGGCGCGATCGGCAATTTTTTCCGTAACCGGGAAATCACCCCGTCGATAGCCGAGATCAAGATAGTGAGGCTGCAAATGTAACGGATGGCTGTAGGCGACAGCTTCGACCTGCTCGACGCGCAAATCGTCGACAATGGCATCGCGGCTCGATCGCGTAAAGCGCGTCCCGAGATGAACCAAATACAGAAACCAGTTCACCTCGGTCGCATCGGGGCCGATATAGGGCGGCTTGATGCCCTCAAACGATTGCATATGCGCATTGTAGAGCTGCTCGATCAGCCGCCGCCGCTCCAGAATTTCCGCAAGGCGCTTGAGCTGCGCAAGTCCTAAGGCCGCTGTGAGATCGCTCATGCCTGCCTGGTAGGGCGGCGCGCTTCCGACGACGACGGAGAAGCGTTCATCTGCTCCATGGGCGCGGTGGCGACGCAGGCTAACGGCGAAGTCGATGTCGTCGGTGACCACCATTCCGCCTTCGCCACAACTCAGTGCCGACGGCTGAGCAAAGTCGAAAACGGCGACGTCGCCAAAGCATCCGACAAGTTCGCCCCTATATCTTGATCCAATCGCCTCGGTGGAATCCTCCAAAAGAAGCAGCCGGCGGCGCTGCGCGATTGCGCGCAGCTCCGACCAGGGTGCCGGATGGCCATTTGGATTCCCAGCGATGATCGCTCGCGTGTTGAGCGTGATTCGCTCTTCGAGTTTCGCCGGGACCAACGCTCCGGACCAATAGTCAATATCAGCAAACACCGCTCGCGCGCCTGCGAGACTGACCGCATGGACCGTCTCGCGAAACGAGTAGGGCGAGGCGATCACCTCCTGGCCTGGCCCGATGCCGAGCGCCTTTAGCGCAAGCAGAAGACCGATAGTGCCGCTCGGCACGGCAACGGCATAGCTGCGGCCAACATAACTCGCAAATGCCTGCTCGAATTCATCGGTGATCGGCCCGTTCGAGAGCCGCGGCGAACACAGCAACGCCTCCACAGCAGAGAGTTCGGCGCTTGTGATATCGGGATCGGACAGCGGAACGAAGGAAACATCCATCCTTGCGTCGGCGGCACAATTATTGTGGTTCTCCGCCAGTCCAATACCGCTCACCGCCCAATATTCCTTCTCGCCAGCAGCATTCCGGTTGCCTTTGCAGGGTCGGCCGTCATGTGAACGCAATGATCGGATCCATCGATGAGATGCAGATCGAAGTCCAAGAAGCGCCGGAATGGCTGCTCCGTCACATCGGACGCGTCACAGCGCATCCAGGCGAGCTTCGGAAAGCGACGGCGCAACGCCTCAAGCGATGCCGCATCGGCGCTAGTCGCCGCAAGCAGCCGTTCGATTTCGGTCAGTTCATCGGCAGCCAGCGCCATTGTAGCTCCTCTATGACGGTCCCCGACCGCATCATTGCCAGAACAATCGCTCGGGATCCGCGTTCAGCTCGTCGATCGCTGACGTCAACCGTTGGAAAATGCTGTAAAATTCCCAGCTCTCTCGCACGTGGTTCTTGAAGAAAAGCTTCCAGACCTCGCTCACGACATCATAATGGACCAGCGCGATATCGATCAGGCCGCCGCCCTTGTCGATATTGTGCGAGCAGCAGGGACTCTCGACGAGATAGCCGCTCCTCACCGGCTTCACATTCGGCATGACGTAGCGATAGCGATTGCGGGTGATCAACGCGCGCTCGATCCGCTTGCGATCGAGTTCGTTCGGGTGAGGAACAAGCCCGGTCTGTGACTTCCGCACTACCGCTGCAGTCATCGCGAAAGTCTCCCCTCAAAGTAGCGCAATTTCTTCTTCGAGACAGCCGATGACCAGCTGTCCACCAAAATCGACAATGTAGATCGGCACATCCGCTTGCGTATGCATGGCGACCCGGATGATGTTTCCGATCCGTCCGGCACTGAGCAGGAGTCCGTCGGCCGGCGCATCGGGAAAAGAACCGTCATTGATGAGGTCGACCGCGGTTTTGACCCGCTGGCCTGATCGATATTTCGGAAGGCCCGTCTCCGTCATGATCCGCTCGTTTTCGGCAGCGCCAGATGATCAGACGCCTCGCGCATGCCGACCGGATCGAGCTCCTTGCGCTTCATACCGACGCGGTAGCCGGTTTCAGGAAATTCGACTCCGTAGATATAGAATTGCTGGAGGAACGTGCCGATGGAAACGACGTAACCAACCTCGCCTTTCTTGGCCAGGAGAGCGCCGATGTCCTTGCCGGGATAGGTGCCATCATTGCGGATATTGCGGTTGGCCCGCACCTTGTCGCCGAAATTGAAGGCCGGGGGCCCGTCCAGCTCAACCACGTCACTGTCGCGAGCGATGTTGCTCATGCTCGCCATCCTTGTGGGCTGATGGACGAGACGGTCAACCGAGCGCGGGCGACCTCCTGCACCATGCTATCCTCGTCTTTGACAAGATCTGCCAACTCGTCGGCCGCAATGCGGCTCGCGACTTCGTAACGGATACGCCAATCAGGGTCACGCCGCAGCGTGGTCAGGGACTGAGGTGACAGTCGCCGCGCGATTTCGAGGCGGATCGAAGCCTGCGGGTCGTTCACCATGGCCATCAGCCAATCGTATGGAATACGTCGCGCCACCATGCGGCGAACCTCGGTGTCCTCGTCATTCATCAGTGATCCGAGCCGCCACGGCGCAATCCGGTATGCCACGACGCGACGGACGTAATAGTCATCGTCCGACAGCATCGGCACCAGTTCGTCGTCATCAAGCAAAGCCGCGACGCCAATCCTGACCGCGCGATGCGGATCGTTGCGCAGACGCAGGACATAACGTCTGGGCAGCCGCTGCGCCGCGTTCCAGCGCACGGTCTCATCCCCGTCATTGATTAGCCGCAGCAATAGAAAGCGATTGGCGTATCTGGCCACAATCGCTCGCACCTCGAAATACGGGTGGCCAATATAACCGTCGGCGAGCCCCGGGTTCTGCTCGAAGAAGCGATCGATGCGGCGAGCGTACCTGTCGTGGACGCAGGCGTGCGAGGGCTCGCAGCCGCCCCCTTTCTTCAGCGACCGATGAGGGCAGGCGCCGCAATCGATCTCATGCCCGAGCCAGTCGAGGGCATCGCCGATGTCAATCGTCATCTCACTTGCTCATCTGTTCTGGAACGTCCAAGGCAAACGCCGGCGCCGACCTCGCCGGCGGGTTCGAATTCGAGCAGATTTTCGTTGCCACAGCCGTTATTCGGATTGCCGAACACCATCTTCAGCAAAAATCGACAGAAGCGCGTCTCATAGCGATCGAGAGCGCTCGCGGCCGCGCTGACTGTTAACCAACCGTCGCCGCCTGTGTTTCCGCGCTTGATCCGGCGCAGACAGGGCTTTGCGATCTCCAATGCTTGGGTTAACCGAGCCGTGTAGAAACAGACATGGTAACGGACCACGGCATGGTCCGCGGCCAGCGCTTGAGCTTTCAACAGGTAAGTTTCGGCTGTCTCGTCCTGGTAACGTCCAGCCCACCGCAGTTGATCTTCGGCGTCACGCGGCAGGTCGTCACCGTGCTGTGTGTGCATGATCTGCACCCCCTTGCGGCAACATGTCGGGTCGACTGCAATGTTCCGCGTAATCGTCGGCCTTGCTCGTTTATTGGAGCGCTCTCTGCGTCGTTGGGCAGCGGTGCTCCTGGTTCCGATTGACTTGCTACGAACTGCGCCGCCACGTCGATCACATCGGCAGCGACACTGCCGAATAGACAATCGGTCCACGGCCTCGAAGCGCAACTTTTGACCAGCACTGGGCTCGACCAGCACACCCGATCCCGGAGGCCGATGCAGCATCGATGCGCGCGACGAACGCTCTCGAGCGATCGGTTCCCTTGATCCGAACCGAAAGCGGGCTTCTGGGACACCATCAACGCGCCGCACGGAACTTATCGACTGCGCTCCGACGCAGCTTGGCCTGAACTTCATCGTCTCATCCCGTTAACCCGGTGCCTTGTAGCGCGGCAATGACACATCGATCACGCAGGTGTCGTCGACCGGGCAAACCTCGACACATTGCGGATCGTCGAAATAGCCGATGCATTCGGTGCACTTCTTCGGATCTATTGCGAAGATTCCACCTTTCTCGACGATCGCAACGTTCGGGCAAATCGGCTCGCAGGCTGAGCAGCCGGTGCATTGCGAAGCGATGATCTTGAACGGCATCGATAGTTCCCCTACGCCACCGAGGTCATCGCTGAATCTCGCATTGCCGTGCGTGCGACATGCTGGATCTCACCGCTTTGCACCCTGCGGAGATAGGCTTTGAACCAGGCGATCATCGAGGTCTCGATGAACTCATGGGCGTATTGATCGACCGGCTCGATGCCGGCATTGATCAGGCTGTTCTTCGGGCAACCGCCGATCTTCGCGACGAATACCGCATGGCAATCGCCAATGG
The DNA here is from genome assembly GCF_029910015.1 of Bradyrhizobium sp. ISRA436. Classification (NCBI taxonomy): domain Bacteria; kingdom Pseudomonadati; phylum Pseudomonadota; class Alphaproteobacteria; order Hyphomicrobiales; family Nitrobacteraceae; genus Bradyrhizobium; species Bradyrhizobium sp. ISRA436. The sequence continues at coordinate 6,112,314 of NZ_CP094519.1, forward strand.
CGGCGATGATGGGTGCAAGCCTGTCCTGCTCGCCATAACCGGCCTGACAATAGAGATCGATCCTGCGGTGGCCAACGAATTTGGTGCCGGATGTCGAAAGTTCGTACACCTGGAACTCATTGGCATGTCCAAAATGCTGATTGATCAGGCCCGAGCCCTTGGTCGCGACCGCGACCAGAAGCGTGATATCGCTCATCTCGCCAGCCAATTCCATAAGCTCCTCTTGCTTGGCTGCGGCCTTTGCCGCGCGCTGATGCTCGACGTTGGCTTGGTAGGCCTTTCGCGTCTCAAAGTCATATTTGAGCTCCATGGTCATGAGCCTCTCTGCCGTGAACTCGGAGCTGCGATCCTGTCCAAGTAGGCCGACGGCGTCGGCGCGGCATTGGCGACAATGCCGCATCATGTTTATCTCGCCTTCACAAGTGTCCTGCAGTGCCTTCAATTCCTGCGCGGTTGGCCCCCGCTGGCCATTGAGGCCGAATACCGTGCCGTGCTCGGGCGCGGAGATCAGTGGCATGATATTGTGCAGGAAGGCACCGCGCGACTTTACCGCCTTGTTGACCTCGACCAGGTGCTCGTCGTTGACGCCCGGGATCATCACCGAATTGACCTTGCACAGGACGCCTCGTTGCGCGAGCATCTCAAGGCCCTCAAGCTGACGGTCCGCGAGTATCCTCGAGGCTTCGGTCCCGGTGTAGCGCCTATGATTGAAGAATATCCAGGGATAGATTTTCGCACCGATTTCTGGATCGATCATGTTGATCGTGATGGTGACGTGATCGACCTTGCAGCGGACGATTGCGTCGATATGGTCAGGCAGGGCCAGCCCGTTAGTCGACAGGCACAGCTTGATGTCGGGCGCGGTCGTTGCGATCAGGTCGAAGGTCCTGAAGCTCTTTACGGGATTCGCGAGCGCATCGCCGGGACCTGCGATGCCAACCACGGTCAGCTGCGGGATGTTTGCGGCAACCGCGAGCACTTTTCTCGCTGCCTGCTCAGGGCTGATCTTTTCGCTCACCACGCCGGGACGCGATTCATTGGCGCAATCGTATTTGCGATTACAGTAATTGCACTGGATATTGCAGGCTGGCGCGACCGCGACATGCATGCGGGCATAGTGATGATGCGCTTCTTCGCTGTAGCAGGGATGGTTCTTCACCTTTTCCCAGACTTCGCTCGGCAAATCGCCTTGACCCGCATATGAGCCACAGCTCGCCTTGCCTCCGGCCGCCGAGGCGCGGCAGCCCTTATGCTCGCCAGTGGGCAGCATCTTGCTGCTCGTCGCCGGATGATTGGCGCCATTTCCGCCTCCCGCCACTGCCTTCATGTTCGGTTCTCCCCTGCGGGCCGGATCGGCTCCCTGGACCGGCCCAGGCGAGCATAGCGAGGAGTTAGCAACCGGCGTGCCATCGCTGACACGACCGGATCTGTTCTTCACGTCAATGAGTTAGCTGGAGCGATCGGGCTCGTCCGTTTGTAGGACAACGATGATGCACGTGTTGGAAAAACGACAAGCCGAACGATTTGGCGCAGAGCCGGCGTTTGTCAGCACAATCGTCCGCCAAGTGAGTCGCCGAGATTCTCCGGACGCAAGCCCGGCCGTTCGCCCCCGGGGTGCGGGTCGAGCCTCGCCGGCTCCGCTTTGCGAGCGCCTAAAGCACGATGGGTTTGAGCTGACTTCTCATCGCGCTTTAGCGCCTGGTCTAACTATGATCCTTTCGGGAGGACCGCATCACACTTTTCCGGGTCATGCTCTAGCTGATCAATATCTCCACCGCGCGCAGGAGCCCGATCGCGAGTGGTATCAGGTCCTGCTCGACCAGAAAGCGAAGCTCGTTGCGCGTAAGCCTGTCCGGATCGACGATCGCGTAGTGGATGTCGGCCGAACGCTTGGTGATCTGGCGCGCATAGGTACGCAACAGCTGGTCGTTGAAGCGACAGCCAACGAAAAGGAATCTCCTACCGGTCCGCCTTTCCTTGATGATGTCGGGGACCGGAGACTGGATATCGATCTCAGTGAGAACCTCGACGTAATCAGCCTCCGAAATCAGGAAGTTCTTGGCCGGCAGCGCGCCGCCATGCGGCTTGTACAGCACTGTCGTCCAATTGCCGGCTGCGGCACGATCAACCTCTTTGCCCGCTGAATCGTAAAAGCGATACCAGCGGTCCTCGCCTATGCCGCTGCGCACGCCCCCCTGCACCTCACCCCATCCGTCGCGTTTGCCGAGTGCGGCACGCATGGCGCCATCGTACCAAACATCGACAATCATCGGCACCGACAGAGCCGCAAGATGATGATGCAGGGGCGTCGGATCGACCGGGAGGGCGAACGCCTGCGCCATCAACGCCGTCACCGTGGAACGATGCCTTCTGCTCTCGATGTACTGGGCCGACGCCCAGGCATTGCCCTTGACCCGGCGCGGCACCGCCACCTTGCTGGCAAAGAACGCCGCCAAGGCTTCGGGCGTCATTGGCACTTGGGGAGCGGACAAGGCGGCGAGGTCAGGTCCAAGATAGGGAACGATGCTGCCATCTCTCAAGCTGTCCGCGACGTCGGTGAGAACCGCCTCGGCATCGGCGGCGTTGACATAATCGATTCGCGGGGACGCCCTCATCGGCTGTCCCCGTCCTCCCCACGCTTCCTGGCGTTGATTGTAATCGGCAGCGGCGTGTCGCTCGCCATCTCGGGCAAGTCCAGTACCCAGCCATTGGCTATTTTGATCCAGCCGCCCCAAAGCGTTTCATACTCGGACTCCACGATCGGCTCTTCGAGATCTTTCTTGGGCACGTAGATCGACAGCCCCGCCTCGGGAGAGCGACGGATCATGATTTTCATGAGGTCAGCCTTCTGAATGATGCCGTATCGCTGGCTGGATTGGCGCACGCGCGCGGCATGGCGCGCAACTGGGCCACGATATCAGATAGTACACTCACGACCTGATCGACATCTTCGACGGTCGTTTCACGCGACAGGGAAAAGCGCACTGCGCCGCGCAGGCTCGTCGCCGGCACCCGCATCGCGCGCAGAACATGGGACGGCTCCATCGAGCCGGAATTGCAGGCGGCCCCGAGCGAGGCTGCAATGCCAGCACGATTGAGATGATGGACGATTGCTTCGCCGTCGAGATGTTCAAAGGCGATGTCGGCCGTGTTCGATAGCCGATTGCCGACATCGCCGAGCACCGTGCAATCGCCACCATGCAAAATGGCCTGTTCCAGACGATCGCGCAATGCGCCAATGCGAACCCGCTCCGGCTCGAGCCGTTCGGCCGCAAGCTCTGCGGCCTTTCCAAGGCCGACAATGCCGGGGACATTCTCAGTTCCGCCGCGGCGCCGTCGCTCCTGCGATCCGCCCCAGATTAGCGGCTTGAACTTCGTACCCTTTCGCAAATAAAGCGCGCCGATGCCCTTGGGACCGTGCAGTTTGTGCGCGGATAGCGACAGCATGTCGATCGCACTGTCCTTGAGATCGATGCGCACCTTGCCAACGGCCTGCACCGCGTCGCAGTGAAACAGCGCACCTGCCTCACGCGCCAACCCAGCCAGAAATTCTACTGGAAAGATCGTACCGGTCTCGTTATTGGCCCACATCACGGACGCAATCGCCGTGCGCGGTCCAACCGCCCGCCGAAACGCCTCGATATCGATTCGGCCGCACGAATCTACGGGGATCACATGCGTCTTGACGCCCCTTGTCGCCAGTTGCTCGACCAGCGCAAGGATCGCGGAATGTTCGACAGAGGTGGTGACAATCTCGTCGCGCCCATCTTGGGTCGCAAGCGCTGAGAGAATGGCAGTATTGTTGGCCTCGGTTCCACCGGAGGTGAATGCGATTTCGTGCTCATGGGCATTTCCTAACAATTGCTGCAAGCTGCGGCGCGCCTGGTTCACGGCGCTTGCGGCCTCGCTGCCAAGGTCATGGCTGGAGGACGCGTTGCCGAACCGTTCGGCGAAGAACGGCAACATTGCTTGGACGACGGATGGATCGGCTCGCGTCGTCGAATTGTTGTCGAGGTAAATGGGCACGCAGGTCTCGCTCAATGGCGCGCGTTGGGCGCGCCGGCGACCGGAATCAGGCGGATCAGCCCACCGAGCTTTTCGACCAGGCGATCCTGAATGCCTTCGAGTGTCGCGCTGGACAATTTGCAGAACACACAGGCACCTGTTAGTCGGACCATGATCCTGTCGCCATCGATATCGATCAGCTCGCAGTCGCCACCGTCGCGCCGCAGACGGGGACGGATCTCCTCGATCACGCCGCGAATAACCAGCTCCCGCTCGGTTTCGGTGGCCGACGGCTGCTTCAGTTGCTCAGGCTCGATCAGCATGATTCGCTTTCTTTTGTGCCATCATCCAAAGGACTTGCCGCAAGAGCAGCTAGACGTCGCATTCGGGTTATCGAATGTGAAGCCGGGGTTCTCGAGCGCCATCACGAAGTCGATTGTCGTGCCGACCAGATGCTGATGGCTCTTATTGTCGACGAACACCCTGAGCCCGTCGCGCTCGATCACGGTGTCATCGGGCCCTGGCGCACCGGCAAGGCCCATCATGTATTTGAACCCCGCGCAGCCGCCCGCCTCGACCATGATGCGCAGGCCGCTTGCCGGCTGCGTCGATGCGGCAATCGCGTTCTTGACCGCATTCACTGCGCTCTCTGTCAGATTGATCACGAGTCACCCCTGGCTGCCGGGAACGGCTGACTGTGGGCTGGCAAGTCGCATGCCAGCACGCACACGCCTGATAACGCTTGCCTTTCTCAATCGCACGCGTTCGCTTTGAGACCTATGTCAGCTTGCTGACATAGCTCATGCGGCCGTCGCGGCACGCTTACGTACTTTCGCAAGATGTTGCGGCGGACAGACGCCACACATGCGGCGGCAAGCAATTTGCATTGCATGTCGCGCCGGCCAAGGCGTCGGTAATTGAGCTTCGACCAAGGACGATTTTAATGACTGCAATCGAGAACACCGCACTCGGCCGACTTGAGAAGGAGGGGCGGCTGCTCAACGCCGTCCTCAAGGACGAAACCAGCAAGCCGGGCCGATTCGGCTTTCGCGGCGACATCGCCCTGAAATTCCAGGTCCAGGTCGCGGACGAGAAGCGGCCGCCAGACTATTCGATCGAGCAGGTTCTGACGATCGCGCAAGAAGGTGAAAGCACGATTCCGGTGCTGGCCGGCTATCTGCATTCCTTCGAATATCTTGCTGACGTCGCAGAGGTCCTTGACGGCGCGCTAAGCCCAGCTGGCAGATACTTTATGTTCTGCAACAACATCGACCTGTTGGCGAAATATCGAACCAAGCTCGGCAATATTACCTTCCACATCCTACCATGCGATGAATCCACCGTCTGGAAGGAGATGATGGACCTGATCGGGATCAACAAGGATGACATCAAGAAGCTCAATACAGGCGGTAAGCTCGATTACCTGCTCGACGCAGCCAAGGATCTCGATGTGTCGTACGAGCAGATCTCCTACGAAGAAGGATTGAAGAGGATGGAGCCCGTGAAAAACCGTAACGAAAACCGGCCGGTCTGAGTACCCAGTCATCGCGAATTGGTTTCAGTCATCGCGAGAGAGGTTGTCCTCGGCAAGGTGCAGCTCTGACGGGGCAGATGCCGCCCTCGCCGAGCGTCGACGCAATCGGGCGCGAGTTCTCTGCCTCTAGACGGGCCTTCGGTGCAGCGGCCGGTTCCGAGCTCGGAGGTCAAGCCGTGCTTACCGCACATAGGACGGATCACGTATGAATCAGAGCGACGCCGTCATGCGGTCATTCGTTGAGATTGGCCAAGCACCTTCTTGCTTCAGCGCACAAATGGCGATGAACCACGACTGCTGGTTGCCATCCTCGCCGACGACCACGAGATGGACGCCCATGACCCGGCGGGTTGGAATGTCATTGAGGCCGCAAATCGCACAGACAGGATTGGCTGGACCTATTGCGCATTCGTCACAAGCCTTTCATCACTCACCGTTCGGTCAGCCCTGCAAGAATCGCCTCTCCTTTCTGCGCGATCTGGGGCATCGCATGCGCAACCGCTAAAAGGCTGCGATGGAGATCAATCCCGCGAGCATGGACGCTTTATCGTCAAGCGTACTTCCTCGGACTTCCGTCCATATTCCGGTTTTTGCCGACTACTTGCTGGATGAGCTGAATACAGCGGTCGTTCGCGGCATACCTGTCATCCCGCTTTTGCCTTAAGTCTTACGTCCGGCCACCGAATTTCAGTGCGGGGCCGAGGGGGGAGTGCATGTCGTCATCGTCTGAAGAACTCCACAACGCGGCGCTCGCCTATCACCGCCTGCCGCGGCCGGGCAAACTCGAAATTCAGGCGATCAAGCCGCTCGCCAACCAGCGCGACCTGGCGCTGGCCTATTCGCCAGGCGTCGCCGCCGCCTGCACCGAGATCGCCACCAACCCGGCCGAGGCCGCCACGTTAACCGCCCGCGCCAATCTGGTGGCGGTGGTGTCGAACGGCACCGCGGTGCTCGGCCTCGGCAATATCGGCCCGCTGGCCTCGAAGCCGGTGGTGGAAGGCAAGGCGGTGCTGTTCAAGAAGTTCGCCGGCATCGACGTGTTCGACATCGAGATCAAGGCCGACACGATCGAGCGCGTGGTCGAAACGGTCGCGGCGCTGGAGCCGACCTTCGGCGGCATCAATCTGGAGGACATCCGCGGCCCGGAGTGCTTCGAGATCGAGGCACAGCTCAAGGAGCGCATGAAGATCCCGGTGTTCCATGACGACCAGCACGGCACCGCGATCATCGTCGCGGCCGCGATCGTCAACGGGCTGCTGCTGAACGGCAAGAAGCTTGCCGATGTGAAGATCGTCTGCTCGGGCGCGGGGGCGGCCGCGATCGCAACTCTCAATTTGTTGGTCTCGATGGGCGCGCAGCGCAAGAACATCTGGGTCTGCGATATCGACGGCGTCGTCTATGAGGGCCGCAACACCACGATGGACCGCTGGAAGGCGGTCTATACGCAGACGACCAACGCGCGTGTGCTGGCGGACGTCATTCCCGGCGCCGACATCTTCATCGGCCTGTCCGCACCGGGCGTGCTCAAGTCCGAGATGGTCAAGCAGATGGCGGACCAGCCGCTGGTGATGGCGCTCGCCAATCCGGTGCCGGAGATCATGCCGGACGAGGCGCGCCAGGCGCGGCCCGACGCCATGATCTGCACCGGACGGTCGGACTTCCCGAACCAGGTCAACAATGTCCTGTGCTTCCCGTTCATCTTCCGCGGCGCGCTCGATGTCGGCGCCACCGCGATCAACGAGGCGATGAAGCATGCCGCGGTCGATGCGATCGCGCAGCTCGCGCGCGATCCGCCGTCGGACGCCGTGGCCCATGGCTTCGAGAGCACCGAGACCCAGGGGTTCGGTCCGGGCTCGCTGATCCCGAGCCCGTTCGACCCGCGCCTGATCCTGCGCATCGCGCCGGCGGTGGCCAAGGCCGCGATCGAATCCGGCGTTGCGACCCGGCCGATCAAGAACTTCGATGAGTACTGCGCCGAGCTGCAGCGCTATGCGTTCCGTTCCGGCATCACCATGAAGCCGGTGTTCGCCAAGGCGAAGACCCAGCCGGTGCGCGTGATCTACGCCGAAGGCGAGGACGAGCGCGTGCTGCGCGCCACCCAGGTGGTGCTCGAGGAGAAGCTGGCGCGGCCGATCCTGGTCGGACGTCCGTCGGTGGTGGAGACCCGGATCAAGCGCTTCGGCCTCGCGATCAAGGCCGGCCGCGACTTCGACCTGATCAATCCCGAGGACGATCCGCGTTACCGCTCCTATGTGCAGTCCTATATCGACGTCGCCGGCCGGCGCGGCGTGACGCCCGACGCGGCGCGCACGGTGGTCCGCACCAACAACACGGTCATCGCGGCGCTCGCGGTGTCGCGCGGCGAGGCCGATGCGATGCTGTGCGGGGTCGAGGGCCGCTTCATGAGCCATCTGCGCCATGTCCGTGAAATCATCGGCTTCCTGCCGGGGATCAACGACTACGCGGCGCTGTCGCTGATGATCACGACCAAGGGCGCCTATTTCCTCGCCGACACCCAGGTTCGGCCGAATCCCAGCGCCGAGGAACTCGCCGAGGTGGCGTCACTGGCCGCGGTTCACGCCCAGCGCTTCGCCTTCAAGCCCAAGGTCGCCTTCGTCTCGCACTCCGACTTCGGAAGCTACGACACCGACTCGGCGCGCAAGATGCGCCGCGCCACGCAGCTCCTCAAGGACAGGCATCCGGAGATCGAGGCCGACGGCGAGATGCAGGCCGACACCGCGCTCTCGGAGATCGCGCGCAAGGCCGTGCTGCCGCAGTCGCGGCTGGAGGGCGAGGCCAACATCCTGATCATGCCGACGCTGGACGCCGCCAACATCGCCTATCAGACCATCAAGGTGCTGGGAAATGCCTTGCCGGTCGGCCCGATTCTAATCGGACCGGCGCGGCCGGCTCACATCCTCCCCTCCGGCGTGACGGCGCGCGATGTGCTCAACATGACGGCGGTCGCCGCGGTTGAGGCCCAGGAGCGCGCCGGTCGCGCAGCCGACGCTGTTTGGCCAAGGGGCTGTTGTTCGAGTATGATCTCCGCTTCGTGCTTGTTGCGAGACAAAACCGCGGCGCACTCTGCGCTGACACGACCTTCGGGTTCAGATCATGCTCGAGACGAAATGGATTCGACTTGAGCGGAACATCCCCTCCTCCTTTACCATCCGTGGCAGTCATCTGGAATTTGCGAGTGCGGTCGCATTCATGCCGGCGACTGCGGCATAGGCGGGAGCGCTCGCCCCTGGTGAGCGCTCCCGCCTTTCCTCCTCAGGCCAGATTCATCCTCTGCAGAAAATACCAAGAAAGATCATCATCAGATGATGACGCCTCACTATCCGTTTCGCTCAGCTCGGCTTCGCTGCTTGCTTCTGTATCGACATCACCGCTTTCCATCTTTGAAAGATACATCTCAGGTTTGCCTGCCCGCTGCCATTTTCCTTCGGAGTTCTTCGTCCATTTATCGCTCTGGTTAGGGTCAAGCACCCAGCAGTTGTTGCCCAGTGGCTCACCCAAGTCACCCAAGTGGACGAAACCCATCTCTGCCAAACGCGGTTCCATACCGGCAAGGGCAGGACGCGACATGACCAACGCGCGCTCGCCGTCAAGCCGAAGTTGATGTTCCAGCAGGATGTCGCCAGCGTTCTCGACGAGCGGATGCGTGATCCTCAAGTCGACGACAGACGTAATCCCCTTTCGCCCCGGAAACTGCTCGCGAAATTGATCAGCCTTGATACGGAATCCACCTTCTGTCCTGAGAAGCCCGACACTTTTGTCTCCCAGCTGATAGCTGAAATATCGCGTCTCATCTCCGTCCTCGTCAGTGCCACCGTACAGCTTAGCAACCGTTGCTGTGCGAACAGCTTTCTTGGATACAAAATCGGAGTACTCTTGTGGATTCTCAGCGATGCTCTTGATGTCATTGCCATGAAAGGCTTTCACCTCTCTTTTCCAGGAACTCCTTTTGATCTCCACGATCGGGGCGCGAGGATCGAGAGAATATGTTGCAGCCGACGACGAACTACCCGGATGCATGCCTGCAAGCGTATCCGCAAAGCGGCCACTATCTGACGACGGACCGGCTTCGTCAGCTTGGCTAGCGCCGGCGGACTGGCTCGATGAGCCAACAATTCGTCCATACATCAGATTCAACTTTCCTGTCGGCATGGTTTCTTGCACCTGAGCCCGTGCCGATCGAGCTCGCCGACAGGGATAGAAGGCCTAGCTTACAATAACCTGACACGATGCCATCAAGTGTCGCGCACATCGGTGCTACTCAATCGCGGCGACGCGGCGATTGGCGGCTGCTCTTTTGACTGAGCGTAGCGGGCGAGACGGCTCCAGGACAACGATATCCGAACATAAGTGCCAGCGCTGATACAGGCAGGCCTCGACACCAGTTGATTTTGAAATGTAACCGGACGCTCTCAGCATCATACCGAAACGCATCGGCAACGCGCTCGTTCCCCGGCGCGTGCCTCACTCCGGGCTGATCTCAAGTTGCCCTGACCGATCCTTGATGCCACGACACCGACCACATGACGATGCTTCCTCATTGCCAAAGTCGTGATTGAGCCACTGTCGATTTTGCGACCGTGCGCGCCTTAGCCATCAGATGCCTTTGCCGTGGGCTACCGATCGCACAACGACGGTCCACCGGCCATGGCATCACCAGCAATCCGGGCTGTTTAGACTCTGCAGACGGCCCGGGCTCGCCCGAGAGCGCTCATCGGCCAAAGTCGACTCGTGCGATAGGACAAGGGCAACTTGCCTTCAGCGCCGGCTAGAAATGATAGGCGAGCGGATTTGCTTCAACTATTGCGCGACGTCTGGGAGAGCTGGACACAGCGCGCTCAAGCCGCTGCCGCAGCGCCGCAGACGTGCGACTGGCAGTTGGCGGGACAAACCCTGGCGCAGGCGCCGCAGCCGATACAGGCGCCCTGATCGTTCATCACCATGATTTTCTTCTCGATCTCATCGTCATCATCGTCGAGGTCGACAAGTTCGCCTTCCTCGTTGATCCCCTTCAGCGTCATGACGTCACGACCACAGACCTTGAAGCAGCGGCCGCAGCCGATGCATTTCTTGGCGTCGATTGAATTCAGGTAGTCCGGCGTCCAGTTCCGGCCGTCGCGCGTGGTAAGTGACATGATCCGATATCCTTTTAAGCTTTCTCTAGCCGCTTCAGATCCTGGCTCTTGCGCTCGAGTTCGGCGTAGGCATCGTGCGCCTTCCGCGCCACCGCGATGATCGAGGTCCAGTTAACGGGTAACTCCTCCGAAAGGTCGTGCAGATCCATTTTGGCCTGCAGCGCCTTAGCCGACAGCCTCTTCAACTCTGCTTTCAGTGTTTCACGATCGCTCATGAGCCGCCCTCAATAATTCGCCACGTCAGGGAATTTCTGAATCATCCTGATCCCGTCTCCGATATACTTTCCTCCCTCGTCTGCGAGTTTTGCGAAATTGTCGAAGCCGAAGCGGTGGACGTCGCGCAACTGCTTGTTCACCACAATCAGCCGCCCGCCGATCAGCACCATGCGGCCAAAACCTTCATGGTGCATCTTCAGCATCGGCTGGATCATCACACCGGTCGCCTTTTCGATCGAGAGCGCGACCGCATTGAAGAATAGCTCCAACCGCCAGACCGTATCGGGATCGGGATCGCCGACAATTGGCAACTCACGCCGCTTCGCTTTATCCAGAACGTAAGGTTCGAGGAGTTCGAGATCGCTCTTGCTCTCCCACGCTGCGTTGGTCTCCTCAGCGCGCCAAACCTTGAGCAGTTCTTTGACGAACGGAGCGTCGAGCGCGGTTTCGGATTGCACCGTTTCTGCAGCCACAGTCAACTCGTCCTCACTCGTCAAGGTCGAACGTGCGCTTGCGGTCCTTCGCCAAGGCCTTCCGCAGCCAGGGAGGTGGCGTCCCTTTCAGGACGCGCTGGAGCTTTTCGAGCAACCCGAGGATGTTCTCGGGCTTGTTGACCTTGATGGGATGGATCTTGTTGGCCACCACACGCGCGGCGGCAGAGCCGCCGATGGCACCGACATAGAGGATGGCGCAATCCTTGATTGCCTCGATCTTCGGCGCAAGCTTGTCCTCGTTGCCGTCTTCCTTGAGATCGCCGTCGAACTGGATGGCCTTCAAAAACACGTGCCCGCCTGGCGCGACATCGTAAATCACAATGTTTCTGGCCCAGCCAAAATGCGCGTCAACGCGCCTCAGGTCCTGGGTCGCGAATGCCACTCTCATGCCATCGACCTCTCTGTCGCCTCGATGAAGCCATTACGGCGGCCGGACTTTGACGGCAGTGCCGAGATTCGCCAGCGATCCGGCGTTGGCTGATGATTCTCCTCGCGGTCGGCAATCACGAGATTGGCGATATCGAAGATAAGGTCGCGCGTGCCGCGATAGCCGACGGACAATTGATGTCCGGCGCCAATCCGATCGAACATCGGAAAGCCCGCGCGATAAAACGGAATCTTCAGCCGCGCCGCGGCTTGCCGGCCATGCGAATGGGTGATCAGCAAATCGCAGTTCCTGGTCTTGGCCAACGTTTCCAGATCCTCGAGATCGCCAACCAGCACCTCGCTGGTCCTGATCTTCTTTAGCACCGCCGACTGTGTCGTCGTGACGGCTGCCTCCACCTGCGCGCCCATCTCGTGCAGCATGCTGGACAGGTCGAACAACAGGTCCGGCTCGGCACCGATCGCAAGTCTACGGCCGCCGATATGGAAGTGCGCATCCAGCATCGCATCAGCGAGCTGTCCGCGCTGGCGTCGATACTTCGGTGGTATCGGACGACCGCTGATTTCGCTCAGAAACGCGATGAATTCGTCGTTGGGAATCAAGCCGCACAGCCGCTCGAACAGGCGAAATGGCACGCCGGTCTTGGCTTGCATGGCTTCCGCCGCGCGCCGCATCTGCGCACCGATTGCGATGGTCCAGCCGGCCCGGCCCATGTTGGCGACTTCGTCGACCCCAATGCCGCCGATGGTTGTTGGCGTAAACTCGTCAGGGATATGCCCATCTAGCGATCCCGCCAGATCGGGCAGAAAGGATGGCTGTAGCCCGAAATCCTCCAGCATGACCCTGAGTTCATCCAGATCACCCGGCGTGAGGTGGCATCCTGGAAGCACATTTACTTGCGAGGGATTGCGCGGCGCCTTGACCGCACGCGGCTCCACCAGCACCTCGACAATGCGCGTCACGGCCTTCTCCCAGCCATCCTGGAACGCGTCTTTGAAATCGGGCGTCGAGACATAGACCAGAGGCAACTTGGCGACTTGCGGATGTTTGTCTCGGATCAGCTTGATATAGGCGTCAACATCATCACCATTGGTTTCGGTCACTCCGGTCGAGCAAATCCCGATGAGCTTTGGCTTGGTGCGATTATAGATATTGAGGATCGCCTGCTCGAGATTGTCATAGCCGCCGAGAACGGTCGCGACCTCGCTCATGGCGGTGGTCTGCAGCGGTACCGCCTCCTTGAAATGCCGCACAAACAGCGTCAGCCCGAACGACGTGCAGCCTTGGGAGCCGTGCAGCAGTGGCATCGCTCCACGAAGCCCCATGAAGGCGAATGCGCCACCGATCGGCTGGCTCATCTTCAGCGGATTGACCGCGCAGGCCTTCTTCGGCATCGAGACGGTAGCCATGACAGCGTCCTATTCCGCGGCCTGCATTGCGGACGGAGAAGAGGCCAGAAGGTTCTCGATGCGGCGTCTGCAGCAGCCGCCGACCGCATTGGTGTGCTGTCTGACTGCCTCGACGCTGGTCAGGCCACGCGAACGAATGGCATCCTCGATCGTGCCAAGCTCGACTGTATTGCAGAAGCAGATCTTCTTCGCGCGGTGCGACGTCTGCTTGAGCGCCGGATCGGAGACGGAGTCAGGACTCTGGGAATGCGTCTGCAACGCCCTCGCCAACGCGTCCCAGGGCGCCGGTCGACGCAGCTGTTCCCACATCGGGTTTGACAGCGATTTGTCAATCTCTGAAACCAGCTTGACCATTCCAACGTAGCCCAGATAGGCGTGGCAACGCTCCTGATTGATGTCGAGCCATGGCATCGCCGCTTTGAGTGCGACGAACTGGGACTTTCCGCCTGAGAGCATGATGTCCGCTTTCGCATCCTTCAGCATTTTGTACATCTCACGCGGCGGCATGTCCTCGATCATATGGGCATCGTGTCTCAGCAACTCCTTGATGCGCTCCTTGTCTTCACTGGTGGATTTCTTGACGCTGGTTCCGACCAGCTCGAGGCCGGCCTCCTGCAATGCGGCGACGACTGACCAGGATTTGACGCCGCCCGTGATCAACAAGACCTTCTTGCCCTTGAAGCGCGGCTTATACGGCTCAATGGCTGCCCATGCCCGCGCCTCTTCGCGCACGATCACCGCCTCGGTACGCGCAATCAGCTCTTCCGCTGCGCCGCGCTCGACCAAGAGCCGCGCAATCTGCCGCAATGAATCACTGGAATCCTGGATACCGTAGAATGAACCTTCGAAAAACGGGATGCCATAGCGCTGTTCCATCTTCCGCGCGACATTGATCATCGCTTTCGAACAGACCAGCATGGCCGCGCGCGCCCGATGCGACGAGGCGACTTCGCGGTATCTGCCATCACCTGAAATGCAGGAGAGAATGCGGATTCCCAGTTCGTCCAGCAGCGGCTTGACCTGCCAAAGCTCCCCGGACAGATTGTACTCCCCGATCAGATTGATGTCGTACGGCGTCGTGTACTCCGGCTCCTGCGTTCCAATGACATGCTCGAGCAAAGCCTCGCCGGCCAGCTTGTTGCCGAGATTCTTGGAACCGACGAAGCCCGGCGCATTGACGGGGATAATCGGCTTGCCGAATTTTTGCGATGCAGACTTGCAGACCGCATCGATATCATCGCCTATCATGGCGGGAATACAGGTCTGATAGACGAAGATGGCGGGCGGGTCGCATTTGTCGACGATCTCCTTGATCGCCTTGTAGAGTCGCTTCTCGCCTCCAAATACGACGTCGGTTTCCGTCATGTCGGTTGTAAATCCGCTACGCCACAGGCTTGAGCCCGAAGACGCCGCACCCCGGTTGTCCCACGAATTGCCTTCGCACGCGATCGGACCGTGCACCAGGTGAGCTACGTCGGTGAAAGGCTGCAGCGCGATCTTTGCGCCGTCGAAGGCGCAGCCGCCCGCAGCGCTGCCCGGCTGCAGCTGCTTGGTGCAACCCTTCTTGCGCTCGGCATCCGACTTGTTGGCATTCCTGGCACAGCCCGGTTCGTTAAAGATGCCCTGGACCATAGCCGGTAGAGAACTCATCGACATCTTCCCTCTCAACCGAAGCTATCTGCAAGATCAGGTGGTCGTGTCCTTCCATCGCCGACTTTCGCCGGCGATGGCACGCGCATCGATCAACGAATGATGTCGAAGCTGTAGTCGGTCTTGCCGAGGATGCTGGTTTTCCTGTCGATCTCGTCGAAGATCTTGTCGAGGATCTTCACCAGCACGTTCATGCCGCCCTGGTATCCCCAAATCGGAGAGCGGTGATGGTGATGCCGATCAAAAATTGGAAAGCCGATACGAATCAGCGGCGTGCCTGTGTCGCGCTCCAAATACTTCCCGTGGGTGTTTCCGATCAGGAAATCGACAGGTTCAGTAAACAGGAGCGAGCGCATGTGCCAGAGGTCTCGGCCTGGATAGGCGTGGCAATTCTGCCCAAATGGCGAACTCGCAAACAGCGCCTGGATTTTCTCCTCCCAGGGCTTGTTGCCGTTTGTGGACAGCACATGGACCGGCTCGGCGCCAAGCTCGAGCAGGAAGGCAGCCAGCCCATAGCAGAGATCTGGATCACCATAGATCGCGAATTTCTTGCCATGGATGTGCGTGCTGGAATCAGCGACCGCATCGACCAAACGACCGCGCTCGCGCGCCAATTCCTCCGGGATGGTCTTGCCGCTGATGCGCGACAGCGTCATGACCAACTCATCCGTTGCGGAAATGCCCAGCGGGTAATTGAAGGCCATGACTTCCTGGCCGTGGTCGGCGATGAAGGGCAGGGTTTTTTCCGTGCACCACTGCTGCATGGAGATCGTTGCCTTGGCATGAACCGCCTTCGCGGCATCTTCCAATCTGGTGCCCCCGTCATACATCCGGAACTCGCCGTCCGTCGGTGTATCGAACACGTCGGAATTGTCGGCGAGGATGGTGTATTCGATACCCATCAAGTCCAAGATGCGCTTGATCTCGCGTAGGTTTCCGACTGTATAGCCGTCGAAACCACCAATGAGGTTGATTTTATCGTTGGGCCTGCGCTCGAGCTTCGGCGCTGTTCCGGCCTTGCCGTCCCAAAAATGCTCCAGGATGCCTTTGAGCGTATTGTCGTAGCCGGTAACATGGCTACCGACGAAGGCCGGCGTGTGCGCGAATGGCACGTCGAAGTCGGCCGGAACCGAACCCTTTTCCTTTGACGTCTTGATGAAGGCATTGAGATCGTCGCCGATCACCTCGGCCATGCAGGTGGTGGAGACGGCAATCATCTTGGGTTTGTACATATGATAGCTGTTGGCCAGCCCGTCGATCATGTTGTTCAGGCCGCCAAATACGGCAGCGTCTTCCGTCATCGACGAGGAGACGCAGGAGCTTGGCTCCTTGAAGTGTCGCGACAGGTGGCTTCGGTAATAGGCCACACAGCCTTGGGAGCCGTGCACGAAGGGCAGCGTGCCTTCGAACCCAACCGAGGCGAACACCGCGCCGAGCGGCTGGCAGGCCTTCGCCGGGTTGACCGTCAATGCTTCTCGCGCAAAATTCTTCTCGCGATATTCGGCTGTCTTCGTCCATTCCCTGACGCGTTCGACGTCGGCGGGATCGCGCCGGTTCTCGAACATCTTCTTGTTGTCCAGCATCTGCTGGTATTCCGGACCGCGGAACAGGTCGAAGTGATCGAGCACGTGTTCGGCACTCTGCGGCATAAGTAAGACCCTTCTTAGATATCGTGATTGATGTCGCTCAGCTCCCGGCGGAGAGCGGAGATCTGTTCCGTCACTCAGCAGCCATCAGATTGCGGCTCGGAACATCTTTCCAGGGCGCCTTCATCTTCTTCCAGATCGGAGAGTTGACGGCCATGTCCATGTCGCGCGCGAAGATCGCAAACCCGTCATAGCCATGATAAGGCCCCGAGTAGTCCCAGGAATGCATCTGCCTGAACGGCACACCCATCTTCTGGAACACGTATTTTTCCTTGATGCCCGATCCGACGAGATCGGGCTGTATCCTTTCGACAAAGCGCTCGAACTCGTAGCCATTGACGTCGTCGTAGATGAGCGTGCTGTCCTTCACATAGTGCTGGGCGGTGCGCTGATAGTCGTCATTGTGACCGAACTCGTATCCAGTGCCGACGACCTCCATGCCGAGATCCTCATATGCACCGATCACATGACGTGGACGCAGCCCGCCGACGAACAGCATCACGGTCTTGCCTTCCAAGCGCGGGCGATACTTAGCGATCACGGCATCCACCAGCGGCTGGTATTTTTCAATCACCCGCTCGGCACCCTCCTTGATCTTATCGTCGAAGTAGCTCGCGATCTTGCGCAGGGATTCTACAATTTTTGAAGGGCCAAAGAAGTTGTACTCGCACCAGGGAATACCGAACTTCTCTTCCATGTGACGCGAGATGTAGTTCATTGAACGGTAGCAATGCAGAATGTTGAGCTTTGCCTTCGGCGTAGCCTCGAGCTCCGCCAACGACCCGTCGCCCGACCACTGTGCGATCACGCGCAGGCCCATTTCCTCGAGCAGAATTCGAGATGACCAGGCATCGCCGCCGATATTGTAGTCGCCGATGATCGCGACATCGTAAGGCGTCGATTCGAACTTCGGTTCGCCTTTCGATCCGCTCTTGTCGAATATCCAATCACGCACCGCGTCGTTGGCGATGTGGTGGCCAAGCGATTGCGACACGCCGCGGAACCCCTCGCAGCGAACCGGCACAATCGTCTTGCCGCCATATTCCTTGGACTTATTTCTGGAGACCGCTTCGATATCGTCCCCGATCAACCCGATCGGACATTCCGACTGGATGGTCATGCCGTTGTTGAGCGGGAACAGCTCCTCTATCTCATCCATGACTTTGACGAGCTTCTTATCGCCGCCAAACACGATATCCTTTTCCTGGAAGTCGGAAGTGAATTGCAAGGTCACGAACGTATCGACGCCCGTCGTGCCGACGTAATAATTGCGCCGCGAACCCCACGAATACTGGCCACAGCCGACCGGACCGTGGCTGATATGCACCATGTCCTTGATCGGCCCCCAGACGACGCCCTTGGAGCCCGCGTAAGCACAGCCGCGGATCGTCATCACGCCGGGTATGGATTTGATGTTGGATTTGACCCCGCAGTCCGACTTGCCGCTCTCGTGAACGTTAAGGTGCTTCGCGCGCCGTTTCGCGGTCTTCTCCGGATAGACTTTCAGCACCTCGGCGATCAGCTCTTTGTTTCGCGCCCTGATTTCTGCGATGCTCTGGGTCGTGGCGAGACTCATGCTGATGTCCTTCAGATGTTTGCTGTTACGATTCCGGCCTTCGGCCAAAGCTTTTGCAACCAGCGTGCCAGCTCGGTGTAAGCATCACAATTGACGCGTTTGCAGTCAGTTAGCGCTCCTTCTGCGATGGAGGTGGAGGATTGTTGCGAATCCGACATCGCTCCCTGTCTCGAGAGATCCTCGTTTGGTTCCGTTCGAAACACGGCAACAGCAGCCGGGCGACGTCTTAAATTCGCTACAAGCCCGTCGAGGATTGCGGGTACCTGGACGATGCCCGAGTGCCGAGAGGCGTCGGTCCTGTCGACGCCGCCACGACGATCCATCGTCGCTCGGGCCAGTCGTGCATAGCTCATTACCCGGCTTACCCGGCGCAATTGCACATTTGCACCTGTCCACCTCGCAGGCGTGAACTCAATCGCGTCAGCAGCCCAGCCACTGAAATCGTGGCAGGTCTACCCCCCTTACGAGAAAAGCTTCTGGGCCTTGACAAGCGCACCCGCGAGCACATCAATCTCTTCATGCGTGTTATAAAGACCGAAGGATGCGCGGCACGTTGCAAGCAGGCCAAAGCGCTTGAGCAGCGGCATCGCGCAATGGGCTCCGGCACGCACTGCGACCCCGTCGCGATCGATAAGGGTGGCAAAATCATGCGCATGCGCGGCTTTCATATCAAAGGAGATGATCGCGCCCTTCTCTGCCGCCGTTCCGATGATGCGCAAGGAGTTGATGCTCCGCAGCTTCTCCTGCGCATAAGCGAGGAGTGACCGCTCGTGCCCGCGGATCTGTGCCTTGCCGATCGAATTGATGTAGTCCGTCGCTGCGCCAAGCCCGATCGCCTCGACGATAGGCGGCGTGCCGGCCTCGAACCTATGTGGGGGGTCGCCGTAAGTGACGCCGTCACGGGAGACTTCACGCATCATCTCGCCACCGCCGTTGAAGGGCGGCATCGAGGCGAGATGCGCATATTTTCCGTAAAGCACACCGATGCCGGTGGGACCATACAGTTTGTGACCGGTCATGACGTAGAAATCGCAATCAATGTCGCAGACATCGACATCTAGATGGACGCACCCTTGCGAGCCATCGATCAACACGGGAATGTCACGAGCGCGTGCGATCCTCACCACCTCTTTTACCGGCACGACGGTGCCGAGCACGTTAGACATCTGCGTGACCGCGACCATCTTGGTACGGTCGGTCAGAAGCGCTTCGAATTGGTCGAGGAGAAAGTTACCATCGTCGTCCACTGGCGCCCATTTGATGACCGCGCCGAGGCGCTCTCTCAGAAAATGCCAGGGCACGATGTTGGCATGGTGCTCCATGATCGAGAGGACGATCTCGTCGCCCGGGGTGATATGCTCACGCCCGAAGCTCTGGGCAACCAGATTGATCGCCTCTGTGGCGCTGCGGGTAAAGACAATCTCTTCGGTTCGACGCGCGTTTAAGAACTTTGCCACCTTGGCACGCGCGCCCTCATAGGCCTCTGTTGCGGCGTTGGCGAGATAGTGCAATCCGCGATGGACGTTGGCACATTCGCTGGAGTAGGCCTGCATCATGCGGTCGAGCACTGCCTGCGGCTTTTGCGCAGATGCGGCGTTATCGAGATAAACCAATGGCTTGCCATGGACCATCATGGCCAGCGCGGGAAACTCGCGACGCAGTCGGTCGACGTCATATGCGCCAGAGCTAACCGCTGGATGCATGCTCATCGCCGCGCCTCCAGCCAGCGCTGGATCTGCCCGACCGCATAATTGCGCAGGCTGTCATTATCGATCTCCTCCACGGCTTCGCCCACAAATGCCTCAATCAGCAGCGTCTGCGCATCGAATTCGGACAGACCACGAGCGCGCAGATAAAATAGGAGATTCCGGTCCAGCGTCCCTAGTGTCGCGCCGTGGCCGCAGGTAACGTCATCGGCCATGATTTCGAGTTCTGGCTTGAGATCAGCCTCGGCCTGGTCAGACAGGAGCAGCGCTCTCGCGGTCAGCTTGCCGTCAGTCCTGCGTGCCCCTGGACGAACAATGATACGTCCCCGGAACACCGAGCGAGCGTGATCGTTGACGACGGTGCGGAACTTCTCCTGGCTCCTGCAATGCGGCGCGGCGTGATCGACGACGAGCGTTGCGTCCGCATATTGCTCGTTTTTGATCAAGTTGACGCCGTTGGCAGAGAGCTCTGTTCCTTCGCCCGCCAGCGTAATGAATGCTTGATAGCGACTGAGGGCGCCACTGTCGGTCATATTGAACAAATTGAGTTTCGCGTTGGCACCGACCGCAGTGATCCCGGACGAGATGTTCACGGCATCGGCCGCATCTGCTGCCACGCGAAGGTGCGATAGGACCGCCTCATCACCAAGCAAAGCAATCATCAGATCGTTGGCCTGGTAGCCAGACGCGCCTTCGGCCGTGACAAAGCTTTCCACCAGGGCCACATGCGCGCGGTTTCCAAGGTGCAGATATGAGCGCGTAAAGCTGGATGCCGATGATCCGGTTGCGACGTGAATGATCTGGATCGGACGGTTCAACGCGCTGCCTGCAGCGACGGTCATCACCAGGCCGTCGGTCACCATCGCTGTATTGAGCGAAATAACCGGATCGTCCCTCGTCGACAGCACCAGGCCGGCCATGGCGTCTGCGGCCGCGCTCTCCAGAACTTCGCGCAGCGTCCGTAGCTCGATGCCACTTTCGAGCTCGGCGAGATCAGATAGTCCAGGCGCGAAGGCGCCGTCAACCAGAACCAGCTTGGCCGCCCGCTCGATTGCCGCTTGCTGGACCGCGTCTCTCGCCCGCGCCAATGCAGCCGCATCGGGATGCGCGGCGAGTGGGAGCACATCGCGCATCAGCATGCGCGGATCAGTGTATTTCCGGTTCTCGATGCGGCGGCGTGGCAGGCCCGCACGCTCGTAAATCTCAAATGCCCTCGTGCGGATATCGAGGACAGGGCCCGCACCCGGCAGCCGTGCGCGCGCTGCAGCGAACACGTTCTCCACTGTGCAGCCGGCACCAGTTTCAGCCGGAACCGGACTCATCTGAAAATCCATCGAGGCCTCAAGCCGCGTCCCCGTATCGGGCGTATCCGGAGGCCTCAAGCTCGATCGCGAGGTGCTTATCGCCGCTCTTCTTCACGCGCCCTCTCGCCATCACGTGCACGGTATCCGGCACGACGTGGTTCAGAAGCCGCTGATAGTGGGTGATGATGACGATCGCGCGGTCCGGCGAACGAAGCGCGTTGATTCCGGCGGCCACGACCCGCATCGCGTCGATATCGAGGCCGGAATCTATCTCATCCAATATGCATAGACTCGGCTCGAACAGTGCCATCTGCAAGATCTCGTTGCGCTTCTTCTCTCCGCCGGAGAAGCCGACATTGACGCCGCGCTTCAGCGCGCTCTGCGGGATGCTCAGCGACTTGGCGACCTGGCGAACCCTCTTCAGAAAGGCCGGCGTAGAGAACTCCTCTTGGCCGCGCGCTTTGCGCTGGGCATTGAACGCCGTGCGCAGGAAGTTCATGGTGGCGACCCCAGGAATCTCGAGCGGATATTGGAACGCCAGGAACACGCCCTTCGCCGCACGCTCGTTCGGCTGCATCGCCAGGAGATCTTCGCCCCGAAACAGAATCTGTCCGTCCGTCACCTCGTAACCCGGCTTGCCGGCGATGACGTGGGAGAGCGTCGACTTGCCGGAGCCGTTCGGCCCCATGATCGCGTGCACCTCGCCGGCATTGACCAAAAGGTCGAGCCCTCGAAGTATTTCGCGGTCCTCGACACGAACATGCAGATCTCGGATTTCGAGTAATGGCATACTAGCTCATCCCGCAATACAGCATTCCATAGGGCGAGCTGCATTTGGCATGCTCGCGGCACATGCAACTATCCGACGGCCCCTTCGAGCGAGATCGAGATCAGCTTCTGCGCTTCCACCGCGAACTCCATGGGCAGCTTTTGAAGTACGCCCTTCACGAAGCCGTTGACGACCAGGCCGATGGCTTCTTCCTGCGAGAGTCCGCGCTGGATGCAGTAGAACAGCACGTCCTCGGAGATCTTCGAGGTGGTCGCCTCGTGCTCGAACGTCGTTAACGAATTCTTGGCCTCGATATAGGGCATGGTGTGCGCGCCGCACTTGTCGCCGATCAAAAGCGAGTCGCAGGCGGTATAGTTGCGCGCGCCGGTGGCCTTGCGGTTGGCGCTGACCAGGCCGCGATAGGTGTTCTGCGATTTGCCGGCCGCGATGCCCTTGGAGATGATCCGGCTCGAGGTGTTCTTGCCGAGGTGAAGCATCTTGGTGCCGGAGTCGACCTGCTGGAAGCCGTTCGAGATCGCGATCGAGTAGAACTCGCCGCTCGAATTGTCGCCGCGCAGGATGCAGCTCGGATATTTCCAGGTAATCGCCGATCCGGTCTCGACCTGGGTCCAGGAGATCTTCGAATGCTTGCCGCGGCAGTCGCCACGCTTGGTGACGAAATTGTAGATGCCGCCCTTGCCTTCCGAATTGCCCGGATACCAGTTCTGCACCGTCGAATACTTGATCTCGGCGTCATCGAGCGCGACGAGCTCGACCACGGCGGCATGCAACTGGTTCTCGTCGCGCTGCGGCGCGGTGCAGCCTTCGAGATAGGAGACGTAGGAGCCCTTGTCGGCGATGATCAGCGTACGCTCGAACTGGCCGGTGTTGCGCTCGTTGATGCGGAAATAGGTCGACAGCTCCATCGGGCAGCGCACGCCCGGCGGCACGTAGACGAACGAGCCGTCGGAGAACACCGCCGAGTTGAGCCTCGCGAAGAAGTTGTCGGAGGTCGGCACCACGCTGCCGAGATATTTCTGCACCAGCTCCGGGTGCTCGCGGATCGCCTCCGAGATCGGCATGAAAATCACGCCGGCCTTCTTCAGCTCCGCCTTGAAGGTGGTGGCAACGGAAACCGAATCGAACACGGCATCGACTGCGATCTTGCGGCTGGCCGACGGCTCGCCGCCGGGCGCAGGTTCGACGCCCTCCAGAATCGCGACCTCACGAAGCGGGATGCCGAGCTTCTCGTAGGTCTTGAGAATTTCGGGATCGATCTCCTCGATCGAGGACAGCGCCTTCTTCGGCTTCGGCGCCGCGTAATAGTAGATGTCCTGATAATCGATCTTCGGATAATTGACACGGGCCCAGGTCGGCTCCGTCATAGTCAGCCAGCGGCGAAACGCCTCCAGGCGCCATTCCAGCATCCAGGCCGGCTCGTCCTTTTTCGCGGAGATAAATCGGACGGTGTCTTCCGACAGCCCCTTGGGAGCCTTGTCGGACTCGATCAGCGTCTCAAACCCATATCGATACTGGTCGACGTCGATGCGCCGGACGCGCTCGACCGTCTCTTCTACAGCTACCATTGTTCGCTCCAACCACGTAAGGATGATGCTAGGCTATTCCGGCGAGTGCTGCGGCGCGCGCCTGATCGCAGAGATCACAGCCTTCTCGGGCGCAGCGGGCGCAACCAGGCCATCGACCGGAAAGGTGATAGCCGCCGACAAACCTCTCACATTCGCTGCGCGCTGCGGAGCCACTCATCGACCGCTCCTTTATGCTGGTACGCAGGTGCCGGGCACCGGGCATACAACGGCGCATTGCGGCGCCTCGAAACGCCCCTCGCATTGGGTGCATTTCTTCGGATTGATGACGTACATGTCGTTCTTGAGACTGATTGCGGCGTTGGGACATTCGAACTCGCATGCTCCGCACGCGGTGCACTGAGAGGCGATTATCTTGTAAGCCATCACTCCGAATCCTTGATCAGCCAATATGGACCGCAACTTCCCTTCAAGGATTGTGCCAAACTTCTGGCGTTCATGTATCTCGGTTGAGATGCGTTGCGCGCATGTTGCGGCCTCGACAATGTGTCGCAAGTTCTACAATCGTGACCGTAAACGATTGCTTCGAGGCCATACCTTTTCGGCCCATACAAGCTGGCGCCGATTAACCCGTGCAGGTGAGCTGGGTTCGCCTGCTCCGATACAACGTCTTTGTATCGCGGTTGCGATCACCTGTCTTCAGTCGCGCGTCCCGGATACGCTCAAGCGCCCGGAGTCGCCCCAAACCGCAATGGATAGGTTTTCGATATCGGAAGTGCGGCAGCCGCGGCGCGATTTCGGCTATGGCGGCACGATCGAGGACCGGCGCAATGACAGTTCGTCTGATCCGCGTCTGCACGGTATCAGCAGATTGGCGGCGATGGCAGCGGGCAAACGCGTCCCGGATGGTGCGTAGCCAAGGCCCGCCGCCGATCGCGCGTCTCAGGGCTTGTCTGGGACTACCGCAATTCTCAAAGTCAGTACGATCCACTTGGCCGGATTGCTGCGTCACTTGGGACCGAGCGTGGAACTCCTGAGTCCCTGCTCACCTTGATGCGCGCATGTTTCTCGCTAGCTTTCCAACGATCCAAAGATCGCGCATCTCGCCCGCTGGACCGGCCTGATCTAACAGCGCTGCGAGACGTTGCCCTGATCCGCTCGCTCAGGCGAGGCCCACGGTCTAGTGTCCGGGAGAGCCGCTCCACCCAGTTCCATCAGCCCAAGCCAGGATGAGATCGAAGTCGGTCCTGGAGCGACTGCCGGTTGATGACGAGGTCGTCAAGGTGCATCGGCTCGTGCCTTGGCTGCTCTCCTTGGGCCAATCGTCGAACCAGCGCCCGCGTGCCGTCCACCAAAAAGAGGCCGCAATCATAGCTATTCCGCTGCTGGGCCATGCCGGGTGACGCCAGGCGGGCGCGCAGCCGTCGTGCGAGCTGCTCTGCCGCCTCGTCGTTGTGTCGCCGGACAGAGTCGTAGTGATAGGCAACCGGCTCTCCTCGCGTGCGGCGATCAAGGAGCAGCAGCGACCAATGGTTGCCGCGGCGATTGGGAGCCGTAGC
Source organism: Bradyrhizobium sp. ISRA436 (assembly GCF_029910015.1). Classification (NCBI taxonomy): domain Bacteria; kingdom Pseudomonadati; phylum Pseudomonadota; class Alphaproteobacteria; order Hyphomicrobiales; family Nitrobacteraceae; genus Bradyrhizobium; species Bradyrhizobium sp. ISRA436. The sequence continues at coordinate 6,137,264 of NZ_CP094519.1, forward strand.
ATCGTTCACGGGCAGGAACACGAAGTCGGCGGTATCATTTCCATTCGGATCGTAGACGATGCGCCGGATTGCGCGGTGCATGTCGCTCGCGGTGCCGAATCGCAGTTGATAGTGGGCTATGAGGGGATCCACGAACTGCGTCCGAGCGGCGAGCTCCGGATGGTCCATCTGCAACTCCTGCGCCAGGAGCTCGTAATCCCTTTGAATATGCTCGTCGCCCAGCCATTCGGTGGCGCCGAGCTCTACTCCGCTTCGGCCGTGAGAGGAGGTTGTCGGATCCAAAGCTCCGATCTGAGCATCGGCGGATGTGCGCGGGAACGGCGCATGATGAGCGTCATCACGACGCAGCTCCTGCGGCGTAGGCGCATCCAGATCAATAAATGACTCAAGGCCGGCGTAGGTGTCTGAGCGAGCCCTGACGGGGTGCGCTGGCCCAAAGTGAGCATCGTCGTGCAAGTCGGACGCCGTCGGCGTATTCAGATCAACAAATGGCTCAAGGCCGCCGTAAGTGTCTGAGCGAGCTCTGGCAGAGGGCGCCGGCGCAAAGTGAGCATCGTCGCGCAACTCGGACGGCGTCGGCGCATTCAGATCAACAAATGACTCAAGACCGCCGTAAGTGTCTGAGCGAGCCACGGCAAGATGCACCGGCGCAAAGTGAGCATCGTCGCGCACTTCGGACGGCGTCGGCGCATTCAGATCAACAAATGGCTCAAGACCACCATAGGTGTCTGAACGAGCCCTGGCAAGATGCGCTGGCCCAAAGTGAGCATCGTCGCGCAGTTCGGACGGCGTCGGCGCATTCAGATCAACAAATGACTCAAGACCGCCATAGGTGTCTGAGCGAGGCCTGGCAGAGGGCGCTGACGCAAAGTGAGCATCGTCGCGCAGTTCGGACGGTGTCGGCGCATTCAGATCAACTAATGACTCAAGACCGCCATAGGTGTCTGAGCGAGGCCCGGCAGAGGGCGCTGGCGCAAAGTGAGTATCGTCGCGCAACTCGGACGGCGTCGGCGCATTCAGATCAATAAATGGATCAAGACCGCCGTAGGTCCGTGACGGGGCACTGGCAGTTGATGGTGATGCTGGTTCTTGCATCTGCTCCCCCAACCAAGCCCAAGCTCCCACGCTCGGGGTGGCTGGCGTCGGAGGAAGCTCCTGCGCCGAGCCGGACTGCCGAGCGCCCTGCGAGCTCGGCTGCTCGCGGACTTGCAGCCCCAGCTCTCGGTTCGCCTCGATGAGTTTTAAGTAGTTGCGAAGATACGACAAATCTGGGCCGTGAATTCTGGCTCCAGTCCGTTGGAACGCAAATACATCGTTGTCCAGCTTTAACTGCTCCTCACTAGAGCCGTTAAGTCTCCCAGTTATGGTTCCCCTGCCATTTTTTTTAAGCCATGCACTCAGCGCACGAAGACGTCTAGCCCGTTGCTGCGCAGCCTGCCTCAGCTTCGTAGTCGGGGTTCTAAGATCGTTCAAGCTTTGGCAGAGCGCGGCCTCGATGAGCGGGGCGTCTTCGGGATGAGGGATCAGTTGACGGGGCCGACCAAGGACACGGGGTTCGACGGCTTCGGCCTCTTCGCCCCCACGCAAGAGCCGCCGGAGAACATTCAAAGTCGATTTAATGCTGTTCCGAGAGTCTCGCCCCAGGCTCTTGTATACCGAAATCTCTTCGTCCAGTGATGAACCGCCTCGCAACCGGGAAGCTAAAGGTCCCTTATTAATCGCGTGGAGAAATCGAATGAACACCCCAAGTCCGGAAACGCTGTTACCGATCGCCCCTGGTGTGAGCTTGCGCCGCTCGGCGTCTAAACGAAACTTCGCCAAGAGCTCCGCGTCTTCGGCTGGCATTTGCTCGGCGATCGGCTGGTCCGGCGCCCGCAGGCTTTCGGACGCAAACGTGTTGGGCGTGCTCGGAACGATGGCATCATCATGCAAGTGGTACGACCTGGACGGAAGCTGAGCTGGGACAGGCAAGGAGGGCGGAGTTTCCGAGCTCGGCCACTTGCTCCAATCAAGTTCGAGTGGCATCTGCAGTGCCCCGGTTGAGGTAGACTTGGCGGGTTCCTGCGATCCGACTTGTTCCGACTCCCGGGGCCGCGCCAGCGGGACTAAGGCGGACCATGATGGGCCGCCTTCCAGCACTACCGGAAGCTTATTCTGAGCGTGCCCTTTCGAGAAGACCAATGGCCTCACGGCGTCACCCAATGGGTTGTGCTGCCAAGCCATGTCTCCGACATGCCTCGCGACTGGATGTGCCGGCGGGGCGTATTCGTGCGCACGCCATGGCATCCGAGCCTGCCTCTGCGATGGTGACGCCTCCAGTTGGTGGGATGGCGGCCGCATCACCTGCTGCTCAACAGCGGCGCCCTGCGGACCGCTTAGCGTCTTCTTTCTCTTCGCTGATCTCAAGTTCCCGACATCAGGCTCATCGCTCATGAGAACCTGCTCGCCAGGCACGACGGTGCTCGTGTGACGTTCATCCGTCGGCTCGTGATCATGGTGGCGCCCGTTCGAGGGAAGAAGGGATTCTGCAGGGTCCAATGCCAGGCCATGTCGCGGCGGCTGAAGACAGGACAATGCACCGGCTTGGTCGACCGTCCCAAAAAATAAATCCTGATCGTCCCCCTCAGACAGTGCCGCTGGCCAGCTGAACGCTGGCTGCGACCCGCCCTGCTTAGTCGCGGCCTCACTCCCCCCTGCCCGGTCAGTGATTGACGCGACTCCGCCTGCCGACTGGGAGGCCCGGAGACGATCTAGTGCGGTAAGAACGAGCCGCCTTCGACTTTTGTCGAATATCTCAGCGTCGCTGTCCAGCGACTTGTCGTGAAGACGAGCAGCTATTCCCGGCTTCTTGTTTGCAAAGAGCCACCGGCCGAACCTGCGAAGAGGACGAACATAATTCGCCGTAGCGGTGATCTTCTTGTACCCTGCCTCAACGAGTGCGCCTTGAAGGCCGGAAACCAAGAGCGCGTCTTCGGAATAAAGAGGAGCAACGTTGGGTTTTCTCGCTCCCTCACGGAGATGATCAAGTGCCGCGCCGATACTTCTGTGACCACCGGCGTCCTTGTAGCGCTTGATCTCTTCATTTAGTGATTCGTCTTCATTCCATGTCTCGTCGAGAAGCCGAGCAGCAATGCCCGGCAGGTTGTTTGCACGCAGGTGGTGGCTGAAATCCGTGAGAAGAGTTGCATAGGTTTGGGCGGTACTCGAAGTTCCGGCCGACGCTGCTCGTTGTTTGTACTCTTTGATGAGAGTCCTGTCCTCGGGATAGGGAGTCAGGTCAGGGCGTGCCGCGATCGGCGCGACTCCTCCCGTCGACTGAGAGGTCCGCAGATGAGCTAGTGCCCAACGGACGTTCACCGTGCCACGTCTTGCTATGAACTCCTCGACATCTTCGTCCATGGACTCGTCATGAAGCCGATCAGCAATGCTAGGCTTGTCGTTCGCAAATAGCCAGCGGCCCAAACCGAGCAGAAACCCGATGTTGCTCGTAGCGGTGCTCTCGGCAGCGCCACCCCTGAGGAGCGCCTCCTTAAGCCCGGAAATAAGGAACGCATCTTTGGCATAAAGCGGCTCCTCGCTGCGACCTACCACCACCCCATTGGACTGACCGGTCTGCAGCGCTGAGGCGCCCAGCATCGCCCCGTCCTCTTCGGCATGCAGTGCTGGGATGTCTTCGTGCCCACTGGCCACCATCATGGCCTGCGCGTCCAATGATGATGCACTAACCTCATGGGCCCAGGACTGCGTTCGCAGGCGACTCCGCAAATTGCCGATTTCATTCGGCTGCCGCTCAATGGCAGCGCCTCGCTTCGCTCTCGAATTGCCTGATTCATGCTCATCGTCGAGGATCTCCTCGTCTGACAGGAAGTTGTTCCTGCCTGACGCACCCATCAGCCGGTCCGCAGCGCTGTGGTGGTTGTGCTGCCAATTCACCTGATGAAAGCTCGCTTGTGCATCAGGTGGCTGACGGCGCTCGGTTGGCTCCAGAGATAACGAAGGGCGGGGTTCGTCCATGATCCCCCAAAGCTGGTCCTGATCGTGACCTTCTGCAAGGAGAACCTCTGGCCAGCCGACAGCTCCATGCGAAGCGCTGTGCTGGACTGTGCCATCCACGATACGGTCCAGCTCCATGAGCGGCGCAGCATTCAGCGTCGTTCCACTGCCTTCGCCGTGCGGAGCCGGCGTATATGGGCGCCCACTTGCCCGCGTGACGGGCCGCGCCTCAGATCGCGATGCATCCGCTTGATGGGCGCGGACCTGCGTGAGCACGCGAGTGGACGGGACAGCGACTTCGCTCAGCTGCCGCTGAAAGGCGGGTCCCTCTGCCGACGAGTCGGCCGGAGCGACATCTTGCGTGTCCACGCTATCCGTCTGTTGACGCCCCCGATTCATTGAGACGAAGTTCATCTGTACCCACTTTCGAAGATGAAGCGCCGGAAAGCGCTGATCGTATGCGCCTGGATTAGAGCGAGACGTCGCCGGCATTTGAGGGTTCAGCTCAGAGTGCGTTCCTGACGTCGGACCCAGCAAACCGTGATTACGGTCCCAACTTGCCGCACCAAGCACCCCGAGAATGGAGCGCTCCGATGTTTCTCATTTACGATCCACTTCCGCCGGCTGGACAGACTTACACTTCTCCCTAGGAGGGATAGCTGTCGAGAACCTGACGGGCAGAATGCTGCGCGGCAATCCTGATTGCAGCGCAGGACACGTGACCCGAACTTCCCGCTCTCGTACGTGAAGGACCTGTTTGAGAGGATTCCGCAGTACGTAGAGAGAGGCAAGACGGGGCTTGAAACGCAAACAACGCTCCGCGGCCATTGAGTGCCGCGCCGCAGACTTGTTTTTGCGATGTGGCGATGCATTGCTTCGCGAGCGACGGCCTCGTCAGCTTCTCGAAAGCTCATCCATAGTAAGGACCAGCTCTATTGATTATTTGGATGTGAGACTAGCGTGGACCCGTACAATTCTGATCCATTTGATGTACCGGCTTGGTCGCAGGTGCAGCACGCCGTCTCGGAGGAGCCACGGGCGGGCCAGGCCGGGCAAGAGGGCTTTGAGCAGCACTTGGCCGAGGCAAGCCAAGCCGATACCACTCCCATCGCCAGTGGGGGCTCCGACCGTGACCGCTATCCCCATCTGTCTACAGAAGACTGGAACCTTATCGATAGCGCGGTTAGGCAATATGCGGCTCAGAAAAACCCACAACCGAACACGGTTAGGCTTTATACTCAGGCGCTTCGGCGATTGGGAAATGATCTGCGCGCTCGCGGCCGAACAACTGATCTAGGGGACCACCAGTCCCTGGTCGATCACGTCAACACCTACTTTTCGAAAAACGAAGCCATGAAGGTAGGGGTGAGCGTCCTTCGTGCATATCATGGCCATCCCGCTCCCGTCGCGCGTCGGTACCCTGACCGCGACCATTATCCCCATCTGTCTACAGAAGACCGGGTCCTTATCGATAGGGCGATTGCTCGATATGCGGCTCAGAAGAACCCACAACCGAACACGGTTAGGCTTTATACTCAGGCACTTCGTCGATTAGGGAATGATCTGCGCGCTCGTGGCCAAATGATTGATCTAGGGGATCACCAGTCCCTGGTCGATCACGTCAACACTCACTTCTCGAAAGACGTAGGCATGAAGACAGGGTTAGGCATCCTTCGTGCGTATCATGATTCCGGCCATTTAGTTTCCCGCGAGCGGCCGCGCACGATCCCCCCAGCGGTAGACGCATCTAGCGACCAGCAGTCCCCGCACGAGCCGATGGGTGCACCTTTCAGGACAAACCTCCTGCCAGGCGAGGAGGTCATCATCAGCCATGAGCATGATACAGCTGAGTTGAGGCCAGCGAAGAGGCCGAGGACCTCAAACGATTCGCAAAGCGTTGCCATTGAGCGACAGGTAGGCGAGATCGCCAATTCAGATCGCGGTGCTGGAGCAATGACGGCGGCCTCGGCGCGGCAGCTGGCTCAACCAACGGGGATCGTTATACGGGAACAGTGGGACAAGCGGCCTCTTTATTCCGAGGATCTTCCCGTCATCCTGAGGCTCGAGGAGGCCCTCATCAAGGCCGGAATGACCGCCCCCGCGGCGAAGAGCTGTGTAACCTCTCTTCTTGGCTTTAGCCGTTGGCTCTTCGCAAAAAACAAACCGAGCATTATTGCGCGGCTCGACAGTAAGTCGCTGAGCGATGGCGCTGACGTACAGGAGTTTAGCGGAAAGAGTAATAACGCGAGACTCCTTAAGGCATTGGAGCATCTTCGGACGTTTCGATCGACGGGCGGGGTGGCGCCCGTCGTACGCCCAGGCCGTTCTCGCGCCAAGCTCAATCTTCACGCCCTGAATGTGGCCGCTGAGAACGCGGTCCCGATGGAACCGAGGCGCGTCGACGACGCCGCCACCGCCGCGCACAGTGCATCGCGCGAAGCTGGCGGTCGGCCAGTGGAATCTCAGGAACCACGAGATGATCAGCCGGCCCCGTCGGCCATCACCCACGGGCACGTCGCGTTCGATCCAGAGCAGACTTCTCAGGGAGAGCATCGGCGAGTGCTGAACCATCTCGATGATCAACCCACGCCGTCAGCAGTCTCCGTCCGACCAGACGAGCTTCCGCGACTGGTAGCGGACTTGCATGACGAGCTTCACGGACAATGGGATAATCCCGCTGCCCAGCCGTTCCTCGTCGATCCAGAGGAGCTTGCTTTCAATCCAGAGCAGCTCCCTGCGGGAGAACTTCGGCGACTACTCGATAATGAATCCGCGCAAGCAGATGAGCTCCAGGATCCACGGGATGATCAACCCGCACCGTCGGCTGTCATCCAGGGGCACGTCGCGTTCAATCCGGAGCAGATTTCGCAAGGGGAGCTTCAGCGAGTGCTGGATCATCTGGATGATCACTCCATTCCGTCGTCAGTGTCCGTCCCATCAGATGAGCTTCTACGACTGGAAAAGGACTTGTATGACGAGCTTCACGGACGACGCGACAATCCCCCTGCCCAGCCGTTCTTCGTCGATCCAGAAGAGCTTACTTTCAATCCAGAGCAGTTCCCTCAAGGAGAGCTTCTGCGATTGCTTGACGATGAACCTGCGCAGTTGGAAGTGGATCGTCTACCTCGCCAGTCGCCAATCGACGAATGAGTCCAACGAACCATTCGCAGTGGATGCTCCGCGGATTTGCCGGCGCAAAGCATCAGTCAGTCGAGCCCGCCATCGCAGTATCAAGACTTTGCTGGGCTCCGGACGGCCCGATCACCGGGGCGCCTTCAGCGCATGGACAATGGCATCAATGCTTGCCGCGGCGGAACCGCCACCGACCCGAATCGTGATGCCGTCGACCTCAATCTCGAGACCCGAAATCCGGCTTGACCGTGCACTGCTGCGCCTTGCGATCTTGGCCTACGGCTGGCGCCGGCTCGTCTAGCACGGTCGGCAAAAGCCGCGGCCCGTCAATCTGCGCTGTCCGCCGTTGGCAGGCCCCGCGTCGCCAGGTGAACGCTTGTTGCGGTTCAACCCGTGTCGCCAGGCAACGTCGCAAACGTCGCGCGCCCAGTACCGGCATCTCCTCGACCGGCAGGGTCTGGTCATCCCTCGAGAACCATGGCCTCGTCCTGTCTCCGCGACCACATCCAAGCGGCCCGTCGCCACGTCCGACTTGAGGACATGGTCAAACATGGCCACGAGCCGATTCTTTCAAGAAACTGCGAACCCCGCCAATCTCTCGCGCCACAAGGTGCGACCAAGACGACGGCTAAAAAAAGGCCACTCCAAAGGAGTGGCCCAAGTCAGGGAGGAAACGCCCGCCATGGGGCCTCTGGGATCAGGCAGCAGCCTGTTCGATCGGTGAGAATGGCAAGCCGAGACTTTCGGCTACAGCCTTGTAGGTAAGCCGACCCCGATAAACATTGAGGCCTGCGCGAAGATGCGGATTTTCGAGCACGGCTGCGAAACCGTTGTTGGCGAGGGCCAACCCAAATGGCAGCGTCGCGTTATTCAGCGCCTGGCTCGAGGTCAGTGGAACGGCTCCAGGCATATTGGCCACACAATAGTGAATGACGCCATTGACCTCGTAAGTTGGATCGGCGTGGGTGGTTGGGTGTGACGTCTCAAAGCAGCCGCCCTGATCGATAGCGACATCGACGATCACCGCGCCTTTGCGCATCGAACCCAACATGCTGCGGCTGACCAGTTTCGGCGCGCTGGCCCCGGGAATGAGCACCGCGCCGACGACCACATCCGCCGCCAATACCTCTTCTTCGACGCTGTCGATCGTCGAGAACCTCGTCCGAACGCGTCCCCCGAAGAGCTCATCCAGCTCGCGCAGCCGGGGGATTGAACGGTCAATAATGGTGACTTCGGCACCTAAACCAACCGCCATGCGAGCCGCATGGGTCCCAACAACGCCACCCCCAATCACCACGATCCGGGCCGGCGGAACGCCCGGCACACCACCAATCAACAGCCCGCGTCCGCCTGCATATCGCCTCAGGGCGCTGCCAGCCGCTTCAATCGCGAGGCGGCCGGCGACTTCGCTCATCGGCGCGAGCAACGGCAAGCCGCCATGCGTATCAGTCACGGTCTCATAAGCGATAGCGGTGCACCCAGACTTTAGAAGACCATTGGCCTGCTCTGGATCTGGCGCCAGATGCAGGTACGTGAAGAGGATCTGGTTCTCTCGCAGTTGCGTCCACTCGGACGGCTGAGGTTCCTTGACCTTTACGATCATCTCGCTCGACGCGAATACCTCACGCGCGGAATCCAAAATCGTGGCGCCAGCCTTGCGATAATTGTCATCTGTAGCACCAATACCAGCACCGGCATCGCGCTCGACCGCCACACTGTGGCCGGCGGCCACATATTCGCGGACAGCGCCGGGGGTCAATCCCACACGATATTCGTGGGCCTTGATTTCCTTGGGGACCCCGATCTTCATTTGCAATCTCCTCGCTTGGACGGCTTTTCTAATCGGAACAGCACCGCGATATTGTGAGGCAGCCGCGCAAATGGCGCAGGATTTCAGCGATTTTTGTCCAGATGCGCAGGATTCAACGAATGGACGCCGACCAAATCGAATCTGATAGCTTTTGCGAAGCTTCGGACCAGCGCGGTCGCGCGCCTTTTCGCACAGAAGCGGCGCTTCGTTTCGATGATTCCGAAGGTGCGTCCTCGCGCACTGGCAAGTGCCAATGAACGGGTCGCATCCCATAACCGCCCCCGATGCCGCATCAAATTGGGTCTCAGCAGAAGCTGAACGTCTTGAGCAGGCGACAGCGATCTTAGAGCGTGCCAGCACGTCACCTCCTGGACATGGAGACGGTTTGATACTCCAAAGCCAGGCGAGGGCCAGACGGGTTGAGCGCTTTGCATCTCGCTGCGTGATGAGGAGCCGGCGGGGCTCGTTCTCGACGGTGCGACATGGGTGGACCACGACTATGGACTTGCGCGGGACGCCGAAAACATTCGCTGGGAGCACGTGTCCGGGGAGCGGTTGCTGACGAGCGGCTGCCCTTGCCACCAAATGCGTACGACGACTGCTCAGCATATGCGAGGCAATTGTTCGCCGGAGAGCCAATCGATGATTCGTCCGCCGCCAAAGCTGGTCGACAGCTGCACGAACCGATGATCGTCAGCTATGGCCTCGCCAATATCAGCTGCATCGCAACCAAGCGGATGCGCCTTCATCGCGGCAAGCACGGAACGGGCGACGTCGGGCGCCACGATGGCAACGAGTTTGCCTTCGTTGGCGACATGGAGCGGATCAAGTCCAAGGAGCTCGCACGCGGCCGCAACCGCTGGCTTCAGCGGAATGGCCTCCTCTTGCAGACGGAATCCAAGCCTCGATTGATGAGCAATTTCGTTGAGCGCTGCGGCCAGGCCACCGCGCGTCGGATCGCGCATGACCCGGATACCATTGCCGCCGGCAGCAACCATGACGGCCACGAGGCCATGCAATGCCACGGAATCCGAGACGATCTCAGTCTGAAAAGCGAGGTTCTGGCGTCTCGACATGATCGCCACACCATGCTCGCCGAGACAGCCCGAGACCAGCACACGGTCGCCCACCCTTGCCTTTTCGGCGGAGAGATCAAGTCCATCGGAGAGACGACCGAGCCCGGTCGTGGTGATGAACAGGCCATCCGCTTTGCCGCGTTCGACGACTTTGGTGTCGCCCGTGATGATGGAAACGCCGGCGCCGCGCGCCGCCTCACCCATCGAATCTGCAATCATCTTTAGGTCAGAGAGGCGGAACCCCTCCTCGATGATGAAACTTGCCGACAGATAGAGCGGACGCGCGCCGGCCATCGCGACGTCATTGATGGTGCCGTGCACCGCAAGAGAGCCGATATTGCCCCCCGGAAAGAACAGCGGTGAAACCACATAGCCGTCGGTCGTCATGACCATCCGGCCGGTGCTGACATCAAAGGCCGACTGATCGTTGCAGCGGTCGAGCCATTCATTGCCGAAGGCCTCGTGAAACAGGCTAGAGATCAGCTGCCCCATGGCGCGTCCTCCCGAGCCATGGGAAAGGTCGACGCATCCATTCTTGATATCAAGCTTGCGGTGATAGGTGTTCATTCTCGTGATACGCGCTTTGGTTGATAGTCGCGAAGACGACCGTATGTCCAATATGCCGCGCAGGCGCCTTCGGACGAAACCATGCACGCCCCGATCGGGGTTTCGGGCGTGCAGGCGGTTCCGAATAGCTTGCAGTCAACCGGCCTCTTCATGCCGCGCAGAATAGCGCAGCACTCGCATACCGGATTGTCGGCGACGTGCAGTTCGTGCATCGAGAACCGCACTTCGGCATCGAATTGGGCGTAAGCCTGCTTCAGCTTCAGCCCACTATTGGGTACGAGCCCGAGGCCGCGCCATTCGAACGGGTCTCGAAGTTCGAAAATATCGAGCACTTCTTCCTTGGCCCGCCGGTTGCCTTCGCGCTTCACCGCGCGGCTGTATTGGTTCTCGACCTCATGACGGCCTTGGTTCACCTGCCGGACCAGCATCAGGATCGCCTGCATCACGTCGAGCGGTTCAAATCCCGCGATCACGATTGGCTTGCCGAACTCTTCCGCCAGGGATTCGTAGGGCTCCGTACCGATGATGGTGCTGACATGTGCGGGCCCGACGAAGCCGTGAATTTCGACCCGACCGATATCGTGGGCGTTGCGGTTCTTCAGAATGCTGTGCATCGCCGAAGGCGTAAGCACGTGATTGCAGAACACGCTGAGATTCTTCAATCGCTTCTTCCTGGCAAGCCGAACCATCACCGCCGTCGCCGGTGTCGTGGTCTCAAATCCGATGGCAAAGAAGACCACCTCGCGTTTCGGCATCTGTTCGGCAATCCGGATTGCATCAAGGGTCGAGTAGACCATCCGAATGTCAGCGCCGAGCGCCTTGGCCCGTAACAAGGACTGTCCTTGCGAGCCAGGGGCACGCATCAGGTCTCCGTAAACACACACAGTGACCTCTGTCCGGTCCGCAAGCCTAATCGCCATGTCGATCCGGCTGGCGGGGAGAACACAGACGGGACACCCCGGTCCGTGGATCAACCGGATATTTGCCGGCAGCAGATCCTCGAGGCCATAGCGGGAGATCGCATGCGTATGTCCGCCGCAGAACTCCATGAAGCGGTAGGCCCGTCGTAAATCGGCTTCGGCGCCAATCGCACCGGCGAGCCCCTGCGCGATCGTCTTATTGCGAAATTCAACGACATATTTCATGGCCGCAATTCCCGGCCCTCAGAACCCACGTCCTGCAGCAGCTCCAGCGTGCGCTTGGCTTCGGCCGCGTCTATTCTGGCCAGGGCGTAACCGACATGGACGAGGACGTAGTCTCCAACACCCGGATCGGCGATGAGTGCGGTTGATATTTCCATGCTGACACCATCGACGGAGACGATGGCCATGTCGTCTGGAAGAATTTGCGCGATCTCCGCAGGTACCGAGAGACACATTTCAGACTATTCCTCCCACGGCTGACGACCGTTCGGCAATCTGCAGAGCAGCGATCCAGGCCTGCCCGAGGCTCAGGCCTCCGTCATTGGGCGGAACCTGCTGAGCGACCAGCGGAGTGAGGCCAGCCGCAACGCAACGGTACTCGATTTCGTTCGCAAGCACCGCATTCATGAAACAGCCACCGCTCAGCACGACGGTGGCGATGCCGGTCGTCCGCGCAGCTCGCACGACCCAGTCAACGCAGGCGGCAGCAAACGTGCCATGAAACAAGCCAGCTCCTTCCTCGGCGTCAATGTCGTCTGCAATCAGGCGCGCAAACAGCGGGCGAAGCGACAGCACGCCGTCATCGATCATCCAGCCACCCTCTAGCACCGCCGGCCGCTGCACATGTGCCTCGAGCTTCATCGCAGCTTCGCCCTCGTAGCTCTGCAACGGCACGACGCCCAAAAGCGCTGCTGCGGCATCGAACAGCCGCCCGGCGCTGGTCGTGGTGACGCCGCCGGGTCGTTCGAGCAATGATTGCAGACGCTCGGCCTGTGGCTGTGCCGCAAACCGACGTTTGATTTCGCGTCCCCGCCCCAATGAATGACATATAGCGCTCGCCATGCGCCAGGGCTCGCGGACCGCACGATCTCCGCCGGGCATTTGCAGGGGCGCAAGGTGTCCAATGCGTCGAAATTTCGCGCCTTCGCACAGCAATAGCTCGCCACCCCAATTGCTACCGTCAGAGCCATAACCGTGGCCATCGAGCAGCAGGGCGAGCGCGGGCTCCGTAAGGCCATGCTCTGCAATGACAGCAGCGGCATGCGCGTGATGATGCTGGACGGCGACCAGCGCGCAGCCGCTTGCTTCGGCAAAGCGGGTCGACGCCATGTCGGGATGCAAATCATGGGCAATGACAACGGGCCTGACGTCAAGGGTCGTTGTGAGGTGCCGGATCGTCTCTTCGAAAGAACGGATGCCTTCGCTCGTGTCGAGATCGCCGAGATGCTGGGAAACGAATGCTTCGTCGCCTCGCGTAATGGTGACTGTCGACTTTAGCGCACCGCCGACGGCAAGAATGGGCGGCACCGACCTCGCCAGGCGGATTGAGTCCGGAACGTAGCCGCGGGCGCGACGAATGAATTGGCGTCGTCCTGCCACCACCCGCACGACCGAATCATCGGCGCGCGTCAGGATATCGCGATCGTGGGTCACGATGAAATCTGCGATGCCCACAAGGCGCTGCAGCGCCTCGGAATTATCAATCAGAAGCGGTTCGCCGCCAAGATTGGCACTGGTGCTGACGATGACTGAAGATTTTTCCCCATGAACTGCTGAACGAAGCGCATGGAAGATCAGGTGATGCAATGGAGCCACCGGGAGCATGACGCCAATACGCGACAGCCCCGGAGCTATTGCGGGCGCAAGACTGTTACGCGACGGCAGGAGAACGACCGGGCGGGACACGGATTCGAGCAGCGCAAGTTCGGCCGCATTCGCGTCGGCAATCTCACCGACCTGTCCCGCGGAACCGACCATGACCGCGAACGGCTTCTGGTCACGCCGCTTCCTCCTGCGCAAAAGCTGCACGACCTCACGGTTGCGTGCGTCGCAGATCAGCTGATACCCTCCGATTCCCTTGATCGCCACGACTTGGCCGCCGGCGATGGCCGCTGCAATGGTGTCGACCCCGTGGCTGAGCTGAGGACCGCATCTCGGACACGCGATCCCCTCCGCATGAAATCTACGGCTTGCCGGATCGGCATATTCGGCCGCGCAGCTGTCGCACAGCGCAAAGGACTTCATCGTGGTGTTGCGGCGATCGTACGGCAGCCGTTCGGTGATGGTGTAGCGCGGGCCACAGTGCGAGCAATTGATGAAGGGATAGAGGTAATGACGGCTGGCCGGGTTGAACAATTCATCAAGACATTGCCGACAGGTCGCAGCGTCAGCCACGATCCGCGTCGCAGGTTTGCCCAGCTCGCTGCTGCGGATCGAAAAGTCTTTCGTCGCAAGGGCGCCGATCCCTTCAATAGCGATGTGATCGATGCGCGCCAATGAAGGCCTCTCAAGCGGCAATGCGGCGACAAATTCCGATGTATGATCCCCTTCGATCTCGACGATGACGCCCTTGGAATCGTTGGCAACAAATCCTGACAATCCGAAACGGATGGCGAGACGATAGACGTACGGACGAAAGCCAACTCCCTGCACGGCGCCGCTAATGCGCACGCGCAGCCGCGTTCGGTGCCCGATCGCGTTGCCATTCGCGCTCATCGTGCCGTGCCCTCGGCCAGATCGCGCCCATGCGCGGCCTGCCGCCGGATCCAGGCGCAGAGGTCGGCAACACCTTCGCCGCTACGTGCCGAAACACTCATCACTTCGATCTTTGGATTGATCCGTCTCACATATTCGGTGGCCTGTTGCCGGTCAAAATCGACCATCGGCTCCAGATCGACCTTGTTGATCACCATCAGCGACGATGCGGCAAACATATCGGGATACTTGAGCGGCTTGTCTTCACCCTCCGGTGTCGAGAAGATCACGATCTTGCAGGCTTCGCCGAGATCGAACGCCGCAGGACAAACCAGGTTGCCGACATTCTCGATGAAGAGAATACCATGCTTGAGCGGCGGCAAGCGGCGATATGCGCGGCGGACCATCTCAGCATCGAGATGACAACCCTTGCCGGTATTGATTTGAATCGCGGGCACGCCGGTCGCGCGAATGCGTTCGGCGTCGTTCGACGTCTGCTGGTCGCCTTCGATCACGCCAACCAGATGCGTCCGCTTGAGCTCCGCGAGCGCGCGGACGAGCAGTGAGGTTTTACCTGCACCAGGGCTGGAGACGAGATTGAATACGAGTAGACCATCGGTCAGGAAGCGCGCGCGGTTCTCGGCCGCAATCCTATCGTTCTTGGCCAGAATATCGCGTTCGATCTGAATGACTCGCTCGCCGCTTGTGCGCGCGAGAGTCAAATCTGCTGCTTCAGGACTGCAATCTGCTCGCCGCTGCCCGCCATGAGCCTGCCGAGCACCATGATCATGTCGGCAAACGTGGCTGTCTCGAGAACGACGGCGATGACAACGATGCTCGTCTTGGCTGCCATGCACATGGTCGCGCTCCACGTCATAATGACTATGCGCATGATGATGGTGATCCGCCGTGGCTCGGGGGTATCGGCCGGATTCTGTGGTCGGCGCTCTTTCGCCGCAACCGCATTCGATACACATCAGTCGATCTCCAACTCCCTCAGGCGCATCTGTTCGCCCGCTGTCACCTGCAGTTGATAGCTGCCGCAGCAAGGGCACGGTGCGCCGCGCTGCGCGATCTCGACGCTCGTCGAACACGCCATGCACCAGGCAAGCCCGGGTGACTCGACGATCTCGAGAACCGCGCCGTCGGCGACCGTCCGTGCTGCAACGACCGGGAAACAGAACTTCATCGCTTCAGGAGCGACACCGCTCAATGCCCCGAGCTCAAGACATATGGTCCTTACATTCGAGACCGATCGCCGACGCGCCTCGTCCTCGACGATCTCCATGAGGTCCACGCAAAGCGCCATTTCATGCATCGCAAGTACTGCCGAAACTGACAGTGAAGGCGACGCAAGGATCGAACGAGGCAATCATGGCGCGAACCGCCGCCTGTCCATGCCGTTCCGCCGTCAGCACCGCGCCCTGCAGGCTGCGGACAAGTGGTCCGCGAGGGTGGAAATTCCATTCAGTCGGTGCGAGGAATTCGAAGCGCGAGATCTTTCCGTAACGATCAAGCTCAATCTTATGATAGAGGCGTCCCCTGGCGCATTCGACTGCGGCCGCGCCGCGGCCCGGCCCCAGCCTGTAACTTTCGACGGTTCCATCCGCTGCGGCCTCGTCATGTGCGCCCGCCTTGAGCCAGGCACACAATTGGGCGATTTCATCGATCCTCGCTTTCATCCGCTCGGCCGGCCCAGACCGACTTGGTGAGAGTCCATTACGGGTCACGTGCCGTGCCCATGGGCCTGTTTCGGGCATATACACCTGTCGACCAGTGCAACCGAAGAATCCTGCATCACTTACGAACGCCCCTTCGACGATGGTCCGGTCGTCGGCGACGGACAGGAAGGAGTGCTGCGTTGGCATAGGCTTTAATGCGAGCTTGTCGAGCTCCGCGATGCGACGCGCGAGCGGGCTACCCGGCATCAGCGCGCCGCCTTCATTCGATAGGCCGAACGCGGCCAATTTGTCCGCAACTCTGCCTGTTGCCTCGCGTCGGAAGGCGTCGGAGCCCGCCGCGGCGCTGCCGACGAGCACGGAAGCATCCTGCATCAGGGCCCGGATCGCTGCCATGCTTGCGAAATCAAGCGCCAGATGCCCAACAAACAGCCCACGCAGCAATTCCGCCAGCCGCTCGGCAACGACAAGGACAATGCGATGCTGCCGGGTCGCCAGATTGATGTCCTCGCCACGCGCCGCTTCGACCGCGGACAGGAACGCCACCTGATGCGCTATGGCGCATAACGAAAATAGCCGCGGCAGCGCGTTGAGTAACGACACGGTCGGTTTGCCGGAAAATAGCGGGGCCAGCTCGAGCCGACCCCGCGGCAGGACCTCGACGGCGGCAATTGTGTCGCCCGATAGCGATAGGGTGATATCGATCTGGTTGCGGGCTGCAGCGCTCACGGATGCCGCTCCGTCCGTCCCCCGGTCAAGCTGTGCCGACGACCGATCGATCTCATCTGCGTCGCATTATGCCGACGCCGCCCGCCAAGGCCGAACGCTTGCATGCTCAAGGTGCAATCAAGGACCACCAGGTCGCGACCGCAGCTGTCGCGACAGACCGCGGCGAGCATCTTCTCCCGCGCCGGGGTACCGGCCTGCACGCCCCCGCCTAGACACTGCTCGACGTCAGTGGTCATCATCAATCGATATGGAGTTGGATTTGGGCGCATCGCAATTTGGGCCACGCCAACTCTCGGACAATGCGGCGAAAGGCGTTGCTATCGCGATCTGCGCCGTCCCGTCGTCTTCGGCCGGATCGTCGACAATCCGGCAGATGCCGCACTCCATGCGCGCCGGTCGACATATCCTGCCGGCCGTCACAATTGTCGAAGCTCGTCATTTGGAGCAAGCCTCGATGATTTCGTGCAGGCGTTCGGCGGAATCCTCCAAATCCTCGGCGGCCGCCAGCGCAATCTCCGGAATGCCGCCGACCTCCAAAGTATCCAGGATGATGTCGTCTACTGAATTGAAGAACTGCACCGACCAGACGTTCCGGATGCCCGTTGCCTGCACGCGGCAGGTGCTGTAGTCACGCAAGATGAGCTGGATCGGACCATTGCCAACGCTCTGCTGCAGGAATGACCTATCGACCGGGCTCATCGGCAACAGGGTGAAATTGATGATCTGCGCGCGCATGCCCTCGCGCCAAGCCAGCGCCCGCTCGCGGATTTCTGCAAGCACCGGTCGTACATTCATCGCTCCATCCGGCGGCGCATAGATCATGAGATCGGTCGACGTCAAATCTGTCGCAGCCCGTCGCACGATCATCGGAATCGCGCCAACCTCGATGTACTGGTGTGCCGTCTCAGTCCCGAAGCGCAAGCACCAGATTCCTGCAAGCGCGGTCTCCTGGATATGTGCTAGCGAGCCATCGGGCAGCGCAACGATGCCGGTGACCTCCCCCTTTCCAAGCACGTCGCCAACCAGCTTGCGCTCAAGATCGCTGAGATGGCCGAGGCTGAACAGTTGGGTCGAGATGCCGGAGTTTTGGCCAGCAACGGCGGCGGCGACATTCGACAACAGCGTGGTGGCATTCGGACAGCTCCTCGTGAGCTCGGCGCCATCGAGCGAAGCGAGCTTGGCGAGCGCGCAAGCAGTGGTCAAACGGCTATGGATTGCGCCGAGGCAGTCCGCGCTGGCACCAGCCGCACTCACCGGCAGACTGGGCTCTTTGGGCCGGGCCCAGATCTCCGCCTTCATGACGCGACGTTCCACAACAGGCGGGAAGAGATGACACTGGTGAGCATGGATGAAATGACTAGTCTGTTTCGAGATGTGATCGATATCGGCCGGACAGGCCGGGGGCTTGACGATCTGGTCTCGCCTTCGCGTCCCGAAGGCGACGGATCAACGTCGATGCGAGGGGGAAGCTCCGCCCCAGTTCGCTTTCAGCGGCCGGCGCGATGACGTCGCCGAACAGGCTTCGCCGAAATGCCTGTGTCAGCTCACGAATTGAAATCGCTAGGTGGATCGCCTCTCGCCAACCTCTTAAGTCGCGCTCCGCCAGCGGCGTCACGATCGCACCGACTGGATCGGCGGAGGCGAACCGCACGTCTGCGCACGCCGTGCCGACCTCGGGCGGACCAGGCCGCGTCAAACCATGCCTTCGAATTTGCAATTTCATCAATCTCTTTTCTGGCCGTCTCAAGGCTTTCCTGGATGAGGTATTTGCAAGGCACGTGCCAAGCGTTGCTTGCGACCGATTGCCCCTCGGCCTGGATCACCAGTGTGACATCTTTCGCACAAGGCTTGTCTTCGGCTCGAGCGTTGCTCTCCATGAAATTGGCGAACAGGACCGATGGCGGTCGCGTGCTAGCGGAGGTGCTTAGGCAGCAGAGGCTCGTGATCTATCAAATCCGCGAAGAAATGATCACAGTTGTGGCCATTGAGGGCTGCATCGAGACCATCGAGCGCCTGCGCGATCAACCGCGCTTCGTCGTCATCCAGGAGCCGCACTGCGGCATCGATGTGAACAAGCACCTTCGCGCCAACTGGCGGCTCGCAGAGCAGCATGACACAGACGCGCCGCCGCTCATCGGCGCGCTCGCATAGCGCCCACATGCCGTCGGTCTCGATGATCGTCATTGGCAGGCCAAGGCACATGATAGTCTGCGCCGCTACATCGGCCGCCCCTTCATCTCATAATTCGCATGGTCGATATCGTTTGCGAGCAAGCGCTCCGATGCCGGCAATGGCCTGGTGCGCAGTTTTGGCGGCGCCCCCCATTGCGTGAGCAGTTCGCAGGCCAGTTCGATCGCCGGCGTAATTTGAGCGCGCACGGGAGCAGTCAGCGGCCCGCCCCAATCCTCCAGATCCAATGGCTGACAACCGATCAGCGCGAGCTCTCGCGGGCAGCGGCCGAGCAGGACTGCCGCACTTAAGACCTCCTGGAATCCGATCTGATGCAGGCTCAGCTTCTTGACGGCGGTGAATTTCGGCACGTCGCTGCCCCGCACAAGCTCCAACTGCCCGGGCCGGAACCCATAGTCGATGGCATCGAACACGATCAGACAATCAGCCTCGCCGAGAAAATTGACCAGGTAGAGCCCTTGCGTGCCGCCTTCGAGGATGGTGACGTTTTCGGAGACGACATACCGGCGATGAAACTCTTCCACGGCCCGCACGCCGAACCCCTCATCGGCCCATAGGATATTGCCGATGCCAAGCACCAGGATCCGTCTCGTGTTTGTCGGTTTCGCCATCAGCATCAACCGCGGAATTCACGCTGGCCCGAGATCATGGAGGATATGACGCCCCGGCGCGACATGATGTCTTCCCGGATCACGGCATAGACGTGAACGATTGCAAAGGTCAGAACCATCCATAGGCCGAGATGGTGCCACGTGCGGACGTCTTGACCGTTCGGCCAGATCGCGAACACCCAGCCAAAAAGGCTATACTGCCAGCTTTCGTTGCCGGAGCCCTGCGCGTAAAGGGCAAGGCCGGTGACGATCATGAACGCGACCGTCAGCGTGAACATGAAGAACATCGCGAGCCGAGCTAGCGGATTGTGGCCGACATGCCTCTTCGGCTTAACTTCAAGCAAGGCATACCAGCGCATCGCATCCCACAGCTCGCTCCAAAAGCAGCGACGCCAGAGCGGCACGTAGAAGATTTGCCTGGCGTTGGGGCCACTCAAGAACGCCCAGTAGATCCGCAGCAAGAAGCCGACGGTCAGCACATAGCCTGCGGCGAAGTGCGCAAAGCGGATATAGCCGAACAGGAAATTGTCGCTTGCCTCTCCTGGCATGGCCGGTGTCCCCGTCCCTATCAAGTAGCCGGTGTTGCCCAGCACTAAAATCGCCATCGCGTTGATCCAATGCCACAGACGTACTGGCGCTTGATGGACGTCGACGACAGCTCGGTCGATGTTACGATCACCTTGTTCGGCATCGACGGCCATATGAGGTGTGGGAACTTGCCCGGTCTTGTCCCGCATGACCATCTACCGAACCTTGACGAATGCCATTTCTTGCCCGTCCTGCCCCATCACGTGCGTCGAGCACGCCAAGCATGGATCAAAGGAATGGATCGTACGCAAGATCTCCAGGGGCCTCTGGGGATCAGCCATCGGCGTATTGATCAGAGAGGCTTCAAATGCGCCGATATTGCCCTTGGAATCACGAGGCGAGCCGTTCCACGTCGTTGGCACGACACATTGGTAGTTGTCGATCTTGCTCTGTTTGATTTTGATCCAGTGCCCGAGCGCCCCGCGCGGCGCCTCGCTAAAGCCGTAGCCCTTGGCCTCTTTCGGCCAGCAGTCCGGCTTCCACTTGCCGACATTGGCGGTTGCTGTGTCACCCGCCGTGATGCGAGCGACCAACTTGTCCTGAAAAGAACGCATCTGATGCGCCGCCCACTGGCATTCAAGCGCGCGCGCCGCAGTCCGGCCAAGCGTGGAGAATAACGCGGAGACGGGAAGATCAAGGGCCTTGAGGAGCTTCTCGGTCGGATCCTTGAACTCGGGATTGCCCTGCGCATAACCTATGATGTATCGCGCAAGCGGACCTACCTCGACGGCGTTGCCCCGCCAGCGGGGCGCCTTGATCCAGGAATACTTGCCGCCTTCGTCGAGTTCCTTGATCTCCGTCCTGGTGCCCTTGGTCTTGCCCCCAAGCTGAAAATTCGGCTCGGTTATGCCATCCCAAGGATGCAGTCCGATCGATTCATCAGGATATTCATACCAGGAGTGCGCGACGTATTCCTGAATCTGGTCGGGATCGGCGTGGTCGATGGGCAAAACCTCCTTGAGATTGCCATTGAGAATAACGCCGCGCGGCAGCTTCAGACTTTTGCTCGAATAATCATTGACGATTTCGGGAATGTCGCCATAGGACATCACGTTGACACCCGATAGCCCGCCTCCATAGAGCCAGTCCTTGTAGAACGATCCAATCGCGGCGATGTCGGGTAGGTAAACTTGTTCGACAAACTCGATCGAGCGGTCGATGATCGAGGAGACCAGATTGAGCCGCTCGATGTTGAGCGCTCCCACCGCGCCAGTGCCATCAACGTTGATTGCGCATGGCACGCCGCCGACGAGCCAATTCGGATGCGGGTTCTTGCCACCGTAGATGGCGTGGATCTTGACGATCTCCTTCTGAAAGTCGAGCGCTTCCAAATAATGCGCTACGCACATTAAGTCCGCTTCTGGCGGAAGCTTGTAGGCCGGATGCCCCCAATAGGCATTTTTGAACGGGCCGAGCTGTCCTGATTCGACGAATTTGGTCAGCCTGATCTGTAGATCCTTAAAATATCCCGGTGATGAAAGTGGCCAGGGAGAGATCGACTGTGCGAACACCGACGTCACCTTCGGGTCGGCCTTCAGCGCGGCGACGACGTCGACCCAATCCAGCGCGTGCAGATGATAAAAATGCACCAGGTGATCATGCACCTGCAGACAGAGCTGCATGATATTGCGGATCGAGTTGGCATTGTCCGGAATTGTGATTCCGAGAGCATTTTCAACGGCGCGCACGGAGGTGAGCGCATGGGCGCCGGTACAGACACCGCAAATCCGTTCGGTGAACGCCCAGGCGTCGCGCGGATCGCGCCCACGGAGGATGGTTTCGATGCCACGCCACATCGTTCCGCTTGAGACGGCGTTGCAGATCACATTGTGGGAATCGAGGTTGACCTCGACGCGAAGGTGCCCCTCGATCCGGGTCAGCGGATCGACAACAATACGCTTTCCGGCCCCATCGAGCTTGAACTTGTTAGTGGTCTCGGCGTCCATCGTTGTCCTTCCCGGGCACTCGATCATTTTCCTCGGCTGCACCCTGCCGTTCACGGGTCAGCCACTTCGCGGCCGTGACCGCTGCATGCGCCGCAACGGCTACGCCGACTGCGCTGGCGGCGGCCATCCCGATCTGATCGGCGCTCTTCTCAATGCCGAATTGCTTGATGGTTGTAAGTCGGTCGTAAAACGAGCCCTGGTCCCAGAAGCCGTCCTCGGAGCAACCGAGGCAGCCGTGGCCGGATTGGATCGGAAAGGAAATTCCTCCGTTCCAGCGTACGGCCGAGCAGGCGTTGTAGGTGGTCGGCCCCTTGCAACCCATCTTGTAGAGGCAATAACCCTTGCGCGCAGCCTCATCGTCCCACTCCTCGACGAATTGGCCAGCATCGAAATGGGATCGCCGATAGCACTTGTCGTGAATGCGCTGAGAGTAGAACATCCTTGGACGCCCCTGGCGGTCGAGCTCAGGCAACCTTCCGAAAGTGGTGATGAACGTCAGCACGCCGGTCATGACTTCGGCGACCGGCGGGCAGCCGGGCACCTTGATGATCGGCTTGTTCGTGATCACCTTGTCGATCGGCGTCGCGTTAGTCGGGTTGGGCTTGGCCGCCTGCACGCAACCCCAGGACGCGCAAGAGCCCCAGGCGATGACCACCTTCGAGGCTTCGGCCATCCACTTCAGCTTTTCAACGAAGGGCCTGCCACCATCAATGCAGAACATGCCGCCCTCATTCAGCGGCGGATTGCCTTCGACGGCGAGCACATATTGGTTCTCGTGTTTGGCGCGGGTCTCCTCGAGAATGGCTTCGGCTTGATGTCCAGCCGCAGCCATGATTGTGTCGTCATAATCGAGTGAAATCATCGACAGCACGACGTCTTTGACCAATGGGTGGGCCGAGCGGATAAAGCTTTCCGAGCAACAGGTGCATTCGAGACCGTGCATCCAGATCACGGGCACACGCGGCTTCGTCTCCAGCGCTTCGGCGATACGGCCTGCTCCAGGTGAACCGAGCCCAAGAGTCGCTGCGGTCAAGCTACAGAATTTGTAGAAACTGCGACGCGTGATACCCTGACGTCTGATCACGCTGTAAAACGTGTCCGTAGCATCACCCATAATCCCTTCCCTGTGATCGGTTATCGGCCGCAACAAATTGCTGACATGCAGGACAGCAAGAAGCAGGCCAAGAAGTCATGGACAGTCTGACAGATAGCAGGCGATTTGCGATTTATGGCAAGGATTGGCGAGCTGCTGTCGAACCGCTCTTCCGGCAACCGCAAGCTGGATGGCAATTCTCGTGCAAGCCCGCGAGCTCCTACACGACGGGACCGAACGCCATGAGCCGCCTAATGCCCAATTGATGGACCGATTGCGACTTAGGTGCGAAGTCTAATGAGGCGCATCATATGAACGTGCAGGTTGATAGCCGTGATCCGCCACCCATCCCCTTAGCGCCATGCGCGTCCGATTTGAAACGTTGACGTGAGGAAGCCGACCAGGCAGCACGATCTGACATCGCTCGCAGGAGGCGGCTTTCGCTTGCCGTTCGCCACCTTTTGTGGGCCAAAACAGCCATGACAGGGTCTTGCCGTCCAGAAGCCGTCCGCCGGCCTGCCTTCTCTCGCCGAACCTCGTCAGCTTCTGGCAAGCTAACCGCCCTAACATGAGAATCCAGCCTCTCAATGCCGACGTGGCCGATGACTGAACTGATGACGAATCTGGGATAGCCGCTGGCCGATCCGCAAGAGAGGCTGTGTTCTCAAAACCGAAGGAAAGCCATATGGATTTCAATCCGATCGATGGCGGCGGATCCCCGGGATCCCCACACTCCTACACCTGGACTCAACAGGATCGTGATCTATTCGATCAGATCATGAATGAAGCCGGACCATCATCGTCCGCCGCCCCGGAGGAGACGGTATATGATGTCTCATTCTCCGTTCCCGAGAAATTTACGCAGGGCTCCCAAGCCGCCCCGGGCCGAATGGTCGAGAGACTGGGTCATCTGGGTCTCCTGCCGGACTCGGATCAACCCACGATGACCTACGAGATCAGGGGACATCGCTACACGGCTGCGTTGAGCCCGTCTGACGGCGTTCGCCTCATCCACAATCCTCCGGAGGATCAACGGATCGGCACCGGCCCCGCGGGGCTGCCGGATTTCGGAGCATTCATCCTAGAGGCCAGACGGCGTGGGTTCCCGCTTCCGGAGCAGTGGGCCCCGCCAGCCCTCATTGAGAAGTTGCGCGAAACGGGTTTCATGCCTACCGCCAACAATCCAACGACCATCGCGATCGACGGTCGGACATACAAGGCGGAATTGACCGAAGGAGGGTTCGTCAGGCTTAGACGGTCCGGGTGAGGCGCCCGGCAAATGCGCTGCGTCAGAACCGATCTGGCTACGCGCGGTTATAGTTGAGGTTCGGAAATCGCACGCCATGGCCTCTGCATTGCAGAGGCCATTTCTTTTGCGGATTCGCGATGCAGCCACCTGACTTTAGCGAGGGGCGATTGGTTCGCAATCAAGCCTGACCAATCGCTTTCGTGTGCAAGCGCATCATCGTCTGTCCGCAAACGATCTCGCTCGCGCGGCGGCCGTCTTTGGTGGCTTAGCCGCCGGACCAACAGTTTGAGCTCGATCTTGCGCCCGCGGCCCCCACTTTCTGGCTCTCGACCGCAAGGAGGACGGTAGCACGCGAGGCTCGCGCCCACGCGCCGGTTGCCTGACGGCTAATTCGGTCTGCCCGGTATCGTCGGGGATGGCGTTGCGCCTGGCTGCTCGGCGCTTGGCGGGGGCGTCGCAGCCGATGGCGCGGTGGTCGCTTGGCCTGCGCCCTGTGGGGGACGACCGACCGTGATGGTGAGCAGACCCTGGCCCCAGAGCCGCTCTGCCGCTCTCTTGGCATCCTCCAATGTCACCGCATCCACAATTGCGTTGTGGTTTTCGATATAGTCGATCGGCAACCTGTCGAGCTGATGCTGCAGCAGCGTTCGCGCAAGCTTTGATGATGTGTTGAGAGCCAGCATCTGCGAGCCCTTCAGGTAAGACTTTGCATCATCGAGTTCTTGTTGGGTCGGTCCTTCCTTGGCAATTTGGCGGACCTGCCTCGCGATCTCTTCGACGGTATCATCGGCGCGAACGGTGCGGGTGCCGCTATGGCCGACGAACACGGCGGAATGATCCATCCACGCCAATCGCTCGCTGGCAAAATAGGCCAGCCCCCGCTTCTCGCGTACTTCGCGGAACAGCCGCGACGACAGATCCCCGCCGCCCAGGATGTGGTTGACGACATAGGCCGCCATGAAATCGGGCTCGCTGCGGCGGACGCCGGGTCCGCCGAAAGTCACAACTGTTTGCGGCACATCGAGCGGGATAAAGACCTGCTGTGGCGGCTTTGCTGCGATCACGTCGGGAATCAGCTTCAAATCCGCCTTGGCCGGCAGGCCGCCAAAGGTCTTATCGAGCAGTTTGCAAAGGGTCTCCGGCTCAACGTCGCCGACGGCCGCGATCTTGAGCGTGTCTCTTGCGATCACCCGTCGGACATAGTCCTTAAGATCTGCGATCTCGATCTTCGGCACGCTCTCGAGTGTGCCTCCAGTCGGGCGAGCATAGGGATGATCGTGAAAGGCGACTTCGAAGAACTTGCGGTTGGCGAGCGACGAAGGATCGGTCGAGTCATGCCGAAGGCGCCCAAGCACGCTGGCACGGATCCGTTCGACATCGACCGCGTCGAAACGTGGCGAGATTAGCGCCATCCGTAACAGGTCGAAGGCCTCCTCCCTATCGCCCTCGAGCGTGCGCAAGGCGCCGCGCAATTCGTCTTGAGTCGTTTCAAAGCTCAGCTCGATGGCGCGACGGTCGATCCGCTCATGAAAGGCTTTGGAGTCTAGATCACCGGAGCCTTCGTCGAGCAGGCCCGCAACCATGCGCCCGACGCCTGGTTTGTCGGCGGGGTCCTGGGTCCCGCCGCCGCCGAAAGCAAACTGCATCGCGATCAACGGGACAGTGGCGTCCTGCACGAACCAGGCTTCTATACCGCACGCCGAGACCAGCCGCTGGATCTTGATTGCGGCAAGCGCCTTGGCTGCGGAAAGCGAAGGTGGCGAGGCGAGCATCGCGACGGAAAGCGAGGCGCCGCCGAGGAGGACGTCCCGCCGTGTGAAGGAATACGTCATGATCGGTTCTCCTCTACCTCGGCATTGACTCTTGGGTGAGATAGCCGGTCACCGAGCGTTTTTTGTTGAGCCATTTCCGCGCGGCTTCGCGCACCTGCTGGGCGCCGACTGCGCGGACGCCGTCCGGCCAACCTCGGATATCGTCGATGCTCAGTCCCGTCGTGAGCCCGCGGCCATACCAAGTCGCAAGTACTTCCTGATCGTCCTGACCGTAGATTGCTTGCGCCATCAACTGCGTCTTGACTCGTTGAAGATCCTCCTCGCGCGCGCGATTATGCGCAACATCGGCGATCACCTCATCGACGGCGCGCTCAATCTGAGCGAACCCGACACCGGGTTTCGGTGTGGCAAAAATCATGAAGTGCGAATGATCGAGCGAGCTACGAGGGTAGCTCGCTCCGGCGCTGATCGCGAGTTGCTTGTCGATGACCAGCGCCCGATAGAGATAGGAGTTGACGCCGCCGCCGATCAATCGCGCGAGCACATCAAGCGCCGGACTCTCGCCGGAGGAGGCTGTGTAAGCCGATGGCACGAGGTAACAGCGGCCCAAGGCCGGCTGCCTGACGCGGGCATCGGCCAGCATCACTGTACGCGGCGCGGCCGGCGTCGGCTCCTGCGGTCGCACCCGTTTCGCAGGGATCGATGGTTGCGGGGGAATGTCACCAAAATGCTGCTCCACCATCGGATGGATCTCGTTGGCCTCGACGTCACCGGCGATGATAAGTATGGCGTTGTTCGGCGCGTAAAAGCGCTTATAGAAGGCGAGCGCGTCTTTGTAGTCGAGCTGTTCGATTTCCTGGCGCCAGCCGATCACAGGCCGGCCGTAGGGATGGTTAAGGTAAAGCGCTGCCATCATCTGCGTGGCGAGCTGCGCATCCGGCTTGTTGGCGATGCGCATATTGAATTCCTCCAATACGACGTCGCGCTCGGCCAGCACGTTCTTATCTTCGAGAATGAGGCCGGTCATGCGGTCGGCTTCAAATTCCATCATCTGGCCGAGCTTCTCGCGCGGCACCTGCTGGAAATAGCTGGTATAGTCGACCCCAGTGAAGGCGTTGTGGGTGCCGCCGGCTCGCAGCACAGCCCGGACGAATTCATCCGCAGTATGTTTGGCCGTACCCTTGAACATCAGGTGTTCGAGGAAGTGCGCGAGCCCCGATTTGCCTGGCGGCTCGTCGGCAGAGCCGACCTTATACCAGATCATCTGGGTCACAACGGGGGTGCGATGATCCGGAATCACCACTACCTGTAGGCCGTTGTGAAGCGTGAAGCTCGCTGGTCGATCCGAGGTGGCAGTGTTCAGGACGGGGAGGCTCCCTGAAACGTATCGGACGCCACTATTCCGGCCATCATCGGCCCCGCATTCGACCGCCGGCGCTGTGCATGTCGCGCCAGGGCCGGTGCCGAGCACCTTATTCGTCAAAGAACTCAAGTTCACGCGTCGCCTTTCGTCTCATAGAAATCCACGATCTGTAGCGGAAGTCCCGACAAAGCGGATAGCCGCACATGACTGGAAAGCAACAGAGCAAAGACCGGGCCAATCGCCGACGGCGTCGCGCACGGGCACGCTGCGCGGTCAATTGGACCCAAAACAAAACGCGGCGCGCACAGTCTGGCCACCGGTCAATCGCCGAGATGTCGTGAACACGACATTGCGCACGAAAGCGCACGCCAACCGGCAGGATGGCAACTTCTCTTTTCCGCATCGACTCGCGACAAGCTTAACGATGCGGGTGAAGCCGTCGCTGCGGCGCTCTTCGTCCGCCCGGACATTATGAAATGCCTCAGGCGTCACCGGCAGCCATCGGATTTCGGATGAACAACAATTGTTTTCAAACGCCGAGCGGTCATATTCCACATACAGATCAATGTCTTGCTTGAACATGCGGGCGACGCTCTTCTGCTGGCGATCGATCAACGGGCCGCGCAGGCGCTAACTGGCCTTGGCAAGGCAGAACTCAACGCGCGCTTGTTGGTGTTGCGCTGAACCTCAAGGTCTCGACAAAATAGATCAACCGATCGGTGGCCTCCGTCGACTTGTTGCTTTTGTATGAGACGAGTTCCTGCGCCAGCGCAGCTTCGTTGTCGTGTGCGCTAGGTATATTCCAGCGCCGCAACTCCTAGCCGCTATGATTATGGGGTAGGTTACGCTGGGGAGACGGCGGCAGCCACTTGAAAACCGCTATTGTTGCCGCCTCGCCTGGTTCTGGCCGAGGCTTGACAAAGGCGCTCGGCGCGGGGCTCGACTCTTCAGGTGCAGACCGGGTCGATGCTTTTCTGCCGTTGCCCCTAAAGTCCTGCAGCGATCGCGACCCTCATCAGCTCCGACATGTTCCGCGCGTTCGTCTTGGCCATCAAGTTCGCACGATAAACCTCAACCGTGCGCGGGCTGATGCCCAGCTCGTGGGCGATCACCTTATTAATCTTGCCCGTCAGCAGTCCCTGCAAAACGTCACGCTCGCGTGGTGACAAGTCAGCCAGGCGAGCCTCAGCCTGCAGCTTTACGCTATTATCGGTAACTTTCGGCGGCGACTCCAAGGCGTCACGGATCGCACGCAGAAGCACTTCGTCATCGAACGGCTTTTCGATGAAGTCCGCTGCTCCGGCCTTCATTGCCTCCACCGCGAGTGCCACATCTCCGTGACCAGTCATCAGAATGACAGGACTACTGGCGTGGTCGGACTTCAGCTTGCGGACCAGTTCAAGCCCCGTCATGCCAGGCATGCGAATATCAGATATTATGCAACTGGACTGACCATCCGCAAAATGATCGAGAAACTCGATCGCACTCTCATACGCAGCCACGGCGAAGCCGTTCACCTCCAGCAGGAAAGTCAACGAATCTCGCATCGCCGGATCATCGTCGATCACGAGAATTGTTGGTCGCGCAGTCATGGTCCTTGTTCGCCCTTTGCGGTGACACCGATTCCGTAATCGTGTATCGGGCTGACTGCCGCCAGCCACTCTGGGGAGCGGCGATACCGGTCGCCGTCAGATGCTACGCCGGCAAGCCTTACACCTGATTTACATTACAGCGTTTGCTGATTGGAAGCCACCGTCCGCGCGGGGCTGCGCACGTCTCAGTAGACATGCATCAATGTGGGAATGTCGTCACGACCCAGCCCAGATGCGACAATGGGAGAGAACCGTGCGCTGGGAGAGTTGGCGGCGCTTGCCTGACCCGGCCGTGATCCCCAGGACGTGCGCGAGCATCCGTGCATATTGACCTCTACACCTCGTCCGTTCACCGCCATAAGGCGGCTCGGAAAGCCTCCCACGAACCTGGTGGCTGATTCCCATGATGGAATCGCTGATATCGATCATGGCCCTAGCTAGTCGACACAGCGTGCTGTGGGACCGGCTGCCGGTCTCGGGGTGGCGGATCCCGCTCGCTTCTTGGGCCATACCTGTTGCGGCAGATCAAGACAGAGATCGATCTCCGATGGCAACATCCGTAGACTTGAGCAGCTCACAAGAGAGATAGCGATGCCATCATTCGATATTCGATTTATCAAGACGGTTTGCGACGACGCAGGTCACGAACATCGCGCTTGCCAGGCGGCATTCAAGGTCGATGCCACCTCTCTCACCGCAGCGGCCCAGCAGGCAGAGGCCGATTTCTGCAAACAGAAGGGCGTCCGCGACTGGACCATCTTTGCGGACGCGATGGAGCTTCGAACGCCTCCGGCGTTACCGCCGGGATGGGGCGGCTAGGCGCGGAACTTTTTTTTGGACAGTGCTGCTCGCCGCCACACGGTGATTGAACTGCGCTGCGGTCGCATCTCTTACACCTGACAAACTCGTATTCTCGGTTTTGCGCGGTTGCAAAAGCTGAAAATCAGACCCGCGCCAGGTCGAGCAGGCTGGGCTTCTCAGCGCAGCTATGTTGATCGATGAGGAGTTTGCCGGCCGGCCCAATTTAACGATTGAAAACGATCCTTTCGCGGCGCGGATCGACAGCCAAGGCAGATCAGCAAAGGGCTGATGTGCCACTTCCAAGCGCTGGCAGAAGCCGGTGCTGACGGGCGACCCGCGCCAATTGTGCATGTGGCCACGAACACCCTTTTAACGCGCAGGCACAGACCAGTTCAATACGGCACGTGGACTGCGTTTCTCGATCGTTGTGACCTTCATTTGACGCAGATCAAACCTGCACCTGCGACCATCCGCTACGGAGGGCCAATGGGTGCAAAGAATGGTCATTCAATCAAACAGCAACGCATCTCCGCTGTTAGAGCGCGCCCTCGATCGTCTGCGTTCGCTGCGGTCCCAGCAGCGGACTTTTCTCAAATGACCGACCGGACGGTCGAGGAGGTCGCGCGCGAACCAAGGCTCTCCAAGTGGGATTTCCGCGCCCTGCCCCTCCGGCCGACCACTCCTGCACTTCTGCGGAGGCGTCTGGCGCATGCCCGCTCATCGGAAGGCGCGCTCGTCACCTCGCGCAATGAGGCGCCAGGCGACCTTCAGGGAATATGCGGCTTGTGTCTCGAAAAGCTGCCCCGTGGTGCAGAGCTTCGTAGAGAGCGGGCGAGCCCGCCGAGATGCCGCCCGGACGAACTGACATTGAGAGCGCTTGGCCGCGCAATGGACGACAAGTGCCCTCGTTCGGCGATTAACGTCACTCAATCTGGTGACTGGCCACCCTGGTTTCCCAAGCTTCCTCGCATTCAAGGAAAGCCTCGACATGACTAGTCCGCCCCCTGTTTCAAAGTCGATGACGACGGGTGAAGCCTGCCTGATGTCTGCATCCGCAGTCCTTGCCTTCACCAGTTTTTTTGCCGCGGCAATGGGACACGACGCGGCCTTTACGTTTCATGCCTCGCTTGCCTCAGTAGCGGGCCTGATCGCTGCGGCCGTGATCCTCAATCGCTACTATGATCGTCCGGCCACGTTGCCGCCGCAAGCGATCGGCGGCAGGCCGAACTACTATCTCGGTCCGATCAAATTCGCTTCCACAATGGCAATGTTCTGGGGCATTGCCGGCTTTACGGTGGGCCTACTGATTGCCCTCCAACTGGCGTGGCCCGCGCTCAACTTCAACCTGCCATGGACTACATTCGGTCGGCTGCGCCCGCTGCACACCTCGGCGGTGGTCTTCGCATTCGGCGGCAACGTCTTGATCGCGACCTCTTTCTACGTCGTGCAGAAGACCTGCCGCACGCGTCTTGCGGGCGACCTTGCACCCTGGTTCGTGGTGGTTGGCTACAACTTCTTCATCCTGGTCGCCGGTAGCGGATATTTGCTCGGCGTGACGCAGTCGAAGGAATATGCCGAGCCGGAATGGTATGCCGACCTTTGGCTGGCGATCGTCTGGGTCACATATCTGCTCGTGTTCTTGATGACGCTCGTGAAGCGCAACGAGCCGCATATCTTCGTAGCCAACTGGTTTTATCTCGCGTTCATCATCACCATCGCGGTCCTGCATCTTGGCAATAATCCAGCGCTTCCGGTCTCGTTTCTCGGGTCCAAGTCCTACATCGCCTGGGGCGGCGTGCAGGACGCCATGTTCCAGTGGTGGTACGGCCACAATGCGGTCGGCTTCTTCCTGACTGCAGGCTTCTTGGCGATCATGTACTACTTCATTCCGAAGCGGGCCGAGCGTCCGATCTATTCCTATCGGCTCTCCATCATCCACTTCTGGGCCCTGATCTTCCTGTACATCTGGGCCGGTCCACACCACTTGCACTACACCGCGTTGCCCGACTGGACCCAGACGCTCGGCATGACGTTCTCCATCATGCTCTGGATGCCTTCCTGGGGAGGCATGATCAACGGCCTGATGACGCTGTCGGGAGCCTGGGACAAACTGCGTACCGACCCTGTGCTGCGCATGCTGGTGGTCTCGGTCGCTTTTTACGGCATGTCGACCTTCGAAGGCCCGATGATGTCGATCAAAGTCGTCAATTCGCTCAGCCACTACACGGACTGGACGATCGGTCATGTGCATTCCGGCGCGCTGGGCTGGGTCGGCTTCGTCTCGTTCGGTGCGCTGTATTGTCTCGTGCCCTGGATCTGGAATCGGTCGCTCTACAGCCTGAAGCTGGTCAGCTGGCACTTCTGGATCTCGACGATCGGCATCGTGCTCTACATCTCCGCGATGTGGGTCTCGGGGATCCTGCAGGGCCTGATGTGGCGGGCCTATACGTCTCTTGGCTTCCTTGAATACTCCTTCATCGAATCCGTCGAGGCGATGCATCCCTTCTACATCATCCGCGCTGCGGGCGGCGCGCTGTTCCTGGTCGGCGCGCTGATCATGGCCTTCAATCTCTGGATGACGGTCAATGCCGGCAAGATCAATGAGACCGAGGGCGCCGGCCTCCTCCAGCCTGCTGAATAGGTCGCACGATGTCTCTCTGGAACCGACACAAGATCTTTGAGAAGAACTCGATCATCCTGATCGCGGGTATTCTCCTCGTCATCGCGATCGGCGGGCTGGTCGAGATTACCCCGCTGTTCTACCTCAAGAGCACGATCGAGGCGGTCGACGGCGTGCGGCCCTACACCCCGCTCGAACTTGCAGGTCGCAACATCTACGTCCGCGAGGGGTGCTATCTCTGTCATTCGCAGATGATTCGGCCGCTGCGTGATGAGGTCGAGCGTTACGGTCACTACTCGCTGGCCGCGGAAAGCATGTACGACCATCCGTTCCAGTGGGGCTCCAAGCGCACCGGGCCCGATCTGGCGCGCGTCGGCGGCAAATATTCCGACGATTGGCACGTCACCCATTTGACCGACCCGCGGGCGATCGTGCCGCAGTCGGTGATGCCCGGATATCCGTCGCTCGCAAAGGCTGAACTCGACGCGTCCGATATTGCGGCTCATCTGCGCACGAATCGCGCGGTCGGCGTTCCCTATACCGACGAGCAGATCGCCAACGCGGCCGCCGATCTGAAGGCGCAGACTGATCCCGACAGTGCTGGCTCCGACGCGTTCCAGAAGCGTTATCCGAAGGCTCTGGTTCGCAACTTCGACGGCAAGGGCGGCAATCCGACCGAGCTCGACGCGCTGATCGCCTATTTGCAGATGCTCGGCACGCTCGTCGACTTCAAGCTCTACAACGAAAAAGCCAATTTGCGCTGAGGGCACGAGAATGAAAGCGATCATTCAGGTCGAGAATTTTGCGTCGAGCCTGGTCGGCACGGTCTGGACCCCCATCTTTGTCGGACTCTTCATCGCCATCGTCGCCTACGCGCTTTGGCCCCGCAACAAATCTCTCTTCGATGCCGCAGCCCGGATGCCGCTGCGGGAGGATTGATCGATCATGAGCGAGCATAGCGAGATTGACCATGTTTCCGGCCGCAGCACGACCGGTCACGAGTGGGACGGCATCAAAGAGCTGAATACGCCGCTGCCACGGTGGTGGATATTGACGTTCTACGCCACGATCATTTGGGCGATCAGCTATTGGCTCGTCTATCCGGCCTGGCCGCTCGTCTCGGGCTATACCTCCGGACTGCTCCACTACTCGACCCGCGCCAGCGTCGCGACCGACCTGGCCGACCTCGAGGAGCTGCGTGGTGAGAAAATGGCAGTCCTCGGCAGCGCTTCCCTGGCCGCGATCGAGAATGATCCAGCCCTGCTGGCGCTTGCGCGCGCTCGCGGAAAGACCGTGTTCGCGGACAATTGCGCGCCATGTCACGGCAGCGGAGCCGCTGGCGCCAAGGGATTTCCCAATCTCAACGACGACGATTGGCTGTGGGGCGGCACGCTCGACCAGATCACGCAGACGATTCAGTTCGGGGCGCGGTCCGGACATGCCAAGGCGCATGAAGGCCAGATGCTGGCATTCGGACGGGACGGGATCCTCAAGAAGGATGAGATCGTCACCGTTGCCAACTATGTGCGCTCGCTCTCCGGTCTTTCCACCGCGCCGAACTTCGATGCGGCGGCCGGCGAGAAGACCTTCGCCGAGAACTGCGCGAGCTGCCATGGCGACAATGCCAAGGGCAATCAGGAGGTCGGTGCGCCCAACTTGACCGACCAGATCTGGCTATATGGCTCCGACGAGGCGACACTGATCGAGACCATCACCAACGGCCGCGCCGGCGTGATGCCGGCTTGGGTCGGTCGTCTGGATCCGGTCACCATCAAGGCGCTGACCGTCTATGTGCACTCGCTAGGAGGCGGCAAGTAACCGCCGCCATAGCGGGTGCCATTTCCGAGACTGCTGATCGAGGTCAAATCGGCACCGAGACGTCGATGTAGCATCGACTAACCGTCTCACCCGAGCAGACGCATGAACAAGCCCGTGCCGCCCGATGAACTCATGACCGGCGAAACCGGACCGCTCTACGCGCCTCGCAAGAAGGTGTTTCCACAGAGCGTGTCGGGACGGTTCCGCTCCATCAAGTGGCGGCTGATGGCCGTCTGCCTGGGAATCTATTACCTGCTGCCGTTTATGCGTTGGCATCGCGGCCTCGGCGCGCCCGATCAGGCCGTACTGATCGATTTTCCCAACCGACGCTTCTATTTCTTCTTCATCGAGCTGTGGCCGCAGGAGGTCTATTATTTCACCGGCCTGCTCGTGCTCGCGGCTTTCACGCTGTTCCTGATGAACGCGCTGGGCGGCCGCATCTGGTGCGGCTATCTCTGCCCGCAGACGGTCTGGACCGATCTGTTCTATGCCGTCGGGCGCTTCGTGGAAGGCGGCCGTCGCGAACAGATCAAGGCCGATGCCGGACCGATGACCGTGAAGCGGGCCGGTCGGCGCGTGCTCAAACATGCGATCTGGCTCGTGATCGCGTGGTGGACCGGCGGTGCCTGGGTGCTGTACTTTTCCGACGCCCCGACATTGGTACGCGACCTCGCCACCCTCCAGGCACCCGCGCTCGCCTATATCTGGATCGCGATCCTGACCGCCTCGACCTATCTCCTGGCCGGCTACATGCGAGAGCAGGTCTGCGTCTATATGTGCCCGTGGCCGCGCATTCAGGCGGCGCTGACCGATGAATGGGCGCTCAACGTCACCTACAAATATGATCGTGGCGAGCCGCGCTG
Source organism: Bradyrhizobium sp. ISRA436 (assembly GCF_029910015.1). NCBI lineage: Bacteria > Pseudomonadati > Pseudomonadota > Alphaproteobacteria > Hyphomicrobiales > Nitrobacteraceae > Bradyrhizobium > Bradyrhizobium sp. ISRA436. The sequence goes on from NZ_CP094519.1 coordinate 6,172,373, forward strand.
CTCGGTGAAGAAGGCTTTCGACATCCGTGCGCTTGGAAAAAAGGCCGGCGATTGCATCGACTGCAATCAGTGCGTGGCGGTCTGCCCGACCGGGATCGACATCCGCGATGGCGCACAACTTGGCTGTATCCAGTGCGGCCTGTGCGTCGATGCGTGCGATGCGGTGATGACCAAGGTCGGCCGCAAGACCGGCCTGATCGGCTATGACAACGACATCAATATCCAGCGCCGCACTGCCGGCAAGCAAGAGATCTTCAAGCCGGTTCGGGCGCGGACGGTCGTCTATGCCGGCCTGATCACCGTGGTCTGCGCGGTGATGCTCTACGCCCTGATGTCCCGGACCTTGCTGGACATCAACGTGCTGCATGACCGCAATCCGGTGGCGGTGCGCCTCAGCGATGGTTCGATCCGCAACGGCTACACGTTGCGTTTTCTGAACAAGCGCGGCTTCGACCGCGTCATCGCGATCGATGTCGATGGGCCGCCGGCCGCCAAGTTCCACGTCATTGGCATCGATTCGGTGACGCCGGATCGTCCAATGATCGTTCTTGCACGCGATACCAGCAGCGAGCTGCGCGTACTGGTGACCGCACCGTTCGCGGCGAATGCCGACAAATCCGTGCCGATTAGGTTCCGCATAACCGATATCGGTCTAGGAGAGGTCGCCTCGGCAACTGATCATTTCGTTCTCCCATAACGACCGCCGATGGAAACGCCACAATGAGCATAACGACACCAAGCGCGCGACCGATTACCGGACGCTTCGTCCTGATCGCGACGGTCGCATTCTTCGCGGTCGTCATCAGTGTCAACGTGGTCATGATCCGCTTTGCGATCGCGACCCTGCCGGGAACGGAGGTCGATAGCGCCTATCGCGCAAGTCTCGCCTACCAGCGTGAGATCGTCGCCGCGAGGCGACAGAATGAGCGCAACTGGCGGATTGAAGCTCATGTCGAGCGGCAATCCGATGGCGCGGCGTCGCTTGCGATCGAGGCTCGCGACCACGCTGGGACCCCACTTGCCGGAATGACCTTCATCGCGCGGCTGGAGCGGCCGACCGACGACCGCGCCGACCACGCGATCGAGATGACCGAAGCCGATCACGGCCGCTACCGCGGCAGCGTCGACGGCGTCGCCGCCGGACAATGGGACCTCGTGATCGAGGGCGACGCCGGCGGCCGCCGCATGTTTCTGTCGAAGAATCGTATCGTCCTGGATTGAGGCAGCGCGCATGCAGGCGGAAGTCGACTTCTCCCACTATTTGAAAGGTGCGGGTGAGGGACTCGTTCACCTTGATCTCGCAGTTGAAGGTATCAATTGCGCCGGCTGCATGGCCAAGATCGAGCGCAACCTATCCAGTATTCCGGATGTGGTTTCTGCGCGTGTGAACCTCGCCGATAGTCGGCTGGCGCTGGAGTGGAGGCCGGGCGCGCTTGATCCGGCACTGTTCGTGAAGCGCTTGGCGGAACTCGGCTACAAGGCCCATCCATTCAAGCAGGACGATGCCGAGTATCGCGAAGCCCAGCGAGCCCAGGGCCTGCTGCGTCGGCTCGGCGTCGCCGCTTTTGCCGCGATGAACGTGATGATGCTGTCAATTCCAGTCTGGTCCGGCAACGTCTCGGACATGCTGCCGGAGCAGCGCGACTTCTTCCACTGGCTGTCGGCGTTGATCGTCTTACCGGCCGCGGCCTATGCGGCGCAACCGTTCTTTGCTTCCGCGTGGTCTGCGTTGCGCGCGCGGGGTGTCAACATGGACGTCCCGATCAGTATCGGCATCGTGCTCGCCTTGGCGATGTCGGTTGTCGAGACCATCAGCCACGCCGAACACGCCTATTTCGACGCAGCGATCATGCTGATCGCCTTTTTGCTCGCGGGCCGCTATCTCGACCAGAACATGCGGCGGCGTACCCGCACCTTCGCTGGTAATCTCGCCGCACTGAAGGCGGAGACCGCGACGAAGTTCATCAGCTCCACGGAGATCAAGACGGTACCCGCCGCGGCGATCAGGCCCGGCGACATCGTACTGCTGAGGCCCGGCGAACGCTGTGCGGTAGACGGCAACGTGATCGAGGGACGCTCGGAGATTGATCAGAGCCTAATCACCGGCGAGACCCTGCCGGTGAGCGCAGCGCCGGGCAGCGCGGTCTTCGCCGGTACTTTGGTGCGGTCGGGTACGCTCCGTGTCCGCGCGGCGGCGGCCTCGGAGAACACGCTGCTTGCCGAGATCTCTCGGCTGCTCGACCAAGCGCTGCAGGCGCGCTCACGCTATTTGCGCCTCGCAGAGCGCGCATCGCGGCTTTATGCCCCGGTCGTGCACGCAGCCGCCTTTCTGACGATGGTGGGCTGGCTCGCCTACGGTGCAACGCTTCACGATTCGATCGTCACGGCGATCGCAGTGTTGATCATCACCTGTCCCTGCGCGCTGGGCCTTGCGATCCCGGCTGTGCAGACGGTCGCGTCCGGCGCGCTGTTCGGTTCCGGCGTGTTGCTTAATGCCGGCGACGCGATCGAGCGCATCGCCGAGATCGACCGGGTCATCTTCGACAAGACGGGTACGCTGACGCTCCCCGAGCTCGATGTTGCCAATCTGGCGAACCTTCCCGACAACGTCGTCGAGATCGCAGGCCGATTGGCGCTGTCGAGCCGCCATCCGGTCGCCGCTGCCGTGGCGCGCGCCGCGGGTGCCACCGAGCCATTGACTGATATCGAGGAGGAGCCGGGGCAAGGCGTTCGGGGCTATCATGACGGGCAGCCGATCCGGCTTGGCCGGCCCTCGTTCTGCAACGCCGAGAACCTCGCCAACGAGATGCTCAGCCGTGATCCCGAGGCGTCCATTGTCGCATTCAGCCATGGCGACGCGACCTTCGTCTTTGCCGTTCGGCAACAGATGCGGCCGGACGCGGCTGAGATTATCGCGAACCTCAATCGCCTCGGCATCGCGGTCGAGATCGTCTCCGGTGATCGTGAACCTGCGGTGCGGTTCGCGGCCGGAATGCTCGGCATCCACGAATGGCGCGCCGAGGTCTTTCCGGTCGACAAGATCGCGCGCATTGAGGAACTGGCGCGAGGGGGCTGCAAGGTATTGATGGTCGGCGACGGCCTCAACGATGCGCCTGCACTCGCCGCAGCACACGCTTCGATGTCACCGGTCAGCGCCACTCACATGAGCCAGGCCGTCGCGGATGCGGTCTTCCTCGGCGACTGTCTCGCGCCGGTGCTGGTGGCGGTCAAGGTCTCGCGCAAGGCGCTGCATCTGATGCGCCAGAACCTCTGGCTTGCCGTGATCTACAATGCGCTGGCGGTGCCGGTTGCGATCGCCGGCCTCGTTACGCCGCTGATTTCCGCAGCGGCGATGTCTGGCTCGTCGCTGTTGGTCATGCTCAATGCGCTGAGGGCGCGAGCGAGGGAGGCTGTCTGATGGAAGTCCTGGTCTATCTGGTTCCGCTCGCGCTCGCCCTGGGCTTCCTCGGCCTGCTCGGATTTCTCTGGTCGCTCAAGAGCGGCCAGTATGACGACCTCGACGGCGCGGCGTGGCGTGCCATCGCCGATGACGAGCCTGTCACCGATCACGGCGTATCCGAGTGGTGGAAATGAACCAGCGCGACCGCGGCAGCGACGGTCAGCGCGGTACAGGCAAACGCCAGGATCAGACCGGCGGCCATTCGCCAGCAAGACGTCGCACGATGCGACCGCAGGTTCAGAACTGCGAGCAATCTGTCGATGGATGCAAGCCGAGACATGGTCAGCAGCAACTCATCGGCAGGACCTCGGGTTGCCAGTAGCGCCAGTGCGTCGGCGAGACCTCTATGGGCTGCATTGTTGTGGCGTCGACCCATGCGTCGCCGTGGCGCAGGCAGGGAAACGCCAGCCTGCGCGGATCGACATCGAACACTGCAAGTTCGATCGCACAGTCGAATGGAGCGGTCGTGACGTCCCGCCATCCCAGCAAAGTGAGCCAACGAAAGATGACATTGAATGTTCGACGCATGCCGGGCTTCATCTGTGAACGATGACGTCGAGCATGACAGTTTGGATCGCCAGAGCAGTTGATGTGGCGCAATCAGACAGCAAAAGACGGATTGGCAGCTTCGGACGGAAGCGACGGCAACGCTGACCTGCGTCACTGGACTCGTGCGGCCAATTGCTACATCAACGAGTTGTATCAACGCTGTCAAGGTTTGCTCAAAGCCGGGCAAGACACATGAAGGACAGCGCAGTCTCGAAGGCGATCTCGACAGTACCATTCGATGGCAACATGACGGATGTCGATGACGACGACGTGCATCCGCTCACCTTCGGAGCAATCGATGGTTGGGATAACAGGCGATGGTGAGTGAAGGCATCGACAAGAGTAGAGCCGTTGCGAGCTTTGGTATATTGACACAAGCGGATAGGAGTGACCAGCCGCTTTGGGCTATATAGATAGAAATCGCCCGAGAAGCGAAAGTTTGCGAGGCAAACAGCTTGATGACAATGCGATGTCGCTTCTGGCTTAGGTATGGATCGGCTGTGGCTGCAACGCTACTTGTGTTTGCCGTCCGGCTCGTGCTGGACCGCTATTTCGAAGGACGCAGTTTCACTGTCATCTACGTCCCGGCCGTGATGTTTGCCGCCCTGGCTGGCGGACGTGGCCCGGCGCTCCTCGCGACAGTCCTGTGTCTTGGGGCCACACTATTCTTCCTCGGAAATAGACTCCATGCAGATCCGGCTGATCTGATCGACGTGTTGTCATTCGCCGTTCTGGGTCCGATACTCGGCTTCGTCGGAGACCGGCTTTCGCGCGAGTCGGAGGATGCACGCTATCGGCAGGCGCAGCTACAATCCATCCTGGACACTGTGCCGGAAGCGATGATCGTGATCGATGAGAATGGGATCATGCGCTCCTTCAGCGTCGCTGCCGAGCGGCTGTTCGGCTGGGCAGCCGCGGAGGTCATCGGGAAGAACGTCTCGATCCTGATGCCCACGCCCTATCGGGATGAACATGACAACTATCTGCACCGATACCGGAACACGGGTGAACGTCGCATTATCGGCATCGGGCGGATTGTTGTCGGAGAGCGCAGGGATGGCTCGACTTTTCCGATGGAGCTGGCGGTCGGCGAGGCCAGGGTCGGTGCGGAAAGGTTCTTTACAGGGTTCATCCGTGATCTGACCGAGCGCAGGAGCGAGGAACGGCGCATGCAGGAGTTGCAATCGGAGCTGGTCCACGTGTCGCGCCTGACCGCGATGGGCGAGATGGCGTCCTCGCTGGCTCATGAGCTCAATCAACCTCTGTCTGCGATCACGAGCTACCTTCGCGGTGCAGCGACGCTGCTGAAGTCAGAGCATGTCGATAAGCAGAGAGTCATCGAAGCGCTGGATCGTAGCGCCGCCCAAACACTGCGCGCCGGCGACATCATCAAGCGGTTGCGAGAGTTCGTTGCGAAGGGCGAAACCCAGCAAACCTTGGAAAATCCAGCCGTGCTGCTGGAAGAAGCCGCGGCATTGGCGCTTGTGGGCGCGAGGGAGCAAGGCGTCCGGGTTTCGCTTCATTGCGATCGCGACCTTCCGGATATCATCGTCGACAAGATCCAGATCCAGCAGGTTGCGCTCAACCTGATCAGGAATGCAGTTGAGGCAATGGAGACAACGAGCCGTCGCGAACTCACAATCGAAGTCAGAAACAGGAACAACACCGCATTCTTCTCGGTGGCCGATACCGGCACGGGGATCAACCCGGAGATCGCGCGGCAGTTGTTTCAGCCGTTTGTCACCAGCAAGCCGAACGGAATGGGCGTCGGCCTCTCCATCTGCCGCACGATCATCGAATCGCATGGTGGCCGCATCTCCGCCCGGTCTCACAATGACGGCGGTACTGTGTTCGAGTTCACCTTGCCCTTTGCCGAGCCGGAACTGCACGAGCGATGAGATCTGTGATGCGCGCCGATGAAGCCAAGGCATCGCGTCCCCTCAGATGTCTATGGAAGGAAGCGAATCACCGTCGACGAATGTCCGCAGGCGAAGAGCGAGACGAGCAGCAGATCGGAATTGTTAGCCTGATAGAAGAACGGTTGCGCGTTGGTAAGACAAGCCGAGCAGACAACCGCGAGAGCAGATTTGCCCGGGTTCAGATCAGAAAAATCAAGGCCGATGTTGTACCATCGATCTGTTCGGGGGATACGACCCTGGACGGTATCTGGAGCGTCTGATGGACTATGAACCGCAGATCGCGCATCGGATTCGGGACCTCGCGTGAATAAGGCTGGACGGCTAGCCGACGCCGCGAGAGATCCACTCGCCATCTTCTCCACAATTGCAAGTTAAGCAGATGAGAGGTGCGCCGCAACGATTGCACCTCGAGCGAAGCTGACAGGTAACCAGCGCTCGACGCCGGTCGGTAACTCCCTGCGGCCCTCCGGAATTGTACTTAGGGGACCGACCGAGATTTCGGAAACATTAAAAAGAGGCAGACTTCCGATCGTGAAGGATCGAACCGGAGTTTTGCCATGCTCATGACGGCCGCCAATTCCCAAAAGTATAGTCGTTCCCTTCCGCTGTTGCGCTCAGGTGTAGCCCAAAAAGACAGTCCGCGGGCTCTGATGGGGGCAGCGATGCGATTTGCCCGCAACGCTGAGATTTACGGTGAAGATGAGCCAGCCGAATACCTTTATCAGGCCATTTCTGGAGCCGTGCGCACCTATCGTATGCTGGATGATGGCCGACGCCAGATCTGCGGTTTTTACCTGCCTGGAGACATCTTCGGCGTCGAGGCCGGCGAGGTTCACCTGTCGTCCGCCGAAGCCCTTAATGATGCCGAGGTGCTCGTGGTGAAACGCAGCAGCCTAATGGCTCGCGCCGAGCGCGAAAAGGATTTCGCCGCGCAGCTTTGGACGCTCACGGTGCGGGAGTTGCAGAGGGTCCAGGAGCATTCCCTTGTCCTGATCAAGAGCGCCGAAGAGCGGGTCGCCGGATTTTTGCTGGAAATGTCCGGCCGCAGCTGCCGCGATGCCGTGATTGAGTTGCCAATGTCGCGGCGGGACATTGCCGATTACCTTGGATTGACGATCGAGACCGTGTCGCGCACATTTACCCAGTTCGTACAATCCGGCATCATTACACTCGAAACATCCCGACGCATCCAGTTGCGCGACGAAGCCGTCCTGAATCGGCTGAACGCGTAATTGGCGCCGTCGATTAGTTTGATGCGGAGGCATCACGACCGCTTTGCGCCAGCTCCCAATACAATTCCGGTTACCGGATTGACGAAATGAGTGGCCGCGCAGGCGACGCATGTGACAGGCTCGTAGCGATCCTTGCTTGAACCGGTAGAGCTGAAGACCTCTTCGGACAATAATCCCTGTACCGTGCGCCCCGTCCACGGGCAGCAAAAGAGAATGGGGCGCCAAGTCTGTCGATCAGCCATTTCTTTGGTCCATATGATACGCCGAGGGCGTTGTCGGACCTGATCAAGTTCAGGCCGATGATCGCAAGATGACAATTGTCGTCCGGTCAAAGACACCAAGCCAACCTTATCTATGGGCGGACGCTTCGCCGGCGATAGGCTGTCCACGCCGCGCCGAGGCCGATCAGGGCGGTCATCAGGATGATCGCAAGGACAGCCTGCACGATATCGAAATTCGCAGAGTCCGGCGCAACCAGCAACGCCGCGATCGGCGCTGCGATGATGAAGAAGATCCAAACAATCCAGGACATCGATTGGCTTCCAAATGAGGTAGCGGACTAACTCGCTGCCTTCGCGTCTTCCCGAAATTCAAGGTGGTAGCCGGAATAGGTGTCGACAAAGCAGAAATGATCATGCACGTCCTTGACGCCCGCGACGTTCTCCGCTGCCACGATTGCTGCCCGGCGCGAATCAGGACTGATGATGACGCCGTGAAGGTGCACAATGCCGTTACGCACAGCGACCTCAAAACCAATCGGGCACCAGTCCGTGGCGCTGACCTGCTGAACGATGCGGTCGCGGATATGGTCGTCGTCTGCAGTTAGATCCGGGATCTCGGCCGCCTTGCTGGCAACGGCCTGCAGCAGATTCGAAGGGGCCACGATGCCGACTAGGTCCTTGCCGCGCATCACTGGCAGGCGCTTGACGTTCTTCTTTTCCATCAGGCCCACGAGCTCGTCCAGCGATGCTTCTTCCTCGACCGTGATCGGCTCCAGCGTCATCACGTCCTCCACCTTGCGGCCCCGCTCACGGATGAAGTCGACGGCTGCTCGGCCGGGTCCAAGGAAGAACTGCAGCCAGGCCGGACGCTTGCGTCCGGTTCCGATCTCGCTGCGGCGCAGGAAATCACTCTCCGAGACGATGCCCACAAGCCTGCCATCGGAGTTTACGACCGGCACCCCACCGATGTGGTTGCGTAGCATGATGTTGGCGGCGTTCTCGATCGAGGTCTGAGGAGTGACCGTGATGACGGTCTTCGTCATGACCTGGTGAGCTCGCATGGAATGCCTCCTGAGCCTAATGAGTTGAAGGTAGGGCGTCCTGCGCTGCAGGCTTTGACTTAGCTCAATCGAAGCAACGCCAGCCTTGTGGATCTATCATTCAGGTTCTTAAGCTGGAGATTGGTGCGTCCATGCCTGACCGTTGTTGGGTAGCTCAGCTTCTCCAAGGAAGGTGACCGTCGTCGGCCGACTTTCGCTCTCGCAAGAGAATAAGGTCGTGCAAATTGCGTCTGGACTGGCATTGCTTGCGCATTTCAGTGCAACCTGAGGCATGCTACAGTCATGCCGCGCAACACATTTGCCGTGACACCGCCGGCACGACCTCCTGCAGACGGGAACGGCGATAGCGGCTCGGGGCCAAGAGATCGAGGCTTGCATCGACTGCGATGGGCAGGATTGCGGGCTGAATGTCAGCGTGATCGGTGTCGAGTGACACGATTTTTGCCGAACGCCCGAGGACGGTCAGATGTGGGACGACTTGGCTCCTCCGAGACCTGCGTTGAAACTCCGGCTTTTCCGCCGTCGGGCGTCTTGAGGCGAGGCTAAACGACGTCCGGGCGAAGCAGCATGTCGACCGTGATGGTACCGCGGGCGCGCGAGACACATGCGCAGATCTTCTCGCTGGCGCGTTTCTGCTGCTCGCTGAAGAAGACGTCACGGTGATCAACCTCCCCGTCGACGCCGATGAGGTTGATGGCGCAAACGCCGCACTCGCCGCGACGGCAATCCGAAATCACCTCGTAACCTGCCGCATTGAGCGCGTCCAGCATCGAGCGATCGCGCGGAATTTCGATCTCGACGCCCTCTTCGGCAAGGCGCACCCGAAAACTTTCGGTCGGTAGCAAGCCGCTCGAACCGAAAGTCTCGTAGCGCAGGTCGGACAATGCGCGCCCGTCATCGATCCAAGCTCGTCGCGCGGCATCGAGCATACGCATCGGGCCACAAAACAGCGTCATGGCATCAGGCGGCAGCGACGCGAACGTCGCGGCGAGATCGAAGCGACGCTTTTCGTTGCCGGCATGGACAACAAGGCGCTCGTTCAACAAGTGGACCAGAACATCCAGATAGGCCGCATCCTCGCGCGAACGCACCACATAATGCAGAATGAACTCAGCATTGCGCCGGGCGAGCGCCTGTGCCGCCCCGATCAGCGGCGTAATGCCGATGCCGCCGGCGACCAAGCAATAATGTTGACGCGCCCAGTCAATCGGCAGTAACGAGATCGGCAATGTGACGTTCAGCCGTGCCCCCGGCGCGAGCGACCACATGTAGCGCGAGCCGCCACGTGAGTCATCCGCCCGCCGCACCGCAATACGGTAGCCGGCGCCGTCCACTTCACCAACCAGCGAGTAGGACCGCGTCTCGGGCTGGCCATGGACGACGACAGCAACATCGATGTGGCTTCCAACCGGGTAGGCCGCGCCCTTATAATTGTCAGGTCGGATCAGAAACTCGCGGATTGAAGTCGTCAGATCGCGTGTCGCGATCAAGGTGGCGGGCGTCCGTGTTTCGATGAAGCGCATGCGGTTCCTCCTCTAATCGCCTGCCATCCTGATGAGCGCCAGTCCCGGGAGCAGATCGAAATGTGTCCTATTCTTGAGCACCAGCCGCAGATTTCGTGCGGCCAGCCGCGCGTGCTCGCGCATGACCGCTTCGGCCCGCGCCCCCTCGCGGTTCTCGATTGCGTCGATCACGACTCGATGTTGATCCTGCGCGATCAGCAGCGTCCGGGAAGCGTCCGGCAGCGTCGACTGCGTCATGACAAAACCGCTCGGCGAGGCGAACGGGAGCGCCGACGCGCGATCGACCTGCCGGATCAGGGGTGGGCTGCGCGACAGTTCGGTGAGCTGCGCATGAAAACGCGCATTGAGCGCGACGTAGGAGGCGAAGGCCTCGACTGAGATCGGGTCCTGCCGCACCAGGGTATCGATCTCGTCGAGACAACCCTTCATGGATTCGAGATCGCGCGATGAAACGCCTCGCTCGGCGGCAAAGCGCGCCGCAAGTCCTTCCAACGTGCCGCGCAGTTCGATCGAATCCAAGACATCTCGCTCGGAGAACGCCTTGACCATGAAGCCGCCGGAGGGGATCGCTTCCAGAAGACCCTCCTCCTCCAATCGCACCAGCGCCATTCGCACCGGCGTGCGCGAGACACCGGTGGCCTGCACTGCCTGCAATTCTGAGATTCGCGCGCCTGGCCGCAAATCGCCCGACAGGATCAGGTCGCGCAAACTGAGCTGCGCGCGCACTGTTTGCGAGACGGCGCGATCGCTGTCACGCTCGGCCATGCCTTACTCCGCCGCCTGCCGTTGCGGCGGATGCTCCGCGCCAATCATGCGATCTATCAGGCGGCGTGCCCACATCGCGCCCGCATCGATATTGAGGTTGTAGAAGACCCGGTCTGGGTTTTCGGCGATCGCGCGCTGCTGCGCCTCAAGAATCAGCTCGTCCTCCCGAAAAATGCCGGCAACGCCTTCGCGGAGCTCGGTGGTGAGACGCTGCTCGCCTAACCGATAGTTGCGCACGAATGCCCAGAAGTAGTGACAGCTCGTTTCCGTCTCCGGCGTGATGGTGTTGAGGACAAGACCGTTGACACCGGCCGAGCGATCGCCCTCGGGTGCGCCCGTCCCGGCGGGCGCGACGCCGACATCGATATTGATGGTGCATGGTGCCTCGAAACGAATGATTTGCCAGCGGTCCACCGGACCCGGCTTTTGCAATTGCTTGGCCCAGAACGGCGGCGCGGTAATTCCCTTCATCCAACGCGTGACGGTGACGGTCTTCTCGCCATGCGTGACATCGAACGGCGCTTCCGCGATGGCGTCATTGCCAATGCTGGCGCTGTGGACGAACGTTTCGTGCGTCAGATCCATGAGGTTGTCGACGACCAAACGGTAGTCGCATTTGAGGTGAAGGGTCTTACCGTCGCCGGCCCACGCGGAATCGTCGTTCCAGTGCATGTCCGGCACCAATTGTGGATCGGCCAGCGCGGGATCGCCCATCCATAGCCAGATGAAACGATGACGCTCGACAACAGGATAGGAACGCACGCACGCTGAGGGGTTGATTGTGTCTTGCGAGGGCATGAAGGTGCAGCGCCCCTGCGCGTTAAATTTCAACCCATGGTAGCCGCAGACGACAGCGTCGCCCTCAAGTCGCCCCTTTGAAAGCGGCACCAGCCGATGCCAACAGGCATCTTCCAAGGCAGCCACCTCGCCGTTGCTGCGGCGATACATCGCGACGTGCTTGCCGCATACGGTACGCGGCAATAGCGCCTGCTTCACGTCAGCATCCCAGGCAGCGGCGTACCAGGCATTCATTGGAAAACGGTGGTCCATTGGCGGTCCTCGTTGTTCACCGATGGATACTTTCTGTATCCACTGCTTCCACGATAACAGATGAAATCGGGTCAAATATTGACAAAAAACCTGCATCTGGCGGCATTCACGTCAGGTTCTGTATACATTTCGAGGTCGGCTCATCGCGGTCGCGCATCTCCATTTTGCCTGCCCGGCTGATGGAAATTGGCCCGCGAACCCGACTTTCGTGTCAGGGTGGGAGCAACGCCAAATGCGGATCCTCCGTCCCCACAGGGCGCGCCGCTGTGGCAAAGCCAAGATCGGCGCGCCATCAGGCACCTTCCCTACATACTGTCGCGGATACGTGGGGCTTCTGCCGCGAGCAGGTGACACGCCGGTAGAGTCCTCGACCTCACGGAATCGCCAAGTCAAACGCGATCTGAAGAGGCCGCCAATGCCGGACAGCGCGTACAACTGGTCACGGCCATCGGTGTTCGCTGCTTTGCAGTGTCGGGAGCAGATTCCACTCCTGTCATTCATTGTTCCGAGACGATCTCGCCCAGCATTCTGGGATGACGTCAGTAACGCTGTGACTTGGCGCTCCTGGGCCACGCGTGAACGAAGCGCTGCCGTCACTATCATGCACTACTCGTTTCGCTGACCAGCCTTACCTGCCTGACAGCAAAGCTAACGACCGCGCCCCCCCCCCCCGAGAAATAACTGCGATCCGTCAGTTTGCATCGAGGAGAGCTCCGGCGCGCAGCGCGTGCCCAACTGGTTGGGCGAGCCAATCAAGCTCGACGGAGAAAATCTCGCGCTCCAGGTTAGCGGTCCAATGGTGGCCACGTAGCTCACGCCTTAAACGTGAGATCTGCCTGCGGCTGAGACGCGCTCGGTAGGATCTTTTGCGATCGCATCCCATGTATCAGATGTCGCCACGCCCGTTGGTCATCGTGCTACCAGCCTGGGGGCGGAGGTACAGTGTAGAGCTTGGGCAACACGGGCGCTGTGTAGGCCGACTGATATGACAAGCTCAAGGTCGACGCCCCCAGGGGTTTTGGTGTGACAGAAGCTTTTCACAGCAACCAAGGTGCGACAATCCTCAGATTGAGCCAGATGTCGTTCTCGCCAGCGACGACTACTCTTCTAGCTGCCTATGTTACGCACGATTACAAGCGAGACGGTTGCTCGTTTCCGAGCCAGGGCTTGCCTCAGTACGGAAGTCCGAGCCCGGCACCGCCTCTTTTGCCGCATCGAGAGAGACGTGGAGTCTAAGTGGTCCACCGAGGTCATTCGGGCGGCGTTAGACCATTGCGGCGTCAGCTGATCAGGTTACGCGGGCAACGGAACGAGCAAGAACCAACGTGGATCTCGGCATCCCCTCCGAGCATTGCTCCATACTTTCACGGCGTGGATACCTACCATCCAAACAATGGATTTTACCATTGTTGCGGAATGCTGCATCGACGCCGCCACCCCTCTCATGCCGATCACGTCACTGACCATCGCGTGACGCTGCTCGACTAAAGATGGGATGGCGCTATGTCGACAGAAAACGACAGAAGGGGAGCTCAACTGGCGAACGCAATCATCGCCACGGTCAAGAAGCAAGTTGCGGAGCGACGACAAAACAAACGAGCGCTACGTACTTGACCTGGCTTGGCATCCAATCCCGGAAGTTAACGGAATCTACTGGCGGCACATCCAGCGACGTCGCCGCGTTCGCGGCACGAATGCGCGCCAGCACGGAAGACCGTCGAGTCATCGTCAGGCCTGTCCAAGAAGCGCCGCCCCGGTTGGCGCACTTCTTGCTAGACAGAGCAGGATAAGCAGAAACTGAAAGCCTGCCATTGAAATGACGCCGCACGTGTCGAACTGCCGACATCAACGTCTTCAATCGGACACGGCAAGAAACGACTGACGCATATGATGCCGTCGCTTCTCAACGCGCGGCGGCTCGTATTTGAGTTTGCGTCCAAGGGAGGAGCGACATGACCACCATCGCAACTGCGGCGCCTGCGCGGGCATCGCGATCTTGGTACAAACTTCTTTACGTCCAGGTTCTGATCGCGATCCTCCTTGGCATCGTTGTCGGCTGGTTGTGGCCGTCACTCGCGACCAACGAGTGGGTCAAAGCGCTTGGTGATGGCTTCATCAAGCTGATCAAGATGGTCATCGCGCCGATCATTTTCTGCACTGTGACGTCCGGCATCGCGCATATTCAAGATGCAAAGAAGGTCGGAAGAGTTGGCATCAAGGCGCTAGCCTATTTCGAGATTGTCTCCACCTTTGCCCTATTGCTGGGGCTGGTAATGGGCAATCTGTTCCAGATCGGTCGGGGGCTTTCCGTCAAACCGGACGCTGGGGCGGTCGCCAACTACGTAAGGCAGGCGGAAACCTCCAAAACAGTCGATTTCATCCTCAATATTATTCCCGACAGCGTGGTCGGCGCTCTTGCGCGCGGAGACGTCCTGCAGGTACTCCTGTTCGCGGTCTTGTTCGGCTTTTCGCTGATGGCGCTGGGCGAGCGCGGCGAGAGGCTACGCGGCATTATCGACGACGCCGCGCATGCGGTGTTTGGCGTGATCGCCATTGTCATGAAAGCGGCTCCCATCGGGGCGTTTGGCGCCATGGCCTTTACGATCGGAAAATTCGGGCCCGCGGCACTCGGCAACTTGATCGGCCTCATCGCATTGTTTTACGTGACGGCGGCGCTATTCGTCCTGGTCGTGCTTGGTGTTATTGCCCGCCTGGTCGGCTTCTCGGTTCTCAAGTTCATCGTCTATATCAAGGACGAGCTCTTGATTGTACTTGGCACCTCGTCCTCGGAAAGCGCGCTGCCGCAGTTGATGGAAAAACTTGAGCGACTGGGCTGCTCCAAGCCAGTGGTCGGGCTCGTGGTACCGACCGGCTACTCCTTCAATCTCGACGGCACCAACATTTATATGACGTTGGCAACGCTGTTCATTGCGCAGGCGCTCGGGGTCGATCTCACCTTTGGCCAACAGCTCACGATCCTGGTCGTGGCAATGTTGACCTCGAAGGGTGCAAGCGGCGTTACCGGCGCAGGCTTCATTACGCTCGCCGCAACCCTATCAGTGGTCAACCCAGCGCTCGTGCCCGGTATGGCGATCGTGTTCTCGATTGACAAATTCATGAGCGAGGTGCGAGCCCTGACCAACATCACCGGCAACGGCATTGCCGCCGTGTTCGTGTCCTGGTGGGAAGGCGAACTCGACCACGCAACACTGCGTGCGCGGCTCGACAAGGACATCGATCTCACCAAGGCGGAGCCGACGGACACCGCGGGGTAGATCTACAGCTTGTCGGCGATGGCGAAATGCCACCAAGTCGAGTGCGGCTGAGTTCGTCATTCTGGGTGCTCAATCCGGCGGAGGGCGTCCAGGATTGTGCCCCCAAAAGTTTGTCTCCGGCAACTCAGCTTTCCGTTGCCTAGCGTCGGCATCCGGCGCAATAGTGGCGCATAGCTTGGAAACCGAAACGAGCATCTCGCAGAGCCGTCGGTTCCAATATTCCGGGCGCGGTCCAGCGCCAAATCAGCTCGCGTAGAGATGAGCTTTCACGCGCGAGACTGTTCTCTCGAAAGCATGGAAGCGGACGAACGACGTCGATCGATTGGGGCGACCAAAAAAACCAGTTTGCCCGTCCGGTCATTCGAAAAACGCTCAGAACCTTGAGCACGGCCCCGTCCGAAGAGATGGACTTCGCTGGTCGCGCTGCGAAGGGCGGACGAAGCCGTTCTGCGGCCAGTCGAAGTCAACCTGGGTTGGACACTCCTGCCTTTGATCCGATCTGTCTCCTGCAAGCACTACTCGCCGTCGAGCGAAGAAAATCGGGAGCCGAGACCAGCGGCTCTCACGCCGAGGCGACGTTCGATATTCAAACATTTGGCGGAACTATACGAACGTTTGTAATGCGCTTCTCTGCTGGTCGTGCTGATTCTCACAATCGATAACCGATCGTGGAGCCGCTCAGGCGCGCTCTCGGTCGAAATGAATTGCCCCATTTTTGCCCAAAATGTTAATCTCTTCCGGCATCGATTAAGGCCGGACAGTTGACAGGCATGCGTAATCAATTCACCAAGCTCAAGCATCCAGCCTGGCGGCTTGTTTCCGGGAGCCTAGCCTTGGCGGTGGTAACGCTCGCTTCGTTCTACTTTCGCCCCCACTTCGCCGCGACCGCGTTTGCCTATCTGGCGGTGATCGTGGCGTTTTCTCCGATGGACAGCTTCATTGCACCAATTGCGCTGTCCATGATTTCGATCGCGGCATTGGTCTATTTCTTTATGCCGCCAAGTTTCAATCTTCGGATCGACGATCCGCAATATCTTCAGGTGGTTGTCGCGTTCCTGATTACGTCGATTGTTGCAACGTACGTCATCGGACGGCTCCGCCTGGAACGGGAAGATACGCTTAAGGCAACGGCCAGGCTCAAGCGGGAGGCAGCCGATTTGCGCGACCGCCAAAAGCAGTGGCGCGAAATCTTTGAGCACAACCCAGTCATGTACTTCATGGTCGATGACGCCGGCATGGTCCTAAACGTCAATACCTTCGGCGCGACGCAGCTCGGCTACGCGCGCGCGGAACTGATCGGCCAGTCCGTCCTGCAGGTTTTTCTTCAGGATGACCGTGCATTCGTGCGCGACTGCATCGCCAAGTGCCTTGAACAGGTCGGCCAATCGCACACTTGGGACGTTCAGAAAATTAGGAAGGACGGCTCGGTCCTGTGGGTGCGTGAAAACGCCAAAGCCATGGTATGGGCCGATGACAAGCCGATCGTCCTCATTGCCTGCGAAGATATCACCGAGAGAAAGCGCACGGAACTTGCCCTGCAGCGAAGCGAAGCGCATCTGGCCCAGGCTCAGGAATTGAGCCGCACCGGCAGTTTCGGTTGGAATGTCGCCACCGGCGAGGTCTTTTGGTCAAGAGAGACTTTTCGAATTTTCGGACTCGATCCGGCCACTGAACCAAATCCGGGCCTGGTCGTCGAGCGGACCCATCCGGACGATAAGGCTTCTGTCCAAGAGATCATTGATCGCGCGATGCGAGACCAAGAGGATTTCGAGCATGAATACCGAATCGTGATGGCGGACGGTTCAATAAAGCACATCCACGCGCGCGCGCGAGCCATCACGACCGCATCTGGGGACATCGAATTTGTGGGGGCAGCGACGGACGTTACGGCGACAAAGCAGGCGGAGCAACAGTTGCGCCGTAGCGAAGCCAATCTGGCCGAAGCCCAGCGTCTCAGCCATACGGGCAGTTGGACCTGGGATGTCTACCGTCGCGATTTTGCCTATCGCTCCGCCGAAGTCGATCGTCTCTTTGGCTTCGATCCGGAAGAGGCTGCGTCGAGAGATGCGATCCTCTCGCGGATCCATCCAGATGACGTGCCGCCGCTTCAGGAGGTGCAGCGTCAGGTTGTCGAAGGCAAGGGGGAGAACTTCGAGTATGATTTCCGAGTCCTGCTTCCCGATGGCACAACTAGGCGCATACATTCCGTCGCGCATGCTATGGTCGGGGGCGACGGCTCTTCGCGTGAGCTCATCGGAACCCATATGGACGTCACCGAGCAGTACGCGGCCAGGGAACGGTTGGAAAACACACTCGCTGCGCTGCGAGAAAGCGAGCAACGCTTTCGCGACTACGCCGAAACTGCTTCGGACTGGCTCTGGGAGACCGGCCCGGATCACTTGGTCACACACCTCTCGGAGCACACCAGCGCCGCGGGAATCTTGGCGACCGGCCTCATCGGCCAGCTCCGCTGGGACATTGCGTGCGACGTCGACGCAGAACCCGAAAAATGGCGAGAGCATCGAGCAACGCTGGATGCGCATCTGCCGTTTCGCGATCTGGTCTATCGCACCGTCAACCGGATGGGGGCTCCAATCTACGTTCGGACCAGCGGCAAGCCTTTCTTTGACGTGGACGGCAACTTTCTCGGCTACCGTGGCGTCAGCACCGACATCACCGCGACGATTCGCGCAGATCAAGCGGAGCAAGAGCTGCGGAAGGCTCAGGCCGAGCTTGCGCACGTGACGCGCGTGACGACGCTGGGGGAATTGACGACCTCCATTGCCCACGAAATCAATCAGCCACTTGCCGCCATTATCAGCAATGCCGACGCGTGTCTCGGTTGGATGGGTCGCGAAACTCCCGATCTTTCCGCTGCGCGTAGGTCTGTTGAGTGGATTATCGAAGATGCAATTCGAGCAAGCGAGGTCATCCGCCGCATCCGCGCACTTGCGAAGAAAGGCGAGATCGAGATGGTGCCTCTCGGTCTCAATGAGGTCATCAACGACGCCATCGCGCTCGTGACGCGTGAACTGTTGACCCACCACGTGAGACTACGAACCGAGTTGGCGCCTGCGCTTCCAGCGGTCCTCGGCGACCGGGTTCAACTGCAGCAGGTGATCATCAACCTGGTGATGAACGGAATCGAGGCCATGCAAACGGTTGAGGACCGGCCGCGCGAACTGGTGATTCAGTCATGCAAAGACGATCGCGGATCCGTGCAGATTGCGGTGACTGATTGCGGCGTCGGAATCGCCGATGATCACGCGGATCATGTCTTGGATCCTTTCTTCACCACCAAATCGAGCGGGCTTGGAATGGGCCTTTCGATCTGCCGTTCAATCGTTGAGGCTCACGGGGGGCGTCTGTCGATTGTCCGCAAGGCGGCCCCGGGCGCGACTTTCCAATTCACCCTGCCGTTCCATAAGGAGGTCGTGTCGTGACCGAACGCTCTGACTCGCCGCGCCAAGGCAGGGAAGCCGAGGGAGCAACAAGCGCGATCGTTTTCGTTGTCGAGGATGACGCCTCAATGCGTCGATCGCTCACCAACCTTTTTCAGTCGGTGGGCCTGGACGTCGTTGCTTTTGGATCGGCTCGCGAAATGCTGCAGAGCAACGTTCCAGATGTCGTAAGCTGTCTGGTTCTTGATGTCCGGCTGCCGGGATTAAGCGGACTTGAGTTCCAGGCCGAGTTGGCCAAGTCGAGCCTTCACATCCCGATCATTTTCATCACAGGCCATGGCGATATTCCCATGAGCGTGAGAGCCATGAAAGGTGGCGCGGTCGATTTTCTTACCAAACCATTTCGCGATCAGGAGCTCCTTGATGCGGTGCTTGCGGCGATCGAACGCGATCGCAAGAGACGGGAAGCCGCGAAGACAATCGCGGGCCTCCAGTCGTTGTTTGAGACTTTGAGCCCGCGCGAGCAGGACGTGTTGAAACTGGTGACGGCCGGCCTGATGAACAAACAAGTAGCTGCGGAGCTCGGCCTCGCCGAGATTACCGTCAAGATCTATCGGGGACACGTGATGAAGAAGATGGGCGCTCGGTCGTTGGCCGATCTGATCAGAATGACTGAGACGCTGGGTATCCATGACAATCGGCCCGAACAAACCTAAGTATGATTTTACAATCACGTGCCCCAAGCCCACTTTCCGCTCAGGGAGGCTAATGCTTCGGAAAGCGCTTTTGCGGGTCAGGAGGGCTCGTCTTGTCCACGCCTTTGATTTCCGTCGTTGACGACGACGCCTCGGTCCGTGTTGCGATAGAGAATCTTCTGAAATCGCGCGGCTATATCGTCCTGACGTTCGCGTCGGCCGAAGAGTTCCTGCAGTCGATGCAGTTGCACGAAATGTCCTGCGTGATCACGGACGTACAGATGTCGACTATGAGCGGCCTGGATATGCTCGCGGCCACACGCGCCCGCGGTTACAACGCGCCGTTCATTTTCATCACGGCGTTTCCCAATGACCGCGTTCGCGCCGCCGCGCAGAGTGCCGGAGCGGCTTGTTTCCTGGCCAAGCCATTCGCCGGGCAGACGTTGATCAAGCACCTCGAAATCGCTTTAGAGGGACACCGCGGTGGGCCAGGCACCTGAGCGGATGAACGATCCAGGAGCACCTCTCGCGCGAACCTGCGCGCGAATGAGCCATCGGAAGGGTGAGTGTTGCGGTCGGCAATAGTGCCGACGTCGACGGTCCATTTGCCCTGCTGTTGTGTATGCAGCTCGTAAACAGAACGGGTGGCGACGCCAACCGTTTCGTTCGCGCCAGCGTCACGCGATATTGTTGCCGTTCTTTTCCATCGCACCGCGGCCTCGCCCGGGCTCTTTGGGCCGCAGTCATCGCACGGGAAAAAAGCGCCCGGTCCCTTTCGGCAGCCGGGCGCACGTCGTCACGTGTAGTTGTTGCCGATGCGAGCAATTTTACTGCGCGAAACCACGACATCCAACTCGCGCGATCGACGCTGCAACGATGAAGCTAAGCTTTGTCGAACATTCCGGGCAGCAGTCTAGCCCAGATCGTGGAAGCTCTTCTCAATCGTGAGACGCCAAACGCGTCGGGTCGGCGCACGAGAACCCCGGCGCGGCCGATTATTCTCCTTCCGCGGGACATCTTCAGAATGTTCGATGATCACATGAAATCGTCTTCATCGGAATATTCTGAGGAGCTTGCCGCAGGTTTTGCATTTCTGCCCTCACCCTCGTCGGTTTTGGAAAGATATCGCGCAGACGTGCCTGTTCGCTGCCACTTACCATGACTGAGCGTCCACTTCTCTGACTTCGTTGGATCGAGCACCATGTTGTCATCATCAACCTCAACGAAGCCCAACTTTTCTGCACGAGCTCTTGCTTCATCATTCGCCGGGCGCAGATTGAGCAACGGCCGTTTACCGTCGAGACCAAGTTGATACTCGAGCAGAATATCGCCGGCATTCTCGACAAGCGGGTGGACGACCTGAAGATCTACGGTGGAGGTCGTTCGAGTGCGTCCCGGAAACAGTTCCTGCCACCGTTCGACGTCGAACTCGGTCATGCTGTCTCCGCCCTCCATTCTTAGAAGCCCGACACTCTTACTTCCAAGGTGGTAGCTGAAGTATCGCGCCTGATCCGAATCGCGAGTGGTTCCATATTCCTCGGCGACCTCCGCGGTTCGCCTTGCTTTATCGGATATGAAGTGTGAGTACTCTTGGGGATTGTTGGCGATATGCCAGATTTCCGGGCCGTGAAAGGCCTGCGCCTCCTGCCTGAACGCCGCCTTGGTCATCTCGACCACGGGCGGCCTGGAAACGACGGAGTACGGCCGCGCTGACGACGACGATGAGTAACCGTTCGAATCCGAGGCGCCTAAACGCAGTTCGGCGAACGTATCCGCGAACCTATCTCCATAAGCGTGCTCGTCGTCTTCGGCCGAACGCGACCATTGGCCGTTGGATGAGCCACCGATTCGATTATACATGACGATACGTACTCCTGGACATTTCAGCATTGGCTTAAGGCCGACTAGGCCCGCAGAGGCTGATAGGTATCCAGGCTTACCAAAAGCTGACGTGGATTTTCGAGATCGCCTTCCAGGGCCGGCGTGGTCACACATATTTCCAATCGCCAATAACGGCGCGTGCTTGTTTCCGAGCGGACCAGCTTCCGCCACGAGCGTGATCGCGGCCGATGATGCCAGACACCAGCAATTGGAGCGGAATAGTCGCACGATTGATGCGATCAATCGGCCTCCTTCCCCAGACCGCCGCCCGGCGCTTGATAACGTCTAGGGCTGGCCTGTCTCCTCGAGCTGGCGAGCGGAGTGCTGCACGAGCTCGCACAGGCGGAGTGATCGGGATCGGCCTAACCACATGGCCCGATCCTCGCCAACGACAACCAATTTGGATAGGAGCGAGACTGACGATGTGGTCGGTTCTCGCATTCACGGAACAGACGCAACCAAACATCACCGGATCGCGAGACGGCCAGGAGCCTCGCGGGCGATCGCTCCGTTGCCGCCTATTCGACGGTCACCGATTTTGCGAGGTTACGCGGCTGATCGACGTCCGAGCCGATGACGGCGGCGGTGTGATAGGCCAAAAGTTGCACCGCGATGGCATATACCATCGGCGTAAAGGTTGCGGCCATGTCCGGCAGCACGATGGTCACGAACGTGTCGAGCGCCGCTTCCGAGGCGCCCTTCGTATCGGTTATCAGGATGATCTTGCCGCCACGAGCAGCGACTTCTTGCATGTTCGAGACGGTTTTACCGAAGACCCGGTCGTAAGGCGCTATCACCACGACCGGCACCGTCTCGTCGATCAATGCAATCGGACCATGCTTGAGCTCTCCGGCGGCATATCCCTCTGAGTGGAGATAGGAGATTTCCTTCAGCTTGAGGGCGCCCTCCAGCGCCAGGGGAACCGATGTGCCACGACCGAGATAGAGCACGTCACTTGACCCGGCGATATCACGCGCCAGTTTCTCGATCTGCGGTTCGACCGCCAGCGCCGCGGCAATCAGCCGGGGCACTTCGATCAGCTCACGCACGAGCTTGCATTCATCGATCTCGGATAATTCTCCACGCTCTTTACCCGCCGCGACCGCAAGCGCGGCCATCACCATCAACTGGCAGGTGAAGGCCTTTGTCGAGGCGACGCCGATTTCCGGCCCCGCCAGCGTCGGCAGCACCGATTCGCTCTCGCGTGCAATCGTCGACGTTGCCACGTTGACGACGGAGATCGTGTGCAGCCCCTGGCCCTTGGCGTAGCGCAATGCGGCCAACGTGTCGGCGGTCTCCCCTGACTGAGAAATGACGATCGCGAGGTCCCCCTTGCGCAAAGGCGCCTCACGGTAACGGAACTCGGACGCGACATCGACCTCGACCGGGACGCGTGCCAGCCCCTCGAACCAGCATTTCGCAATCTGCCCAGCATAGCTCGCCGTGCCGCAAGCCGTGATCAAGATACGCTCAATGACATTGAAGTCGAATGGCAATTTCAGCGGCAAGGCTACGCGCCCAGCGGTCATGTCCACGTAATGGGCCAGTGTCTGCCCGACTACTTCCGGCTGCTCGTGGATTTCCTTGAGCATGAAGTGTGGATAATTCCCCTTGTTCACGAGGAGCGACGACGCACCACACTTTGACGGTTCCCGATGGACGACATTCCCCCGTGCTCCATAGATGACACTGATCGTGCGGGTCAGAACCGTCCAGTCGCCGTCTTCAAGGTAGGTGATGGTATCGGTGAACGGCGCGAGCGCGAGAGCGTCCGACCCCAGATACATTTCGCCATTACCATGCCCAATCGCAAGGGGCGCCCCCTGACGCGCACCGATCAGGAGGTCGTCGTGGCCTTTGAATAGGAAGGCCAGTGCAAAAGCTCCGCGCAACCGTGGCAGCGACGCCTTTACCGCCTCCTGCGGCGAGCAGCCATTCTGCAGATAGGATTCGACGAGATGCGCGACCACCTCGGTGTCGGTCTCGGACTCGAATTGGGCACCACTTTGCTCCAGTTCGGTGCGCAGCTCGCGAAAGTTCTCAATGATTCCATTATGAACGACCGCGACATTCTCCGTCGCATGCGGATGGGCGTTGCCCTCAGTGGGCTTTCCGTGAGTCGCCCAGCGGGTGTGACCAATGCCGGCATGACCCGACAAGGGCTTGCGACGCAGCTCCTTCTCGAGATTGTTCAGCTTACCTTCGGCGCGGCGCCGCTCGATGCGAAGAGCTTCGAGCGTCGCGACACCCGCCGAGTCGTAGCCACGATATTCCAATCGCTTGAGTGAGCCGATCAACCGCTCGACGACCGAACCACGACCCAAGATTCCGACAATTCCGCACATACCGATCAATGCACCCATCTTCAAGGAACCTGGCATTCACCCCGATAGGAAAGCCATCACGACATTCATCTGACGGATAGTCACCAGCAATCATCTCGGGCGTCGCTGCAGCCTCATTTGGCATCGTCGCACGCGTACGCACGCGTCAATTCTCGTTCTTGTCATCATCAGTTCGCCCAACCGCATTGCGGTTTTGGCGAGCGCGACTGAATACAAGCGGCGATGCGGCAGCAGACGACGTGACGACATCGAGATGAACCGGATATTCAGGCGCGTCTCCACGCTCTGGTGTGGCGGCCAGCTCCGGCACCAGCGGAGCCTTCGCCCGACAGCGACGATAGCAATCATAATCGCGTCGCAGACCAATGTCGTGCAAGTGACCTCCTTCTAAAGATCGACGACAGTCGAGGCGGGTCGGCCGACGGCATGTCCGGCGATAAAACTTCATGATCGTGGTTCGACCGGTCGTGGTCGAGAGCCACGCTTGATTCTCCGGTACGAGACCATAAGAACCTTCTGCAGCGCCACAGCTGGAAGGATACGCCAGTTAACATCCAAATAGCCGCGCTCCACCATTCTGCTGATAACCTCAGTTAACCGGCCCAGAATGCGGACAGATAAGCTTTTGAAAAGGCGGAGCTGCGCACCTGAGGGAACGACGACCATACGGCTTCTCTCAACGACACGATGCGCATTGATAGGGCCCACCTCTTGTGTTGAAACGCACTTTCGATTCCTGCCATCTAGATTGCCGCTGCCTTATCCTGTTTCGAATGTGCTTTCCGTCTTCTCTCTATCTTGCGGACGTTCTGCTTCGCCGGATTGATTTAATCTGAAAAGCATTCGGCGCTGTTGCAACGGCACTGCCGCGAAGCATCAGTTTACCGCGCAAGCGTTGATCTTGAAGACCGCGACACTCGAACCAACGCGAACGGCGCTAGTCGGACCAACGCCAGACTAGAAGGATCGGGATCGGCAGCTCAACTGTACGGAAGTAAACCTCCGATATCGAAACGTTTGATGAACTATACATACGTTTGCACCGCTTGATCCGCGCTCAGGGCGTCGCTTCGCGCCTGAAAACACGGGCTGTGCGGATCCAGCGCCTGCAGACCGCTCGGGATCGCAGACTCCTATGCTCTGTTCGGGTGTCGAAGGCCGAGCTGTTTTTTCTACTGAAGACAGTAGGCCGTGACCTGAACGTTCGGCGGGACGTGTGCATAAAGAGCGGCCTCCGCACTGCCTGGTGGAAGATAAATCAATGTATATAATGCGCATCTTTACTTGACGTGTATTATCAAGGCGAACGATTGCTCTCCTCCACTTCGTGTGATCGCGACCCAGCATATCCAGGCTCTTCCGAAAGGCCGCTGCGCAGATGGCGTTGCCGAGCTCAACTTCCGCTCCGTGCTCTGGAGACGACATGGCAGCTCAGGATTCGAAGCGGCGCGTAGCGCTGATCACCGGTGTCACCGGGCAGGATGGCGCATATCTCGCCGAATACCTGCTCGGTCTCGGCTACACCGTTCATGGGATCAAGCGCCGGTCGTCCTCGTTCAACACCGCGCGTGTCGACCACCTCTATCAGGACCCGCATGCCGGCAGCGTGCCCTTCCTGATGCACTATGGTGACATGACCGATTCCACCAATCTGATCCGGCTGATGCAGCAGATCCGGCCGACCGAGGTCTACAACTTGGCTGCGCAGAGCCACGTTGCAGTCAGCTTTGAGAGCGCGGAATATACCGCCAACGCCGACGCCATCGGCGTGCTGCGCCTCCTGGAGGCGATCCGGATTCTCGGCATGGAAAAGGAGACGCGGTTCTATCAGGCCTCGACCTCGGAGCTCTACGGCCTAGTGCAAGAGGTGCCGCAGAAGGAAACCACGCCATTCTACCCGCGCTCGCCCTACGGCGTGGCGAAGCTCTACGGCTACTGGATCACGGTGAACTACCGTGAGGCCTACGGCATGTTCGCTAGCAACGGCATCCTGTTCAACCACGAGAGCCCGATCCGCGGCGAGACCTTCGTGACGCGCAAGATCACGCGCGGCGTCGCGCGCATCGAGGTCGGCCTGGAAGATACGATCTATCTCGGCAATCTCGAGGCCAAGCGCGACTGGGGCCATGCGCGCGACTATATCGAGGGCATGCACAAGATCCTGCAGGCGGATGCGCCCGACGATTTCGTGCTGGCGACCGGCGAGACGCATGCGGTGCGCGAATTCGTCGAGTTGGCATTTGCCGAGGTCGGCCGCGCGATCGAATGGCGCGGCAAGGGCGTCGACGAAACCGGCGTCGACAAGGCGTCGGGCAGGACCGTGGTTCGCGTCGACCCGACCTATTTCCGTCCGGCCGAGGTCGATCTCTTGATCGGCGACTCGAGCAAGGCGCGCGCCAAGCTTGGATGGAAGCCGAAGACGTCCTTCGCGCAACTGGTGAAGGAAATGGTCGCAAGCGACCTCGCAGAGGCCAGACAGGACGCCGCCAATGGCAAGCACTCCGTATGAACTGAAGGGCAAGACTGTCTTCGTCGCCGGCCATCGCGGCATGGTCGGCTCGGCGCTGATGCGCCGGCTGGCGCGCGAGGGCACAAACCTCTTGACGGCCTCGCGCAGCGAGGTTGACCTGCGCAACCAGGCCGCAGTGAACGCCTGGTTTGCCGCGAAGTGTCCGCAGGTTGTGTTCCTTGCCGCGGCCAAGGTCGGCGGCATCGTCGCGAACAACACGTTGCGGGCTGAGTTCCTCTACGACAATCTGGCGATCTCGACCAATGTGATCCAGGCCGCGCACGCCAATGGTTGCGAGAAGCTGATGTTCTTCGGCTCGTCCTGCATCTATCCGCGGCTGGCAGCGCAGCCGCTGCGCGAGGATTCGATGCTGACCGGCCCTCTGGAGCAGACCAACGAGCCTTATGCCATTGCCAAGATCGCCGGCATCAAGATGGCGGAGACCTATCGCAGCCAATACGGCTCCGATTTCATCAGCGTGATGCCGACCAACCTCTACGGTCCCGGCGACAATTATCACCCCGAGTACAGCCACGTCGTCGCGGCGCTGATCCGCCGCTTCCATGAGGCTAAACTGTCGGGGGCGACCAACGTCGTGGTGTGGGGTACCGGCACGCCTCGGCGCGAATTCCTCTATGTCGACGATCTCGCTGACGCCTGCATCCACCTGATGAAGGCCTATTCCTCTCCCGAACTGGTCAATATCGGCACCGGCGAGGATATCAGCATCGCTGAATTCGCCCGCGTAGTCGCGGCTGCCGTCGGCTATCGCGGCGAGATCAGCTTCGACACGTCGCGCCCGGACGGCACGCCGCGCAAGCTGCTCGATGTCAGCCGCCTGGCCAAGCTCGGCTGGCGCGCCTCCACCTCGCTCAAGGACGGCATCAGGCTCGCGTATCGAGCGTATCTCGACGACAGTAACGCACGGCGAGAGTAAGCCCACTCGTGCCGGACACGCAGGGATGAAGCAGAGCAATCGAGCGCCGCAATCAGTCGGTTGCGATTCTACTCCCGATCGGGACGCCGATTTGGCAGCCGGACCAGGCTGCAAGCTTTTCGAATTCGAAAGCGCGAACGCTTGACGATTGATTCTGAGCATTCGCGCGAAATCGTGAGACGGGGTTGCCCGATGGCATCATGGCGACGATGCGCCTCACCGAAAGGACAGAGTAGGACGCGCCCACTCTATGCCCGCAGCCTGTCGCTCTCCTCGATGCAGGCTTTCGCCGAAGCTTCAGTACCGCCGCCACGCAATTTGTTGCCCATCCGACCAGGCAAAGCGAAATACCACGGGTCCTGGGGTGTGCCGGCCTTTCGCAGACCGGCGTGTGATCGACTCCGGAACGGTCTTTTCGCCATATCCCGCCGACTAGCGGGATATTCACGCAATTGGACCGCCCGCCTTTCAGCGCAGTGCATTTGTCCGAGTCGGCATTCACCATCGACGACGGCGTTCGGGCCGACGATCTTCATGCAATCAGCAGGCTGCTCGTAACTCGCGGGCGGCTGCGACCATATTGACCAAGGCGGGAAGCACCTCCTCCCATCTTCGGGTTTTTAGGCCGCAATCTGGATTGATCCAGAGCTGCGAATCGGACAATCGCTGCCTGGCCAGCGTTATGAGATCTTTCATTTCGTCCTTGCCGGGAACGCGTGGCGAATGGATATCGTAGACACCCGGCCCGATTTCGTTCGGATATTTGTAGTTCTTGAAGGCGTCGAGCAATTCCATCTTCGAGCGCGACGTCTCGATCGAAATGACGTCTGCGTCCATCGCCGCAATCGCATCGATGATATCGTTGAATTCGGAATAGCACATGTGCGTATGAATCTGAGTTTCGTCGGCAGCACCGGACGAACAGATGCGAAAGCTATCCACGGCCCAATCGAGATAACTCCTCCATTGTGATTTGCGTAACGGCAACCCTTCGCGCAACGCGGCCTCGTCTATCTGGATTATTGTCGCTCCCGCCTCCTCAAGGTCGAGCACCTCATCGCGGATCGCAACCGCAAGCTGGCGGCAGGCATCGCTTCGCCGAATATCGTCACGGACAAAAGACCAGTTCAGAATCGTCACCGGTCCAGTCAACATTGCCTTCATTGGCTTGTTGGTCAGCGACTGCGCGTATCGCCACCATTCGACCGTCATCGGCTTCGACCGCGAGACATCCCCAAACAGAATTGGTGGACGGACGTAGCGCGAGCCATACGACTGAACCCAACCGTGCTTGGTGAAGGCGAATCCGGAAAGCTGCTCGCCGAAATACTGCACCATGTCATTGCGCTCGAACTCACCATGCACGAGAACATCGAGCCCGATATTCTCCTGCCATAGCACCGCACGCGCCGTTTCCTCTCTGAGAAACTGCTCGTACTGCGCGTTGCTCAACCCTCCTTTGGCATGGCAAGCGCGGGCATTGCGAACTTCCGCGGTTTGCGGAAACGATCCAATGGTCGTCGTGGGAAATGTCGGCAAGGCAAACCGCGCGCGCTGGGCCTCGGCGCGCTTTGCGAAAGGACTGCAACGGTAGCGCTTGGTTTGGTCGATCGCAGCCATGCGCGCAGCGACGTCCGCATTGTGGATCTTGGGCGATTGCTCGCGTGCAAGTGCCGCGTTTTTTGATGCCGCGAGCACATCGGCCACGCCGGCACGATCGCCAGCAAGCGCCCTTCCTAGGGTCGCTAGTTCCTTAATTTTCTGAACCGAGAAAGCCAGCCAGCTCTTTACATCGGAATCGAGATCGGTTTCGAGCCCCAGGTCGATTGGAACATGGAGCAGCGAACATGAGGGGGCGATCTGGACGCGATCAGTGCCGAGTTTTGCCACGGTGGGCGCCAGCTGATCGACCAGCGCTGAAAGGTTGGAGCGCCAAACGTTGCGCCCATCGACGACCCCCAGTGAGAGAACGAGATCGTTGCGAATCCCAGCGACGATCGCGTTCAGCGGGTCTGCCCCCCTTACCAAGTCGACGTGGAGCCCGGAAACCGGCAAAGCCAAGGCCGTATCGAGATTACCGCCGATGGTCCCAAAGTAGGTCGCCAGCATGATTTTAAGAGCAGGTATCTCCCTAGCAAAATAGGTATAGGTACGAAGCAAGGCTTTGCGGGATATTTCGTCGAGGTCCAAGACCAGACAGGGCTCATCGAGCTGAACCCATTCTGCGCCGCGCGCGACCAGCTCACGAAGAACGTCGACATAGACCGGCAGCAGTCGATCCAACAGCGACAATGGATTGAATGAAGGATCTGCGCTCTTGCCAAGCTTCAGGAAGGTCACTGGGCCAATCAGCACGGGACGCGTCTGGTAACCAAGCCCCTTTGCCTCCTCATATTCCTCAATCGGCTTTCGAGAAGAAAGCCTGAAGATCTGCCCCTTGTGAAATTCAGGGACCATATAGTGGTAATTGGTGTCGAACCACTTCGTCATCTCCTGCGCAGGCGCGCCCTGTGCAGGATTGGAGTGAGGGCAACTCGCATCGAGTTCACCGTTCGGCGCACCGCGCGCCATAGCGAAGTAGGTGTAGAGCGGTACAGGACCTGTGGTGCAAGCGTAAACATCCGGAATGGCGCCCACCATCACACTGGTGTCGAGCACATGATCGTAAAGCGAGAAATCATTCGACGGAATGACGGTCGCGCCGAGCGATTTCTGCCGCGCCCAGTTAGCAGTGCGCAGTCCAGCTGCCGCTTCAAGCAGCTGCGCTTCGGTGGACTTCCCGGTCCAGTAGCTTTCGAGCGCGAATTTGAGTTCACGGCGCGGACCGATGCGTGGCGTACCAAGTGTAGCAACGGGAAGTGAAAGGACGGACATAGCTCTAACCCCTGGTTTGGGGCAGAGGTCATGGCGATTGCGTGCAGGAAAAGCCGCCGAAGCGGCAATTGCTTGGCGCACCACCGGGACACCCCGCCCGCGGACGAATATGTTGTCGGGGCAGGTCTCCTGGCTTGCGGGTCATCGCTGCTGTCCGGCCTTCCCGAAACCAAGCGGTTTCAGTGACTTTATTGGACAGCGGCTCGCCGCTTACAGTTGCGGGGGCAGCGCCGGCATTCGACCGGCTTCCCTCTTAGCTCCGGATCAGTGCGCTCCGGAGAACCTCGACGAAAATCAGTTATCCGAACAAGCAGCGTTCCGTCAACCTCTTGGCACGGCATCCTTCTGCGGCTCCGCTCAACAAGTCTGTAGGTGTGGCTCCATCGCGACGATCGCGATCTAAAGCCCCCTTTGCGCGATGAGTGTGCCGGGCAGTGCTCGCTTCGAACTCGGCCCTGGTCTCTGCACGCGCGAGTACATCGGGGTCGCATTTTGCCTGCAGCCGATGGCACGCGACAGATCGGCTTCGACCGAGCTACCAGTCGGTAGCCTTTACTAGCATCTTCGACATGTGAATCTCTCGACAACTTAGCAAGATCCGCCTTGCGGGACCGTCACCCTTGGAAGCTGTGGGTCAAATCAGCTTGCCCATCCCGGGCAAAGTGGTTCGAGCGGCTGGGCCGGTAAGCAGCTCCCGGTAACGTATCTATCCCGTCGGCCGTGTGCGCCGAGACGTGCGAATATGCTCTGGAAGGCATGGAAGATCTCGGCACTATCAATCAATCTCGCTTTTGCCGTGCTGGGCGCCCCCATCGATGTCGAACGGACCAGCACTGCGTTTGCTATGTATTTCAGGCCGCTGGACCAACGGCCATTCTGCGACAGTGCTTCTTGGCCATAACCGTTCTCTTTCGCAGCGTCCTCGCTATGTTGCTACCCCCGAGTGGCGGTGATGGGTGCCAACCGTGCGCAACCGCTTGGCAGAAGGCCTACATGTCCTTCTCCAACAATCAGCGAGGGTTGGCCGTCACAGTCCGGGCCGACAGCGTGACGATGCACATGAGTGCTCCTAGTATCGCGAGAGCAAAAGGCAGCCCAGCCATGTGTGCAACGAGCCCGGCGCCAGCTGGACCGACGAGGATACCGGCGTAACCCGCCGTCGTGACGGCTGCGATCGCCAAACCTGCCGGCATCACCTTCTGCTTGCCAGCACGGCGGCATAACACCGGCACGATATTCGATGCACCCAATCCGATAAGCAGCAAACCCGCCATGGCAATCGCAGCCACCGGCGCGGCCAGCAGGGCCACAAAACCGATCATGATCGGCACAGGTCCGAACATCAGTGTGGCGCGGTCTCCGATTCTGATCACGAGGGCATCTCCGGCGAGACGGCCTGCGGTCATCGCGATGGAAAACAACATATAACCGAACCCGCCATGCTCTTGCGCCACAAGACCTCTGTCAATGAGAAATAAGGCGCTCCAGTCGATCATCGCGCCTTCGACAAGGAAGGTGATGGCCGCAAGCACCGCTATCAGCAATACGCTGCGATGAGGCAAGACAAGCAGTGGCTCTGACGGCGTGCGACGTGTCGCAAGCAACCGCGGCCATGCCGACAAAATCGCAACTATCATTAGCGCCGAACAAGCCAGCGTCGAAGCAAACGAGTCAATCCGCAGCGAGAGCAAGGCTGTCAGGGCGCCAGCGCCCGACAATTCGCCGATGCTGAACTGTGCGTGAAAGGTGGACATCAATGGGCGGCCGGCTGCTCGCTCTACTTCGGCCGCTTGAACGTTCATGGCTACATTGATTGAGCCGAGTGAAGCGCCAAAGGCAAGCAGCACCGCCCCGAGTTTCAGAGGTGTACTGGCGATAGCGAGCCATGGCAGGGTCAGCGCAAGACCAAGTCCACCTACAAGAATAGTGCGCCTGGTGCCGTAGCGCGCCCCCGACAAGGCGGTCAAAGGCATGGCGAAGAGGGACCCCATGCCGAGGCAGAGCAGCAGCAGACCAAGCACGCGATGATCGACCGCAAGGCGCTCCTTGGCGAGCGGCACCAGAGGCACCCAGGCCGAGAAGCCGAATCCGGAGACAAAAAATATGAGTCGCGTCGCGAGCAGGCCGGCCGGCGGATCGGCAGACGGTTTCACGGGGCACTCCGCAGAGAACGCACGTTACGAGTACGGCGCGCCGGCGTTTGCCGGCGCATGCCTGCACACGGTGGGCAGCCCGACGACGATGTCGTCGCGGAACATGCTTCCGTTACTGCAAGTCCAGTGCCATTGCGAAATTAACGCGACGTTCCTGGTGCAAACTTTCGGATGAGCCTATTTCTCGCGACTGCTTGCTATTGCGGGCTGCGGCACCCTCGGACCCACGACGAGTTTGGAGAAGTGTTGTCGTAAATCTCTCAAACCCAACACGGCACCTCCGGCTCAGATGCAGCATCGCTTCGTCGTAGAGCCCCATTGTAAACTCGACGCATTGTCTCAAGGGGCTGCGCCGCGAAGCTGCCTTCCGCGGTCATTCTGCAAGGTCTTCTTGGCCGGTTCTAGTGCTTCCTGTTCTTCTGGATCTGCATGATCGAACCAAGAGCCTGGGGGATAGGTTGCGATGCGCTTGGCAAAAAACGACTGCGGCTCCCAGGTTTTTCCCTCGGCCTTCTCAAAAATGATGACGCCGCCACGAGTGAAGTACCGAGGTCCTGGAATATTGCAGTTCACCACAATCAGGGCGCGCCATAGGCCGCTCTGTGTGGCCTCTTTTTCATCAACTTTCTGCAGGTAATCCACCTGGATCGGATCGCCGATAGTGCAGCGGCCGTGTCGCAGAAGATCGCCCAACCTGCCCTGAGCAGTCATCACAAAGTTGAAGTTGATGGGGTTATGCAGAAAATGGAGATTCACCGCCTTTTCGCCGTTTGCGATTTCACTGGAGATCAGAGAGAGTGCGAACGCCTTCCAGCCCAATTCTATCGGCTTGGCATATGGCGAAACGACTTTTAACGCGCCGTCGGGCGCAGCCTGCCAGATAATGGCATATTCGGCGGCTTTATCGTCGCGATGTTTACTCCACGAAAAGAAGGCATATTCGCTCCCATCGTTCGATTGAGCGACTCCCCACCTTCTCGGGACGAAGTGCGCGACCTTCGCGACCTTGGAAATGATTTGCTCGATAGTGTCACCGTCTTGCGATCGCCAGGTTGACTTGACCTTGTCGACAAGGATGCTGTCCTCCGCTCTGACATCGCTGATCGCGACGACTACGGCACCTGGGCAAATCAACAAGAGGTCGAGACAGAGCCAAAGCATGCACCTTCTGGTCATTTTCGTCATCTTCGTCATCGCGACTGGTCAGCGCCGACGCTTGAGCGGAGCGCTAGATTAGACTCATTTTTTTTGCTGCAGCTCTGGTCCCGCCGGGCCAACGCGACCTGTTGAGAGTCTCGAGAGAAGCGAGGTGCTGGCAATCTAGAACAACTGTATGCCAGAAAGCATCCAATGCACCTACCAGGAATGGTTGGGTGCGCTCACTCGAATCCTTCAGTACAGTCCAACCGTGAAGCGGTCGTGGGAAAGATACTGAAGAATACTAACGTCGTTACAGATTGTTGAAGGTGATTGATTTGCAAGCACTCGGCGCGCTGATCGGAATGCTTCCACTCGCAGCGTGGTCGATGTGATGATCAGGCAATATCCGTCGGCCGAAATTCGCGGGCACGGAGTCCAACTTGGTCTGACCGCCCGAACAAGGTCGTACGCGTGGGACTCATATTCCGTTTGTTCGCTCGGACGGCAGATTTAGGGTGAGGGTCGGCTTCGACGCCGGGCTCGGACGGCAGAACGTTCATATACCAGCACGACGGATTGCGCGCTGACGTTACCAGACGTACGATCAACCAGCTATTTCGAACAGGTGATTGCTCTGGCTTATTGTCCATTGCATTTGCCGAGCGATCCCCGGCGCTGACACCTCAGGTCAGATCGGCAGCCGCAACGAAATTTCAGTGCTCATGAACGTCTTCTCAGGTGTCAGTACCAGCATATCGACGACGGTCATGGACCCTGGGCGATCATATAGATACTTTACGTGCCAAAGCGAGCCGACGTCAGGGGAGACGACGAAATCGCGAGAGTCTAACGCTCTGGCGATCATTCGGACCGCGTCGCTATTCCGCATTGATAGAGAGAAAACCGCGTCCATAAGAACGGCTAGACTCATTCCGTCAGCAAGGAGTGCGCGAGCAATATCGTCGCCGTGAACTTGCCGGAGCGCTGAGATGACTACCGCGACAGCCTCTGGGTCCTTCACTCTGCGCTGCCCTATTGAATCGCCACATAATGCTGAGGACAGAGCCGTGCCGCGAGGATTGCGCCGCCGGTCCTACAGGGGGCTGAGACTACAGTTGCACCCCATCGGGCACACGATCTGCAACGATCCGGAGTGACCGCCCTCCTGGAGTATGCACATCGCTGGCACGCTCCGGGATGAGTGGCAACGTCAGGTATGACTCGCCAATACAAGCTCTCGCGCCTCACATTGCCCGATGCAAGCTGGACGACGGTATTCCAACACGGTTCCAAGGGAACGAGCCTCGTCGACGGCCTTAGTGGCCCGCTTTATCGATGAGCAAACAAAACCCCGGCAATTGCTGCCGGGGCTTTCTTATTTTTGCGTTCCGCGTGACGCGACTGGATCAGAAGTCCATACCGCCCATGCCACCCATGCCGCCGCCCGGCGGCATTGCGGGGCCGGCAGCGTTCTTCTTGGGCAACTCGGCGACCATCGCTTCCGTTGTGATCAGGAGCGCCGCCACGGAGGAGGCGTTCTGGACCGCCGCTCGCACGACCTTCGTAGGATCGATGATACCCTTGGAGACCAGGTTGCTGTACTCGCCCGTCTGCGCATCGAAGCCGTAAGAGTACTGATCCTTCTCCAGGACCTTACCAACCACGACCGAGCCGTCTTCACCGGCGTTGATGGCAATCTGACGGGCCGGCCACGACAATGCCTTGCGCACGATCTCGACGCCGGTCTTCTGGTCGTCGTTCTTGGTGCGCAGACCCTTGAGAGCTTCGGTGGCACGGAGCAGGGCGACGCCGCCGCCCGGCAAAATGCCTTCCTCGACAGCCGCGCGGGTCGCGTGCATCGCGTCATCCACGCGATCCTTGCGCTCCTTCACCTCGACCTCGGTCGCGCCGCCGACGCGGATCACCGCGACGCCGCCCGCGAGCTTGGCGAGACGCTCCTGCAGCTTCTCACGGTCGTAGTCCGAGGTGGTCTCCTCGATCTGCGCTTTGATCTGGGCAACGCGGGCGTCGATGTCGACCTTCTTGCCGGCACCGTTGACGATCGTGGTGTTCTCCTTGTCGATCATCACCTTCTTGGCGCGGCCGAGCATCTGCAGCGTGACGTTCTCGAGCTTGATGCCGAGGTCTTCCGAGATGGCCTGGCCGCCGGTCAGGATCGCGATGTCCTGCAACATGGCCTTGCGGCGATCGCCGAAGCCCGGAGCCTTGACGGCTGCGACCTTCAGGCCGCCGCGCAGGCGGTTGACGACGAGGGTGGCGAGCGCTTCGCCTTCGACGTCTTCAGCGACGATGACCAGCGGCTTGCCGGTCTGCACCACGGCCTCGAGCAGCGGCAGCAGCTCGTTCAGCGAGGAGAGCTTCTTCTCGTTGATCAGGATGTAGGCGTCGTCCATCTCAACGCGCATCTTGTCGGCGTTGGTGACGAAGTAGGGCGAGATGTAACCGCGATCGAACTGCATGCCCTCGACGACATCGAGTTCGGTTTCGAGCGACTTGGCTTCCTCGACCGTGATCACGCCCTCGTTGCCGACCTTCTTCATTGCGTCGGCGAGGAACTTGCCGATCTCGGCGTCGCCGTTGGCCGAAATGGTGCCGACCTGGGCGATCTCCTCGTTCGAGGTGACCTTCTTGGAGTTCTTCTGCAGGTCCGCAACGACGGCTTCGACCGCGAGGTCGATACCGCGCTTCAGATCCATCGGGTTCATGCCGGCGGCGACCGCCTTGGCGCCCTCGCGGACGATTGCAGCCGCCAGCACGGTCGCCGTGGTGGTGCCATCGCCGGCCGCGTCAGCGGACTTGGAAGCGACTTCGCGCACCATCTGGGCGCCCATGTTCTCGAACTTGTCGTCGAGCTCGATCTCCTTGGCGACGGTGACGCCGTCCTTGGTGATGCGCGGAGCGCCGAACGACTTGTCGAGCACCACGTTGCGGCCCTTCGGACCGAGGGTGACCTTCACCGCGTTGGCGAGAACGTCGACGCCGCGCAGCATGCGGTCGCGTGCGTCTACTCCGAATTTGACTTCTTTAGCTGACATAGTTGATTTCCCTGAGTTTCATTTCATCTCACCCTGGATAGGACGCCCGGCAGGCGCTCCTCAGGGGTGAGCGGTGCGAGCAGTGGGTTAGGCGGCCTTCTTGTTGGAAGATATTTCGGTGAGAACGCCCATGATGTCGCTCTCCTTCATGATCAAGAGCTCCTGGCCGTCGATCTTGACTTCTGTGCCCGACCATTTGCCGAACAGCACGCGGTCACCGATCTTCAAGTCGATCGGGATCAACTTGCCAGCCTCGTCACGGCCGCCCGGGCCGACGGCGATGATTTCGCCCTGGGAGGGCTTTTCCTTGGCTGTGTCTGGAATGATGATGCCGCCAGCGGTCTTCTCTTCGGCGTCGATGCGCTTGACAACGACGCGGTCATGAAGTGGACGGAAATTCATACAGTCCTCCTAACTACTTGCACGAGTTGACAATTTTTCGACTGTTAGCAGTCGATGCCGGCGAGTGCTAATGCAGGCGGAACTGAAATAGGACAGGCTTCTTCCGGAGCAAGGGTCTGTAGCAAAAAAATTGGCGCTTACCCCCTACCTAAAGAAGGAGCCCGCCGTTTGCCGACGGGACCTTCCGACCAAAGCCAAGACGATTTTGGTGGCCCCATTATGCCTCGGGCTACGCCCAACCCGGCCAGCAGGTAGCGGGAACGACTTCGAGTTTTCTAAAGGCGTCCTTGGGTCCGGGACTTGCCACCGGTTGGGCTCGCATAAGAACCCTGAAAGATCTCTGACGGCCGGAAACGGCACTGCATCTGAAAGTAGATACTCTTATTCTTCTCAGCCGCAGATCGCAGGCAATGTTGCGAGCAGTTCTCAATCCTCACTATTCTCCCCCCTCGTAGAACAGCTCCAGCGGCAGACCGACTAGAGCCTTGCCGATCCAATCGCGCGCGATCACATTGGAGGGCCCCATCGCGATGGCCGCGCGCGCGTCGCGGAAGGCGCGTTCGATCGGCCCCCGATGGTACCCATAGCCGCCCGTTACCGTCAGAGCCGTGGCCGCGACTTTGTTGGCGACTTCGGCGGCATGCACCTTGAACTCGGTCAGCGGGATAAGGATTTCACTCTGCGGCCTGCCAGCGCGCCACAGCGCGTCCAGTTGGCCCGCGAGTTCGTTGCGCCAAGGCCGCAGCGTCTCGACCAGCACCTTGGCTGCCCCGAGTTCCTGCCGGATCGCTTGGTAGTCCGAAAGACTCTTGTTCCGGTCCCTATGCACGAAGCGTGTGGTGTGCGCGACCGCCGCGTTCAGCGCGCCGCGCGCCACACCTTCCCAGACAGAGCCGAGCCCAATCAAGTAGACGGGCGACACCCCGTCATAGATAATCTCCTTGCCCTGCCCTTCGGCACCAAGCCTGTCGCGTTGTGGTACACGCACGTTGATGTAGCGGATTGCGCCCGAATGATTAGCCTTGACACCCAGCGCATCCCATGGCCGTGACTCAATGCCGGGGGACGTGCCGTCGACGATGAAGAACACGATGTCGGTCTGATCCTTGGCGCCCGGAGTGCGCGTCTGGACCACATAATAGTCGGCTTGGCCCGAGCTAGTCGTAAACGACTTCTCGGCGTTGACGAGATAGTCCTCGCCATCCCGCGACGCTTCGGACAGATTGTACCACCAGTGCCCGCCGGTGGCGCGCTCGCTGGTCGAATAAGTGCCGAGCAGTCGTCCATTGTTCGATTTGAGCCATCGCTCCTTCTGATCGGCGCTGCCGAACAGATTGACGGCCTGCGCCGCGCCGACATGCATCACGTAGACGAGGCCGGTCGATGCATCGACCTGCCCGATCCGACAGGCAGCCTCGGCGAAGTCGATATGGCTGCAGTCGAGCCCGCCGAACTGCACCTCGTTCAGCACGCCGGTCCAGCCGGCGTCCGACAATGCGTGGAGATTCTCCCGCGGAAATCGGCTCTCCTTGTCGTTGCGATCGGCGTTCACCTTTACGGTGGCGTCGATCGCCGCGTCGAGCCGAGCGTAGGCGTCGTCGTCGGCCCTGTGAGCGAAGTTGTCGTTGGTCATGGTCATTCTCCTGTTGGGCAGTGTCAAGCGA
This sequence comes from Bradyrhizobium sp. ISRA436, assembly GCF_029910015.1. Taxonomy (NCBI): domain Bacteria; kingdom Pseudomonadati; phylum Pseudomonadota; class Alphaproteobacteria; order Hyphomicrobiales; family Nitrobacteraceae; genus Bradyrhizobium; species Bradyrhizobium sp. ISRA436. The sequence goes on from NZ_CP094519.1 coordinate 6,210,485, forward strand.
GAGCCTGCGTCGGCAACGTTCCGTTAAGATCGCCCCTGCGACGAGCCGCCGAGACGCAGCTCGGCAGCCACGCGGGCGAATACACCGCGAGGGTCTGGAATGTGCACGCGACCCGCGTGCTGGGCCAGCTGCACCACATCGGCAAAGCGCGCACGATACCGGATCCAGCCTTGGCGCGGCGTCCCGTTGGATCGATCACGGCTCGCATTTCGCCGCCACGACTTCAGGCTCGATGTCACCGAGCGCCGCGGTGCTTCGAACGTCAGCGAGATCTCCGCACGCAAGAGCACCGGCCGCAACTGCGCCATCGCCGGACCGCTCGGCCGACAAGCCAGAGAGAGCACCGGCTCAGCAAGACCCCATCTGGCGCAAGACGGTCCGCACTTGCTGCTATCGTCGTCACGTCAACCATTGTCATTCGGCCGCCTGGACGTGCCCGGCCATGTTCGTTTCCAGCGTGCGGACCAGCGGAATGATGCGGCGGCCGAAATATTCGACATCTTCCTGGAAATGCAGGAAACCGAGCAACACGAGGTCAACGCCAACCTTCTTAAGCGCAATGATGCGCTCGGCAATCTGCTCCGGCGTGCCGATCAAATTAGTCTTGAATCCATCGTTGTACTGGACGAGGTCATCGAAGCTTGATTTCGCCCAATTGCCCTGACCTTCCGGCGACGCCTTGCCGGCGTTCTTGACCTCGCGCCCAAAGGCATTGACGGCCTCCGGATCGGCCTTGTCGATGATCTCATTGAGGACGCTGCGCGCTTCGGCCTCAGTGTCGCGCGCGATGGCAAAGCCGTTGACGCCGATTTTGACGGAACGGTTGTTTGCGCGGGCTTTGGCCATGATGTCGTCGACCTGCTTCTTGATCTCCTCGACCGAGTTGCCGTTGGTGAAGTACCAGTCCGATACCCGCGCCGCCATGTCGCGCGCCGCACGCGAGCTGCCGCCCTGGAAGATCTCTGGCAGAGGCTGCGCCGGCTTCGGCTTCAGCGTGTAGTCCTTGAAGCGATAGAAATCGCCGCGGAACGTGAAGCTGTCTTGAGTCCAGATGCCGCGTAGTGCCCGGATGAACTCTTCCGAGCGCCGGTAACGTTCGTCATGATCAAGCCAATGCTCGCCGATTGCCGCGAACTCGCCGCGGAACCAGCCGCTGACGATATTGACCGCGACGCGGCCTTCGGTGAGCTGGCTGATGGTTGCGATCTGCTTGGCCGCAACAGCCGGATTCCATGGTCCGGGAAGAAGGGCCGCGATCACCTTCAGCTTGTTCGTTGCTGCAAGTAGCGCGTGGCTGAAAGCAACAGGCTCGTGCTGAAACTCGGCTCCATAACCGGCCGTGAATCGGATCTGGCTCAGCGCATACTCGAATCCCGCCTGCTCCGCGATCTGCGCCAGGCGGCGGTTATAGTCGATGTCCCATCCGGTTCGCTGCTCGATCTTGCTGATGACAAGACCACCCGAGACATTCGGTACCCAGTAGGCAAATTTGATCGAATCATTGCTGGTGCTCATGAAGGTACCTCAACGGTTTTGGCTGGAGTAGGACGTGACGCTGACGCAACGAAGCACCCATGCTGCCGTGTGCCAGCCGGTTGCGATGCCCCTCGTTCGAGCCGTCGTTAGATGTGATTTACGGGACGGTTGGCGTGACTCAGGTCAGCTGATCGGCGCCGGCGCATGCTTGGTGCGTCAGCAACGGGCCGCGCCGCACGACGTCAACGATGCGACCCATGTTTGAGATTGATCAAGGAGGCCAGAGCAGGTCATCCGCATTCTCCCTCGCAAGCGCGATCGCCGAGCGACTAATACTCTCAGAGAAATCGATCGCGCGCGAGTCCAAGGCGCACTCTTTTCCGTGTGGTCTGGGAAAGCAACATTCTCTTATTCGCGTAGAACGCGTCGTTTATTGCTGCAGCTCTGGTCGCGAGCTTGTTGAGCAATGCGGAACGCCAAGCGCATCCATCCAACGATGCGACCTTCGAACACGGCCTTTCCGAGTGCGATGTTCGCTTTGGCGCCCGCGCATTTGCCGTTGTCGACCCGGGCAGCACACGATCGACCACTTAATCAGTCGCTTTAAGACGCTGCCTCATCGCTTGAACGAAGCTACGGCCGCCTGAGTTCTAGGCGCTCGAATGCGAATATCGGGGTTTGATCGTTTGCGCACCGTTTAGCGGAGCTGATATCGCCGCGGCGGCAATTACGTTGCCGACAATGCGCTGCATCAGTCCTCGTTCTGGATCGTTTCAATGGTCAGGGTTGTATTCCATGTATTCGAGTCCATGGGTTACGCTTTCGTTGTAGGTTGTTCTATTCAAGGCCCGTGCAAGCGGCGCCGAGCGCGTAAGCGCGCAGGCTCCGCGAAGCACAATTCCCTTGATACGATCCCGTGCTCTGCGTAAGATTCCGAAGGCCCCGAATTCGAGCGGGGCTTTTTGTTGGCGACAGCCGCACCTTGTCGCGCTAGGGTGGCGTACGGTCTCGCCTGTGGTAGGTCGATATCGCAAAGGCCCCGATTGGATGCGGGGCCTTTTGTCATTAAAGGCTTCTGATCCTGGGAATAGGCCTGATGAAGAACCTTAGACTACTGATCGGGGCAGTGACGGTGACAGGGGCGCTGTTCGTTGTTGGTGACCTTGCCCCCAAGTTTTATCCAATCCTGAGTTCGCCCTGGCAGTTGGATTTGCCCGGTTGGGCGGTGGTAGCGACGGGAGCTGGCGCGGAGCTCTCGGCATAGCGCAGCGCCAGATCCCGGCGCGGGTGACAGGTGAAGGCGAACTCGGAGGGTGTCTTCCATCCGAGCTGCGAGTGTGGTCGTGCATCGTTGTAATCGGCCCGCCAGCATCCGAGTGCGACGCGAGCCTGGGCCAGTGACGTGAACAGCGTCTCGTTCAGCAATTCATCCCGCAGCCGACCGTTGAAGCTCTCGATGAAGGCATTCTGCATGGGCTTGCCCGGCGCGATATAGTGCCATGCGACGCGGCTCTGATCGGCCCATGTCAGGATGGCGTTGCTGGTCAGCTCGCTGCCGTTGTCGCTGACCACCATCTTCGGCTTGCCGCGCTCGATCACCAGCCGGTCCAGTTCCCGCGCCACCCGGATGCCGGAGAGCGAGGTATCGGCGACCAGCGCCAGGCACTCGCGGGTGCAGTCATCGACCACGGTGAGGACGCGGAAGCGGCGGCCGTCCGTGAGCTGATCCGACACGAAGTCGAGCGACCAGCGCTCATTCGGCGCCATCGGCACCGTCATCGGGGCTCGGGTCCCGATTGCCCGCTTGCGGCCGCCACGGCGGCGCACTGCAAGCTTCTCCTCCCGGTAAAGCCGGAACAGCTTCTTGTGGTTGACCCTATAGCCCTCCCGCTTGAGCAGGACGTGCAGGCGCCGATAGCCGAAGCGGCGGCGCTCCTGGGCGATCGCCTTCATACGCTGGCGAAGGCCGCCATCGTCCGGCCGGATCGTCTTGTATCTCATGGTCATGCGGCAGCAGCCGATGGCTTTACACGCCCGCCGTTCGCTCATCCCGTGGGCATCCATGAGATGGGCGACAGCTCTCCGCTTTCCCGCGGGCGTCACCATTTCTTTCCCAACAGATCCTTCAGCGCCGCATTGTCCAGCATGGCGTCTGCAAGCAGCCGCTTCAGCCGCGTGTTCTCGTCCTCCAGCGTCTTCAGCCGCTTAGCCTCCGAGACCTCCATCCCGCCGAACTTGGCCTTCCATTTGTAGATGCTGGCGTCGCTGACGCCGTGCTTGCGGCACAAATCGGCGACCGAAACGCCGGCCTCATGCTCCTTTAAAATCCCGATGATCTGCTCTTCCGAAAAGCGGCTGCGCTTCATGCTCTGGTCCTTGTCGTGGGCCAGAACGAATTTCAAACTGGATTAAGCCCGTGGGGCAAGGTCATTGGCAGCTTGGCCGAAGGCAGGAAGACTGCGTTTGCGATTTGGAGTTTATCAGCCGTGCCGCTGGCCGCCCTGTTCTATTCGGTTCGACGACGAAACAGAGTTGTCTATGGCTTGATCGAAATGATTGCGGCAATAGCCGCGCTCTTCTTCCTGTTCCTGCGCTTCGACCCCGGTGAGCTTACAGTCGAGCTTATTGCAGCGCGAACTGTTGCCATCTTGGCCACGGTTTACGTCATGGTACGGGCATTGGATAATATCGGTGAAGGACTAAGGCCTGGGTCGCTCCTGGAAAGCCAATGGGCACGCTTGTTTCCGAAGGTGGAGAAGTGAGCACGGGTGAACCTATGGATGGCAGGGTGATGATAATTAGCCCCGCCCTTAAGCGAGGCTTACTTCACAACCTTGACGGCTAGTATTCGTCAGCCCGCATGATCGTCATCACACGGTCGGGTCGGCCGGATCAGGCGAGTGAACGGTCTTGGACAGATCGTAGTAGTCGATCTTGAAGAAGTAGCGCTGTGAGTGGAGGTCGATCGAGCCGAAGTCGTGCTCGCCGTGCGGGTCGTTGTCTCGCGTGAAGTTGTCGAACTTGCGCACCCCGTCGAGCAGCTCCGCCAGGCGATCGGAGTCGAGGCTGGTCACGCCTGGTGTAAGCAGAACAGTTCCGCCAAGGATCAGCCATCGTTCAGGCTGCGGATTCTCTCGGCGTTGGTGTCGTTGAGCATTTTTGAACTTCTCCCGTTGGTTATCGGCTGCGCCAATCGCGGCCGGTCGGGAGAATTCAAGGCCCGCAGAATTGAGCGGGTAGGCACAGGGAGGCTCCGCCCGAGGCTCCGGCGCGCACCCCAGTTTTGCGCGCGCTGGATACGGGTGGATGCCCTTGCCGGCACGCGCTGCGGGCCTATTGACCCGACCTTACCGGCCGGGTGGTGCAGATCTTCCTTCAAGGGAGAGATACGGTGCCTACCGGAGACCCATCTCGAGAAATTCGCGAGGATCGACGTCCCATGCTTTGCCACGATAAACATTGTCGGCAGAGTCCACGCAAACGGGCGTGAGCTTGACTTTTCCGGTCTGGCCGTTGGCCATCAAAGCCTCCGCGATATCCGAATACGGCAGTAGCAGGTGGGCACTTTGGCCGTCCGACAACGACACTGGCAAACGGGTATCGGGCATTCCGGGAAAGCGATCGGCGAGCATGGGCGCCAGGCGGGCGCCGCTCGGTGTCTCGAATGTCAGCGTCTTGACGGTTACGACCCGGTGGCCGGTATTGACCGCCTCCAGTTTGGCATACGGCGCTCCAAGTTGATCGCCGTAGGTAGGCATTGCCGATGATGCGGTGACGGTAATCTCGCGCCGATCTTTCTTCAGGGCCTGCCGCCAGTTGAACGTCGAAAGTGCTGCGCCATAAATGGCGATCACGAACAGCACCACATCCCTTACAACAGGAAACCACGTCTCCACCGATAACCCCCAGTTCCTATTTCAAGTATAGCACAAGCTGCAACACGTTAAGCCGATCTCACTCCTGCCGCGTCGGGTGGTGTACATCTTGAGGGGAGAAACGTGCTCGGCCATCCACAACCGACATTGCGCATCTTGACGGTTGTGACGCAGCAAGGGCACAATTCCCGACAGCAATGAACGGGGGATATGGGGGCGGGCACTATGACATTCGGGCATGACGCCCATCAATGCGTTTCGCAGCTACGGCAAACACTCGCTGCGGACAAGCTTCCGGTTGGCTTTTTCCTCGGTGCTGGCTGCCCCTGCGCGGTCAAGGTCGACGAAGGTAACGGCTCGGTAGTGTCGATTATCCCCGACATTAGGGGCCTTACTGCTTTTATTCACAAGAAGCTGCTTGAGAGTGACGGCGCAAAGGATTCCTATTCGAAGCTGTTGAGCCTTTTCAAAGAGGACGAAATTGAATCTCCAAATGTTGAGCAGATGCTCAACCGGGTGCGCCAATTTCGGGAAGTCGCCGGGAAAGTCGGCGTCAGGGGCCTTTCCGCTGGCGAACTGACGGTACTCGACAAGCATGTCTGCGAATCGATCCGAACAAGAGTGACCCGACCACTCCCAGCGGCTCCAACCCCATATCATTCTCTTGCGGAGTATGTCGGTCGTCATCGATCGCCATCGACGGAGCTGTTTACGACCAACTATGACCTGCTCCTCGAAGAGGCTCTCGAACATCACCAAGTGCCATATTTCGATGGGTTTGTTGGTTCTTCCCGGCCCTTCTTTGATCAAAAGGCGATTGAGGACGGTGAAGTCCCCCATAGATGGGCGCGTTTATGGAAGCTGCATGGATCTATCAACTGGCGGTTCAACAGAGCCTTAAAGGCTGTTGTCCGCACTGAACGCGAACAGGCGGGCGACGAGGAACTCCTGATACACCCCTCGCATCTAAAATACGACGAAAGTCGGCGGATGCCCTACCTTGTCATGGCCGATCGCCTGAAAACGTTCCTAAAGCGTGGCGAGCGTCCTGTCGCCATGTTCATCTTAGGATATTCCTTCGGAGACGAGCACATTAACGAGGCACTTATCGATTGCCTGCGCTCCAACCCATCCGCCGCGTGCTTCGCAATACAGTATGGCAAACTATCTGATTATCCTACCGCGGTGAAACTCGCGACTGAGAATCCGAATCTTTCGGTCATGGCAAAGGACAGGGCGGTAATTCGACGGCAAGAGGCTGGCTGGCTTATGATGCCAACTCGGGATGTTAGCGCCCTGGCTGAGGTTTTCACTGTGGGAGCCGAAGTTCCTGGAGCCGATTCCGATGCCCCCCGCCCATGTGATTTTCACATCGGTGACTTTGCAAAATTCGGAGACTTTCTCCGTCTGGTGTCCAGCTCGGTGGAAGCAAGGTAGTCTGCCGTGGCTCGAACAGATCCTACATTGCTTGGTACTGTAGAGGACGTAAGCGGGGCTACAGTTCGAGTAAAGCTCGGCAGTGAGACGGTTTCCGGACTCAGCTTTATCGAAGGGCAAAGCTATCGGGTGGGGCAGGTTGGCGGCTTTGTTCGAATTCCACTCGGGTTCGTGAACCTTTATGGAGTAATTTCGCAGGTTGGTGCTAGCGCAGTACCAGAGCGCCTTGCTGAGATAGAAGTTCATGGCAATAGATGGATGACCATCCAACTGGTCGGAGAGGGTCAACCAGGTGCTCGATTTGACAGAGGTATATCTCAATTTCCCACGGTCGGTGATACCGCTCATCTCGTCACCGAGACCGATCTTAGAACAATCTACGGCCGACCGAACGACCGCCGTTTCGTACAGGTGGGGCAGCTTGCAAGCGCGAGCAGCATTCCTGCACTGGTAGAGATTGATAGGCTCGTCACACGCCACAGTGCTGTACTGGGGACGACGGGTTCCGGAAAATCGACCACAGTTGCAGGGCTTCTGGCCGCGCTATCCGATCGCACTCGCTATCCGTCCGCGCGTATCCTGGTTATTGACATTCATGGAGAGTACGGGAGAGCGCTGCAGGACAGAGCCGCCATATTCCGTATCAACCCCGATCTTAGAAAGGGAGAACGCCCGCTTTACATCCCCTATTGGGCGATGACTCTCGACGAATTGTTGCCGGTAACGCTTGGCTCGATCGAAAATCCCGGCGATCGTGGAGCTGTCATTGATCGCATTATGGCTCTAAAGCTAGAGGGGTTGAGCACCTACCCACGCCCCGGCGTCGATGCCGACACGCTCAGCGTTGATACGCCTGTCCCGTTTAGCATTCACAAACTGTGGTTCGACCTACATTGTGAGATGCGATCAACTCACTACGAACGGGACGGACAGCCTCAATCAAAGGATACCTGGGCACTGGAGCGGGACCCGGCGACGAACAAAGCGGTGCAAGAAGGAAGCGCCATCAGAGGGATACCGCCGCGGTTTCGAGCCGCCAAGGACGTAAAGGGCGATACCGAAAAAATACGACTAAGTCGATCGCCCTTGTCGATCAGTAGGCAGATGGATGCGCTGGGCTCCAAGATCCGCGACCCTCGATTTGATTTCTTGCTGAGGCCGGGACCCTACTGTCCTGCAGAAGACGGCAAAACGGAGCAAGATCTCGATACTTTGCTGGCGGATTGGCTTGGAGACCTTAGCCCGATTACCATTCTTGATTTGTCAAACATTCCTCCGTCGATCCAGTCGGAGCTGGTTGGTGCAGTTCTCCGCATCGTTTACGACGCCCTTTACTGGGCTCGAAACATTCCGGAAGGCGGACGAGAGCGACCGTTGCTAGTCGTTCTTGAGGAGGCGCACGTTTATCTGGGCGAAAAGCAAATCGCGTCCACAGCGGTTCGCAAGATTGCAAAGGAGGGCCGCAAGTATGGCATTGGCATGATGCTCGTCAGCCAGCGGCCGGCTGAGATCGATCAGACGATTCTTTCGCAGTGTGGAACACTGTTCGCGCTTCGATTGAGCAATGCGACAGATCGCAGCCATGTGAAAGGCGCGGCCTCCGACAATCTGGATGGACTGTTTGCGATGCTCCCCGTTCTTCGAACGGGAGAGGCTGTAATCATTGGCGAGGCGGTGAATTTGCCCATCCGCACGCTCATCAATCCACCGGGCGCAAACCGAAGGCCCGACAGTTCCGATCCCAAGGTCGTGGTCTCCGGCTCTGAGGCCGATGGTTACGAAGGTCCAGGCGGGTGGAACCAAAAACGTGACCCATCGAAGTACGCCGAAGCCATCGAACTGTGGCGACGACAGAACCCACGACCAAGCAACCTTTTTGTTGAACCGCTTGTCGCAGAAAACAATGAGCTGGAAGGAGGAGCGAAATGAGACGCGATCCGGTTAGTTCGTCAACTGTTGCCGAAGTTGGCTATGATCCGATTGGCCGTATCCTAGAGGTGTTGTTTAAGAGTGGCGCTGTTTACCAATACTTTGACGTTCCACAGCAGATTTACGAAGAGCTTATGCGTGCTTCCTCGGCGGGAGGTTTCCTAAATTCAAACGTGAAGGGACAGTTCCGTTACGCTCGCGTGTGACTGAGTGGATATGAGGATCGGCACCTTGGGCCTTTGAATCGCACCAATTTAAGTACAAGCAAAACGCTGACGGGAGACCGAGGCTGTGCAGGCCACGCGCAAGCATATCCGGCAAAGCCGCTCCGTTGGCTACAAATTCCAATTCAGGCGCGTCAGATAAACGACCAGCTCTAGTCCAAGCATGCGCCTCATTCAGCGGCCTGGCTTTTCAGCTCCGCAAATTTCGCTGCCATCGTTGGATTGCCTCTGGTCAGTTTCTTGATCGTCACGTCCTGCGCCTTGTCGTTCGCAAGGCGCAGGTTGCGGTCCGCGCCGATCAGCGCATCCTTTGTTTTCTGGAGATGATCGATGGATTTATCGATCTCAGTGATCGCCGTCTGGAAGTGCCTGGACGCGAGATCATAGTTCTTCGCGAAGCCGTTCTTGAAGGTTTCCAACTGGTTTTCAAACTGTGTGATGTCGATATTCTGCGCCTTAACGAGCGCCAGCTCCGTCCTGTACTTCAGTGAGTTGAGAGACGCATTCCGCAGAAGCGTAATCATCGGCAGGAAGAACTGCGGCCGGATGACATACATTTTCGGATAGCGATGGAAGACGTCGACAATGCCGGCGTTGTAGAGTTCGCTGTCGGGTTCGAGCAGTGAGACCAGGATAGCATATTCGCAGCCCTTCTCGTTGCGATCCCGGTCGAGCTCCTTCAGAAAATCCTCATTCTTGCTCTTCGTCGCGGTTTTATCGCTCTCGTTCTTCATCTCGAACATGATGGAGATGATCTCGGTACCGGCCTCGTCCGAGTCCCGAAAGATGTAGTCACCCTTGCTGCCGGTCCGCGCGTCGTTGTCTTTCTCGAAGTATGCCCGTGGAAAGGCCATCGATCGCACCCGGTTGAACTCGGTCTCACAGTGCTGTTCGAGGGTCTCACCAACCATCTTGGTCGAGAGGCGCGCCTTCATATCCTTGAGGCGCTCGATCGCGTCATCGCGATCCTTGATCTGCGTTTCGTACTTGTCCTTGAGCGACTGTTCGGCGAGCTGCTTTTCGAGCTGAACCTGCTTGATGCTGCTTTTCAGCTCATCGCGCTCTTTCTCGATGACGCCGACCGCTTCAGTCACGGCGAGCTTCTTCTCAAGCTCGACAGCCTGAAGCTTGGCCTTCAGCTCACGGATTTCCTCTTCCTTGGCAGCAGAGACTTTGTGCAGCTCAGTGGCCAAAAGTGCCTCAGCGAGTTCTGAGGTAGCCTTCTTCTCGCGCTCCGCTTGGGCCAGCGCATTCGCGAGCGTGTCACGCTCTTTCTCCACGGCACTGAGCGCCTCTGTGACAGCGAGCCGCCGAGTAACTTCGCTGCCCTCAAGCTTGGCCTTCAGCTCCTGGATTTCGGCATCCTTTGCAGCCGCGGTCTTCTGCAGATCGTTGTTGAGTTTGGTCGTGGCCAACTCTACAGCGTTCTGCTTTTCCCGCTCAGCCAATTCCAGCCGTTCATGCAGCTGTTTTTCAAAGTCGGCATCACGGACCTGCTTCAGGATCTCGGCGTAGCCGGATTCATCGACTTTGAAGGCCTTGTCACAGTGGGGACAGATGATCTCGTGCATATTTCCTGTCCGAGGGGTTGGGGCAGCTGCTGTTGTCCAGAAAGCTTTGAGGGAACCGGGCCCAACCTGGGTGATTGGCTTGCGGGCGGATTCCCTTGTTCACGAGAACAAAATTAGAACCTGCCGAGTTGAACGGTCAAGCAATGCGCCACCGTTGCCGGCGTTTTCAGCTGAAAATCCCCCGGTTTTTCAATTTGGACAAGCTGGCCGGCGGGAAAGCTGCTCAATCGGCGGGCTTTGTCCTACCTAAGGAAAGGAAAACTCATTATCCTTTACTTACGTGAATCGTAAGGAAAGGATCGCTTTCTTGGCCAGTGCGTCGGGAACCCGGCTGGGGACGTTTATCGAGAGCGCCGTCGGCGGCGAGACCGTGCGAGCCTTCCTGCCGCCCCCACTCCCGCCAAAACCCCCCATCGACCTGGTCAAGCTCGTCGATCTCCTGGATCGGGCGACGGCCGCCTTGGGCCGCTTGGACGGCGTGACCACGGTTTTACCAGCCCCGCCGCTCTTCATCTATATGTACGTGCAGAAAGAAGCGCTCCTGTCCTCCCAAATTGAAGGGACGCAGTCCTCGCTCTCCGATCTCCTCCTCTTCGAAGCCGACGAACTTCCCCACGCTCCTATCGACGACGTCGAGGAGGTGTCGAGCTACGTCGCCGCCCTCAATCACGGTCTGAGGCGTCTGCGCTCGGACAACTTTCCATTGTCGTTGCGTTTAATCCGAGAAATTCATGGCGTCCTGCTGCGCTCCGGGCGTGGCAGCACCAAGCAGCCGGGCGAATTCCGGCAGTCGCAGAACTGGATTGGCGGGACCAGACCCGGTAACGCGACCTTCGTACCTCCGCCTCCCCACCTGCTTATGCAATGCCTAGACGAGCTGGAGCGCTTCTTTCACGCCGAGCACCAGGGTATTCCCCTTCTCATCAAGGCGGCCCTTGCCCACGTTCAGTTTGAGACCATTCACCCGTTCCTGGACGGTAACGGCCGTCTCGGTCGCCTGCTCATTACCTTCCTGCTCTCCGAAGCGGGCGCCCTCAAAGAGCCAGTGCTTTATCTCAGCCTCTACTTCAAGACCCACCGGAAACGCTATTACGAACTCCTCCAGAGCCTACGCGAGACCGGCGATTGGGAAAGCTGGATATCATTCTTCCTTGAAGGCGTCATTGAAACGGCTACTCAGGCAACCGAAACCGCACGCCAACTTCTTGAGCTGTTTGAGAAGGACAGGCGTGCGATCTCCGCGCTCGGCCGTCCCGCCGCTTCAACGCTGCGCGTGCACGAGCTGCTGCAGAAGCGGCCTCTTCTCTCTGTCCCTGCAACCACCAAAGAACTTGGCCTCTCGAAGCCAACGGTCGCGAAAGCGATGGAGCACCTGGAAAAGCTCGGCATCGTCCGCGAGATCACGGCCAAGCAACGGCGCCGTGTCTACGCCTATGTCCGATATCTCGACATTCTCAATCAGGGCACGGAGGCGCCAGCGCCGTAAAAGCCCCCAAGCGATTATGCGACCGACAAAGGACTATCTAAGTTTCCAACAGCTGAACGACGGTATGAGAGCAAAGTGCAGGAAGATCTAATCGAACCCGAGGAACACGGTGAATACTACTCACTTCCGGAAGAGGCGATTCAGTATCTTCCTGAAGAGTGACGCAACCACTTCCAAGCCGTAGCGGACAATGGGCGCGCGATGCTGGAATCGGTCGACAAGGAATTGTCGCAGCTTATCAGGATATCCAAGTCCTTCACCTCGCTGGTGGCCTTGAAGCACGCGGCACAACGGCTCGCAGATTACAAGTTCGCAGCCGAGATGGACGCCATACTCGAGCTTGAGATGCTTACGACGGCATTTGTCGTGACCTATGTGCGCCTGCATCAAGGTGGAAGCGGCAGCGGCTTCTCACGCGATAGCCTTCCCGAGAAGTTGCGCAGAACGCATGACCAGATCCTCGAAATGAGGAACAAAAAATTTGCCCACAATGACGATCATCACTCTGTCTCGAATGCGATGGAGATCGGGTTTGAGGGGAACCGCTTTCTCGTCAATTTCAACCTTACGCTGGAATATCAAATTGGCGGCGCCACAGAGTGGCAGAAGCTGGTCAAGTTCCTCGACACAATGACCGTCGAAAAGATGGAGAAGCTGCTGGCTAGACTCAAGGCAAAAACTGGTCACGACTGGACCTGGCCGAAAGGCCCCGCGCCGGACTAAATTTGGCCGGCTTGCCGCGGCGTGGCCGTGCCATCGAGGGAATCGTGTAATCGCAAATGAGATTGTACGACAGCTATGGCGCTAAGACTCACGCCAAGAAGGTGACGGCCAACGAAGAGATTGCCCAGGTCGCCACGATTTCCGCAAATGGCGATGCCGAAATAGGCAAGTTCTTGGCCGATGCCATGAAGAAGATCGGCAACGACGGTGTGACTACGGTCGAGGAGGCCAAGAGCCTCCACACCGAGCTCGAAATTGTAGAGGGAATGCAGTTCGATCGCGGTTATGTCTCACCGTACTTCGTCACTAACGCCGAGAAAATGCGGGTCGAGCTTGAGGATGCCTATGTCCTGATCCGCGAGAAGAAGCTGTCGGGACTGCAAACAATGCAGCCGCTGCTCGAGGCCGTGGTGCAATCAGGCTAGCCATTGCTTGTTATCGCTGAGGATATCGAGGGCGAGGTCCTGGCGACCCTGGTAGTCAACAGACTACGCGCAGGTTGAAGATCGCCGCAGTGAAGGCGCCGGGCTTTGGTGATCGCCGCAATGCCATGCTGGAAGATATCTCTATTCTTACCAGAGGCACGATGATCGCCGAGAACCTCGGTACCAAGCTCGAGAATGTTACCCTCAATATGCTCGGACGCGCGAAAACGGTGGTGATTGACAAAGAGAATACGACAATCGTCAACTGCGCCGGTTCAAAGAAGGACACACTCGCCGCAAGACCGGCGTTCCGGTCGTCGTCACGGTAGCGCATTCGTTGCGTAAAGCGCTCGATGCGTTGGTGCGCAAACACGTCACGATTATTAATACAGAGTACGGAAAGCCGTTCACGGTCGACGGGTTCTCAGGATGGATGCGGGACGCCATGACTGCGGCCGGGCTCCCACTCGACTGCAAGCCGCACGGCTTGCGTAAGACCCTTGGCCGTCGCTCGCTGATGCCAGCGCGACCGCCCACGAAATCATGGCCGCGCTCGGGCAGACGCTCGCCGAAGCGGAACGCTACACGCGGGAAGCCGACCGCCGTCGCGGTGGCCGTAGTGCAATCGCTAAGCTGGAAGATCACAAGGCGAACAGAACTCCCCAAACCCACACGGCCCGTTTGGGGAAATCGGCAAAAAACTAAGCGAACTCAAAGCGAGAAAAGCTCGGTTGGCGCTCCCTAGGGGAATCGAACCCCTGTTTCAGCCTTGAGAGGGTAAGGTCGATCCGCTTGATGATCATCGTGAGGAGGGTCCTGCGATGGAGACCTTACGGACGTCAAATCCGGCTCGTCTGCATGAGCAGGCGCTACTGCACCGGTTTCGTGCCAGAAACGATCTGTCAGAACACCGCATCGAGCCGAGCTCCCTAATTGTAACAGGGCGCCCTCGCCTCTCACGGGTGCGTCACATTCTCTCGATAGCCTTTCCGAAAGAACTGTTGGGCGTTCCCTCGCATGATCCGGTCTATCAGGCTACGAGTATCTTCAAGCGCAATCCAACCTTCGGTAACCAATTGCGAGAGTGCCAGAGCGATTCCACGGCGCGCTACGAAAGCATGGCCATAAATTGGCTCGACAGCCACATAGTCGCCGCCGAAGGTGAAGATCTTGTTGGACGGAACCGCCATCAGAAACTCCTTCAGAAAGCGAACGCCTGCCACTGGGTTGATAATCCATGCCCAGCACATGTCGATCGCGGCGTTGGGATAGTGCTTGGCCAGCGCGATAAACTCGTGCTCGTATGGATACCCAATGTGCATTAGGACGAATCGGGTTTCTGGAAAGTCCTGCAATAGTCGGCAGACGTCGGCAGCATTGCTGTGGGTACGACCGAGTTGCATCACGCCGTAGCCAGCCAAAACGCCGGTGTGCAGCTTGACCGGCAGGCCGCACTCGCCAGCTTTGCCTACGCAATAGCGGAACAGATAATCTTGTAGCGCCTTGAGATCCTCAGGACCGAGGGCATGTAATGCGCCGACCCTGTCGGCGTGGTGGGGAAATAACCTTGACGCATGCGCCTTGGTCACCGGCTCGAAATTGAGCGCACGCGAATAAGCTATTTGCGATTTTACGGCGACTGCTCTGACGCCGTATGTTGCGAAATAGAAGTCGATGACGTCGAGCCACTCGTCGAGTGTCGTTGGGCGTCGCCCCGTCTCGGCTTCCACCCACGCAAAGTCAGCAGCACTGCACCGGCACAGTTGAAGGATACTTATATCGTGATCGAGCAGCTCTGGCTGTTCGGTCTCCATGAAGATGCGCTGTAGCGAATTGACGTGGCAGCCCTTGATGTTCGCCAGGCCAAAAATGCGAGCATAAAAGCCGGGCTGAACGGTTTCACGATATTTCTCGGCGATGCGCGGCAGACTCTCGGCAGTCAGTTCATCCTCGCCGTATACGCCGCGAAACGTATGGCGCAGCGCCTGGGCGTAGCCAGTGTGGCGGATGCGGTCCCAGTAAGGGGCGATGATCCGATACTTTTCCTGGCTTGGAAGATCCGGCCCGAGAAACTTGCGCAAGTCGGCCGCTGGCAGGCCGGCCACCACTAGATCTTCGGCAGCATAGGACCTGAATAAATACGCCCAGTCATTGCACGGCAATGTTCGTGGATGGATCTCGCCGGCAAGGCGCTGACTTTCCTCGATCAGGTGCTCATGGGTATCCACAAACGGCGTCTCCTCGACCCATTGTGCGATCTGTCGATCGGATTCCGTCATCGACTCCCAGCCAATCGCAGCTCTACTCATTTGTGGCTCCTTTAAGTACAGTCGCTTGCGTCCGCATTTGCGATCCTCGTGTAGACATGCTGTACGTCTAGCTGTAGCCAGCGGGACCTTCAGCGCCGCGGGTGGCGAGATCAATTGCTGACGACATCACTAGGATGAGCAACGCGCTCTTTAAGAGCGTCGGTCATTGGGAAGTTGAGGTTTATGTTTCTTGGCGGAATCGCAGCCATGAACCATTTGTCATAGATCTTCGTGAACTCGCCGGAAGCCATGAGCTTAGAGAGAACGTCGTCGACCATTTTTTTGAAGTCGGGATCATCCTTCGAGAACATCAGACCATAATAATAGATCGTGCCGTAGTTGGCTCTCAAGAAGGCTAGGTCAGCGGGTTTCGAATAATCCGCCTTCATACCGGCCAAGAGAATGTCGGCCTCCACCCACGCCGATGCACGCCCAGTGGTCAGCAGCAGCAGGGATTCAGCATGGTCTTTGGCCTGCGCGATCGTAAGATTGAGACCCTCATCCTGCGAGATGCCTTTGGCGATGCCGAGCGCATCGGACCCCTGTGTGACAACGATAGTCCTTCCCTTCAGGTCTTTCGGCGTCTTAAACCCGCTCGACACCTTCGCGAGCCAAGCCGTTTGGCTGGCGAAGGTTGCAACGCTAAATGAGACCTGTTCCAGACGCTGCTTGCTGCTGGCAGTTCCGCCGCATTCGATATCGATTGTGCCATTCTGGATAAGCGGGATACGGTTGGACGAATTGACCGGCGTGAGCTTTATCTGAAGATCTGGAGTGCTGAGATCAGCCTTCAGCCGATCGACGACGTGCGCGCAGAGGTCCAGGGAAAACCCGACAGGCTTCTGGTCACCGGCGAGATAGGAAAACGGTATCGAGGCCTCGCGATAGCCAATGGTGATTGTTCTCCTCGACTTGATGTTATCGAGAGTTGGCCCTGCCTGAGCAGCAGAGACTGAAAACACGGCAATCGCAGACGCGGAAAGCAGTGCAAATGTTCTGAACATAGAAATCCCTCTGTTCGGGTGCGACGCGCCTAATGAATGATCTGGTTGAGGAAGGCCTTCGCACGCTCGGTGTTGGGCGCGCGAAAGAAGGTGCTCGGATCGCGCTCTTCCACGATTGAGCCGCGATCCATGAAGACCACTCGATCCGCAACTTCGCGCGCAAAGCCCATTTCGTGCGTGACGCAGATCATCGTCATCCCGTCCTGCGCGAGCTCGACCATGGTTTCGAGCACCTCCTTGACCATTTCCGGATCGAGGGCAGAAGTCGGCTCGTCGAAAAGCATGATCTTGGGCTGCATGCACAGGGCACGGGCTATAGCGACACGTTGCTGTTGGCCGCCCGACAATTGCGCGGGATATTTCTTGGCCTGGTCGTGGATTCGGACCTTCCTCAGCAACACCATCGCCCGGTCACGTGCTTCAGACTGAGCGAGCCCCCTGACTTTCATTGGCGCCAACATGCAATTTTCGGCTACCGAAAGATGTGGGAAAAGGTTGAAGCTTTGAAAGACCATGCCGACTTCACGGCGAATGGTGCTGATATCGCGCATCCGATCTGTCAGCTCGATCCCATCGACGACTATTCGGCCGGAATCATGCTTTTCGATGTGATTGATACAGCGGATGAGAGTCGACTTCCCGGAACCCGAGGGCCCGCAGAGTACGATCTTTTCTCCTTTTGCAACTTTGAGGTTGATGTCACTCAGGGCATTGAAGCTGCCGAACCGCTTGACGAGGTGCTCGACGACAACCATCGGGAAAGGGTCGGCTGGGCTAACTGTGCACTCTTGCGGCATGCTGATCTCGAGGTTGTAGCCACTAGGAACGAGGGGCCATCAGCGAATCGATTAATTATCGGCGGGCACCCGCGATCGCGTACTTCTTGCGGAGCGAGGCGACGAATTGGGACGCGGTTGAGCTTATGATGAGATAAACGACGGCCACTGCGAGGTACATCTCGACGAGGCGGCCATTGAGCTGTGCAAGCTTCGAAGCCGCACCAAGGAGATCAGTGAGCGACAGGACGTAAACGAGGGACGTATCCTGAAACAGAATGATGGTCTGGCTCAGTATGATGGGGCTTGCGACCCGAAACACCTGCGGAAGGACGACATGACGATACGTATCGAATGTCGACAGGGCGAGAGCCTGGCAAGCCTCGAACTGTCCTTCGTTCACTGCGCGCAATCCGACGCGAATGATTTCCGAATAGTAGGCGGCTTCGAACAAGCCGAAAGTGATGAACGCCGTGTAGGTGGCACCGACTGGAATCGGACGACCATTGCATGACAGGTGTCCCAGAACGACGGGCACCAAGAAGAAGAACCAAAATAGGACAAGAATGAGCGGAATCGATCGCATCAGGGCGACGTAGCTACGAACGAGCTGGCTCAGAATGCGGAGCTCAAAGTGCTGCACGAGGGCGAAGAGCGTTCCCAGAAGCATCCCAACCAAGAAGGCGGCTGCCGTCAACGAAAGCGAGAACAGCAATCCTGACCATAAATAGGGACACGCTTGCACGACAATCGAGAAATCGAGACCATTCATTTCACGACCTCCATACTGCCAGGCAGGGGGCTTTCCAATTTCACATCGTCAAAATCTGCCCCGATGGCTTCCCTGCCCGGTGCGGCACCGGGAATGCGCACCGCTTTGTCGATGAGCATCATCGTCTGGTAGGCGATCAAAGCCAAAGCGAGATAGATGAGTGTGGCGGCACCGAATGCCGCGAAGGTTTGGAACGTCGCATCGCTGATTTGGCGCGCCTGGGCGGTCAGCTCCATCAAGCCGATGGTCAGAGCGACGGACGTGTTCTTGTAGACGCCCATCACCTCGCTTGTCAGACTTGGCACGATGACCCGCAAAGCCTGCGGCAGGATGATAAGGCGATAGGTCAGATATCCACTCAGACCAAGTGCGGCAGCCGCTTCGGCTTGCCCCTTCGGCAAGGCCTCGATGCCCGCCCGAACCTGTTCTGCGATTCGTGCCGCGGTATATAGGCTCAGACACCACAAGGCGGGAAAGAAAGATCCCCAGGGCGGAGGAATTTGCTTGATCCAGTCGCCCATCGCACTCGGAAGAATCTCGGGCAGGACGAAGTACCAGAGGAACATCTGCACGAGAACGGGAATGTTTCGGAAGATCTCTACGTACAATCGCGCTAATGCCCTGATAACGGAACTCCGCACGGTTCGACCTATACCAACGACGACTCCGATCCCGAACGCTATCCACCAGCCGAAGAAGGCAAGCGCCAACGTCCAACCGAGGCCCGAAAGAAGCCAGTCGATGTACCGCTGACCATCCGTCGTATTTTCAAGAAGAACTCCGAACATCGCGAGCCTCACGATTGCGGGTGTTTTTATCAGTCCGCTTCCCTGCCAAATCCTAAGCGGCCCTGAATGACTTTCTTGATTTGCGTCGACGGATGAGGTCGACCAGACGATCGACATCGTCGACCGTGTTGAACATGCCGAACGACACGCGAATGCCATCGCGTTCGGGGGAAACACGCACCCCATTCTCTTCGAAGTAGCTGAGCCATTCTGTCGCGGGTAGGCCAACGACGTAGATGTGAGGCGAGCGATGCTGCCGCTGACGTGGGCCGACGAGAGTGAGGTCGAGATCGTCCAGTTGAGCGATGAGATGATCGCCCAGATCGAAGCAATGGTTCTGAATGTTATTCACCCCGATCTGTTCGATCATGTCGAGGGAGGCGCCGAGTGCGTGAATTGCAGGAAGGTTGAAGTTTCCTAGTTCGAAACGTCGCGCGCTCGGAGATGGCGACAACCGATCGGTACGTGCGATAAGGTCGCCAGGAATCTCGGCCAAGCTGGCGGCGGCAAGATAGGTAGGCTCCAGCTCCTCCAGCTTCTTATCCCAATAGAGCAGTCCAAGACCTTGAGGGACGAGCAATCCCTTGTGACTGCCGGAGCCCACGAAGCTTGCCTGGATAGCTTTCGCGTCGATCGGAACGACCCCGATCGCCTGCATGACGTCAACGACGAAGTACAGCTTCTTATCCGCGCAAAGAGCGCCGACGCTCTCGATGTCGAAGCGATGTCCAGCGTGGAAGGTGACGTGCGAGAGCGAGATCGCGCGAGTCTTTTCGTCGATGTGGGGAAGGAACGTTTCCGCGTTTACGACATCCGTCATGGGGAGGAAGTCGATCTGGACGCCCTTCTTCTTCAAATTGAGGAAGGCATAGGCATTATTTGGATGATCTCCGTGGATCATCAAAATGTTGTCGCCAGCTCGGAGAGGCAACGCATTCGCCGCGATGTTCATGCCTTCCGATGTGTTCTTCGTGAAGGCAATTTCGTCGGCCGACACCCCAAGGAAACGGGCGACCTTGCCACGCGTTTGCTCAACTCGATCGAGCCATACGCTTTTCGGACCGGCCGTCTCCAGACCTTCACGGAGGAAGGTCTCGATCGCGGCCATGACAGGACGCGCCAGCGGCGCCTGGAAACCGGAGTCGAGATAGACCATCCGTTCGGCTGCCGGGAACTCCCTGCGCACAGCTTCCACATCGTAATGACGAGACATTCCTCATCTCCTTCTCGGACACCTCTCGCCACAGCGGTCGAATTCTGGGCTTAGCCGAAGTGGCCTGTGCACTGCACAAGAACTGAGCATGAGGCGACGACGCCGACGATATGGGCAAAGGCGGAGGCGTCCAAGTTATTTTCCCGTATTTCAGTAGCATTTATTCCGAATAATGATAATTTATTGAAATAGGAGACTCGTATGACGGAGCATGAAAGCGCGGCTAGACCGCTCGACCGGGCATTCGCCATCGTCGGTTACGTCGCCAATCAGACGAAGGCTGTCTCGGTCGCGGAAATCGCGAGCGCCCTTTCCTTGCCGGTTCCGACCGCTCATCGGCTTGTCGGAAACTTGGAAGAACGGGGGCTCCTCCAGAAGGCGCTTGGATCAAAGCGCTATGTGGTGGGCAACCAGTTGGTCACGCTGTCCGCCAAAGTTATCGGCGCGGCCTTTCGCACGGCGCGGCGCCATGCGGTCCTGCGCGCGGTCGCCGGTGAGATAGGCGAACAGTGCGAGATCGGCGTCGTGCGCGACAACGTCGTCGCTTACGTCGACAGCGTACGTGTGTCCCAACCACAGGGGCTTCAATTCAATCCTGGCGAGGCTGCTCCGCTTCACTGCACCTCGACTGGAAAAATCTACATGAGCCGGTTACCCGAGAGAGCGCGTGAGCAGTTATGCCGCTCCCTCGCTCTGACGCGGTACACCGACAACACCATTGTGGACTACGACACCCTCCTGAAGCTTCTCAAGGAGACCCGCCGTCGCGGATGGGCCAAGACCAATGAGGAGTACGTGAAGGGCGTCGTCGGCTGCGCGGTCCCCATCGTTTCCCCAGACCGAGCGCTGATAGCCTGCCTTGGCGTATCGGTGCCTGTAGCGCGAGTCAGCTTTGCAGAGCTGGATCGCTTCATTCCGCCGCTTCAAAGAGCCGCCTCGCTCCTGTCGCAAACCATCCTTCAGACGGACAGTGAAGACGAAACAATTGAGGAGATTTGAGAAGCGTCGGCGTCCACCTTCCAGGAAGCCCCGTTTTCGCAAGAATCGTTTGCTGGGACCGGATTTTGAGCCCGCGATCTTCAGTGGGCCCAACCGCACCAGTTCCGCACCAGAAACAGTGCAAACGAAATGTGAAGAACGCGATCGAACCCAAACGAAAGCGAAAGAAAATCAACGAGGGCGATCGAGATACTCCCGCTCATAACGGTCTGGTTGCAGGTTCGAGTCCTGCCGGGCCCACCAGCCAATCAATGATGATGGCTTGGCGGACTTTCATTTCGCGGCCCACAGGAGTACCGCACCAGAAATGCCTCATCTCGCACTGACTGTCCGGCACGTTCTAACAGCGATAGCTTGAGAATGGCGCGTTCCTTAGACCGTCTCACGGATCAAAATCAGCGACGCGTTCTGACCGCCAAAACCGAATGAGTTTGACATGACCGCGGTGACGCGAACGTCTCGGGCGCCGTCCGGCACGACGTCGAGCGGTATGGCAGGGTCCGGCATTTCGTAGTTGATCGTGGGCGGAATGCGTTGATGTTCGAGCGTCAGCAACGAAAAGATTGCCTCGACTGCGCCGGCTGCGGACAAAGTATGCCCAATCATCGATTTGTTCGAGGAAGCTGGAATCTGACCGACGCGTGAGCCGAAAACTGCAGCGAGGCTGAGATATTCCATTTTGTCGTTTTCGGGGGTGCCTGTGCCATGGGCATTGATGCAGTCGATCTGATCCGCCGTCATACCAGCATCAGCCAGAGTTTTCTCGATACAGCGGATGATCGGCTTACCGTCAGGACTGGACCTGGTGCGATGGAAGGTGTCATTGCCTTCACCGCAGCCGGCGACGACGCCAAGCACCTTAGCACCGCGCGAGACCGCCGCTTCATAGCTTTCCAGAACGAGCGCACCGGCCCCCTCCGCCATCACGAACCCATCCCGGTTCTTCGCGAATGGCCTGACGGCCGCCTCCGGCGCCTCGTTTCTGGTCGAGAGTGCCGACAAGAGTGAGAAGCGAACGAGTGCCTCGAGGTTGACCGAACCATCAGTCGCTGCGCACAAGGCTGCGTCGGTGTCGCCGCGGCGGATGGCCTCCACGCCAAGCTGGATGGCCGTCGCGCCTGACGCGCAGGCGGTTGAAACAGAGATCGGCGAACCCATTGTGCCGTATTTCTCCGCAAGGAAATCGGCGATCGATCGGAACTGGAAGCGGTGGTGATAATGCTTGAACCTCCCGCCGCCGCTGACACGCAGCAGCGCATCATAGTCCACCTCATGCGCTCCGACCGCGCGCGCCAATTCCTGACGCTGCGGCCATTCCAATTCAACCGGAGCAACCGCGAGAAAGAGTGCTCCCGGAAAGCCGCGGCCGTATCCAATGGCGGCCTGCGCGACCGCTTCCTCCACGGCGACGTCGGCAAGCCGTTCCGACAAATCCGTTGAGGTGAAGGGCTCGACCGGGAGGAAGTCGACGGTACCCGCCATCGTTGTCTTCAGACCGTCGGTCGGGAAGCGAGTGATCGTTCGGATGCCCGATTGACCTGCACAAAGCTTTGCCCAGTTTTCCTCTTTCCCGGCGCCGAGCGATGTCGCGATGCCCATACCGGTTACTACCACGACCGGCCTTCCGAACTTATCGCGCATCGAGCCCATTTCGTCCTCTCACATTATCGGTTAGCCAGCGGCGAGGCGCATCAGCTTCTCGATCTTCCCGTCAAGGTCTCGCGCCACGACAAGCGCCTTCGCGCGACCGTACGGCCGCAGGAGACTCTCGATCTTGTCGTATCCGAGATGCACTCCATCGTTTCGCTCGTCGACCAGAAGTGTGACCGGCGCGTAGGCTGCAGCCTCGGGAACATGCTTTGCCATCTCCTTCATAATGAGGACGTTGCCGATCAAGAAGCGTTGCGCCCTGGGTTTGGAGAGACCGCTCTCTTTGCGAAGGATTGCGCCAGCGTCAAATTTCATGAACAGCATCAACCCGAGCTCGCTGATGCTTCGGTTCACGAGGTCCTCGAGTTCGGCGTAATGGGTCGCATTGCGGGCAGCCTTCACAAACTCCGCCAAGTCAGGCCGGCCAATGGCCCCTTCCACTGCCGCCACAACGGCCTCAAAGGATTTCGACGCCGTGATGCTTACGCGCTCTATTTCGAGGTTGGTAACAGTGATCATCGAGCGAACCCTGGATCGTACACAGAGACTAGCGGCCTGCGGCGCTGAGAGAGATTGAGCAGAGAGCCCAAATGGCGCACAATGGAGTCAGATGTGAAGCGTTCGCGATGCCAATGCTTCGTGCAGCGACATCGGACGAACGCCGGTTACCCGCTCAATCATATCGTTCGGTGCAAGAGGCTTCATATTGTGGAGCGCTGCGGCGACCGACGATATGTGCCTCACCATGTCTTCGTTCAGCCGCGAATCCCTTGCAACAATTGGCATGAGCCGCTCGCGCCAGGCCTCCATTGAAATTGATTCATAGCGGAGTTTGCGTCCGAGAAACTCTCCAATGATTCCGACCAACTCGGATTGGGTATATTGATGCGGACTTCCCGGATACACCGCCGGCCCGCCCTCAAATTTCTCAGGTGTGAGGAGAGCCGCCACGGCAATACTCGCGCAGTCCTGTCCCGTGATCCAGCTCACCGGGATATCCGGAAAAGCATTTCGGACTACACCTTCGCCTTCGATGTCCGCCCTGTGACACAGCTCGATGTTCTCGAGGAAGACCGCCGCAATTCGAAGGTGGAGGCAATTAAATCCCGCCCACCCGAACAGGTCCTCCGCAAGCCACTGCGCGCGCCCGAGGTGGCTCGGGCTCTGAGGATGGGACGGTCCCATCGACATCACGACAAGCCGCTTCAGCCCCGTGCTGCGGCCAGCCGATGCGAAATTTGCCGCAGCCTCGACAATCCCGCCGGCGACGGGATAGGTAAAATAAGCAGCCTCGATGCCCTCAAGGGCGGGAATCAGAGACAGGCGGTCGTGCAGATCGGCTTGCACCAGCTCCGCTCCCAAGGCCCGGAGCGCCTCGGCTCTCTGGTCCAGAGTTCGCACCAGTGCTCGGACAGGAACTTTGCGCTCGAGCAGCATGCGAGCAACAATCCCGCCTGTACCGCCATGGCGACCTGTTGCTCCAACTACAAGAATGGGTTTTTCCATCTTTATCTCCGCTGATCGACTTCGGTCCTGGCTGCTACGCCAGCAGGGCACAGAGAGCCAGCCTTACCAGTTGCCGCGTGTTCACCGGGCCAAGCATGTTCGGCTCATGCGCCCTTGAACACTGGCTGCCGCCTTTCCATCGCGGCGCGAGCTCCCTCGCCCGCATCCTGACTTGCGAAGATCACCTTCGCGTCCTGAAGCGAATTCCACTCCGTCACTTCGCAGAGGTCTCGAAGTGGGCGGCAAGCATCGCCGCCCGCTGCTTCCGCAGGCGTGCGCTTGGCTCGGTGCGAAGGGTTTCCATGGAAACCTCCTCACGGCACTCCGAGCACACCATCACCGGCCTCGTGATATGACCGCAGCTCACATGCCGGAACGGATTTGGAGAGCCGCGCCCCTCATCCCATGCCTCTGCTACTCCGCGAAAGGATGGCAGCGCCGCGGAATGCCCTCAGGCCCGCCGGGCTGGGCGGTTTGCCACGACACCGCGCGAGAGCCCCAAATGTTTCTCGGTCACCTCCACAGTGACGACGTGCGGCTTCCGCGGCACGAATTCGGCCTGCACAGCCTAGAGTCCTTTGATCGTCAGATCGCTTTCAAGGATTCCGTCGCCGGCCAGACTCTGAAGCAGATCATGCTCCATGATCCGGTCCGCGCGGCGCTCTTCAGGAAGGCCCACGAGTCCCTAGATAATTGGGCCGAACAAGTCGTTTCTGAGGAGCCGGCGCGCCCCATGTCGACCGGCGATATGAGGTGGGGCGATCGGCGATAGTCTGCACGACGATCGCCCTGGCAGTTCGTTGATCCCCTGCGCATTGCGCTGCGCCGCGCGTGAGCCGTGACGCCTGGCTGTTCCCGCCGAACTACTTATACGACAGCTGGCTGGACTATCTCTGCTGGGATACCGAGCTGGACCTGCAAGGCGCGCGCAATTTTTTGTGCTGTGCTGGGACTCATAAGGCTGTCAAAACACCCATAAGAGTGTCACGTTTTTGGCGCTCCGGATCGATCCGAACGAGCAAGAAATACAACCTCAGCTAGATTTTTGGCTCGAAAAGCCCAGAATTCCGTTATGACCCGCTAGTACCGGTGAAATACCTGAGACCACACGCCGGTTTGGCGCATGCCGCTCAACAAGCTGAACCAGTGAACCGCCGTGCTGACTCAAATCTATTAGACTTCCACCCCGGACTGTCGCGCGCCATGGAAAACTGCCCCCTCGGCGTCACGAGGAATTGCCCCCTCCTTGGATAGCCGAGGAGAGAGCGAATGAACGAGGAACGAATCACGGAAGGCTCGTCGTGGAGTGATCCACGGGGGCAGGTGATGAAGACGCCGGATGACGTGGCGGAGATGTTGCGCCTGAGGGCGTGCGGGTGGGGTCTGAAGCGGATTGCGCGGCAGCCGGGCTGCAGCCATCACACGGTGAAGGACTACGTGGCGGCGGGCGGGGTGAAGCCGTTCAAGTCGCCTGACCGGGCGAAGCGGCTCGATGGCCTTGAAGGCTGGCTGCGCGAGAGGTTCATTCGGCATCGCGGCAATGCGGATGTGGTGCGCCAGGACCTGTTGGCCGAGAAAGGGGTGGCAATCAGTCGGCGAACGCTGCAACGCGCCGTGCAGCCCTATCGCCAGGCGCTGAAGGCGGAGGCGCTGGCGACGACGCGGTTCGAGACGCCCCCAGGCCGACAGCTGCAGATCGACTTCGGGGAGCGTCTGGTCGAGATCGGCGGGGTAAAGATCAAGGCATTCGTGTTCGTGGCGACGCTCGGGCATTCGCGGCGGCTGCATGTCCGTGCGTTCCGGGGCGAGAAGCAAGAGCACTGGTTCGCCGGGCTCGAGAGCGCATTGACGACCTTCGGCGGCGTGCCGGAGGAAGTGCTGATGGACAATCCACGCGCGCTCGTGGTGCGCCACGACGCGGTGAGCCGATCGGTTCAGTTCAACGACAAGCTCATCGCGTTTGCAAAGCATTGGGGCTTCCGTCCTCGCGCCTGCGCGCCGTATCGGGCGCGCACGAAGGGCAAGACGGAGAATGGCGTCGGCTACGTGAAGAAGAACGCGATCGCGGGGCATTCCTTCGCGAGCTGGGAGGCATTTGAGGTGCATCTCGCCGAGTGGGAGCGTGAGGTGGCGAACGTGCGTATCCATGGCACCACCGGCGAGGCGCCGATCGCTCGCTTTGTGCGTGACGAGGCACACCGGTTGAAGCCGCTCGGCGGGCTGCCCTCGTTCGGATCGTTGCGCGAACTGACCCGCGTCGTCGGCAACGATTGTGCCGTCGAGATCGACACGAACAGCTACTCGGTGCCGTGGCGGCTGATCGGCGAGCGCGTGGCGGTGACCGTTGCGGCCGGCGAGGTGCGCATCCGCCACGGCATGCGCGAGGTTGCGGTCCACAGGCAATCGGAAGGTCGCCGGCTGCGGATCGTCGATTCCGCCCACCTAGACGGGGTTGCCGGCCGCAATGGCGCGGTCTGCCGACCGGTAATCGCGACAACGACAGTGCCGGCGCCTTCTCCACTGCCCTCGTTATTGCGTCCTCTTGCCGAATACGAAGCAGCGATCGGAGGGAGCTTCTGATGGCGCGCACAAAGAAGGCTACCGAAGCACCAATCGATCGGCTCGACGCCATGCTGGCGCGATTGCAGCTATCCGGCATCCGCGACCAGCTCGACAACCTGCTCGATGAGGCGGCGCGCGCGAACCTATCGGCGCGTGAGACGCTGATCCTGCTGTGCGAGCGCGAGATCGCGCGCAAGGATCATCGCCGCATCGAGATGGCGCTGAAACTCGCACACTTCCCGGCCGTGAAGGAGCTTGCGGGCTTCGACTTCGAGGCGCAGCCGTCGATCGATCCGAAGCAGATCCGCGACCTGGCCGCGTCACGTTGGATCGCCAACGGCGAGAACGTGCTGCTGCTCGGCCCGCCAGGCGTCGGTAAGACGCACTTGTCGATCGCGCTCGGGCGAGAGGCGATCCTGGCCGGTTACACGGTGCAGTTCACCACGGCGACGACGCTGGTCGCTGGCCTCGCCAAGGCGCATGGTGAGCGGCGCCTGGACGAGAAACTGCTCGCGCTGGCGAAGCCAAAGCTGCTGATCGTCGACGAACTCGGCTACCTGCCGCTGGAGCCCGATGCGGCGCATCTGTTCTTCCAGCTGGTCAGCCGCCGCTACGAAACCGGCGCCATGCTGATCACGTCGAACCGCAGCGTTGCCGAATGGGGCACCGTGTTCGCCGAGCCGATGACTTCATGATGCCTCCTTCTTCGAACGATTGGTGCGTCGTATCCGATTGCGAAGCTGTCGGATTTGGTCGTCTGAGAGCTCGATCTGCCACGGCTGGCCTTTGGCCAACTGATGACCTGCCAGCAATCCTCGCGCGAGATAATCGAACACTGTCTGCGGGGTCACTCCAAGCTCAGCCGCGGCGCCCTGAATTGAGAAACTCCCATCGGGCCAGCGCATCGGATTCTTGTCCACGCCGTTAATTTTAACGGTGGGAATGCCCCAGCGGGTACGCAACAGCCAGACATTCTCGCCTTTGAAGGCGCAGCCTCGGGCCGCGACGAAGCCTTCCTGATTGAGTATTGCCGCGATCTCGGCATCCATTTTGTGTTCAGCATTCAACTCGATGATCCGTTTCCGCAACCGATCAATGTCGATGTAATCGCGGTAGGTCTGAACGCGCCGTTGCACGTGATGCTCGCTGGTTGCACCGGTCTGCCAGACGATCTTGAGCCACACCTGACCTCGGGTCCGCTTCTGATCAAGAACGACTTCGCGGATCACAAATCGCAGAATGCGCTTGCGATCGGCTACCGAAGTGGTGGCCGCGTTCCAAATCCGCGGCAGGTTCTCGCCGAGTGCTTGTAGCCCTGCGCGTTCCGCCGGGCCAATCAGAAGCGGCTCGTGCCCGCGCCAACGCGCATGCTCCTGCTCGATCGCCTCGACGACACGCAGCCTCTCTTCCCAAGCCCGCTCAAGTGAGCGTGCCACAAGGCGGTTCTCGGGCTCTACGGCGTCATACTGGCGTCGAGCGCGCTCGGCCTCGTAGCGGGCGCGCTCCACGCGAAGCGCCCACTGGCGCTCGAGCTGACGGCTCTCCTGCTCCAGTTGGCCCGCGGCTGCGAGCGCGATCTCAATCTGATCCGGCACCAGGGCATCGAGGACCATCCGCTCAACCAGCGCGTCAACGGCCAAGGCCCGGACTTCCTGGCACATTGCACTGCCTTGCTGGTCCCGATCCGAGCGGCAGCAATAGACCGGATAGTCGGCATTCGGGCCCGTGTAGCGCATGCTCATGCGCCGTCCACAACGACCGCAGACCGCGATTCCTTGTAGCAGGGCTGCCCCCTTGCGCGGTACGCCAGAGTGTCCTCCCTCATAGCGGCAGACGTTATCTGCCAATCGCCCCTGGTTGGCCATGAACTCCTCCCAGCTGATATATCCTGGGTGAGCGGCGTGGAGGCAAACCGCCCAATCCGCGATCGCTACCTTGACCGTTCCCGTCAGCGATCCCGGCCGGCATCGGCTCGGATCCTTTTGCCGGCGGCCATAAACATACGCCCCAGCATAGGCCGGATTCTGAAGGATATTAAGGACGCGTGCACTATCTGGCGCACGCCAGACGATCTCGTGTGGAGATGGTCCAAGCAGCGGCCGAACCGGCAAGGACAATCCATTCCTGTCCAAGTAACGCATTACACCGCGCGCGCTTTGCAGTTCCCGGAATTTGGCAAACACCAGATGAAGACGGGCCCGCACCTCCTCATCGGGATTGAGAACAATTGTGCCCGCGCGGTCGTAGGCGAGCCCCGCCGGCAGCGGCAGCCGCAGTTCGCCCCGCTCCGCCTTCTGGCGTTCCCCTTGGTGAAGGCGCATCCGAAGCTGATGCAGCTCCGCCTCGCTCATGATGCCGGACAAGCCCAACAGCAGGCGGTCATGGTAGGCCCGCGGATCGTAAAGCCGCTCGCCATCCGCAATGAGCACGCCGAACACCGAACACAGTTCGAGAAGCTGATGCCAGTCCCGGTTATTGCGGGCCAAGCGAGAAGCGTCGAGGCTCACCACAAGACCGGCGTTGCCAAGGCCGATCTCGGCAATGAGCTTCTGGAAACCATGCCGATCCACAGCGCCAGCACCGGATTTGCCCAGATCCTCGTCAATGACCTGGACGCGCTCCGGGGGCCAGCCCAGACCGACGGCGCGATCGACAAGGCGATACTGCAGCTCCGTGCTCTCCTGGTGCTGGCGCACCTGGTTCACGGACGACTGCCGCACGTAGACATAGGCCAACTTGGCTCGGTGCGCAGTCGTGAGCCGCTCGTCAACGGCGTTCAAGCTGATCAGCACGACCCAGTCCCCTTCCGGGCGTGCCGGGAACCGCTTGCATTCGCCGCAGCAGCGTGGCGAGGACTTGAGCGATCTGGGTTTGTGTCGCGGCCGACAGATTTGGCCAGAGGCGTGGAATGTCGGCCGTGCGGCGGTCTGGTGGATTTGCCAATGTCGGTAGGGGTCGATACGCAACGCGACCTGGAAGCGGTCGGTGGGTCATCGCGAATCACCTTCTCGTCGAGAAGGCTCAGACTCGCGCTCAAATGTTGCATCAATGGGATCAGCGTACGTGCACTGATGCGCGGCAGATCGGCGGCGTTCGGGTGGGAAGTGATCGTCTCGGCAAGGTCCGTCGAGGCGATCCGAACCCCCCGCCGCCGTCCGTCCGGCAGCGCGACAACGACGTAGGCGGGACCGCGCCCCGACCGCTCCTTCAGCACCTCAAGCCGCTGCCCAAAAAGGAAATGATGCGGGTCAGTGATCGTGATGTGAGACACGACCCGTTCAAGAATAGGGGTACTCTGTCGTGTTCGGTGATCCGGTGGTCGCCACCGCGATCCTCGACCGGCTCTTGCACCACAGCCACGTGCTGACCATCCGCGGCGACAGCTACCGGCTCCGCGCCAAGCGAAAGAGCGGCCTCATCAAGCCGCCCGCCGCTGACGGCCCTCCGGTCGGCTCCGCCTCCCTCCGTCCCGCCAGCGGCGGAGCCAATCTTCAACCGACATCATGAACCCGATGGTGGGGGCAGTTCTTCATGACGCAAAGGGGGCAGTTCCGGATGGCGTTTGACACGGACGAAGCGCGGGCGGTCTCGGAAATCGGAATTGATCTCGTCGGGTCCTGGTTAGGGACGGCGAGTTCGCGCGCGAGCAGTCGCTCACCTGGGCGGCGGAGATCGCGGTTGCGATTGCAGTTCCGGCTCGGTTTTCGGCGCTTTTCTCACGGCGCGAACCCACTTGATCATCGAATGGGCACGGGCGCTGAAACCCGCGATCGTCTCCTTGTCGCGGCGCCCGAACTGCTCGGTCCGGACCAGGTCGCCGTCATTAAAGCTGCGCTGCCGGGCAGCTTGATAATGCGAAGGGTGCCGGTTTATAGGGAGAAGAGCGTCCACATCGCTCAGAGCTACGAGGGCCTTGCGGACTACCTTCTGCTAGATAGCCATCGCCCGTCGGACAAGCAGATTGGTGCGCTTGGCGTGCCGCACGACTGGAGCATCATTCCAGCCCGCTTGCAGAGTACTTTGGGGGCACGTGGGCGATGCCACCTCGCTCGGCCCCAGCGGCGGGTTAGGCATCAAGCGGTTCGACTATCACGGCAGCAAGGCCTCGTTCGCAACGCAAGCGCAGGATCGTCTTCTAAACCGTCGAAGCTCTTAATCGCCCCGTATTTCTACGGACATGGACTCTCTCTTGGCATCGCGGCCGCCGGCAGGATTGTTGGCGGCGCGGGTTTAACCTACACTAGTCGTTGTCAAGCTTGATAATTCAATTCAATTTCAGACCACACGAAACGCGGACGGCTTGCATTTCGTAAACAAGTTTACCGACAGCTCGAAATTTTCGAATGTTTCCCTAGTCTAAAGTCATTGCAGTGCCGGAGGGGCATTGTGCGGGGTCGTTTCGATATAGAGAGTGTTGCGGCCGCTTTTACTGAAGCTGCCTATGATCCATCCAAGTGGTCGGCTGCCATGGATCGTGTAGCGCAAGCTACAGATAGCCAAGGAGCCACCCTTCTGCCCGTTCGCGGCAAACTACCGGATATCCCCTTCAGTCTCTCGATTGGGGAATCAGTCGAGACGTATATCAAGGACAAATGGGTCGAGCGCGACGAACGTTACCTATGCGTGCCGGCCTTGGCCCGAAGAGGAGTCGCGACAGAGTTCGATTTCACGAGTGCCGATGCCATGGCCCGGCATCCGTATTATCAAGATTTTCTGGCCAAGTTTGGATTGCGCTGGTTCGCGGGTGTCAAGGTTGCCAGCGGTGACGATTTCTGGTGCTGCTCGATCCAGCGAACGATTCAGCAGGAACATTTTCTCCGGAAGAACTCAAGCAGCTGGCAACTCTCTCGCACCAGCTTTCGAGCGCTGCCGCCGTGGCTCGAGCACTCGGATTTGCGCGGATCGAAGCAGCTCTAGCCACAATCATGCGCGCGCCATTTGAATTATCTAATGCCAACGAACTGAGCCGACTGGTTGCAGCCGCAGGTTTTCTAGATATCGCTGTCCAGCGGAGCGTCGGTGCCGTCGAATTTCCTTCCGTTGAACGATTTGTACTGAGCTACGTTGCGGGTTCGCCACTGGCCAGTCATGTATCGCAAGCGAGCGATGTGGTCGCGCGAAAACCTAACAGCCGACACCAAGTTAGCCTTAGAGAAACACGTCGGCAGTCGCGGGTTATCGTTCCCGATAGCTGCTCGTCGACTCATAATCTTCAGGAGGTCTAGTGTGTACAATGCTCGCCTGCGCACTTCAGGGGCAGCCAAATATCTCTGGCGATCACGGAAGACCACTACGAGCAGACTGCCATTCAACTTGGACAGGGCAAAGTAATTGCTGCTCGAACCGCCGCTTCATCCTTCGCTACGCCGCTGGCGAACGAGGCGACGAGACTGGCGCGGGCGCGCTCGATCCATGGGATGAGGCCTGCCTCGGTCTTGCGCCGGATCATCAGGTGGAATTCGGCGATGATCTCGCGTGCCTCGACCAGGGTTGGTACGCCAGCTTCGATCGCCGCCACCGTGACGGTCTCCGCCTTCGTGAGCAAGTCCCGCCCGATGGTCATCAGGCGCGCGATCGTTCTGGCCGACGGAATCCGCTGAAGGCTTCGGGCGTCGGCCTTTTCAGCCCGTCGTCTGCGGGTCGCCCACTCGCTGACGACGCGGAGCGAGCCTCGAAAGCCACGCGCCTTTAAAACGGCGCCAAAGGTCAGCCCCGTTGCGACAGCCGGACGCCCACTGATCGTCGAGCCATGTCAAATGCAAGTCCAGCGAACTTTGCCGGGTCCGGAAGACAACGACAGCGCTCTTCTTTGGTTTTGATATTCGAGCAAATATGCCGCTGCTACAATCGAACTTCCCAGCGTGAGATTGAAGCCGCCAATTGCTTTGAAAGTCATCAGCTAAGAACGTTATGTAGTAGACGCAGCGATACCTCTCACCGGAATTGTCGATTCCTTCAAAAGCAAAGTTTCCTCCGGCCTCAATGACGCCGCCTGCAACTCGGGCTCGAGGCGCATTTGACATCCAAACGTCGCCGTTTTCTCGAACTTGGATGGAAAAGTTTTCCTTGATGTGATTCCATTCTCCAACGAGCTGATCGAAGATCGACTGCTGCGCTAAGACCTCAGTTGGCGAGAAGATTGCCAACAGAACAAGCGTAAGAACTGGACGGCCTAAAAAGCGTCTTAAGCTCCACCCTCTAGAACATATGGAAAAAGCGCCGTCCAAGTGGGATGCCTAGCCGGTTCTGCGTGTACGAAGATCTACTCTGAATTGTGGACGTGCGACGCCTTGCTCTAGCGGTTATGAATTGCCCAAACGAGTGCCACTGCCAATGCCGTGTAGCCGATAAACATCGAGACGGTGACCGCACGGCTCCGAACAGTCGAGCTCCAATTGCCGACGCTGATAAAATAATCAAGGATTAGCCAGATAGCGCGCTCGAGCACCTTACAGCCCTCATCATTGATCCGCAGGCAAAATCCGTGGAGTTCGCTTGGACGAAGCCGACAGCAACCGGGGTTGGTGTCGGTTACGCAGATCCCGTTTGGTCAGGCGTTCCGGGAGCTCTGTCGGAATACATTGGCAACGTTCGTACCGAGCCGCATTCGCCCTACCGCGTCAACCAAGCTCCATAGATGAGGGCAAGGTGTGCAAAATCCCGTTGACATAACGCAGCACAAAAGCCCGCTAGCGCTCAATTCTCCAAAATGTCACCGTAAAACTACGGGGAAGCCGGAAGCCTCACGCGATCGGCACATAGACAACTACCGCGACGACTATCGCAAGCCATACCAGCGAGAGACGGAAGTAAAGCACATCGCGGTTCATGCGCCGATGGTAACGAACGAGGCTGACACGAGCCTTGTAGGGACAGGTCCCAACGGATTGACCTAGGTCAAACCCTCGCCCGCCCAGGGCGAATTGCCTATACGATATTCTGGCCGATCCGGGCTGGGATAGCGGCTTAGGGTATCAAATGGAAAAGCACCGAGCGACACAGAAGTTTCGCTAGGTGCCTTCTGTGGCCATGGGATGTGCGCTGCGAACGCCGGACCTTGTAGTTCGGTATATTTCAACGAGGTGCTGATCGAAGTGAAGGTCGTGCTCAGCGCAGAGCCAACGCCATTCACCGCAGCGATGATGGCGATGGCAGTGCCGGTCGCGATCAGGCCGTATTCGATGGCGGTAGCCTCAGACTCGTTCCTTCGTCACGATAGCTCACTTGCGACTCTATCCTGACGGCACCTCGCAGATCAGCGTTCCCGCCGACGATCTGTGCACGCTCCATCTCCCGCGCGAGAAATTGAGCGACACGTGGAGACAACGGCATACCGGCGTTGGCCACGGCGTTGAGACTGCGCCGTTCAGTGTCCGTCACCTTGATAGAGGGAAGCGTTTCCACCTGCGTCCGGAGGGGGCCGTCCTTCGAATTCGTCATGAGCGCTCTCTTCCAGTTATGCGGCTGTCGGGCCCGGATCGTCATCCGACGCTCCTGCCTTTGCGGATGTTGGGGCACGGAACAACGGCACAACGTTCGAACGCGATCGTTCCACGTTCTCGATCAAGATGAAGTCCCGGCTACCAGCGCCAATGTGAGGCATCCGGTCGCCGCGCCTCAGACCGATCAACGTGGCCCCTAGAGCAGACAACACAGAGATGCAGTCACGACCGTAAGATTGGTCTTCAGGCCAGACAAGTTGAACCGACCTTCTCGAAGCGTCCCAGTTCGTTCGGTAGGTAACCCATGATCCTATCCTGACGAGCGAGTCGGCTTCCCCCACCTCGTCGGACACGATCTCCGCCCGATTGATCTCGCCCACGAGGAGCAGTGCGTCCATATTCCCGCCATTCCAGGCGGCGCGCGCGATCCGTTCAAGACGAGGATAGTCCGATGCTGTCAATGAGACTTTGGGAAGAGGCAACAAGGCGACCTCCTTCTGCTCAATAAGAGCACCTTCGAAATCGACGCAGTTATCAGGGTTCCGAAGGGTGAAGAACCCGAACGGCACGACGCGCGACACCTGCATTTCTTGCAACACCAAAATAATCCGCTACCGACACGTCGGCATGCGGCGAAAGAGCACACATATCGCTTCACCTTCTTTCAGCATTACGCCCAACGAGGTACGGTCAAGGCAAGCGATTTGAATTGACATTTTTCAGCAGAAATCCTGCTATTAACGCATGGACATCGAGCTCGCCCGAACATTCGTGGAGATCGTCTCGACCGGCAGCTTCATCAAGGCCGCCGAACGCTTGAATGTCGCACAGACCACGGTCAGCGCACGCATCCGCCTGCTCGAGCAGCAGCTCGGACGACCTCTGTTCGTCAGGAACAAGACCGGCGCCAACCTCACTCCGGCGGGTCAGCAGTTCTTGCGCTTCGCTCCCCATTTCGTGCAATTGTGGCAGCGCGCAAAGCATCAAGTGGCGGTGCCCAATGGCCACAGCGCCGTATTGACGATCGGAAGCGAGGTCAGCCTGTGGCAACCGCTTTTGGTCGATTGGGTCAGAACGATGCGACGTTCCCATCCCGACATCGCGCTTCGCGTTCACGTCGACGTACCTCAGGATTTGACCACTCACGTCGCGGACGGCCTCGTGGATATTGCCATCATGTACGCTCCGCAGCAGCGGCCCGGAATTGGGGTCGATTTGTTGATGGAGGAAGAGCTCGTTCTCGTAACCACCGATCTGGCCAAACATCGCAAAGGTGACTCCGGGAACGTCCATGTTGAATGGGGGTCGGAGTTCTCCGTTCATCACGCAATGAGTTTTCCGGATGCGGCCCCGAGCCTGCTGACCAATCTCGGTCCGTTCGCCCTGACCTACACTCTCCTGGAGGGAGGCTCCGGATACTTTCGAATGCACGCCATTCAACCCTATCTATTGACCGGAGACCTTCACCTGGTGCCGGGCGCGCCCCGTTTCTCCTTTCCGGTCTATGCAACTTACTCGACCAATGTGGATGCTGCCGCGCTGGACGTTGCGCTTGCCGCTTTGCGGGCAGCGACTGTCGCGAAGAAATAGAAGCCAAGACAGTTACACGTCGTCGAGTAATATTTTTGCTTGAAGCGAGCAAATTAACGCATTTGCCCAGCGTACAATTTGTTGAGATGGTATCGGAAATCCAGAGCGCATAAGCAGCCAGATGGAGGAGGAGTGCCCTGGCCTGCTCGGAGGGGCGTCGTCTTGAAGGACGGCCATCCATCGTTCTTACGAAGACGGATCGAGAGCTCTTGTCCGGATTGCTTCGAGACCGGGCCATCGATGTAAACATCGCGCGCCTGCTGCGTGAGGAGATCGAGCGCGCCGACATCGTTCCGGAGGGTCTCGCGCTGACTTCAGTCGTCAGGCTTGGGTCCGAGGTGACATTCGTCGACCACGCACATTCAATTTCCCGAGACGCCCGCCTTGTCCTTCCGGAACAAGCCGGAGGCGGCCACCGCCTGTCGATCCTGACTTCGGTTGGAAGCGCTCTTATTGGCTTCGGTCCCGGTCAGTCGTTCCATTGGTCGGAGCATGGCCGAGAGGAGCGTTGCAGTCCTGGCAGTGGGAAAAAGCAAATCGCCTCGGCCCACCGAAATGCGCCTTTTACGCAGTCGTTGACCAGGGACAGATCACCCACCCCTCCGGTGGTGGCGCTTCCCGTCACGCCGCGCATTGGATGCCCGCTCGACCTCCCAGAAGAGCCAAACGAACGCGGAGCCAAGCCCGATAGCCACCACCATGAGCACGAATGCCAAGGCCGGCGCGGTGATCATCCATCTACGTCCTTAGTCTGCCGTCAGGAGATCGCGGCGCCATCAGTGACCGCATCGACTGGAATCGGGGATTCCGTTCACGGCCCCGGAGTCGATCGTATCGAGCAATTCGACTTGTTTGCGGTGCAACAACAACAAATACATCAGCTTTGCGTTAAGCTTCGGATCGACGATGTTCACGACGGCATCCTCAATCATGTTCGCCAACCCGACCTGATTGGCGCGGGCGAATGCGACGCCATTGCGGACGATACCAACCGGATCGGACGCAGAGGATGCCCAGCCCCGGCGAATCATGTGCGCGCCACCTTTCCTGATCATTTCCTTCTTGAGCAGGACACAAATCGCTGCCTGCGCCAGTTCGGACTCGAATATCAGGTCTGCGAGCTCCTGCTTGATGATGGAGCGGCCCACCAACGCGAAGGCTCCAATGCCTGCACGCTCGCCTTCGATGAGACTGTCAAGGAAACGCAGCACTTCTACCTTGGACCAATATCCGACGTGCGCCGGGTCTTCTTCGTTCAATCCGTGTGTTGATGATGCGAACTTGCCCTCACCATTGCTTACGCCATCCTGCAACGAGGTTTTGTTCATGATGTCGTTCCCTCAAACGCGGGTTCTGACCGTCAAGACTGCGCGTGATCGACGACGCGTCTCGGCCACCATGACTTGGCGACCTCCGCGCGGCGATTGCAAACGAGAAGAATTGTCGGTTTCCAGCAATGACGTCGATACATGAGGCGCCGGAGAGAACTCTCCCGATCTCAGCTATCAATAACGTTGCCCTCAAATAGCGAGACTTTTCATTTGTCGTCATCGGTCTCGGGAATATGTTGATGGCGAGCCTTATGGTTCTCGCCGTTTCGTCACGAGCGGGATGACCGCAGGCCGCCACTCGCAAAGACGGAGATCGCACGTGTACCAGAGAATTCTCTTGGCCTTCGACGGCTCGCCGGATGGCCGCGAAGCGCTCGCTCAAGCCCAAGGCCTGGCGTTGTCGTGCGGCGCCGCCGTTCATCTCCTCGCGATCGTCGACCGGACCGAGAGTATCCCGGTCGGCGAAGCGATGTCGTTCATCGTTTCCGATGCGCAGCGGTTTGCCATCCAGTCAGTGATCGACGAAGGCGTGAGGCGTCTGCACGACGCCGGTTGCTCAACGGTGGGAGCCCTGCGGTACGGCAAGCCATCCGAACAGATCGTTCTCGTGGCCAATGAAATGAAGGCCGATCTGATC
Organism: Bradyrhizobium sp. ISRA436; assembly: GCF_029910015.1. Lineage (NCBI taxonomy): Bacteria > Pseudomonadati > Pseudomonadota > Alphaproteobacteria > Hyphomicrobiales > Nitrobacteraceae > Bradyrhizobium > Bradyrhizobium sp. ISRA436. The sequence continues at coordinate 6,248,210 of NZ_CP094519.1, forward strand.
GTGATCGGCCATCGAGACCAGGGAACGCTTTCGCGTTGGTTGAATGGTTCCACGGGAGAAACCATCTTGCATCATCCGCCCTGCAGCGTGCTGGTCGCCGTCAAGCCCGAGAACCGCGCAGACAACGTCAGGCCGTTCGAGAGGCCGAAGACGAAAGGGACGCAGAAGGCTTCGTGATCAACTCGTTCCGGCCTGTTGCCTGGCCCGGCGGTGCCCAAATCCCTCCCCGCCGGGCCAAGCCCGCGCAAATTAAGGGAGGATCAGATGGAGATCACCAAAACCTCCGTGTTGTCGCCAAAGTACGACGAGTTTCTGTTTGCGGTGATCTGCGAAGACGGCAACGGTACCCAGATCAGCGTTCTTTCCGCGTTGACGCGAATGAATGTCGACCCCTGGGCGGAAGCCGCTTGTCTCGATGGAATGGCCGGCCCTCGTGCACGGAAGCGCTTCGTCGCGGTCGTCGATCAAGTCTCCGGACGGACCTGGAGCGGTCCCGAGAAGGATGAGGTGGCGTCGAGGTTGGTCGGACTGTTACCGTCGTTCAAGACGAAGGCGAACTCAATGCCGCCTCCAGAGATCAACCTTCTACTGCTCCTCTGCCTCGTGGTTTGGCTGGGCTTCCTGTTCGCAACCGCCGTCTCGACCTACTACAACCACGGGGCGGATGGCGTCTCCGCGAGCTATTCCATCAGAATGGATCCCCCGCCAAACAAAAGTGGCACAAGGATCGCCACGGACTGACGTTTCCCGATAGCTCCGCAACGAACGGGACCGGTCTTTCATGTCGCCGTGCCAAACACCGCGCTCGCACGCGAGTCTAGTCCCTCGAATTCACTGCACCTCTTTTGGTTTGATCGAGCGATTAAATTCGTTTGTCTGGAGGGAAAAGGCGAGCGACGCTTCCGACCAACCAGGAGGTCGCTATGCCGGAGGACGGCAACGGTTCAGGCATCGTCGCGCTGCTATGGGGACTTTGGGTCTACGGATTATTCAAGTTTTGGTTCGAGCATTTATCATCGCTCGCGAAGGCGAAAGCCGCGCAACACTCGAGGCAAGCGATCTCGCATTTGCGACCTTCGACACCGAGCGCTCCGGCACGCTGTACGGATCTCGAAGCGTTGGCATCCAATATTCTCATCTGTTGGGGCGGATTGACCCTGACCGACTTCCTCAATGGCAGATTGACGGCCTATGAGGCGATCGTCGCGGCATTCGAGGCCGGCGATCAGGTGACGCTGCTCAGGCACGTTTCCCCTGAGGTGTACGCCGCATTTACGGACGCGTTCGCGGCGAGAGAGGATCTGCTCGAGAAGACGGACGCCGTGTTCGCTCTGGTCATGCCTCCCGAGATCGTTGCCGCGCGCATCGACGGCACCCATGCCGAGATATCCATCCGCTTCATCGCCGACTCCTACAAGCTCTCGGAAAGCGGCCAAAGGAGGCGTGAAGGGCAGCACAGGGTCGACGTCTGGACATTCGGTTGCACCCTGCCGGGCAGCAGATGGAGCCTGATCGCGACGGAGGCCGGAAAATGACCCGGAACCCTGGATGCTTTGACCGAAACGATGACGAGCACGACACCCCTCACGAATATGCGTCGCCACCCTGCCACATGCACGAGATCTATCCCGCCTACTTCGGGTCGTTGCCCCCGCCCTGTCCGACGTCGGACCAGAAGTTGGACGTCCCTCCGGAGGAGCACCACGTAATCGTCTCGTGGGCGACCCTGCCATGCGTCAGGCATCTCCGGGCCTTCGGACGAAGCGCTGCAATTCAGTTCGACCGAGTGCAAAGGATCATCACCGCACTGATTAGTTCGAAAAGCCTGCATTAGCCCGCCGCCGATCTTGAAACTCAAGGAAGAACGCAATGTCACTTTCCGCGGATGTCGCTTCTCACGGACATGCACACGACCTGCCAACCGGCTGGCGTCGGTACCTCTATTCGACCAATCACAAGGACATCGGCACGATGTACTTCGTGTTCGCCATCTGCGCGGGATTGATCGGCGGGATTTTATCGGTGGTGATCCGGGCCGAACTGCAGGAGCCCGGCCTACAGATCTTCAGCAACCCACACACCTACAACGTCTTCGTAACGGGTCACGGTCTGATCATGATCTTCTTCACGCTGATGCCGGCCATGATGGGCGGCTTCGGCAATTGGATCGTGCCGCTGATGATCGGCGCACCCGACATGGCCTTCCCGCGCATGAACAACGTGTCCTTTTGGCTGCTTCCGGCCTCGTTCTCGTTGCTCATCATTTCGATGTTCGTCGAGGGAGAGCCTGGCTCGTCCGGAGCGGGTACGGGCTGGACGCTCTACGCGCCGCTCTCTACCGCTGGCCACCCTGGTCCGGCCGTCGATTTCGTCATTCTGTCGATGCACCTGGCCGGAGCATCCTCGATCCTCGGCGCGATCAATTTCATCACCACCATCTTCAACATGCGCGCCCCCAGAATGACCATGCACAAGATGCCGTTGTTCGTCTGGTCGGTACTGGTGACGGCCTTCCTGCTGTTGCTGTCGCTGCCGGTGCTCGCGGGCGCAATCACGATGCTGCTGACCGATCGGAACTTCGGGACGACGTTCTTCGCGCCGGAGGCCGGCGGCGATCCTGTGCTGTATCAACATCTCTTCTGGTTCTTCGGTCACCCGGAAGTCTACATCATGATCCTGCCCGGCTTCGGCATGGTCAGTCAGATCGTATCCACCTTCAGCCGAAAGCCAGTGTTCGGTTATCTCGGAATGGCTTATGCGATCGTGGCCATCGGGTTCATCGGTTTTGTCGTCTGGGCCCACCACATGTACACCGTTGGCATGACCAGCAGCGCCCAAGCCTACTTTGCGGTCGCCAGCATGGTGATCGCGGTGCCGACCGGCGTGAAGATCTTCTCGTGGATCGCCACGATGTGGGGCGGCTCGATCGAGTTCAAGGCGCCGATGCTGTGGGCGATCGGCTTCATCTTCGTCTTCACGATCGGCGGTGTCACCGGCGTGGTCCTGGCCAATCCGGGCATCGACCGATCACTTCAGGACACCTACTACGTCGTTGCCCACTTCCATTACGTACTGTCGCTCGGCGCCGTGTTCTCGATTTTCGCGGGCTGGTACTACTGGTTTCCAAAATTCACGGGCTACATGTATTCGGAAGCCCTCGCCAAATTGCACTTCTGGCTGACCTTCATCGGCGTCAATCTTGCCTTCTTCCCGATGCATTTCCTCGGACTGTCGGGAATGCCGCGGCGCATCGTCGATTATCCCGACGCCTTCGCGGGCTTTAACCTGATTTCCTCGATCGGGGCTTACATCTCCGCGGCCGGCCTCGTCGTCTTCTTCGTGGGCACCGTTTACGCCTTCGTCCGCAAGTCGAGGGCGGCCGGAAACCCGTGGGGCGTTGGTGCGACCACGCTGGAATGGACGCTGTCTTCGCCGCCACGATTCCATGAATTCGAGGTTCTCCCCCGAATTCAATGATCATCCGTCCTGGTTGTGCTTAATCGATCTCGGCTGGGAGATTAAGCCATGCGTAGTTTTGGTATCGTGGCGCTTTGCGAGCGCCGGCGGATGGTGGCGATCGCGCGTGCAAGTACCGGTTTTTGCGGCGAGAGACCACCGAGCTTTTCGCAGCGATCCCGTGATAGCCGAGATATCAGCGAGAAGGTGCGATCCAGCACTCGCTCGCACCGTCAGGCGTCGGCAGGCTCCGCAATTCGCAGGTTAATCACAGTTTCACCGGATGTGCTCGTCTCTTATCCAAAGCCCGTCAATACAAGTGTTCAATGCGTTCTCTTCAGCTATTCTATGTACAACCCACCGTACCGAAGCACTGTCCAAGCGGTTGGTTAGGCCAGGCGCGTGCTCACGAACGTGTCCAGGCTGCTCCTTCTTTCCAAATCCGTCCTTTGCAGGCAACGTCGATGACGCGCATCCAAAGCCTCGACATCCCCCGGTTCCTCGAGGGCGCGTTGCTGCGCCGCAACGGATGAGTGACTTCGCTCGATCTGTCAGCACCGCCCTCACGTTGCTCAGTGAGGCCGACCCCGAACTCGTCGGCATCGTCGCCTTGTCGCTCCGCGTGAGCCTGACGGCGAGCGTTGTCGCGTTGCTGATCGGAGCGCCGATCGGGGCCTGCCTTGCGATCGTTCGCTTCCGGGGACTGCATGCGATTGTCGTGCTTGCCAACGCTCTCCTCGGACTTCCGCCCGTCGTGGTCGGGCTCGCGCTCTATCTGCTGCTTTCCCGGTCTGGGCCTTTTGGTTCCGCGGGGCTCCTATTCTCGCCAGCAGCCATGGTCATCGCGCAGACATTGCTCGCAGCGCCGATCGTGGTCGCGCTGGTGCATCGGCCATCGACGCTGCTCTGGGCGGAGTACGGCGATCTCGCGCGCACCGACGGCCTGTCGGCCGTCCGCAGTATCTTGCTGCTTTTCGCCCTTGGGCGAGCCTCGCTGTTGACCGCCTTTCTCGCCGCCTTTGGGCGCGCCATTGCCGAGGTAGGCGCCATCATCATCGTTGGCGGAAATATTCGCGACCTCACGCGGACCATGACGACTGCAATCGCGCTGGAAACCAGCAAAGGAGACCTGCCAATGGCGCTCGGGCTTGGACTGATCCTGGTTGCCTTGAGCGTCGCGGTTTCTACCGTGGCGTTCCTGCTATTGGGCCGCGTTGGGGAAAAATAGCTGCTCGCCGTCGACTTTGTAGTTGGCTATGGTCTCCTGCCCCTTCGCTGACAGGAGCCAGTCGATGAAGGCCTGGCCGTCTTTGACCTTCACGTTCGGATGCTTCGTCGGATTCACCAGCATGACTCCGTACTGATTGAACAACCGCTTGTCACCTTCGGTGAGGATAGCGAGATCTCCCCGGTTCTTGAACGAAAGCCAGGTCCCGCGGTCGGACAGCAGATAAGCGTTCGATGATGACGCCATGTTCAATGCCGGACCCATACCCTGCCCTAGCTCCCGATACGAACTTCCCCTACCGGTCATGGGCTCGATTCCTGCCTCTTTCCAAAGCCGCAGCTCGGCCTCGTGCGTACCCGAGTGATCGCCGCGCGAGACGAACAGCGCTCTTGCATCTGCGATCTTGCGAAGCGCCTCGACGACGTCCTTTTCGCCGGCGATCCGCGCTGGGTCGCCTTTCGGTCCGACGATGACGAAGTCGTTGTACATCACGTCGAAGCGCTTCACCCCCTGGCCCTCCGCCATAAACTTGTCCTCGGCGGGACGGTCGTGGACAAAAACCACGTCGGCGTCGCCGCGGCGACCTATATCAAGCGCCTGACCGGTTCCGACTGCGACGATCTTAACCCCGATGCCTTCGACTGTTGAGAATTGCGGCAGTAGGTAGCCGAACAACCCTGACTGCTCGGTGGACGTGGTCGAGGCGACCGTGATGGAACGTTCCTGGGCTCGCGCTGCGCCGATGCAACAGACGAACGCGAACAAGATTGCAACAACTCTCATCGTCATCTCCATATCGCGCCAAAGTGCATTGGTAGCGCCCGGCCTTGTCGGTGAAAAGGAGCCAGTCGCTGCGACGTTTTGCCATGTCGTCAGCCGTCGTTGGTGGAGTCGTGTTGAGATCCACGGGGGGCGAGAGAAGCCGTCTTCCGGACGCTGGAAACATGATCGGCATCCGTCGATCGAGCGGTATGGCCGACTTCCACAACGATTACGCTTGTGTTGAGCACCTTGTCCGCAAGCGATGGCCCAACGGTTTCGTCTACGCGCACTGCGCATCGGGGGAGGCCGGCGGTTGGAAGCCAAGCCGCGGAATACGCTCGAAAAAGCGACCAAGCCAGCCGACGCCAGACGTCGGTGATCGCCGGCACCGTCATGCACGGCACCCATCTGCCGCACCGGACGTGGTTCATCAAGGCGGATCTGGCGGCGACGCACTCGAATTTGATTAGACTGGCGGACAGCCTACACGATGACCCGTGCCAGCAACGCCACGCACAATACAATGCCGATCAAACCAACCGCAACAACGATTGCCACGAATCCAGCGTTGGATATGTCAACCACTGTACCCTCCTGTTGCGAGCCAGCACGCCGCAGCGCGCCGGCTAAGAGTTCAAGAGACGAACAAACTGACAAGGACGGGCACTCCAAACATAACGATGGCAAGAGCGATCGCGGAGACGGCCGCATCTCTATTTGAAACAGGACGCATCGCAAAACTCCTTCAGTTCGTCGCTGCCAAGACCGTGACCAAGCGCGTCTGTTCGTCGGGCATCTTGAACTCCATCGTCTGACCGGCCGACATGCCGATCAAAGCCGCTCCGACCAGGGTGAGCACCGAGATTCGCCGGCCCTCGACATCGGCCTCGTGCGGGTACACCAGCACGAGGCCCCTGACCTGCCCGGTCCTGTTGTCGCGGTAGCGGACGTGCGATCCCATCTTGACGACATCAGGCAGGTCAGCATCATCCGGCTCCACGTCTCCACGATCGAGTTCACTCTCGAGGAAGTGCGCGACACGCGGAAACAATCGTCGGCCACTATTCGCTAGCGAACTGAGCTGGTTCGCTTCGTCCGTTGTGAGCAGGATGGACGGCGGGTTTATGGAAACGCTGTGTGGCTCCTTGTCGACCATGTTAGGGCTCCTTTCAGGGCTGCGGTTAGGCCCGGATCGTCATCGATCGGGGCATTGATTCTTCCTGGCTGCCTAATAACTACAAAGAGGGCGCTGCTAGCGGTTCTGATCGCGCGCGGAACGACATTCGAACGTTTGAAATCACCGAACGAGCAGTCGCGAGCCTCGGCTCCTTTGTCGTGAGGCGGGGGCTCGATTAGTTCATCGTCGGCGGAGCGCAACTGCTGGCCATTTCGGTTCCGATCGATTGACGCTCTCTATCCTGACGACGTTCATGTAGCCCGCAGCGAAATATGGCATCTGGTCTCCAGCCCGGAGACCGATCAGGGCCGCGCCCAACCGTGAAAGGACGGAAATCCGATCCAGGTCGGAAGTGCCGTCTTCCGGCCACGCCAGTTCAACCGTCTTTCGGGGAACGCTCCAGTTCGCGCTGCACGTGACCCACGACCCAACCATTGCGACGGACTCGATGCCGGGAGTGTCGTCCGGGACGATCGTTGCGCGGTCAATCTCCATGAGCAGAAACATTGCGTCGATGCTCCCCTGCCGTGCTGCAACGCGCGCGAGTTTCTCAAGGCGGGAATAATCGGATGCGGTTAAGACGACGGCTGGCAGCGGCAACACGAATGCGCTCCTTCTCTGTGCACGGCATTGTCTCAGCCGGAGGCGGATGCCGCCTCCTTTGCGGTTCGTGGGGGAGCTCCCCGCCGACCGGCAGCCGTGGCAAAACAAGCCAAAACGGCGGCAGGCGTCGTCGCTGCCCGGATGTGGCGCCGCAACCGCTCAGATCGCAATGCCCGGCAGGCCGCGGCCAGCGTCGGGAGAAAGCCCAGGAGATCGTCACGCGGCCAGATCAACGCGTAGAGAATGTCGACGGGAAGACCGTCGAGCGCGTCGAATTCGATCGACGTCTTTAGTCGAACCAAAAGCGTCGCCGGCGCCGCGCGACCGTCCACCAAGGCGTGCGGAATCGCAACCCCACCGCCAAAGCCGGAGGATCCAAGCTTCTCCCGGCGCGTGAACGCCTGGCGAAGAAGTGCGGCGTCGCAGCCGGTGCGCGCCTCACCCAACGATGCGAGTTTGGCGAGCGCCGAAGCCTTGTCCGATGCCCCCACGCCCAGAACGACGTCGTCCTCGGTCAACAGATGATGAGCCAACACGAGCGCCCTCCCCGACGCCAGCGAGACATGCGAACGCGCGTCACGTCGCCCGTTCGTGTCCAAGGTGAATGAAACCGGACGCTTTACGTCCAATGAGATCCGGCTGCCGAGAGATTTGGAGCCGACAATTTACGCCGCCGTCGGCCCGGGATCGTCGTCGGCCGGCTGATCGTTGGCGCAGCCGGGCTTCCGAAAGAGCTTCCCGAGGATTGGCTCCGGTCGACCTACGCTCTCAACCCTGACGACGTTCATGCATCCGGCGACAAAGTACGGCATCTGGTCGCCGACCCGCAGGCCGATCAACGCGGCTCCGAGCGGGGACAGGACCGAGATTTGGGCAGGATCGGATGTCCGCTCTTCGGGCCAGACCAACTGCACGGTGTTTCGCGGGCCGGGCCAGTTCATCCAATACGTCACCCAGGACTCGATCGTAACGACCGTCTCGATATCGCGAGCATCGCCAGGAACGATCTCCGCCCGGTCGATCTCGCCCATCAGGAACGTCGCATCCGCGTTCCCTTGGCGGCTGGCAACTCGAGCGATGTGTTCCAGACGGGGATAATCGGACGCGGTTATCGTGATTTTCGGCAAGGGCAACATGGCATCTCCTCCAGTTCACGCGAAAACCGGGCTTCGGCAGGGGAGCCTTGGGCAAAATCGCGATGGCAATGAGACTCCAGACGGCGCTTTGGCCGTCCGGCTAAATGCCCGTCCGCAGCCGCCCGGCGTGCAAGCACAATCGCGCCGTGCGCGGATCAACCAAGAAGACTTGGACCATGATGGGCAAACTATAGTCTCTTTCCTGGACGAGGCATTGCGGCGAAACCGCGCAACAGACCCGAGGGTCCCCCTTTTCGTCGGGTGGGGGAATGAAAACGTCCCGCCATCGCTGGCGGGACGTTACGGCAGTCAGTACATCCGTGATCTGCCGCATCGCTCAGCAGACGAGCGACGTATCACATAGGATTTGTTGCACCCAATTCATGGGACACGATCATTCGCAACAATACCAGCCTCACATTCAAGAGGCGCAATCTGCCCCGGTGCATTATTGAACTTCAACCGCACGCCGCAACCTGAGCCGCTCTCGGAGCTGAACACTGTCCCGAGCTTCTCTCATGCATGCACGATCGCGTCGATCTCAAGCGGTTCCTGAAGCCCGACGATAGTCTCGAAGCGCTCTATGACCGAGAGATCCACGCCGGATCGTTTTGCAAGTAGCGGTCGTGCACCCTCGACGAGAGCGCGGGCGACGTGGCACTGCCAACCAGTTATCATCGACCTTTCCCCTCCTCCTGACCGCCATTCCTAGCGGATGCCTGACGTTGACGAGCGATGCGTGTGCTTCTGAACGTCATCAGGGTCGATGAACCAAATGAAGGCCACCCAAGCCAAGAGTACCGCTCCGGCGCAAATCAGCATCATTCCTTACACCTCGCACCACCTGGCGCTCATACCGACACGATCCAGCGCTCGGGATATCGATCATACCTCTCGGAACGGGGAGTTGGTTCGATGCCCTCGACAGGTCGAAGGTCGTCTCTTGAAAACGGCAATGTAGCGTCGTTGAAGCATGGCCAACATCTAGTGACAAAGCCTTCACACTTCAATCAACTGCGACAAACCGTACTGATCCAAGTGGGGTGCGGGCGCGGCCCCCTCGGCTCGTACCAACCCTGTCGCGACAACAAGGACGGTGGCGGAGCAAATCAATCCAGCGGCCACGCCCCGGCTGCTCTTTAAGATTGCTCATTCAGGAGTACAGCTGCGTGCGTGGCAAGGCTCTCGCGTACCAAGTTAGGTCGTTTTTAGAACGAACTGGAACAAGGCGTCATACATCGTCATGCCGAGCCAACCGATGCCGACCACATGAAACACGACCAGCGTATCGGCGGCAGGAAAACCGAAGCCAGCCGCTATCAGCGCTTCAGCCCCGACCAGCCGAACGGTCGCGATCGCGTAGTAGCTCATGGTCCAGCTCGAGAGGGCCCGCCGATCATGGTCGCCTCGTCACCGGCTGCGCACGGTGCAGAGGAGACGCGCATAAGTCAGCGCGAAGCCGAGAAACGCGATCGTCCAGGCCGTTCCTGCCACCGGCAGCAAGACGCCAGCATGCGAAGGCTCGAGTGAGGCGCAGACGCGCGCTAGTGCTGCCGTTACAACGGCAAGGTAGAGCGCCTGGGTTGAACGCGAGGCCGCCAGCGGCTGGCCGGTGTGTCCAAGGGACGCTCGCGTCATGACCGCGATCGTCATCGTTCCTATGGCCCCCGCGGTCCAAGCGTGAACACCGGCGCCGGGTGCGATCAGATCGAACGCCGACAAAGCGGCAAGGAAATATCCGACCGGAACAAACGCGTAGGCGACGTGAAGGATCAGCACAAGGCGCTCCGGAAGCGTCCGCTCACCGGCCCATCGCGCGAGGCGGACGAGATGCAGCCCGCCTGCGCAGCAAAGCGCCAAGGCGGCAACGCGGCCCTCCGGCGCAACGACCCAAATGCCAAGCGTCACAACACCTGCCACCATTGCGACGGCGTCGAACCGACCAAATGGGGCCGGCATCCGTCCCTCCGCTCGGCGCGCGAGCCAGTTGCGGGTGAAGCTCGGCACGATGCGACCGCCGATGACGCCGATCAGCGTCACCACGAGGGCAATTCCGGCGCGCGCCGAGTACTCCGCGATGCCTTCCAAGTGCGCCTCCACATGGAAGGCGACGTTGGCGGCTGCGAGCAGGATGACGACGGCCACGACCGTCAGATTGCCCCACTTGCGCCCCGCCACGATCTCACGCATGGCGGTGGCGGCGAGAAGCAACAGAAATAGCGCATCCACCGTCATTGCCGCGCGCCATCCGATCGTTCCGGAAAAGCTCACGGCAAGGCGCCCCGCCAGCCATATCGAGAACAGGGCGGCCAGTCTCGTTCCCCGGATTGGCGATCGTTCCGTCCAGTTCGGTATCGCGGTCAGCAGAAAGCCGGCGATCACCGCACCGACGTAGCCGAACAGCATTTCGTGCACGTGCCAGTCGAGCGGCGCCAAGGCCGTCGGCAACGAGACGTTACCGGCAAAGACGGCGAGCCACAGCGGGATCGCGACACCGGCCAGGATCGCGCCAAACAGGAAGAACGGTCTGAATCCGTAGGAGAACAGCGTTGGCCCCACATACGCAGACACCGTTGTCGTCGTTCCCATCAGGTGTTCTCCATTTCACCCTGTTCGCGCTACGGCAAAGGTGGTGCGGTCACGCAAACGAATTGAATTGACAATTCCATGCAAAAATCTTGCTACAACGGCCGGGCACTCGCGAAGATAAGCAAGAGGGGGCAGCGGAACGGCTCGTAAGCGAATGTGTGGCCTCGACAGGTCGTAGAGCCTCCTCCGTCCGACAAGTCCCGGTCCTTTACTCGCAACGAAGAACCGTTTTGCTGCGGCGCTCTCCGCTTGCCGTGCACCAATCGATCGAGGCCCCCACGGATAACCCTATCAGGGCCGCTCCCAACGGCGTTAAAACCGAAAGGGCGTTCTGTATATTGCTCATCTCGCCGGGAAACACGAGGGTAATTCTGCTGTTTTGCCCGGTGATATTGTCGCGCAAATGCACCCGCGAATGAACGGCGACGACGCCCCTTCAGCAAATCCGGATGACTACTCCGTTCTGGTCGCCTATATGAACGTCCACGCTGTGACGCTGGCCTTGCGCAAATGCGGCGATCAACTGACCCGCGAGAATCTGATCAAGCAGGCCACCTCCCTCAACGGCGAACGGCTGCCGATGATGCTCCCGGGCATCTCGATCAGCACTAGGCCCGGCGACTACACGCCATTCAAGACGCTCCGGATCGCGACGTTCGATGGAACGAGTTGGTCTCTGACCGGTGAGCCGCTGTCGGCGGATTAGGAACTCAGGCGAAAAGCTCTCACGAGGTTTTTCGCCTGTCCCCGGAAGGCGCATCCGACCCTCAGGACCTATTCCGTCGGGATCGGTCACGTCGCCGATTGTGCGACATCGATATCCACCGTTGGAGCGCGTGACGGTTGGAACCCAATCAACTTGGCCACGCGGAATCTGGATCACGCCGCTGCGCTCTCTCGATTCGGGAGCCTCACACCGACCGCACCTGTCAGCGCTACGCGCGCTGGCGGTGCGCTTGCATCCCTCCGTTGGTAGAAGCCGGCGCTGTGAATCCATAGAGAAACAGGTCCACCACCATATCGGCGAACTCTTTCGGATCGACTCCACCCTTCGGATCGTACCAGGTGTGGCTGAAGTTCAGGATGCCGAACAGCATCATGCTGTAGACCTTCTTGGTCCGCTTCACGACCTTGCCTTCCTTATCGAGTCGGATCAGAAGGTCCGAGATCACGTCGACCAGCTGGCGCTCCAGCGCCTTGATAGCATCCTGCTCGGTCTCCCCCAGGAACGACAGGTCATTCAAGATTACCCGCTGCTCGTCGCTGGAGCGCGCATTGAGCGCGACGATGGCCTGGATGGCGGCGCGGAACTGCTCCAACGTTGTCGCCTTGCCAGCCATCGATACCTCGACATCCGCGATCATCTCGTGAATGTGCGCATCGAGGATCGCGAATAGGATCGCCTCCTTGGACTCGAAATAATGGTACAGCGCGCCGCGCGACAGCTTGCAAGCATCCGCAAGGTCCGCAATCGAGGCACGCATATAGCCCTGCCGCGCGAACAGGCCGCAGGCGGTGGTGAGAATGCCCCGCTGGATCTCGTCGTAATTCTCTGAGCGCGTCCGCGCCATTACCGTCTCTCTCGTGCACCATCGGCGCCGCCGGAATCGGGCGACTTCCGTCCCTCTATACTACCGCCGCCCTGCGCTCTCCTCCCCTTTGCGGGCACCATCCACCAGAACTCTTCCATCGCTCGTGATGACGGGCGACCTGCGTCAAAAAATAATTTGAACGACCGGTCGGATTATATTATCGTGACCGTCATCAAGCAAGTGGATTGCGCATGCCGGGACCAACAACCCGGCGGCATTGAGGGAGGCTGCGCGTGGATGCTCATAAGGTCGATGCTGTCGTGATCGGAGCCGGCGCCGGCGGGCTGTGCGCCGCGGCGCGTCTCGCCCATGGCGGGCTGCATACGCTCGTCGTCGACGGCAAGGACCGGCTCGGCGGCCGCGCCTCGACCGAGGAGATCGACGGCTTCAAGGTCAATATCGGCGCGATCGCGGTCGAGTTCGGCGGGGTGTTCGAGGAGACCTTCCACACTGTCGGCGCGCCGCTCGATATCCGGGCGCCGGAGCCCGCGAGCTCGTTCTTCATCGACGGCAAGGTGATCGATGTCGGCCGCGGCGGCTGGTCGCTGCTGCTCGGCCAACTGACCAAGCAGGCCTCGCGCATCCTGGAGAAATTCGCCGACGCCCGCTCCGGCAACCTGCCCGACGGGCGGCAATCGACCGAGGACTGGCTCAAGGGCTACACCAGCAACGCCACGGTGCACGCGCTGTTCCGCAACCTCTGCGCGGCGATCTTCGCCTGCAACGCCGCAGAGCTTCCGGCGCGCGCCTTCCTCACCTATTTCACCAGCAAGGGCGCCTTCAAGAAGTTCGGCTTCTGCCCGCAGGGCACGATCGGCGTCTGGAACAGCCTCGGCAGCGCGATCAGACGCAATGGCGACATCTGGCTCGGCACGCCGGCGACGACGATCCACACCTCGAATGGCAAGGTCGAAGGCGTCACCGTGCTGCGCAACGGCGAGAAGATGCGGATCGACACCGATCTCGTCATCAGCAATGCGGGACCGAAGGCCACCGTCGCGCTGGCCGGCAGCGCGGCATTTCCGGCGGACTACATCGCGAAGGTCAAGAACGACCTGCGCCCGGCCGCCAATATCGTCATCAATGTCGCGAGCCGTGAGCCGCTGATCAATCATCCCGGCATCGTCACCTTCGGCAAGACGCGCCGGCTCTGCAACATGGCGAACCTCAGCGCCACCTGTCCGGAGCTCGCACCACCTGGTTGGCACCTCTATGTCGCCTATGCCGTGCCGGTGCCGGCACTCGGCGATTTCGACTCCGATGGTGAGGTCGCGCTCGCGCTCGAGGATCTACGCGAGCAATTCGCGAATTTCGACCAGGCGAGGATCCTGTCGATCCGAGTGATGCGCGACGACTGGCCGGCGCAACGCAGCTGCGCCGGCTACGATCTGCCGCGCGAAACCGGTGTCGTGGGCCTGTGGTGCGTCGGTGACGCGGTGAAGAAATATGGCAATGGCGGCACCCAAGCTTGCGCCGAGACCGCCAAGATCGTCACCGATGCGATCCTCGCCGCGCGGCCGCGTCGCTCAGCCGGCCGGGTCTGAACGCGATGCCGACGACCATCCCGCATCCGACGCCGCAGGCAACGCCACAGGCCACGCCAGCGCCGGATGCCCTGCTCGAATTCCGCAACATCCGGATCGTCTACGACAACGCGATCGAGGCGATCCGCGATGTCTCGATCGCAGTGCCCGAAGGCAGCATCGTCGCCCTGCTCGGCTCCAACGGTGCCGGCAAGTCGACGCTGCTGAAGGCGATGTCCGGCATCCTCTACACCGAGGAAGGCGTGATCGAGAACGGCAGCATCCATTTCCGCAATGACGAGGTGCATCGCCTCGCGCCCGACGAGCTGGTCCGCCGCGGCATCGTGCAGGTGCCGGAGGGCCGCCGCGTGTTCGCGGCGCTGACCATCGACGAGAATTTGCAGATGGGCGGCTACACCAGGACCGGCGCCGAGGCGCGCGAGCGCCGCGACAAGGTGTTCGCGCTGTTTCCACGCCTTCATGAGCGGCGCGACCAGATCGCGGGCTACATGTCCGGCGGCGAGCAGCAGATGCTCGCGATCGGCCGCGCGCTGATGACCGATCCCGTTCTGCTGGCGCTCGACGAGCCGTCGCTGGGCCTCGCACCGCTGATCATCGACCGCATCTATGAGGTGATCGTCCGCCTGCGCGACGAGCTGAAGATGACGGTGCTCTTGGTCGAGCAGAACGCGCAGCGCGCGCTCGACATCGCCGACTACGGCTACATCCTGGAGACCGGCCGCGTGGTGCTCGACGGCACGGCAAGAAAGCTGACGGCCAACGAGGACGTCCAGGAATTCTATCTCGGTGTCTCCTCTACGGGACGCAAGAGCCTGCGCGACGTCAAGCATTACAAGCGCCGCAAGCGGTGGCTGTCGTGACCGCGCTGCTTGCGATCGAGAACCTGTCAAAAAGCTTCGGCGGCCTGCAGGCGGTCGCCGATGTCAGCCTGCGGGTCGCCCCTGGCGAGATCTGCAGCGTGATCGGCCCGAACGGCGCCGGCAAGACCACGCTGTTCAACATGATCTCGGGCGTGCTGCGGCCGAGCGCAGGCCGCATCACCTTCGACGGCATCGACCTTGCGACCATTTCGCCCTGGAAGTTCGCCGCCGTCGGCATCGGCCGCACTTTCCAGAATCTCGCGCTGTTCAAGCACGGCACCGTGGTCGAGAACATCCTGACCGGCCGCCACCCCCATCTGCGCTCGACCGTGCTCGACGCCGTGGTGTTCTTCGGCCGCACCCGCAAGGAAGAGATCGCGGCCCGGCAACGCGTCGAACACATCATCGAATTCCTTGAGATCGAGCATATCAGGGATGCCGTGGTCGGCACGCTGTCCTATGGCCAGCAGAAGCGCGTCGAACTCGGCCGCGCGCTCGCCTGCGAACCGAAACTGCTGCTGCTCGACGAGATGGTCTCCGGCATGAACCAGGAGGAGACCGAGGACATCGCGCGCTTCGTGCTCGACATCCGCGACGAGCTCGGCATTACCGTCTTGATGATCGAGCACGAGATGCGCATCGTGATGGACATCTCCGATCGCATCCATGTGCTCAATTTCGGTCGCAAGATCGCCGAAGGCACGCCCGACGAGATCAGGCGCGATCCCGCGGTCGCGGAGGCCTATCTCGGCGGCCAGCGCACTGAAGCGATGGCGAAGGCAGGCGCGTGATGTCGACGCTGGACAGTTTTCGCACCGTTCATCCGCCGTTGCAGGCCAGTGCCCCGCGCAGTGCGCCTGCGGCGGGCGCCGATGCGTTCCAGGCGGCGCTCGAGGACGCCGCCATCACCATCCCGCAATTGCTGCGGCAGCGCGCCGCCATGCATGGCGAGGCGCTGGCGCTGCGCGAGAAGGACTACGGCATCTGGAATCCCTATTCCTGGCGGCACTATTACGAAACGGCGCGCGCGGTCGCGCTGGGCCTGCTCTCGCTCGGCATCAAGCCCGGTGACCGTGTCGCCATCGCCGGCGAGAACGCGCCGGAATGGTTCTACGCCGATCTCGGCACCCAGATGATCGGCGCGGTTGCGGTCGGCATCTATCCGACCAATCCCTGGGTCGAGCTGCAATATATCGTCAAACATTCGGGCGCCCGAATTGTCGTCACCGGCGACCAGGAGCAGACCGACAAGGTGCTCGACGCGATGGCCAACAATGGCGGCCTGCCCGATCTTGAGGCCATTGTCTGCATCGACATGAAGGGGCTGCGGCACTATCGCCAGTCGGAACTGATGTCGTTCGCGGCGCTATGCGAGCGCGGCACGACATATGCGAGAGAGAACCCGGAGGCCAACGCCACCCTCGACCGCCTGATCAGCCAGGGTGCGCCCGACGATGTCTGCATCCTGGTCTACACGTCGGGCACGACGGGCCCGCCGAAGGGTGCGATGCTGACCCATCGCAATCTCGTCTACGCCGCCTATGCCTATGCCAAAACCGTAGGGATCGCCGATAAGCCGTTCGAGGCGGTGAGCTATTTGCCGTTGTGTCACGTCGCCGAGCGCTGCTACGGCACGGTGACGCATCTCGTGCTCGGCGGCACCGTCTCCTTTGCCGAATCGATCGACACGGTCGCGATCAACATCCGCGAGATCGCGCCGACCTTCTTCGTCGGCGTGCCGCGCATCTACGAAAAATTGCAGCAGGGCTTCCTGTTCCGCCTCGGTGAAAGCGGCAGGCTGCGGCAGAGTTTTACAAGAGCGTGCCTTGCCTGGGGCCGTACGCTGTCCGACCGTCGGCAGGCCGGCAAGGACGGGCGGCTCGATCGCGCCGCGTTCGGCCTGCTCTATCTCCTGATGTTCCGCAATTTGCAGCGTCATCTCGGTTTCGCCTACAGCCGGCATCGGCTGTGTGCCGGCGCCTCGATCTCGCCGGAGACGTTGCGCTTCTTCGACATCATCGGCCGGCCAGTGTCGCAGGGCTATGGGCTGACCGAGAGCGGTGGCGTCGCTTTCATCCAGACCGCAGACCATCACCGGATCGGCGGTTGCGGCGTGCCCTTGCCGCGGACCGAATGGAAGTGCGATGCCGACGGCGAGATCCTGCTGCGCAACCCCGGCGTCTTCAAAGGTTACTTCCTCGACGAGAAGGCCTCGACCGCTTCGCTGGAACAAGGTGGCTGGCTGCGCACCGGCGACATCATCGACATCCTCGACAATGGCGAGATCGCCGTGGTCGACCGCAAGAAGGCGATCATCATCACCGCCGGCGGCAAGAACATCGCGCCATCGGAGATCGAGAACGCACTGAAGGATTCCGAGTTCATCAAGGAAGCGATCGTCGTCGGCGAGGCCAAGAAGTATCTCGGCGCCATCATCCAGGTCGATTACGACAATGTCGGCCGCTGGGCGCGCGACCGCGCGCTGGCCTATACCAACTACAAGTCGCTGTCGCAGCTGCCGGAGGTGCACGAGCTGGTCGAGCGGATCGTGGGCGAGACCAACAAGCGGTTCGCCCGGGTCGAGAACATCAGGCGCTTCGCCATCCTCGAGAAGGAGCTCGACCACGACGATGGTGAGCTGACCGCGACGCAGAAGGTACGCCGCGCCATGATCGAGAAGAAGTTCGCGCGCGAGCTCGCCATCATCTACCAGACGGAGGGCTGAATGCAGTATTTCATCCAGCTCTTGATCTCCGGACTTGCGATCGGCGCGATCTACGGCCTGATCGCGATGGGCTTTGCGGTGATCTACAAGTCGACCGGTCTGGTCAATTTCGCGCAGGGCGAGATGACCATGATCACCGCCTATATCGCCTGGACCATCTCGTCCACGGTCAACGGCAATGTGTTTGTCGTCGCAATAGGCGCCATCCTCGCTGCGGTCGTACTCGGCCTCGTCATCGAGCGGCTGGTGATGCGGCCGATGCTTGGCGAGCCGGTGTTCGCGACCGTGATGGTCACGATCGGGCTCGCCGTGATCCTGCGCTCGGCGATCAACTTCATCTGGGACGCCTACCCGCACGGTCTCGATATCGGCATGGGCCGCGGCATCGTGCATCTCGGGGGCATCGGCGTGCGCACCGGGCAGGTTGCCGTGATCGCGACGCTGCTGGTGCTGCTCGCCGCGATCTGGGCGTTCTTCCGCTACAGCAAGGTCGGCGTCGCGATGCGCGCGGTCGCGGCCGACGACCGCACCGCGCTCCTGATGGGCATCAGCGCAACCAAGGTGCACGCGCTGGCGTGGGCCGCGTCCTCCGTGATCGCCGGCATCGGCGGCGTGTTCTTCGCGCTGTCCTACGATCTGTCGCCGGCGATGTTTCAGCTTGGGCTGAAGGCGTTTCCGGCCACGATCTTGGGCGGCCTCGACGCCGTGCCGGGCTCCGGCCTCGGCGGCCTCCTGATCGGCATCACCGAAAACCTGGCCGGCGGCTATCTCGGCTCCGGCATGAAGGAGGTCGCGGGCTTTGCCATGATCATCGTGGTGCTGATGATCCGCCCGTTCGGCATCTTCGGCGAACGCGACATCGAGAGGGTCTGATGCGCACCGGCGATTACAAGCAGACCTATGGCGAACTGGTTGCGCTGATCGATTCCCCGCCGGTGTGGCTGTGGTCGGCGGTGCTGCTGCTGGCGCTGATCGCGGCGCCTTACCTGCTGAACTCCTACGCGCTGTCGTTCCTGATGATCATCCTGATCACGGTGACCGGCGCGCTCGGGCTCAACATCCTGACCGGCTACACTGGCCTGATCTCGCTCGGCCATGTCGGCTTCCTCGTCACCGGCGCCTATGCCTATGCGGTGCTGGTGTCCAAATATCAGATGCCACCGCTGGTCGGCTTCCTCGGCGCCGGCGTGGTGCCGGCGCTGGCGAGCCTGATCGTGGGCGCGCCGTCGCTGCGGCTGAAAGGGCTCTATCTCGCGATCACCACGCTCGCCTTCTCCTTCATCATCAACACCGTGATCCTGGAGATGCGCTGGCTCACCAATGGCGCCCGCGGCATTCAGATACAGCGGCCTGAAATCTTCGGCATCAGCTTCGATAGCGATGCCGCCTTCACCTATCTCTGCCTTGCAATCGCGGCGCTGACGCTGCTTGCAACGCTCAACATCCGCCGCAGCCGGGTGGGCCGTGCCTTCGTCGCGATCAGGGATAACGATACCGCGGCCCGCGTCATGGGCATCAATCTGCACGCTTACAAGCTGTTCGCCTTCGTCACCTCGGCCTTCATCGCCGGCATCGCCGGCGCGCTCTACGGAATCTATCTGTCCTTCGTCAGCGTCGAGGGCTTTCCGTTCCTGCTCTCGATCGAGGCGCTGGCGATCCTGATCGTCGGCGGGCTCGGCTCGGCGCTCGGCGCAGTGCTCGGTACCATCCTGATCGTGCTGTTGCCGGAGGCGACCAGGCTCATCTTCAGCCTGTTCAGCGCGCAGATGGACGCAGCATTCACGACCGGCGCGCAGGAGCTGAAGAGCATGCTCTACGGCCTCGTCATCATCCTGTTCCTGCGCTTCCAGCCGAGGGGGCTGGTCGGCGCCTGGCACGACATCAAGCGGGCCTGGGTCCATTGGCCGCTGCGCTACTAACCAAAAAAAGACGCAACACCATGAGGAGGACACAATGATCAAACATCTGGCGGCAGCCTCGCTGCTGCTGACCACCGCCTGTCTTGCCGCCGGCCCGGCTCGCGCCGCCGATCCCGGCATCACCGACACCGAGATCCTGATCGGCGACGTCGAGCCCCTGACCGGTCCGCCGGCGCTGCTGGGCGTCGCGGCCTCGATCGGCCACAAGATCGCGATCGCGGAGGCCAACGCCGCCGGCGGCATCAACGGCCGCAAGATCAAATATGTGCTGGAAGACGACGGCTACGTCACCGCGCGCACCATCCAGGGCGTCAAGAAGGTGATCTACGTCGACAAGGTCTTTGCGATGATCGGCATCTCCGGCTCGGGCCAGTCGATCGCTGTGATGCCGGTGCTGGAGAAGTCGGGCATCCCGACCGTGATCGACGTCGCTCCGGTCAAGCACCTCTGGGAGCCGCCACGCAAGAACGTGTTCGTGATCGG
This sequence comes from Bradyrhizobium sp. ISRA436, assembly GCF_029910015.1. Classification (NCBI taxonomy): domain Bacteria; kingdom Pseudomonadati; phylum Pseudomonadota; class Alphaproteobacteria; order Hyphomicrobiales; family Nitrobacteraceae; genus Bradyrhizobium; species Bradyrhizobium sp. ISRA436. The sequence continues at coordinate 6,268,284 of NZ_CP094519.1, forward strand.
GCAATCCTACGAGGAGGGCATCGTCCACCTCGTCAACTTCCTGGCCGACAAGAACCCGGGCAAGAAATGGGGCCTGATCACCCAGGACGACGATTACGGCATCACGGTCCGCGACGGCTTCGACTCCGTGGTCAAGGCCAAGAAGCTGAACGTCGTCTACAGCGGCAATTACAAGAAAGGCCAGCAGGACTTCTCGTCCGACATGCTGCAACTCAAGGATTCCGGCGCCGAGGTGTTCCTGGCCGGCGGCATCATCGCCGAGAACATCGCGATGATGAAGGAGATCGAGAAGCTCGGTATCAAGCCGGTGACCGGCATCTTCTGGCCCGGCCGTATCGAGCCGGTGCTGAAGCTGATGGGCCCGGCCGGCGACGGCATCTATGCGGTCGACTATGTCGAGCCGTTCGCGGGCGCGGCCGGCAAGGCGTTCCTGGAGAAGGCAAAGCCTTTGGTGTCGGAAGCCGAGTTCAAGGGCATCAACCGCTACACCATGACCGGCTATGCCGCGGCAAAGGTGTTGATCGCGGCGATCGAGCGCTGCGGCCAGCAACCGACCTGGGCCTGCACCATCTCGGAGCTGGAGAACACCAAGAATGTCGAAACCGGGGTGATGGCGCCGATCAGCTTCGGCCCCGGCGTCTGCTTCTCCAACCAGAAGCTGCAGATCATGCAGGCCGATACGGCCACGCTCAGCTTCAAGCCGGTGGATTAACGATGAAGGTCCTGATCGTCTTTGCCCATCAGGAGGCGCAGTCGTTCAACACCGCGCTGCTGGCGCGGTCGGTGGCGGAGCTCACCGCGCTCGGGCATACGGTCAGGATCTCCGATCTCTATGCCATGCGCTTCAACCCGGTGGCGACCGCCGAAGACTTCGGCGAGCGGCGGTTTCCCGACCGGCTGCAGTATGACCGCGAGCAGAAATACAATCTGCAACATGGTACGCTCAGCGGCGACATCACGGCCGAGATCGAGAAGCTGTTGTGGTGTGACCTGCTAATCCTGCAGTTTCCGCTGTGGTGGTTCTCGGTCCCCGCCATCATGAAGGGCTGGATCGATCGGGTATTCGTCAACGGCGCCGTCTATGGCAGCGGCCGCCGCTACGACACCGGCGGCCTCGCCGGACGCCGCGCGATGGTCGTGACCTCGACCGCGGCCTATCCCGGAATGTGCGCGCCGGACGGGCTGGTCGGCGCACTCGACGTGGTGCTGTGGCCGATCCAGAACGGCATGCTGGCCTATGCCGGCTGCAAGGTGCTGCCGCCCTTCGTGTCGTATTCGGTGAATTTCGTCGACGAAGCGACACGGCATCGCTATCTCGAAGACTACACCGAGCGGCTACGGCAGCTCGAGACCACCGAGCCGCTGTTCTTCCATCCGCTGGCGGATTTTGGCGAGGACTGGCGGTTGAAGCCGGGCATCGCCGCGCAGGCGGTCGGCCAGGGCAAGCCGTCAGCGCCGTAAGGATCGGCCCTCACATTCGCTTGGCAACTTCTTCCAGCATCACCTCGGTGGCACCGCCGCCAATCGTCAGGACGCGCGCGTCGCGCACCATGCGCTCGATCGGGGTGCCGCGCATGAAGCCGCTGCCACCATGCAGCTGCAGGCAGCCATGCACCACCTCGTGCAGGACCTCCGGCGACAACGCCTTCACCATCGACACTTCGCGGAGACATTCCTTCCCGGCCGCAGCGAGCTCGGCGGCATGATAGGCCAGCGCCCGCGCGGCAGCCGCCTTCGCGGCGAGCTGGGCGAGCTTCATCCGCACGCCCTGCTGGTTCCAGAGCGGGCCGCCAAATGCCTGCCGCGCCTTCACATAGTTCGTCGTCAGCTCGATCGCCTTGGCGGATTCGCCGGCGCAGATGCCGCCGATGCAGATCCGCTCGTTCTGGAAGGTTTCCATGATGCCATAGAAGCCCTTGTTCTCCTCGCCAAGCAGGTTCTCCGCCGGCACCCGCACGTCCTGGAAGCCGAGCTCGGCGGTGTCCGAGCAGAGCCAGCCATGCTTGTCGAGCTTGGTCGCCGTGATGCCCGGCGTGTTGCGCTCCACGATGAACAACGAAATGCCGCGACTGCCCTTGGCATGCGGATCGGTGCGCACAGCGACGATCAGGATGTCGCCATAGACCGCGTTGGTGATGAACATCTTGGCGCCATTGATCACCCAATGATCGCCGTCGCGCCGCGCGTGCGTCTTCAGGCCGGCGACGTCGGAGCCTGCGTCGGGCTCGGTCACCGCGATCGAACAGACCGTCTCGCCGCGGACGATCGCGGGCAGAAATTTTCGCTTCTGCTCCGGCGTGCCGCGCAAGCTGATGTGCACCGCCGACATGTCGGTGTGCACGAGGATCGACGAGGTGAAGCCGCCGAAGCTCGAGCGTCCGAGCTCCTCGGCGAACACCATCGAGGCCAGCGGCCCCATGTCGGTGCCGCCATATTCGACCGCATGGCGCATGCCGAGGAAGCCGAGCGCGCCCATCCGGCGATAGATCTCGCGCGAGATCTTGCCGTCGCGCTCCCACGCCTCGGCATGCGGCACCACTTCCTTCTCGACAAACCGACGCACTTGCTCGCGCAGCATGCGCAGCTCCTCGGGCAGATTGGGCTGCTCCGAGAAGTGGAATTCGGATTCGGTGAGCTGGCGCGGATCCGAGGTCATGACGTTCATTGTGGCGCCCTCTCTTGGCCAATGTGAAGATGGTTGCGCAGGAAATTCGCCAGCGATGCGATCGCCTCTCGCGCCTGCGGAATCTCCGGGAATAGCTGGAACACGTGGATCATGCCGTCCCAGACCTGCAGCTCGACGTCGACGCCGGCGGCCTTGGCACGCGCAGCGAGCTCCGTCGAATCGTCGCGCACGGTCTCGCGGTCGCCCGCGTGCACCAGCAGCGGCGGCAGACCGGCGAGATCGGCGTAAAGCGGCGACGCGAGCGGATCATGGGGGTCGCCATCCTTGCCGAGATAATTCTTCGCCAGTGCCAGGATCATCGCGCGCTGGTGGATCGGATCGGCCTCGGCCCTGTTCTCATAGCTTGCGCCCGTCGCGGCGAGATCGGTCCAGGCCGACATCAGCGCGCCAGCGGCGGGGAGCGGCCAGCCTCGCTCGCGCGCCGCCAGCATCGCGCCGAGTACGAGATTGCCACCGGCCGAGTCCCCGGCGAAGGCGATATCCGCCGTGCGCAATCCCTGATCGCGCAGATATCGATAGGCAATCAGCGCATCATCCAGCGCGGCCGGAAAGCGATGCTCCGGCGCAAGGCGATAGTCGATCGCGAGCACGCGGCAGCCGGATGTATCGGCGATTCGCGCGATCAGGTCGCGATGCGAGGCGATCGAACCGATGCGGAAGCCGCCGCCGTGAAAATAGAGGATCGCCTTGTCGCGCGGTGCGTCTGATGGCACGAGCCATTCACCGTCGACGCCACCGGCTGAGACGGATTGGCACGTCACCTGCACCGAGCAACCGGCAAAGGCCGAGTCCCAATCGCTACGCATCTGCGCCACCGATGTCTCGCGGCTCCAGCCGCGATAGATCGCGCGCAAGCGCTCGATCGCACGTTCGACCGGATCGATTGCGATATCGTCGCCCGCGCTGCCCATTCAGCCGCCGATGCCCATGCCGCCGGACACGCCGAGCGTCTCGCCGGTGATATAGGCCGCCTGGTCGGAAGCCAGGAACAGTGCGGCGGCCGCGACCTCCTCCGGCTCACCGAGGCGGCCGAGCAGCGTCGCGCCAGTCATCGCCCGCAGAATCTTGTCGCCGCCCTTGGCCACCGCCTGCTCCAGCATCGGCGTGCGGATCGGTCCCGGCGCGATCGCGTTGGCGGTGATGCGAAACCGCGCATTCTCCCGCGCGATGCTCCGGGTGAAGGAGACCACGCCGCCCTTGGCCGCGGAATAGACCGCGCCGCCCTTGGAGCCGAGCCGCGCCGCTTCCGAGGTCACGTTGATGATGCGACCGAAGCGCGCCGCCTGCATCGCCGGCAGCGCAGCATGCGTGCAGGCGAGCACCGAGGTGAGGTTGACCGCGATCAGCCGCGCCCAATCGTCCGCACTGGTGTCGGTGAAGAAGGCATGCTGATCGATGCCGGCATTGTTGACGACGATGTCGAACGGGCCGTCCTGCGTCATCACGGCTTGCACCGCCGTGGCATCGCTGACATCGAGTCCCGCGACGTCAGCCCCGGTCTCCCGCGCGAGCGCCGAGGCTGCGGCCACATCGAGGTCGGCGATCACGACCCTGGCGCCCGCCCCGGCAAAGCTGCGGACAATCGCAGCTCCAATGCCGCGCGCGCCGCCGGAGACGAAGGCGCGGCGGCCGTCGAGGCGCCCGAATGGCAAGGTCGCCACCTCAGCGTCCCGTGAATACAGGCTTGCGCCGCTCGATCACGGCCGCCAGCCCTTCGCGGGCGTCGGCCATGCCCGAGAGCTCGGCAACCGTGCGGGCTTCTTCCGACAGGCACTGCTCGATACTTGTGCCGGTGCCGGCCCAGACCAGTCGCTTGGTCGCCGCCAGCGCCTTCGGCGCACCGGCCGCGAGCTCGCGTGCCAGTGCAAATGACGCATCGGCAAGCTCCGCGTCGGGCACGACCTTGGTGACGATGCCCATCTGCAGTGCTTCCGCAGCCGGGATCACCGGGTTGGTCAACAGGATCGACATTGCCCGCCGCAAACCGACCAGCCGCGACAATGTGACGGAGACGCCGGCATCCGGCGCCATCGCCACCCGCGTCGCACCGGCGAGGAATTTTGCCGACTCCGCGGCGATCACGATGTCCGAGGCGCAGACCAGGCCGAAGCCGCCGCCGCCCGCCGCAAAGCCCTGCACCGAGGCGATCACCGGCGCCTCGAGACGCAACAAACCGGTCACCGCATTCTGCAGATAGGCGGTGGCCTGCCGGATATAGTCCGGCAGCTGCTCGCCCTTGGAAGCAAAGGCGCGGACATCGCCGCCGGCGCAGAAATTGGTGCCCTCGCCGCTCAGCAGCACCACGCGCAGGTCCGGATGGCCGTGGCACACCATGATGGCGTCGCACAGCGCGCGGAGCAGCTCGGCGCTCATGCCGTTGGCAGCATCAGGGCGGTTGAGCCGCAGCCGCGCGATGCCGTCGGTGATGTCGAGCAGAATGGGGCCCTTGTCGATCATGGCGAGACCTTCCCCTAAAGCATGATCCGGAAAAGTGTGAAGCGGTTTTCCGGACAGATCATGCACAGAAACAATGGTCTAAAGCGCGATGAAGTTATCGCGCTTTAGACCAGGAATGACAGCGTGTAGATCGCCTTGTCGTTGTTGACGAGGATGACCTTCTTGTGGGCCATTCGCAATTCGCCGTCGACATGACGGAGCCGGTATTCGTTGCGGGCTCCCCACAGCGTGTCGTCGCGCAGGCTCGACTCGAAAATCAGGCTGTTGCTGGCGACCGCAATGTCGCCATCGTCAGGCTGCTCGTCCATCAGTTCGATGTTCGAGATCAGCCGGCGCAGGTTCGACTGCGGCGTCTGGGTGAAGTGTTTGCCGGTCATCAGCTGGCGGACGCGCAGCGCAATCCGCGAGCGGTTGTCGTAGATGATCGACATCTGCCGCTCCGGGTCGATGTCGACGCCGTTGGCCGGCACCCAGTAGACGCCGTCGTCGGTCCAGAGCTTTTCCCAGGCCTCATATTGATGCTCGTCCTGCAACCGCGCCTCGCGATAGAGGAAGGCGGTGATGGCGCTCATCAATGTGGCGCCGCTCTCGCGCGACAGCATCAGGCCGGCTCCATCAGCTTGCGATAATGGGTCCAGATGCCGCGCGACGGCACCTCGTCGGTGACGTGGCCGACCGTGAAGCCGAGTTCGTCCTGCCGCTCGCGCTTCTCGCCGCGGCCAAGGAAGATCCATTCCGGATTGCGTGCCAGCACGCCGCGGTGGCAGCGCTCGTACATTTCGGAATCATCCGCGAGCAGGAAGCCGGCCGGGCCGACCGAGCCCATGGTCTGCTGGCGCAGCCTTCGGTTCAGATCGGGCGCGCCCTTGAATTGCAGCGCAGTGACGTGCTGCACGCTATCGTCGACGCCGAGCGGCTGGATCACGAACATCTGGATCTCGGCGATGAACAGGTTCGGGAAGATCATCACATGCGGCGTGCCGTCGATCATGATTCCGCGCGCCGCGGTATCGCCATAGGCGGCCTTCATACGCGTTGCGTAGTCCGGCAGCCGCTCCTCACTGGTGCCAAACCAGCTCATCGGCGCATCGCGCTTGCGGAACTCGGGCCGCAGGTCGATCTCGGTATGGCCGTTACCGTAATCGCGCGTCAGCGCGGTCGAGGCGCCGCCGTAGAGCTTGCCGATCATGCTGTCGGCGACACCGAAGATCGAGGTGTGGACGAAGGCCGGGTGATAGCCGTCGCATTCGTTCTCCAGGATGAACTTCCAGTTCGCCTTGACGCGGTGCTTGAGGAATCCAGCTGTGATCTCAACCTCGCCCTCGGGCGAGGTGCGCACCAGGCGGTCGATGGTCTCGGCCGCGCCGCCGAGATGCTCCTTCAGGGTCGGGCCATCCGCCGCGAACGAGCCGAACACGAAACCGCGGTAGGACTCGACGCGCGTCACCCGCCCGAGCGCGAGTTGCGACTTGTCCTGCCCCTCGTACCCGTCAGGGAAGGCATAGCCGACCAGGCGGCCGTCATTGGCAAAGGTCCAGGAATGGAACGGACAGGTGAACGAGCGCGCATTGCCGCGCTCGTAGGAACAGACCTGGTTGCCGCGATGCGAGCAGCGGTTCAACAGCAGATTGACCTTGCCCTGCTCGTCGCGCGTCATGATCACGGATTGCGGGCCGATCGACTTGACGACGTAGTCGTTCGCGTTCGGCACCTCGCTCTCGTGCCCGACATAGACCCAGGTCCGGTACCAGATGTTCTTGAGCTCGGCTTCGAAGATCTCGGGATCGGTGTAGAGCGATCCGTGCACCCGGTCGGGCCGGATCAGCCGCTCCCATGGCGAGACGCCGGTCATCATGTTCATCGCTCCGTCTCCCTCGCCGGCCGCTTGCGGCGGATGCTTTCCTTTGTCGCCAATAATAATCCGAACGACCGTTCGATGAATTAATAGCACGGTTGCGGTAGGCCGGCAAGCTTCTTTCCGAACACCGCAGCCAATCCCGGAGCAGCATGCAATGATGCAATTCCGGGTAGCCGGCGGCGCAGCCGTCTCAACCCTGTGCGGCGCCGCCGTCGCCTGCGATCTGCTGCAACATCGACTTCGGCGTCGTCGCAAGCTCGATCTTCAGCTGGTCGCAGATCGCACGGCGCAGCAGGTGCTCGATCTCGGTCGCGACAGCGCGATTGACCGCACGCGCACCCTCGCCGCTCGCCCAGAGCAGAAGTTGCCCCAGCCGGCGGTCGCCATCGTCGCGCAATCCTTCGATCGCAGCAGCATCGGAGCTGTCGTGCGGGATGCGTGGGGTAGCCGGGATCTCGGGATGCGTCATGCCATCGGCCAACCGTTTGACCGCCGCAAAAGTATGATCCTGCAGACGCACCTGATCGAGCAGCGGCCCAGCCTTCCAATCGGCGGCGAGCTTGAGCCCGTTCAGCGCATAGATCGCGGAAAATACCTGCCCGCGGACGAAATCGTCGTTGCTGTTCGGCACGACGTGGCTCTGCAGTGCGTCGATGATGCCGTCGATCAACCGCTCGAAGGATGCACTCATGCTGCAGCCTCCAGTGCACGCTCGAAGGCCCGCACGATCGAGGGCATTTGGCTTGCCATCGCCGCAAGGCGCATGTCGTTGAAGCGATCCACCTCAAACGCACGCACCGCGCACATCTGGATCGCCGCGGCCTGATACAGCGCATAGGCCTCGTAGAAGGCGAGGCTTTTGTCCGAAACCGGAATGCCGGAGGCGCGCTGATAAAGATCGATCACCTCCGCGCACTCGAGCACACCATAGAGCTTGCGGCTTCTGGCGTTGAAGGTCGGCATCATTGCCCAGGCCAGATCCTCGTGGGGATCGCCCAGATGAGTGAGCTCCCAATCGAGAATGGCGGTGATCCGCCCCTTGTGCTCGATGAAATTTCCGATCCTGTAGTCGCCATGCACGATGGTACAGCGCGGCCGCTGCGGACAATTCTCGTGCAGCCAGCGCCCGCCCCAGTCGAGCAGCGGATAGTAGCGCGCCGTCGGACGGGCGAGCGAGGCGCGCCAGCCGGCGATTGCGCGCAACTCGGCACGCTGTTCACCTTGTTGCAGCGATGCAAATGGGGTTGCACCTGGGTCGATGCGGTGCAGCGATGCGAGGATCTTGACGAACTGCCGGGCAATTGCGCGCTTGTGGTCCGGATCGAGCTCGCTCGCTGCCCAGGGCGCGGGAACGTCGCCCTCGACATGCGCGCAGATGAAGAAAGGAAAGCCGATCTCGGCGCCATCCTGCTCTGATGACACCAGCGTCGGCACCGGAACATTGCTGCCGACCAGCGACTGCAGCGCATAGACCTGAGGCAGCACCGAGTAAGGTGCAAATAACCCACTTGGAGGACCGACACGCAGGATCAGCTTGCGATCTCCTTCAGCCACAGAGCGCGCCACGAAGGCGAAAGTGATCCAGGAGAAGCCCGACGATTTGCGGCCGAAGCTGACAATCTCCGTCCGGCTCCCGGATACCCGCGACAGATGCTGAGCGAGCGCCGTCCGCACCGCATCGTCATTCACCACGGCGGAACGAGCGAGCTCCGGCGCATCGTCGGATCGTTTCGTAGCCTCCCGCATCAATTGACCGACCTCGTATAGCCCTGCCACTTCTCCTCGCGCAGCGCCGACTTCATGATCTTGCCGGAGCCGGTCAGCGGCAGCGGCTCGAGGCGGATGTCGACCGAGCGCGGACATTTGTAGCCCGCAATCAGGGTGCGGCAGTGCGCGATCACCATTTCAGAATCGAGGCGCTTGCCGTCCTTCGGCACCACGATCGCGTGCACCGCCTCGCCCCATTGCGGATCGGGCACCGCAATGACGGCGCATTCCTTCACATACTCATGCTGGAAGATGGCGTTCTCCACCTCGCCGGAATAGACGTTCTCGCCGCCAGAGACGATCATGTCCTTCAGGCGATCGACGATATAGACAAAGCCGTCCTCATCCATCCAGGCGCCGTCGCCGGTATGCAGCCAGCCATTGCGCAGCACGCGGGCGCTTTCCTCGGGCTTGCGCCAATAGCCGAGCATCACGCCGGCCCCGCGGATCGCGATCTCGCCGACCGTGCCGCGCGGAACTTCGTTGCCCGTCGGATCGATGATGCGGATTTCGACACCAGGCGCCGCCCGCCCCGCCGACTTCCGCTTCCCCGCCAGCGGCCCTTCGAGCGCGTGATATTCCCAGGGCAGGATCGTCGCGAGCGCCGCGCTCTCGGTCATGCCGTAGCCCTGGTGGAAGCGCCAGCTCGGCAGCACGCGCATTAGCTTGACCAGCAGCGCGTCCGGCATCGGAGACGCGCCATATTCGCAATCCTTCACGCTGCTGAGGTCATACGTCCCAAAGGACGGATGATTGAGCATCATGTTGAGCATCGTCGGCACGAAGAGGCAGTAATCCACCTTGTGCTCGGCGATTGTCTTCATCGCGAGTTCGGGCTCGAATTTCGGGATGGTGACGTGGGTGCCGCCCACAAGCGTGAGCGCGATCATCGGCGATGTGCCGGCCAGATGGAACATGCCGGCTGAGTGCAGATACCTGGTGTCTTCGCGGAAGCGTAGCGCATAGATCCAGACCAGCGATTCATAGATGATGTTGGCGTGCGACAGCATCACGCCCTTGGGGAAGCCGGTGGTACCGCCAGTGTAGAAGATGCCGGCGAGATCGTTGTTGGCGCCTGAGGCATCCTCGACCGGCGCGTGCGCAATGAGCTCGTCGTACCTCAGCATGCCTTCGGGGACCAGTCCCTCGTCGAGATAGATCATCGCAGTAAGTGATTTCGCGCCGCGCAGCGCGGATCCGATCTCGGCAAAGGCCTTGTCGACCAGCAGCAGCTTTGGCGTGGAGTCGTCGATCGCGTAAGCGTTCTCCGCGACCGCCCAGCGCGTGTTGAGCGGCACCGCGACCGCGCCGGCCCAGGCGATGGCATAGAGCGCCTCGATATAGAGATCGCTGTTGAGCGCGAGGATCGCGACGCGATCGCCGGCCTCGACGCCGAGCCGCTGCAGTCCGCCCGCGGCACAGGCAACGCGCCGGCCGATCTCCTTCCAGTTCCGCGACCGTCCGGCATGGATGGTGCCCGGTGAATCCTTGCGCAACTGCACCGCCGAGATGAGCGCCTGCGTCAGCTTCATGTTTCCTCCTCGCCGTCATGCGGCCACGCACGCCCGCGGATGTTTCCGTCATGCGTGAAGCCGATAACGCTGCCCGGAGATTCTAGTTGATAATCCGGACAGACGGTCTATTATTACACGACCAGCGCGACGGGTAAAGCCCTTGAAGGCACCGCCGCCGGGATCAACGAGCCCCGCAAAAGAGGGCGTCATGGGAGGGGAAGATGCGGAAGCCAATCGTCACGCTTGCAGTGTGGGCGTTCGCGCTCACCGGCGCGCTCGAAACAGCGAACGCCCAGAAGGCCTATGGTCCAGGCGTCAGCGACACCGAGATCATCCTCGGCGCCAATGCGCCCTACAGCGGGCCGGCGTCGATCTATGCGAGCTTCCCGAAGACCATGCTCGCCTATTTTGCGATGCTGAACGAGAAAGGCGGCATCAATGGCCGCCACATCAACTTCCTGACCCGCGACGACGCCTATAGCCCTCCCAAGACGGTCGAGGTGACGCGCGCGCTGGTCGAGAACGACAAGGTACTCGCGATCATGGCGCCGTTCGGAACGCCGACCAACGCCGCGATCCAAAAGTATCTCAACAGCAACGGCGTCCCGCAGCTTCTCGTGCAGAGCGGCGGCACACGCTGGAACGACCCGAAGCAGTTTCCCTGGACCACGCCCTACTCGCCGACCTACGTCAACGAATCCCGGATCATCGCGCGCTACGTCCTGCGCGAGAAGCCGGATGCCAAGATCGGCGTGCTGCTGCAGGCCGACGATATCGGCAAGGATTTTGTCCTTGGCCTGAAGGAAGGGCTTGGAGCCAAAGCCGACACGATGATCGTCAAGGAAGCGATGTATCAATCGACCGAGCCGACGATCGACTCGCAGATCGTGAACCTGAAGGCGTCGGGCGCCGATACCATCCTGATCGCCGCGCAGAACAAATTTGCCTCGATGGCGATCCGCAAGATCCACGAGCTCGGATGGAAGCCGCTGATCTTCCTCGGCTCGACCGCGAATTCGATCGCCGGCGTGCTGGTGCCGGCGGGACTTGAGGCATCGACCGATATCCTGACCACGACTTCATACAAGACGCCGAACGATCCGGCCTGGGCCAGCGACAAGGGCATGACGGACTATCTCGCCTTTGTCGCGAAATATATGCCGGGAATGGACCCCAACGACGTGATCGCGGTGACCGGCTACACCACGGCACAGCTCGGTGCGATCATCCTGCAGCGTTGCGGCGACAACCTCACGCGGGAGAACGTACTCAAGCAGGCCACCAACCTGAGCGGTATCGAGCTGCCGATGCTGCTCCCGGGCATCACGATCCAAACCACGCCGCAGGACTACGCTGCGATCACCGAGCGCCGCTTCGCTCGCTTCGACGGCAAGACCTGGGTGCTGTTCGGCGACATCGTGGGCGCGGGCCCGGCGAAGGACTGACTCCGCGCTACGGATCCAACCGACCGAACCGGCTCAAAGACTAAGGATAAGAACAATGTTGACAGCCCAGGACGATCTCATCGGCCACCAGACGCCAGAGCCGTATGCCAAGGCAGGCGGCGGCGACGTCCGCTTCACCGAGCGCTACTGGTACACCGCGCACCCGATCGACGGCAGCGAGCTGCTGATCGATATCGGGCTCGGCTACTACCCGAACCGCAACGTGATGGACGGCTTTGCCGGCATCACTATCGGCCGCCGCCAGCACAATTTCCGTGCCTCGCGGCGGCTCGGGACGCGTCCGCTGGAGACGGAGGTCGGCGGGCTCAAGATCGAGATCGTCGAGGGCATGGGCCTGCACCGGCTGTCACTTGCCGAGAACCCGTCCGGCATCAGCTTTCAGCTCGAGTTCAAGGCGAGCTTCCCCGCGGCGCAGGAGAAGCAGAATTTCCGCGAGCGCAACGGCGTCGTCGAAGAGGATCTCGCCCGCGTTTCGCAATTCGGCCGGTGGCGCGGCTGGATCGTGGTCGACGGAAAGCGCTACGTTATCGAACCCGGGTTGTGGTGGGGCCAGCGCGACCGTTCCTGGGGCCTGCGCTCGGAGATGCGCACCGACGAGACTCGGCCTCCGGTTGCGACCCATCGCAATTTCTTCTGGACCTGGTCGATGTTCCAGTTCAACGAGTCGGCGCTGTCGATCTTCCTGAAGGAACGCACGCCCGGCAAACCACATTACATCTCGGGAACGGAATTCCGCCGCGAGGCCGACGGATCTGTGTCGCATCGCGAGGTCACGGCGGTCGAGCACAATATCGAATGGGCCGACGACCTGCTCGGCCAGACCATCGCGACGGCGAATTTCACCTTCACTTTCGATCACGGAGCCCCGCGTCACGTCAGGATGCACGGGCTGCCGACCCGATTCTATCTCAAGGCCGGCATGTATGGCGGCCTGCAGGGCTGGGCCCATGGCGACGACCGCGGCGAGACCCATGCCGCGCACGACATCTGGAACCTCGACGACGCCGCGACGCGCGCCATCGCGCGCACGCTATCGGACCATGTCGTCCGGCTCGAGAGCGGCAACGCGACCGGATTTGGCATCAGCGAATACGGCGTTGCCGCCGGCTATCCTCTTTATCCAGGACCGCAGAAGTTCCCGGCCATGTGATCCGGATGGGCGTACAAGGCATGAGCATCGTGGAGAGTAACGCCCCCGCGTGCGACCAGTGGGACAACAAGGCGGCCGAGGCGCTGGTCTCGCTCGACGCCATCGCCCCGCTCCGCTATCGCAGCCGTTTCGGCGACGGCAATCTCAACGGCCGTTCTTATGGCGGTCAGATCCTTGGCCAGGCCATGATGGCCGCAACGCTCAGTGCTCCGGAAGATCGCCCGGCGGCGATGCTGCAACTCCTGTTCCTACGCGGTGCCGATCCTACCCGGCGCATCACCTTTGACGCACAGATCCTGCAGGACGGCAAGCGGTTCTCCTCCCGCCATATCTTCGGCAGTCAGGGTGGCGGGCAACCGGTCCTGAGCGCGCAGGCCACGTTCTGCGCGCCGCAGCCGGGTCCGCGGCACGCAGCGTCATTCGCGCCGTCGGAGGATCCCGAAAGCCTGCCCGATCTGACCATGATTCCCGACGCGCTGATGGCGCAGCTACAGCCGCTCGGCCCATATTCCCAGGACATCAAGCCCAGCCTGGATTTCCGAATCCCCGAGATCAAGCGTCAGCTCTCGGCCGCAACCGCCGGACCGCGCCTGCGCTTCTGGATCAGATGCCGGGAGCCGCTCGCCGCCGGTTCCCGCGCCCAGGCCGCGGTATTCGCCTATCTCTCGGATTGGTGGCTGAACTTCTCCAGCGTCGGCGGCGGTGCGGCACTGGGCATAGTAAGTCCCCTAGATACTCGCCAACCTATTGGAAGCGCGTACCTTAGCTTGTCCTCGGCGACCCGCATCCGGGTGCCGCCAAGCAAAGGATGTCCGCGATAGCCTTTCGTGCCGCTCCGCGTGCCCGGTGTCAGGGCGCCCGCACCTTGACGCTGCCGAGGGTGTTGGCGGCTTTGGCAAAATCCTGGTCAAAGCTGATGAAGGCCTCACAGCCTTCCGCCTTGGCTAGATGCAGGCCGTCGGCAAAGTCCACACCCTGCCGCATCCAAGCCAACGCCTTGGCCGCGGCGGTCGCATCTTCCAAACTCGCGCGCGGCAGCCCGGCGAAATCGGAGAGGGCCTTGGCGCACTGGGCGGCGGAAAACCCATATACACTCCGCAGCACCCACTCGGTCTCTAGCAGGACTGTGGTGCAGACGAAGACGTCGTTGTTATCGATCAGCCTTCGTGCCCGGGCAGCCTGTCCGGGATCGTCGCCCACCAGATACCGCACGACGAGATTAGTATCGATTGCGAGCATGCCGCCGTTTCGCCTCGGCGGCGATCCCTGCGTTCATATCCGCGATCGACTTTGCCGGCCCCTTATACGGCAGGGAGCCGAATACGTCTTTCGGCCGGGTAGGCGCAAAGGCGGGCATCGCCTTCAGCAATACGCCCTCGGGGGTATTCTCCACCGTCAGTTGCGTTCCGGCAGGCCAGTGCCGCTGTTCCCGGATCGCCTTGGGCAATATCACCTGGCCCTTGGTCGAGACTGTGGTCGTCAGTTTCTGTTTGACGGACATGGCGGCTTCATTTGGTAAGACGAAAGTAAGATAGGAGGACTTCGGCGGATTGCAAGAGCGGCCGTCCAGTCCCTAAACCATGACCTCACGACCTTCCTTCGGCTCCGAAGTGCAGCGTGATGGGGAGTTGGGTGGGCGCAGTCCGGCATCGAGGCAACGATGCGAATGTCCCCTCGAACTCCACAGACGGCGCGGGGCTCATCAAACCGAGAACGGTCAATGCGTTGCAGCAAGTGCCCTTAAAAGTATGAGACTGCGCCGGTATGCGCTAAATGGCGACTATCGCGGCAGCGTACGGTTCGCCTCTTCGATGATCGCAATCGTCTCTTCGCTTATTCCTGCACGGATCAAAGCCGCATGGGATGCGGCTTCGTGGGCAGGTCCGGTCGGATCCGGCACCATTTCCAGCAGGCGGTTCTGCTCGCGTGCTCTACCTGTCCGATCAAACTGAGTGGCGGCCTCCATCACTTTCTCCCAACGTATTCATTGAAGACCCTAATCGTTTCAGGGTCTTCGAGATCAAACTCACCATACCACCGGGCGCCGGTTTCCAAAAGGATCGCCTTGCCGATGGCTATTGGCAGAGGCTCGCCATCGGGCCCATACAGTTCGGCGCTTTTCACAAGCTGCTTCCATCGGATTACGTTTCGGATCAGCAACGGATTGCTGTTCGAGAGGACGTCCTGGTAGGCATGATACACTTCCGGCTTCAATTCGTTCCGTGAACGGGCGAGCCGGCCAAGGCCTTCCAGTCGGATGTGATAATTCCAAGATGCCCTGTCGGGAACGAAACCAATGCAGGCCCACGCATAACGACCCACGTCGTCAGCTTCCACAGTGATCCGTCGAATGCCTAGACGTGCAGACGTGTCAATTAAATCTGCCATAAGCAGGCGCCCTTGACCCTGACCGCGCTCGGGTTTCGGGATCCACATCCGCTGCGCCTCGAATATCGGTCCGCTGAGATCGAGCTTGCGCTGGTGCCACCATGCCTCGCCGGTCTCGTTGGGGCGGCCTTTGACATGGATAACGAACGAATTCGCCTTCGTGTCGAGATCCGAAAGCGTGATGACTTTAGCTCCCTGGACGCTGGCCGAAAGCAGTTCGCCGAGGTCGTCTGGGTACAAGCCGTGTTCCTTGAACATATGCTCGTGCCACCATTCGATCTCGGCGTCGGACCAAGCTGGCTTGAAGATCAAGGAGTTCGTTCCGAAGAATCTTCCCCGATCGAATTTATTCAATTCATCCCACATGGGTCCGGCCCGGCATTTCTACTCGACGGTGGCCATTATGGCGGCTAACGGAGCAATTGCGCTAATATGGTGCCTTGATCGACGCCACGCTACCCGCATGGTTAACCAGATCCCTGGTCAGTTGCCGGCCTGGCCAGCGACGTCCAGGTCCTCGGGAGCGAACTGATCGGCGGCGCCGTGGTCTCCTTGAAGCGGGGGACGATGATGCCGGATCGGTAGAGCAAGTCACGCTGCACCCAGGGCGCATTCAGGTAGTTGCCGGCCTTGCTGACCGACAGGGTAGCGGCCGCGGCCTCTCTCGCAGGCAGGGAGCCTAGTACAGCATCAAACCGGCAATTTCCGTCCACCAGATCGCCCGAGACTTCGGGAAGCAAATTTGCCGCCTCCAACAGCTTCCGGAGCCTCGATCAAGAGCGTCCGGATCGGGTGCAGAACCCCCCGCTCGACAGACTTGCCGAACACAACGCTGCCGGGCCCGACGGGAAAGCGGGTCCGGATGAACTCGCCGACTAGGTCGCTCACCGGCATCGTGCTGGCCGGCGATGACGTGGCGCGTAGCTGAAGGTCCTTTTGTACATCCAGGATGACTGGTCGTCGAGGTAAAGCGGACATAGGTCCGATAGATCGACGATCGTTATTGGCGCCCGGCATCCGAAATGAAAACCCCGGCCATCGCCGGCGGGGATTTTCTGTGTTTCAGACTAGGGGACCAACTTTGCCCATGGCTGCACGGGAACAATGGTCTCGCCTGAGACGGGCGAGACCCTGCCCCGTGACGCGCGGCCGTTTACGGTCACCTAGAAGGGGCGGAGCGCCACCGTGAACCCGCCAGGTTATTATCCGCAAGGCGATGGCAACGGAGTGCACGTCGGCGAGGACTTGAGTGTCGTCGACCGTGCGATCCAGTCGCTTGGTGCCACGAAAAGCGGATGCCCGCGATAATTAGAGTGAAGACGCCCCCTGTAGCGCGCAGGGGCGCTATTTTGAGGGTCGCAGATGGCAGCGGAATGGAGAAAGAGCGCGGCTGGCGTTGGTCTTATCATGAATGGTTGGTTTGCCCGATCGCTGGGTTCGACCGATATCGCGGGATGGCTGTTTCTCTCAGTTGGTGTGGCCGCTGATCTCATTGCCCTCTCCGTACCTTCAGTTGCCGCCCAGCTTTGGCGTGCCCGCCAGGGGGTCAGTGCGGCGACGGCCTGGCTGATCTGCTTAATCAATCTTGTGTTCACCATCACTGCCGGTATCGGCTTCGCTTCCCTCAACATCACCGACGTAACGCTCGCCCGGGCGTCACGCGTAACGCCGACTGTGACGACGGCGCAAGATGCGTTACGTGACGCCATGGCGTCACGCGACCGGGAATGCATGGGCGGGGTCGGCCGTTTCTGTCGCGAGCGCGAGCAAGCTGTGGCCGACCGCCGCCGCGCGCTCGATGCCGCGTTGAGTTCGGTCGAGCAAGCCGCCGACCCGCAGACCGATGCGGCCATCAAGATCGTGGCTTGGCTCACTGCCGGAATCGTCAAACCAGCCGCCGGCGACTTCGCCATGCTGCGCTTGGTCCTCTTGGCACTGTTGCCGCAGATCGGCGGCATTTTGCTGATGATCGGTCGGGCGCACTAAGAAGACGGCTAGGAAGCTGCCTCACAAGATGTACGATGGCCCGCTTCCGCCCTAGCCCAAGTCAAAGGCGGAACGACGCTCGCATAGCACGCGGGTTGCCCAAGACGAGCAGAAGACCGAAATCATCGATTACTCAGCCCGGCTTACCGTTCCCGAGCACCCGTCCTTGGTGGGCCTGGTCGATGTCTCGCGGTGTAATCTTGATCTCGACCATATCCGGCGAGCGCGGCCGCATTTGCTCATCTGAACCTACCGTAGACTGGGATCAGCACGGCTGATGGACCCGAACTGAGAACGCGCGGCAATTTCTGATTTTTAGGCGAAGAGTGTCGAAAGCGCTGGCTTTTCCCGAGCGCCGGCGTACTCAATCGAGTCGTTCTCAAAACGAAAAACAGGCAGATCGAGTCGTTCTTAAAATCAAAATCGAGTCGTTTTCAAAACTCAAAATCGAGGAAAATCAAAGAGATAGTCGATTCACTCTCAAAGTGGCCTCATAAGCACTTAATCCGGTCTTCGTTCGCGTTGCCGAGTGGCGACTGTACCAATTTGATCACTCATCGCGTTTGGCTGCGCGTGGCTCATGATGACTGTCACCTGGTTGAGCCCAGATTGCCGCCTATCCGGACCTTAGTAGCACCGCCGGATCCAAACGCGCGGCCCGCTCGGCGGGCAGAAGACCGAAGACAATGCCGATGAAACTGGAGCAGGCGATCGCGATCAGCGCCATCCGTTCGTTGAACTCGATTGGCCAACCTAACGCGGAGGGGACGACGCGGGCACACCCATAGCCAACGACGAGTCCCAACAAACCGCCGATCGTGCACAGCAGCACTGCCTCCAATAGAAACTGCCAGCGGATGTCTTGTGGCCGGGCGCCAAACGCCAACCGGATTCCGATCTCATTGATCCGTTCGGTGACCGATACAAGCATGATGTTCATCACGCCAATGCCGCCGACCAGCAGGGAGATTCCCGCAAGCGTGGACACCAGCAAGGTGAACTGGCGATAGGCCCGGTCGCGCGTCTGGGCGACCTGGATGAGGTTCTGAATGCTAAAATCGTCGGACTTGCGCCCCACGATCTTGTGACGCTGCCGCAGGACACGGGCAATCGCCGATTCTGCTGCTTGCATCGATTCAGCGGATTCGGTCTTCACGAGAATCGTATGCACCGCATCCGGGTTGGCCTGACTGCGTCCAACTGTGAAGATTTTCGC
Source organism: Bradyrhizobium sp. ISRA436 (assembly GCF_029910015.1). NCBI lineage: Bacteria > Pseudomonadati > Pseudomonadota > Alphaproteobacteria > Hyphomicrobiales > Nitrobacteraceae > Bradyrhizobium > Bradyrhizobium sp. ISRA436. The sequence continues at coordinate 6,286,772 of NZ_CP094519.1, forward strand.
TGATGACAACGGAATGAACATGACGTCGTCCTGGTCTCGACCTGTGAAATCCTGGCCCTTCTCGGCAAGAACTCCGATCACGAGATAGGAGGCGCGTTCAATGCGCAGGAAGCGGCCAAGCGGGTCCCTGCCCTTGAACAGTTCGCGCGCCACGGTGCGGCCGATAACCGCGACTTTTGCAGCCGATGTAATATGATCGTCGTTAAGGAGCTGACCTTCCGCGAGCTTCCAACCTCGCGCTTCAAAGAATTCGGGCGTCACACCGGCAACCAGGGTCGACCAGTTCAAGTCGCCAGATACTGTCGTCTTTTGCTCACCGACGAACGGTGCGGCAATGACAATGTCGGGCACCTCGCGGGCAATCGCCAGCGCATCGGCTGTCGTGAGCGAGAGGATGGTACCCGCCTGTTGTCGCACGCCCTGTGCGAGCTGCGCGCCAGGTTTCACAAGCAGCAGATTCGAGCCAAGCGAATTTATCTGCTTCGAGATTTCGGCACGCGCCCCTTCCGCCACCGCAACCACAATCACGACAGCAGCGATACCGATGACAATGCCGGTCACGGCGAGAAACGAGCGCAATATGTGCGCACGCACCGACCGAAACGCCAGATGAACATAGCTGAGCGATCGCATTGGAGCCCTACGCTGGTCACAATTCATGCGCTGTCGCAACGTCCCGAGTCGCCAACGACGACGCCGTCCCGAAGCCGGATCGTGCGCCGCGCGCAGCCCGCGACCTCGGGGTCGTGGGTCACAAGCACGACGGTAAGCGCGGCGCGCTGCAGCTCGCGGAGGAGCGCGAGAATGGCATCGCGCGTGCTTGTGTCCAGCGCCCCGGTCGGCTCGTCGGCCAAGAGAAGGTCGGGACCATTGACGATCGCCCGTGCGATTGCAACACGCTGCTGCTCGCCCCCCGAGAGCTGGGAAGGCATATGGTGCATCCGGGCGCCGAGACCGACCGCTTCGAGGACAGCACGCGCCTTCGCAGCCGGATTCCGCAGCGGTTCGCGTCGATAGAACAGCGGTAACGCGACATTCTCGAGCGCGGTCAGGCGCGGCAGCAAATTGAAGTTTTGAAAGACGATGCCGATGCGCCGATTTCGCAGCTCGCTCAGGCGGCTTTTCGACTGCGCAAACACACTTTCGCCGTGCAGAAGGTAGCGCCCGTTCGAGGGTTGGTCGAGGCAGCCCAGGATCGAAAGCAAAGTCGATTTTCCCGATCCCGACGGCCCCACGACGGCGACGAAATCTCCGCGATCGATCTCCAGACAGACATCCGATAGCGCGTGAACGGCTTGGTCACCGAGCCGGTGCAGCTTGTGGACATGATCGAGTGTGGCGAGCAAGCTCATGTGCTAACCGGCCGGGCGGCCCCTCAAGGTTTACTCCGATAACCGATGGCCACCAGTTCGCCGATCTGGAGATCTGGCGACATGATCTGGGTCAGCGAATCGCCGGTAGCGCCCAGTGACACGGCCGTAGGCTCGAGATGGCCCGATTTGGCGCGGACCCAGATCACCCCCTTCCCGGGTGCGGGATTGTCTGGACGGTCGTGGGTCGGCCGAAAACTCAGCGCGGCATTGGGAACGACCATCACGTCCTGTTGCTCCTGAACCACGACGCGGACGTCGGCCGTCATCCCTGGAAGCAACAGGCCATCGGGGTTGGGCGCTGAAATCATCACAGTATAGGTCACCACGTTTTGCACCATCTGCGCCGCCTTTCGGATCTCAAGCACGCGACCTTCGAACGAGCGGCCTGGATAAGAATCGACGCTGAACAAGGCGCGCTGCCCGGTTCGAACCGCGCCAATGTCGGCCTCGCTGACGGATGCACTAACGCGCATGTCCGAAAGATCGCGCGCGATCGTGAACAATGTCGGCGCCTGCAGGCTCGCAGCCACCGTTTGGCCAAGCTCCACGCTCCGTCGAATGACAACACCATCGATCGGAGACTTGATGGTGCTTCGTTCCAGATCCAGCCGAGCCCGTTCGAGCGAAGCGCGGGCAGCCATGACTCCGGCCGCCCGCATCTGCTCGCCTGCCTTGGCGGCGGACACTTCGGCGGCGTGCGACCGGGCCGCCATCTGCGCGCGCTCGGCGTCGCGCTGCGAAACGCTGCCGTTCCTGCTAAGCGTGCTCTTGATCTGAAGATCGCGCAGGGCGTCATCGTGGCGCGCCTGCGCGCCCTCGACGGCGGCCTTGGCCTCCTCATGCTGGGCCAGCGCGATCGCGAGCGCGGCTTCCGCTTCCTTGACCTGGACTTCAAACGTCGCGGCGTCAAGCGCAGCGAGCGGCTCGCCGGCCCTGACAGGGGAATTGTGGTCGGCCATCAGCTTGGCGACCTGACCCGACAGCTGCGAGCTGACCTCGACCGTGTCCACCGCTTCGAGCGTTCCCGAGGCGGTGACATTCTGAACGACATTGTCACGAGCAATGCTGACATAGCGCAGTTCGTCGCGATCGTCTCCGATTGCGGAGACCGAATTGTCCGGGGCCCACAGCGGATAAGTGACGGCAATCGCCAAAACTCCCAGCGCTACACGCACCAGAAGGCTTCGAGGGAAGTTCGGCCGATTGTCCGTGCGAATGGTGATCTCGCCGCGCTAGCTGATGCGGTGCTCCATTTTGAGAACAGGCGTAGGTCCCTTTCGTTCTGCCGCCGCTGGCGGCGCGAGGCGCCTCAGGGAGATTGAGACATACGCGCGCCGCCGCGGGGTGCGATCCGAAGCGATCGCTGTCGGCTGGGTCAGGGTATGATGACCGCCGTATGCGGACTGTTGGCTGAGGGCGCCGTCTTTCCGGCCGTGACCGGTGGAGGGGTCTTCAGGGTGCCGTTGCCGGGATTGGCATTCGTGTTGGGCTGCGTGAAGTGGTGCGTAAGTAACGACCCCATTTCGACCGCCGGGGTGGTGTGATCTGCACCGGACAGCGGGCTGCCCTGACCCGGCACGGTGTCGGCTGATCGTCCATTGGTTTTGACGAACGGGTTGCTGGAGGTCGTCAGGCCGCCGGCACCCACCGCCGTGAACAGGTGGTCGGATGCCTGACCGGGGTAAGTGCCCGCAAGCAACGATACGCCTGCTGCGATGATTGCGAGTTTTCTCATCATCAACTCCTCTTCGTTTGCGTTCGCCAAGGCGCCAAGTTTGTCGACTTGCGCCGAACGCTTGAATGCAGTTGATCTCCAGCGGTTCCTAATTTTTCGCGGAATGACGCTCGATATTCTCGATCATGAATGAGTTAGTTTCTGACAGGGAATTCAGAATCGTCGAAATTGCGACGATCGTTCGGCCGAAAGTTGGTCCCCCCTGCGCCCTTTGCTCTGTCGCTCATAACGGTCTCGCAACCAACGAAGCCAGACCACGCTCAGAAAATCACCCACCCTCTTGAGCCCCGCGAGCCTCGCCTTGCCGATATCACCGTTCTGGTAGATCGTCGCGATCTTCGCATTGGCAACGAGACGGCGAGCGGCAAGATCTTGTCTGTTGGAAAGGTCAATTGTCCATGTGGCGCTCGCCTGATAGCCACGTCCTGACTGAGAGCATGATTCATGCTCCACACGTCCATGCGGCGCAGGCGCGCGATGGAATTTGCCGATAAAGGCGAAGGAAGACCGCCACTATTCCGACCCTGAGAAAGCCGGCCGCAGACTTGTGGAGCACGCCAGGACCTTTGAGTCGGATCAGGACGCGAAGATATACATCGAGGTGGTTCGATCCGGCTACGATCTCTCATTCCAATCGCGGATGCGGCGGTCTTATCGCAAGGACGGGCGTGCGCCTTATCGTCGAACGCCCGATCAACGGTTTACTATGCTTCTGGCTCGCCCCGATGGCGGTCGCCTTAGATTCGTATAGATTGAGGGTCATTTCACTGCTCCGGGAACTTCGATGCGGTCTCTTTGGTCGCGACTGCTAGCACTTTGGATCATGCTGGTCCTGTCGGGAGCGGCGACCGCCTATCTCCTGTTCGAGTCCTTTCAGCAGACAGCGGACGCGCGCGTTGCGCGCTCGGAGGAGTTGGCCGCACGGGCCTGTCGGGACATTGCCGACCGCTACCAATTCTTCGTTTCCGGTTGGAGCGGCGGGCAAATCGACAATCGGCTGAAGCAGGAGCTAACAACACTGGTTCAGGTCGCGCTCTCCAGCGCTACCGGCGTCGAGGGCGGCATCTGGCAAGCCGATGCGGGCTCGCTCGCTTACGCCTTCCCTTCCTATGAGGGTACAGGTCCGAAGACCGATCTTCCGGCCGCGGAGCTGAACACGATCCGCGACGTCAACGCCGAAGCCTTGCGTTCGGGGCGGCCGGCCGGTCTGCGGAAGCCGGCGCGATCGCAAGTCCTGCTGGTGCACGCCTGCCCGCTGCGCGGACCGCTGCCGAGCACCACGGCCTGGACCATGACGCGCGCCTTCACAGCCGAGGGGCCGGCGTATACTCAACTGCTGACTGGACTGCTTGTGCTTGCACTCACCATCTTCGGCTCGGCGATCTGGCTCGCACGCGTGCTGTTCTCTTGGTCGCGGAAGATCGCGGTGCTGGAGCAGGCGTTGGGCAAGAGCGAAAGCGGGTCGGTCGACCTTCCAAAGCTTCCGCGTACGGGCGAGCAGGAGCTCGACCGGCTGGTCGATGCGTTGAATCAAACCGGCGAACGGCTCGCGCTGGAGCGGCACCGCGCAAGCACAGCCGAACGTCTCGCGGCCGTCGGGCGGCTGTCGGCAGGGCTTGCGCACGAGATCCGCAACCCCATCGCGGCGATGCGGCTCAAGGCGGAAAACGCACTTGCCGCAAGCGATGACGCTCGCAAGAAAACTGCTCTGGAAGCGATCCTCAGGCAGGTCGCGCGGCTGGACGCGCTGCTGCGTAATCTGTTGCAAATGACCCAGGCTGGCGAGCTCAAGCCGACGGATGTCGACCTTGCTTCGTTCCTGCAAGCAACGATCGAGCCTCACCAGGAGCTGGCGGCGGCCAACGGCTTGTCGCTCGGGGCTGAAACTCCGGAGCCGAGCAACCCAATACCTCGCTTTGACCCGTTCCAGATGCAGCGGGCCCTCGACAATCTGATCCTGAACGCGATCCAGAATACGTCCCCCGGCGGACGCATTGTCGTGGATGCCGTGCGACGGAAGGACAAGTTGCTGCTATGCGTGACCGACAACGGTGCAGGCGTGAGCGAGGAGATGCGCGAGCGCCTGTTCGAGCCCTTCGCAACGGCGCGCACCGAGGGGACTGGGCTCGGACTTGCCATCGTGCGAGAAATCGCGCGTGCTCACCGCGGGGAAGCACGCCTTGCGCACACCGAGCGCGGCGCGAAGTTTGAGATCGAGGTGCCATGGCAAACGTCCTGATTGTCGATGATGACCCTGCCTTGCGCGAGGGCCTCGTCGAGGCATTGAGCGACCTCGGCCACACGCCGCAAACGGCCTCCTCGGGACGCGAGGGCCTCGCCGCGCTGTCCGAGATAGTGGACGCCGTGCTGCTCGATCTCAAGATGCCAGGCATGGATGGCATCGAGGTGCTGCGCCGCATCCGCGCGCAGGAGAACCCGCCCGCGGTGGTGGTGCTGACGGCGTTTGCGAGCGCCGAAAACACCATCGAGGCCATGCGGCTCGGCGCCTTCGACCACCTCACCAAGCCGATCGGACGCGATGAGTTGAAGACCCTGCTGGAGCGCCTGCCGTCACGGCGGCGGCCGGTCGCGGCGGCAAGCAAGGGCAGCCTCGATACCCTGATCGGACCGAGCGAGGGCATGCGGCGTGTGCAGAAGGCGATCGGGCTTACCGCCGACAGCCAGGCGACGGTGCTCATCCTCGGCGAAACCGGAACCGGCAAGGAGCTGGTGGCGCGCGCACTGCACGTGCACAGCCAGCGCAAGGACGGGCCTTTCATCGCCGTCAACTGCGCTGCGATCCCGCCGGACCTGCTCGAAAGCGAACTGTTCGGGCATGTGAAGGGCTCGTTCACCGGTGCGACCAGCGACCGCTCCGGCGCCTTCCGCGACGCCGACAACGGCACGCTGTTTCTCGACGAGATCGGCGATATGCCGCTTGCGATGCAGGCGAAGATCCTGCGGGTGCTGCAGGAGCGGATGATGACGCCGGTCGGTGGCAGGCCGGTCCGGACCACCGCGCGGGTCGTTACCGCAACCCACCGCGACTTGCCAAAGCTTGTAGCGGCCGGCGAGTTTCGCGAAGACCTCTACTATCGCCTCAATGTCGTTCCCATCGCGATCCCGCCGCTGCGCGAGCGGTCATCCGATATCGTGCCGCTCGCCGAGCACTTCCTTTCGCTGTTGGTCTCTTCGGAACAACCGGTCAAACAGCTCGGTAGCGGCGCCATCGACAAACTCAGGCGTTACAACTGGCCCGGCAATGTCAGGCAATTGCGCAATGTCATCGAACGGGCCTGTGTGCTGACCAGAAGCCATACCATCGACGCGGACGATATCGACACCAGCGCCGGGGAAATTCGCCCGGTTGCGACCGCGCTTCCCGGGAGCGATTTGCCGGCGGCGGTCGCCCAGCTAGAGGAAGCGATGATCCGCGAGGCGCTGGACGCCTGCGGCGGGAACCGCACCGAGGCGGCGCGGCGTCTCAACATCAACCGCCAGCTTCTCTACACCAAGATGCAGCGTTACGGCCTGACCGGCAGCGATGCGTCAGGAAATCCGACATCCGCCGTCGGAAAAGACGACGGCTAAACGACCGCAGCTCCCGCTAACTCCTTCAGAAACAAGCGCTTCGGCGTTGGCACGCCGATTGCTGAACCTTTCGCATTGGCGACCAGTCGCCATTCGGAAGGAGCTTGATCATGAAGATGACATCGACGCGGATGCGCACGCTTGCGTGCGCGTTCCTCGCCGCCACGGCCGGCTGCGCCGGCGCGAGCGCTTATTCGCAGACGATGGGCTCGGTCTGGGATTCTTCTCAACTGCCGGAGTCGCGCGGCCGGGTGAAGCAATACACGTTGACGCCGCGCGGCGACGTTGACGGGCTGATCCTGGCCGACGGCACGGAAGTGAAGCTGCCGCCGCATCTCTCGGCCCAGGTCGTCTATACGATCCGACCGGGCGACGAGGTTTCGATTCGCGGCATGCGCGCCCGGGCCATTCCGCTTGTCGATGCGGCTTCCGTCACCAATGTCGCAACCGGCAGGAGCGTGGCCGACAACGGGCCACCGCGAGGGCCCGAGCGGGGCGGCACGCAACAGACCTTCAACGGCCGGATCGCCGCGGCGCAGCACGGCAAGCGCGGCGAAGTGAACGGCGCGTTGCTCGACGACTGCACCCAGCTTCGACTGCCTCCGCCGGAAGCCGAGCGTTTCGCGGACTGGCTGCAACCCGGGCAGATGGTTTCCGTACGCGGAGAGCTACTCGACACCGGGCCGGGCAGGGTGGTCGACGTGCAAGCGATCGGCACTTCGCCTGGTCAGATGACCGAGCTCGACGGACCGCGTCCTCCGCGCGGCTCCAAGGGCGGTCCCGACCGCTTCGGACCGCCTCCGCCGCGCGGCTGAGTAAGACAGAGAATTCCAGAAGCCAACAGACCAGAGAGGAGAACAACATGCATTGGATCGATCCCGATTGCCTTCCGGAAGTGAAAGGCACCGTCGAACGCTTCGTTCTCAACCCGCATGGCGAGATCGACGGCTTCAACAGCGAGACGCGCCCGTCCGTCCTCGTCCACACGCCGCCACACATGGAGGCCGAGCTCACCCGCCACGTCAAGGCAGGCGACGTGGTCAGCGTCCGTGGCGTCCGGCCGCGCAAAGCCGATCTCGTCGCCGCGGTCGCAGTGATCACGACGAACGGAGCGCGCATTATCGACCAGGGACCGGGCCATGATCGCGAACATCCCAAGCTAGAGAAAAGGAAGATGTCGGCCGAGGGAGCGGTGCGACTCTCGCTGTTCGGCCCCAAGGGCGAGCTTCGCGGCGCGCTGCTCGCCGACGGCACGGTGATCCGTGTCGGTCCGAACGAGGCTGAACCGGTTGCCAAGTTCCTTGCGCCGAACGCGAGGATCGCCGCGAGAGGCGACAGCGTCGAAACCAAGCACGGCAGCGTGCTGCATGCGAAGGAGATCGGCACCGACAGTGACGATCTGCGCCCGATCAAGGAGGCAAAGCCGAAGCCCAAGCACGAGGCAAAGCCCAAGCACGATCAGGCCGTACGCGCCTGAGCCGGAGACGTGAAAAGAAATTGGCGGAATCACATCGAAGGTCGAGGGCGGACATGTCCAGCGATTCGAAATCAAGGCAACGCGCCAACCGCGCCCTCGATGCCGCCAACTTCTTCCTGGCCGATGTGCGCGACGGGCTCGGGCCCTATCTCGCCATCTATCTCCTGACCGAGCAGAAATGGGACGAAGCCAGCATCGGCATGGTGATGTCGATCGCAAGCTTTGCCGGCATCGTTGCGCAGACGCCGGCCGGCGCCCTGGTGGATACGACAAGGGCAAAACGTCAGTTGATGATCTGCGCGGCGCTGATCGTCACTATCGCCTCTCTGACCTTGCCGCTTTGTCCGGGCTTCTGGCCCGTTGCGGTATCGCAAGGTATCGCGCATGCCGCGGGCGTGATGTTTCCGCCGGCGATAGCTGCCGTGTCGCTCGGCGTCGTAGGTCGTCGCGCCTTCACTGCCCGCATCGGCCGCAACGAGAGCTTCAACCACGCCGGCAATGCGATTGCCGCGACGATTGCGGGCGGCACAGCCTATTTCTTCGGCCCTCAGGTCGTCTTCTATCTTCTTGCTTCTATGGCGATCGCAAGTCTCGTCAGCGTGCTGGCGATTCCGGAAGACGCGATCGACCATGACCTCGCACGCGGGCTGCACGGGAGAAGCCTCGACAGAGCTCTGGAGCGCCCGTCAGGCCTGGGCATCCTCCTGACTTGCCGCCCGCTTCTCATTTTTGAGGTTTGCGTGACGCTGTTTCATCTCTCGAATGCGGCGATGCTTCCGCTGGTCGGGCAAAAGCTGGCGCTGCAGGACAAGGATCTCGGCACCAGCCTGATGTCGGCCTGCATCACCGCTGCCCAATTCGTCATGGTTCCGATGGCGGTGCTGGTGGGCGCGCGCGCCGACCGATGGGGGCACAAACGCTTCTTCCTCGCCGCGCTTCTGATCCTGCCCCTTCGCGGCGCCCTCTATACACTGTCCGACAACGAGGCCTGGCTCGTCGGCGTGCAGCTTCTCGACGGCATCGGCGCCGGCATCTTCGGCGCGATCTTTCCCGTGATCGTGGCCGATCTGACGCGCGACACCGGGCGCTTCAACGTCGCGCAAGGCGCGACCATCACGGCGCAAAGCATCGGCGCGGCGCTCTCCACCACGCTCGCAGGACTTGTCGTCGTCAAAGCGGGCTATAGCGCAGCCTTCCTCACGCTCGGCGCCATCGCGGGGATCGGCTTTGGAGTGTGCTGGTTCGCATTGCCCGAGACGCGCGTGCGGTCCGGTATGGGTACAAGCCGACTGACGCGGAGAGCCCCATCGGCTTCCGGCATCGCTGCAGGATGATTCTTTTTCTTTTGGAGACGACAGGACAATGCCGCCGCACGAATCGCTTCTGACCTTGAGCATCATTGTCCCGGCAACCGCCGGCGTCATCATCAGGCCATTTCGCTTGTCCGAGGCGATCTGGGCTGTCGGGGGCGCCGTCGCGCTGATGATTTGCAACGTCCTGACCGCACGCGAAGCGCTGCACGGCGTCGCCAAGGGTCTCGACGTCTATTTCTTCCTGATCGGCATGATGCTCACCGCGGAACTTGCGCGGTGCGAAGGTCTCTTCGACTATCTGGCCGCGTTCGCAGTCGAACATGCCCGTGGCTCGCCACAGCGATTGTTTCTTTTGGTCTACGCCGTCGGCATTCTCGTCACCGTCCTCCTTTCCAATGATGCCACCGCCATCGTGCTGACGCCCGCGGTCTATACCGCGACCCGCGCCGCCGGCGCGAATGCCCTGCCCTATCTCTTCGCGTGCGCCTTCATCGCCAACGCCGCGAGTTTTGTGCTGCCGATCTCCAATCCCGCCAACCTGGTCGTGTTCGGCGAGCGTATGCCCCATCTGTTCGAATGGCTGCACCAATTCGCGCTGCCTTCGATTGCCGCGATTGCAGTGACCTATGTCGTGCTTCGCCTGACACAGCGCCGTGCGCTCGCCAAGGGAGACATCGAGAGCCGTGTACCGCATCCCAGGCTCGGCCGCGGCGGCAAACTCACCGCAATCGGCACCGCCGCGATCGGCGTCGTGCTGCTGACCGCTTCGGCACTCGACGTGCCATTGGGATTGCCGACTTTCATTTGCGGTGCTGTTATGGCCGCGGCCGTGCTCGCTCTTAACCGCCAGTCGCCCTGGCCGGTGATGAGAGGCATTTCCTGGAGCGTGTTGCCATTGGTCGCTGGATTGTTCGTGATGGTGGAAGCACTGGTGAAGACCGGCGCGATCGGCCATCTCAGCGCGCTTCTACAAGCGGGGATCGAAAGATCGCCGAGCCACGCCGCCTGGGGCGTCGGCCTCGTCACCTCGATCGCCGACAACATCGCGAACAACCTTCCCGTGGGCCTGGTGGCAAGCTCTGTCGCGGCCAACGACCACCTCCCTCCATCGGTGCTAAGCGCGATGCTGATCGGAATCGATCTTGGACCCAATCTCTCGGTGACCGGGTCGCTTGCGACGATCCTGTGGCTGGTGGCGCTGCGGCGGGAAAAGATCGACGTCACCCCGTGGCGATTCTTGAAAATTGGCGCGCTGGTGACGCCGCCCGCATTGCTCGCAGCGCTTGCTGCAGCGATCATGTGAAGGCAATGCACCGGGGAACGACGGACGCGAAAGCTGGCCGTTGCCCCAGCGATCTCTGACTAAGCCGCGCTCAGCAGAGCGACCCGGGCAAATCATCGGCGCCGAGGTCGTCGCCCACCTCAGCTAATACGCAAACAGCTCGATCGGGTCGCTGAAGCCGCGCACCGGAAATTCGCCGACGCGTTCGAGATCGAAATCGTTTGCGGCCATGTCGGCGAACGCGCGGGACAGCAGCACCGTCCGTCCCAACTGCTTGGTGAGGGTTTCGAGGCGCGAGGCCATATTGACTGCGGGCCCAATGACGGTGAAGTCAAGCCGCGTGCGCGAGCCGATGTTGCCGTACATGACGTCTCCGACGTGGACGCCGATGCCGAAGTTCAACGGGGCCCCACCGCTCTCCCAGCTCTTCTCGTTCAGGGCGGCCATGGCCTGACGTGCCTCGGTCACGGCATGCAGCAGGTTTGCACAGGCCGACGACTGGCTGAGCGGAAAGATGGCGAGCAGACCGTCGCCCATGAATTTCAGGATCTCGCCGCCGTGCCGCGCAATCGGCTCCGACATCGCGTCGAAATAGTCGTTCAGCAGACCGATGACGTCGTCGCGCGGCCAGCTGTCCGAGATCCGGGTGAAATCGCGCAGATCGCAGATCATGATCGCGGCATGCACCGTCGTTCCGCTGCCGCGGCGGGTGGCGCCGGCCAGGATGAGCTCGCCCGCATGCGACCCGACATAGGTTTCCAAGAGCGTACGCGCCAGCCGGTTCTTCATGCGAATTTCGCTGACCAGCGCCAGGATCGGCATCAGTCGCCGCAGACCCGCGATATGTGCGTCGTCGAAGCCGCCGGGCCGGTCGGTTGAGAAGGCCACCGCATGCCGCTTGCCGAGCGTATGGTACATCGGCCACGCCACATAATCGGTCAGGCCCTTCGACCGCAACTCGTCATAGACGCCATGCTTGCGGCCCAGAGCGGGATCGCGTTCGAGATTCTCGCGTATCTCGGCGGCGCCGCCCTGGATCTCCTCCACCGGACTGCCGATATATTCGGATCGCTGCCTGACGTCGTAGTCGACCCGCGTAATCGCGGCCTCCTGCATCCCGTCAGCCCAGAGGATCCGGGCGCCGAGCCATTGAGGGTGCTGGATCAGGAGGTGGAGGGACGCCCGCTTGATCGGAATTCCCGCGCGCTGAAGCCGCACGCACAGCTCGGCGAAAATATTGTCGACGAAGCGCTCGTCGCGTGTCTCATTCGCCAGCCAGTGCACGACGTCGTTGTCTGAATCCCTGGCGGCGGAATCGGTGTTTGGGTTTGGCGGCGCGTTCATATCCTGCTCCTGAGCGGTGACCCGGATCCGGCGGTACCGACTATGTCGTGCTCCCGCTCGACGACGTCAACACACCGGCGTTCAACGACGACCCGAGTTGGACGCTGCCGATGCCGGGCCGCTATGTCATCGGACACGACGGCGTGATCCTCTATTCCGAGGTGAACCCCGACTACACCCATCGGCCCGAGCCTCAAGACATGATCCCGGTGCTTCAGCAGGCTGTCGCCGTCAAGGCGTGACGGCGTGCGGCGGCCGGTGGAGCGCAAACTCCCGCGACCATCGGCCGCCGTCGGTCGCGCGGTTTCACCAACTATCCCGCGGCCGCGGCGGTCTCGGCGGCCTGAGCGACATCCCATCACCCGTTGTCATTGGCCAGCGAGGAGGCATCGCCCTTCCTTGCGGGCCTGTGCTTGGCAGAACGTGCCGAGGCGGACGTCTCTGCAAGCGTTGCAACGGTGGAGGCCGCAGGCCTCGCGAACACCTCCCGGCCTGATAGCTCCTGTGTCTTGCGCCACTGCGCGGGAGTGACCCCCATATGACCCTTGAAGGCGCGCTGGAAAGCCGCTTCCGATTGATACCCGACCAGCTCAGCCACGGCTCCCGTAGAGAGGGATGATCGCCTCAGTTCGTTCGCGGCCAGGGGCATCCGGATACCGGTCAGGAGATCGGCGGCCGATCGCCCGAGCTTCTCCTTGAATTGGCGAGCGAGCGTCGCACGCGACATGTTGCAGAGACGCGCAAGGTCCGGCAGCGACCATGCGCGCGCCGGCTCGTTGAACAGAGCAGCCACCGCCGGCGCCAGGCGCGGATGTCCGGCCATCGCCAGAAGGCCGCGCGGCGCATCATCGATCTCGCTGGCAAGGCGCAGCGCAAGCGCGAACATCGCCGTCGACAGCGCGTTCAGCATCGCGCGTCCGCCCAGCCGATCGTCGGCGGTCTCGCTGCGCATCAGCGAGACGAGGCTCGCAAGCTGCGCAGCCGTTTCTCTCTCGCCTGAATACGTCCCGGCGTGGACGATCAGGTATGGCGGCAGATAGTTGCGGAGCAGGCGATCATGCGGCGGCGCGATCGCGAAATGTCCGCAGAGCAGATCGAGCCGCTCGTCCGAGCCGAGGTTTTCACTGATCGTGAAGTTGAGGGACGCGCGGTTGCGGGCCGGCAGCGGCGCAGCCCCGCTGCCGTCATGCATGACGTGACGGGGATTGCCGGGAAGCAGCAGGATGTCGCCGGGCTTGAGCTGCAGCGGCCGGCCTCCCGCCGGGTTTTCCAGCAGCGCGGAGCCGGCGAGCACCGCGTGATACGGGATTTCATTCGGCTCGCCCGGCCCCTGGTCGATACGCCAGGGCGCGCCGTAGGTGCAGCGCAGATCGAGCCGGCCACGCACCGGCATCATCTCGAACAGCCGGCTGAGCCAATCCATGACGACCTCCCTCGAACGGCGAATGTGAGACGATGGAGCATATATTCGAGCCCCCGAAACATTCAACGTCTCAAGGCGGGTGCCTATCGTCACTCCGCAATCGTTCACCACCCCAACCAACGGAGTGCCACCATGTCCCGTCTCTCGGTCCCCAATCTGGAATCCGATACCGGTCCGTCCGGACAGGTCTACGCGCAAATCAAGAAGGCGATCGGCGCCGTGCCGAACACCTTCGCGGCGATCGCCGCCCACGGTCCCGCCGCCCTCAAGTCGATCCTCGCCGCCGATGCGGTGCTGGCCGGCGGCAGCCTGACGAAGCGCGACCAGGAAGTCATCAAGCTAGTCATCAGTGCAGCAGGCGGCTGCGACTACTGCGTCGCCGCCCACAGCTATCTCGCCAAGCTCGCGGGCGTGAAGCCCGAGGTGCTGAAGCAAATCCGCGATAGCGAGCCGAGCGGTGATGCCAAGCGCGACGCGCTGGTGAATTTCGTTCGCAAGCTTGCACAGTCGAGCGGCACCGTCAGCGACGCCGATTTCGCGGCGATCAAGGCGGCCGGCTACACCGACGCGCAGCTGGTGGAGATCAGCCTCGCTTTCGCGACGACTGTCTTCACCAACGTCTGCAACCGCATCAACGACACCGACATCGACTTCCCCGCGGTCGCGTGACGCAACTGCGCCGCACCGTCACATGAAAGGATCACGACCATGACTACGATCACAACCACCACGCAGAACCCGCTCGTCCGCGTGCTCAACAAGTCCGGCCTGCTCGCGGACGGCCTCGACTATCACGTCGTGCGCGCCGCGATGGTGATCATGTTCTTCTTCTTCGGTTACCAGAAGTGGTGGCCATATGAATTCGAACGACTGGTCCCGTTCATCAGCAACGGACCGCTGATCTGGTGGCTCTATCCTGCGTTCGGCCACGCCGGCGCCAGCTACTTCCTGGGCGTCTCGGAGTGGACGTTCGGATCGCTGCTGCTCGCGGGCTTCTGGGACAAGCGGCTCGGCGTCCTCGGCGCGCTGGGTTCGACCGGCACCTTCATCGCAACCGTCACCATCATTCCGTTCATGCCGGACGCTTGGGACGCCGCGGCCGGAGGCTTCCCCGCGATGACGGGCAACGTGCCCTTCCTGATGAAGGACGTCGTCCTGCTTGCCGTCTCGCTCTATCTCCTGCGGCAGGACGTGGTTCGCCTGACGCGGCAATAGAGTGGCACTCTGCCGAGGGCGATGCGTTGCCGGCGAGCTTCCCGCTCGCCGGCAATTGCTTATGCCTGAGGTTCTGCCGGATCGGCAGCGCATGGTCAGGCGATCGCCTCGAGGCCGCACCATTCGGCGATGAACAGCGCCAACGTCTTGGTCACCTTGCGCAGCGATTCCAGATAGACGCATTCGTCGAACGCGTGGGGATTGCGGCAGCAGGGACCGTAGACCAGCGTCGGGCAGTTGGTGTAAAGGCCGAAGAAGGGCGCATCCGTGGTGGCGGCGAAAGCGTGCTCCTTGAGATCGTCGCCCCAGACCTCCGCATGACAGCGGCGCAGCACCGCCTCCTGCTGCTCGGCCCCGACCAGATGATAGCCCTCCGCCATGAAGCCGGGATAGGAGATCCGCGGCGGGTGCGTCGCGAGGAACGGGTTGCGTGCCGACACATCGGTGATGAACTGCTCGAACTCGGCGCAGGCGTCGACCGGGGACTGGCCGGGGTAGACCGCGACCCGCACCTCAAACGCGCACGCCGACGGCGCACTCGACGTCCACTCACCGCCTTCGATGCGGCCGACGTTGAAGTTGATCGGATGGGGATGGTTCTGGAACGGCGGATAGTCACCCTTCCGCGCGTTCCTGCGCGTCTTGAGCTCGCCGAGCGCCTGGATCAGCTCAATGGCATTGTTGATCGCGTCGGCTCCCTTGCCGAAGTCGCCGGACGCATGCCCCGGCGCACCGGCCACCTCGACCCGAATCCAGATCGGGCCGATCTGTCCACGCAGCAGCTTCGGCTCCAGTGGCTCGGGGATGAAGGCGGCATCGGCGGTGTAGCCGCGCACGACGCAGGCGAGCGCGCCGTTGCCGGTGCACTCCTCCTCGACCACCGACCGCACATGCACCGTAGCGGCCGGCTGCAGCGCGAGGCGGTGCAGCGCCTTCAGCGCGAAGGGGCTGGCCGTGAGCCCCGACTTCATGTCGCCGGCGCCGCGGCCATACATCCAGCCGTCCTTGATGACGGGCTCATAGGGACCGTAGGTCCACGACGTCGCGACGCCGGTCGGCACCACGTCGATGTGGCCATTGAGGATTAGCGAGCGGCCGGTCGCGGCTTCCGGGCGATGGGTGCCGACCACGTTCCACGATTTCTCATAGGAGATCGATACCGGCGAGAATCCGGGATAATCGCGCATGCTGTCGGCGTCGATCACCCACTTGTCAATATCGAGACCAAGCCCGGCCATCGCGTCCGCCATGACCTCCTGGGCGGCGGCTTCCTCGCCGCGCTGCGAGGGGACGCGCACGAGCTGTTGCAGGAACTGCACCTGTTCGTCGAACAGGGCGTCAACCGCGGCAAGAATTTGCGCGTTCCGGGCGGTGCCGTCTTTCACACTCACGGGAAAAATGTCCTCTCGGTTCTTGTCATTGTTTGATCGCGAGCTGGATCACGCGGGTCTGATCGGTTTCCTGAGCCCTACAGCGAAGCCAGCACGTCACCCAAGGCCGCGATGAGCGTGTCCGCATTGTTACGCGAGAACACCAGCGGCGGACGGATCTTGAGCACGTTGGCATTCGGCCCCGAGGCGCTGATCAGAACGCGGCGCTCCCGCAAGCCGTTGACCAGCCGCGTCGTCGTCACCGCATCGGGTGTTTTCGCCGCGGGATCAGCGACGATCTCGACACCGATGAACAGGCCGGCGCCGCGCACGTCGCCGATCTGCGGGAAGTCGCGGCCGAGCTGCTGCAATCCCTGGCGCATATAGGCGCCGACATCGGCCGCGTTCGTCTGCAAGCCTTCATCCTTGATGATGTCGAGCACGGCCAAGCCTGCCGCGGCAGCCACGGGATTGCCGCCGAAGGTGTTGAAATAGCGTGCCCGCTCGCCAAACTCCGCGACGACCTCAGGCCGGACGATGACGCCGGACATCGGATAGCCATTGCCCATCGGCTTGCCGATGGTGACCATGTCGGGCGCAACGCCATGGCGCAGGAAGCCCCACATCGCATCGCCGGTGCGACCGAAGCCGGGCTGCACTTCGTCGGCGATGAAGAGACCGCCGGCCGCGTGGATGGCATCGACCGCGGGCTTCAGGAAGCCCTTGGGCTCGGCCATCACACCGTCGCTGGAGAAGATCGTATCCACGATCAGCAGCGCCGGCTTGATGCCGCGCCGCTCGAGATCGGCGATCGCGGCGCGCACGTCGCGTCCGAAGCGCTCCGCGATGTCGCCCGGCGCCGTGCGGTAGGAATCAGGCGCCGGCACGGTCCGGACATGGCCGCCGAGATGCACGAACTCGCCGAGCGACGGCGAGAATTCGGCGACCGCGCCGGTCAGGCCGTGATAGGCGAGGCTCGTCACGATGATACCGGTGCCGCCGGTCACGTGACGGGCGATGCGCACTGCGAGATCATTGGCCTCGCTGCCCGTGCAGGCGAACATGACCTGGCTAAGCGCGGCGGGAAACGTCGCCGTCAGCGCCTCGGCATAGGAAATGATGGCTTCGTGCAGGTAGCGCGTATGCGTGTTGAGGATGCCGGTCTGCCGCGTGATCGCCTCGACCACCCTTGGATGGCAGTGCCCCATCGAGGCGACGTTGTTGTAGGCGTCGAGATATTTGTTGCCGCTGGCATCATAGAGCCAGACGCCCTCGCCCTTCACGATGTGCAACGGCCGCTCATAGAACAGCCGATAGGCGGTGCCGAGCACGCGCTGCCGCCGCTCGATCAGACGCTGCTCCTCGGGACTGAGCCGGGCGAAGTCCTCGGCGGTGAAGGCGTTGACCATGGCCATGTGCTTAACCCTCGCAATTGGATGAGACGAACCGCTCGAGATCGGACGCGGACAGTCCGGACAGACGCTGCAGGCCCTGCCAGGCAGCGTGATGGTTTCGCAGGATGTAGTCCCTGTTGTCGGGCCGGCTCGCCGCCCGCCATTCCGAGATGATGATCGACATCGCCACCCGTGCCTTGATAAGGACCGGAAGCACGCGGACCTCATCGGCCTCGAGCCGAGTCACGGTGCCGTAGCCGCGCAGGATCGCGCCCGCGAGGTTTTGCCAATCGTCGGTCGCCAGGTGATAGGCAAGCGCCACGGCGAGATCGTTGACGCGCGGCGCAAACACCATGTCGCCGAAATCGATGATCCCCGCGATCTCCAGCGGCGCCGCTGCATCGACCAGGATGTTGTGGGGATTGAAGTCGTTGTGGATGATCTGGTGCGGCAGCCAGCCCGCCGCCTGTGGAATTTCTTGCGCAAAGGCATCGAGCACGCCGCGGACGAGCGGCTGCCGCTCGTCGCCGACATGCCCGACGAGATCGGCAAGATCGAGCGTATGGCTGATGTCCCAGAGCAGCTTGCCGGCGGGCGGACGTCCCTGAAAGCTGGCGAGCCCCTGACCGAGAATCGCCAGCACGCGGCCGAGATTGTGGTTGCGAGCGGTCGATGCCGGCAGACGATAGAGCTGGTCGCCGTCGAGGTAGCTGAGCAGCCGCACCTTCCGGACCGCACCGTCCGCCAAGGCCAGATCGTAGCTGCGCACGCCCTGCAGGGTGGGGATAAGCCGCGGCACCGGAACGTCAGGCGCCGTCGCCTCCAGATGCATCAGCGCGCCGTCCTGAAAGGCCAGCGAAGCCGGATCTTCGACGGGATTGGCGATCTTCAGCACGTAGACATCGCCTGTCGTGGCGACGAATTTGAAGGTTTCGTCGCGCTCGCTCGACAGTCGGGTCACCGAACCGGACAGACAGTAGATCCGCGCGACCAGATCCTCGACCTCGGCAACCGGCAGCAGCGTCCAGTGCGACGACAGCACATCGCCGACCGAAGCACGAGATTCGTTCAAGGTCGCCACATCATTCATTCCGGCATCCCGACATACATACAACAATTACGCTGTGACATGCACTCGCGACAGCCATTTCGAAGGAGGCTGCCGCGAGTAGCTGTTGACGGCGTAGGCGGAGCGATCCGCCCGGCCGAGCGCAACCTTGGCGACGGCTTCATCCTCGAGCGGCGGGACCAGATCGACAGGAATGCACCGCCGGCAATGAGCGCGAACAGGGCCGCCAGCGGCCCCCCACTGAACGCCATCAAGCTCAACCGGCTGTTTCATTCCAAAGATCGCCGAGATCCGGGGGTCTGCCGGTGCTGCACGACATGATCGAGAACATGTGGCTGCGGATGGGGCCGCTGATCGCGGCGGTCCATGTCTCGGGCGGACGGCCCATGATCGCCTATCACTACGAAATCCTCGACGCGCTCCGGAGGCGCGACCCCGCCGCCGCGGAAGCCCGCCCGACATCAATGCGACAGCGGAAATCCTGCTGCAGTCGGTCCACCGCACCGAGGGCGGGCAACGCGACCGGCGGAGCATCCCGCAGCGGCTTCACCTGGATCGATCGCGCTCCCCCGGATTACCGTTGCCCGACAACGCCTGCGCAGCGCCGCCAATGCCGCGACGAAAGGCTTCGTCGAAGGTCACACCGCGCATCCGCCACGTATAGGACCTGCCGCGCCAGTCGATCCGCCACTGCGTGGCCCAGCCGAGATCCTTGTCATCCCACACCAGTCGTCCGACCAAGGCGGCTTCGCCGCCCTGCGGCGCGGCGATCGGCGTCAATTTCGCTGACGGCACCTTAGTGAGGTCGGCTGCGGTAATGCTCGATGCCGCGAGCGCCGCCGCACTCGGCAGAACAAAGCGCATCCCGCGCTTGTCTGCCGCGGCCGATAGCGCGTCGCGCTGCAGGTCCGACTGCATGCCGTCGGCGGTGACGATGTAGTCCTTCGGACCTTGCTGCATCTCGACGAAGACGCCGAGCACCGGCCGCTGAGCTTTCCACGGCTTGAGGCCGAGCGTCGCCAGGAGGCCGTCGATCTTCTGCTCGTCAAAGCTGACCGTCAGATCGTAGGGGCGGTCGCGGGTGCCCTGCTCGTCGTGATGCGGCTTGCCGGCATACTGGTCATGATAGCTGAAATCGCTGACGAACTCCCTGGCCCTCGATTTGTACGCACCGAGCCGCTTGTCGCCCGCGAGCGCCGGCTGACCGGAGACCTTGATCAGTACGTCCTCCAGGCAGGCACCAAAACCGATGATGCGGTTCGGCTCGCCCTGACCGGTGACGACGGTCTGCGCGCGGTAGAGATCATCGGCCGCTGCCGCCATCGCCCCGCTGCTACCGATCAGGGCTGCTGCGACGATCGCCCGGGCCACGCTGCGCACGAGTGTACCGGTTAGAGCCCTTCCCGTCTCAAGCAAGGCAGCCATGCTCACCTCCCGCGCCGCGCTCGGTCCGTACAGATTGACCGCATTTCGCCGCGGCGCCAACAGGTTCCGACATGGGCACCATGCTGCGCGCTGCGTCGCACGCTATGGCCACGCGCGGCCGGCCTGACATATGCTGAAGTCCTGGGTGGCGAGGCTGGGAGCGCCGTCCGCGACAAGAATCCTTTTCGGGAGACGCCCTTTGAAGTGCTACGAGTTGCAAGGCCCAGGTGGTGTCGACGCGCTCGCGCTGGTCGACAAGCCGATTCCGCAAGCCGGTCCCGGCGAGGTTCTGGTCCGGCTGACAGCGGCGACGCTGAACTATCGCGACCTGCTGACGGTCAAAGGCGGCTACGGCTCGCGCCAGAAATTTCCGCTGGTGCCGGTCTCCGACGGCGCTGGAATCGTCGAGGCGGTCGGCGCCGGCGTGAGGAATTTCGCGCCCGGCGATCGCGTCATCGGCAGCTTCTTCGAGGACTGGCTCGGCGGCGAGCCGAGCGAGACGCGGATGCGCGCGGCGCTCGGCGGCAGCGTCGACGGCGTGCTGACGGAGTACCGGCTGTTCCCGGTCCGCGCGCTGGTGCGCACACCGGATCATCTGAGCGACATCGAGGCCGCGGCACTGCCATGCGCCGGCCTCACGGCCTGGAGCGCGGTGGTCAAGCTCGGCGATGCGAAGCCCGGCCAGACGGTGCTCACCCAAGGGACGGGCGGCGTCTCGCTGTTCGCGCTGCAATTCGCCAAGATGTGCGGCGCCCGGGTCATCGCGACCTCCTCCAGCGACGCCAAGATCGGGCGGCTGAAGCAGCTCGGCGCCGACGTCACGCTGAACTACAAGACCACGCCCGACTGGGGCAAGAAGGCGCGCGAACTGACCGGGCGCGGCGTCGATCTGGTCGTCGAGGTCGGCGGCGTCGGCACACTGAACGAATCGATCCGCGCCACGAAGATCGGCGGCACCATCGCCTTCATCGGCGTGCTCGCGGGTCCTGCGACATCCGACACGCGGCTGCCGCTGATGGTGATGCAGCAGCAGCGGCTGCAGGGAGTCACGGTGGGCTCGGTCGAGGACCTGCAGGCGCTCTGCGACGGCATCAGCATGCACGGCGTCAAGCCCGTGATCGACAGGGTCTTCGCGTTCGACCAGGTCAGGGATGCATTCGCGCATATGGCAAGCGGCGCGCATTTCGGCAAAATCGCCATTGCGATCGGGTAGCGCGTCGAAGACACCCGGCATCAACGCCTACCGTCCTGTGAACTGCGCCTTGCGCTTCTCGACAAAGGCCTTGCGGCCTTCCTGAGCATCGGCACTCTCGCGGATCACCATCTGCACCTCGAGCTCGCGGCGAAACTGATCGGCGTAGCTTGCGTGCTCGCTGTCGTCGAGCAGTTGCCGCGTTGCGATCAGCGCCCGGGTCGGCCCGTCGGCGAGACGCCGCGCAAGCGCCTTCGCCTCGTCGAGCAATCTTGCGTCGTCCACCACCTCGCGCACCAATCCCCACTCCTTGGCGCGCTCGGCCGACAGCGGCTCGTTCAGCAGCATCAGATCGAGCGCGCGCTGGCGGCCGATCAGGCGCGGCAGCAGCCAGGTCGAGCCGAGATCGGGCACCAGGCCGATGCGGCTGAACACCTGGATGAAGCTCGCCGATCGGCTTGCCAGGATGATGTCGCCGGACATTGCGAGGCTGAAGCCGCCGCCGGCCGCAACGCCATTGACCGCGACCACGACTGGCACGCGACATTCGCGCAAGGCCTGCAATGCCGGCCAATAATACCGCATGACCCCGGTGTAGATGTTGTCGCCGAGCGACTGGAACGCCTTGAGGTTCTGCCCCGAGCAGAAGCCGCGTCCCTCCCCCGTCAGCACCAGCGCGCGCAGGTCGACATCGCGGGTCATCTCGCCAACCGCCATCGCGAGATCGCCGAGCAGCTCCGGCGTCATCGCGTTCAGGGTGGCGGGATCGTTGAGCGTCAGGATGACGATACTCCCGTCCCGCTCGCGCTTCACTGCGGTCATTTTCCTCTCCCTGCGCCGGCTTGTCGTTGGCCCTCACTGTGCCACGACAGCCACGTGCCGCCAACACGGCACATCGCTGTTGCGACGGGCTGGAGCAGTCCACCGGGCGCAAGTTCCTAGTTCTTCGCACGCCGCTTCTTCGCGGCTTTTACGGGACGTTTCGCCGGCGCGGCCCGCTTCTTCGGCGTCGCACGATTGCTGCGCTTGCGCGGAGCAGCACGCTTGGCCGCCGCCTCCCGAACATCCGCAACATCGTTCGAAGTGCCCCTCCGAGCGTTCGTGCGGCCTCTCGCCCTGCCGCCGCGACCATCGAGCGGGGTCGGATTCCTGATTTCGTTCTCGATCTCGTCGACCGTCACCGAGCGCAGGAAATTCGGGTTCTCGTAGCAGGCGCGCAGTTGTCCGGGATCAATCCGTCCAGCGTCCTTGTTGCCGCCGCCCGCCTTCCAGGCAGCATCCCAGATCATCGCGAGCGTGCGGACGCCGAGCGCCATCACCTTGCCGGTCTGCGCACCAAGCTCGTCCCACAACGCCTGCACATGTGACGGGGAGCCCTCCGCGAAGCTCTCCTCATAGACATCGATGATCCGGCGCGGCGGCAGGATCTTCGCCACGTCCCGCATCGTCGTCAGCGTCGCGATCGCGGCGCTGCGTCCGTCCGGGACCAGCGCCATGCCGTGATCGGCAGCGAGGTTCTTGCGGATCTCCTTGAACAGCAGTTCCTTGCTGGCGGCCATGTTGATCATCTGCGTCTCATAGACCGAGTGCACGCCTTCGCCGCGGAACGCCGGCAGCTTGTTGCCATCCTTGTCCTTGCGGCTGCTGTCGCGCGGGAAATCCGGCCGTTCGGCCTCGATGCCGTCGCTCATGGTCGAGCCATGGAGCGGTTGCGAGGCGTCGCCGACATAGTGGGCCAGGGTGCCGGCGGCGGCGAGGAACATGGAGGGATCGCTTGCCGCGTAGTCCTTCATCCGCTCGAAATGCGGCCAGACCCGGAAGGGCAGGATTCCCCGATGCAGCACATCGACGGTCTCGGGGAAGTCATCGAAATAGGCGTTCCAGTTCTCGGCGGTCAGCAGATCGGGATTGGCGATGCACGCATCCGGCAACGTTGCAAAGCCCTTGAATGGTCTGTCCGCGTCGCAGTGGTGATTTGGATGCTCCGGCCCTGTCGACCGCACGCCGGCCGACTTGGTGTCGCGGCCACCAGGGACGCCGATATCGACGCCCTTGCGGTTGAGATGCGGCGACGGGTACTGCTTCCACACCACGTCCGGCACGTCGGCGAGCGCGACAAAGCCGGATGCGATCAGGTCCTTGTTCTTTGGCTCCTTGGTCAGCTTGTCCAGAGGCAGGCTGAGACTGTCGGCATTGGCCTGGAGGAAGGATTTCAACTGCCTGTTCTTGACCAGATCGATCGCCAGCGTGCCGATCGAGTAATGGCCAACCGCGCCCCAGGTGCCGGATACGCCGTCATTGCGGTCGACAACCAGCTCCACGTCGAGCAGCTTGCAGATATTGCTGAGGCTGGTTGCGACGGAATAGGTGGAGCGCTGCCTGGTTTCGGCAAAGACCTGCGCGCCCCACTCGATCGCCAGCGGCCGCAAATCCCGTTCCGGCAGCGGTCGGGTGTCCTCACTGCCGTCAGGCATCGGCATTTGCAGGTGCCAGAGCGCACCAGAATCGCCGTGATGCGTGCCCGCCGTGCCCTTTTCCGGCGCGATCAGGAAATCCGACACATAGTCGAAGCCACCGACGGAACGATAGCGGTAGAACAGCGCCTTGATGCGTCCCCGCAGCAGACCGGACGCCGCGCCCATCGCGACGACCGGCTTGTCGATCAGCTTGCGCAGCGACAGGTTCTGTTCGTAGATGTCAAACAGCGGCTTGATCGGCGGCATGCCATAGACATTCGGCGTCCATTGCCTGACATCGTCGAGCTCAACCAATCCGACATCGAGATTGACCCAGGTCTGGCGCATTGGCAGCGCGGGATACACGTCTGAAAACAGTTTGTGCGTGATCTGGCTCTTGCTGCTCGTGCCGATCTGCGAAGCTCCCTCGCGCAGCATCGCCGAGACCTTGGTGCCTTCCTCGCCGCAGGCGTGCCGCGCGGTCAACGCGTATGTGGTGTGTCCATCCGACACCAAGCAGCCGATCGTCGCCCGGTGGGTCTCCTTTTGCACATCCACATAGATCGGCAGTCCACCGCCGAACGTGGCCTTTGGCCAGGCCACGGGCGCGACACCGGGCATCTCGTCCTGCGAAATCGGCGGCGCCTTCACCGTGCAGACCGGCACCACGCGACCGTCCGGCAGATAGAGCCGCGTCGGGACAATCTGCGACGCCGGCGGCTGGTCCTTCCTGCCGAAATCCCCCGCTTCGATCCATTCGCGAACCAGCACCAGAATGCAGGGCCATGAGTAGTCGCGAGCATGCGAATTGCCGAATTCACGTGGATAGGTGAGCCGCTGCACGCCGCCGCGTGCATGCGGCCAGTCTTCTTTGTCACGGATCAAATAAAGACCGATCGCCGTGCCGACGACGTTGGCTTTGCTCATCAGGTGGAAATGATAGAGATCGCGAGCTTCGATCAGATCCTTCAACGACAAAGTGGAGAAACCGAAATCATCTTGCGTGGTATTGGACATAATATCCTCCGGTCCCGCTACTGCGGGTCTAAAGACGACATTTCTATCACAAGTTGATGACAGTCCGAAAGCGCCGTCCTGCGATCGCGGATGCGTTGCCCTTACACGACGCAAGTCCGGCGCGCGGCCATACGCAAGCCCGTTGCGCCGGTTGCCCGCCATGACGAGCTTGACCTTGCACGGGTTTTCCGGTGGTGATTTGCTCCGCTGCGCACCTCCACCGTGCAGCAAGGAAAAAGAAACAGCGCCATGCTCGACCAGTTCTCCAATTCACAAGTGATCCGCAAACCCGCCGTAACCTCCAAGGGCGGCATCGTCGCCGCGCAATCGCGCAGGGCAGCGGAAGTGGGGGCGGAGGTACTGGCTGATGGCGGCGATTGCGTCGACGCGGTCATTGCAACCACCTTTGCGCTTGGCGTGCTGGAACCCTGGATGAGCGGCGCCGGCGGCGGCGGCGCCATGGTGCTCTATCGTGCGCGCGAGAACCGCTATGAAGTGATCGACTACGGCATGCGCGCGCCCGACAGTTTGCGCATCGAGGATTATCCGCTGACCGGCTCCGGCGGCACCGCCTCCGACCTCTTTCCCTGGGCGCGGGTCAAGGACGACCGCAACCTGCATGGCCCCGGGTCGATCGCGGTACCCGGCGTGGTCGCCGGCATGGAGGAGGCGCATCGCCGCCACGCCCGGCTGCCGTGGAGGGACCTGCTGGCGCCGAGCGTGAAGCTCGCCGGCGAGGGCCTTCTGGTCGATTGGTGGACCACCGCGATGATCGCAAGCTCCGCCGCCGATCTGCGCCGCTATCCCGCCAGCGCCGCCGCCTATTTGCACGACGGCCTGCCGCCTTG
The DNA here is from genome assembly GCF_029910015.1 of Bradyrhizobium sp. ISRA436. Lineage (NCBI taxonomy): Bacteria > Pseudomonadati > Pseudomonadota > Alphaproteobacteria > Hyphomicrobiales > Nitrobacteraceae > Bradyrhizobium > Bradyrhizobium sp. ISRA436. The sequence continues at coordinate 6,312,296 of NZ_CP094519.1, forward strand.
CGCGCAATGGGGCATCAAGTCGGTGGTGCGGATGCCGCAGGACAGGCTGAAGGCGACGATGGCCCAGCTTGCCGCCGCCGGCCCGCGCGACTTCTACGAGGGCGATCTGGCGCGCAGCATCGCCGACGACATCCACGCCGCTGGCGGCGCGCTGTCGGTGCAGGATCTCGCCGCCTTCCGCGCCCATCTGCGCGAGCCGCTGGCGATTCCCTATCGCGGCGGCACGGTCTACGCGACGCCGGAATTGACCGCGGGGCCCACCATGGCGCGCACGCTCGGCCTGCTGCAGAAGGCGTTCGAGCCCGCGCGCGGCGGCCCGGATGCGGTGGCCTACGCGGCCTATGCGGAAGCGCTGCAGGCTGCCTATCGCGAGCGGTTGAAGGACATGGGCGACGTCGACGGCCGCCGCTCGCTCGGCGCGGAAGCGATCGCCCCCTCCTGCACCACGCATTTCGCCGCGGTCGACCGCAACGGCAACATGGCGGCGGTGACGCAGACCCTGTTGTCGACCTTCGGCTCGAAATACGTGACGCCGAACACCGGCCTGACCATGAACAACGGCATCATGTGGTTCGATCCGACGCCGGGCAATCCGAACTCGCTCGCCGGCGGCAAGCGCTGCCTGACCAACTACACGCCCGTGATCGCGCAAGCAGCCGATGGACGTCGCCTCGCCGCCGGCGCATCGGGCGGCCGCCGCATCCTGCCTGCGGTGTCGCAGCTCCTCTCCTTTGTGATGGATTTCGGCATGGATCTCGACGCCGCGATCCACCAGCCGCGGATCGATGCCAGCGAAGGCGCCGTCGTGATCGGCGACGTGCGGCTTCCCCAGGCCGTGGGCGACGCGCTGCGCGGGCGCTTCTCCTACGAGGAGGCGCGCATCCAGACCATGCCGATGAAGTTCGCCTGCCCGAGCGTCGTGCTGCGCGATGGCGCGACCAACAGCGGCGCCACCGAGTCGTTCCAGCCCTGGGGCGATGCGGTGGCGGAGGCGTGAAGCGGACACGGCAAGCATAACAACAACATGTCCGGAAGGCGTCATGGGCTACGAGCAGATCACATGCGACATCGACGGCTCCCTGATGATCGTCACGCTCGAGTTGCTTGCGATCGACAAGCCGATGTCGGTCGAGCGCGGCGGCCACGCTTGCTGCGAGGGCTTGCGCCGACGGGAAAATCAGTGATTGACGCCTTCGACGACAGTCCGCGATCACACCCCCAGCCGGTCCCTCACCCGCCCTGTCAGCACGGCGGCGGTGACGCCGACGCGCCAGAATGCGTGCATCGGGATCGGCTTGATGCCCGTGATCGGCATGTCGATCTCGGAGTTGCTTCCGCCGATCAGGCGGCGGGTGAGTTGCGCCCCCATCGCGGTCGAGAGCGCGACGCCGCGGCCGTTGCAGCCGAGCGAGATCAAAAGATTCTCGGCGGGCTCGTGCACATGCGGATAGTGATCCGCGGTGATGGCGAGCCGGCTGTTCCAGCCATGGGTCCAGGCGACGCCCTTGAGCTGCGGCCACAGGCGCTCGGCGTAGCGGGTCAGATAGGCGACGTCGGACGGGCTCTTGATCCAGCGCATCGGGCCGCGGCCGCCCATCAGCAGGCGATTGCGCTGGTCGATGCGGTAATAGACCGTGATGTGACCGCTCTCGTAAAGCACCGGCCGCGTCGGCATGATCGCGCGCGCGACCTCGTCCGACAGCGGTGCGGTGCAGGCGATCGACGAGAACACCGGCACGATGCTGCGGCGGAGCGTCGGCCAGAGGTCGTCGGTGAAGCCGTTGGTCGCGAGCAGCACCTTGTCGGCGTGCACGACGGCACGCGGTGTCTCGATCCGCCAGCGGCTGCCGTCGCGGCGCAGCGACAGCGCCGGCGTCTCGCCATGCACGGCGGCGCCGGCGCCGATCGCGGCACGCGTCAGTCCCCGCGCGTAGCTCAGCGGATGCAAATCGCCGCCACGCGCATCCAGCACGGCGCAGAGGTAGCGGTCGCTGCCGGTCATCTCGCGCATTTCGGCGGCGTTCAGCAGCTTCACCGGCATGCCGCGTGCGATGCATTGCTTCGCGGTCGCCTCAATCGCAGCGGCGCTGGCCTCGTTGTAGGCGGCGCGCAGCGTGCCGTTCTGCCGCGCCTCGCAGGGGATCTGGTAGCGGCGGATCAGGTCGTGCGTGAAGTTGGTGGTGCCGCAGGAGAATTCGATCATGCGGCGACCGAGATCCGGGCCGAAATCGGTCTCGATCTGATCGGGGTCGTGCTTCAGCCCCGGATTGGTCTGCCCGCCATTGTTGCCGGAGGCGCCCCAGCCCGGCTCCTGTGCTTCCAGCACAGTTGCGCGCACACCTTTCTCTGCGAGATGCAGCGCAGTGGAGAGCCCGGTGAAGCCGCCGCCGATGATCGCGACCGGCACGCTCGTGTCCGCGGTGAGCGGCGGCGTCGGCTCCGCGGGCACGGCGGTGTCGGCATAGAGGCTTGGCGGCAGCGGCAGGCGAGTGGGTGGGGTCATGGGAGGAACTCGCGTTTCACCTCTCCCCATCGGGGAGAGGTCGCGCCGAAGGCGCGGGTGAGGGGCCGCAGGTCCCACGAGAGAGCGTCACCCCTCACCCTGATCGCATCTTTCGATGCGATCCGACCTCTCCCACAAGGGGAGAGGTGGACCGGTTGCGCGGTGACGATTGCGACCAAACTCATCAGAATACTGTCACAACGGATGCAGCACGCGCCGCAAGAAATCCTGGGTGCGCGGATGCTGTGGCTGGTTGAGGACTGACTTCGCCGCGCCCTGCTCAACGATGACGCCGCCGTCGATGAACAGCACGCGGTCGGCGACGTCGCGGGCGAAACCCATCTCGTGGGTAACGACGACCATGGTCATGCCGTCGTCGGCGAGCTTGCGCATCACCGAGAGCACCTCGCCGACCAATTCGGGATCGAGCGCCGAAGTCGGTTCGTCGAACAGGATCGCCTTCGGCTGCATCGCCAGCGCGCGGGCGATCGCAACGCGCTGCTGCTGGCCGCCGGAGAGCTGCGGCGGATGGACGTCGGCCTTCTCGGCGAGACCAACCTGCGCCAGCAATGCGCGGCCGCGCGCGATCGCAGCCTCGCGCGGCTCCTTCTTCACATAGAGCGGGCCCTCGATGACGTTCTCGAGCGCGGTGCGATGCGGGAACAGGTTGAAGCGCTGGAACACCATCGAGACTTGCGTACGGATCGCCACGATCGAACGGTCGCTGCGATCGACCCGCGCGCCCTCGACGCTGATCTCGCCGCGATCATAGCTCTCGAGCCCGTTGATGCAGCGCAGGATGGTCGACTTGCCGGAGCCGGAGGGGCCGATGATGCAGACCACCTCGCTCCTGGCGACCGACGCCGAGATGCCCTTCAGCACCTCGACCTTGCCAAAGCTCTTGTGGACATCCTTCAGCTCGATCATTTGCGGTTCGCCTTGGTCTCGAAATGCCGAACCAAGAGGATGAGCGGGATGCTCATGGTGAGATACATCAGCGCCACCAGCGTGAACACGCTGGTGTTCTTGAACGTGGACGATGCGATCAGCCTGCCCTGCAGCGCGAGCTCGGCGACTGTGATGGTCGAGGCCTGCGAGGAATCCTTCAGCATCATGATCATGATGTTGCCGTAGGGCGGCAGCACGATCCTCACCGCCTGCGGCAGCACCACACGCCGCATGGTGAGCCACCAGCCCATGCCGATGGTCTGCGCCGCCTCGATCTGGCCCTTGTCGATCGCCTCGATGCCGGCGCGGAAGTTTTCGGCCTGATAGGCCGAGTAGGCAATGCCGAGCCCGAGGATCGCCGCCTGCAGCGCCGTCAGCGCGATGCCGAAATCGGGCATCACAAAATAGAGGTAGAACAGCAGCACGATGATCGGGATGCCGCGGATCACGTTGATCAGCGAGGCGCTGAGGCCCACGAAGAAGCCGATGCCGGACACCCGCATCAGCGCCCACACCAGCCCGAGCACGGTCGACAGCGCCAGCGAGCCGACGGTGACGACAACCGTCAGCCAGACACCCTGCAACAGGATCGGCACGAAGTCGCCGGCGTCGCTGACAAATTTCTGCATCGGTGCGCGGGCTCAGGATGAACGTCAACCGTTGCGTCAGGACGCGTTGGCCTTCTGGCCCCATTTCTCCAGGATCTTTGCGATGGTGCCGTTGGCCTTCAGTTTCGCGAGCGAGGTGTTGATCTTCTTGAGCAGCTCGGTATCGCTCTTGCGGACGCCGATCGCGACCGTGCCGACGGTGACGGGCTTGTAGCCATCGACCAGGCGCACGTCGGCGAAATTGCCCTGCTGCAGATTGTAGGCAAGGATCGGATGATCGGCGAAGCCGGCCTTGAGGCGGCCCGCGTTCACGTCACGCAGGATATCGGGAATGCTGTCGTAGACCTTCACCTCGCTGAACAGCCCGGTCTTCTTCAGCGCATCGACGAAGGCGGTGCCGACCTGGGCGCCGACCACCGTACCCTTCAAATCCTCCTGCGAGGTGTAGGCCTTGGTGTCGGTCTTCGGCACCACGAGCCCCTCGCCATAGGTGTAGACGGCGTCGGAGAAGTCGATCACCTCCTTGCGCGCGGCGGTCGCGAACATCGCGGCGGCGATAATGTCGATCTTGTTCGAGGTCAGCGAGGGGATCAGCGCCGAGAACTGCATCGGCTCGATCTGCACGGAAAAGCCGGCGTCCTTGCCGATCTCGGTGGCGAGATCGACCATGATGCCCTGAATCGAGTTGGTCTTGGTGTCGAGGAAGGTGAAGGGGATCCCGGTCGGCGTCGAGCCGACCTTCAGGACCTGCTGCGCCTGCGACGGCGCGCTCAAGGCAATGGCAAGCGCCGCGATCGCGGCCTGGACGAGACGCTGAAAGGACATCGCAACACCTCCCGAAGCTGACACCGGCGCCGCGTCGCCCGATGGTTTCGAGCTTGTTGTTGCGGGCGACGCCGCTCCGGCCTATTTTCACCGATATGAAATTGTGGTCACGAAATCGCGGCCAATGCAAGCGGTTTTCATGCACATGAAGGAAGCGGCTGACGTGAGCGGCGGCAAGCGAATGCGCAAAGGAGCGGCAGGCAAGCCTGCGGCGGCGCGCCGCTCGGCAAGGAAGCCGGCGGAACCGCCGGTCGACCTCGCGGTCGGACGCCGCATCCGCGATCTGCGCCGCGCCAAGCAGATGTCGCTGGAGACGGTCGCCGCGCGCGCGCAGCTCTCGATCGGCTTCATCAGCCAGATCGAGCGCGGCCTGTCGTCGCCCTCGCTGCGGGTGCTGGCGACGCTCGCCGATGTGCTTGGGGTCGGCATCGCCGCGCTGTTCGGTGCGACATCGAATGACGACGCCGCGGCAAACGGCGTGGTCACGCGCGAGGCGCAGCGCGCCGAGCTGAAGCTGTGGCGCACAGGGGTCTCGAAACAATTGCTGAGCCCGGCCGGCAGCGAGAGCCGGCTCAATCTGTTCCTGGTGCATCTTGCCCCCGGCGGCAGCACCGGCGACGAGCTCTACACCCATGACGGCGAGGAAGCCGGCCTCGTGCTTAAAGGCGAGATGACGCTGACCGTGGACGCCGAGACCTGGACGCTGAGAGAGGGCGACAGCTTCCGCTTCGCCAGCCGCCGGCCGCACCGCTTCTCCAATCCGGCCGACGATGCGAAGGCGGTGGTGCTGTGGGTGAATTGCGTGACGGCGGCGGGGTAGCCGCGCATTCACGGTCATTGCGAGGAGCTCGCGACAAAATTGCAAAGCAATTTTGCGCTGACGCGACGAAGCAATCCATAGTTCCGCATATGCGGAGGAATGGATTGCTTCGCTTCGCTCGCAATGACGGACAGGGTTAGTCCGATAACCCCATCACCACATCCTCGATCCTGATCGGGAAGCGGCGGACGCGGATGCCGGTGGCGTGCCAGACCGCGTTGGCGACGGCGCCGGCGCTTCCGGTGATGCCGATCTCGCCGACGCCCTTGATGCCGAGCGCATTCACATGCGGATCGTGCTCGTCGACCGTGATCACATCCATCGGCGGCACGTCGGCATTCACCGGCACATGATATTCCGCGAGGTTGGCATTCAGGATGCGGCCCGACCTGCGGTCCATCACCACCTCCTCATGCAGCGCGAAGGAGAGGCCCCAGATCATGCCGCCGTAGAGCTGGCTTTGGACCAGGCGGGGATTGATGATGCGGCCGGCGGCGAAGGCACCCACCAGTCGTGTCGCCCGGATCTGGCCGAGCTCTGGATCGACCTTGACCTCGGCGAACACGGCGCCATGCGCATGCATCGCATATTGCGATTGCGCCGCCGGATCGGCCGCGCCGATGCCGTTGGCGTCGATCTCGGCGAGGCCGGCGCGCGCGAGGATGTCGGCATAGCTGTCGCTGCGCGCATCGTCGTCGCGGCGATGCAGCCGCCCGGCCCGCGCGACCACGCCCGCATTGCCGGCGCCGAACAGCGGCGACCGCTCGTCCCTAGTCGCGAGGTCGGCGAGCTTCGCGATCACGGCCGCACCGGCATTGTGGATTGCAGCACCGACAGTGGCGGTATGCGCCGAGCCGCCGGCGATGCCGGCATCCGGCAGATCCGATGTGCCCGAGCGGAACTCGATCTGCGCGAGGTCGAGACCGAGCGCGTCAGCCGAGATCTGCGTGAGCGCGGTCCAGGCGCCCTGCCCCATGTCGTGCGCGCCGCTCTCCATCACGCCGCGGCCGTCGGCGCGGATCACGGCGCGGGCGTTGCCCTGGAACATCAGCGCCGGGAAGGTCGCCGTGCCCATGCCCCAGCCGACGAGGAAGCCGTTCTCGTCGCGCATCTGCCGCGGCTGCAACGGACGCCGCGCCCAGCCGAAGCGTTCGGCGCCGCGGGCGTAGCACTGCCGCAGCGCCTTGGAGGAGAACGGCTTGCCGGTGGTCGGTTCGACCTCGGCATAATTCTTTAGCCGGAAGTCCAGCGGATCGATGCCGCAGGCGAACGCCGCCTCATCGATCGCGCTCTCCAGCGCGATCGAGCCGGTCGCCTCGCCCGGCGCGCGCATGAACAGCGGCGTGCCGGTGTCGACGCGCACCGCCTCATGCGCGGTGCGGATCGCAGGACTTGCGTAGAGCGTGTGCGAGGCATCGGCAGCGGGCTCGTAGAAATCGTCGAAGCTCGACGTGGTGATGCGCGCGTGATGATCGATCGCGGTCAGCGTACCGTCATCGTCAGAGCCGATGCGCAGCCGTTGCCGGGTCGCGGAACGATGCCCGACCGGGCCATACATCTGGCTGCGGCGCAGCACCAGCTTGACCGGACGGCCGACCAGTTTCGCGGCCATGATGCCGAGCACCTGCGGCCCCGACACCAGGCCCTTGGAGCCGAAGCCGCCGCCGAGATACGGGCTGTTGATGTGGATGTTGGCCGGCGGAATGCCGAACAGCCCGCCGATCCGTAGCTGCGCCATCGCCATGCCCTGGCTCGGCGTGTCGATGAACAGCTTGTCGCCGTCCCACACCGCGACGATCGCGTGCGGCTCCATCGCGTTGTGATATTGCGCCGGCGTCTCATAGGTCGCGTCTGTCAGCTTCGACGCCGCGGCAAAACCCGCATCGATATCGCCGTGCTGGACCTCGGCGGGATTGCCGATCCCGACCACCGGCGGCACGTAGGGCTCGCCGGCGTCGAGGCCGACGCGCGCGATCTCGACCTGGTAGCGCGGCGACAATAGCGCCGCGCCTTCGGTCGCAGCCTCCAGCGTTTCCGCGATCACCACCGCGATCGCCTGGTTGGCGTAGCGCACCTCGTCGCTCTGCAACAGCTCCATGCGGAAGGTGAACGGATTGCCCTTGGCGTCGGGATCTTCGGCAAGCTCGGGCTTGTGCGAAGGCGTCATCACGTCGACGACGCCGGGATGACGCTTGGCGGCGGCGACATCGAGCGACTTGACACGGCCGCGCGCGATACAGCTCGTCGCGATCACGGCATAGAGCATGCCGGGCGGATGATTGTCCGCGGCATAGCGCGCCTTGCCGGTCACCTTCAGCACGCCGTCGGTGCGGGTCAGCGGCTGGCCGATGTTCGAGCCATGCCGGAGGTGGGCGGGATCGCGGGTGAGGTTGAGTTCGGGCGTCATGCATTACGCTCCTGCAACGGATGAGAAGGGAGAGGCGGGCAGCGCGGGAATGCGCGCTGGCGTGCCTGCGGCGGCAAGGGCAAGCGCGCGCACGACGATGCGCTGCGCAAGCTCGATCTTGAAGGCGTTGTCGCCGGATGGCCTTGCATCGGCGAGCGCGGCGCGCGCCGCCTCCCGATAGAGGGCTGCATCGGGCGCGCGACCCGCAAGCACCTGCTCGGCCTCGCGCGTCCGCCACGGCTTGGCCGCGACGCCACCAAGCGCAAGCCGCGCCTCGCGGATTGCGCCATCCGCGATCCGCAAGGCTGCCGCGGCCGAGACAACGGCGAAGGCATAGGACGTGCGCTCGCGCACCTTGATGTAGCGCGCATGCGCGGCGAAGTCCTTCGCCTCGGCCGGCAGGCGCAGCGCGACGATCAGATCGCCAGGCTCGAGCGCCGTCTCGCGCTCCGGCGTGTCGCCGGGCAGCCGATGCAGCGCTTCAAGCGGCAGCTCGCGCCGGCCGCCCGCGCCCTCGATCTCGACGACTGCGTCGAGCGCAACCAGCGGCACGCAGAAATCGGAGGGATGGGGTGCGATGCAGCCCTCGCTCCAGCCGAGCACCGCGTGCAGGCGGTTCTCACCGTGTCGCGCATCGCAGCCGGCGCCCGGCCAGCGCCGGTTGCAGGCGCTGGCGGCGTCGTAGAAATAGGCGCAGCGCGTCCGCTGCATCAGATTACCACCGACGGTCGCGGCGTTGCGGAGCTGCGCCGACGCGCCCGACAGCAGCGCCTCGGCGACCGCCGGATAGCTGCGCGCAAACTCCGCGTCATGCGCGAGATCGGCATTGCGCACCAGCGCGCCGATGCGCAAGCCGCCATCCGCAAGATGCTCGATGCGATCGAGCCCGGGCAGACGCGTGACATCGACTAGCCGGCTCGGCCGGCTGACGCCGCCCTTCATCAGGTCGAGCAGATTGGTGCCCGACGCGAGATACGCAGCGCCCTTTTCGGATGCCGCCGCGATCGCCTCCGCTACGCTGGCCGGCCTGACATAATCGAAGTTCATCATGCGGAGCGCCTCCGGTTGGCAGCATTGATCTCGGCCGTCGCCTCGAGCACGGCCTCGGTAATCCCGGCGTAAGCGCCGCAGCGGCAGAGATTGCCGCTCATGCATTCGCGCACGCGCTCCGGATCGTCGCCGGCCTGGCCTTCCCGGATCAGGCCGATGCCGCTCATGATCTGGCCCGGCGTGCAGAAGCCGCACTGGAAACCGTCCTGCGCGATGAAGGCGGCTTGCACCGGGTGCAGCTGGTCGCCGTGCGCGACGCCCTCGATGGTTGTGATCTCGGCGCCGTCGTGGCCGACGGCGAGCGCGAGGCAGGAGTTGATGCGGCGTCCGTCGACCAGGATGGTGCACGCGCCGCACTGGCCGTGGTCGCATCCCTTCTTGGTTCCGGTGAGGTCGAGGCGCTCGCGCAAGAGGTCGAGCAGGGTGACGCGGGGGTCGTCGAGCGCAATGTCCCGGCGGACTCCGTTGATGGTGAGACTGAGAAGGAGATTCATGCAGGGCTCCGATCCGTGTATGGTCGGGTTGAAGCGAGGCAACACGATCCCGTGGCTGCCGACTGATGGTCGGCGCGCCTTGTCAGGCCGGATGCTGGTCGCCATATACGGAGGCATCCTCCGTTTACAAGGGAGGGTGAAAACAAAAAGGAATGGCCGGCCATTCAACAGAAATTGTTCGCAAGCCCCGCGCGGACGCCGTGCGCAATCGCGAGCGTGTGCTGGAAGCGGCAAAGGCGGTGTTCTCGGCCGGCGGCAGCGGGGCGAGCCTGGAGGCCGTGGCGCGGCACGCCGGCGTCGGCATCGGCACGCTCTACCGCCACTTTCCGACCCGCGAGGCGCTGTATGAAGCCGTCTATCGCCGCGAGGTCGAGCAGCTCGGCGATCTCGCCGAGCAACTGGAGAATGCGCCCGATCCGGTCGAGGCGCTGCGGCGCTGGCTGCGCGCCAATGTCGAATTCGTCGCGACCAAGAAGGGCATGGTGGCGGCGCTAGCGCTGGTCGCGCACGGCTCGACCGAACTGCATGCCTATTCCTTCGACCGCCTGACCAAGGCGATCGGCACCCTGCTCGCGCGCGCGGTCGCGGCCGGCGAGATCCGCGCCGACATCAGCGCCGAGGACGTGCTGCGCGCTCTGATCGGCATGTGCTACATGCACGACCAGCCCGGCTGGCAGACCACCGCACTGCGGCTGCTGGATGTGTTCGTCGATGGTCTGCGCCTGCGGCCGGCGGGCAGGACGGAGCCGACGTCAAGATCCAAGCCGACTGGAAGAAGCCCAAGCCGGAAGCAAACGCGTTAGAACATATACGCGCAAGAGACGTCGCGCCGATCAGGATGCGCGTGATGTTCACGATATCCCAGGCGACGCAAGAGCGGACATCACGAGGCCCGAGCCGCCGGACATCGATCCGGCAAGCCGCAGATCTCACAGCTTGGTCCAGGCTTCGGCGATCGGATCGAAGACGGCCGGGTTCTTCCTTACAGTCACCGACCACACCGGCATCGTGAAGGTCGGATCAAGGGCGAGGACTTTGGACGCGGTCGCCCTTGCGTCCTTCATGCGCCCGAGCCTGACAAGCGCGACCGTCAACAGAATGAGCGGAACGCTGAACGACGGATTCGCCTCCACGGCGAGGCTGGCAGCCCACTGGGCCTTCTCAAATCTGTTCAGATGCAATTCCGCGACCGCGACCGCCATGTGAGCGATCAGCGTATCGAACGGACTCAATTCGAGAGCACGTTGCGCCCGCGCGATCGCGACCTCGGTCCGCCCCATCCAGGCCTGCGCAAAGGCACTGTTGCCGAGGGCGACGACGTTCGAGTTGCTGATCGACAGAGCCCGGTCGAAGACGTCGAAGGCCGCCTGAGCATCGGAATCGAGAAACCAGATCACCAGCCCGGCGGTCCCGAGCGCGGTCGCATCGTCGCTCCGCGTGGCGGCACGGGCATGGCGGATCGCAGACTCGCGGTCGGACTCGTGCAATCCCTGGCGGCTGAACCTGATTTGGAAGCAGCGCGACAGATGAGCATGCGCCGCCGAATAGTCGGGCTCGAGCTCCAGCGCCTGCTGCAGCAAGGGAATGGCCTCGCCCGCCCCGACCGGCATCGTGGTGCGCATCGAGGAGAGCGCTCTGAGAACCAGATCATAGGCGCCGAGGTTGTTGGGGCGCGCGCGCCTCACCCGGTTCACCTCGGCCTTGCGCAGGTTCGGCTCGATCGCGCCGATCAGGCTCATTGCAATCGAGTCCTGAACCTCGAACAGATCATCGAACCGGCGGTCGTAGCGCTCGGCCCACAGCGATCGGCCCGATTCCGCTTCCACCAGCCGGGCTGTGATCCTGATCCGATGATCCGCCTTGCGAACGCTCCCCTGCACCAGATAGCGGCATCCAAGGTCGCGGCCGACCTTGGCGAGGTCCCGAGCCTCGGCACCGTAGGTGAAGCTGGAATTGCTCGCGATCACTGAAATGCCGCCGATGCGCGCGAGCCCGGTAATGATGTCCTCGACAATCCCATCGGCAAAGTAGTCCTGGGCCGGATCTCCGCTCAGGTTTGCGAAACGAAGAACGGCGACCGATGTGCCCGGGTGGTTTCCACCCTGATCGACAGAGCCCGGCGATGTCGCGGATGTGTCCATGCCGACGAGTCGATATCCACGACCAGGCACCGTGACAACGTGGCTCTGCCCCTCGCCCGCTGCCTCGAGCGCCTTGCGCAGCGAGGAGACATGAACCTGGATTGCATTCTCCTCCACGATCCGGCCGGCCCAGACCCGCGCCATCAGCCGATCCTTGTCGACGACCTCGCCGTGCGCGAGTGCCAGTTCGCACAGGATGTCGAACGCGCGGCTGTTGAGCTTGACGGGAGCTCCGGAGCACGTGAGCGCACGGTTCATCACATCAAGCCGAAAGCGTCCAAATCTCACGGGAGTGTCAGTCACCGTCTCGCCTCACGCGCATTAACGTTCAGAACTCTTCAGGTTCTTAAACAAGGACCTTAGGCGCGCGCGGAGCTAGGTGTCCAGCATCGCAGCCGGCTGATCGCCGACCCTGAGGTAACGCGATGCGTACAACTCCTGCACTCACAGCCCTCTCCACCATCGCCTTGATAGCCGGACTGTCGGCAGCGGCGCGCGCCCAGACCCACGCCGGCACCTGGCCCGCGCAGGCCGTCAGGATCGTCACTCCGTTTCCGCCGGGCAGCGGTGGCGACATCACGGCCCGCCCCTTTGCTGATCGCCTCGCGAAGCTGTGGGGCAAGCCTGTGATCGTCGAGAACCGCCCTGGCGCCGACGGGATCATCGCGGTGACATCGGTCCTCAACTCGACCAACGGGCACACGATCCTTTACACGAATGGTGGACCGCTCACGAGCAACCAGATCTCACACGCCGGCAAACTGCCCTATGAGCCGATGAATGATCTATTGCCGATCTCCGGCGGCGCCGAGGTCTATGTCGGGATCGGAGTGCCGGCCTCCCTGCCGGTTGGAACCGTCGCCGACTTTCTCGCGCTCGCGAAATTGCAGCCCGGTCAATTCAACTGGGGCGGCACGCCCGGGAGCCTGGACTATCTGATACCGGGGTTCTTCAAGAACGTGGGCGTCGATTTGACGCATGTTCCGTATCGGGACGTCACTTCGGCCATGCAGGACCTGTCGCAGGCGCGACTCCAGCTCTACGCCGCGGCAGTCGCAACCCAGTTGCCGATGGCGCAGGCCGGCAAGGTCAAGATCATCGCGGTCACGAACAGGGATCGCGCACCCGGTCTGCCCGACGTGCCAACGGCCGACGAGGCGGGATTTCCCGACCTCCGCTATGAGGCATTCCTCGGATTTTTCGGACCACGCGGAATGTCGGCGGACGCTATCGAACGCATCAGCTCCGACCTGCACGTGATCGCGACCGACCGGGATCTGGCGGCAAAGTTCAACGCCATTGGCATGAAGATGCGGATCACGACGCCCGCAGAGCTCAAGCAGATGGTGGTGAACGAGCGCGCGGCGCTGGCGAAGCTCGCGCCAGCAGCAGGCGCGCCGCCCGCGGAATAAGCGGTTGGCAGGAGACATCACATGAAGAAAGACAGCACGTTCGCGGAGCGGCTCTTCGAGATCGGAAGCAGCTATCGGCGCGCGAGAGTCCTGCTGAGCGCGGTGGAGCTGGATCTGTTCTCGACGCTGGCGGTCGCGCCGCTCGATGCGACAGGCCTTGCAAGCCGGCTCGGCATCGCGCCGCGCGGGGCGCGAGACTTCTTCGACACGCTTGTGGCGCTTCACCTTCTGACGCGCGATGCAGAAGGCCGCTACCACAACGCGCCCGACTGCGATCGATATCTGGACCGGGCGAAATCAACCTATCTTGGCGGGAGCTTCGAACAATACAGCCGCCGGGAATATGACATGTGGGGCGCGCTCACCGAGGCGTTGAAGACCGGAAAGCCGAGGGCGGAGATCCACGGCCAGGATCATTTCAAATCGCTCTATGACGACGCCGCGCGGTCTGAGACTTTCGTCAATGCAATGACGGCTGGCAGCTTGGTGGCAGCTCAGGCCATCGCCGAGCGCTTCCCTTGGCGGGATTACACCACGCTCTGCGACATCGGCACGTCACAGGGTTGTCTGCCGGCGCAGGTGGCGCGAGCCCATCCGCATGTCAGCGCAATCGGCTTTGACCTTCCGCCGCTACGGCAAGCTTTCGAGAGCTACGTTCGCGACGCCGGCCTCGACAAGCGATTGCGTTTCGTGGCCGGCGATTTCTTCAGGGATCGCCTGCCGGCAGCCGATGTGATCGTGTTCGGCCGCATCCTGCACAATTGGGATTTGGCCACCAAGACAATGTTGCTCCAGAAGGCCTACGATGCTCTGCCGCCCGGCGGCGCTGCCCTCGTCTATGACCTGCTGATCGACGATGATCGGTTCGCCGAAGTGAGCGCACTCCTCTCATCCCTGAACATGCTGCTATGGACCGCGACAGGCTTCGGCTATAGCGGCGCGGATTGTGTCGGCTGGATGCGCAAGGTGGGCTTCGTCCGCATCCGCGTCGAAAAACTACCGGGTGGACACTCAATGATCGTCGGCCATCGGGCGTGAGCACAGCAACGAAGCATCCCATCGCTTGCCCCACGGCCGTCCTCTGGAAGCCCCAATGGCCTGTGAAAAACAAGGCTGAGCAGCGTCCTGCACGGCGCGAGGAACCTGCGGCCGGCTCTCCTGTTCAGCCCGATAACGAAGACCGAGGAGGACCATCAGTATGAAGACACTTCAAATGCAGCATGAACTCACCGCCGAACTCGAAAGGCGATCGGGCGTCAAAGGGCTCAAGCTGATCCGCCTCAAGGGCTACGACCCGAGCTGGGACCTTGGAGGCACGCGCGAGACCGCGCTGGACGAGGCGAAGGAGAGGCAGCTGCGCGAGGAAGTCACCCGGATGCAGCAGGAGTTCGACATCGCCTAGCGCGCACACCGTGATTGGCGCGCGCCGAACGCACGGCCTCAGCCGAAGCGGTGATCGTAGCGGGTGATCGACAATTCCTTGGTGTCGATCTCGGGCGTCTTGCCCGAGAGCATATCCGCCAGCACCCTCCCCGAGCCGCAGGCCATGGTCCAGCCGAGCGTGCCGTGGCCGGTGTTGAGATGCAGATTGGCGTAGCGGGTCCCACCGATCACCGGCGGGCCGTCCGGCGTCATCGGGCGCAGGCCGCACCAGAACGTGGCCTTCGAGAGATCGCCCCCGCGGGGGAAGAGATCGGTGAGCGAATGATCCAGCGTCGCGCGCCGCGCGGCGTAGAGCTTGGTCGAATAGCCCGAGATCTCGGCGGTGCCACCGACGCGGATACGATCGCCGAGCCGCGTGATCGCGACCTTGTAGCTCTCGTCCATCACGGTCGATTCGGGCGCACCGGCCGCATCCCTGATCGGCACGGTGATCGAATAGCCCTTCACCGGATGGACCGGCAGCGAGATGCCGAGCGGCCGCACCAGACGCGGCGAATAGCTGCCGAGCGCGAGGATATAAGCATCGGCCTGCATCACACCGGCACTGGTCGCGACTCCCGCGATGCGGGTCGCATCCGCGTTCAGCCCGTCGATGCCGACGTTGAAATTGAAGCGCACGCCGAGCTTCTCGGCCTCCAGCGCCAACGCCTGCGTGAACATGTGGCAATCGCCGGTCTCGTCGTGCGGCAATCGTAGCCCGCCTGCGAACTTCTCCTTGACCTGCGCCAGCGCCGGCTCCACTGCGATGCAGCCGTCGCGGTCGAGCACCTCGAAGGGCACACCGTATTGCTTGAGCACGGCAATGTCCTCGCCGGTGCCATCGAGCTGCGCCTGGTGGCGGAACAGTTGCAGCGTGCCGCGCGCACGCTCGTCGTAGCGGATGCCGATCTCGTCGCGCAGGCCGCGCAGGCAATCGCGGCTGTACTCCGCGATCGGAATCATCCGGCTCTTGTTCACGGCGTAGCGCGCGCTGGTGCAGTTGCGCAGCATCTTGAGCAGCCACAGCCACATCACCGGATCGAGCTTCGGGCGGATCACCAGCGGGCCATGCTTCATCAACAGCCACTTCACTGCCTTCACGGGCACGCCGGGACCGGCCCAGGGCGAGGAATAGCCGGGCGACACCTCGCCGGCATTGGCGAACGAAGTTTCGAGCGCGGGCTTGGGCTGACGATCGATCACCGTCACCTCGTGACCGGCACGGGCGAGATAATAGGCCGAGGTGACGCCGATCACGCCACTGCCGAGAACAAGGACCTTCACTGTTCCTCACATCCTGCAGCGGAAACGCATTCGCCGCTGCGAAACCAGTCTGCTTCGCAACGGCGACAGCATTTTGTAGGGCTAGCGACTATCGAGCTGGAGCTCGTTCCGATCCGGTCGGAGCGAGCTCCAGCTTCTTTTTTGCCGCGCTTTGCTTAAGCGAACCGGTGTCCACTTCGCTGGAAAACGCTTTGCAATGATCAGGCCACGCGCTTGATGGCATCCCCGAGGATCGAGACCATGTCGTCGATATGCTTCTTCTCGACGATCAAGGGCGGCGACATTGCCATGGAATCGCCGCCGAGGCGCAGATAGAGGCCGTTGTTGAAGCAGTCGACCATGATGTCGTAGCCGCGCGTACCGACAGCATCCTTGCGTGGCGCGACTTCGACCGCGCCCATCAGGCCGATGTTGCGGATGTCGATGACGTTCGGCAGGCCCTTCAGCGAGTGCAGGGCATCGCGGAAGTAATCGGCGAACTGGGCACCGCGGGTCAGCAGGCCCTCGTCCTTGTAGATGTCGAGCGTGGCAAGGCCGGCGGCGCAGGCCACCGGATGGGCCGAATAGGTGTAGCCGTGGAACAGCTCAATCGTGCCCTCCGGGCCGGTCATCAGCCCGTCATAGATCTTGCGGTCGGCGAACACAGCGCCGCAGGGCACGGCGCCGTTGGTGATGCCCTTCGCGGTCGTCATCAGGTCGGGCGTGACGCCGAAGAAGTTGGCGGCGAACGGCGCGCCGAGACGGCCGAAGCCGGTGATGACCTCGTCGAAGATCAGCAGGATGCCGTGCTTGGTGCAGAGTTCGCGTAGCCGCTGCAGATAGCCCTTCGGCGGCGGCAGCACCGCGGTCGAGCCGGGCACCGGCTCGACGATCACCGCGGCGATGGTGTCGGCGCCATGCAGCGCCACCATCCGCTCGACGTCGTCGGCGAGCTCGGCGCCGTGATCCGGCAGGTCCTTGGCGAAGGCGTTGCGGGCGAGATCATGGGTGTGGCGGATGTGGTCCACACCGGGCAGATGGGTCGCGAAGGCGCGGCGGTTGGCGACCATGCCGCCGACCGACATGCCGCCGAAGCCGACGCCATGATAGCCGCGCTCGCGGCCGATCAGTCGGGTGCGGGTCGGCTGGCCGGTGGCGCGGTGATAGGCCAGCGCGATCTTCAGCGCGGTATCGACCGATTCAGAGCCCGAATTGGTGAAGAAGATGCGGTCCAGCCCCTTCGGGGCGATCTCGGCGAGCCGCTCGGCGAAATCGAACGCCAGCGGATGGCCCATGTTGAAGGAGGGCGCGAAATCCAGCGTGCTGAGCTGCCGCTCGACGGCGGACGCGATCTGGGGGCGGCCATGGCCCGCATTGACGCACCAGAGGCCAGCCGAGCCGTCGATCACCTGCCGCCCGTCGACGGAGGTGTAATACATGCCCTTGGCGGAGGAGAACAGCCGCGGCGTTTTCTTGAACTGCCGGTTGGCCGTGAACGGCATCCAGAACGAATCGGTCTTGATGGTGTTCGGAATCTGATGAACGGTCACGGCGGCGCTCCATTGCTGACTGCCTAATAGTCGGACCACGCTTCGCACTACTCAACAAGTCCTTTTCTGCCGCACCGCAAGCCATTGATCTCATTGAGGCGGTCTGCGAAGATTTGCTCGATCCGCAACACCTGCAACAGGACCTTGCCATGAGCGTCGATATCGGCGGACGGCTGCGATTCATCCGCGCGCGCCACAAGCTGTCGCAGCGGGAACTCGCCAAGCGGTCCGGCGTGACCAATTCGACGATCTCGCTGATCGAATCCAACCAGATGAATCCCTCGGTCGGTGCGCTGAAGCGCATCCTCGATGGCATCCCGATGGGGCTTGCGGAATTCTTTGCGATCGAGCCGGAGCGCCCGCGCAAGGCGTTCTACCGCGCCGAAGAGCTGACCGAGATCGGCAAGAACCCGATCTCCTACCGCCAGGTCGGCGACAATCTGTTCGGTCGCGCATTGCAGATCCTGAAAGAGCGCTACGAGCCCGGCAGCGACACCGGCCGGGTGCCACTGTCCCATGAGGGCGAGGAAGGCGGTATCGTGGTGAGCGGACGGCTCGAGGTCACTGTCGACGACGAGCGGCGCGTGCTGAACGCCGGCGACGCCTATTACTTCGAGAGCCGTCGCCCGCATCGCTTCCGCTGCATCGGGGCCAAGCCCTGCGAGGTGATCTCGGCCTGCACGCCGCCCTCGTTTTGAACCCGGCGCGCGCAATTCTTGTTTCGACGCGTTTTCTTCACGCGAACCGGTGTCCATCACGGATCAAGTCCGGGACAGGCTTCGCTTGAAAACGCTCTCTATGCCAGCGCCAGCCGCTGCCGTGCGCGCAGCAGCAACAGCACCATGATGGTGACGTTGAGCAGGTTCCAGGCGAGGCCATTGGCGAAGGCCGCGGCGTAGGAGCCGGTTGCGTCGAAGATCACGCCCGAGATCCAGCCGCCGAGAGACATGCCGAACACCGAGGCGAAGATCACGATGCCGATGCGGGTCGCCGCCTCCGCCGCCGGCATCGCCTCGCGCACGATGATCGCATAGCTCGGCACGATGCCGCCCTGGAACAGACCGAACATCGCCGAGATAATGTAGAGCGAGGTCAGGCTGTCGAAGAACAGATAGAACAGCAGCGCCGACCCTTGCGCGATCGAGCCGATCAGGAGCGTGCGGATGCCGCCGATCTTGTCGGCGAGGAAGCCGGAGCCGATCCGGCTGATGATGCCGAAGCCGAGCATCAGCGACAGCATCTCGGCGCCGCGCGCCACGCCGTAGCCGAGATCGCCGCAATAGGCGACGATGTGGACTTGCGGCATCGACATCGCCACGCAGCAGGAGATCGAGGCCACCGACAGGATTGCAGTCAAGGCATTGGTGGAGAGCTTCAAGTCGACCCGCGGCGGCGGCGCGCTGACATGGCTGCGCCTGACAGCCGCCCCCATCAACAGGCGCAGCACGACGAGCGCTACCGCCATGGCGATCGCGGTGAAGACGCCGATCGCGATATGGGTGGTGCGCCAGCCGAACGTCTGGATTCCGAAATTCACGGCCGGCGGCCACAGCGTGCCGCCGATATAGTTGCCGCTCGCGGCGATCGCGACCGCGAGCCCGCGATAGCGGTCGAACCAGTGCGAGGCCTCGGCCATCAGCGGACCGAAGGTTGCCGCCGAGGACAGGCCGATGGCGAAATGGAGCAGGATGAACGCCCAGACCGACGGCGCGTAGCCCGCACCGATATAGCCGAGACCGAGGATGCCGATCCCGACGCCGATCGCGGCGACAATGCCATAGCGGTCGCTGATCTTGCCGGTCACCACCTGGCCGAGGCCGAAGCCCAGCATCACCATGGTGAAGGCGAGCGATGCGGTCCCGCGCGTTGCGGCGAAGTCGGACTGCACCACCGGCAGCGCCACAACGACCGACCACATGCCGACGCTGCCGAGCGAGCCGATGACCACAGCGACGGCAAGCCTCAGCCACGCCCGGCGGGAGTCGGGAATAAACTGGTCGGTTTCGAGGGAATATTGAGAATAAGTTTCCACAGCAGGCGCAACTTCGTCGGCAATCGCCTCCGGGTCAAGCCACGATGCCGAGAGATTAGGCATGCAAGACGGAGGGAGCGCTGCCGCCTGACAGCTCCCCGATGCGACAGCTTACGTGGCGAATTACTTGGCGAAATCCGGGTCCTGCGACTGGAAGGCACCGCACTTCGCCCGCTTGCCGAACCGCTGATCGAAGTCGACGGTGCCGCCACCGACCGGAATGCGGGTCGGCGGCAGTCCGCGCGTATATTGGTCGACCGTCACGGTTGTCTTGTCAGCGCTCAGGGTGATCCGCACCGGCTCGAGCGGCTTGCCCTTGTTCGCCTCCGTCAGATCGAGTGCGTAGTAGCCGATCACGGATTGTCCGCCTCGCATGTGATGATCGACCGATAGCGGCAGATAGACCTCCATCCTGACACCCTCGCCCTCGCAAGCCAGCATGCGGATCATCGCGGCTTCGAAGCCCGGCGGTTTTGCGACAGCGGCCGGCACGAGGCAAAGGGTGATGGCCGCGACGAAGCTGATGCTCGCGAGGCCCGGCTTGCCGGCCACGGCAACAGTGCGGTGCATTTGACTTCGCATTGAGCAACCCTGCCTCATGGACGATGATCTCGCACTTCGTCGGGCGCAGGGATCAGCAGGTTCAATCCCTGCCGCGGCGCGCCGGCCCGTTCGGGAATATCGCTCGCCGGATGGTGATCGTGCTGGCCAGGAAGGCTGCTACAATGTGTGCCCGTTCATACAGGCGGTTCGCCATCCCCGTTACGATGGCGGCGCGTGCTCGGAACACCGGTTGCACGCCCCTAGCCAACAAAGCGCGAAGGAGTCGCCTGCGTGCCGGCACCATGCCGGACGCCTCGCAAGACAAGGATCAAAGCCTGCATCGCCGGAGGGTCATCATGCATTTGTCGTCAGCGGAATGGCTGCCCGTCTCAACCGCGCCATCAGACCGGGAGCTCGAAGTCTGCGTCCTCGACTATGATGGAATTGTCCACGCGCTTGTATTCCCATGTCGCAGGGAAGGTGCCGAATGGATCGACGATGCCAACAGGAAGCACCTCGGCATCCAGCCCACGCATTGGCGCAACTGGATGCATTCAGCGAACTAGGCGACAGGCCCGAGCATCCTGAAACGCCGCCGCGTTCCGCGCCGCTTGTGCGGCGCACGACGCGCCCGGAGGACGCATTTCGGACCAACGCGCAGCGCGAGCGGCCCGAAGCCACTTGTCCCGGTCCTCTCGCGCCGGCCTGCAAGATTGGCTAGACTTGCGGTGTGGGTTCAGGGTGAGCCGGAGGCTCGTCATGAAATCGCACGTTGTTCCTTTTGAAAATCGCTGGACGAACGGCAAGCATGCCAGGGAGTGGCATGGCGAGCTCGAGCGGCTGGGCGTCCCAACCGTCAGGACGATGTACTGCGAGCACGAAACGCATCATCTCGAAGAGCCGGCAGTGGTATTCGACATCCCCGCCGGCTTTGTGCGCGACTGGCTCGCCTTCCACGACCGGCGCACCGCGCGCCAGCAGTTGCTCTGGCGCGCGAGCGTCATCCTGCTGGGCCTCATTGTCGCATCGGGCGTCGTGCTTAGCGCCCTCAGGTAGCCGCCCGGCCGTACCGGCAGCCGAGGTGACCGCGCGGCCCCGCCGCTCGCGGGTACAGCAGGCCTGCGTACCCGCCCCCTCCGACCGACAAACGACCCAGTCGAATGCCGAATTAACCCTTTGCTAACCATACACCGGGCAAAAATTGCCGAGTGAAGTCGAGTGTCGTCGATCGCGTATGACGGGCGGAGATCCCCGTGGACGCAAGTGCGGTGCCTCACTTTCGAAACGGCGGCCCTGCGGCCGTCGCGCAGACGCTTGGCGGCCGCAGCCGCCAATCGCGGGGGAGAGCGGCTACCATGGTCGACGTCACGGCGGGTCAGGGCACGGCGGGCAAGGGCGGCGGCTTCCCGAGCCTCAGTGAGATCAGCGATATCCTGAAGCGCGGCGATCTCGCGCTGGCGCTCGGCGTCCTCACCATCCTGGTGGTGCTGATCCTGCCGCTGCCCTCGCTCGTGCTCGACCTCTTCCTGGCGGTCTCGATCACGGTCTCGATCCTGATCCTGATGACCTCGCTGTTCATCCAGGCGCCGCTGGAATTTTCGTCGTTCCCGACCATCCTCTTGATCTCGACCATGCTGCGGCTGTCGCTGAACATGGCCTCGACCCGGCTGATCCTGAGCCACGGCCATGAGGGCACCGCGGCCGCCGGCCATGTCATCGAGGCGTTCGGCAACTTCGTCATGGGCGGCAACTTCGTGATCGGGATCATCGTGTTCGCGATCCTGGTGATCGTGAACTTCGTGGTCATCACGAAGGGTTCGGGCCGCATCGCCGAGGTCGCGGCGCGCTTCCAATTGGACTCGATGCCCGGCAAGCAGATGGCGATCGACGCCGACCTCTCCGCCGGCCTGATCGACGAGAAGGCCGCCAAGGAGCGCCGCAGGGCGCTGGAGGACGAGAGCGGCTTCTTCGGCGCGATGGACGGTGCCTCGAAATTCGTTCGCGGCGATGCCATCGCGGGCCTCCTGATCGTCGGCATCAACATCGTCGGCGGCATCATCATCGGCGTCGCGCAGCAGGGCCTCTCGTTCAGCGAAGCCGCCCGCACTTACACGGTGCTGACCGTCGGCGACGGCCTCGTCACCCAGGTGCCCGCCCTGATCGTCTCGACCGCGGCGGGCCTGCTCGTCTCCAAGGCCGGCATCACCGGCGCCGCCGACAAGGCGCTGATGGGGCAGCTCTCCGGCTATCCGCAGGCGCTCGGCATGTCCGCCGGCGTCATGCTGGTGCTGTCACTCTTGCCCGGCATTCCGATGATCCCCTTCATGGCGCTGGGCTCCGGCGCCGCGGCGCTGGCCTGGACCGCGCGCAAGCAGAAGCGAGCAGTGAAGGCCGCGGAAGCCGCCGCAGCAGCCCCGGCTGCCTCCGCGGCAGCCGCCGCTGCCGCCGCGGAGGAGCCGATCTCCGCCGCGCTGAAGATCGACGACCTCAAGATCGAGCTCGGCTACGCGCTGCTGCCCCTTGTCAACGGCCCCGACGGCACCGACCGCCTCACCGAGCAGATCAAGGCGCTGCGCCGCTCGCTCGCGATCGAGATGGGTTTCGTGATGCCGGCGGTGCGCATCCTCGACAATGTGCAGCTCGAGGCCAACAGCTACGCCATCAAGATCAAGGAAGTGGACGCCGGCACCGGCAAGATCTGGCCGAACCAGTTCATGGTCATGGACCCCGCCGGCAACCAGGTACAGCTGCCTGGCATCCACACCCTGGAGCCGACCTTCGGCCTGCCGGCCACCTGGGTCGATGCCGGCCTGAAGGAAGAGGCTGCGCTGAAGGGCTACACCGTGGTCGACGCCGCCACCGTGCTGTCGACGCACCTGACCGAATTGCTCAAGACCAACATGGCGGACTTGCTATCCTATGGCGAGGTGCAGAAGCTGCTCAAGGACCTGCCGAAGGAACAGGGCGAGCTGATCAAGGACATCGTGCCGAGCCAGGTCACGGTGTCGGGCATCCAGCGTGTGCTGCAGCTCCTGCTCGCCGAGCGCATCTCGATCCGCGACCTCTCGACCATCCTCGAGGGCATCGCCGACGCGCTGGCGTTCTCGCGCAATCCGGCCACCATGGTCGAGCACGTCCGCGCCCGGCTGGCGCGGCAGATCTGCGCCCAGAACACCTCGCCGAACGGCTATTTGCCGCTGATCGCGCTGTCGGCACGATGGGAGCAGGCCTTCGCCGAGTCGATCGTCGGTCAGGGCGACGACCGCAGCCTGGCGATGCAACCGTCCAAGCTCTCCGAATTCATGACTGCCGTGCGCAACGCTTTCGAGCAGGCAGCCCGCGAAGGCGAGGCGCCGGTGCTGGTGACGTCGGCTGCGATCCGGCCATTCGTACGCTCGCTGGTCGAGCGGTTCCGCTCGCAAACCACCGTGCTGTCGCAAGCCGAGATCCATCCGCGGGCACGCCTGAAGACGGTCGGCAGCGTCTAAACGCGAGGCAAATCAGTTGCTTTAGCGCAGTGCTTTTGCGTCACAGGCAACCGATTTGTGCGGAACCGGCCGGAACGGCCCTATCTCGGCCGCCACAATGCGGCAGCGAGCCAAGCTACTGACATTACTATCTTTTAACTCATAATCGCCTTTCGACCGCCATTTTTGATCGCGCGCGATCACGTCTTATCACCGCCTTGTGATCGCCTCTAGGGAACGGAATCGACAAATCCTACGTTAGCGGGGCGCGAGACATTGAACCCGGCAGAGAACGTAACCGACATATCTACAAGACCAGGAAGGCGGCAGGAGACTTCCATGAACCACTCGATCTACAGCGCAGATCGGATGACGCATCTGAAGATCGTCGTGGTTGCCCTGATCGCGGGTATCCTGGTGGCCGGTTTCGGGATCTCGGCGCGCAACTGGTCGGACGAGGGCTTCGCGCAGACGGCGCGTGTCATAAAGGCCGACAAGCCGGTTGCAGTTACAAGCTCGAGCAACTCGCTCGTCCGCTAACAGGAGAGTTTCACGGAATTCACGTAGCTCTTTACAGCCCCCCAAAGTCGCTACGTGGATATTAAGACCCCCAACTACCCCCAAGTTGACTGTTGAAAACGCCCGCTCCCCACGGGCGTTTTCTTTTTTTGCGCGTTCCTGGCTGACGCGACCTCTACCTCTGCCCGCCGGGCACCGTCTCGATCAGCTTGCCGGTGAACACCGGCGCGGTGGTTGGCTGGCCGCTCGGCGATCCGCCCTCCTGCTCGACGGTCACGGCATAGGTGGCGCCGTTGATGACGTCGGAATCGTAGCCCGCGAGTGCCGGCCGCTCGGTGAAATCATCGGCGCCGATCACGCCGAGCGAGCGGGGCTGCCGCAGCTTGTCCGAGATCAGCCACAGCTCGAAGCTCTTGCCCTGCTCCGCCGCGGCGCCGACCTTGCGCACCGTGAAGTTCTTGGTCGCGCCGTCGATGGTCAGGATGAAGGCCGGGCCGCCGCCCTGGCCCTGCAGCAGTGCGACATATTGCGCTGATGGCGTGAGCACCGGCGCCGGCGTCTTCACCTCGACGGTACGGATGCGCGGCTTCGGCCGCAGGCTGTCCGGCAAGGCGTCGGGCTGGAAGATCTGCAACCCGACCATCACGAGCAGCGCCGCCGCGATCGCGCTCGCAACCGACGCGATGCCGCGCCAGCGCTTCACGCGACCCGCGAGATCGATGACGTTGCTCTCGTCAGCGACCCGTGCTGCGCGGATCTCGGCCGGCTCGACTTGCGGCGACGGTGACGGCGCAGGCATTGGCTCCGGTGGCGGCACCGGCTCGGGTAGCGCGAGCGGCGCCTGCGCTTCGCCGGGACGACCGATCGCGAATTTGATGTTCTCCCAGACGATCGGCCGCGGCTCGACCAGGCCGACCATCTGGTTCAGCGGCCCGAGCCTGAACTCCCACGCCTGCACGACCGCGGCGAACTCCGTGTCGACGGCCATCATGGTCTCGACCTGCGTGCGCTCCTCCGCATCGAGCGTGCCGAGCGCATACTCGGCGGCGAGCACGATATGGTCTTCGCTGTAGGTTATCACTCTCGCGCACCATCACGTCTCCCCATCGGGGAGAGGTGGACCGTCGATGCGCCAGGGGCTGAGGCTGATCTCGTCATGGCTAAAGTCCAAGACACTCCCTGATTTCCATCATGCTCCGGCGCAGCCAGCTCTTCACCGTGTTCACCGGCGTCTCGAATTTCGCGGCCAATTGCTCGCGGCTCCAGCCGTTGTAATAGGCGAGCAGGACGAGCTTCTGACGATCCGGCTCCAGACGGCCGACACATTCCAGCAGCCGCTTCAACTCTTCCGTCATCTCCCGTCGCGCCAGCGGATCGGGCGATTCCGCGGCCACTTCCATCGCCGCCGGCTCTTCCTCGAGTGAGACCTCGCCGCGCTTGCGCACGACGTCGATGGCTCGGTTGCGCGCGATCGACGTCATCCAAGTGATCGGGGAAGAGAGGGCAGGATTGAACTGTCCGGCGCTGTTCCAGATCTTGACGTAGGTCTCCTGGATGACCTCCTCGGCGAGGTCCTGGCGCCGCAAGATACGGAGCACGACGCCGAAGAGTTTCGCGCGCGTTGCGGCGTAGAGCCGCTCGAAAGCGGCCTCATCCCCCTTGGCGACAGCGGCGATCAGCCAGACCAGCTCAGGCGGCGTCAGCATTCAGCGTCCCCCAAAGCCCGCTTTCCCCATCGCGTCGTCGCCAACCGCTCGGTGCCAACTGCCGTGCTGCCAATGGTCTTGCCGCCAATTGCTTTTTGCCGCCATCTCCTGAACGGTCGTAGCATATTTTCTTGCCGCCCGATCCACCGATCGGCCGGCTTGTGGACAGTTCAAACAAAAACCCGGGCCAAGGCCCGGGTTTTGATCCTTTTCGGAGATGGAGGAGATGCGTCAGGCGATGACACCGAGCCGGGCGCGCATCAGGCCGATCGAATCCATGTCAGCCTGCTCGCGGGCGGTCTCTTCAGCGCGCTCGCGCGCCTGGTCGCGCTCGTCGAGCAGCTCGACCTTCTTGAGCTCCTCGAATGCGTCCGACAGCAGCGCCTTGGCGTCCTCGAGCTGGCCGCGCAATTCGTCAGCCGAGCGGGTCAGGTTTTCCCGGCGCTGGATCGCCGCCTTGGCGTAGGTCGGGTAGGCAAAATGGGTGGGGTCGTTGATCCCGGCACGCTCCTGCTCGACCTGGATCTCGCGCTCAAGCTCGACCGACATGCGCTGGAAGTCGGCGATCATGCCTTCGATCTGGGTGACCCGGCGGCGCTTTTCGTCGACCTGAAACTTCTTCAGCCGGATCAGCGTTTCACGTGACTTCATCGACACTTACTCCCCAGAAGTCCCGATTTTGAACGCGGGACAGAGCCGGCTTCCCGCTGGGCCCCGCCGGCATCGCTAATGATCTGCCGCGGATGATGGCCTGACAAAGTTAGCGTTCCGTTTCCAAACCCGACAGGATTTGGGCGAGTTGCCGGTAGCCATCGCCGAGGCTGGTCGCCTCGTCCTTGGCCTGGCGCAGGAAGGCTTCCAGCGGTTCGTGCAGCCGGATCGCCTCGTCGACCTCGGCACTGGAACCGGGCCGGTAGGCGCCGAGCCGGATCAGCTCTTCCATGTCGGCATAGGTCGCCATCACCTGCCGCGCCTTGGTGATGAAGGGCAGGAAGGCCGGGTCGGCGGACCGCGGCATGGTGCGCGACACCGACTTGAGGATGTTGATCGCCGGATAGCGGCCGCGCTCGGCGATCGCGCGCTGCATCACGATGTGGCCGTCGAGGATGCCGCGCACCGCGTCCGCGATCGGCTCATTGTGATCGTCGCCGTCGACCAGCACCGTGAAGATCGCGGTGATGGTGCCGGCCCCGGTGCCCGGCCCTGCCCGCTCCAAGAGCTTCGGCAGTTCGGTGAACACGGTCGGCGTGTAGCCCTTGGCGGTCGGCGGCTCGCCCGCCGAGAGGCCGATCTCGCGCTGCGCCATGGCGAAGCGCGTGACCGAGTCCATCAGACACAGCACGTCCTTGTCCTCGTCGCGGAAATACTCCGCGATCGCGAGCGTGAGATACGCCGCCTGACGCCGCATCAGCGCCGGCTCGTCCGACGTCGCGACCACCACGACCGAGCGCGCCAAGCCCTCTTCGCCGAGGTCCTCCTGCAGGAATTCCTGCACCTCGCGGCCGCGCTCGCCGATCAGGCCGATGACGGAGATGTCAGCATCGACATTGCGCGCCAGCATCGACAACAGCACCGACTTGCCGACGCCGGAGCCCGCGAAGATGCCGAGCCGCTGGCCGCGGCAGCAGGTCAGGAATGTATTGAGGCCGCGCACGCCGAGATCGAGCGGGGCGCCGACCCGCTTGCGCGAATGCGCCGGCGGCGGCGGATTGCGGTAGGGCATCGGCGAGGCGCCCTGCGGCAGCGGGCCCTTGCCGTCGATCGCCTCACCCATCGCGTTGATGACGCGGCCGAGCCAGGCTGGCGACGGCCGCACCTGGCTTGCGGCATTGGCGATGACGGCACGGCAGCCGCGCCGTACGCCGTCGAGGCCGCCGAACGGCATCACGACCGCGTTGCTGCCGGAGAAGCCGATCACCTCGGCCGGGATGAAGCGGCCGGCGCCGACGTCGATCACGATGCGGGCGCCGACCGACATCGCGTGGATCGGGCCCGCGATCTCGACCATGAGTCCACGCACCCCGACGACGCGGCCATAAATATTGACGCCGTCGATGTCGCCGATCTGCTCCGCGAGCGCCTTCATTGCGAAAACCTTAAGTTTCCGCGCTTTTGGTTTTGCCGCTTAACTTCGTGTTTACCCGCATCGTTAATCATTGCGTCACTGTCTTTGGTGACTGAGGTCGCTTGCCCGACAGAAGAAGGGCGAGTCGCGAGAGTCGGTTAGCGCCGTCTCTTAATCTAGAACTTGAACGAGAACGGGTAGGAAAAACTTCTTCTACGCAATATCTTAGGGCGATTCGACTGAAATTGCACGGTTAGAGCTTGCGCGGAGGAATCAGTTTTTGTTAACCATAGCTCGTCAGGATCCGAATCAGTTGTTCAAAGGCGTTCTGTGAGTGCCGCAAGTGCGGCCGACCTGACGCCCGGAGCGGCGACTAAAGGGGACTGGCATGCGCGTTTTGCTGATTGAAGATGACAGCGCCGTCGCGCAGTCGATCGAATTGATGCTCAAGTCCGAGAGTTTCAACGTCTACACGACGGACCTCGGTGAAGAAGGCGTCGATCTCGGCAAACTTTACGACTACGACATCATCCTTCTCGACCTCAACCTGCCCGACATGTCCGGCTACGACGTGCTCAAGCAGCTCCGGGTGTCGAAGATCAAAACCCCAATTCTGATCCTCTCGGGCCTCGCCGGCATCGAGGACAAGGTTAAGGGTCTCGGCGTCGGCGCCGACGACTACATGACCAAGCCCTTCCACAAGGACGAACTGGTCGCCCGCATCCACGCGATCGTGCGCCGCTCCAAGGGCCACGCCCAGTCCGTCATCCAGACCGGCGATCTCGTGGTCAATCTCGACACCAAGACGGTCGAGGTCGGCGGCCAGCGCGTGCACTTGACCGGCAAGGAATACCAGATGCTGGAACTGCTCTCGCTCCGCAAGGGCACCACGCTCACCAAGGAAATGTTCCTCAACCACCTCTACGGCGGCATGGACGAGCCGGAGCTGAAGATCATCGACGTCTTCATCTGCAAGCTGCGCAAGAAGCTCGCCAACGCCTCCGAGGGCCGCAACTTCATCGAAACCGTGTGGGGCCGCGGCTACGTGCTGCGCGAGCCGCACGAGGCCGACGAGCGCATCCCCGCCTGATCTTCTCAAGGGTGTCAGCAGCGAACCATCCGGTTCGCTCCTCCCGACTGGACCCCGCCGCAATCGGCGGGGTTTTTGTTTGGGATTGAACCCGGCTCCCGTATGCGCCGACGAACGGAACGTGCAATTCTGCGCTGCGCGATTCCTGCCGAATTTCCGGGCGCCACGACATGATCCTGCAATCCCTCGCCGGCCTGCCGGCGTTCCTGGTCTATTTCTGCACGGCGCTGATTGCCGTGGTCGCCTATCTGTTCGTCTACACCCGCGTCACGCCGCACGACGAATTCCAGCTGATCCGCGACAATGATCCCGCGGCCGCGATCGCGCTCGGCTTGAGCCTGCTCGGCTTTGTACTGCCGGTGGTCAGCGCGATCGCACATTCCGCCAATGTGGTGGACTGCCTGATCTGGAGCATCATCGCGCTGATCGTGCAGATCATCGTCTATTACATCGTGAAGATCCCGGTGCCGAACCTGTCGGCGCGGATCGCCTCCGGCGAGCTGGCGCCGGCGATCTGGCTCGGGCTGTCCTCGCTGGCGGCAGGCGCGCTGAACGCGGCCTGCATGATCTCCTGACCATGGCGGCCAAACCCAATCCGGAATTCGGCAAGCGCCGGCCGGCAAGGCCGCCACGGCCGGGGCCGCCGGTGAAGCGCTCCAACCACGTGGCGCTGCTGGTGATGGGCACGCTCGCGGTCGGTGGCGGCGCCTATGCGCTGATGCCGCGCGAGAACTGCCAGCCTCCGCAGCCAGCGCCACCCGGCATGGCCGCGCCCGCGGTCCCGCAGCCAGGCGCCGACTGCCCGCCGCGCAACTCGTCATCATCGTCCGGCGGCCATGGCGGCGGCGGAAGCTCGTCGCGCAGCAGCTTCTACAGCGGCGACTCCTCGCCGGGCCGTTCGTCGTCATCGACCTCCAGCTCGAACTCGGTGAGCCGCGGCGGCTTCGGCTCGTTCGCCCACGCGTTCGGCTTCGGCGGCGGCTGAGGCACTTTCGTCTGACGCGTTTTCTTCACGCGAACCGGACACCACCTCGCTCGAAAACACTATGGCCCATGCGACGCATTGAATGTCCCGAACGCGACGACTGGCGCGCGACCGCGGAGGCCGCCGGCTTCGATTTTCACACCATCGATGGCGAACGCTACTGGGATGAGCGCGCCTATTACGCATTCACGCTGGACGAGATCGAGCGCGGCATCGAGGAGCCGACCGGCGAGATCGACGCGATATGCCTCGAGTTGGTCGGCCGTACGATCGACGATGAGAGCTATCTGCGCCGCCTGAAGATTCCGGAAGCGTTTTGGGGGCTGATCTCCGAGAGCTGGCACCGCGACGACGCCAGCCTCTACGGCCGGCTCGACCTCAAATATGACGGCAACGGCCCGGCCAAGCTGCTCGAATACAATGCCGACACCCCGACCTCGATCTTCGAGGCCGCGGTGTTTCAATGGACCTGGCTGGAGCAGGCGATCGAGCGCAACATCATCCCGAAGCGCGCCGACCAGTTCAATTCGATCCATGAACGGCTGATCGAGGCCTGGAAGAAGCTCGGCGGCGGGCGTCCGCTGCATCTCGCCGGCATGACCGGAAACGCCGAAGACGCGGGCACGCTCGCCTATCTCGAGGACGCCGCGGCGCAGGCCGGGCTGACCACCACACTGCTCGACATCGAGGCGATCGGGCTGCGCGACGACGGCCAATTCGTCGACCTCGACGACCGTCCGATCGAGCTCGCGTTCAAGCTCTATCCCTGGGAGTGGATGTTCCACGACACGTTCGGCAAGAATCTCGCCACCGCGCCGACACGCTGGATCGAGCCGCCATGGAAGGCGATCCTGTCGAACAAGGGCATCCTGCCGCTGCTGTGGGAGATGTTTCCAAACCACCCCAATCTGCTGCCGGCCTATTTCGAGGACGACCCGCAGGCAGCTCAGCTCGGCAGCTCCTTCGTGCGCAAGCCGATGTATTCGCGCGAGGGCGCCAATGTCGCCCTGATCAGCGCGGGCACGACGCTGGTTGCGCAGGAAGGCCCCTACGGCGCCGAGGGCTACATCCGCCAGGCGCTTGCGCCGCTGCCGGATTTCTCCGGGCAGTATCCGGTGCTCGGCAGCTGGCTGGTCGATCACACGCCGTGCGGGCTTTCGATCCGCGAGGACGAGAACCCGATCACCGGCAACACCTCGCGCTTCCTGCCGCACGCGATTTTGTAGATGAGGATTCTGAAGCAAGCGCCGCTCTATCCCCGTCATCCCCGCGCAACGGCGTCGCCGTTGCGCGGGGATGACGGGGAGGCAGCAATGCGATCTTCCGAATTCAGAAGACCTGCTAGCGCGCGGCGGACGCCACCGCCTTCAGCACATGCGCTGCGCCGGCACGCGCGACTGATGCGGTGTTCGGCTGATAGAGCCCACGCCTCTCTGGATACGGCCTGAAGAGATTGGTGATGCCGACTACCGATTCGGCGGCGCCCAGCGCCAGCACACCGTCAGGCTCGAGCATCCGTGACAGCTTGGCGAAGATCGACGCCTTGGTGTCCTGGTCGAAATAGATCAGCACGTTGCGGCAGAAGATCACGTCGAAGGTGCCGAGATGGGAGACGTCCTGCAGCAGATTGAGCTGGCGGTGCTGCACCATGCCGCGGATGTCGGCATTGAGCTGCCAGAGTTCGCCGTGCTGAGTGAAGTACTTCACCAAGAGATGGATCGGCAGGCCGCGCTGCACCTCGAACTGGCTGAACAGGCCGGCCTTGGCTTTTTCCAGCACCGCCTGCGACAAATCGGTGGCGACGATGTCGATGCGCCAACCGGCGAACAGCGCGCTTGCCTCCTTCAGGCACATCGCGATCGAATAGGGCTCCTGCCCGGTCGACGAGGCCGCGCACCAGATGCGAAGCGAGCGGCGCGCGGCGCGCGCCTGGGCGAGCGCAGGCAGCACCACTTCCTTCAGATTGTCGAACGGGATCTTGTCGCGGAAGAAGAAGGTCTCGTTGGTGGTCATCGCTTCGACCACCTCTGAGGTCAGCGCCTCGGCGCTGCCCTTCATCCTCTGCACAAGCTCGGTGATCCCAGCGAGATTCCACCGGCGCGCCAGCGGCATCAGGCGGCTCTCGACCAGATATTGCTTGTCGGCCGAAAGGTCGAGCCCGGAACGCTCCTTCAAGAGCTTGCGCAGATACTCATAATCCAGCGGCGTCACGAACGGTCTCCCGAAAACACACGAACAAGTTTCGGCGCGATCTGATTGAGCGGCAGCACGGCGGCGCAGATGCCGGCATTGGCCGCCGCGCCCGGCATGCCCCACACCACGCTGGTCGCCTCGTCCTGGGCGATCACGCTGCCGCCGGCCGCGACGATCTCCTTGCCGCCGCGCATGCCGTCGGAGCCCATGCCGGTCAGGATCACCGACATGATGCTGCCCTGCCAGACCTCGATCGCGGAGGTGAACATCGGATCGACCGCGGGCTTGCAGAAATTGACCGGCGGCCCGTCGTCGAGCGCGATCACCGCATTGATGCCCTGGCGGGCGACGCGCATGTGGCGGCCGCCCGGCGCGAGGTAGATCTGGCCCGCCTTGACGACCTCGCCGTCAACGGCCTCATGCGCCGGCCGCTTGCTGGTTCGTGCCAGGTGCTCGGCGAGAATGGTGGTGAAGGTCGGCGGCATATGCTGCGTGATCAGCACCGGGAAGCGGTCGATCACCACTCCGATCTCGGCGACCAGCGTCATCAGCGCCTGCGGGCCGCCGGTCGACGAGCCGATCAGCAGCACCTTCGGCGGCAGCAGGCCGAACGGACGGCGGGCGAATTGCAGCGGCGCAGCCGCAGGCGCAGGTACGGTGCCCGCAGCCGCCGCACGCAGCCTGTCGTGCCCTGGCGCCGGCAACGGGCTCGCCGCAGTATGAGCCGCGCTGCGGCGCGCCTTGGCGCCGAGATGACGGATCTTCAGGATCAGGTCGTGGCGGAAGGTTTCAGCTGCGGTTGCTTCGCGCGTGCTTTCCGGCTTCGGAATGTAGTCGGAGGCGCCGAGCGACAGCGCTTTCAGGCTGATCTCCGCGTTGCGGCGGGTCAGCGTGGACGCCATGATGACGACGAGGTCGCGCTTCTTCGCCAGCAATTGCGGCAGCGCCGAGATGCCGTCGAGATCGGGCATTTCGATGTCGAGCACGGCAACGTCGGGATTGATTCGCTCAAGCTGATTGACGGCGTCGAGGCCGGTGCGCAGCGACGCCACGACTTCCATGTCAGGCTCGGCGCCGATCCAGCGCGAGATCATCCCGCGGATCACGACGGAGTCGTCGACCACCATCACCCGCACCTTCTCGGTACGGGGCGATGGCGGGGTCGCAGCACCTGTCAACGCAACACTCATGAGCTCACCAGCGACGCAACGGCACGCATGACAACGGTAGAGCCGATGGCTTCCGCCGCCGGATTGAACGCAAACTTTAGATCAGTCCGACTTCCTGGAACTTCGCGGTGACGATGTCCTTGTCGAACGGCTTCATGATGTACTCGTTGGCGCCGGCATGCAGCGCGCGCGCAATATGCGCGACGTCGTTCTCGGTGGTGCAGAACACGACCTTGGGTTGATCGCCGCCGGACATGCGACGCAGATTGCCGAGGAACTCATAGCCGTCCATCACGGGCATGTTCCAGTCGAGCAGCACCGCGTCCGGCATTCCGCGTTTGCAAATCTCGAGCGCCTTCTCGCCGTCCTCGGCCTCGACAATCTGGAAATCGAGACCTTCGAGGATGCGGCGGGCGACCTTGCGAATGACGCTTGAGTCATCGACAACAAGACACGTTCTCATCTGCGACCTCTGCTTCCTCATCCCCGCGGGATGTTTCGTTCTTCAGTTCCGTCGGCCCTGGGCACGCGGCCTTTCTCAGGCGGCCTTGGCGTCGGGCATCAATTCGAGCACGCGATCGACATCGAGGACGACCATGAGCTGGCCGTCGAGGCGGTGGACGCCGCCGGCGAGCCTGGCCATGCGGGGATCGAGGTTGACGGGATTGTCCTCGCGGCCCGCCTCGGGCAGCCGCAGGACCTCGCCGATCTGGTCGATCAGCAGCCCGTAGGATTCGCCGCGCAGGTCGACGCCGACCGCCATCATCGCCCTGCCGTCGCCGGCCCGGGGCAGGCCGAGCCGGGCGCGCATGTCGACCACGGTGACGATGCGGCCGCGCAGGTTGAGCACGCCGGCGATCTCGCTGGAGGCCAGCGGCACCCGGGTCAGCCGCTCCGGCATGAACACGTCCTGCACCCGCGAGATCGGCAGCCCGAACAGCTGCCCGCCGATCACGGCGGTGACGTATTCAGCCATGATGCCGTCGCTCGCTTCGCTCTTGCTGGTCATCGCTCCTGTTTCCCTGGGTCCCGTCAGGCCGCTTTCCGGATCTCGGCGGTCTGCTCCTTCAGCGCCGCGATCAGCCCGGGACGGTCGAACTTGGCGACGTAATCGTGGAAGCCGGCCTGCCGGCCGCGCTCGATCGCCGCCGGCGACACCATCGCCGACAGCGCGATGATCGGCAGCCCGGTCAGATTGTGGTCAGAGCGGATCACTTCCGCGAACTCGAAGCCGTTCATCTCGGGCATCTCGATGTCGGTCAGCACGACGTCGAAGGCCTGCCCCGAACGCAGCGCGGCGAGCCCCTCCTGCGCGCCTCCCGCGGTCCGCACCTTGTAGCCGGCGGCCTTCAGGACCGGCGCCAGCATGTTGCGGAAGAACGCGGAGTCGTCGACCAGCAGCACCGACTGCGCGCTGGCCGACGGCCGCATCTCCTTGCGCGAGAACCAGTCGGCAAACGCCATCGGCAGGAAGTGGCCGACGTCGATCACCTCGGTGGCCTGGCCCTTGATCACCGCCGAGCCCAAAATGCCGTCCTGCGCGCCCGCGACCTCGATGTTGAGCCGCTCCTCGACGATGTCGATGATCTCGTCGACCACGAGCCCCATCGAGCGGCCGTCGTCGGCGAACACCAGGATCGGCTGCGCGCCTTGCGTCTGCACCTGGACGCCTTCCATCTGCACCAGCGGCATCAGCTGCTCGCGGTACTGCACCATGTGGCGGCCGTTACTGAGCTCGATCTTGTCGGTGGCGATCTCCTCGAGCCGGGTGACGAGGCCGAGCGGCACCGCCTTGGGCTGGCTGGTGCCGGCGCGGAACACCAAGAGCGAGGTCAGCTGCTCGCCGCTTAAGGCATGCGAAGCGGCACTGTCGTCGGCCACGGCATGGGCCGCCGAGCCGGAGGCACCGAGCGCCTTGGCAATGCCGTTGGGGTCGATGATCATGATCACCGCGCCATCGCCCAGGATGGTGTTGCCGGAGAACATGTCGATGTGGCGCAGCTTGGTCGACATCGGCTTGACCACGATCTCCTCGGTGTGGAACACGCCGTCGACCACGATGCCGAAGGTCTGGCTGCCGACCTGGGTCACCACGATGAAGCCGTGCTCGGCCTCGGTGGTCGCGCCGTCGTCGATGTTGAGCAGCTTCTTCAGATGGATCAGCGGCAACAGCTTGTTGCGCAGCCGCAAGACCGCGGTGTCCTTGATGCGCTCGATGCGGTGCTCGGAGTTGGCGCGGGCCCGCACCAGCTCGACCACCGAGAGCTGCGGGATCGCGAAGCGGTCGCCGCCGGCCTCCACGATCAAGGCGGAGACGATCGCCAGGGTCAGCGGGATCTTGATGGTGACGGAGGCGCCCTCGCCGGCCACGCTCTTGATGTCGATGGTGCCGCCGATCTGGTCGATATTGGTGCGCACCACGTCCATGCCGACGCCGCGGCCGGACACCGAGGTGACCTGGGCGGCGGTGGAGAAGCCCGGCGCGAAGATGAACTTGTGGATCTGCGCTTCCGTCATCTTCTCCAGCTCGGCCTCGGTGACGAGGCCGTTCGAGAGCGCTTTCGCCTTGATCCGCTCGGTGTTGAGGCCGCGCCCATTGTCGGCGATGCAGATGATGATGTGGCCGCCCTCGTGATAGGCACTCAGCCGAATCGTGCCCTGCTCACCCTTGCCGGCCGCGAGCCGCTCGGCCGGGGTCTCCAGACCATGGTCGGCGGAGTTGCGCACCATGTGCGTCAACGGGTCCTTGATCAGGTCGAGCACCTGGCGGTCGAGCTCGGTGTCGGCGCCGTGCATCTCCAGTTCGATCTGCTTGCCGAGTTCGCCGGAGAGGTCGCGGACGATGCGCGGCAGCTTCTGCCAGGCGTTGCCGATCGGCTGCATCCGCGTCTTCATGACGCCCTCCTGCAGCTCGGCGGTGACGTTGGAGAGCCGCTGCAGCGGCACCTTGAACTCGGTGTCCTCGTTGCGGCGCGAGATCTCCAAGAGCTGGTTGCGGGTCAACACCAGCTCGGAGACCATGGTCATCAGGTGCTCGAGGGTGTCGACATTGACCCGGATCGACTGGTGGGCGATCTTGTCGCCGCCCTCGACCTCGGCGTCGGCGGCCGCGGTCCTGCGCGCCGGCTTCTTCGCCGCCTCGGCGGCTGCAACGGCAGGCGCTGTAGCGGCGGGCCTGGCGACGGGCGCCGGCACCTCGGTTGCGGTCTCGCGGAAGGCGCGCTCGAGCTCGTCGAGCGAGACCTCGCCCGGACGCAGCGGCCGCTCCAGCGTCTGCGCCACCAGCGTGCCCGCGGTCACCGCCGGCTGCATCGGCGGCGCCTCGACCACCGGCACCGCCGCCGCATCGGCCATCGCCGCCATGCCGCGCGCGACCATGGCTTCCAGCTGCTCGATCAGGTCGCGGTCGGTGCCGGCGGGCTCGGCCTCGGTGGCCTCGAGCCCGGCCAGGATCTCCTTGATGCGGTCGATCGAGGACAGGATCAGCGTCACCGCCTCGGCGGTCACCGGCATGCCGTCGCGGAACTTGCCCATCAGGGTCTCGCCGGCATGCGCCAGCGCTTCCAGCCGCGGCAGCCCGAGGAAGCCGCAGGTCCCCTTGATCGTGTGCACCAGGCGGAAGATGTTATCCAGGATCTTGGCGTTGTTCGGATCCTGCTCGAACTGCACCAGCTGGTTGTCGACCGTGTCCAGGCTCTCGCTGCTCTCCGTCAGGAACTCGCGCAACAGATCGTCCATGAAAACCAGCCTTTAAAAACGCAGCGGCGCGCGACAACGCCGCGCCTTACGGAACCGGGCCAGCTTCCCTGCAAAGCGTTTAAGTTTGGTTGAGTAATTGCAAAAGAACGGGATCAACAAAGACATAAGGCGGCGCGATCAAATCGCGCGGCCGGTGGTAACCGTTGATTAACAGTGTGGCCGTGGCCGCGTTCAGGACGCGGCGACAATCACCTTGTCGCCGTCGAGCGTGAGCGTCACCTTGAGCCGGCAGGCTTCCGCAAGGAGCCGCGTGTAATGCGGCTGCACGGCATGCGCATCGACCGTGTTCGCCGCCGTTCCGTTGAGGAGGTCGACGATGTTCTGCGGCACGCGGGCATTGAGACCGGCGGACGTGATGCGGAAGCTGATGGCCTCGCCCTCGCCGACCGGATCGACGGTGAGCGTGCCACCGCGCGGAATCGTCTGCTGCGCGATCACGAGCATGTTCAACAGCAGCTTGACCCGGTTCTTGGGTAGCAGCAGCCGCGGCAAGTTCCAGTTCAGCGTGATCTTGCCGTCCTCGATATGCCCCTTCGCCATGTTCTGGGCATCACCGAGGTCGATCTGCGCGCCGGAGGAACCGGCTGCGCCGAACGCCAGCCGGCAGAACTGCAACCGCGCCGAGGCGGTCTTGGCACTCTTGCGGATCAGATCGAGTGCGAAGTCGCGATCCTCGGGCTTGGGATTGTCGTCGAGCACCTCAAGCCCATTGACGATTGCACCAACCGGACTGATGAGATCGTGACAGACCCGCGAGCACAGCAGCGCGGCGAGTTCGAGTGCATCGGGAGCGGGACCGGGAGACGAAGTGCCAGACATAGATTGTTCCTGGAAAGCCGCACGCCGCGGGAGGAGTGCGAATCACGCATGCCTGTTGGCTTGATACACTGCGAAGACGCATGCTGCCAGCGGGCGGCGGGACTGATAAGGGGGAGACGAACAGGATATGAGATCCGCTGATGAATGAGGCACAGCCCCCCGCCATTGGCTGCGAGACCGCCGCCGCACTGCTGGAATCGCTGACCGAGCTGGTGATCCAGGCCGGCGAGGCGATTCTCGCGGTCAATCGTTCCACGATGACGGTTGCCGGCAAGGGTGACGGTTCGCCGGTGACGGAGGCGGATCTTGCCGCCGACCAGATCATCGTCGAGGGTCTGGGGCGGCTGGCGCCGCGGGTATCGCTGCTGTCGGAAGAGCGCGTTCATCTGGCGAGCCCGCCCTACAAGGACAGCTTTTTCCTGATCGATCCGCTCGACGGCACCAAGGAGTTCGTCGCCGGCCGCAACGAGTTCACGGTCAATGTGGCGCTGGTCACGCACGGCGCCCCGCTACTTGGCATCGTCGGCGCACCTGCACTGGGATTGATCTGGCGCGGCATCGTCGGCAAGGGTGCGGAACGGCTGACGCTGCGCGACGGCAAGGTTTCGCACGCGGTGCCGATCAAGACCCGTCACTGTCCGCCCCTCGGCGCGCCATGGACCGTCGCGGTCAGCCGGTCGCATGGCGATGCGCGCACCGAAGCCTTCATCGACGCGCGCGGCGGCGCCGTGCGCGCCGTGCTCGGCTCTGCAGTCAAATTCGGCCGTGTCGCCGAAGGAGAGGTTGATATCTATCCTCGCCTCTCGCCGACGTCGGAATGGGATGTCGCAGCCGGGGCTGCGGTCGTCGTCGCGGCCGGCGGCAAGGTGACCGATTCGCACGGACGACCGCTGCATTTCGGACTGGGCCGCAAGGACTTCCTGGTGCCGGAATTCATCGCCTGGGGCGACCCGGCCGCGGTGGTCTGATTTATTGCGCGAGAGTCGCTTCCAGCTCCGGCCAGCGCGCTTTGGCCTCCTTCAGGAAGCGCGCCGGATCGGCGGCAAAGGCGTCGCGGCTCTTTTCTCGATTGAAGAGATACAGCCTGTTCCCGGCCACCACCCAGAACCGCGGATTGCCCGCGCAGGTTACCCCGCGCACCAGGTCGGTCGGATCATAACCGCCGAACTGCGGGCCGTAGATTTCGGGATGCGCCACGAAGGAGGCGCGGTTGCCTTCGTTACGAAAGCGCCAGACCGCACCACCTTCGGCAGCCTCGAATTCGGGCCGGCCCAGGGACGCGGCGGCGTCGGTGAAATAGGCGACGGGATCGAATCCTTCGATCGCGAGGCCGGAATAGCGGTTCGTCACCACCCGCTCGGTGGTCGAGGCTTGGGCGGACAAGCCGGGCCAAGTGGCCGCCAAAATGCCCGCCAACAGGCCGAAAATCGCCACTCCACGGCACCAACCATATCTTTCCTGCCGTTGTGCCGTCATAGTTGATACCGATAACATCCGAGTCGAGGGGACACTGGGCGCAACCTAGAGCCGTGCCTGTTGGCATAGGGTTAAGGCCGACGCCCGGATTTCGATAGCAGGGGTTCTTAATGACTTTCGCATCACGCCTTGCCGCGGTCGCGTTCGCCGCGCTGATGTGCTGGACCGGACAAGCGTCCGCACAGCAGCCCCCGCCACCGCAATATCCGCCGCCGCAGCGCGAACCGACCCCGTATACTTACGGGCCAGAGGAACTGGTCAACGCAGGGCACAAATTCTTCGGCAATGTTTCTCGCGGACTCGCCTCGATCATCGAGCGCGCGGTCAGCCAATGGGGGCTGCCCAACGGCTATGTGCTCGGCGAGGAAGGCTCAGGCGCCTTCGTGGCGGGGCTGCGCTACGGCGAAGGTACGCTCTACACCAAGAATGCCGGCGACCTCAGGGTGTACTGGCAGGGCCCGTCGGTCGGCTTCGACTGGGGCGGCGACGGCGCGCGCACCATGACGCTGGTCTATAATCTGCCATCCACCAGCGCGATCTATCAGCGCTTCGTCGGCATCGACGGCTCGGCCTACATTATAGGCGGCTTCGGCATGACCGCATTGACCGCCAACAACATCGTGCTGGTGCCGATCCGCTCGGGCATCGGCTTGCGGCTCGGCGCCAATGTCGGCTATCTCAAATACACCCCGCGCGCGACCTGGAACCCGTTCTAGTCGCCGTCTGCACGGGTGGTCCGGCCGACCCAGGCCGCGAATCAGCGATTCACGTTAACGCCGCAATGGGCTGGCCTTTGGCCGGCCCACCATGGCATTGTGATTAACGAATTCTTTGTTGTGGAGTGACCCTTCATGATCGAACCGATCATGTACGGCGCGATCGGTTTCCTGATCTCGATGCTGTGCTGCCTGATGATCGTGCCGCTGGTGCATAATCGCGCGGTCCGGCTGACGACGCGCCGCATGGAAGCCGCCACCCCGCTCTCGATGGCCGAGATCCAAGCCGACAAGGACCAGCTTCGCGCCGAATTCGCGATGTCGGCGCGCCGGCTCGAGATGAGCGTCGACCAGCTCAAGAGCAAGACCACGAGCCAGCTCGCCGAACTCGGCAAGAAGACCGATGCCATCAACCGCATGAAAATCGAGCTTGGCGAGAAGAACGCCGCGATCTTCGCGCTGGAGGCGCGCGAGAAGGCGATGAAGGAGCAGCTTCACGCCAGCGAGCAGGAATTCACCGCCAAGACCGAGCAGTTGCGGACGGCCGAGCAGGCGCTGACCGACAAGCAGACCGAGCTTGGCAAGATCAAAGCCGCGCTCAGCGACCGCTCCATGACGGCGGACAGCCGTCAGGTCGAGTTGGTCACGGCGCGGACCCAGGTCGAGGAGCTGAGGGACCGCATCAGCGACTCCGAGAAGGAGTTCGCAGCAACCCAGGCCCGCCTCGCCCAGGAGCGCAGCCAGTCGGAGATCGCCACGCGCGACCTGGCGGAAGCGCGCGGCCGGGTCGAGAATCTGAGCCAGCGCGTCACCGAGCTTGACCGGCAGCTCGCCGTCCAGGTCAAGGAAGCCGAAACGCTCGGCAACCGCATCAACGACCTCGAGACGCGGCTCGCCACCCAGGGCAAGCTGCTCGCCGAGCGCGAATACGAGAACGGCCAGCTCAAGCAGGCCAACGCCGCCGCCGAGCGCACCGTGCAGGAGCTGCGCGAGGAGATTGCCGCGACGAGCGGCGGCAAGTCGTCGCTCCTCGAGAGGCTGCGCCAGGAGAAGGCCGCGGCCGAGGAGCAGCTGGGCATCGCGCGCGATGAGCGCGCCAGGCTGCAGCGCGACATCAACGCGATCCAGCACCAGGCCGAAAATTCCTGGGCAACCGAGCGCATGGAGAACGCGCTGCTGCGCGAGCGCATCAACGATATCGCCGCCGAAGTGGCGAAGCTTGCCATCCAGCTCGAGGGGCCGAATTCGGCGATCGAGGCCATGCTGGCGGCCGAACCGGCCGTGCCGGCCAAGACGGCCGCCAAACCCGCCAATGGGACCGCAAACGGGGCTGCCCCCGGCAGCGGCCTGCCCGAGGGCGGCGGTACGCTGGCCGAGCGCATCCGGGCGCTGCAGTCGCACGCCTCCCGTGCCCGCCAACAAGGGGCCTGATCTCGAAGGTCTTGGCTTGACACCCCTACCCGGCACTTCGTAAATCGCAGCCTCTGACGAAGCGCGTTTCGACCGGCCGCCGAACAGCGGCCTTTCGCACGTCACATCCCGGACGCATAGCTCAGCGGGAGAGCGTTCCCTTCACACGGGAGAGGTCCAAGGTTCGATCCCTTGTGCGTCCACCATCCTCCCTACCGATAACCGAGGTGGGCGGAGACACGCCCACATCGCCGATCTGACCGCCGGGCCTGCCGGCCTTCGGCCACTGCCGCACAGGCTGCGGAGACGGCGCCGGCGTACGCCGGTTGAGTTCGCCAAGCAGGTCGCGGACGGCCCCGTCGAATTCATCGGGCTGGCGACGCGGCGCGCTACGTGATGCCCGGCGGCGGCCCGAGAAAGCGTTGGCCGCGACGAGGAGCCCTTCGAGATTGATGAGGTCTTCTCGTCTCGCGCCGGCAACCGGCGGCGCGTGCTGCTGCGGTTGGACGGCCGGAACGTCACCGCGCGCCGCCCGGCGGCGACGGCGAGACTTCATCTCGCGCAGGCCATATCCCGAACCGAAGCCGATGCCCATGGCGATAAGAATGATCAGAAGTCCAAGCATTGTGTTGTCTCACAACCACCCTGCCGCAGCGCAGTAAACGCGACAATGAGGCAGGGGCTTGACGATTACGGTTCCCTTTCATGGAGAACGCTCGGTGCCGGCGGCACTCTGCGATCCACGGAATCCTACGGGCTTTTATTTGATGTCCTCCTCCGCTACCTTCCGCGGAACTCGCGGGGGCGTGGGCAAATCGATGCGCAAGGGCAACGACTACATCTTGAAACTGCGCCCCTGGTCACTGTCCACGTTCGTCGTCGCCCTGCTGGCCGTGGCATTTGCCGCTGCGATGCAGGAGGTCTTCGCGACCTTCGGCCTGCAACTCTACTTCGCGACCTTCGTGCCGGCGATCCTGATCGCGGGCCTCCTGGGCGGCGCGCCCGCCGGGGCCTTTGCCACCATCATCACCGTTCCAATCGTGTGGTGGGTGTTCATCCCCCCCTGCTTCGAGTTCGCGTGGCCCACGGCCGCCGAATACGACAGCATCTCGACCTTCCTGCTGTCGAGCGCGCTTCTGGTCTGCTTCTCGCAGCTCTATCGTGAAGCGCTCGTTATCTTGCGGAAGTGAAATTCGATCGCGCCATGCGCGCTGCCGGCTTGCGCCGCCTGATAGCGGAGGAAGTGATCGGCACAGCCTCGCCGCGGCTGGCCGCCCGTTAAGCGAACGGGTGCTGTCGCCGCCCTCAGATCCCGAACATCCAGACGGCGATGATGGTGGCGAGCGTCGCCACGCCGCTGATGGTCCAGCCGGCGGCGTAGAACGCATTGTCGGGGGCGGTGTCGAGCATCGCGTCGGTCGTTTCCGTCACTGATCGCCAGCGCATAGCGCCTCTCCTCGGGACTCCTGCCCATCCGCATAACGCGGAGCCAAGTTCCCGGTTCCCGCCGACGGACGCGGGTCGCGCCGTTCACGCACGACTCACGGACAACTGATCCATGTCGCGGAACCTGCGACAATCCGTCAAATCCGGCGGCGAAGCGACCAAGCAACAGTGAGAAACAATCGCGCCCGGCGCGCACAGGAAAGGCCGCCCGCGGGCGGCCTTTCCCAGTCTCGGCCAGTGACGTCGCGATCAGTCCAGCCGTCACTGCCGGTGAATTCAGGTGCGGAAGGGGGAGCGAAAGAGAAGCGAAGCCGGTGATATGCATCGCCATATGATCGTACTGAAAATTGACCACCAGCCCCTGTAATTGCTCCACCTGCCGCGCCTCACTTGTGGCGCGATGATGCGAGCGGCGCATGATCCAAACGGGCTATCACGGCAAGCGCGGCCCACGATTCAGCGCCAGGCTTAACGCCGAACGTCATCGTCGCGCTTTCCCGCGAGCTCACTCACGCGCAGCCGCTCGGCAAACCAGATCGACGTCACCGGCTCGATTGCACCGCCGACATAGACCTCCGACGAAGTCACCCCATTCCGTCCGACGATCACCAGCACGCCGATCTCGTAGGCGAACCAGACATGCGGATCTGTCAGCGCCTGCAGCTTGTGCTGATCGTGCTCGATCGGCTGGTGATTGCTGTCCTTGCGCAGCTCGATGGCCAGCAGATTGTTGGGAATGTCGCGCTGATGCACGACGATGTCGGGATAGATCGATTTGCCGAGATGATCGTCGGATGAGACGGTCGAGCCGCGCGGCAGCCGCAGCGTGCGCTCGCCGAGCCGGTCGTAGTTGCAATCGGTCTGCCAGCCGGCGAACTGCCGCTCGACATAGACCGCCAGCCGGTGAGTGAGTGTCCGCTCGCCGAGATCGCGCTCCAGCAGGAAGCGTTCCTGTGCGTAGAAATCCTGCAGCGCGGCGATCACCTTGTTCAGCTGGGTCTGCATGAGGCCTCCGACTGACAGGGCCGCCGCTGCGGCCGGTTGGGATATGTGCCCTACATCTGCACTTCGATCAGTCGCGGGCCCGGCTCCGCGACGGCTTCCGCTAACGCCTTGTTGAACTCGTCCGCATTGGTCACCGCGCGACCCGGTACGCCCATGCCCTTCGCGAGCGCGACGAAATCGAGCGTCGGTCGGTCGATCTTCAGCATATCCTGCGCGCGCTGGCCTGGCTCGCCGGCGCCGACGCCGTCAAACTCGCCGCGAAGGATCTGGTAGATCCGGTTGGCGAACACGACGGTGACCACGTTGAGCCCTTCGCGTGCCTGCGTCCAGAGCGACTGGATCGTGTACATCGCGCTGCCGTCGCCGACCATGCAGATCACCTTGCGGTCGGGGCATGCGATCGCCGCACCGGTTGCGACCGGCGTCGAGAAGCCGATCGAGCCGCCCATGTTCTGCAGCCAGTCATGCGGCGCCGCGGCGGCCGTCGGCGGAAAGAAGCCGCGGCCGGTGGTGACGGACTCGTCGACCATGATCGCGTTCTCGGGGATGGCATAGGCGATCGCCTGCGCGATCGTCGTGTAATTGAGCGCGCCGGTCGGCTTGACCAGCTCCTGCCGCTGCTGCGGCTTGACATCCTGGGCCGTGGCATGGAGCACGTTGGCGAGCGCCTCGAGCGCCGCGACCGAGTTCTCGCCCCAGGCGGTCATGCGATGCACATCGCAGCCTTCCGCCTTGAGCAGGCTCGGCTTGTTCGGATAGGCGAAGAACGCCACGGGATCGTTGGCCTCGACCAGCACGATGTGCCGGAAGTCTCTGAGGATCGGCAGCGCCTGCTCGATCACGTAGGGAATGCGGTTGATCGAGAACCGGCCACGGCCGCGCGCCATGCGCGGGTGGAAAGTCTGGCCCATCACGGTGCAGCCGGTCTTGCCGGCGATCCGCTCCGCCAGCACCAGCCCCTGCTCGGAGAGCGCGCTGCCGGTGATCAGCAGCAGTGTATGCGCCGCATCGCCGTGCAGGATCCTCGCCGCAGTGTCGACCGCCTGCGGCGAATAGCTCGGGCGCTGCTTCTCCGTCGGCACCTCGGCAATTCCGTCGGCCTCGTTCCAAGCGGTGTCGGCGGGCA
Organism: Bradyrhizobium sp. ISRA436; assembly: GCF_029910015.1. Classification (NCBI taxonomy): domain Bacteria; kingdom Pseudomonadati; phylum Pseudomonadota; class Alphaproteobacteria; order Hyphomicrobiales; family Nitrobacteraceae; genus Bradyrhizobium; species Bradyrhizobium sp. ISRA436. The sequence goes on from NZ_CP094519.1 coordinate 6,357,265, forward strand.
GGATCAGCGTTGCGATCTGCGGCGGCGCGCTCTTGGCGGCCGCGATCGCGGCCGCGCCGTCTGACGCGACCGACTTCGCATCCGGCGAGGTGCGCACCCAGGCCGACATCGGCCGCGCCAGCCCCTCGATGTCAGACGTCAGCGGCGCGTTGTAGCCGATGTGATAGGTCGCATGTTGGCCGACGATGTTGACGATGCCGGAATGGGCCTTCTTGGCGTTGTGCAGATTGGCGAGCCCGTTGGCGAGGCCCGGCCCGAGATGCAGCAGCGTCGAGGCCGGCGTGCCCTTCATCCGAAAATAGCCGTCGGCCGCGCCGGTCACGATGCCCTCGAACAGGCCGAGCACGCAGCGCATGCCCGGGACCCTGTCCAGCGCGGCGACGAAATGCATCTCCGACGTGCCCGGGTTGGTAAAGCAGACGTTCACGCCGCCTGCGACCAATGTCCGCACCAGGCTTTCCGCACCATTCATGGTCTCACTCCCGTCAGAGATGTTCTTGTCGGGTCCAGATCAACCATTGTTCACCCGTTTCGTCAAAGGCTTAGCCGATCAATGCAGGTATCGCGTCCGGTGTGTTGCCTTTTTAAACCGTGTTGTTCGAAAGTCGTGATCTCACGGCATCGTCGGTTGCGAAACACCAGAGATTGTGTCCTGTCTCGACACATACTTGATGCTTCCTGGGGGATCACGACGATGCGCCCGATTGCCTTGATCTTTGCTGCGCTCACGGTACTCGCAGGCGCCGACCAGGCGCAGGCGGAATTCTTCGACACCCACGACTTCATGGACAGTGGACCGAACTTCTTCGGCCACGGCGCGAGCCCGATCCCGCGCACCACTGTCAACTATCCGACCAATTATGCGCCCGGCACCATCGTCGTGGATACCGCCGAGCGGCGGCTCTATCTGGTGCTGCCGGGCGGCCAGGCGCTGCGCTACGGCATCGGCGTCGGCCGTGACGGCTTTCGCTGGAGCGGAACCCACCGCGTCAGCGCGAAGAAGGAATGGCCGTCGTGGACGCCACCCTCGCAGATGCTGCGCCGCCGTCCTGATCTGCCGCGCCACATGGCCGGCGGCATCGAGAATCCGCTCGGGGCGCGTGCGATATATCTCGGCTCGACACTGTACCGCATCCACGGCTCGAACGAGCCCGAGACGATCGGCCAGGCGGTCTCGTCCGGCTGCTTCCGCATGACCAATGATGACGTCGTCGACCTCTACAACCGTGTCTCGGTCGGCACCACCGTCGTGGTGAAGAACTGATCGCGCCGGCCTCAGGCGGCGCTGACACAGCGATCCGGCATGACGGCTGATCTTGCCTTGCGCTGCCGCGCCTCTTGCGGCAGCGTCCTCGGAATGCGGCACCGCCTCTCGACCCTGCTCCTCCTCGCCGCGGCAATTGCTGCCGTCGACACCGCGATCACGTCCGCCGTCGCTGCCGAGATTCCGGCGGTCACGTCGCGCCAGCGCGCCGAGAAGAAGGCGTTCAGCGACACCGAGATCGTCGAGGGCTTCCTGAAGACCGCGTTCGGCGCCGAATATCATCTCGCCGGCCGGGTCGATCGCATCAGGAAATACGACAGCCCGGTGCGCGTGTTCGCCGACGGCACCCGCGCCGACCGCAAGACCCAGCTCGCGAAAGTCGTCGCCGACATCCGCGCCAAGGTCCAGCATCTCGACATCGAGATGACCGAGGACACCAGCGCGGCCAATGTGCGCGTCAAGCTCGTGCGTGACCACGACCTCTACCGCACTATCGCGACCTTCTACGGCCGCGAACGCGCCAAGGAGATCCGCAGCTCGCTCGACCCGCAATGCCTGTCCGGCTTCCGCAAGAACGACAACTACGAGATCGAGCATTCCGACGTGATCCTCACCGTCGACAACGGCGACTTCGTCTTCCTCGATTGCGCCTATGAGGAGCTGCTGCAGTCGCTCGGGCCGATCAACGACACCGCGACCGTGCCGTGGACCATGTTCAACGACAATGTCTCGATGGGTTATTTCGACGTCTACGACCAATACCTGCTCAACCTGCTCTACGATCCCCGCATCAAGGCCGGCATGACGGTGCAGGAGGTCAAGGCCGTGCTGCCCGATGTGCTCGCCGACGTGCGCGCCTGGGTGAAGAAGGTGAACCACCTGGAGTGAAGCGAGTCATGGGCGCTTCGCTCGTTGCACACGCCAGTGTCGTCCTGGCGAAAGCCAGAACCCATAAGCACCGTATTTGGTGATGAACGCGATCTTGGCCCCAGCATCGCGCGACAACTGACATTTGGGGTAATGGGTCCTGGCTTTCGCCAGGACGACATCGAGTTTGTGGCACATCTTGTGGGTCATACGTTCGCGCTCCCGCGACATGATCTGTCCGAGCTTTGCATCACATGCCGCCATCTGTTCAAACAGAGGGCGCAGGGAAGACCAGGTGCCGATCACACCCATGGGTCCCGTGCAAATGGAAAGCACGGGAGGTAGGACCACAGGTGAAACCGGAACGATCCCGGCCTTCCCTGCGCGATGGTTTTACGGCTTATACGTGCTCTCCCCGGCGAGACCGGGCTTTGTTGTCACCGTCGTCCGCAAGAGACGCCAGCCTCTTGCGGCGAGACACCTGCCACTGGGGCGTCAGGTCTGCACGATTTCGCCGTCCGCCCCATGCGCACTCGTCAGTTGCACGCGAGGCGTCCACCGCATCCCAACCCAACACTCGTGACGATCGCGAAGCGCCCCTCAAGCGGGTGAGACGGGCTATTCATACACTGAGTTGCACTTCTGAAAAACCGAAATACTTTGCGCGAGAGGTCTTGACAGGTCTTTGACCGAGTTGCCTCGTCGGGCAAATCAGTTCCGGCAAATCACACGATTTTGCGCGCCTCCGGCGCCGGAACCGGCGCGTCGCCTTCAGAGTTAGGGTTGCGGCGGGGGCAGCTGCATGTCAACGCGACGGCCTCAGCAATGAAGAATTTTCCCGATGCTGCATTTTCTCCTGAAGTGATCGAGCTGATGTCCCGGGCGCTGGAATCCTCGGTCGCGACGCTACCCGATCCCGTCAGCACCTCGCAGATCACCCTGATCGCGGAATCGATCCTGCGCACCGCGCATGACGGCGAACGCGAAGTCGACGCGCTGCAACGGATTGCATTGCTGGAGCTTGCGCTGACGTCAGGCAGCTAGAGCAGTTGTCGGCGCAGATGCATATTCGCGCCGCACCACCAGATCGAACAAATGGATTGCGCGCAGGCACAGCGGCGCAGGGGTGCGCGTAACGGGAACTCGAAAAATACCGGATGGCCCAACCCGACCACCCCGTTCTGGTCCGGACGCCGTGCATTGCCGGGCGATCCGGGAAACAATTGGTGATGGGCTTCGTTACTGCCCGCGTCGCGACGTATCGCCAATGCCTGCGCGAATGCGCAGGTGGATGGACCAACCCGCGGAAATCGACAGGCGTCGTCCCGAGGAGGACGCTCGTGCAAGCTGATTAGAACACCTCGATTCACATGGGCTAATGCGTGCTCGTTTGGGTTGGGCACGATGGGTCCGTGTCTGCACCACCTTCGATCCGGGCAAGACCGATGGTCCCAGCTTCAGGGCCTCCTTGAGGAGTTAACCTGAAAGGCTGGGGCCATTCCATGTGGCACCCGCCCGGCCGATATCGGCGCCGAACCACGGGTGTGCTGTCTTGCGGGGCCATTTGCGCTCGGCGCGCGCACAGCGACTTACTGCTATCGTGGAGGTTCGCCTAACATATAGTATGATGCCTTGATCACCTGCATGGGTTGGGAGGGTGAGAAGAGATGTCTAGTTACCTGGACTTGCAGACCCGCAACATGGAGCCGAAGGAAATCACACGCATCATCTCGGCTTACGAGCGCGCGCTGCATACGCTCTGCGTCAGGGACGGCGACGACCCGCTCACGGAGATGATCGCGAAGACGATCATCAAGGTCGCGGAAACCGGTATCGAAGACCCCGCAGAGATTTCGGCACGGGCGATCAGCGAGCTGGAAATGCGATAGCAATCATTTCCTCGACTTCGATCTCAGTGCGGCAATCAGACGCTCTCGGACATTCGCTGCAAGTGATCCAGCCCAGCGACAAGGCAGTTGCGCGCGGCATCTTGTGAAACGTGCGTCCGCGATCGTACCGCCTGCTCTTCTGACGCGCGCCGCCCCATGTTGCCCGTTTTTACCCATTGCAAACATTGTGATCTGCTGCGTTGGCGGAGAGTGATAAAATTACATGATTGGGGCGGAATGATCGGACGATGATGACGCTTCCGAGGAGGTTTCCATGTACAGGCAGATCTTGGGATTGACGACATCTGCTCTCATACTGGCCTACGGCACTGCCGGTGTCTCGGCGCAGGATCAGATGCCGCACCAATCGGATCACCAACAAATGCAATCGCATCCCACGGGTCAGGACGGCGGGGGCATGATGGGGCATGGAGGCATGATGGGTGAGGCCATGATGGGACATATGATGGGTCGCGGCATGATGGGGCCGCCCTTCATGATGCGCATGATATTTGCCTTGATGGACGCCGACGGCGACGGGACCATCTCGCTGCAGGAGTTTCAGGCAGCTCACGAACGAATATTCAGGGCAATGGACACCAATAAAGACGGCAAGCTTACGCTGGAGGAGATGCAAGCGTTCATCCACGGGACGAGGTGATCGGCTTCCCGCGGCAGCCTGAGGTGCAATCAGAACAGCTGCCTCGCCTTTCGAAGGCAAACTGTCCCGCGTTTCGGATGCAATCTTGAGATAGATCAATCTGTCGGTCCGCGTGCCGCGACCCGGATGTCCGCAATTGACCCCTAAAGCAGACCTCACGGTCACCTTTGGCTTAAGGCCGCCTTTTGACCGTAGTCGGGTGTCGCCTTGCGGTCCTCTCACTAACATATGTTAGGAACTAACCTCGGTGCGATCCGCTTGTCGCGACATGGAACGCAAACGCGCCCATGAGGTCCATCTGGTTCGCGTTACAACTGATGACGGCGAACGGCAGATTTGGCTTGCGGCAACGTCGCGGGAAGACGCCGTAGACCGAGTGCTCGACGCCATACCGGAAGGGTGGGCCGCAAGTTTGATCGAGCGTCAGTTTAGCGCCGAAGACGCGGCCGCCTTGAACCTGATGTCCGGAGAGGTCCGCAAGGCATCGGGAGACTAAGGTTTGTACTCAATCAGATGTATAATTTTACGTGGAGATATGATTCAAGCTCTGCATTTGCGGGGCTTGGATCATGGCGGGCGAGTTTTGGTTGAATGATCGGCAGTGGGCAGCAATCGAGCCCTTGCTGCCGCAAAATCAGCCCGGCGCTCGTCGAGTCGATGATCGCCGCGTGATCAGTGGCATCATCCATGTGTTGAAGTCCGGCTGCCGCTGGCGCGATTGCCCGGCAGTGTTCGGCCCTTACACGACCGTCTACAATCGCTGGAACCGCTGGTCGCGGCGCGAGGTCTGGCGCAATCTGTTCGAAGCACTTCGGGGCCTGTCGCCCGATGACGACTTCCAGGCCATCGATTCCACGACCGCCAAGGCGCACCGTGCGGCGGCCGGTGGAAAAGGGGGGCGGAGGCTCAGGCCATCGGTCGTTCCCGCGGTGGCAGGACCACCAAGATCCACGCCGTCTGCGACAGTCTCGGACGCGCCATCGCGCTCGAAGTAACGCCAGGTCAGCGTGGTGACATCCGCGCGGCGCTGCCCCTGCTCAGCTCTCTGCCACCACCGCGTTGCTGTGCGGCCGACACGGCCTATGACGCGAACGAACTGCGGCAATTCCTCATCGAACGGGGAACAACCCCGGTCATCCCAAACAATCCCACCCGAAAACGCTTCCATCCGTTCGACCGCGCCGCATACAAGCGGCGCAACCTCGTCGAGCGCATGTTTTGCAGGCTCAAGGACTGGCGGCGCATTGCAACCCGCTATGACAAGCTCGCCAGAAACTTCCTCTCGGCCGTCAATCTTGCTGCCGCTATCATTTGGTGGACCTGATTGAGTCCGGACCTTAGTCATGGTCGATGAGCGGCCTGATGTCCGGAACTTCGCGCCTTGCCAACAAGGCTGATCTGCCCCAGTGTCCTGGGCCTCCGATCAAGAACAAGCGAAAGAAACTCATGAAGCATCGCCCGCTCGGCCGCTCCGGCCTCACCGTTCCTCCCCTGTGCTTCGGCTGCAATGTCTTCGGCTGGACGGTGGACGAGACTTCATCCTTTCGATTGCTCGACACGGTGCTCGAACACGGGCTGACGTTTCTGGATACGGCAGACGTCTATTCGCGCTGGGTGCCGGGCCATAGCGGCGGCGAGTCCGAGACGATCATCGGCAAATGGATGAAGGCGCGCGGCAACCGCGATCGCGTCATCCTCGCCACCAAGGTCGGCATGGACATGGGCAACGGCAATGTCGGGCTGAAGCCGGACTATATCGCGCGCGCCGTCGAGGACTCGCTGCGACGGCTGCAGACCGATACCATCGACCTGTACCAATCCCACAAGGATGATGAGGCGACCCCGCAGGAAGAGACGCTCGCGGCCTACGACAAGCTGATCAAGGCCGGCAAGATCCGGGCGATCGGAGCATCGAACTTCTCCGCGGAGCGGCTGAAGAGCGCGCTTGAGATTTCCAGGGCGAACGGGCTGCCCCGCTACGAAGCCATGCAGCCCGAATACAGCCTGGTGGAGCGGTCGAGCTACGAAGGTGCGCTGCAACGTGTCTGCGAGGACAACGAGGTCGGCGTGATCACGTTCTTCTCTCTCGCCGCGGGATTTCTGACCGGCAAGTATCGCTCGGAGAGCGACTTTGCCAAGAGCCCGCGTGGTGCGCGCAGCATTCCAAAATACATGAATCCGGGCGGCAAGCGCATCTTGGCCTGCCTCGACGAGATCTCAGCTGAAACCCGCGCCGAGCCTGCCGCGATCGCGCTCGCCTGGCTGATGGCCAAGCCGTCCGTCACCGCGCCGATTGCCAGTGCGACCAAGCCCGAGCACGTCGCGACGCTTGTCGCGGCAACCAGGCTCGAGCTGACGAAAAATCAGATCGAACGCCTGGACGCAGCGAGCACGTAGAACGAACCGGCGCTCGCGCGCCAAGGCTGGATGAGTTGTGATTGAAGCGGCTCGCCGCGGTTTCGGTTCACCTCTCCCCGCCGGGGAGAGGTCGGATTGCGCTCGGCGATGCGAAGCATCGTCCGGTGCAATCCGGCTGAGGGCCTGCGCTCTCGATAGACCGTAACCACTCACCCGATTTGCTGCGCAAATCGACCTCTCCCAAGAGAGAGGTGAACCTAGCCCCACGGACCACGAGGAGTGGACGAGCCGCCCCACGGACCGCGCGGCGGATAGCCCGCCGGCGCGGAGCGCGGCGCGACCTGCGCGCCGAGCTCGGCGGCGAGCTGCTGCAGCGCCGCAATGCGGTTCGCGGTCGAGGGATGGGTGGCAAACAGATTGTCGACGCCGTGGCCCGACAGCGGGTTGATGATGAACATGTGCGCGGTCGCGGGATTGCGCTCGGCCTCCATGTTCGGCACCTGATGCGCGGCGTTCTCGATCTTGGTGAGTGCGGACGCCAGCCACATCGGCTGTCCGACGATGCGCGCGCCATAATTGTCTGCGGCGTATTCACGAGTGCGGCTGATCGCCATCTGCACCAGCATGGCGCCGAGCGGCGCCAGGATCATCATCGCGATCGAGCCGATGATGCCCGGGCCGTTGTTGCTGTTGCGGTTGCCGAAGAACATGCCGAACTGCGCCAGCATCGAGATCGCGCCGGCGATCGTCGCGGTGATCGTCATCGTCAGCGTGTCGTGATGCTTGATATGCGCGAGCTCGTGCGCAATCACGCCGGCGAGCTCCTCGCGGCTGAGCTGGCGGATCAGGCCGGTGGTAACCGCGACCGCGGCGTTCTCCGGGTTGCGGCCGGTCGCGAACGCGTTGGGCTGCGCCTCGTCCATCAGGAACACGCGCGGCATCGGCAAGCTTGCGCGCCGGGCAAGCTCGGCGACGAGATCGGTGAGCTCCGGCGCGGACTGCCGGTCGACCTGATGGGCGCCGTACATCGACAGCACCATGCGGTCGGAATTCCAGTAGGTGAACAGATTGGTCGCAGCCGCGACCAGAAGCGCGATGATAGCGCCGACACCGCCGCCGATCAGATAGCCGACGCCCATGAACAAAGCGGTGAGGCCGGCAAGCAGGAGCGCGGTGCGGACATAGTTCATCGTGGTCCCCTGAAGGCAGCGGGAATGCTGCCACAACTGACGCCATTCAGGTAGGGATTCGGCGGCTCGCGCCGCAAGGGGAACCGCTGCGTCCCGGCGACGCGGGCAAGCTTAACAATCGGTCATCCGTCCCGTCCTGGGACCGCCGGGCCGCTATCCGTCCACCACGCCGGCAGCCGTCTCACGTACGGCCTTCGGCTCGGTTTCGCGCAACGCGACGCGCAGCATCCGTGCGAGCTCGGCGCGGCTGTAGGGCTTTGCCAGGAACAGGATGCCCTCGTCGAGCCTGCCGTCCTGGTCGAGGGCATTCTCGGTGTAACCCGACGTGAACAACACTCGCAAACCGGGCCGCCGCTTCTGCGCCTCGGTCGCGAGGTCGCGCCCGTTCATCGCACCGGGCATGATGACGTCGGTGAACAGCAGATCGACCGGCGCGCCGCTGTCCAGCACGGCCAGCGCCTCGGGGCAATTGTTGGCCGACAGCGGCGTGTAACCGAGGCTTTCGATCTGCGTGAGCACGTAGGAGCGCACCAGCTTGTCGTCGTCGACGACGAGCACGATCTCCTGCGCGCCGCGCAGATCCGGCTGCCGCTTGTCGGCCAAGGCCGGCTGCGACGTTGCGGCGGCGCGCGGCAGATAGAGCACGACGCGCGTGCCGCGGCCGACCGTGCTGTCGAGGCTGATGTGGCCGTTGGACTGCTTGACGAAGCCGTAGACCATGCTCAAGCCGAGCCCGGTGCCCTTGCCGACATCCTTGGTGGTGAAGAACGGCTCAAAGACCTTCGGCAGATCGGCTTCCGCGATGCCGTGGCCGGTGTCGGTCAGCGCGATCGCGACATAGTCGCCGGCGGCGAGCCCGTCATGGCCATGCACGTCGGCCGGCTTGAGCTCGGCGGCGCGGGTCTCGATCAGGAGCGTGCCGCCCTTGGGCATCGCGTCGCGTGAGTTCAGCGCCAGATTGATGATCGCGGTGACGAGCTGGTTGGAATCGACCAGCGCGCGCGGAAGGTCGGGCGCGGCGCGCAGATCGATGTCGACACGATCGCCGATGGTCGGCCGCAGCAGCTCGATCGTGTCAGCGATCAGCGCGTTGACATCGACGTCGGTCGGCTGCAACGGCTGCCGCCGCGCGAACGCGAGCAGATGCCGCGTCAGCGACGCACCGCGCTCGGCGGCGTCGCGGATCAGGCCGGTGATCTCGGCGAGCTGCCGGTTGTGCGTCACCGCCTCGGCGAGGATGTCGATCGTGCCGGTGATCACGGTGAGGATGTTGTTGAAGTCGTGCGCGATGCCGCCAGTGAGCTGGCCGACCGCCTCCATCTTCTGCGCCTGGCGGATCTTGTTCTCGTTGGCCTCGGCCTCGCGGAAGCGCTGCAGCAGCACCTCCGAGCGCTGGCGCTGCCGTCCTTCCTCCGCGAGCGCGATATGCGCCTCGCGCAACTGCGCTGCGGTCGGGATCGCCAGCACCTTCGGGATCAGCGGCCACAGCAGCACCGCGGTGAAGATCGAGGCGATGGCGGTGAGCGCCTTGATCAGGCCCTCGAGACCGTAGACCGGGACCCACAGCGTGTAGATCGCGAACACGTGCGTCAGTCCGCAGGCGAGGATGAAGGTGGCGAACGGCCAGGCCATCCAGCCGAACTGGAAATCGCGGCGCTTGTAAACGACGATCGCGAGCGCAAACGGAATCGAGAAATACGACGCCGCAATGATCGCGTCGGAAATGACATGAAGCCAGATCAGCTCCGGCTCCCACAGCAGGCAGATGCCATGAGGCGAAAGCGTCGACGAGTCCAAGAGACGCTCGAGAAAACTCCACATGGGTCCCTCCGGGCGTGATGGATCCGCCGACCCCTGCCCGCGAATCACCGGCCGATCATAGCGGCGGCGGATGGCCGCGCCGACGCCCAAATAGTCTACCCCGTTGTTGCGCCGCGTCGAGCTGGTGTATGCAGGACGAGCCTTTTCGCCTTCCCCCAGCCCGGTGACATCGATGCCAGCATGCTCCCCCCGCGTCCCGATGACGATCGCTGCGATGACGGCCGCGCTGGCCCTTTCATCCGTCGCGTCGGCGCAACAGCCGTTTCCGCCGCCCGTAAAACCCCTGCCTGCGAAGCCGCGGCCGGCTGTGGCCTCGCCGCGGGCCGCGTCATGCCACAACGGGCAGAGCTTCGACCGCTTTCTCGCCGAGCTGAAGCAAAGGGCCGTCGCGGCCGGCGTTTCGCAGCAGACCATCGCGGAGGCCTCGCCCTACCTCGTCTACGACCAGGGCATCGTCAATCGCGACCGCGGCCAGCGCGTGTTCGGCCAGCTATTCACCCAGTTCGCCGGCCGCATGGCCGCGACCTATCGCATGCAGCAGGGCCAGCAGTACATCAGGACCTATGCCGCAGCCTTCGCCCGCGCCGAGAAGGAGTATGGCGTGCCACCCGCGGTGATCGCCGCGTTCTGGGGACTGGAGAGCGATTTCGGCGCCCAAATGGGCAATCTGCCGACGCTGAAATCGCTGGTGTCGCTCGCCTATGATTGCCGCCGCTCCGAGATGTTCCAGGGCGAGACCATCGCGGCGCTGAAGGTCATCGATCGCGGCGATCTGACGCCCGACGAGATGATCGGCTCCTGGGCCGGCGAGCTCGGGCAGACGCAATTCCTGCCGACGCATTACTTCAACTACGCGGTCGACTATGACGGTGACGGCCGTCGCAACTTGTTGAGCAGCGGGCCCGACGTGATCGGCTCGACTGCGAACTACATCGCCAACGGATTGAAGTGGCGGCGCGGCGAGCCGTGGCTGCAGGAGGTGCGCGTGCCGCAGGCGGCGAACTTCGCAAGTTTCCCTTGGGACCAGGCCGACCTGACCATCAAGCTGCCGCGCGCGAAATGGGCTTCGCTCGGCGTCACCATGAGCGATGGCAAGCCGCTGCCGAACGACGACATGCCGGCGTCGCTGCTGCTGCCGATGGGCCGGATGGGGCCGGCGTTTCTCGCCTACGCGAATTTCGCCGCCTACACCGAGTGGAATAACTCGCTGATCTATTCGACCACCGCCGGCTATCTCGCCAGCCGCATCGCAGGCAGCCCGCCGATGCAGCGCCCCCACGGGCCGGTCGCGCAACTGCCGTTCCACGAGATCAAGGAGCTGCAAGGGCTTCTGGTGCGCGCCGGCTTCGATGTCGGCAAGGTCGACGGCGTGCTGGGACAGGCGAGCCGCAGCGCGGTGAAGGCGATGCAGCTCAAATACGGCCTGCCGGCGGATTCCTGGCCGACCGCCGAGCTCTTGGCGCGGATGCGCGGGACGCGCACGCCGCCGCCCACGGAAGCCGCGTTGCCGGGGATACGGTAAGACCTCGTCGGGCGCTCACGGGGTAACGTACGCTGCACCTACCCCGCGCAATGGCTTCGCCATTGTCGCTGGGATGACGGGGAGCCTCGCGAAGAATATTTGACCAAGTGTTACAGCTTCCCGCAGTTGTATTCCTCCCCCTGCCGCCCCATTTGCAGCATCGCCGTTCGGCACATCCGATTTCCGCATCGAGAGAGCATCCTATGTCCTTTTATGACGCTGTGGTCCCCGCCTACCTGCAAATCCTCAACAGCCTCACCGGCCTCCTCACCAAGGCCGAGGCGCATTGCGAGGCCAGGAAGATCCAGCCCGAGGTGCTGCTGGGATCGCGGCTCTATCCGGACATGCTGCCGCTGGCCAAGCAGGTGCAGCTCGTCTGCGATCATGCCTCAAGAGGCTGCGCGCGGCTGACGCATAGCGAGGTGCCGTCGACGCCCGACACCGAGACGACGTTTACCGAATTGAAGCAGCGGCTGGCCAAGACGATCGATTACGTGAAGTCGTTCACCCCCGCGCAGTTCGAGGGTGCCGACGCCAAGGATGTCACTTTCCCGGTCGGCGCCGGCCGCACCATGACCCTGAAGGGCCAGCAATTCCTCAGCGCGTTTTCGTTCCCGAACTTCTATTTCCACGCCGTGACCGCGCACGGGATCCTGCGCCACAACGGCGTCGAGATCGGCAAGCGCGATTTCCTCGGCGTGAGCTGACGCGACCTCTGCGTCATTCCGGAGCGATGCGCAGCATCGAATCCGGAATCTCGAGATTCCGGGTTCGTCCTTCGGACGCCCCGGAATGACGGCAGAGTTAAATTCCCCGTCACGGGATTTTCCGCCTTCGTCAAGGCTTTGGCGGACACGTCGCCTCGCGCGCGCCGCCGTGCTAGTGCTCCCTACAACAACAAGACGTCAGGGAGCACGCCATGTCCACCACCACCCACGCGCCGAAATCCATCGATCCCTCCGCTTCGCTGCATGCAGAGTCGCTCGGGCAGGCGAAGCACCACGGCCGCCTCGCCGGCCGCCGCATCATCGTGGTCGGCGCGGGACAGCGCAACACCGTCGATGAGGAACCGCCTGTTGGCAACGGCCGCGCGATGAGCGTGCTGTTCGCGCGCGAGGGCGCGTCTGTCGCGTGCCTCGACATCAACAAGGAAGCCGCCGACGACACCGTCGCGCAGATCACACGCGAAGGCGGCAAGGCCTTCACCGACGTGGTCGACGTCTCCGACGTTGCGCAGATCGCCCCTGCGGTCGAGCGCTGCACCGAGAGGCTCGGCGGGCTCGACGGGCTGGCGCTGAATGTCGGCATCTCCTGCGGCCTGTCGCTGCCCAACATGACGGCAGAGGCGTGGGACCGCGACTATGCCTCAACGTTCGCAGCCACATGCTGTTCGCGCAGAAGGCGCTGGAGGTGATGGCGCCCGGCGGCGCGATCATCCTGATCTCCTCGATGGCGAGCCAGCGCGCCGGCGGCCGCAACCCGGCCTATGAATCCTCCAAGGCCGCGCAGATCGCGCTGGGCCGGGCGATCGCGCGCGCGGGCGAGGACAAGGGCATTCGCTGCAATGTGATCGCGCCCGGCTTCATGGACACGCCGATGGGCCGCGACGCCAGCCGAAGGCGGGCGGACCGGGCATTGACAGTGCCTTTCGGCCGCCAGGGCACCGGATGGGAGGTCGCCTATACCGCGTTGTTCCTGATTTCAAACGAATCTTCCTACGTGAACGCGCACACGCTGTTCCTTGACGCAGGTCATATGGGCGGGATCGTGCGTGGCTAACCTGCAGCATACGAATGGCGCGCCCATTGCGCTTGTCGCCGCAATGCACAACTGTCCGCTATCCGTCATTTCCTGGAACACTTCCCGATGAGCCAATCGACCAAACTCTTCGAGCCCTTCAAGCTTGGCCCGCTGACGCTGCCGAACCGCCTGGTGATGGCGCCGCTGACGCGCAACCGCGCGGTGCCGCCCGGCATGGTGCCGAGCCCGCTCGCGGTGGACTACTACGCCCAGCGCGCCTCCGCCGGCCTCCTGATATCAGAGGCGAGCCAGGTCTCGCAGCAGGGCCAGGGCTACCAGGACACGCCCGGCATCTATTCGAAGGAGCAGGTCGAAGGCTGGAAGAAGGTCACCGATCGCGTGCACGAGCGCGGCGGCCGCATCTTCATCCAGCTCTGGCATGTCGGCCGTATCTCGCACACCTCACTACAGCCCGGCGGTGGCAAGCCTGTTGCGCCGTCGGCGATCCGCGCCAAGGGCAAGACCTTTGTGAACGGCACCTTCACCGACATCTCCGAGCCGCGCGCGCTGGAGCTCTCCGAAATTCCCGGGATCATCGACGACTTCAAGCGCGGCACGGCAAACGCGCTGGCCGCCGGCTTCGACGGCGTCGAGATCCACGGCGCCAACGGCTATCTGCTCGACCAGTTCGCCAGGAACGGCACCAACAAGCGCACCGATGCTTACGGCGGATCGATCGAGAACCGCGCGAAGCTGATGCTTGAGGTCTCGAAGGCGGTCGCGGCGGAAGCCGGCGCCGACCGCACCGGCATCCGCATCTCGCCGGTGACGCCGGCCAACGACGCCTCCGACTCCAACCCGCAGCCGCTGTTCGACTACATCGTCGACCACCTCAATGCGCTGAAGCTGGCCTACATCCACGTCATCGAGGGCGCGACCGGCGGCCCGCGCGACATCGCGCCGTTCGACTACGCGTCCTTGCGCACGCGCTTCAAGCAGGCCTACATCGCCAACAATGGCTACGACTTCGCGCTCGCGAACAAGGGGCTCGATGCCGGCGCCGCCGACCTGATCGCCTTCGGCAAGCCGTTCATCTCCAACCCCGATTTGGTCGAGCGATTGAAGAAGGGCGCGCCCCTCAACGATTGGGACAAGGCCACCTTCTACGGCGGCGGCGCCAAGGGCTACACGGACTATCCGACGCTGAAAGCGACCGAAGCCGCGGAATAATCCCGGGCGTCCGAAACATCATGCGATCCGGGGCGCACCCGCGTCCTGGATTTTTTTATGCGTCGATGGCCGGTGGAGAGCCTTAGCCAGCCACGCCGCCGCGCGGTGAGAGCTGGCCACAATGCCCGATGCCGCGTAGCATGGACCGTATCGAGCAAGCCTAGACACGATCGCGCAAGGGATGAGCAGGGATAACGCCGAGGATATCGTTCGCCGCGCGACCGCTGCCTTCAACGCCGGCCGGCATGACGAAGCGATCGGGCTCTGCGAACGCGGCCTCGTGCGCGACCCCGGCGAGCCCATGTTGAACCATCTGCTGGCCGCGGTGCGGTTCGCCAAAGGCGAGATCGCGCCGGCATGCACGCACATCGAGACGAGCCTGGCGCGGCGCCCCGACAACGTCGCGGCCCGGCTGCTCGCCGCCCGCATCGCGCGCGCCGGCGGCGAATTCGATGCGGCGCTGACGCATCTCGACCGCGCGATCGCGCTCAAGCCGCAGCGCGATGTCTTTGTCGAGAAGGCGCGCACGCTCGAGCTGGCCGGCCGGAAAACGCAAGCGCGCGAGGCCTGGGAGGCGATCCTCACGGTCATCCCGCAGCATCAGGAAGCAACCGCAAGGCTCGGCCGGTTGGCGTGGGAGGATGGCGACCTCACCGCCGCCGTGAACCTGCTGGAGCGCGCCACCGCGAACGACGCGCCGGCCTCGGTCTGGTTCGATCTCGGCGTGGCGCGGCAGGACCTGCGCGATCATGATGGAGCCGCGCGCGCCTACAGCAAGGCGCTCGAGCTCAAGCCCGATTACGCCGAGGCTGCGCTCAATCTGGGAATCGCGCTGCAGGACGGCGGCGCCCCCGATGCAGCGATCGGCGCGTTCGCGCGCGCCTACGGCCTGCGTCCGCAATTGTTCGGATCGATCGCGATGGCGCTGACCTCGGCCTCGCATGGCCGCCTGTGGCTCGACGAGGACGCGCTGCGCGAGGCGCTGGAGCATGATGAAAGTGGATTAAGCTGAAACGGTGTCAGGAGTCACCTCTCCCTTTGGGAGAGGTGATTTGCGCAGCAAATCGGGTGAGGGGTTACGGTGTATCGAGAGCGCAAAGCCCTCACCCGGATTGCACCGGACGATGCTCCGCATCGCCGAGCGCAATCCGACCTCTCCCCGACGGGGAGAGGTGAACCGCGGCGTGTCGATTCAACCAAAACTGATCGCGCGTTAGGTGGTTAGGCGCCCGCGCCTGGCGCGGAAATGCTTGCGATAGACATTGGGCGCGGCCAGCACGTCGGAGACGACCTTGGAGTAGGCCTGCTGGTGCGCCTCGTCGAACGGCTCGAACACCAGCTCCGGCGCCTCGCGCGGCACCGCAAAGCATTGCGCGACCGGCGTGCCCTTCGGCAGCACGCCGGCAAAATCCGGCTGCGTCCAGACCGCCGGGAAATTGATACCGCCATCGTGAAACCGGTCGGCATCGACCAGCCCTGAGATCAGGCGGAACGGCAAATCGTCGCGATTGACCGGATGGGTCGCAAACAGCGACCAGCCCGGCTGGACCTCGATGGTCCAGAAGCTGTTGAACTTGAGCGCGGCCTGGCCTTTGGCGAACGGCGCACCGGCGAACTGCGCCACAGGATGGAAGCTGAGCGGCGCGCGCGGATGGCCCTCGGTCGCGGGCTCCGGAATGTCCCAGTCCCAGGCGAATGCCCCGCGCTCGACCCTGACGTCGCAGGGCAGCGGAATCATCATCCCATAGGCCATTGCATCGACGAAGGGCGGGCATTGCTTGACCGTGCGGATCTCGCGGCCGTGGATCTCGGAATGTGCCTTCGCCGGCATCGCACGCAGCCAGTGGGGCAACGCGCTGCGCGCCGGAAACGGCCGCACCAAATGATCGGCGAGCCTCGGATCGCAACGGAACGTCATGCGCATGGCGAACTCCTAGAGCCTGATGACATTGGACCGGACAGTGGCCGCGAAGGAACTGCGGCTCCGGGAGGGCTGGGGTGGGGGTATCTCCGCAATCGACGTTCTTTGTTGGGAGAGAACCCCCACCCGAATCGCATCTATCGATGCGATCCGACCTCCCCCGCAAGCGGGAGAGGTGGAACGAGTGTGTGTCGACAGGTCGATCAACCCAACTTCATCCCGCTGTGGGCCGGCGCACGACCCGCGAATGCAAATTCCTCACCATCGTCGGATACGGCAATCTCGCGCGCAAAGCAAAAGGCCGGGATCGCTCCCGGCCTCGTTGTCGCGTGGTGGCCGGGACGCGCCCGGCCCCGGTGTTGCGGCTTAGTTCGCCGAGGCGCGCTTCGGCGGCGAAGCCGGCCACGACTTGATCAGCGTGTCGTAGTCGACGGTCTCGCCCTTCGGCTTCTCGTTGGCGAGCTTGCGCTGCGGCGCGATGTTGCCATCCTTCTCCGACTTGGCGAACCAGTACTCCCTGGACTCCTTCTTGTTGAGCTTCGGACCGCAGGCGCCCTGCACGCCCGACTTCTCCAGACGCTCCATCACCGAGTCCTGAGCGGCTGCGAGCGCGTCCATCGCCTGCTGCGGCGTCTTCGCACCGGACGACGCATCGCCGATGTTCTGCCACCAGAGCTGTGCGAGCTTCGGATAGTCAGGCACGTTGTTGCCGGTCGGGGTCCACTGCACGCGCGCGGGCGAGCGGTAGAACTCGATCAGGCCGCCGAGCTTCGGCGCACGCTCGGTGAACGACTTGTCCCAGATGTCGGATTCACGAATGAAGGTGAGACCCACATGGCTCTTCTTCAAGCTGACCGTCTTGGAGACGATGAACTGCAGATAGAGCCAGGCCGCCTTGCGGCGATCGACCGGGGTCGACTTCAGAAGCGTGGCCGAACCGACGTCCTGGTAGCCAAGCTTCATGCCGTCCTTCCAGTACGCGCCGTGCGGCGACGGGGCCATACGCCACTTCGGCGTACCGTCCGCGTTCATCACCGCCAGGCCCGGCTTCACCATGTCGGCGGTGAAGGCGGTGTACCAGAAGATCTGCTGCGCGATGTTGCCCTGCGAGGGCACCGGGCCCGACTCGGAGAAGGTCATGCCCTGCGCCTGCGGCGGAGCATACTTCTTCATCCAGTCGAGATACTTGACGATCGAATAGACCGCCGCCGGGCCGTTGACGTCACCGCCGCGCTCGACCGACGAGCCGACCGGACGGCAGCCTTCCATGCGGATGCCCCATTCGTCGACCGGCAGGCCGTTCGGGAGACCCTTGTCGCCGTTGCCGGCCATCGACAGCCAGGCGTCGGTGAAGCGCCAGCCGAGCGACGGGTCCTTCTTGCCATAGTCCATATGGCCGTAGACCTTGACGCCGTTGATCTCCTTGACGTCGTTGGTGAAGAAGTCGGCGATATCCTCATAGGCTGACCAGTTCACGGGCACGCCAAGCTCGTAGCCATACTTGGCCTTGAACTTGGCCTTGTATTCCGGGTTGGTGAACCAGTCGTAGCGGAACCAGTACAGGTTCGCGAACTGCTGGTCCGGCAGCTGGTAGAGATGACCGTTCGGCGCCGTCGTGAACGACTTGCCGATGAAGTCGTCAACGTCGAGCATCGGGTCGGTGACGTCCTTGCCGTCCTTCGCCATCCAGTCCGTCAGGTCGACCGCCTGGCCGTAGCGGAAGTGGGTGCCGATGAAGTCGGAGTCGTTGATCCAGCCGTCATAGACGTTCTTGCCGGACTGCATCTGGGTCTGGATCTTCTCGACGACGTCACCTTCCTGGATGATGTCGTGCTTGACCTTGATGCCGGTGATCTCCTCGAAAGCCTTTGCAAGCTTCTCGGATTCATATTGATGCACGGTCAGGGTTTCAGAGACGACGTGGATCTCCATCCCCTTGAAGGGTTCAGCGGCCTTGATGAACCACTTCATCTCCTTCATCTGGTCTTCCTTCGAGAGGGTCGACGGCTGGAATTCGCTGTCGATCCACTTCTTCGCGGCGGCCTCGTCCGCGCGCGCCGGCGCGGCGATAGCCACCGATGCCGCGACCAGCGCGAGCGCGCTCGTCATGGCCAGAAGACTATCCTTGGTCCTTCTCACGTGTCGCATGTTGATTCCTCCGGTTGCAGCGACAAACTAAGTACCCCAGGCCCGGGTAGACCCCGGATCTGCTCTTTTTCGCCTTCTTCAGACGGTGCGAAAGATCACCACGGCTGAAATGAGCGAAATCAGTGTAGCGAGCCACAGGCTCGTAATATCCACGCCCTCCCCGATCGGGAGTGTCGTGATCGGGTCGGTGCCGACGAAGCCGATCCACACCAGGTGGATCACCGCGGCGAGCACCAATGAAATGAACAAACGATCGCCGCGCGTCGTTGGAATGCGCAGCACCCCGACGCGCTCGGCTTCGGGATAGGCAATAGCGAGCCAGGTCATCACCCCCAGCGTGCAGGCAAGCAGCACGAAGAAGATCGCGGTGGGCCAGGTCCAGGCCATCCATGCGATGCTGTCCATGCCTCACCTCCCTCCACACGACGCGTTGCGCTCGCTCTCCCATGGGGAGAGGGCTGGGGTGAGGGAGTACGGTGTCCCGGACGAACAAGACCCCTCACCCGGATTTGCCGCTCCGCGCCAAATCCGACCTCTCCCCTTGGGAGAGGTAAGACCGACATCGATGCTGCATCCCAATGTTCTCACGATGATCCTCATACCCGGCCGAGCGCGAAGCCGCGCGCGATGTAGTTGCGGACGAACCAGATCACGAGCGCGCCCGGGATGATGGTGAGCACGCCGGCCGCCGCGAGCAGGCCCCAGTCCATGCCGGCGGCCGACACCGTGCGCGTCATCACGGCAGAAATCGGCTTTGCATCGACCGAGGTCAGCGTGCGCGCGAGCAGCAGTTCGACCCAGGAGAACATGAAGCAGAAGAAGGCAGCGACGCCGATGCCGCTCGCGATCAGCGGCACCAGGATCTTGATGAAGAAGCGCGGGAACGAATAGCCGTCGAGGAACGCGGTCTCGTCGATCTCGCGCGGCACGCCGGAGACGAAGCCCTCGAGGATCCACACCGCCAGCGGAACGTTGAAGATGCAGTGCGCGAGCGCCACCGCCCACGGCGTATCGAACAGGCCGATCGCCGAATAGAGGTTGAAGAACGGCAGCGCGTAGACCGCGGCCGGCGCCATGCGGTTGGACAGCAGCCAGAAGAACAGATGCTTGTCGCCGAGGAAGCGGTAGCGCGAGAACGCATACGCCGCCGGCAGAGCCACTGCGATCGAGATGATCGTATTGATGATGACGTATTTCAGCGAGTTGATGTAGCCGGAATACCAGCTTTCGTCGGTGAAGATGCGCCTGTAGTGCTGCAAGGTCGGCGCATGCGGCCACAGCGTCATAGTCGAGACGATCTCGCTGTTGGTCTTGAAGCTCATGTTGACGAGCCAGTAGATCGGCAACAGCAGGAAGACCAGGAACAGCGCCATGATGAGGCGACGGCCGGGGATCGAGTGCATCACGCCACTCCTTCCTTGGCCGGGCGCTCGGCGCCGGCATTGGTCATCACGGTGTAAAACACCCAGCACACGATCAGGATGATCAGGTTGTAGACCAGCGACAGCGCCGCGGCCTTGCCGAGGTCGAACTGGCCGAGCGCGATCTTGACGAGCTCGATCGAGATGAAGGTCGTGGAGTTGCCCGGACCGCCGCCGGTGACGACGAACGGCTCGGTGTAGATCATGAAGCTGTCCATGAAGCGCAGCAGCACGGCGATCAGAAGCACGCGGTGCATCTTCGGCAGCTGGATCGCCTTGAACACCGCCCAGCGCGAGGCGCCGTCGATCTGCGCCGCCTGGTAATAGGCGTCGGGGATCGACTTCAGGCCGGCATAGCACAAGAGCGCAACGAGGCTGGTCCAGTGCCAGACATCCATCACGATCACCGTGACCCAGGCGTCGACCTCATTGGAGACGTAGTTGTAGTTGAGCCCCAGGGTGTTCAGCACATAGCCGAGCAGGCCGATATCGGGGCGGCCGAAGATCTGCCAGATCGTGCCGACCACGTTCCACGGAATCAGAAGCGGCAGCGCCAGGATGACGAGGCAGGCGGCGACGCTCCAGCCCTCGCGCGGCATCGACAGCGCGACCAAGATGCCGAGCGGCACCTCGATCGCAAGAATAACGGCCGAGAAGAACAGATTGCGCCCGAGCGAGGCCAGGAAGCGGCCGCCGAGGTCGGTCGACGGATCGAGCAGCTCCTTGAACCAGCCGACGCCGTTCCAGAAGAACTGGTTGTTGCCGAACGTGTCCTGCATCGAATAGTTCACGACGGTCATCAGCGGGATGATCGCGGAGAACGCGACCACCAGGAACACTGGCAGCACCAGGAACCAGGCTTTCTGGTTGACGGTCTTGTCCATCAGGCGACCCCCTCGACCAAATGGCTGTCGGCATAGACGTGGATATGCGCCGGATCGAAGATCAAACCGGCAGTGCTGCCGGAAACCGAGAACCCCGGCGGCACGCGCGCGGCGAACTTGGTGTCGCCGACGCGGACGCGCGCGAACCGGATACGGCCGAGGTCGTCGATCCGCTCGATCGTCGCCGACAGCAGGCCCGACGCTGGTGCGCCGATATCGACGAATTCGGGCCGCACGCCGACCTCGATCTTCTTGCCGGCCGGCAGGACGCCGTAATTGCGGTGCAGGCCAATGATGTGGCCGTCGATCCGCGCCTCGTGCCCGCTCACCTCCGCCGGCACGATGTTCATGCCGGGCGAACCGATGAAGTAACCGACGAAGGTGTGCGCCGGCTTGTCGAACAGCTCGGCCGGCGTGCCGCTCTGCACCACGCGGCCGTCATGCATCACGACGACGGTGTCGGCGAAGGTCAGCGCCTCGGTCTGGTCGTGGGTGACGTAGATCATCGTGAGATCGAGCTCGCGATGCAGCGCCTTCAGCTTGGAGCGGAGCTGCCATTTCAGCTCGGGATCGATCACCGTCAGCGGCTCGTCGAACAGCACGGCGGCGACGTCGGAGCGCACCAGGCCGCGGCCGAGCGAGATCTTCTGCTTGGCGTCGGCGGTCAGCCGCGTCGCCTTGCGCTTGAGGTAAGGGCTGAGGTCGAGCAGGTCGGCGATCTGCTTGACGCGCGCATTGACGTCGGCCTTCGCCACTCCGCGGTTCTTCAGCGGGAAGGCCAGGTTCTGGCCGACCGTCATGGTGTCGTAGATCACCGGGAACTGGAACACCTGTGCGATGTTGCGCTTCTGCGTCGACAGCGGCGTGATGTCCTTGCCGTCGAACAGGATCTGTCCGCGCGACGGGGTCACGATGCCGGAGATCAGGTTGAGCAGCGTGGTCTTGCCGCAGCCGGAGGGCCCGAGCAGCGCATAGGCGCCGCCCTGCCGCCAGGTCATGGTCACCGGCTTCAGCGCAAAGGATTCCTGCGGCGCGTCGTTGCCGCCGTAGGAGTGCGCGAGGTCGACGAGGTCAATGCGGGCCATCGGGCATCTCCCTCACTTGGTCTTGTTTGTTGACGCGTTTTCTTCACGCGAACCGCCAGGCAGTTCGCTTGAAAACGCTGTCGCAGGTGACGCGACGAGGCGGTCGGCCGCGTCGAACACGAAGATGTTGTCGGGGTCGAGCGCGGCGTCGATCACCTGCCCGGGTTCATATTCGTGCACGCCATGCAGCACCGCGACCCAGTTCGAACTGTGGACGTGGAGATGCACGAAGCTCTCCGAGCCGGTGATCTCGGTCACCGTCACGGCGGCGGAGAATTTGTGGCGACCGGCGGCGGCGCTGCCGACCTCGAGCTGGTGCGCCCGGAAGCCGATCCGATAGCGACCGTCAGGTACATTGGCGTAGAGGCCAGCCGCCGGCGCCTGCTCGCCGCCGGCATAGATCACCTGCCCGCCCTTCTTCTCGATTGCGATGATGTTGAGCGGCGGATCGGAGAACACCTGGGCGACGCGCAGCGTGTCGGGATGGCGGTAGACCTTCGGCGTCGCGCCGGCCTGCAGCGCCTGGCCTTCCCACATGCACACGGTGTCGCCGCCGAGCAGCAGTGCCTCCGATGGTTCGGTCGTCGCATAGACGAAGATCGCGCCCGAGGCCTCGAAGATGCGCGGCAGCTCGGCGCGCAGCTCTTCGCGCAGCTTGTAGTCGAGATTGGCGAGCGGCTCATCGAGCAGCACAAGGTCGGCGCCCTTGACCAGCGCCCGCGCGATCGCGGTGCGCTGCTGCTGGCCGCCGGAGAGCTGCAGCGGCGTGCGCTTCAGATAGGGCTCGAGCCGCAGCAGCTGTGCGGCCTCGGCGACGCGCTTCTCGATCTCGGCGCGCGGCTTGCCCTGCACCCGCAGGGGCGAAGCGATATTCTCGTACACCGTCAACGAGGGGTAGTTGATGAACTGCTGGTAGACCATCGCCACCGAACGCTGGCGCACGTCGGCGCCGGTAACGTCCTTGCCGTCGACCAGCACGCGGCCCGTGGTCGGCTTGTCGAGGCCGGCGAGCAGCCGCATGATCGAGGTCTTGCCTGACAGGGTCGGCCCGAGCAGCACGCTGAGCGTGCCGCGCTCCAGCGTCAGCGAGACATCGCGGATGGTCGGAAGGCCATCCACGGTCCGCGTGACGTTCTGCAGTGTGACGCTCATGACCGTCCTCCCGCTTCACGGAGAGGACGTTCACCTGAGACGCGGTTGGCGGCCATCCACTCGTCGAGCGCGGCGATTTCACTCGCCGTCATCCGCAAGCCCAGCTTGGATCGCCGCCAGACGACGTCTTCCGCGGTCTGAGCCCATTCGTTCGCCATCAGGTACCTGACTTCGCTTTCCGTCAAGGTGGCGCCGAACGAACGGCCGAGATCATCAGCAGATTTCGCATTGCCCAGCAGCTTGGCCGCGCGCGTGCCGTAGGCATGCGCAAGCCGGCTGGCGTGCGGCTGGGCGAGGAAGGGGTGGTTGCGGATCAGTTCGGCCGTCAGCGCCGCGACCGCGGAGACATCCATGTCGCCGCCGGGCAGCGGCGCCTTGCCGGTCCAGCCCTCGCGCGCCTTGCTGCCGCGCAGATAGGGCGCCAGCCGCTCCAGCGCCTCCTCGGACAGGCGGCGATAGGTTGTGATCTTGCCACCATAGATCGACAGCAACGGCGCGCCGCCGGGCGTGTCGAGCTCGAACACATAGTCGCGGGTTGCGGCCTTGGCCTCGCTCGCGCCGTCGTCATAGAGCGGACGCACGCCGGAATAATCCCAGACGACGTCCTCGGGCTTGACCGGCTTGGCGAGATATTCGCTGGCGGAAGCGCAGAGATACTCGATCTCTTCCCGTGTCGCCTTCACCTTGGCCGGATCGCCGTCATAGTCGCGATCAGTGGTGCCGATCAGCGTGAAGTCGCCCTGATAGGGGATGACGAAGATGATACGGCCGTCGGCGTTCTGGAAGATGTAGGCGCGGTCGTGGTCGTAGAGCTTCCTCACCACGATGTGCGAACCCTGCACCAGCCGCACCTTGGCGCGCGCATTGACGCCGGCGCCCGATGCCAGCACCTGCTCGACCCAGGGACCGCCGGCGTTGACCACGACGCGGGCGTTGATCGTCTCGCGCCCGCCGCTCGCGCGGTCCTCGACCGTGACGTGCCAGATGCCGTCGACTTGCCTGATCTCGACCGCGCGGGTCCGGGTGCGGATGTCGGCGCCGCGATCGGCAGCATCGCGCGCGGTCAGCGCAACCAGCCGCGCGTCGTCGACGAAGCAGTCGGAATATTCAAAGCCCTTGGTGTAGCGACCGGCGATCAACGGCTTGCCGACCACGTTGGTCGTGAGATCGAGCGAGCGCGTTGCCGGCAGCAGGTGCCGGCCGCCGATATGGTCGTAGAGGAAGAGGCCGAGCCGCAGCAGCCAGGCCGGGCGCAGGCCGGCATGGTGGGGCAACACGAAACGCAAGGGGCGGATGATATGGGGCGCGATCTGCCAGAGGATTTCGCGCTCGATCAGCGCCTCGCGCACCAAACGAAACTCGTAATACTCGAGATAGCGCAGTCCGCCGTGGATCAGCTTGGTCGACCAGGACGACGTCCCGCTCGCCAAGTCGTTCATTTCACAAAGGAAAACAGAGTTGCCCCGGCCCGCCGCATCGCGCGCGATGCCGCAGCCATTAACGCCGCCTCCGATGATGGCGAGGTCGTAAATTCGATCCAACGAACGCTTCCCCCAGAAACCGTCTTCGCTTTGACGGTTTTACTTTCGGATTGGATTAAATCACAAGCAAAAACGAAAGCAAACTGAAAATGGGGAACTTTGGCCGGGGATTTTTCGCGGGGCGGGATCGAGACGTTTTCAGGTGGTTGGGCTGAGAACCCGCGGCGTGCCTGCTTGGCCGACATCCTGGGAGGCTGCGAACGGATACCCCGCGAGGTGACATGGTGGACGGTGTGCGCAGCTCCATCCCCGTCATTGCAGGTGCTGCGCGAAGCAATCCATCGCCCAGCGCATGCGGAAGCATGGATTGCCTCCACCTTCGCCGAGGCTTCGGCGGACAAGTCGTCGCTTCAGCGCAAAATTGCTTTGCAATTTTGTCGCGAGCGCCTCGCAATGACGTGGATAGGGAAATACGAGGGACTACGCGCTGCGCAGCGTGACCGGCGCGGTCTCGGAGCCGTTGTCGTCGAGATCGACGGCTGGCTTGTCCATCGCCACGACAACCTCGATGCCGCGCGAATGGCAGATGTTGGCGAGGCCAGCGGGCAGCGGCGAATCGGTGACGAAGGTCTGGATCTGGCTGATATGGGCAATGCGCACCGGCGCGCTGCGGCGGAGCTTGGTCGCGTCCGACACCAGCATGACGTTGCGCGCATTGGCGATGATCGCCTGCGCGACCTGCACCTCGCGATAGTCGAAATCGAGCAGCGCGCCCTCCTCGTCGATCGCGGATGCGCCGATGATGGCGTAGTCGACCTTGAACTGGCCGATCAGTTGCGTCGCCGTCGAGCCGACCACGGCGCCGTCGGCACGGCGCACGGTGCCGCCCGCCACCACCACCTCGATCCGCGGATGGCGGTAGAGCAGCATCGCGACGTTGAGGTTGTTGGTGATGACTAGGAGATCCTCGTGCGAGGTCAGCGCGCTCGCGACCTCCTCCGTCGTGGTGCCGATATTGATGAACAGCGAGCAGCCGTTCGGGATCCGCGCGGCCGCAGCGGCGCCGATCGCCTTCTTCTCCTCGGCGGCGACGAAGCGGCGGGCCTCATAGGCCAGATTTTCCACGCCGGAGGCGATGATCGCGCCGCCATGGATGCGGGTCAGCGAGCGCTGGTCGCAGAGATCGTTGAGGTCCTTGCGGATGGTCTGCGCCGACACCTCGAACCGCTTGGCAAGGTCCTCCACCATCACCCGGCCGAAGGCGCGTGCGATGTTGAGGATTTCAGTCTGACGATGGGAGAGTCCGGCCACGGCGGCACCCTTGAAATGGCGAGTTCCCCCATGGTGCGACCGTTCTGCACGGAGGTCAACGAGCAAGCGCCGCCAAACGTCAAACGCCGCGACGACGGCGCGCCGGCGCTTTCGGTGCGAGAATGCCTCGCCACGCCATGGCCGACGCGACCAGCCTGATCAGTTCGGGATCGTCGAAGGCCCGGGCGCTGGCGATTGCGCCGGCTGCGACCAGATCGGCGTGGCAGGCTATTGCAGCGCGCGCAAAGCACGCGCCGCCAGCGGCCTCTTCACGAGGCCATCTGCAGATCCTGGCCGGTGACGAGGCGGCGCGCCGCACGCTCAGCCTCGCGTGCGTTGCGGAAGATCCGGCCTTCAAGGGCCTCGAAGCGGGGCGACGCTGCAAAGAACTGGAATCCGCGCGCATCGCGCACCACGATACCCGCGGTCTGTGAACTTACTTCGATAACGTAGCTGTCGGACATTGTAGGCCTCGGTTGGACTCCGAGGCCTACAACGGCGTCGATGCCCGTTTGTTCCTCAGCCATTTCGCAGGCGGCGATGCGCCGCGGCATGGGGCTCGACTCTGAATTGATCAGAACCTGGCTTGGTTTTGACACGTTTTCTTGAGGCGCGCCGACATCTGATTCGCGCGATGACGCCCTACGTCTTGATCGTCGCGCCATCGCGCTGGATCGGCTGCGGATGGCCCTGGTCATCGATCGAGACGTAGGTGAAGTTGCCGTCGGTCACCAGGATCGACTGCTGATCGCGGCGGCGCAGCACCCAGGCTTCCAGATGCACGGTGACCGAGGTGCGGCCGACCCGCACCAGATTGGCGTGGACCGAGACGAGGTCGCCGACATAGACGGGCTTGCGGAAATTCATCGCCTCGATCGCGACGGTCACGGTGCGGGACTTCGCCACCTTGGAGGCGAACACGCCGCCGCCGAGGTCCATCTGGCTGAGCAGCCAGCCGCCGAAGATGTCGCCATTGGCGTTGGTGTCGGCCGGCATCGCCAGCGCGCGGATGCAGAGATCGCCCTGCGGCTCGTTCCCGGAAATCGGCGGCGCGTGGATATGGGTGTCGGTCACTTGAAGTTCTCCCAGCCGGCATCGGGCGCGAAACGGTCGCCGAATTTCTGCGTGAGCGCGCGCAGCGCGGACACCACATTGTCGACGCCGCGGGTGCGCGCATAGTTGAGCGGGCCGCCGCGGAACGGCGCATAGCCGGTGCCGAAGATCATCGCGCCGTCGACCATGTCGGCATCGTCGACAATGCCTTCGCGCAAGGCCGCGACGCAGACGTTCGAGATCGGCAGCACCAGGCGGTCGATCATCTCGTCCGTCACGCGGGGTCCGGTCTCCGGCAGCGGCGTCTTCTCCGCCTTGCTGTCCTTCCAGGTGTAGAAGCCCTTGCCGGTCTTGCGGCCGAGTTCGCCGCGCGTGACCTTCTCGCGCAGCCAGGCCGGCGTCGGCGGCAGATGGTCACCGAATTTCGAGCGCAGCATGTCGCCGACGTCGAGGCAGATGTCGAGGCCGACCTGGTCGGCGAGCTCGATCGGTCCCATCGGCATGCCGAACTCCACTGCGGCCGCATCGATCAGGCGCTGGTCGGTCTTCTCGTCCAGCATCACCATCGCCTCCAGCATGTAGGGCGTCAGCGCGCGGTTGACCAGGAAGCCGGGCGAACTCTTCACCGGCAGCGGCAGGCGATCGATGGCGCCGACGAAGGCGAGCGCCTCCTTCAGCAGGGTCGCATCGGTGCCGTCATGGCTGACCACCTCGACGAGTTGCAGCCGCGACACCGGATTGAAGAAATGCAGACCGAGCAGCCGCTCCGGCCTTGCCAGCGTGGTGCGCAGATCCTGCAGCGGGATGCTGGAGGTGTTGGTGGCGAGGATCGCGCCTTGCTTCATCCTCGGCTCGAGGCCGGCATAGACCTTCTGCTTCAGCTCGAGCTTTTCCGGCACCGCCTCGATGATCAGGTCGGCGTTGCGGACACCCTCGCCGTCCATGTCCGGAATCAGGCGATCCAGCGCGTCGCGCTGGTCGATCCGCCTGCGCATGATCTTGCCGAACAGATCGGCGGCGCGCTTGATCGCGCCCGCGATCGGCTCGGCCTTCATGTCGGCCAGCGTCGTCCGCATGTCCTGATTGGCGCACCAGGCCGCGATGTCGCCGCCCATCGCGCCGGCGCCGATAATGTGGACGTGCCGAACCTTGTTGCCGCCGCCTGCCGCCTTCTTCATCTGCTCGCGCAGGAAGAACACCCGGATCAGGTTCTGCGCGGTCGGCGTCACCATCAGATTGGCGAACGACGTCTTTTCCGCGTTCAGCATCGCCGCGCGGTTGCCGGCATGCTTCTCCCAGAGATCGATCAGCGCATAGGGCGCGGGATAGTGTGCGCGCGGCGCGGCCTTCCCGGCCTCACTGCGCATGCGGCTCGCGAGGAAGCCACGCACGGGCACGAGGTTGAGCAGCAAATTCAACATCCCCGGCCTGGCGCGCTTCAGGCGGCCGAACACTGCGTCCTTCACGGCGTTGCGGACGTGACGCTCCTGCGTGACGGCGTCGACCAGGCCGAGCGCTTTGGCGCGCCGCGCGTCGATCGTCTTGCCGGTCAGCATCAGCGTCATCGCCTGCATCGGATTGATCAGCTCGGTGAAGCGCACGGTGCCGCCGAGGCCGGGATGCAGGCCGAGCAGCACCTCGGGAAAGCCGAAGCGCGCATCGTCGATCGCGATCCGCATCTGGCAGGCCAGCGCGACCTCGAGCCCGCCGCCGAGGCAGAAGCCGTGGATCACCGCAACCGACGGCACGCGCAGCGCTTCCAGCCGGTCGATCACCGCATGCGCCCGGCCGATCTCGGTCTCGACCGCGCGCGGATCGCTGACGCCGCGGAATTCGTTGACATCGGCGCCGGCGATGAAGCCGCTCCGCTTCGGCGAACGGATCACGAGGCCGGCCGGCCGCTGGCTCTCCAGCGCCGACACGATCGCGTTGAGTTCGTCGATCATGTCGGCTGAGATCGTGTTGGCGCTGGCGCCGGCACGATCGAACAGCAGCCACGCGATGCCGTCCTCGTCGCGCGTCAGCTTGAAATTCCGGTAGGGGCTGTCGGCCGCAGCCGTCGGCCCGAGCTCGAGCACGCGATCGGCGAGGACGTCCATGATCTCAGAATCCATGATCACACCGTCTCTATCAACATCGCGCCGCCCTGCCCGCCGCCGATGCATTCGGTGGCGACGCCACGCCTGGTGCCGAGCCGCTTCATCGCATTGACGAGATGCAGCACGATACGGTTGCCGCTGGTACCGACGGGATGGCCAAGGCTGATCGCGCCACCGTCGACATTGAGCCTGGCGCGGTCGATCTCGCCGGCCGCGCCGTCGAGGCCAAGGATCTCGCGGCAGAACCTGTCGTCGTTCCAGGCGGCGAGGCAGCCGAGCACCTGCGTGGCAAAGGCCTCGTTCAATTCCCAGGTCTCGACATCCTGCAGTGTCAACCCGTTGCGCTTCAAAAGCGCGCTCGCCGACAGCACCGGGCCCAGCCCCATGATCGAGGGATCGAGCGCCGACCATTGGCTGTCGAGGATGACGGCCTTCGGCGTCAGCCCGTGTTTTGCAACGGCAGTTTCCGAGGCGAGGATCACCCACGAGGCGCCATCGGTGATCTGCGAGGAATTGCCGGCGGTGACCTGGCCCCAGGGACGCTCGAACACCGGCTTCAGCTTTGCCAGCGTCTCCGGCGTCGAGTCCGGGCGAACACCGTCGTCATGATCGTAGAACTTGCCCTCGCGGGAGAACGCGGTCTCGACCTCGCCCTTGAGAAAACCCTGCTTCTGTGCGTTCGCGAGCCGCTGGTGGCTTTCGGCGG
Source organism: Bradyrhizobium sp. ISRA436 (assembly GCF_029910015.1). NCBI lineage: Bacteria > Pseudomonadati > Pseudomonadota > Alphaproteobacteria > Hyphomicrobiales > Nitrobacteraceae > Bradyrhizobium > Bradyrhizobium sp. ISRA436. The sequence goes on from NZ_CP094519.1 coordinate 6,387,068, forward strand.
CATAGGCGTCGGATTGCGCGCGGGTAATGCCGAAGAGATGGCCGACCTTCTCGGCGGTCTGCCCCATGTTGAGCTCGGTGATCGGATCGGTGAGCCCGCGCTCCAGCCCGATGATCGGCTTGAAATAGCTCGGCTTCACCTTCAGCGCGGCAGCGATCTTGGCGCCCATGCCCTTGGCGCCGGCAAGCCCTGCGAACCAGCGCACGCCGGCATTGGGCCAGACCAGCGGCGCGTGGCTCAGCGCCTCGGCGCCGCCCGCAAGGATCAGGTCGGAAATCCCCTCGCGGATGTAGCGGTAGCCGGTATCGATCGACTGCATGCCGGAGCCGCAATTGATCTGCATCGTGAAGGCGACCATCTTCTCGCCCATGCCAAGCCTGAGCGCGGCGACACGCGCCGGGTTCATCTCGTCCGCGATCACGTTGACGCAGCCGAGGATCACCTGGTCGAAGGCAGTGGGTGCGAAGGGCTGACGCGCCAGCAACGGCCGCCCGCATTGCACGGCGAGATCGACCGGGGTGAATGGGCCGGGACCCGAGCGCGCCTTCAGGAACGGCGTCCGGCTGCCGTCGACGATAAAGACTGGTCGCGCCATCAGCCCGCCGCCCTCTGCTCACCCAGTTCCTGGAAGAACTGATGCACATTGGCGGATTTCTTGTAAATCGGGGACAGTGCTTCCGGCGCAAAATCATCGACCTCGATGACCTTGGCAACAGCCTCGTGGGCGGCGGCGAGCTTTTCGCCGTCGCTTTGGGTGATGACGCCCTTGGCGACCGCGTCCTTCCAGTCATGCAGGCGCGCCGCGCGCAGCTGCCTGGCCGCATCCTCGGCCTCGGCCACCAGGCGGAAGGCCTTCTCAAGCCGCGCGACGCCGCGATCATCCTCGACGAAGGCGAGATCCGGCGTCAGGCGGTCGCGCGCCGCCGACGGCGACAGCATGAGCTGCGCGCATTGCTGCACGACGCAGTCCGACGGACCCGTGACGCGCGCGCCAAAGGGCTGGATCAGGAATTTCAGGACCCAGCCGACGACACGGTTCGGCAGGTTGGCGAAGATTTCCGCAAAGCGGTTCTCGATGGTCTTGAAGCCGGTCGCCATGCACCATTCAAGCGCGGGAAGATCCTCGCTCTGCCGGCCCTCGTCCTGCCAGCGCTTCAGCGCGGCAGAGAGCAAGTACAGCTCGGACAGGATGTCGCCGAAGCGGGCGGAGAGCATCTCCTTGCGCTTCAGCGCGCCGCCGAGCGTGAGCAGCGCCATGTCAGCGCACAATGCGAACGCCGACGAATAGCGCGAGAGCTGGCGATAGAACTCGGTCGCCTCCCCGGCATCCGGGGCCGGTGCGAACAGGCCGCCGGTCCAGCTCCGGCCCCAGGCCCGGAACATGGTCGCAAAGCTGTGGCCGACATGATTCCAGAACGCGGTGTCGAAGGCGGTCAGGCCCTTGTCGCGGTCGGGTTCGCTGAGCGCGTTCATCTCCTGCAGCAGATAGGGATGCGCGCGGATCGCGCCCTGCCCGAACACGATCAGGTTGCGGGTGAGGATATTGGCGCCCTCGACCGTGATGCCGACCGGCACCGAACGGTAGAGCTGGCCGAGATAGTTCTGCGGTCCGTCGATCACAGCCTTGCCGCCATGGATGTCCATCGCGTCGTCGATCGCGGTCCGCATCCGCTCGGTGGCATGCAACTTCATGATGCCGGAGATGACGGCCGGATGATGCCCCTCGTTCAGCGCAGCACAAGTCAGCCGCCGCGCGGCGTCGAGCAGATAGGAGGTCGCCGCGATGCGGGCGAGCGGCTCCTCGATGCCCTCGAATTTCGAGATCGAGATGCCGAACTGCTCGCGGATGCGGGCATAGGCGCCGCTGGTGCGCGCGGCATAGGCGGCGCCGGCCGCCGACAGCGACGGCAGCGAGATGCCGCGGCCGGCGGCAAGCGCCGTCATCAGCATCTTCCAGCCCTGGCCCAGCCGTGCCTCGCCGCCGATGATGTAATCGAGCGGGATGAAGACATCGCGTCCCCAGTTCGGGCCGTTCTGGAACACCTGCATCGCCGGCAGATGGCGGTGGCCGATCGAGACACCCGGCAGATGCGTCGGGATCAATGCAACGGTGATGCCGAGCTCCTCCTCACTTCCGACCAGATGATCGGGGTCATAGGCCTTGAAGGCGAGCCCGAGCAGCGTGGCGACGGGCCCGAGCGTGATGTAGCGCTTGCGCCAGTTGAGCTTCAGCCCGAGCACTTCGCGGCCCTCGAAATTGCCCTTGCAGATGATGCCGGTGTCGATCATCGAGGCGGCGTCCGAGCCCGCTTCGGGGCTCGTCAGGCCGAAGCAGGGAATGTCGTGGCCGGAGGCCAGCCGCGGCAGCCATTTTTCCTGTTGCTCCCTGGTGCCGAAGCGCATCAAAAGTTCGCCGGGCCCGAGCGAGTTCGGCACCATCACGGTGACGGCTGCGGTCAGCGAGCGCGACGAGACTTTGCGCACCACCTCGGAATGCGCGTAAGGCGAGAAGCCGAGGCCGCCGAATTCCTTCGGGATGATCATGCCGAAGAATTTGTTGCGCTTGATGAAGTCCCAGACCTCGGGCGGCAGATCGCGCCATTCCCAGTTGATCTTCCACTCGTCGAGCATCGCGCAGAGCTCGTCGACCGGACCATGAAGGAAGGCTTTCTCCTCGTCGGTCAGTTGGGCCGGCGCGAAGGCAAGCAGCTTCGACCAGTCGGGATTGCCCGTGAACAGATCGGCGTCCCACCAGACGTCGCCGGCTTCCAGCGCCTCGCGCTCGGTATCCGACATCGTCGGCAGCACGCCACGCGCCCAGGAGAAGATCGGCTTGGTGATGGTGTCGCGGCGGAAGCTCATGGCGGAATCCTCATGAATCGGCGGCGCGGATGGGACGATCCTAGCGGAAAGTGCCGGTCACGGGTGAATACTTCCCCCTTCAAATAAGGCGAAATTGACGCGGCAAGCGCGCCGATTGTTAACGGCAAGCGGTGCCGCCAGTTCCGAAAGCTGAGGTGCGACAATCGGGTAGCCGGGGATGGCGCCGGCGGATCACGCAAACCGGCCAGGGCATGAAGAGACGGGATTGAAGGGCTGTGGCGGCAGCGAAGGATCACCTCTCCCTCGCGGAGAGGTGGACCGAATTCGCAGCCGGACCGAATTCAATCCAATTCATCGCCCTCACGCCGGCCCTGTGCCCCCTGCGTGGCGGTATAAACCGCATAGAGCGACTGACTTGCAGCCACTTGCAGCCATGAACAGGCGGTTGCGCTTGGGGCCGCCGAAGGTGATGTTGCCGCAGATCTCCGGCAGGCGGATGCGGCCAAGCAGCTTGCCCTCCGGCGACCAGACCGTCGCGCCGTTATAGCCGACGGCGCGACCGGCATTGCTCGAGCACCAGACATTGCCGTTGACGTCGCAGCGGATGCCGTCCGGTCCGCACTTCACCCCATCGATCATGAAATCGCTGAAGCGCTTGCCGTTGGAGAGCTTGTTATCGGCGCCGACATCGAACACGGTGTAGAGACGCTTGATCGAGGTGTTGGGCTGCGCGAGGCTGTTGAAGGACGGATCGACGGCAATGACGTCGGGGTCCCAGAAATAGGTGGTCGGCGCGCCCCGCGGGCTGAAATCGCGCGGCGCGGACAGAATCAATCCGGCCGGATCATCTCGAACATGTTTTCGGGCTTGATCTCGAAATAGTCGCCGCGCCGTCCGGCGCGAACTATCGGATGCGCGAGCCCGGTCTGGTAGACGCCGTCCTTGATGAAGGCCTTGTCGATATAAACGGCGACGACCTCGCCGAGCGTCAGCCAGGCTTCGGCCTTCTTGCCGTCGGCGCCCTGGAGCTGGACGATCTGGCTCACCTTGCATTCGAAGGAGACCGGGCTCTCGGCGACGCGCGGCACGTTGACGAGCTTGCCGGGCACGGGAGTGAGCCCCGCGAGCTTGAATTCGTCGACATCGCGCGCGACATGCGCCGCGGTCGCGTTCATGTGCTTGGCGAGATCCATGGTGGCCAGATTCCAGACGAACTCGCCGGTGTCCTGGATGTTGGCGACGCTATCCTTCCAGTTGGTGGAGGAGAAGCCGATGACCGGCGGCACGTAGCAGAAGGCGTTGAAGAAGCTGTAGGGCGCGAGGTTGACGCTGCCCTTGGCATCGCGCGAGGAGATCCAGCCGATCGGACGCGGGGCCACGATCGCGTTGAACGGGTCATGCTTGAGGCCGTGGCCGTTCTTCGGCTCGTAGAAGTGCAGGTCTTTCGCGGTCACGCTGGGCGCCCCTCACGTTCGGTAGCCCGGATGGAGCGCAGCGCAATCCGGGACGGTCTCGCAAGCCGATCCAATACCCGGATTACGCTGCGCTCCATCCGGGCTACAACGTCGCTTTGCCTGCAATGACAGAAGAGTCAACTGACGAAAACGTCAGTGCTGACAGCTCAATTCGCCCGGGCGCGCGGCGACAGGCCGGCGATGACGAAATCGATCATCTGGTCGATGGTCGGCCCGGGCTTGGTCGCGCATTGGGCGATCATCTGCGGGTGGAAGAAGCGCATCATCGCGGTGCAGGCGCACAGCGAGGCGACCTGCAGGTCCTTGACCTCGAATTCGCCGGAAGCCGCGCCCTGCGCGATCACCTCGCCGATGATGCGGGCAATCAGCTCCATGTGGGCGACGCAAACTCCCCAGTCCTCTTGCATCGCGATTTCGACCATCTCGTGCAGCTTGGAATCGCCGACATAGCGCTCGGTGTTCATGCGATTGATGGTCGTCATCATCTCGCGCAACCGCGCCGCAGCCGGACCTTCCGTCCGCGCGATGCGCTGGGCCTCGACCTCGACCTCGCCCATCAGGCCGCGGGCCACGCCCTCGTGGATCGCCTTCTTCGAGTCGAAGAAGCGGTACACGTTGGCGGAGCTCATCCGCAGCTCTTTGGCGATGTCGGCCACTGTGGTCTTCTGGTAGCCGAGCTGCCGGAACAAACGCTCCGCCACCACGAGAATCCGCTCGCGGGTGTCCGTTTCGTTGTGTTCCGAGATCAGCGTCATGTTGATCTTCTCAATGTTCAATTATTCAGCCGCCTCAGCAAGCGGAAATGCGCGTTGCGCATCGCCGGCATGCTGCGGCGCAGTATCGGTTTGCGCGCTGGGGCCGCACTCATCCAGAGTCTTGCGGAACCAGAGGGCGTAAAGGCCCGGCAGATACAGCAAGGTCAGGAAAGTCGCAACAAACAATCCGCCCATGATCGTGATCGCCATCGGCCCCCAGAACGCCGAGCGGGACAGCGGGATCATGGCCAGGATGGCCGCAAGCGCGGTCAGCACCACCGGCCGGGCGCGCCGGACGGTTGCTTCCACGATCGCCTCCCGCCGCGTCAGGCCGGAGGTCACATCGCTCTCGATCTGATCGACCAGGATCACCGCGTTGCGCATGATCATGCCCGCCAGCGCGATCAGTCCGAGCAGCGCCACGAAGCCGAACGGCTGGTTGGCGACGTTCAGCCCGAGCGAGGCGCCGACAATGCCGAGCGGCGCGGTCAGGAACACCAGGAACAGGCGCGAGAAGCTCTGCAGCTGGATCATCAGCAGCGTCAGCATCACCATCACCATAACGGGGAAGAGCACGAAGATCGAGGCATTGCCCTTGGCCGACTCCTCGAACGCCCCGCCCGGCTCGATCCGGTAGGCCGGCTCGAGGTGGTCCCGGATGTCCTTCAGCTTCGGCGAGATCTGATTGGTCACGTCGGGCGCCTGCACGCCGTCGACGACGTCGGAGCGCACGGTGATCGCCATGTCGCGGTTGCGCCGCCACAGGATCGGCTCCTCATGCGCATATTCGATCTTGGCAATCTGCTGTAGCGGCACCGCGACGCCGTTGCGCGAGGTGATCGTGAGATCGCCGACATGGCCGAGATCGAGCCGCTCCGACGGCACCGCGCGGGCGACCACGCCGACCTTCTCGATGCCGTCGCGGATCGTGGTGACCGGCGCGCCCGAGATCAGCATCGACAGCGCCTGCGAGACGTCCTGCGGGGTGAGACCAAGCGCGCGGGCGCGATCCTGGTCGACGACCAGCTTCAGGTAGGGCGACTGCTCGTTCCAGTCGAGCTGGACGTCCTTGACGTTCGGATTCTGGCGCATGACGTCGCGCACCTGGTAGGCGATGTCGCGCACCTTGGCGGCGTCGGGCCCGATCACGCGGAACTGGACCGGGAAGCCGACCGGCGGGCCGAAATTGAAGCGGTCGACCCGGACCCGCGCCTCGTTCAGCGCGCCGTCGGCCACCGCCTGCTCGATCTTCGCCTTGATGCGCTCACGCGCCTCGACGTTCTTGGAGAGGATGACGATCTCGGCAAAGGCCTCGTTCGGCAGTTGCGGGTTGAGGCCGAGCCAGAAGCGCGGCGAGCCCTGGCCGACATAGGCCGTATAGGTCTGGATGTCCTTGTCGTCCTTCAGGAGCTTTTCGGCCTCCTTGACCGCCTTCTCGGTGACGTTGAAGGCCGTGCCCTCGGGCAGGCGAAGCTGCAGGAACAGCTCGGGCCGCTCCGACAGCGGGAAGAACTGCTGCTGGACGTGGCCGAACGCGACGATCGAGGCGGCGAAGATGCCGACGGTCGCCGCTACCACCTTGATGCGGTGATCGACGCACCACTGCACCACGCTGCGCAGGCTGCGATAGATCCGCGTCTCGTAGATCGCATGCGGATCGTGGTTCTGATGGACCTTGATGTTCGGCAACAGCTTGACGCCGATATAGGGCGTAAAGATCACCGCGACGAACCAGGAGGCGACCAGCGAGATCGCCACGATCCAGAAGATGCCGCCGGCATATTCGCCGACCGCCGAATTGGCGAAGCCGATCGGCAGGAAGCCTGCGGCCGTGACCAGCGTGCCGGTCAGCATCGGGAACGCGGTGGATTCCCAGGCAAAGGAGGCGGCCTTCATGCGATCCCAGCCCTGCTCCATCTTCACCACCATCATCTCGACGGCGATGATGGCGTCGTCGACCAGGAGGCCGAGCGCGATGATCAGCGCGCCGAGCGTGATGCGGTGCAGGTCGAGCGACATTGCGTTCATCACGATGAAGACGATGCCGAGCACCAGCGGCACCGACAGCGCCACCACGATGCCGGTGCGCCAGCCGAGTGCGACGAAGGAGACGAACAGCACGATCGCGAGCGCCTCGACGAAGGAATGCACGAACTCGCCGACGGCGTGCTCGACCACCTTGGGCTGATCGGCGATCTGCTCGACGTTGATGCCCTGCGGCACCGCCTTCATGAATTCGGCGGTCGCCTGCTCGACGTCCTTGCCGAGCTTGAGGATGTTGGCGCCTTTGGCGGTGACGACGCCGATACCGAGCGCGGGCTTGCCTTCCTGGCGCACGACGAAGCTAGGCGGGTCGACATAGCCGTGGGTGACGGTGGCGATATCGCCGAGCCGGAACACGCGGCCATTGCTCTCGACCGGGGTTTCGGCGACGGCCTTGACGCCGTCGAGCGCACCGGTGACGCGGAGCGGCACGCGCTGCGAGGAGGTCTCGACGGTGCCGGCAGGCGTCACGTTGTTCTGCTTGGCAAGCGAGTCGAACAGCGCCTGCGGCGTGATGCCGAGCGTGGCGAGCTTGGCATGCGAGAACTCGACATAGATGCGCTCGTCCTGGGTACCGTAGAGATCGACCTTTGTGACGCCGGGCACCTTCAGCAGGCGCTGGCGGAACCCCTCGGCGACCTTCTTGAGCTGCGCGTAGTCCGCACCGTCACCGGTCATCATGTAGAGGATGGAATCGACGTCGGAGAATTCGTCGTTGACGACGGGGCCGAGGATGCCGGCCGGTAGCTGGCCCTGCACGTCGACCAGCTTCTTGCGTAGCAGATAGAAGAGATAGGGCACGTCCTTCGGCGGGGTGGAATCGCGGAAGGTGACCTGCATCGCAGTGAAGCCCGGCTTGGAATAGGTCTGGACCTTCTCGAAGAACGGCAGCTCCTGCAGCTTCTTCTCGATGGGATCGGCGACCTGCATCTGCATTTCCTGCGAGGTCGCGCCCGGCCACATCACCGAGACGTTCACCACCTTGACAGTGAAGAACGGATCCTCGGCGCGGCCGAGTTTCTCGTAGGAGAAGTAGCCGGCGGCGGCGAGGACGATCATCAGGAACAGCACCAGCGTCGGATGGCTGACCGCCCACGCCGAAAGGTTGAAGCGCTTCATCGAACTCTCCAAAATCCGAGAACCGTTTTGCAGGGATTGCGAGCGACTAGAACGACAGCGACGACACGACCCGGACCTTCTGGCTCGGATCGAGCTTCTGCACGCCGAGCGCCACCACCTTGGCGCCTTCGTCGACGCCGCCGGAGATGACGACGCTGTCGCTCTCGTAGGACTTCACCTTGACCGGCTTCAGCGCGACCTTCCCCTTGTCATCGACGATGAAGAGCGAGGGATCGCCGCCCTGGCTGTACAGCGCCGAGAGCGGCAGCTTGGCGACGCGCTCGCTCGCATTGTCGGCCAGGGTCAGCGTCGCGGTCATGCCGAGCGAGACGGAGTCGTCAGCATCGGGCAGCGAGAATTTTGCGAGATAGGTGCGCGTTGCGGGATCGGCCGACGGTGCGACCTCGCGCAGCTTCGCGGCATAGGTCTTCTTGGCGTCCGACCACAGCGTCACCGTGGCTACGCCCGACCTGGCACGAGCGAGAAGCGTCTCTGGGATCGCGACGACAGCTTCCTTCTCGCCAAGTCGGGCGACACGGATCGCAGCCTGGCCCGCGGCAACCACCTGGCCGGGCTCGATCATGGTCGCGGTGACGACACCCCGGGTGTCGGCCACCAGCGTTGCGTAAGAGAGGGAATTCCTGGTCAGTTCGACCGAGCGCTCGGCGCGGTTCAGCCGCGCGCGCGCCTCGTCGGCGGCGGCCTTGGCGGAATCGAGCTGCGCGTCGGTGGTCCAGCCCTTGGCCTTCAAATCCTTGGCGCGCTGCTCGGCGGCGGCGGCTTGCGCCAGCACGCCGGTGGCGGCGCTGAATTCCGCCTCGGCCTGCTCGGCCTGCAGCTTCAGATCGACCTCGTCGAGGGTGGCCAAGGGCTGGTCGACGTCGACTGTCTGTCCGACTTCGACCAGCCGCTTGGCCACCTTGCCGGCAACCCGAAAGCCCATATCGGCTTCGATCCGGGGCTTGATCGTGCCGACAAAACTGCGCTCAGGGGTCTCGGCTTCGTAATGCACGGTCGCCACCAGAACGGGGCGTCCGGGATCGGCCTTTTCGGCCGTCTTCTCGTTGCAACCAGTCAACGCGAATACGGCAAAAGCCAGCGATGCTCCCGTCAAGAGCCTGTAATAGCTGGACAAAACGGAACGAACGAACATCGACGCTCTCCATCGGCTGACGACTGATGAAGAGTATCGATTTATCACTGATAAATGTCAATATTCGTCAGAGATAACCAATTCGTGAGGCTCGGATCGGCGTGGAACTTGCGGACGTGGAGGCTTGGAAAATGCGCAGCCCGGGATGAAGCGAAGCGAAATCCGGGAACTGTGCATGGGGTTGTTTTCGACCTTTTGGTCCAGCCGAGGGGCTGGATTACGTAAATACCTGTCCAATACGCCGGCATATCCGCGTCAGATGTCGCAGGATGGGTGGAGCGAAACAGCGCAATCCAGGCTGCGACGGGTCAGCCTGATCCTACGCAGGCGTCATCGCTACCCTGCTCCGGCGAACTCGGTCTTGGTCTCGTGGCTACCGAGGAAGACGAGGAGGCCCGCGATCAACGGCAGCAGCGACAGCACGAGCAGACCCGTGGACGTGCTGCCGGTCGCCTCCTTGACCCAGCCGATCAGATAGGGGCCGCCGAACCCGGCAAGATTGCCGATCGAGTTGATCAGCGCGATCGCGCCGGCGGCCGCGGTGCCGGAAAGCCAGGCGGTCGGCAGCGTCCAGAACACCGCGAAGGTGCAGAACACGCCGATCGCCGCGATCGTCAGCACGATCATGGTCAGGGTGGGGTCGGTGATGTAGCTGGAAACGCCGAGCGCCAGCGCGGTGAGCAACAGCGGACCGCCGACATGGAAGACGCGCTCGCGCGTGGCATCCGAACGGCGCGCCCACAGGATCATCGCGATGGTGCCGAACACGTAGGGAATCGCCGTGACGAAGCCGGTCTGCGCATTGGTGAGGCCGAATGCCTTGACGATCTGCGGCAGCCAGAACTGCATGCCGTAGAGCGCGGCGACGAAACCGAAATAGATCGCGCTGAGCGCCAGCACCCTCGGCGAGGTCAGCGCCTCAGCCAGCGAGACGTGCTTGACCGCCTGCTTGGCCGCGACCTCGGCATCGAGCTTCGACTTCAGCCAGGCCTTCTGCTCCGACGTCAGCCAGTCCGCCCTCTCCGGCCTGTCGGTGAGATAGAACCAGGTGACGAGGCCCAGCAGCACCGAGGGGACGCCCTCGATGATGAACAGCCACTGCCAGCCCTTGAACCCCATCACGCCGTCGAGCCCGAGCAGCAGGCCCGACATCGGCGCGCCGATCACCGTCGAGATCGGGACGGCGAGTGCGAAGGCCGCCAGGAAGCGGGCGCGATACTCGGCCGGATACCAATAGGTGAGATAGAGGATGATGCCGGGGAAGAAGCCGGCTTCGGCCACGCCGAGCAGGAAGCGCAGCGCGTAGAAGCTCCGCTCATCATAGACCGCCGCCATCAGCGCCGAAAGAATGCCCCAGCTCACCATGATGCGGGCGATCCAGCGGCTGGCGCCGAACATCTCCAGCGCCAGATTGCTCGGTACCTCGAAGATGAAATAGCCGATGAAGAAGATGCCGGCTCCGAAGGAGAACACCACCGGCGAGAACTTCAGCTCCGCATTCATGGTGAGCGCCGCGAAGCCGAGATTGACGCGGTCGAGATAGGAGAAGAAGTAGGCCAGGATCAGGAACGGGATCAGCCGCCAGGAAATCGCGCGGATGGTGGACGTCTCGATCTCGCTGCGGACGCCGCTGCTGGGCGCGATGGTCGCTGTCTGGCTCATCTGTTTCCCCAAGGTATCTGCGTGCGTCGACGATTATTGACTGGCAGCGCGTTGAGCAATGGCAAAATCTCATAGCACACAGCGTCAAACGGGAACCACGGCGACGCCGAGCACGCTCGGGCGGATCTTCTCGATGTGGAACATGGTGGCGTATGCTGCGGGGATCGGGCTTGGCGCAGCGATCGACCAATTGCAACCGTCATTGGGCGCGGAGCGAAGCAATCCATCGCTCCGCATATGCGGTGGAATGGATCGCTTCGCGGAGCCTGTCATCGGGCGCATTCGCGCGACCCGATGGTTCGCAATAACTGGGGAAATCCGGCCCTACTCCGCGAGCTGAAAGCGCTCGAAGCGGTCGAGCTCGTCCTCGATCTGGCGCTTCAGCTCCTTGCGCGCGGCCTGCTTCCGGCCGTTGCCGACCCAGCTCCATTTCTGCATCAGGAGCGTCTTGTTCTGCCGGTCGGTCTTCAGGTCGAGAGCGGCAACGATATCGTCGCCGACCAGCACCGGGAGCGCGAAATAGCCGAACACGCGCTTGTCTTTCGGCACATAGGCCTCAAAGCGATGGCCGTAGCCGAAGAACAGCTCGGTGCGCTTGCGCTGGATGATCAGGGGATCGAACGGCGACAGGATGTGGACCAGCCCGGAGTCGCCCTCGCCTACCGGCTCCAGCACGTCCGGTCGTGCCCAGTGCTCCTGCTTGCCGGCGCCTTCCAACGCCACAGGCACGAGCTCCTTGCGGCGGACGCGGGCATCGATCAGGCGACGCACTGCCGTCTTGCTGGGCGCGTCGAGGTGACAGATCGAGTCCAGGCTGGCGATGCCCTGCGCGCGCAGCGCGCGGTCGAGCAGATAGGCCGTGATCCCGGATGCGGAAGCCGGCTTCGGCGGCTTGTGCCAGCCGAAATGCCGGGCCGTCAGCTCGTAGGTCTTCAGCATGCCGTTGCGCTCGCTGATGGTGACCACACCGCCATAGAAGGCAAGCTGCAGCGCGCGCTTCGAGGGCTTCCGGCTCGCCCAGAGATGTTCCTTCTCGGTCAGCACATCGTCATCGATGTCGCGGATGGTGAGCGGACCGGCGCGCACCAGCCGCATCACCTTGCGGGTATCGGCCGGCGTCACCGACGAGAACCATTTGTGGCCGTCACGCTTGTGCGCCTTCATCGCCGGCAGGAAAAAGCTGATGTCCTTGGACGGAATGTAGGACAGCGCATGCGTCCAGTACTCGAACACGCTCTTCTCCACGCTCTGCGCCTGCTTGAGGTCGGCGCGGCGGTAATCCGGAATGCGGGAGAACAGGATGTGGTGATGGCAGCGCTCGATCACGGCGATGGTGTCGATCTGCACATAGCCGAGATGGTCGACGGCCGCGGCCACGGCCGAAGCCCCCTCGCCGAACGGCGCCCTGGTGTCGAGCCGCTGCGCGCGCAGCCAGATGCGGCGGGCGTCGGCATTGCTCAACGGAAGGGGTTCGGTCGCGCGGGGCATTTCGCTGCAATGTAACGAGATTCGCGCATCCGTGGAGGGCGGTCCGGCGGATAGCTGGTCGAACCGGGGCGAACGACGATGACGTGGGCAGACGCGGCACAGCTTCCGGCGACGGGATTCTAAACCGTCCGCCTTCGCCTCTCATTCCCGGTGCGGCGACGCATGAGTGCCGGCAACCCCAACGTGATCTAGATCACATTCGTGACTTTGAACCGGTCCTACCGTCGCAGCATCAAAATGACTGCAAGCCGGATTGGCTCGCGTCAAAGTCGAGGATCATCCCATGACCCGCTCTCGTGTCCTTTCCCTTCTGATCGGCGCCTCGCTGTCGATGACGGCGGGTCTCGCACTGGCTGGTGACAACATCGTCCCTGCCGACCAGATCCTGACCGCGCTGAAGCCCAAGCCGGTGACCCGGAGCCTGGCGGCCGGCGCGCAAGTCGATCCGGCCGTCTCGGCCAAGGAGACGACCTTCCTCAACAGCGTCCGCAACCGGCAGGCCCGATCGCTGTCGCGCATCGAACGCCAGGAGATCGCCGAGATCGCTGCCAACAAGCCGAAGATCGATCTGGAAATTCACTTCGACTACAACTCGGCCGAGATCAACAAGGGCTCGACCCAGACCGTGCAGGAGCTCGGCAAGGCGCTGTCCGACCCGAGCTTGCGGGGTTCGACCTTCCTCATCGCCGGCCATACCGATGCCATCGGCGGCGAGGGCTACAATCAGGATCTGTCGGAACGCCGTGCCGACACGATCAAGACATACCTGGTCGAGCACTACGGCCTGAACGGATCCAACCTCGTGACCGTCGGTTACGGCAAGACCCGGCCGAAAGACCCCAACGCGCCGTTCGACCCAACCAACCGCCGCGTGCAAGTCGTGAATATGGAAGCCAAGACCGCGTCGCAGTAACGCCAACACCATCGATCCGCCTGCCGCATCGGCAGGCCAAACGCCGGAACCAAATTTGCTGGAGCCGGGTCTCCGGTACGGATTCCCGGATCAGATCCAGTTCTGGAACAGCATCAGCCGATTGAAGGTCGCCATCGAGGTTTCGATGAAGGCGGCCGTGATTGGCAGCATTGCGACGAACCCCGCGCATCCGACGGCCACGAACGCCCAGAGCAGCCAGCGCGGTGCGGGCTTGCGCGTCAAGGCATAGACCAGGACGAAGCTCGCCGTGGTCGCTGCGGGCAGGTAGTAATAGATGAAGCCGAGCGTCCGCGGCAGCAGCGCCCAGGCGAGATACGGGCCCAGGTAAAACGCCAGCACCAGGAACGCATCGTGCCTGCGCGCGACGATCCAGTCACGCAGCGCGACGACAAGCGCGATGAGTGCCGGCCAGAGGATCACCGGGTTGCCGAGAAGGACGATCGCCTCGATGCGGCCATCGTCCATCTTGTCGAACAGATACCAGACTGGCCGCACCAGGAACGGCCAGGACGGCCAGGAGCTCATGTAGGTATGGCCCGCGATTGCGCTGGTCGTGTTGTCGGCAAAGATGCGGCGCTGCGCCTCCACGAGGTCGGAGAACGAAAGGCCATACAGCGGCACGAAGGTTACGAAATAGACGACCGCGGGGATCAGCACGAAGCAGGCAATGAAGTGATGGAGGCGGAAATCCGGCCACAGATCCGGCCGGTACCAGTCCTCGGTATTGCCGTCGGCAAAGCGCGTGCGCCAACCCTGCATCAGGCGGATTGCCGCCACTGTCGCGATGCAGGTCGCGAGCACGAACAGTCCACTCCATTTGCAGGCAGTCGAGAGACCGGCGGCAAGCCCCGCCAGCGCGAAAGCAATCTGCGGCCGCTGCTGCCTGAAACCACGGATGAAGGCCGCGATCGCGAACAGGCTAAAGGCGAGTGCGAAAATATCCAGCATCGCGATCCGCGACTGCACGACCAGCATCTGGTTGAAGAAGGCGAGCAGCACGGCGGCGAGCGCGCGCGCCTGCGATGCGAACACCGCGAGTCCGCCGAGATAGACGCCGACCAGCGCAAGCGCGCCGAACAGCGTCGCGGGGTAGCGCCACCCCAACGGCCCGTCGCCCAGCACCTTGATCGAGAGTGCGATGATCTCCTTGGCGAGCGGCGGATGCATCGGGTTGAGGATCGGCTCCTGGACGTCAGGCAAGAGCATCTGCCGCGCCGCCGGCACGTAATGCACCTCGTCGAAATAGAGCTTGTCCGGCGTGGTGATCCCGACCAGCAGCACGGCCTGGGCGACGGCGAAGATGGCGGCCGCGATGATCGCCGTGCGCGCGGCGGAACGCCGCGGAACGGAATATGACTCGGATACGATGTTCACGGATCGACTGTGCTGCAACGGATGCTTGTGTGATCGAAGTGTGAGCTACGCCGACCTCGTCGCGTGTGACGCGTGCGATCTGTGTGATGGAAGCTCACTCTCATGCCCATCTCGTTGAGCGAATTCGAATCCATCGGCACTAACCATCCAATAAGCTCAGCGCTGTTTGTGACAAATATACAATATCTGATGCAGGCGCGATCCGGTACGATGACAGGACAGATCGATCGGTTTTGAAATGCATTGGCGTCACAGTTTTTTCTCAATTCTTACGCTCGGTTTTGCAGTCGCGCTGACGGCACGTCCCGTCCAGGCGCAGACCCGTGTCGGGGAGGCGGCCGTCGTCAAGAACGAGGTCGTTCGCGTGGCCGCATCATCGACGACGCAGATCAATGTCGGCGATGCCCTGCTTCGCGATGAAGTCGTCCGCACCGGTCTCGACAGCGCCACTCGACTGGTGATGGCCGACAGCACCAACCTCGCGCTCGGACCGAGCGCGACGATCAAGCTCGATCGCACCGTGTTCGACGACGAGCATCATTATCGCGACGTCGCGATCCGCCTGACATCGGGTGCATTCCGCTTCGTCACCGGCCATTCGGACAAGGCCGCCTACAAGATCACGACGCCGCTTGCGACGATCGGCGTTCGCGGCACCGTGCTCGACATCCTGTCACAGCGCGGCAGGACCACCGTGGTGCTGCAGGAAGGCGCCTCGACCGTTTGCACCACGAGCCGGCAGTGCCTCGACCTGACCCAGCCGGGCGATACCGCGATCATCACCTCGACCGGCGGCCGCACGACGCTTCAGAAGACCAGCAATTCGCCTTGGACGTTTGCCGCGACCTGCAGCAAGGCGGCAGGCCTCTGTTCGGTTACGCAGTATGCGGATGCGACACCGGTGACCCAGCCGGTCGACGACGATCCCACCGGCATATTGTGCGGGCGATGATCATGGCACGAGGCATGCGCAACCGGATCCCGGCCGCCGCGCTGACCGCGGTGTTGGCGCTTGCGATGATGCAGGCACTGGGCACGTCGGCCCGGGCCCAGTCGCCGACGCCGACGCCCACACCGACCTACACCCCAATCCCGACACCGACGCCGACCCCGTCATATACCTCCACCCCTACGCCTACTCCGACGCCGACGATCACCCCCACACCGACACCAACGGTCACCCCTACACCGACGCCGAGCCCATCGCCGTCACCGACCCCGATCACCGGCGCGCCGTCGAGCGGCAGCTCGATCAACGGCCTGGCCGACCAGCGCTTCAACCAGATGATCACCAACCGCGTGCTCGGTTCGGTGCTGCTCGGCGTGAACGAGCAGGTCAATTGCGACGACTGTGTCAGCGCCTTCGGCTCGGCCGGCTCGTTCTCGGCCGGCATCCACGGCCGCAAGACCATCACGCCCAATCTGTCGCTGCTCGCGGGCATCGCCTACACGCAGTACGGCGAAGGCGGCTACAACGTCACCAGCGCGCCGATCGGCGCCTTCGCGCTGCGCTACGATTTCGTCGACTGGGGCTCTTCCCGGCCGTTCTTCGATATCGGCGCCATCCTCTCGCCGTTCGAGAAGGCGCGCTACACCCGCACCTATGCTACGAGCCTGGGCGCGGTATCGATAACCGGCGAAACGTCGAGCGAGAACTACGGTGTCTACGGACGCGCGGGCTGGATCACACGGATGTCACCGCGCGACGAGGTCGCAGCCTCGGTCGAGGTCTGGCAGTTGTGGCAGCGGGTCAAGGGCTACAGCGATCCCCCCGTCGCATTCAACCCGTTCGACGCCTCGATCGCCGACGGCACCGATCGCACCAACCTGGTCAAGATCGGCGGCCAATGGACGCACCTGTTCGGATCGAGCGTCGAGGCCAACATCAATGGCGGCTGGGTGCAATCCTTCGCCACCCATTCCGGCATCGTCGCCACCGTCACCGGCGACGGCACGATCGTGCCGGCGCTCGGCAACCAGGGCTGGCTCGAATATGGCGGCCGGCTCGGCTTCCGCATCAGCAAGGGCTGGGTCGCGGACCTCTTCCTCAACGGCACCGCAGGCCCGCAGCCAGTGGGCAACACTATCCACGGCGGCCTCGGCTTGAGGATCAATTATTGATCTGGTGAAATTTGTCGGTGGGCAAAGGCGCCTAGCAGGCTGTTGAAAAAGAGAACGATATTCTCGTTCTGATTCCAATTTGTTCGCCTTCGGATTCGACTCTGTTCATGGCGAAAATGACTTTTTCAACAGCCTGCTAGCGCTGTGCCCACCGAAAAACCATTCGCTCGTCGTGGTGGGCACGCCTCGCTTTGCCCACCTTATACGTGTCGAGCTGGACTACGCTGCTTCCTTCCCCTCATAGGCGCGGCGCAAACCTTCGACGTCGAGCTTGATCATGCCGAGCACGGCCTGCATCACGCGCGCGGCAGCGGCGGCGTCGGGCCCGCCGAGATATTGACCGACGACCGTCGGCACGATCTGCCAAGCCACGCCGTAGCGGTCGCGCAGCCAGCCACATTGCTCGGCCGTGCCACCATTGGCAAGCAGCGCGTCCCAGAGGCGATCGACCTCGGCCTGATCGACGCAGTCGATCCGGAACGAGACCGCGTGGGTGTGCTCCATCTTCATGCCGCCGTTCAGCGCCATGAAGCGCTGACCGGCGAGCGTGAATTCGACCACCAGCACGGTGCCGGCCTTTCCGCCGGGGCTGTCGATAACATTCTTCTGGATCGTCTCGATCCGGGAGTCGGGTAGCAGCGACACGTAGAATTTCGCAGCCTCCTCGGCCTCGCCGTCGAACCACAGGCAGGGGGACACTTTTGACATCAATGAACTCCTTCCAGTGAATGCGATCAGGCCGTGGCCGCGGCGGACTGCGCCTTGGTCGCGGCTTCGACGTCCATCCACATGACTTCCCAGATGTGACCGTCGGGATCCTCGAAGCTGCGGCCATACATGAAGCCGAAATCCTGCTTCGGGCCCGGATCGGCGGAGCCGCCGGCCGCCTTGGCCTTGGTCACGGTGTCGTCGACCGCATCGCGGCCGTCGGCGGAGAGGCAGATCAGCACTTCGCTGGTGGTCTTGGCGTCGGCGATCGTCTTCGGCGTGAACTGCCGGAATTTGTCATGCGTCAGCAGCATGACGTGGATGGTCTCGGAGATCACCATGCAGGAGGCGGTGTCGTCAGAGAATTGCGGATTCCTGGTCGCACCGATCGCCTCGTAGAAGGCGGTGGAACGGGCGAGATTGCTGACCGGCAGGTTGACAAAGATCATTTTGGCCATGAGGCACTCCTTTGGGCGAAACCGTGCCCCAAGGACGAAGCCGGCGAGAGGCTCCCGACATAGCTCCGCAAATCTTCTTTGCGACGTCCTGCCGCAGGCCGGCTTCAGGTGACGATCGGCTTCGGCATGGTCAGGAAGGCCCGCGTCACGTGCCAGAACAGCTCCCGATTGATCGCGAGCGCGACCGAATGCGCGGTGCCGGGCAGAATGATGAACTGCCGGTCGCCGTTCGGCAGCTTGTTGAAGAACTCCTCGAGATCGGGGACGGCGGCGATGCCGTCATATTCGCCGCGGACCAGCAGCGCCGGCGCGAGCACCTTCTCCGGATGCACCACCGGCAGGTTGGCGGTCATGTCGAGATAGGTTCCGGTCGGGATCTGGTCGCCGAACTGGAGCTCGACGTCGGCCAGCGCTTCAATCACCGCCGGATCCGACGTGCCCGGCTTGTCGCGGGTGGCGATCGAGCGGATCATGTCGCGGTCGCGCTTGCGCATGTTGTGGGTGCGATAATAGGCGAGCTGCTCGGCGCGCTTCGCCAGTGTCGGCGATCCTTCGCCCTTGTAGGTGAAGGCGGCGAACACCAGCCGGTCGATGCGCTCGGGCGCCGCCATCGCAAAGGCGCCGGCACGGAGCGCGCCGGAGGATTCGCCGACGAAGTGATATCTCGTCTGCCCGGTCTCACGGGCGATCACCTCCGCCGCAGCCTTCAGGTCTTCGACCCCGCTCGCGATATCGGCATTGCCGGACGTGCGGCCCGACTTGCCGTAGTTCTCGTGATCCATGGTCCAGCAATCGAAGCCATAACGCGCAAATGTGTTCAGCAGGGAATATTCTCCCTTGCCCGGTACGGTGAGGTCGAATGCGCGCGACGTCACCGATGAGCCGTGGACGAAGAACACGACCGGCCGCGCGGGCTCGCCCGGTTTCGGTGCACCGACCCGCTTGCGGAACATCCACAGCGGGATGTCGCCCTTCTTCGCCCAGTATTCGCTGCTCCAGATCTCGCCTTCGATGGAAACCGCGGTGGCGGCCTGCGCCGGCGGCCGGCCGAGCACTCCTGCTGCCGCGGCAGCGCCAATGCCCTTGATGACGGTGCGGCGCGGTTGGTCGGACTGCATCATGGCTCGTCTCCCCTTCCGGATTGCCTTGTCGGAGCCTGTGCGATCGAGCATAGCAGCGTGCACGCGACGCTGCGAGCGCACGCCTGATGCCGGCATCTCACGATGACAAAATTCCCGCACGATTTTGTGAACGCGGCTGCCGGCGTTCGGCGCGGACGACGGATGGGGTTGGGCCTAGTCTCCGCGGCGGTCCGACCGGAAACATCCGGCGCAAAGCGGGAGCGAAGTATGAGCAGCAATCTGACCGAAGAAGAACTTGCCGCTTTGATGCCCTCCGAACTGTGTCAGTACCAGACGCCGATCCCGACGCAGATCGTTGCCAGCGACGAGTTCTATCCCGATCCGCAGAATGAGCGGCAGCGCGAGGTCGAGGCCCGACTGCTCGCGATGGCCGACGATGTTGGCGGCAAACACGGCCTCGACCGCCGCAGGTTCTTCCAGACCGCGGCCGGCATGGCAGCCTCATTTGTCGCAATGAACCAAGTCTACGGCCCGCTGTTCGACGTGACATCGGCGGAGGCCGCGACGCCCGCAATGGCGCAGGAACGCGCCAACGGGCTCAAAGACCAGTTCATCATGGACATGCACACGCATTTCCTGCGCGACGACACCCGGATCACGGGTTTCCTCGAAATGCGCAAGGCCGTCGGCAAGGCCGGCTGGAACAAGGAACTCAGCGATCACGAGCAGACCATCGAGGACCTGAAGTTCAACAACTACAAGAAGGAGATATTTCTCGATTCCGACACCAAGATCGCGCTGATCTCGTCGGCGCCATCGGATATCGAGCAGGACTGGTTCCTGACCAATGAGCAGATGGCCGACGCCCGCAACAAGATCAACGATGAGGCCGGTACGCGGCGCGTGTTCTGTCACGCGATCTTCACACCTGGACAGCCCGGCTGGCTCGACAAGCTCGACGCCGCGCTGGCCTTGAGGCCGGAATCCTGCAAGGGCTACACGATCGGCGACAACACCCACAAGGACATCAGCCGTTATCCCTGGCGGATGGACGACGAGAAGGTCGCCTACAAGGGCTACGAGAAGATGGTGAAGGCAGGCATCAGGAATGTCTGCATCCACAAGGGCCTGTTTCCGCCCGGGATCGAGAAGCAGTATCCGAACCTGCGCGGCTTCGCCGACGTCGCGGATGTCGGCCAGGCAGCCAAGGATTGGCCGCAGCTCAACTTCGTGATCTATCACTCGGCCTATCGCCATGTCGGCGGCGATCCGAAGGTGGCGCTCGCCGAATTCGAACGCACCGGCCGCATCGCCTGGACCAGCGACCTCGCCGGCATCCCCGAGCAATACGGCGTCAGCAATGTTTATGGCGACGTCGGGCAATTGTTCGCCACCACGCTGGTCGCCGAGCCCAATGTCTGCGCCGCGCTGATGGGCACGCTGATCAAGGGGCTCGGCGCCGATCACGTCTGCTGGGGCACCGATGCGCTGTGGACCGGCGCGCCGCAATGGCAGATCGAGGGGCTGCGGCGGCTGGAAATCCCCGAAATGATGCAGAAGAAGTTCGGCTATGCGCCGCTCGGCCCCGCCGACGGCCCGGTGAAATCAGCGATCTTCGGCGATAACAATGCGCGGCTCTACGGCATCCAGCCGAAACGCACGATGCTGGAACTGAACGGCGATCGCTTCGCCATGATGAAGGCGAGGTACGAAAAGGCCGGACCCGAGCCGTCCAACAGGCGCTACGGCTATGTCGTCCCGAACGGCCCGATCGATCACACCGTGTTTGCGTAGGGGCTGGCTCCGTCATTGCGAGCGCAGCGAAGCAATCCACATCTCCGCGTGGAGAAGGATGGATTGCTTCGCTGCGCTCGCAATGACGGAGGATCAACCCTATCTCCCCGTAAAATTCGGCTTGCGCTTCTCGCCGAACGCTTTCGCGCCTTCCTTCAGGTCTTCGCTGTCCTTGATGGCGTCGAGCAGCCTGCGCACCTCGGCGACTGTCTCCAGCGGCCCCTTGGGCATCGCGTCGCGGGCGAGCTTCTTCAGCGTCTGCACGACCAGTGGCGCGTTGCCGGCGATCTTGGCCGCCATCTCCTGCGCCACCGCGACGTGCTGCCCCTTCGGCGCGATCCGGTTGACGAAGCCGATCTGGTAGGCGCGCTCGACCGAGAGCTCCTCGCCGATCAGCAGGAACTCCATCGCGATCTTGTGCGGCATGCGCGCCAGCACCGAGGAGACGCCGCCGCCTGTCGTGCCGATCTTCGCCTCCGGATAGACGAACCGCGTCGTCTCCGAGGCGACGCAGATGTCGGCCATCTGGACCAGCACGAAGCCACCCCCGACGACCCAGCCTGAGGTCGCCGCGATCACCGGCTTGTCGAGCTCGACGCCGAGGCCGGGCACCGCCTGCCACATATTGGCGGGAAAGTCCCTGACATCGGCGCCAACGCAGAAGTATTTCTCCTCGGCCGAGGCCAGCACCGCGACGCGATCATCCCTGTCGCGGAAGCGCCGCCATGTCTCGCGCAGTTCGTCGCACAGCGCGTCGTTGAGCGCGTTGTGCGACGAGAGGCGGTCCATCGTGATGGTCGCGACGTGGTCGGCGCTCTCGTAGCGGACGAGCGTCATGCTGGCCTCCCTGGCTGTTGTTATTCAGTCGCGGCCCAGGCCGCGCCGTTATTTCTTTTCGTCGGGATGCCGGTGCACCGGATCGACCCACAGCACCGTCTCCGGCCTCTCAACCGGCTCGATATCGAGATTGATCGCGACCGCCTCGCCGTCGGATCGCACCAGCACGCACTCCAGCACCTCGTCGCGGCTGGCGTTGATCTCCTGGTGCGGCACGTAGGGCGGAACGAAGATGAAGTCGCCGGGACCGGCTTCCGCAGTGAACTGCAGCTTCTCGCCCCAGCGCATCCGCGCCTTGCCCTTCACGACATAGATGATGCTCTCGAGATGGCCGTGATGATGCGCGCCGGTCTTGGCGTCCGGCTTGATGCTGACGGTGCCCGCCCACAGTTTTTGCGCGCCGACTCGAGCAAAATTGATCGCGGCCTTGCGGTCCATGCCCGCGGTCGACGGCACGTTCGGATCAAGCTGATTGCCGGGAATCACGCGCACGCCATCGTGCTTCCAGCGCTCGTCGTCGTGGTGGTGATGGTCGTGGGAATGGGTGTGATCGTGGGAACCGCTCATCGTTCTTGCTTTCGAAAGTTAGGCTTCGCGCGCAGAACGCTAGCGAAAAAGGCCGCGATCAACAAGGTCACCGCCCGCGAACATTGATGGCCCGGTTGCCGGCCACGAAAGACCGGCCCGGCGGATCGGTCTCTTTCAGGCCGGCGCCGCGGTCAGGCTCGCGGGCGCGGCTTTACGAGCACATCCGGATTGACCACGTTGGTCGGCGTGCCCGCAGCATAGGCCAAGATCTGATCGAAGATATCGGTGAACTGGATCTCGTACTCGTCGCGCGAGACGTAGCCGAGATGCGGCGTGCAGACCACGTTGTCCATGTTCAGCAGCGGATCGAAGGTGTCGCGCAGCGGCTCCTTCTCGTAGACATCGACCGCGGCCATGCCGGGCCGCCCCGCGCGCAGCGCGTCGACCAGCGCGCCCGGCTCAATCAGCGGCGCGCGGCTGGTGTTGACGATCAGCGCCGTCGGCTTCATGCGCGCGAGATCCTCCGCCTTGACGATGCCGCGGGTGGCGTCGACCAGGCGCATATGCAGCGACAGCACGTCGCAGCGCGCGAAGAAGTCGGCCTTGCTGGCTGATGTCTCGTGGTCATCGGCGCGCGCCTTCGCCAGCGCCGCCTCGCGCGCCCAGACCAGCACGTTCATGCCGAAAGCCTTGCCATAGCCCGCCACCACGGCGCCGATGCGACCGTAACCGTAGATGCCGAGCGTCTTGCCGCGCAGGGTGTGGCCGACGCCGACCTGCCATTTGCCGGCTTTCAGCGCGGCCATCTGCTGCGGGATCGCGCGCATCGCCGCAAGGATCAGGCCCCAGGTGAACTCGGCGGTTGCGTAGGACGGCATATCGGCGTGCTGGCTCGACGAGACGATGATGCCGAGCCGCGTGCAGGTTTCAATGTCGATATGCGGGTAGACGCTGCGCTGGCTGATCAGCTTCAGCTTCGGCAGGCGTTCGAGCAAGGGCGTGCGGATCTGCGTTCGCTCGCGGATCAACACCAGCACGTCGGTGTCGCACAGCCGCTCGGCGAGCGCGTCGACGTCCTGGACGTGGTCGTTCCAGATCTTGACGTCGTAACCGTCGAGCTTGCGGAAGCAATCGAGGGTGCGCAGCGTGTCGAAATAATCATCGAGGATCGTGATCTTCACGGCTGCGCCTCCTGTCGTTTTGTGCCGGCTATTTCACGCCCAGCAGTTCGACGTCGAACATCAGCGTCGCGTTCGGCGGGATCACGCCGCCGGCACCGCGCGCGCCGTAGCCGAGATTGGGCGGGATGATCAGCGTGCGCTTGCCGCCCACCTTCATGGTGGCGACACCCTCGTCCCAGCCCTTGATCACGCGGCCCTGCCCGATCGGAAACTCGAACGGCTCGTTGCGGTCGACGGAGGAGTCGAATTTCTTCCCTTTCTGGCCGTTCTCATAGAGCCAGCCGGTGTAGTGCATGACGCAGATCTGGCCGGGCTTCGGCGAGGCGCCGGTGCCGACCTTGCTGTCGATGATCTGGAGGCCTGAGGGCGTGGTCATGGGCTTTCCTGCGGTTTGGGCCGTTGCCGTGCTGATGACAATGGGCGTGGAGATCGCCGCTGCCGCGGCAGCGAATGCGATCCTGATGATGGTGCGTCGTGACGATCGCATCGAAAAAAGTCCCTCTCTTGCTTGATGGTGGCCGGTCAGTAGCCGAGCGCGCAACCGTCCTTGCGCGGATCGGAGCCGCCGGTCAGCGTGCCCTTGTCCCAGTCGATCCAGATCGCCTGGCCGCCGCCGAGCGGCGGGACCACGCTGGTGGTCTTGTGGCCGATCTTCTTCAATCCTTCGACGATCTCTGCCGGCACGCTGTCCTCGAGCTGATAGACGCCCTCGTAATGCAGGCCGCGCGGCATGTCGATCGCTTCCTGCACGTCGCAGCCATAGTCGAGGATGTTGGTCAAAACGTGGGTCTGGCCAACCGGCTGATACTGCCCGCCCATCACGCCGAACGGCATCACGGCCCGGCCGTTCTTCGTCGCAAGCGACGGGATGATGGTGTGCAGCGGACGCTTGCCCGGCGCGATGCAGTTCGGGTGGCCGGGCTGGATGCGGAAACCGCCGGCGCGGTTCTGCAACAGGATGCCGGTCTTGTCGGAGACGATCGCCGAACCGAAGGAATGCGCGATCGAGTTGATGAACGAACACACGTTGCGGTCCTTGTCGACCACCGTGATGTAGACCGTCGACGGATTCATCGGCGGCGCGACGTTGGGCAGGTCGAGCAGCCGGTCCATCCGGATGTTCTTGATGTGCTCGTCGGCGAATTCCCTGGCGAGGATTCCGGCGACGTCGACATGCACATGCTGGGGATCGGCGATATACTGCTCGCGCATCATGTAGGCGATGCGCGCGGCCTCCGCCTCGAGATGGAAGCGCTCGACGCTGAGCGGCTTGAACTTCGTCAGGTCGAAGCGCGAGAGAATGTTCAGCATCACCAGCATGGTGATGCCCGGACCGTTCGGCGGGCATTGCCAGACGTCGTAGCCCTTGTACATCGTGCCGATCGGCGAGGTCGTCTCGGTCGCGTGCGCGGCGAAATCCTCCAGCGTATGCAGGCCGCCGATTCTGCGCAGCGTATCGACCATGTCGGCGGCGATCTCGCCGCTATAGAAGGCGTCGCGACCCTTTTGCGCGATCGCGCGCAGCGTCTTGCCGAGCTCGGGCTGGCGGATCACGTCGCCGGCCACCGCGGGCTTGCCGTACGGCAACAGGTAGCGCTCGGTATTGGTGCCGTTCTTCAGCTTCTCGAACCCGTTCTTCCAGTCGAAGGCGACGCGCGGCGCGACGACGTAGCCCTCTTCGGCGGCCTTGATGGCCGGCTGCAGCAGCCGGTCGAAGCCGAACTTGCCATGGTCCCTCAAGATTACGTCCCAGGCATCGACCGCGCCGGGAATGCTGACGGCATGGGCCGAGGTCAACGGCACCGAGCGAATGTTGCGCTCGAGATACCAATCGACGGTCGCCGCCATCGGCGCGCGGCCGGAGCCGTTATAGGCAACGATCCTGCCCTCGCCCCTCGGTTGAAACAGCGCGAAGCAATCGCCGCCGATGCCGGTCGATTGCGGTTCGATGACGCCGAGCAGCGCACAGGCCGCAACCGCCGCGTCGGCGGCCGTCCCGCCCTTGCGCATGACCTCGATGGCCGCGAGCGCCGCTTCCGGGTGCGACGTCGCCACCATCGCGTTCTGGGCATGGACCGTGGAACGGCCGGCGAAATGGAAATTCCTCATAACGGGGGAGCTCGCTTGATCGTGATCTTCTGACGCCGCTGTGGCGGACGCGGAGTACATGACACATTCATCCCCGGCAGGGCAATGGCTGGTATGCCAGAGGAATTATCACGATAGCGCATGGCTTTGTGGGGTTTCGCCGGCCTGGCCGGCCTGATAAACCCCCGCCATGCCCCTCAAGGTCGCCGCCTTCTACCAGTTCGCTGCGCTGCCCGATTTCCGCGCGCTGCGCGAACCCCTGCGCGCACTCTGCGCCGGCCTCGGTCTCAAGGGCAGCGTGCTGCTGGCGCATGAGGGCATCAATGGCACCATCGCCGGCACCGCCGACGGCATCGATGGCTTTGTCGCGGAGTTGCGGCATGGTCCGCTGTTCGGCGGCCGCCTCGACAATCTCGAACTGAAATTTTCGGACGCCGCACAGATGCCGTTCCAGCGGCTGAAGGTCCGGCTCAAGAAGGAGATCGTGACATTCGGCGACGCCACGGTCGACCCGACGCGGCAGGCCGGCACCTATGTCGACGCCGCCGACTGGAATGCACTGATCGCTTCTCCCGACATACTGCTGCTCGACACCCGCAACGCCTTCGAGGTCGCGATGGGCACCTTCGAGGGTGCGGTGGATCCCAAGATCGCAAGCTTCGGAGAGTTCAAGGCCTTTGCGGCGCGCCAGCTCGATCCCGCGAAGCACCGCAAGATCGCGATGTTCTGCACCGGCGGCATCCGGTGCGAGAAGGCGAGCGCGTACCTGCTCGCGCAAGGCTTTGCCGAGGTCTATCACCTCAAGGGCGGAATTCTGAAATATCTCGAGGCGATGCCGGAGCAGCAGAGCCGCTGGCGCGGCGAATGCTTCGTGTTTGACGAACGCGTCGCGCTCGGCCACGGCTTGCGCCAGCGCAGATCGGAAGGCGCGCCCCATGAATGATGCCACGAAGCTCGGCGACCGGATCGATGCACTGGAGGTCCGGCTGGCCTACCAGGACGAGACGATCGAGATACTAAACCAGACCATCACGGCACAATGGAAGCAAATCGATGCGCTGACGCGCCAGATCGCCGAGCTGCGCGACCGGCTGCAGGAAGCCGAGCGTCACGCGCCGGGACCCGCCAACGAGCGGCCGCCGCACTATTGACCAGCGTCGCTTCGACATGGCGACAGCGGCCGAGCTACATGTTGCTCACCTGGCGTATCGACTTCGTGCCGCTGAAGAACAGGCTGGACAACCGCTGCGCCAGCGCGGTTGCACGGCTTCCTTCGAGGCCCGGGCGCACACAGAGCAAGCGCCTGTGAGGCGGCAGCTCCGGCAAATAGTAGTCCTTCGCCGAAACCAGGAAAGGTGGGATCATTCGTTCGGAGCACGCCGTCAAGCCGTAGCCGGCCCGCGCAGCCTCCAGCCGCAACTGATGATTCGGACTTCTAAATACGATCTTGTATGAAATGTTGTGCTTGGTGAGCGTACGGATCATCCAGTCGTCGCCCGGCCACGCCAGGATCGGAATCGGTGCGCCCGGCCGCAGAACAAAATCCCGCGACCGTACCCATATCGAACGCTCTTCGGCCTCATTGGCGATTGTGACTTCGTCTTCGGTTTCAAGTGACGGGTTGGCATAAACGAGGGCAATATCGATGTAGCCGTCGATCAGCCCCCTGATGATGGCGGGCGACATGTCGGCGTGAACCAGGGTATCGGCGAGCGCGTCGACCGGCTGCAGCTTGAGGAATTCTTCAGCGAGCAGCGTGCTGATCCCGAGTCGCAGCAGCTGCGAACCTCCATTGGCGCCGCCGAGCCGCAACAGTTGATCGTTCGCCTCGAGGATGCGCCTCGCCTGCTGCACAGCGACCTTGCCGAGTTCAGTGGTTGTCGTGCCGTTCGCCGTTCTGACGAAGAGCGCTCTACCAACCAGACTTTGCAGCCGCTTCACCTGCGAGCTGATCGCCGGCTGACTCAGGCCAAGACGTTCTCCTGCCTTCGACAGGCTTCCTGTTTCAGCAATGGCAACAACGGTGCGGATGATCTCAGTAGGAATATTCGAATATTGACGCGGTCTGTGCACCCGGAGGGCTCCAATCTCAGCACGGAACCCAATGACGATGCTTCAACTATACCAACAATTGGTTGCATTCATTGCATAACTCAATTTGTGGCAACATCCGTTTATATGCATCAATGCGTGCATTTCTGCGCGTTGCTACCGGTATCAGGCGACCGACATTTCCCGACGTGTCCTCTATTCACCTGGATTTCTCCAAGCGGACCATCAATTTTATTGATCTCCTCATAAAGCAGCGCGCATCCCATCAAGAGTAGCACGCCCATTTGCGCGGATCTCCGGCACTGCTTCGCGAAAGTGTTCTCATAGTTTTCCTTAATCAACGCCTCGCCACGATGCGGAACAGTTTCGCGTGTCGAGGTGAGCCATGATCAGGTTTTTCCGTTGTCGAAGCGGCGCATCAGCCGTCGAATTTGCACTGATATTGCCGCTGTTCCTCGCCTTCATATTCGGCATCGTCGTGTTCGGTTCGTATCTCGCGATGGTGCATGGCGTTCAGCAGCTCGCCGCCGAAGCAGCACGCTCGTCGGTTGCCGGTATGACCAACAGCGAACGCAGCAGCCTGGCAGCCAGTTACGTCGCCGCCAATGCTTCGACATATCCGCTGCTTGTTCCCGGCAATCTCGCGGTCAGCGCCGCGCCCTCCCCGTCGAACGCAAACGTCTACGTCGTGACCGTCAACTACAACGCGTCCAGCAACTTCATCTACAGCCTGCCGTTCGTCCCTGCTCCTCCGGCAACGATCGTGCGCTCGGCCGCAATCCAGTACGGAGGATTCTAGAATGGCCGCGGTCCTGATGTTGTTGCGACGCTTCCGCGCCGATCATCGAGGCAATTTTGCCATCATGAGCGCGGGTCTCATGACCCTCGTCGTCGGCTGCGCGGGACTGGCGGTCGATCTCGGCACGATCTTCGCGGACCGACGCAAGACGCAGAGCACCGCGGACCTTGCCGCGATCACCGCCGCCAGCAACCTCAATAGTGCGGTCAACGCCGCCACCGCAACGGTGACCCAGAACAACTTTCCGGCCAGCGCGCTGGTCAGCGTGCAGCTCGGCACATACACGGCAAACAGCGCCATCGCGCCGCAGTCCCGGTTCGCAACTCGTGCCGTCGGGACCACCAATGCGGCGCGAGTCACGCTGAACACGCAGACACCGCTCTATTTCGCGCGCTATCTGACCGGCGCGAGGAGCTATACCATCCAGACGTCCGCCACAGCGACCTCGACCGCCATGGCCTCCTTCGCGATCGGCTCACGGTTGCTCGCGCTCAACGGCGGCGTGATCAACGCCATGCTCGGCAGCACGCTGTCGCTGTCGGTCATAGACTATCAGGCCCTGCTCGGCGCACAAATCGATGCGCTCGACTTCCTGTCGGCGCTGGCCACGCGGGTCAACATGACCGGCGTCTCCTACAACACGCTGCTGACCAGCAACATCAAGGTTCCCGACATCATCGCTGCCGCACTGGCAGCGCAGCAGACCACTAACGGCGCGAACCCCGCGACGACCGCGCTGTCGACGATCTCCCAGGCTGTGAGCAGCCTCACGACCAAGATCACTCCCGGCTCGTTGATCGACGTCGGGCCCTTTGCCAACCTCACGGTGGGGCAGATGCCGAAGCTCAGTGCCACCGTTTCGCTCTTCGACCTGTTATCAACGACCGCGCAGATCGCCAACGGCATGAACCAGATCGCGACGTCGGTCGATCTTGGGCTGCCCGGCATCGCCAAAGTGACCGTGCTGGCAACCGTCGGCGAGCGGCCGGTCGGCTCGGGCTGGGTCGCACTCGGCAGCCAGAGCGCGAGCGTCCACACCGCCCAAACCAGACTGCTGGCAACAATCCAGGTGCCCGGCAGCGGCAGCGTCTCCACGATCAACCTGCCGGTCTATGTCGAGGTCGCCTCGGGCACCGCGACGCTCGACGCGGTGTCTTGCGGCCGTCCGAACATCAACACCTCGCAGGTCACGCTGGGCGCCACGCCGGGAATCGTCAATGCGTGGATCGGCGGCGTCACCGCCGCCGACATGACGAACTTCACCATCGCGCCGAACCCGCCGCCCGCGACGCTGGTCAATCTCTCCGGCATCACGGTGACGGGACGTGCCAACGCCTACATGGGCAATACCACGCCGACAAACGTGAACTTCAGCTACAGCGACATTCAGTCGTTGAACATGAAGACGGTGACGACGACCAACTTCACCTCGTCGCTCACCTCGAGCCTGCTCGGCAACCTAGCGCTGAACGTCAATGTCGGCCCGCTCGCGCTTCCTATCCCGGGGCTCGGCGCGACGGTTGCCGGCATTCTGAACGGCGCGACCTCCCCGGTCGATCAGGTCCTGGCGTCTGCGCTTGCAACGCTCGGCGTGAGCATCGGCCAGACCAATCTGTGGGTCATGGGTATTCGTTGCGACGGCGCGGTGCTGGTCAACTAGGGGAAAACGACTGGCTCGGATCGGGGCGGAAGATTGCGGTGAACAAAATCCTGAGGCGGCACAAAGCCGACAGCCAGCGAATCGTGCTGATGAAGCGCGGAACGATCTTCTTCCGCGACACCAGCATTGGATGCCTCGTGCTCAACATCTCGACCGGCGTTGCCGGGCTCGTCGTCGAAAGCGATTCCATTCGCATTCGAGCTCGAGATCGAGAGCGAGCCGATCCGGAGGCGCTGCCTCGTCGCCTGGCGCCTGGAGCGCCGGCTCGGCGTGACATTTGACTGCAACCGGTTGCAGCGCCCCGAGGGAGGGCCGGCCTAGGCCCCGCGATAGAGCGCGAGCATCTTCCGGAAAGCCGCCCCGGAATTGGGCGTCATGCGTGCGGCGTCAGCCACAACAGCATGGCCACAGCCGCCGCGACGATGACGGCCCAAGCGTCACCGTCTTCGAGGCGCCACTGCGCGACGAGCCGGTTCGCGACATTATTGAATTCGGTTTGCATCTGCCGGAGCGCTGCCATCACTTGGCATCGTCGAGACTAGCCGTCCCGGTCGCTGTCATGCCGCGATGGCGCAGGCTGCGTCGCGCTGACCGGATCGGATGCCGGAAAGGTGCCCTCCAGGCCGGCCTGCAACCGGGTATGTGTCTCGCGGTCGGCCGCCTCCGCCTTGCGCGGACTGTCTGCGTGCTTGTCATGCGCGGCAGGATCGAATTTCTCGGCCATATGGTCCTCCCTTACCCAAGCCAACGCACCCGCCGGAACGAGGGTTCCAGATCCGCCTTGGCCCACAGCGACGCACCGTGTATCAGGGGCTTGCAAATTTCTTTCATGCTCAGGAACTTTCGCGTGCCCCAGGATTCCGCGACGAAGCCGCTCATCGACGTCCTGTCGGGCCGCCGCCAGAAAGTGCCGCCGCTCTGGATGATGCGGCAGGCCGGCCGCTATTTGCCGGAATATCGCGCGCTGCGCGCGAAGGCGGGCAGCTTCCTCGATCTCTGCTTCACGCCGGACTATGCCGCCGAAGTCACGCTGCAGCCGATCCGCCGGTTCGGCTTCGACGCCGCGATCATCTTCTCCGACATCCTGGTGATCCCCCACGCGCTCGGCCGCTCGGTCCGCTTCGAGGCCGGCGAAGGTCCGCGACTCGACCCGCTGGCAACACCCGAGCAGATCGCGACGCTCGCCACGGAAGCGGACTTCGGCAAGCTCGAACCGGTCTATGAAGCGCTGCGCCGCGTCCGGCGCGAGCTTGCACCGCAGACCGCGCTGATCGGCTTCTGCGGCGCCCCGTGGACCGTCGCGACCTACATGGTGGCCGGACAGGGCACGCCGGACCAGGCGCCGGCGCGCATGCTCGCCTATCGTCATCCGGACGCGTTCGCAAAGATCATCGACGTGCTGGTGGAGAACTCGATCCAGTATCTGGTCGGGCAGTCGAAGGCCGGCGCCGACTGCCTGCAGATTTTCGACACCTGGGCCGGCATGCTGCCGCCGCGCGAGTTCGCGCGCTGGTCGATCGAACCGGCCAAGCGCATCGTCGCGGGCGTGCGCAGGCACGTCCCGAACGCCCGGATCATCGGCTTTCCGCGCGGCGCCGGCGGCATGCTGCCGACCTATGTCGAGCAAACCGGCGTCGACGCCGTATCCGTCGATTGGGCCGCCGAACCATCGATGATCCGCGAGCGCGTGCAGTCGCACGTCGCGGTGCAGGGTAATCTCGATCCGCTGGCACTGATTACCGGCGGCGCTGCGCTTGATCGTGCGGTGGACGATGTCCTCGAGAATTTCGGCAAGGGGCGGCTGATCTTCAATCTCGGCCACGGCATCCTGCCGGAGACGCCGATCGCCCACGTCGAGCAGATGATCGCGCGAGTACGCGCGTATAAGGGGTGAGACCTGTAGCCCGGATGGAGCACAGCGAAATCCGGGAACCATCCACTCGCACGAGGGATACCCGGATTTCGCTTCGATGCATCCCGGCTACGTCGCCTACCGTGCGTCCTCCAGGATCATGTCCGAGGCCTTTTCCGCGATCATGATCGTCGGCGCATTGGTGTTGCCCGACATCAAGTCCGGCATGATCGACGCATCGACCACGCGCAGACCCTCGATGCCGCGCACTTTGAGCCGCTGATCGACGACCGCGAGCGGATCGTTGCCCATCCGGCAGGTCGAAGTCGGATGATAGACCGTGCTGCCGGTGCTGCGGCAGAACTCGAGCAGATCGTCGTCGCTGACGGTCTTGGAACCCGGATAGACCTCCTCCGCGCAATACTCCTTCAGCGCCGGTGCGGCCAGGATCTTGCGCAGGATGCGGATGCCGTCGATGAACGCGCGCCGGTCGGTCTCGGTCGCGAGGTAGTTGATCCGGATCTCAGGCGGCACGCCCGGATCGGCACTCTTGATCCGCAGCGTGCCGCGGCTTTCCGGCCGCAGCTGACAGACCGATGCGGTGAAGCCCGAAAACGGATGCAGGTTCTCGCCCATCTTGTCGGTCGAGAACGGAATGAAATGGATCTGGATGTCCGGCGTGGCCAGGCGCGGATTAGTCTTGAAGAACGCGCCTGAGGTGCCGGCCGCGATGGTCAGCGGCCCGCGACGCAAGGCGGCATAATGCACACCGGCCCAGATGCGCCGCAGCGGATGGTTGACGACGTCGTTGAGCGTCACCCGCTGCAGACATCGCGTCACGATCCGAACCTGCAGATGATCCTGAAGGTCGTTGCCGACGCCGGGCGCATCGAGCACGACATCGACGCCGTGCTGCTTCAGCAGATCGGCCGGGCCGACGCCGGAGAGCTGCAGCAGTTGCGGCGAATTATACGCGCCGCTTGACACCAGGACTTCCTTGCGCGCCTTTGCTTTGCACAACTGCCCGTTCTGCTTGTACTCCACCGCGCTGGCGCGGCGACCCTCGAACAGGATGCGCTGCGCCAGTGCTGACGTCTCGACGCGCAGATTGCCGCGCGTCAGCGCCGGACGCAGATAGGACTGCGCCGTGCTGGCGCGCCGGCCGCGCCGCGTCGTGGTCTGGAAGAAGCCGGCGCCCTCCTGGGTCGCACCGTTGAAATCCGGATTGGTGGGAATGCCGGCTTCGGCCGCGGCGAGAACGAAGGCCTCCGACAACGGATCATGATGTCGCCAGTCCGACACCGGCAGCGGCCCGCCCTTGCCGTGATATTTGTCGGACCCGCGCTGCTGATCTTCGGCCCGCTTGAAATACGGCAATACATCGTCATAGCCCCAGCCGGCGTTGCCGCGCTGGCGCCAGCGGTCATAGTCCTCGTGCTGGCCACGCACATAGAGCAAGCCGTTGATCGAGCTGGACCCGCCCAGCACCTTGCCGCGCGGCTGGAACACCTGACGGCCGTTCAAGCCCGGCTCCGGCTCGGTCTGGTACATCCAGTTGACGGATTTTTCCTTGAACAGCTTGCCGTAGCCGAGCGGGACGTGGATCCAGATATTGGTATCCTTCGGTCCGGCCTCGAGCAGCAGCACCGAGTGCTTGCCGTCGGCACTCAGGCGATTGGCGAGCACGCAACCGGCCGAGCCGGCACCGACGATGATGTAGTCGAATTCGGCCGCGTCGTTCGACGACGCGCCATGATTGTTGTTGTTCATTCGTTTCCCCCGGCCATACGGCACGTCCGGCGCTCCGCGACGGCGATCGCTTGAGAACCTCAGCGAGGTGCTCGCACGCGTCGCCATGCGTCAGGCCAGCCCGAGAAGACGTAGCGAGCGCGACAGATGCGGTCAAGAAAGATAGAGCGCAGATTCCGAGAGGTACTACAGGGGGTCAGGCCGACGGGTGGTACTGTTGCCGGCGCCCGCGTTGAGGCTCTGGAGCAGTTGCCCGACGAGCAGATTGAGCTCGTCGGCACTTTCGACAGCGGCGAAGACGTAGCGGTCGGGCCGCACGATCGCGCGGCAGGAACACGCCGCGCAGATCGAACGTGTCCGCCGGCGCGATATATTCACTGAGACGAAAGCCCGCGGCCATGTAGAACTCGCAAGCCTTGCGCACCTCCGGCGTCAGCACCTGATAGTGGTCGATCCGCAACGCCGAACCGCCGGCGTGGCGACTGAATTTGGTGGTCATGCGCGGCACGACCGGCATGATCGCGCAGAATTCCAATGGCGTGCCGGCGGGATCGACCGCGTGCAGGGTGCGGCCCTGATGCGGCGCATCTGCCCAGGTCGCCTGACAGCCATGCGCCTCGAAAACGGCCTTCAGCCGGTCGAGGTCGTCATCCAGGAAGACCCTCAGACCAAGCCGCTCGCATGCCGGGCCCCTGCCCTTGCGCAACACAAGACTATGATGACAGGCTTCCTCGACCCCGCGGAAATAGAGCGCGCCATCCTCTTCCGCGGTCAGGATCAGCCCGATCACCTGTTCGTAGAACTGCCGGCTCGCCGCGAGATCGCGGACCGTGAGGACGACATGGCTTGCCCGCGTGATACGAAACCCGGGGTCGTGGTCCGTGGTCGGGAGGCTCATGCGCACACCTTCTGATTTGCCGTCGCGATAGCAGTCATTGCGAAAAACCGACGAGGATCAAGCAGCGCGGCCGTAGGCAATGTTTGCCGAATGCTGCGCCGACGCTCGCCTCCCGTCGCGCATTTGTATCGATTTGTCAGCAATGCCGCCGCTTGGGAACCAAAGTGGCGCCACATGTTTCGGTTCATTTCAAAAATTCATATTTTGTCAAAGGTTTGCAGCGAACTTTTCGGCACGGCCACCGGGCCCAATCGCGCGGTATCTGCAATGCGTATGTACCTGAGTTCATATCTCGCGAAGCTGCTCGCAGGCGACCTGTCCGCCTTCGGCGCGCCGCCGACCGATGATGCGCTCGCAGGTCACATCCGGGCCGAGCAGGTTTCGCTGATCCTCGGCTATTCGGCCGGCATCATGCTGGCCAATGCCTGCAACGCGCTGGTGCTCGCTGTCGCGCTGTGGCAATCGCCCGACTGGTCCTTCGCCATGATGTGGGCGGTGGGAGTGAGCAGCGCAGCCCTGTTCTTCGGCCTGCAGGCGCGCGCGTCGCGACGCATCGCCAAGCCGCAGTTCGTATCGCGCCGGACCATGTACCGTCTGGTGCGCAATGCTTTGGCGCTGGGCACCGCCTGGGGCATCGTCCCGGTCGCCTTCTTCGCGGACGCTTCGAGCGGCGCGCAGTTGGTCATCACCTGCCTGTGCGCGGGAATGCTGGCCGGCGGCGCCTTCGCCTTCTCCACCATTCCGATCGCGGCGATTGCATTCACCGCACCGATCTTCGTCGGCACGGCGATCTGTCTCGGCCGGGAGGGTGATTTCATCTACCTGCTGGTGGCGGTGCTGGTCGTGGTCTACGGGCTCGTCCTGCTGCGTGGCGTCTTCGTCCACGCCTTCGAGTTCCAGCGACGGATTATTGCCCAGCATGAAGCCGAGCGAACCGTGCGGCAGGATCTGCTGACGCATCTGCCAAACCGCGTTGCCTTCAACGAAACGCTCGCCGGCGCCCTCAATCGGCTGACCCGGTCCGGTGAGGAATTCGCGGTGCTATTGCTCGATCTCGATCGCCTCAAGGAGGTGAACGACAGGTTCGGCCACCCTGCCGGCGATGAATTCCTGGTACAGGTCGCAGCCCGGCTGCAGCGATGCACGCGCGCGGCCGAGCATGTCGCACGCATCGGCGGCGACGAATTTGCGCTGATCATGTCCAACCTGTCCAGGGCGGAAGACGCGCTCGCGCTCGCCGAGCGGTTCGTGGCGGCGTTTGCCGACCCCTTCGTGATTGAGGGATGCGAGGTCACGAGCGCGATCAACATCGGCATCGTGCTGGCGCCGCGGGACGGCAACACGTCCCACGACCTCCTCAAACACGTCGACATCGCGCTCTATCGGGCGAAGAAGTCGGGACCCGGTACCATCCGCTTCTTCGAGGCGAGCGACGACAAATCGGCGCGCGACCGCAGGGCGCTGCAACGCGACCTCGAACGCGCCATCGAAGCGGACGAGCTGTTCCTCGTCTACCAACCCTTCCTCGATATCCGCAAAGGCCACATCACCGGCTTCGAGGCGCTGTTGCGCTGGCAGCACCCGGTACGCGGTCTGATTCCGCCGACCGTGTTCATTCCGATCGCCGAGGAGAGCGGATTGATCCACCAGCTCGGCGAATGGGTCATCCGCCACGCCTGCGCGACGCTGTCACGTTGGCCGGACGATCTCAGGATCGCCGTCAATTTCTCCGCCGTCCAGTTCCAGAGCGTGAGTATCCTGGAGACGATCGTGCAGGCGCTGACCGAGGCGAAAGTTTCACCGCACCGGCTCGAGATCGAAATCACCGAATCAATGCTGATATCGAAGTACGGATCGGCGCCCGCGATTCTGAACTCGCTGCTCGAGCTCGGTCTGACCGTCGCGCTCGACGATTTCGGCACGGGATTCTCGTCACTGACCTATTTGCGCAAGCTGCCGTTCAGCCGCATCAAGATCGACCAGTCCTTCATCCGCGACATGCTGACCCAGCCGGACTGCGCCGCGATCGTGAAATCGGTGATCGCGCTTGCGCAGGACCTGGAAATCGGCGTCGTGGCCGAAGGGGTCGAAACCGCCGACCAGCTCGAATATCTGCGTCAGACCAGCTGCGACGAGGTCCAGGGTTACCTGATCGGCCGGCCGATGTCGGCGAGCGAGATCTCCGCCGCGCTCGATCGCACTTCCCAGCAGTCCGTGCACGCCGCCTAGAGCATGATCCGGAAAAGTGTGAAGTGGTTTTCCGAAAAGATCATGTTCAAACGAGGAGCTAAAGCGCGATGACGATTCGATCCAATCTCATCGCGCTTTAGCGACGGCGTGAGGCGATGGGTTGCCTCAGGCCGGGTCCGCCCGGTGCAAAGTGTCCACCGTGATGATGCCGCGGGCGCGCGACACGCAGGCGCAGATCTTGCGGCCTTTCCGCCGCTCACGCTCGCTGAAGAAGACGTCGCGATGATCGATCTCGCCGTCGACATCGAGCACATCAAGCGCACATACGCCGCATTCGCCGCGGCGGCAGTCGCTCATCACCTCGTGGCCGGCGTCGTTGAGCACATCAAGCATCGTCCGGTCATGCGGGATCACGACCTCGACACCCTCCTGCTTCAACCGCACGCGGAATGCTTCGGTCGGCAGCAGCCCGCTCGATCCGAATGTCTCATAGCGCAGATCGGCTATCGGCCGGCCAGCGGCCTCCCAGGCGTGCCGCGCTGCGTCCAGCATCCGCATCGGGCCGCAGAGCAACGTCATCGCATCCTGCGACAGCGCCGCGAACACCGCACCGAGATCGAGCCGACGGCTCTCGTCGCCGGCGTAGACGATCAGGCGCCGGCCGAGCAGCGCTTCGAGCACGTCGAGATAGGCAGCATCATCGCGCGAGCGCACCGCATAATGCAGCGTAACTTCCGCGTTGCGGCGGGCGAGCGCCTGCGCCGCGCCGACGATCGGCGTGATGCCGATGCCGCCGGCCACAAGGCAGACATGCCGTCGCGTCCAGTCGAGTTGCACCAGCGATGTCGGCAGCGTGATGTTGATCCGCGCCCCCGGTTCGAGCGACCACATATAGCGCGAGCCGCCGCGGGACTCCGGCGCGCGGCGCACCGCGATCCGATAACCTTGCGCATCCGCTTCCCCGACCAGCGAGTAGGAACGCGTCTGCGGGCGTCCATCGATCGTGACGCCGATCTGGATATGGCTGCCGACCGGATAGGGCGCCACGGCGACGCGATCGGGGCGCAGCAGGAATTCACGGATGCCGGGCGTGAGGTCGCGCGTGGCGACGACGGTTGCAGGCGTCCAGGTCTCGATGAAGCGCATAAGACTCCCCGCTCAATCGGCCGCGGCCGATTTGATTAGTGCCAAGGCCGGTAACAGGTCGAGATGGGTCCGGTTGCGCAGCGCCAGCCGCAGATTGCGCGCAGCAAGCCGCGCATGCTCGCGCATGACGGCCTCTGCTCGTCCACCCTCCCGGTTCTCGATGGCGTCGACCACGACGCGGTGATGATCCTGTGCGATCAGCAGGATCTGGCGCGCCTCGGGCAAGGCCGATTGCGCCATCACGAAGCCGCTCGGCGAGGCGAACGGCAGCGCCGAGGCGCGGTCGATCTGCCGGATCAGCGGCGGACTGCGCGACAGCTCGGTAAGCAGCGCATGGAAACGCGCGTTCAGCGCGACATAGGACGAGAACGCCTCGACCGAGACCGGATCCTGGCGCACCAGGCCATCGATCTCGTTCAGGCATTCCTTCAACGGCTCGAGGTCGCGCGCGGACACGCCGCGTTCGGCGGCAAAGCGCGCGGCAAGACCCTCGAGCGTGCCGCGCAGCTCGATCGAGTCGAGAATGTCGCGCTCGGAGAATGCCTTGACCATGAAACCGCCCGACGGGATCGCCTCCAGCAGGCCTTCCTCCTCCAGCCGCACCAGCGCCATCCGCACCGGCGTCCGCGAGACGCCGGTGGTTTCGACCGCCTGCAATTCCGAGATGCGCTCGCCCGGACGGAGACCGCCAGAGAGGATCAGGTCGCGCAGCGCGAGCTGTGCGCGCACGGTCTGCGACACGGAGCGATCGGCCTCGCGTTCCGGCATTGCTCGCTCCTTGGCTACTCGGCCGCCTGCAGGTGCTGGGGCGGGTTTTCCTTCGCCACCATGCGATCGATGACGCGTCGCGCCCACATCGCGCCGGCATCGATGTTGAGGTTGTAGAACACGCGGTCAGGGTTCTCGTCCATGGCGCGCTGTTGCGCCTCGAGAATGATCTCGTCCTCGTGGAAGATGCCGGCGACGCCCTCGCGGATCTCCGTGGTCAGGCGCTGCTCGGTGAGGCGGTGATTGCGCACGAAGGCCCAGAAGTAGTGACAGGTCTTCTCGGTCTCGGGCGTGATGGTATTGAGCACATAGCCGTTGACGCCCGCCGAGCGGTCGCCTTCGGGTGCGCCCGATCCGGCCGGCGCGACGCCGACATCGATATTGACCGTGCATGGCGCCTCGAAACGGATGATCTGCCATCGGTCGACCGGACCCGGCTTCTGCAACTGCTTGGCCCAGAACGGCGGAGCCTCGATGCCTTTCATCCAGCGCGTCACCGTCACAGTCTTCTCGCCATGGGTGACGTCGAAAGGAGCTTCGGCGACCGCGTCATTGCCGATGCTGGAGCCGTGCACGAAGGTTTCGTGGGTGAGATCCATGAGGTTATCGACCACGAGACGGTAGTCGCACTTGACGTGAATGGTCTTGCCATCGCCGGCCCAGGCGGGATCGTCATTCCAGTGCATGTCGGGCACCAGTTCGGGGTCAGCGAGCGCAGGATCGCCCATCCAAAGCCAGACGAAGCGGTGACGTTCAACCACCGGATAGGCGCGCACGCAGGCCGACGGATTGATCGTCTCCTGCGAGGGCATGAAAGTGCAGCGGCCCTGCGCATTGTATTTCAGGCCGTGATAACCGCAGACCACGGCGTCGCCCTCGAGCCGACCCTTGGACAGCGGCACCAGGCGGTGCCAGCAGGCATCCTCCAGCGCCACGACCTCGTCGTCCCCCTTCCGATACATCACGACATGCTTGCCGCAGATCGTGCGCGGCAGCAGCGCATGCTTGATTTCGGCGTCCCAGCCGGCCGCGTACCACGCGTTCATCGGGAAGGGTTTTGACATAGCGGCCTCCAGGCATCTGATTTTGGGTACGTCATGTATACATAAATTCGCATATATGCGCAAATTCTGGTGTTAAATTACCTACATCCCCCACGTAGGTATACATAGCGGCGCAAATAATGAAGCTCGGGAGGAATTCGCGGTGGCCGAAGCTGGCCCCGCATTGGCCGCATACCCGCGACGCGGGACGCGCCTAGTTGCTCGGCGCCATTCGCGCCGGAAAAACTTAGAATTGGATGGAAGGCGACTTACGAGTTCGACGGTGAGCGGCTGGAAGCCGACTTCGTGTCCTTGATGCTGACCACGACGGCGATGCGCTTGACCAGGCCGCTGCGGTAGGCTTGCAGAAACTTGTCGTAGTGCTTGACCGAGATGCAGCCGTTGGAGTCGCCGTTCGGACCGAGCATGTAGCTGTGGACGAGCAGGCCGACGCGTCCGAACGTGTCGCTGCCGTCGACCGGGGTCATCCGCAACGCGGGCACACCGTGGAACAGCTTTTCGCGCGGCTTCATCTCATAGATGCCGGGTGGCGTCGCACCGGCGTTGCGGGCGTTCACATGCGCCGGATCGTC
Organism: Bradyrhizobium sp. ISRA436; assembly: GCF_029910015.1. NCBI lineage: Bacteria > Pseudomonadati > Pseudomonadota > Alphaproteobacteria > Hyphomicrobiales > Nitrobacteraceae > Bradyrhizobium > Bradyrhizobium sp. ISRA436. The sequence goes on from NZ_CP094519.1 coordinate 6,427,441, forward strand.
CAGCAGGTTGCCGAGACCGGAATGCGCCTCGAACTTGGTGCCGTCGGGCATGTACACGACGCGCCCGGTGATGTCGTAGACCGCTGTGGCGCTGTCGTAGCCGAGCGCGCTGAGGTTCGGGCTCGGACCAGACAGCAGCCCGTCATTCGGATCGAGCGAGGCCAGTTGCAGCTTTGCCGGCATCATGTCGGCAATCTTCTGGAAGAACGTCCGGTTATCGGCCTGCTGCACCGGCGCTGGCGGCGGCGGGGGCGGCGTATCGTTCCGCGCAATCAGGTTGGCCTCGGCCGGGCGGGATCGTGGCATCGGTATTGCTGCGACAGCCGGCGCGGGCGGCGGCAAGGCGGCTGTCTCCTCCTCCTGGGTGGGCAGATCGATCCACGTGTTGCGCAACTCCTGGCCAGCCAGCGCGTCTTCAATCTGGTCGAACTCGGTCTTGAAGTCAGCGCGATCCAAACGGATATCACGGCGCAGAGGATAATAGATCGAAGCCGAATTGAGCGTGGAGCGGGAGCCGAAGCGATCGTCGAAAGTCAGCGCGGCAGAGGTATTGGCCAACGCCGGCCCATGCAGCCAGGCGGCGGGATCAACGCCGACCATCCAGGCGGCAAAACCCGACGACAAGGCAAGCGCGCCGACGGCCAATGCCGTGCTGCCCACCAATGACATGCCGCGGCTGGACCTGCGCCCGGCAGCTTTCGTCGTTCGTTGACCCATCCATCCCCAAGTTCGGTGTTCTCGGGCCTGTTCCGGCCCATGTGGGATTCACCGAAACCTCAGTATATCAGGGAATTAGAGTAAGGCATAATCGAGACAGAGAGGGACGACAGCACGCTTTTTTAAGCTTCTGGGGGTGGAAAATACCCCGAGTCAGTGCCCAGAGAGCCTCAAACGGCGGAAAGCGTCCCGATTCGGGTCAATCCCCCTTCAGGCGATCTTCTCCTCCCGCAGGGCGAGAACCGGCACGGGCTTGCCGATGGCATAGCCCTGAACAAAGTCGACCCCGATCAGACGCAGCTCGTCGAGTTTGAAGCGGCTTGTTGCAACGCAATTCGCTCAAACTTTACATGTCCGGACGCTGAGCCTGAACCCAGTCCGGGCAACTCAGGGACGCAAGCTCGGCCTCGTGTTCGGCGCCGGTGCCTGCTCGATCTCGGCCTCTTCCGGCAGCTTGTCGGCATGGACCGCGAGCGGCGTCCCGATCCAGAGCGGATCGTCGCGATGATCGCGCCGCGGATTGGTCGTGTTGGGATGAACCAGGATGCTCAGGCTGCCGTGATTCAGCATCAGCCATGGCACGAGCGTGGGAAACAACTCGGCCGCGAACGCCACCTGATACATCGCCTGGTCGTGCGGGCCGACCTTGACGTCGTGCCAGCGCCCGAGCGTGACCAGGAAGCGTTCGCCGATCCAATTGCGCAGCTGCTCCGCCTCGCCCCGGCTGCTCGAGGGGTCGTAATAGACATGGGCGTGATAGCTCGCGATCTCGCCGATGGTGCGTGGCGCGTCCGTCATCTGGTCACCCCTCCCTCACTAAGGCCGGTCAGCAGGCTCTCGAACAGCGTGTGCGCGTCCTTCCGCAACTTTCCTGTCCTGTTTCCTGTCCTGCAACTTGCCTTTGCAGACGGTCACTTCCTCCGCAGCACGCTGAACTGGAAAGACTGCGTCGCGCCCCAGGGCGTGACGTGCCGATGCGGCTCCTGCGCGACCAGCTCGAATGCCGGACCAATCGTCCGGCTGAGCGTCACGGAATCGTAGCGCTGCACCGGCAGGCCACTGCATTTCTCCGGACCATCGAGCGCGAAGGTGCCGACGACGGCGTGACCGCCCGGCCTGACGCCGCGATTGAGCCGGTCGAGATAGGCCGAGCGGTCCGCCTCCTCGACCAGGAAATGAAATGCCGCGCGGTCGTGCCAGACGTCGAAGACTTGCTCTGGCTGCCAGAGAGTCGCATCGCGCGCGATCCAGCGCACGCCTTCGCCCGCTGCGCCGAGCCGCTCCCGCGCCCTCGTGAGTGCGGCATCGGAGATGTCGAGCACCGTCAGCGTATGAAATCCATCCGTCAGCAGAGCATCGACGAGGCGCGACGCCCCGCCACCGACGTCGACGATGGACGCGTCCCGGCTCGCGGCGACCGATTCGATCAGGCGCAGCGAGGGCTGCGGATCGGCTTGCGACCAGCTCACCTGCTGCTCGCCCTTGGTCAGGTAGACGGTCTGCCAATGCGATTGACGATCTGAGGCGGTCATGGCGAAGCGGTCCCGGCAGTCGGTGGTTGCGGGGCAAGCTGCGTTGCGCACCGATGACCATGACTTATGAGCCGCGATTACCCCCGTCAACCGGCCGCAAATGCCGCATTTGATTTGTCCGATTTTCCATCTAGCCTAGAGACAGGTTGAGATTGGGGCGCCCGCATGGCCACGTTTGGCTGGACACGCGTCAAGAAGCCTTCGGAGGATGCCGCCTTCGACTTCGGCGGCCACACCGACCCGTTGGCGTTTCTCGCCGCACTCGACAAGGCGGTGCCGCGTTATCTCGATCTCGTCGACAACGGCGCGCTGGTCTATCCGGCCTGCAAACGCAAGCCGGCAGACACAAACGCCGATGGCCGCGCGATCTGGGAGCATACGCGGCTCGAGGCCATGCGCTATCTCCCGATGGTGCCGCGGCAGGACACCGCGCTGCTCGTCGATCCCGCCCGCCAGGCCGAGACGATCGACGCCTTCCTGCGGCAACGCCCGCACGAGGACACGATCATCGATTTCACGGGCACTGCGATCGAGGATTACGGGATCGCGATCTACGCTGCGCTGAACTGGCTGAACCATTGCGGGGCCCTCTCGGGTGCCGATCCGCAGAAATTCTCCGGCACCTTGCGCAGCTTCCGCAGGGTCATGGTCGTCGCCCGGCAGTGGTGGGCGATGGATGGTGCCGCGGAGCGTTGCCGGCAGATGCTGCAAGCGGGCCAGCGGCCGCCGCTGGTGTTCTTCCTGCTATGGGCCGAATGCACCAACCTCGCGCGGGAGATTGCGATCGCGGTGACGCCGGACGACGGCGCCTCGCGCCTGAAGTCGGCGCAGGATCCGGAGGATCTTGCACCATGACCAGCCACGTCAGGCAGGATCGCTGCCGGCGCAGCGCAACCAGCTAGACGGCCGCCTCGCTGCGCGGCGGCTTCACCGGCGTCTTGCCGCGCCGCAGGAACGTGACGCCGATCTGGTCGCCGTTGACCCAGGCGAGCTTGCAGCGCCGGTACGCGAGCCCCTTCGAGGAGAGCGGCAGAAAGAACTCGACCAGGTTCAGGCCCTCGATCGAGGCGCCGACGGTCAGCCTCGCCCCATTCTCGGAGACGTTGTCCATCGTGCACTCGCGCCGCCACGTGCCGTCGATCGCCATTAATTGCGCGGGCATCGGCTGCTCGAACCTGATCCGCGATGATGATCGTCGCTCCTGCCCGGTCATCGTCGGCAGCCGCCTGCTACGCGACCGAATCGGCCTCGGCGGAGGCCGATTGAGGCTCCCTGGTCTTGCGCGAGATGAGCCGCACCAGGTCCTTCTGCTTGTAGGTCTCGACGAACTTGATCGCGAATCCGTTCGGAAGATGCCTGACTACGCGCCCGATGCACGCACCGACTGCGAGCGGCATGCCGATCGGCGGCTGCACCTCGGAAGACACCGCCGCCCCCGACTGCGAAACGTCGATCAGGAAACAACCTCGCGTGCTGCCGTCGGCCAGCGTCAACACGGCGTGCGGATTCGAAGGAACGAAGCGCGGATTGTCGCGCACCTCGCGGATGCTAGGATCCTTCTGCCTCTTCTCGATCCAGGTCAGCTTGTCGGCGAACTTCTCGCGCATCGCGCGAGTCATCTCGAGTTCGAACAGAAAGCTCCCGCTCATGGTGTCGGTGATGGAGCCCTCGAACCTGCCGAACTCCTCAAAATACGACGTCAGCCGGTCCCCGATCTTGCCGACCACCGGGACGTCGACAATCATGCGGAACGGCGAGACGCGCTTTGTGCGGCAGGCGAAGGTGCGCAGCCGGCCCTGCGCGTCGTACCAGTTCGGCAGCGTGTAGCTGCCGTCAACGATGATCTTGACCGCGCGCTGCTTGAGAAACTTTTCAACAGACACGGCAAGGCCTCGCTGGACGTGATCTGATCGCACAAGTTTCGGACGGATTGACTTTCCTAGCCGGCCCCCGGGTTCGGTCCAACCGTACCGACGCTCCGCCGGCAGCGGACGCTGCGGCTTACGCCACAACCTGGCGCGGGATCGGTCCCGGCGGACGGGTGCAGCACGGTTCTACCGGCAAATTGCTAATAAAAACTAAACCCGGGACGGACGCGGGCTGCGGCCACTCTAGCGCTCAACCCTTTCCCGGATGTTTATTTCTCACACCGCACAACTACGGAGAGCAGAAAAGCCATGCAAAAGCGCGTTCCGCGTGTATCAGGTCGTCTCCCGAGGCGGGATGACTGGTGGGCGGTTTTCGCTAGACTCGCGATTGAGGGGCAAGCTCGGATGCGCCTGTTCGAGTCGCTCCTCGATTCCTGAACCAGACCGGACCGCCGCATGCCCAACATTCCCCAGAAATCGCTCGCCGACGGCAAGATCTTGCAAAGCGTGGTCGACGGCGTCGGCGTCATCACCTTCAACAATCCCGAGAAGCGCAACGCGATGTCGCTGGAGATGTGGGAAGGCTTTGGCGAGGCGCTGGCAGCGTTGCGCGATGATCCCGGTGTCCGCGTCGTGATCCTGGTCGGCGCCGGGGACAAGGCCTTCGTCTCGGGCGCCGACATCAGCCAATTCGAGAAGACCAGACACAACGCCGAAGCCTCGGAGGAATATTCACGGCGCAGCGCCGCCCAGCGCGCCCTGCTCGCCGACTATCCGAAGCCGACCATCGCCTGCATCCGCGGCTTCTGCCTCGGCGGCGGCATGCAGGTCGCGATGCTCGCCGACATCCGCATCGCCGGCGCAAGCGGCCAGTTCGGCATTCCCGCCGCCAAGCTCGGCATCGCCTATGGCTATGACGGGCTGCGCCACCTGGTCTCGCTGGTCGGCCCATCCTGGGCGCGGCTGATCATGTACACGGGCATGCGGATCGATTCCGCGGAGGCGCTGCGGATTGGGCTGGTCGATCGGGTGCTGCCGGATGCCGAGCACTGGGACGCGACGATGGAGATCGCGCGCACCATCTCGGGCAATGCGCCGCTCGCGATCAAGGCCGCCAAGATCACCATTGCACAGGTGCTGAAGGATCCTGACGACCGCGACATGGCCGCGATCAAGCAGATCGGCATCGACTGCATGGACAGCGAGGATTTTCGGGAGGGCCGGCGCGCCTTCATGGAAAAGCGCAAGCCGCAGTTCAAGGGCCGGTAGGACAGGGTGACTTGCACCTCGCCACGCTTGCGGGGAGAGATCGCACAGTTCCGTCCGCCCTCGCGACTGACGCCACCTGTTTCTGCTAGCTGACCGGGACCGTGTAGTTGAGGATCAGCCGCCCGCCATCCGGATAGATCGTCTGGCCGGTAATGTAGGAGGCATCCTCGCTGGCCAGGAACGCCACGACCGAGGCGACCTCGCTCGGCTGGCCGCACCGGCCGGCCGGCGTACGCGACAGCACGCTGCGCCGCGCCTCCTCGGAGGAGAAGATCGCGTTTGCCACCATCTCGGTCAGGATCGTGCCGGGCCCGACCGCCACGACGCGGATGCCGTGCGGTGCCAGCGCTACCGCCGCGACCGAGGTAAGCTGCTTCATCGCGCCCTTGGACATCGCATAGGTCGCAAGCGAGGGGATCGCGAGCAGCGCGTTGACCGAGGACATGTTGACGACCACGCCTCCGCCGCCCTGCGCGATCATCTGGCGGGCCGCGGCCTGGACGCCGAAGAACGCGCCCTTAAGGTTGATCCCCATAACGTCCTCGAACTCGGCTTCGGTGATCTCGAGGAAATCCCGATTGCGCGCGACGCCGGCATTGTTGACCATGACGTCGAGCCGGCCGAATTCCTTCACGGCCGTGGCGACGATACGGTCGACATCGGCGCGCTTGCTGACGTCGGCCTCGACGGTGCGCAGGTCATTCGCAGGCCCAAGCTCGCCGGCCGCCTTGGCCAGCGCCGCACCATCGACATCCGAGATTACGACCTTGGCGCCATCGGAGAGAAAGCGTTCAGCGCAAGCCTTGCCAATGCCACGCGCCGCGCCCGTGATGGCGATGACCTTGCCGGAAAACTTCATGGGAGTGCCTCCAGGAAAAGAGCTTTCCCGGAGCAATAGCGCATCATGCGGCGACAGGGAACGCGGCGGATTCTCCGCAGCACTCACGCGATCAGGATTTGACCCGCGCCAGGATCCGGTCGGCCTCGGCGCGCCAGTCCGGGCTGCGGGCGAACTCCGGCGTCCCCTTGGTTCCGAACACGCCTTCGTCGGCAAGGTCGGCGATCCAGGCCTGCCGTTCCGCGGTCCCCGACGCCGACCATGGCGTCAGCCCGGCCTCGCGCACGGTCTCCGCTACCTCACGAACCTCTTCGGCGCGCCGCCGGCCGTGTTCGATCACGCGCTGGAAGAAATAGGCGCCCTGCTTCTCCCAGTCGATCGCTGGAAAGGTCTCCTTCAGCGAGGCGAGCACCGCATCCTCGACGCCATAGGCTCGCGCGGTCGTGAAGCTTTCGATGACCATGGCCTCCAGGCCCTTGATAATGATGCTGCGGCACATCTTGACCGCCGAGGAGACGCCGAGCTGGTCGCTTGCGACCTTGGCCGCGAAACCGAGCGCAACCAATAGCGGCGCCAGCTCCCGCGCTCCACGGCCGCCGAGCAACAGCGGCACCTTGATCCGGTAGGGCGGCACCGAGGTCATCACCGCGCCCTCGACATAGCGGCCGCCGGCACCGTCGATACAAGATGCGGCGCGCTGCTTGGCGCCGGGTGACGCCGAGTTGAAATCGAGGAACCAGGCATCCTTCCTGATCGCCGGCGCGCAGGCCTCGGCCACCGGCACTGCCTGGCTCGCCGTCACCGCCGAGACGATGAAATCCGACTGGCCCGCGAGATCCGCATGCGATCGCGTCAGCTCGACCCCGATCCCCGCCGCATGCTCACGCAACGGCTTTCCCTGTTCGCTCCCGAGCTTGACGTCGTAGGCGCAGACCTTGACGCCTTGCTTGCGCAGGTCTTCGGCGAGGATGCGGCCGACTTCGCCGTAGCCGAGCAGGCCGACCTGCCATTGCCTTGGATCGTTCGCGACGGTCATCAGTTCAAATCCCGTGTTGTGTCGTCAAACAGCTCGTCCACCTGTAAGCGCCGGGGGATCAACGCCTGCTGAACGCAATAGTCGATGATCAGTTCGAGCGGCTTGCGGTTCGCCTCGACGCCGAACGGCAGCACGTCCGGGACGCCGGACGGTCCTGCATTCGCCTTGCCGCGCTTGAGCAACGCGTAGAGCTCGCGCACCACGTCAGGCCGCGACGCTGCAAGCGTTTCCGTCACCACCACCAGATGATTGACCGGCACGACGCCATGGCGCCGATACCAGCGCGCAGACTCTCCGGCCGGATCCTCGAACAAAGGCTTGAGCGCGGGATCGTTCGACGTCTCGCCCAGCACGGCGTCGAGCTCGCCGTCCTTCAGCATCTGGATGATGCTCTTCCCCCTCGGCGCACGCTCCGTTCTGTCGACATATTCGGCGACATGCGGATCCTCGAAGGTCACCCAATCGATCCTGCCGAGGTTCACGCCGTAATCATTGGCAAGGATGCCGCGCATCCAGGCCCCTGTCGTGGTCGTGAACGAGCGAATGCCGACCCGCTTGCCTTCAAGATCGCCGGGCGCAAGCGCGCCGCGATCGGCGCGATAGAGCGCATGGCCATGCTGGAACCGGCCGAGCATGACGGCCGGCAGCAGCACCAGCGGTTTGCCGCGCGTCTTCGCCATCAGATAGGTGACGATCGCCATCTCGCAGACGTCGAACGCCTGCTCCCGCACCATCGGCTTGAAGGCAGCGTTGGCCGGCGTGAATTCAATGAGATCGAGATCGAACAGGTTCGATCGCAGCGCGCTCATCTTGATCGCCTGAACGTGCGGATAATTGCCGAGCACGGTGCGCAGACGAAGTCTGTCCATATCAGCGAACTCCGGAAATTACGGCCAGCGTTCGCCCTGGGTTCTCGCCGCAATCGTTGTTTTGCGTCGGACGAGCGCCGTTTGATCGAGCGGGGCGGCCTGCAGCGACGCGACCGTCGCACGCACCAGCTCCTCGATCGCGTGGCCGGCGTCGGTGCCGTCGGCACTGCCGCGCGACAGCCGGGAGACGCGCTCCGGCGTCACCAGCGTGTAGTAGAGCGCGCCGAGCAGGAAGTGGCCGCGCCAGACGATGTCGGTGCGCGGAATATGCGGCAGGCTTTCATGGATCGCATCGATGAAGGCATGGCTGGTGTCATCGAAGGTCTGCGCGATGATCCGCCGCACGACCTCATTGCCCTCCGCCGACATGATCGCGCGCAGCCGCGTGAAGCGCGTCCCGCCACCGGCGAGGTCGCTGCCCGAGGTGAAGGCCGGCAGCACATAGGCGCGTACGATCGCCTCCAGCCGGTCCTCCAGGTCGCGCACCCGCCTCGCCGCTGCCAGCAATTCGGAGCGCCGCAGGTTCATCGGGCCGCAGTGGCGCCGGTAGATTTCGAGCAGCAGGCCGTCCTTGGTCTTGAAGTGATAGGTCACGCTGCCGGGATTGGCGCCGGCGGCCTGCGCGATGTCGCGCACCGACACGGCGTTGAAGCCGTAGGTCGAGAACAATTCCTCCGCCGCGGCGAGGATCGCCTCACGCATGTTCGGCCTGCGTGTGCCGGGGGCCTTCGCGGGTTTGCGGACCATATTTGTACTATCGTACAAATAATCAGGTCGCGTCAACAAGGAGGCGAATGCGCCCGCGCCGCCGTGCCGCGCACATCCGTCAGAACGGTTTGACGTCCGGCTCGGCGCGGCCGTGCGCCGCAGCGTCGAGCAGGAAGGTCCTGCCATGTTCGGGATCGGTGGCCCGCTGCGCCTCGTCCATGTCTTGCCAGGCCGAGGTGACCAGCACGCGCGAGAAGTCGCGGCCGACAAAAGCGGGGCAACTGGATTGCCTCGCCGGCACGCGCAGCGAACGACGGCGGCGGCCGTTGGGATCGTAGACATCGACGCAACCGCCGCCCCAGCGCGCGTTCCAGATCATGCCGTCCGCGTCGACGATCGCGCCGTCCAGCCCGCCGGCACCTTCGTGTCTGATCAGCATAACGGGCTCGCCGACCGGCAAGCCGGTCGATGCATCGAGCGGCACGCGATACAGCATGTTCGTCGCGGTATCCGCGAAATAGCCGATGTTGCCCGTGGGCGAAAAGCAGATCGCGTTCGGGATCGTGATCCCGGAATAGAGCCGCGTGATGCGGCCGCGATGCAATGCGTAGATCGCGCCCGCCGCTTTCTCCGCTTGGCGTCCCATGGTACCGAGCCAGAACGTGCCCGAGGGATGCACGCGCGCGTCGTTTGAGCGCGTCACGGGATTATCCGCTTCCAGCGGAACAAACAGCTCCATGCGGCCGTCTGCGACCTGACGAACATAGAGTCCATCCTCGGTGAGGACGAGCTGCCGCTCGGCGTCGATCCGCGCCAGCGCGCTCGCCATCTTCGGCAAGCCGTGAACGATGGTGCGCCCATCCGCAAAACGATGCTCGAACAGGCGGCGCTCGCGGATGTCGAACCACCAGGCGGTATCGGTCGCGGCATCATAGGTTGGCCCTTCGCCGAGATGGCAGCGTTCGGCCGACAGCACCGATGTCGGTACTTCCTCCATCAATACGTCGGCGACATGATCTGCCATTTCGATGCTCACAGCGTTGAGAAGTGATAGATGATCGAGCGCCGATAGACCTGGCCAGGATCGAGCCGCGCCGACGGAAAGTCGGGCCGGTTGGGCGTATCCGGCCACGCATGCGGCTCGAGACACAACGCGTCCGATTGGCGGTACAGACGATTGCCCTTGCCGGCAGTGGAGCCGTCGAGGAAATTGCCCGAATAGAACTGCAATCCCGGCTGATCGGTGAACAGCTCCATGACCCGGCCATTACCCGGCGCCTCGAGGCGTGCGGCCAGGCGGAGGCTCGTGCCCGGCGCCAGACAATAATTGTGGTCATAGCCGCGGCCGAGCCGCAGCTGCTCGTCATCCATTCTGATGCGCGCGCCGATCGCTGTGGGCTTCCGGAAGTCAAACGGCGTACCGTCGACCGGACGCGGCGGCTCCGGCAGCGGAATCGCGGTCGGGTCGACTGCGAGGAAGTGATCCGCATCGATCATCAGCCGGTGATCGAGAATTGGCATGCCCGAACGTGCGCCCTCGAGATTGAAGAAGCTGTGGTTGGTCAGGTTGAGAGGCGTCGGACGGTCGGTCGTCGCCTCGAATGTCACCGAAAGCTCCGTCGGACCTCGCACGCGATAGGTCACGCGCGTCTGCAGATTGCCCGGATAGCCTTCCTCGCCATGCGGGCTTGTGCGCGCCAGCGCCAGCGTCGGCTCCGGACTATCGGTGAGTTCAACGATCTCCCAGAGCTTGCGATCGAAACCCTCCAGGCCACCATGCAATGCGTTGGGACCGTTGTTGGCGTCGAGCACAACCGTCTTCCCGTCGAGCATGAAGCGTGCGCCAGCGATCCGGTTGGCATAGCGCCCCACGGTCGCGCCGAAGAACTTGCGCTGCGCCAGATAGCCACCGAACTCGTCATGGCCAAGGACGATGTCGTCGCAATGCCCGTCGCGATCGGGCGTCATCAGCGATTGCAGCGTGGCGCCGAAGGGCAGGATAGTGGCCTCGAAACCGTCGGCACCGCGCAGCGTCACGCGTTCGACCAGGGAACCATCGGGCAATCTGCCAAAGGGCGCGCGATCGATGGTGGCTGATGTCATGGTCAGTCCTCATACGCCTCGATCACCGGCGCGTGCTGCCTGCACGCGCTCTCGCCGAAACCGACGACGGCGACACGAAGCAGATCGCTCATGACCGTCCTCGCATAGCTGACATGACCGGCTGATACAACCCAAGGAAGAGCACAAGTTCACGCTGATTCCTAGCCGGGCTTCTTTACTGTCAGTTGCGAGCACGCAGGCCTGACACGCGTCATGTTGGATGGTGCCGCGTATCAGGCCACAATGTAGCGGCGCGAGCGGCTAGCGCGCGGCTTCGAATCCGCCGAGCACAGCCGTCAAATTGGCGCCGAGGATATCGGAGAGATAACCGCCCTCCTGCACCAGCACCGTTGGCAAACCGAACCGGGCCAGCCCCTCGCCGATGCGCCGGAACCCGTCGGTGGTGACAGCGAGGCCCGCAAGTGGATCCTTTTCGGAGGCATCGAGGCCAAGGGCGACCACGAGCGCGGTCGGCGCGAAGGCGCGGATCGCCTTCTCCGCCGCCACGAGCGCCTTCATGTAGTCATCGTCGCCGGTGCCTTTCGGCAACGGAATGTTGAGATTGGCGCCGAGACCAGGGCCTGCGCCGCGTTCATGGGCATAGCCCCACACGAACGGATAGAAGAACGACGGATGGGCGTGGATCGAGACGGTGAACACGTCCGGTCGCTCATAGAAGATGCCCTGTGTGCCGTTGCCGTGATGCACGTCGACGTCGAGGATCGCGACCCGCTCATGCTTCTGGCGCAGATGCTCGGCCGCAATCGCGCTGTTGTTGAGGAAGCAGAAACCGCCGGCGAGGTCGCGATAGGCATGATGGCCGGGCGGGCGGCACAGCGCGTAGACGGCATCCTCGCCGTCGAGCACCATTTGCGCTGCGGTCACCGCAACATCGCTCGATGCGCAGGCGCCGGCCCAGGTCCCCGGACCGATCGGGCACGCGGTGTCCACCGTGTGCCAGCCGAGCCTGCCGACGATGTGGGTCGGATAGGTGCCGGCGTTTCGCACCGGGTGCATGTTCGCGATCATCTCCGGCCCCTGGTCGCCCAGCGCGGCCCACGCCTCCCACGCTTCGGCCAGGAAGCTCAGATATTCCGGGCTGTGCACGCGTGCGCGCGGTCCCTGCCCGAACGCAGTTGGCTCGACCAGCGTGTGCCTGCCGGCCTTCAGCCCTGCCAGCAGGCGATCCGCGCGCTCGGGTTGCTCGGTGGTGCGCTGAACCACGCCGCGCACCAGAAAGAATTGCGGATCATGGCTGCGATGCAGTTCACTGTAGACGGCCTTCACGAGATACTCCTGTTCGATGTTTGGATCGGACTCATTGTGCGCGTGCGGCGGGCACGCCGCGAAAGCTCCATTCGCCGCTTGTACACTATCCGCGCCGTCGAGCGTCTGAAACACGACCCGATTTGTGCTATGCCCGGCGCAATGGTGCAATGATTCAGACGCGCTGGAGGAATTCGGGCAATGGCTGGCAGCAAGGCGGAAACGGAGGATGGCACGACGGCGCGCCGCGGCCGGCCGCGCTCCGCCGCGACCACCGCCGCCATCCTGCAAAGCGCCTACACGTTGATGGCAACCACCGGCCTTGCCGCCACCACGATCGATGCGATCGCGCGCCACTCCAATGTCTCGAAGATGACGATCTACAAGTGGTGGCCGTCGCGCGAAGCACTGCTGATCGACGCCTTCCTCGACCAGGCCTCGCGCGCCGTGCCGTTGCCCGGGACAGGTGCTCCGGTGGCACGCATCCGCCGCCACGTGGCGACCTATGTCGAAGCGCTTCAGGGCGAATTCGGGCGCGTCCAGCTCGCGGTGATCTCGGAATGCATCTCTGGCACCGGGTCGGCGGAACTGTTCTACAAGCGCTACCTTGGCCTTCGTCGCAGCAAGATGCTGGAGGCAATTATCGCCGGCCAGCAGGACGGCAGCATCGGCGCCAGCGGCGCGCCCGGCGATCTCTATGACGCGATCTATGGCAGCCTGTTCTATCGCTACGTCTTCGGCATCAAGCCGCTGACCTCGGCCTACGCCCGCAACCTCGTCAACCTGGTGCTGCGGCCACGCGCTGATGCATGACATCATCAGCCGGCAGTCTGCCGCTGACGGCGAAACCACGCCCAGGTCTCGCGGGTCACGGCGCGGTAGCTCCTGCCGCGATACACGATATGGCCATCGACGATCGCATTCAGCTTCGGCAGCGCGTGGAACGGTACCGTCGGATAGGCGTGATGCTCGACATGGTAAGGCATATTCCAGGCAAACCATTTCATAATCTTGCCTGTCATCGTGGTGCGCGTGTTCTCGAACGCGCTGCGCGTCCGCTCGCAACCGGTGTGCTCCGCATAGAGGTAGGGGCGCAGGATGAGCTGACCGGCCAGCAGCGGCACGATCCAGACCCAGAGCAGGATGGCGCTATGCAGCGCAAGCGATGCTACGAGCAACGTTAGATAGCCCGCAAGGTAGAGCCTGGCCTCCGTCACGATCGATGCGCGCTTGTTTTGCGGAATCCAGGGCACGGTCACCTTGCCGGTGAGAGCGTGCCGCAACATCAGGCGAATGCGGACCAACACCTGCAGCAATCCCGAATAGGCGATCGCGAGTTGCGTGTCCGAACTTGGCTTGGGGCCGACGATCAACTCCGGATCCTTCTCAGGATCCTGCGTATAGCGATGATGGTCCCAATGAAACAGGTGGTAATATTCGTAAGGCAGTCCAATCATGAAGGCGGACAGATTGCCGAGAGCAAGATTGAGCGCACGGCTGCGGAACGCGGTCTTGTGCGCGGTCTCATGCACCACCATGAACAGGAACGCGACGAAGTAGCCCTGCACGGCAATCAGCGGGAACGCCCATGGCAGGCCGTAGCGCGACGAGACCAGCCAGATCAGCGCTCCGACGATCACGATCATCCCGTAATGGCTTGCCGCGCGCACCGCGCCGGGAAGATTCGATTTGACCGACAAATCGCGCAAGCGCTCCGGGCTCAGCGGCTTCAGACGAGGTCCGGCATCATGGGTTTCTGCGGTGCTCATGGTCGCCCCACATGTCAGCGTTGCAGCAGCGCCGAGACCTCGGCGTTGATAAAGGCGCGGTCCGCGGCGTTGTTGATCGGATTGCCGGCGCGGTGACCGTGGATCGAGGGGATCGCGCGCAGCGCTGCCGAACGCGCATTGACCAGCCGGGGAAGTTCACCCTCATTGTCGCGCATGTCGAAATACCGGTCGGTGCGGCCGGGCATCAGCAGCACGTGCGCCTTGATCGCGGCCAGCGCACGGTCGAAGTCGCCGCCGAATTCATCGCAGCGGCTGATGTCGCCGCTCTGCCAGATCGCGATCTGCGCCAGCAGATCATTGGCGTCGCGCCGGGCGAAGGCACCATCCCATGAGCCGGCCAGGTAATCCTCAAGGGATGTGAAGCCGGCCTCGCGCCAGACCTCGTCGCGGTAGAATTCATGTGACATTGCCCAGCCGGCATAGACGCGCCCCATCGCACGAAAGCCGGCCACCGGTTTCGTGACGAAGCGGCCGTCCTGATAGGCGGGGTCCGCCGTCAGCGCGGTTCTTACGCCTTCGAGAAAGACGTGATTGTAGGGTGAGCACCTGGCGCTGCCGCAGACCACGGCTACCCGCTCCACCATGTCGGGATAGCGCGCCGCCCAGTGATAGGCCTGCATGCCGCCCATCGACCAGCCATAGACCAGCGCGAGCCTGGATACGCCAAACCGCTCGACCAGGAGCCGCCGCTGGATCGCAACGGCGTCGTAATAGCTGAAGGCGGGAAACGGTGCATTGCCGAGCACGTCGCCTGAATTCGACGGCGAGGATGACAGACCATTGCCGAACAGGTTCGCGATGACGATGAAATAGCGGTCGGGATCGAGCGCCCCGCCCGGCTGCACCAGCCATTCGATGTCGGTGTGCTGGGCGCTGAATGATGTCGGATAGAGGATGACGTTGTCCCTGACCGCGTTCAGCGTGCCAAAGGTCTTGTAAGCCAGCCTGAGCCGCGGGAACGCGGCGCCGCCTTGCAGCGTCACTTCGCCGGCTTCGAACACGTCGTAGTCGCGAGGCGTGGTCATGGGCAATCGACCCCGATGTAAAAAGCGCAACGCTGCGCCCTCAATAACTGTACGATAAGTACACTAATTGTCCGGCCGACGCAACAGCCGCGATGGTGGCATGACACCGGCCCGATCAATTCAAAATCGGTATGGATCGATACAAGCTTCGGCTTGGACCCCTTGCCTTCACCTCTCTAGGAGAGTTCTCGAGGAAATTTCGAGGAGGCGCCATGAGCGCAATTGTGTCCGCCGCCGAGGCCCGGCGATCCCGCGTCCGGCTTCTTATCGTGACGATGCTGTTTCTCGTCACCACCGTGAACTATGCCGATCGCGCCACGCTGTCGATCGCGGGTCCGGCCCTTTCCAAGGAACTGCATCTCGATCCTGTCGCGATGGGCTATGTGTTCTCGGCCTTCGGTTGGTCCTATGTTGTCGCGCAGGTGCCATGCGGCTGGCTGCTCGACCGCTTCGGCTCCAAATGGGTCTATGCGATCGGCATCATCGTCTGGTCGATCTTCACCGCGATGCAGGGCCTGGTCGGTTTCCTCGCGGGAGGAGCCGCCGTCATTTTGCTGTTCGCGTTGCGCTTCCTGGTTGGCATTGCCGAAGCACCATCGTTCCCGGCCAACGCCCGCATCGTGGCGGCTTGGTTCCCCGGAAATGAGCGCGGCACCGCGTCGGCCTTCTTCAACTCGGGGCAATATTTCGCGACCGTGATCTTCGCGCCGCTGATGGGCTGGATCGCGCACGAGCATGGCTGGCGCCATGTGTTCTATGTGATGGGCGGACTCGGAATTATCATGGGGATCGCCTGGATCAAGACGATCTACGAGCCGAAAGATCATCCCGCGGTCAACGAGGCCGAGTTCGACTACATCAAAGCAGGCGGCGCGCTGGTCGACATGGACGCGCCGAAGGATGGCAAGGCACCGGACGGCGGCCCGAAATGGGATCACATCCGCCAGCTCCTCGGCAACCGCATGATGCTCGGCGTCTATATCGGCCAGTACTGCATCAACACGCTGACCTATTTCTTCCTGACCTGGTTCCCGGTCTATCTCGTGAAGGAGCGCGGGCTGTCGATCCTGCAGGCCGGCTTCGTCGCCACCTTGCCGGCGCTGTGCGGCTTCATCGGCGGCGTGCTCGGCGGCGTGATCTCCGACTACATCCTGCGCCGCACTGGCTCGCTGACCATGGCGCGCAAGATCCCGATCGTCGGCGGCATGCTGTTGTCGATGGCGATCATCGGCTGCAACTATGTCGAAGGACAAGCGCTGGTGGTCGGCTTCATGGCGCTCGCCTTCTTCGGCAAGGGCATCGGCGCGCTCGGCTGGGCTGTCGTCTCCGACACCTCGCCGAAGGAAGCCGGCGGCGTATCGGGCGGGCTGTTCAACACCTTCGGCAATCTCTCCTCGATCACCACGCCGATTATCATCGGCTACATCCTCGCCGCCACCGGCTCGTTCAACGGCGCGCTGGTGTTTGTCGGGGTCAACGCGCTGGTCGCGGCGATCGCTTACCTCTTCATCGTCGGCGAGATCAAGCGGGTGCAGCTGAAGGCAGCCTGAGCGGCCGGAGCCACATCCCAACAACACATCAACGGCGGCTTCGGCCGCCGTCCTTGTCTTCTTGGTCTCCGGGAGGCATCGATGCTAGAACGCACAAAACCCCGCCTCATCCATTCAGGGCCGGTATCGATGTTCGACCTGAACCAGCTCCGCTGTTTCGTCACGGTGGCCGAGGAGCTGCACTTCGGTCGCGCCGCGGCACGGCTCAACATGACCCAGCCGCCGCTCAGCCGGCAGATCCAGGTGCTCGAGCACATCATCGACGCGCCGCTGCTGGAGCGCACCAGCCGCTCGGTGCGGCTGACGCCGGCGGGACGCAGCTTCCTGCCCGAGGCGCGGCGCATCCTCAAGCTTGCCGAGTCCGCGTCGCAAATCGCGCGCCGCATCGCGCTCGGCAAGACCGGCTCGCTCAAGATCGGATTCACGGCCGCAGCTGCCTATGGTTTTCTGCCCGATCTGATCGCGACGTGCCGCAGCCGGCTGCCCGAAGTCGATTTTTCCTTGAAGGAAATGGTCTCGGGCGATCAGTTCGAGGCGCTCACCACCGGCCAAATCGATGCCGGCCTGTTGCGCCCGCCGATTGCCCGGCCCGAATTCGCAAGCCGGCGTGTCGTCGCCGAGCCGTTGCTGGCCGCGATCCCGAAACGGCATCCGCTGGCGTCTGCCGGGATCATCTCAATCAAGGACTTCGACGATCAGCCCTTTGTGATGTATTCGCCGTATGAGGCCCGTTACTTCCATGATCTCCTGGTGGCGCTGTTCACGCGCGCCGACGTGCTGCCGCGCTATGTCCAGCATCTCAGCCAGATCCACTCGATCCTCGCGATGGTGCGCGCCGGGCTCGGCGTCTCGATCGTGCCGGAAGCTGCCGCGAGTCTGAAGATCGCGGACGTCAGGCTGAAGCCGCTGAAGCTGCGCGCGGCGGCGCCCGTCGAGCTGTTCCTGGTGTGGCGGCGCGACTACGAGAACCAGCTGCTGCCGTCATTGATCGACATCGCGACGGAAATAGCCGGGCCGCATGCCGGCGACGATTGATGCAGATGACGCATCGTTCGATACCGCGTTTAGCTTGGACGCGCATCGAACCGTTTCTTAAGAATGACGCTGTGGACGCGCGCTTCTCGCGCATCTCCCCAAAGCTTTCAAGGAGTGGCGCCATGAGCAAGATGACCCCTCAGGAGATGGCCCGGCAAATCGGCGGCGGCCTCCTGTCTTTTCCCGTGACCCCGTTCAAGGCGGACTATTCGTTCGACGAAGCGACCTATCGCAACAACATGGACTGGCTGTGCGGTTATGACGTCGCGGGCCTGTTCGCCGCCGGCGGCACCGGTGAGTTCTTCTCGCTGACGCCCTCGGAGGTGCCGCAGGTCGTGAAGATCGCGGTCGACGAGACCAAGGGCCGCGTGCCCGTGCTCGCCGGCACCGGCTACGGCACGGCGATCGCACGCGAGATCGCGGTCGGTGCCGAGAAGGCCGGCGCCGACGGCCTGCTGCTGCTGCCGCCCTACCTCACGCATTCCGAACAGGACGGCCTCGCCGCGCATGTAGAGGCAGTCTGCGCCAGCGTGAAAATTGGCGTCATCGTCTACAACCGCGACAACGCGATCCTGCAGCCTGACACGCTTGCCCGCCTCTGCGAGCGCTGCCCGAACCTCGTCGGCTACAAGGATGGCATCGGCGACATCGAGCTGATGACCCGCGTCTACACCAGGCTCGGCGATCGCCTGACTTATATCGGCGGGCTGCCGACGGCGGAAACCTTCGCGCTGCCCTATCTCGACATGGGTGTGACGACCTATTCGTCCGCCGTGTTCAACTTCGTGCCGGAATTCGCCACCAAGTTCTACGCCGCGGTGCGCCAGCGCGATCATCAGACCATCCATGCAGGCCTGAAGGATTTCATCCTGCCGCTGATCGCGATACGCAACCGGAAGAAGGGTTACGCGGTTTCGATCATCAAGGCCGGCATGAAGGTGATCGGCCGCGATTCCGGCCCGGTGAGGCTGCCGCTGACCGACTTGAGCGAGCAGGAGATGGCCGAGCTCACGGCACTGGTGGCGAAGCTGCCGCGGCCCGCAGCGCAACAGGCGGCAGAATAAGGCCGAACCGGCAAGGGAGGAGCAGATGGTCCAGGAAACGATCCGCGCCGGTTTTTCCGGCGCCCCAATCGTGACGGCGATGGAGGTGATCCCGGTCGCCGGCCGCGACAGCATGCTCCTCAACTTAAGCGGCGCGCACGCGCCGTTCTTCACCCGCAACCTCGTGATCCTCACTGACAATTCCGGCCACACCGGCGTCGGCGAGGTGCCGGGCGGCGAGAAGATCCGAAAGACGTTGGAAGACGCGCGCGACCTCGTCGTCGGCCAAACCATCGGTGCCTGCAACAACATCCTGGCCTCGATGCGCCGGACATTCGCCGACCGCGACGCCGGCGGCCGCGGCAAGCAGACCTTCGACCTACGCGTCACCATCCACGCGGTGACCGCGGTCGAATCCGCGCTGCTCGACCTGCTCGGACAGCATCTCGGCTTGCCCGTCGCTGCACTGCTCGGTGAAGGCCAGCAGCGTCCGAGCGTCGAGACGCTCGGCTATCTCTTCTTTGTCGGCAATATCAGCAAGACCAGCCTGCCCTATGTCGAGGGCGAGACCGGCAAGCCCGACTGGTTCAATTTGCGTCATCAGGAGGCGATGACGCCGGAGGCGATTGTGCGCCTCGCGGAGGCTACGCAGGCGCATTATGGCTTTGCCGACTTCAAACTGAAAGGCGGCGTTCTCACGGGCGAGCAGGAGATCGAGGCCGTCACTGCCATCGCCAAGCGTTTCCCGAAGGCGCGTGTCACGCTCGATCCGAACGGTGCCTGGTCGCTGGACGAGGCGATCCGCCTTTGCAGCAACATGCGCGGCGTGCTCGCATACGCCGAGGACCCCTGCGGTGCGGAGGCTGGCTTCTCCGGTCGCGAGATCATGGCCGAGTTCCGCCGCGCCACGGGACTGCCGACCGCGACCAACATGATCGCGACCGACTGGCGCCAGCTCTCCCACGCGCTGCAGCTCGGCGCGATCGACATTCCGCTCGCCGATCCGCATTTCTGGACCATGCAGGGCTCGGTGCGCGTGGCACAGACCTGTCGCGACAACGGCTTGACCTGGGGCTCGCACTCCAACAATCATTTTGATATTTCGCTCGCGATGTTCACCCATGTCGGTGCCGCCGCCCCCGGCAAGGTGACAGCGATCGACACCCACTGGATCTGGCAGGACGGCCAGGCGTTGACCAGGGAGCCGCTGCAGATCAAAGGCGGCAGGATCGCGATCCCCGATCGGCCGGGCCTCGGTATCGAGATCGATCGCGGTGCCATCGAGGCGGCGAACGCGCTATACAGGCAGCATGGCCTCGGCGCCCGCGACGACGCGCTCGCCATGCAGTTCCTGATCCCGGGCTGGACCTTCGACGACAAGCGTCCCTGCCTGGTGCGCTAACAACAAAAGATTGGAGAGAAACATGACCGCTCACCAGAAGAACTTCATCGCCGGCGAATGGGTCGATGGTTCCGGCATCACGCGGGACATCAACCCCTCCAATACCAAGGACGTGGTCGGCGAATACGCCAAGGCCGACAAGGTGCAGACCGAAAAGGCGATCGCCGCGGCGAAGGCGGCCTTCCCGGCCTGGTCGCGCTCGACGCCGCAGGAACGCTTTGACGCGCTGAACAAGATCTCTCTCGAAATCCTCGCCCGCAAGGAAGAGCTCGGCCGCCTGCTCGCGCGCGAGGAGGGCAAGACGCTGCCGGAAGGCATCGGCGAAGTCGCGCGCGCCGGGCAGATCTTCGCATTCTTCGCCGGTGAGGCGCTGCGGCTGATGGGTGAGAAAGGCGCGTCGGTCCGCCCCGGCCTCGAGGTGGAGATCACTCGCGAGCCAGTCGGCGTCGTCGGCCTGATCACGCCGTGGAATTTCCCGATCGCGATCCCGGCCTGGAAGATCGCGCCCGCGCTCTGCTACGGCAACACCGTGGTATTCAAGCCGGCCGAGCTTGTGCCGGGCTCAGCGCACGCTTTGTCCGAGATCATCGCGCGCTCCGGCATTCCGGCCGGTGTCTTCAACCTCGTGATCGGCTCCGGCTCGGTGGTCGGCCAGACGTTGCTCGAACATCCCGATGTCGCCGCGATCTCCTTCACGGGTTCGGTCGCAACGGGGCGCAAGATCGCGCAGGCCTGCGTACTCTCGACGCCGATGAAGAAGTTCCAGCTCGAAATGGGCGGCAAGAACCCGCTGGTCGTGCTCGACGACGCCGACCTGAAGGTCGCGGTCGAGGTCGCCGTCAACGGCGCCTATTTCTCGACCGGCCAGCGCTGCACCGCGTCCTCACGCCTGATCGTCACCGCAGGCATTCATGACCGCTTCGTCACCGCGATGACCGAGCGGATGAAGGGCCTCTCGGTTGACGACGCCCTGAAGAGCGGTGTGCATATCGGCCCGGTGGTCGACCAGAGCCAGCTCGACCAGGACCTCCGCTACATCAAGATCGGCCAGGACGAAGGCGCGAAGCTTGCTTGGGGTGGCGAACTCTTGAACCGCGAGACACCCGGCTTCTATCTGCAGCCGGCGCTGTTCACCGAGACCACCAATACCATGCGCATCGCGCGCGAGGAGATCTTCGGTCCGGTCGCCTGCGTGATCCGCGCCAAGGACTACGAGGAGGCGCTTGCGATCTCCAACGACACCGAGTTCGGCCTCACGTCAGGGATTTGCACCACCAGCCTGAAATACGCCTCGCACTACAAGCGCAACAGCGAGGCGGGCATGGTGATGGTCAACCTGCCGACCGCCGGCGTCGACTATCACGTGCCGTTCGGCGGCCGCAAAGGCTCGAGCTACGGCGCGCGTGAACAGGGCGCTTACGCCCGCGAGTTCTACACCGCGGTGAAGACCTCTTACACTTATCCTGGCTGAGGCAGATGAAGCCAAGTCTCGTCGCGCAGGAAGTGCGCTCCCTCTCCCGCTTGCGGGGGAGGGTCGGGGTGGGGGTCTCAACACGAGTCATCCCTGTGGAGAGAGAGCCCCCACCCGCTAGCGGGAGAGGTGAAGCGGAGCCAACAATGCGCCGCTTCAACGAAGCCTAGTTCGCCGTAGCCCACAGGAGTGCGTCATGGACCAGTCAATCGGCGCGAAGGAGCAGCCCCGCTACATCAAGCTCAACGCGCGCGACAATGTCGCGATCGTCGTGAATGATTTCGGCCTGCCCGCCGGCTCCCGCTTCGCTTGCGGCCTGACGCTGCGCGCCTTTGTGCCACAAGGGCACAAGACCGCGCTGGACGACATCGCCGAAGGCGCGCCGATCATCCGCTATGGCGAGGTAATCGGCCACGCGCTGTCCCCGATATTCACCGGCGAATGGGTCGACGAGGCGCGGATCCGCATGCCCGACGCGCCGCCGCTCGATCAACTCGAGATCGCGACCGCGGTGCCGGCGGCGCTGCCGCCGCTCGAAGGCTTCACCTTCGAGGGCTATCGCAATCCCGACGGCTCGGTAGGAACGAAGAACATCCTCGGCATCTCTTCCTCGGTGCAATGCGTCAAGGGCACGATGGAATATGCGGTGAAGCGCATTCGCGCTGAACTCCTGCCGAAATATCCAAATGTTGACGACGTCGTGCAGCTGACTCATGCTTATGGCTGCGGCGTCGCGATATCAGCGCCCGACGCCGTGGTGCCGATCCGCACGCTGCAGAATCTCGCGCTCAACCCGAATTTCGGCGGCGAGATCCTTGTCGTCGGTCTCGGCTGCGAAAAGCTCGCGCCCGAACGGCTGGTGCCGGAAGGCGTTGGCGATGCCATCGTGCGGATGCAGGACGAGGCCTTTGACGGGTTCGGCGCGATTGTCGACGCCATCATGACCCAGGCCGAGGCGCGGCTGAAGGTGCTCGACACCCGCAAGCGCGAGACCTGCCCAGCCTCCGATCTGGTGATCGGCCTGCAATGTGGCGGCAGTGACGCATTCTCGGGCGTTACCGCGAATCCCGCCGTCGGCTTCGCCGCCGATCTCCTGGTGCGTGCGGGTGCGACCGTGATGTTCTCGGAAGTGACGGAAGTGCGCGACGCGATCCAGCTTCTGACCCGCCGCGCCGTCAACGAGGAGGTCGGCCGCGCGCTGATCCGCGAGATGGCGTGGTATGACGCCTATCTCGCCCGTGGCGGCGCCGATCGCAGCGCCAACACCACGCCGGGCAACAAGAAGGGCGGGCTCGCCAATATCGTCGAGAAGTCGCTGGGCTCGATCGTCAAGTCAGGCTCCGGCCCAATCACCGGTGTGCTCTCGCCGGGCGAGAAGGCGCGCCAGAAGGGCATGCTGTTCGCGGCGACGCCGGCGAGCGATTTCATCTGCGGCACGCTGCAGCTTGCCTCTGGCATGACGCTGCAGGTGTTCACCACCGGCCGCGGCACGCCCTATGGCCTGGCCGCCGCGCCCGTGATCAAGGTCGCGACCCGCAGCGAACTGGCGCGGCGCTGGAAGGACCTGATCGACTTCGACGCCGGCTGCATCGCGACCGGCGAGAAGACGATCGAGGAGACCGGCTGGGACCTGTTCCGCATGATCCTCGATGTCGCAAGCGGCCGCACCAAGCCATGGTCGGATCGCTGGGGCATCCACAACGACCTCACGCTGTTCAACCCGGCACCGGTGACTTAGAGCAATTTCGGTTCTGATTGAATCAGAACCGAAGCTCCAGCTTCTTGTTTTGACGCGTTTTCTTCACGCGAACCGGTGTCCACTTCGCTCGAAAACGCTCGAGGCGGCATTCCGGACTCGCGCGCCCCGGAATGGCAGCAGGCTTGCCACACGCCAATCAAAACTGCACCAGTCCGCGCACTTCCTTGGCCGCAGCCATGATCAGCGGCTTGACCGCCTGCTCCTCGCGGCCAAGCACCACGCCCGACGCAAAGGCGCGGACACGCTCCTTCCGATGCGGCGCCTTGAGTGCAGCATCCACCACCAGCTTGCGATGCGCGGCGAAATCATTGAGCGAGCCGAGCGCGTCCTGGATCCGCTTCAGGTGCTTTGACTGTCGCGCAAGCTGCCTTTGCTCGCGCTTGCCGGAGAACAGGCTTTCGAAGAAATCGATCGCATACCTGATCTTCTTGGTTCTGATGCGCACCTTGTGCCGCTCCCCCGCGGACATCCCGTCGAGACGCCTGCCGTCCTTGCGCAACTTTCTGATGCGGCGATGCAGCAGCGCGGCAGCAAATTTGCCGATCGGGCCCCCTTCGTCCTCTGCGGCGATCGTCTGCCTCGCCTCGATCCATTGCAGCGTATCGATCAGCATGACGCGATAGTGTGCCGAGTTGACTGCCGTTCTTGCGCGCGCGAAGGCACGGTCGCGGCGCCTGGAAAACTCCAGCCGGATCGCCTTGCCGCCACGCCGCAGCAGGGCATCGTGCGAGGCGGGCTCGATCTCCTGCTTGACGAAAACGTCCAGCTCGCGCGCCGGCGCAAGCTCGTTGGTCAGCCACTTCAGTTGCCCCTTGGCCTCTTCCGTGCTCGGCCCGTCGAGGATTTTTGAGAACAGCGAGATCGCCGCTCGCAACCGGCGCAGGCCGACCCTCATCTGGTGAATGCCTTCCGGCTCGCCCTCGCGGACCGCATCGGCGTTCAACGAGAAGTGGCGGAACGTCGAGCGGGCGATCACCCGAAACGCCTCGCCAGCCGTGAGCCCGGGGTCCAGCACGATGCTCTCGGCCGAGACGACGAAATGCTCCTCGTCGCCGGCAAGCTCGTATCCGTGGTCGGATTTCGAGCGCAGGTCGAGTTCGGCTCCCACCTTCCGCTCCAGCGCCCTCGCGAGGCGGAACAGGTCGAGCTCCCGCCCGCTCTTCAGCTCGAGCTCGATCTCCTCGATCGGGCGCGAGCGATGCCCGGCGGTGGTGTGCCCGCGATCGATGGCGAGCTCGATCTCGCTCTGCTTCGTGCGCAGCGGCACGGTGATCCGCCGCACCGACGTTTCGAAGATGGGCTTGAGCTCGTGACGCAGTTTCCTTGATGCGAACGCGTCGAGCGGCGTACCTTCGGCCTTGCCGAGATCTGGCTCGCTATCCTCAAGCTCGCTCTCCCACTCGCCGCGACCGAACCCCACGCCACCTGCCGACTTGATCGTCTGGACATGTCTGCCGCCATCCTGGCGTATCCGCAGCGTGAAGCCGCGCCGCTTCAGCTTGCGTTTGGCGGTATCAAAATAGGTCGAGACCAGATCGCCTTCGGACGGTTCACCGCTCCTGCTGCCGGCAATCCGCGGCCTCACCAGCGCCTTCAGCTTCCGAGCGGGAACGCGGAATTTGAGCTCCGTCTCGATGGCCATAGTCTCCCCACGGAGTTCACACCGCCGCCCATAACGCCCGAGATGCGTTCAAGGCTCCCCCGGAGAACCGCGCGGCGAACAAGAAAATCCGCCGCGACCGGGTCAGCGGCGGACGTCGACATCCCGTGTGCGGTGCGGTCACACGGCTCGCGCGACGCGCTGTGCGATCTCGATCAGGCTCGCGACACAATCGCACCAACGCCCCGGCCACGAGACATTCTTGATGTCTCTCCTCCAGTTGCGACGTGCGACGGAGCAACGTCAGGCACAACAAACCGTTCCTCCGCAGACTTGCTGCAACTGCTCACGTCTGCACACAGAAGGATGATCTTGGAACTACATGAACAGGCATTCACGTCTGTGGCTAAATGATCATGTTCCGCGCGTTGAATAGCCTGAATTGGTGCCCCACGTCCTTGTCAACAGGAGGACGTTCCATGAAACAGTCGCAGCATTTCCTCGACAATGCGGAGAATTGCGCACAGCTCGCAGAGCGAGCGTCCGACGAGCCGACCTACAATCGCTACAAGCGGATGGAAGCTGCCTGGCGCGCACTGGCCAGGGAGCAGGACTGGCTCGACGGCGAGACCTCACCTTCGGACAATCTGGTCGAACCTTCGGCGCTTTCCGGTTGCGCCCAGGGAGCGGCCTGATAGCAGCTTATTGCTAACTGCGCTGGCGTTGCCAGCGCAGTTAGCCGGCCATCATGCGTGCTCCCTTGCGGCGACCTTGTCGAGTGCGCGCAGCACCGCATCGCCCATCTCGACGGTCGAGAGCTTCTTCGCGCCTGCCTCGGCGATATCGGCGGTCCGCGCACCGGAGGCGAGCGCGGTCTGCACCGCCTTCTCCAGGAGGTCGGCGTCGTCGGGACGGTTCAGCGTCAGGCGCAGCAGCATCGCGACGCTGAGGATCGAGCCGAGCGGATTGGCGATGCCCTTGCCCGCGATGTCGGGCGCGCTGCCGTGCACCGGCTCATAGAGCGCCTTGCGCCGGCCGTAGCGGTTCACCGGTCCGAGCGAGGCCGACGGCAGCATGCCGAGCGAACCGGAGGCCATCGCCGCGCAGTCGGATAGAATGTCTCCGAAGATGTTGCCCGTGACCATCACGTCGAACTGCCGCGGCTCGCGCACGATCTGCATCGCGGCGTTGTCGACATAGAGATGGGTGAGCTCGACGTCGGAGAACTCTTCTCTGTGCAGCGCGGTCATCTCCTCGCGCCAGACCACGCTGGTCTCCAGCACATTGGCCTTGTCGACCGAGCAAACCTTACCCCGCCGTGTCCGCGCCAGCTCGAACGCCGACCGCGCGACGCGGCGGATCTGGTTGGTGGTATATTGCTCGGTGTTGAAGCCGCGCCGCTGCCCGTCCGGCAACGTCTCGATGCCGCGCGGCTCGCCGAAATAGATGCCGCTTGTCAGCTCACGGATGATGACGAAATCGACGCCGTCGAGCACCTCGGGCTTCAGCGGCGCCGAGGCCGCGAGCGCCGGGCTCGCCACGATCGGCCGAAGATTGGCGTAGAGATCGTATTTGCTGCGCAGACCAAGCAGGCTGCCGGCCTTGCGCGCGGCCGCCGGCACCTCCTTGGTCTCCGGCCCGCCGGTCGCGCCCCACAGGATCGCGTCGGCCTCGTCCATCGCTTCGGCGGTGTCCTCCGGCAGCACCTTGCCGGTCGTCAGATACGGCATCAGCCCATACTGCGCCTCGCGCACCATCATCGGCACGCCGCGCTTCGCCGCGAACCAGTCGAGGATCCGGCGTGACTGCGCGGTGACCTCGGGACCGATGCCCTCGCCGTCGACCACTGCGATCTTGATCATGTTGGATAGTGTGGTCATGCCGGTGTCCTTGCAAAATGAATCCAGGGGCGCGCCGCACGGTCGGAAGCCTGGAAGGCGCGGATTTCGCCGTCGCGCTGCAGGGTCAGCGCGACCTCATCGAGCCCCTTCAACAATCCCTCGCGCCGCCTCGGGTCGATCTCGAAGGAATGGCGCGCGCCGGACGGCGAGACGATGGTCTGCGCCTCGAGATCGATCGAGACCTTGCCCGCGCCCTGCGTCGCCTCGATATCGGCCGCGAGCGAATCCACCACCGCCTTGTCGACGACGATGGGCAAGATTGTGTTCTGGAAACAGTTGGCGAAGAAGATGTCGCCAAAGCCCGAGCCAATGATGGCGCGGATGCCCATCTCCTGCAGCGACCACACCGCGCCCTCGCGCGACGAGCCGCAGCCGAAATTCGGACCCGTCACCAGGATCTCCGCTTGGCGGTACGGCTCGCGGTTGAGGATGAAATCCGGATTCTCCGAGCCGTTGGGCAGATAGCGCAGCGAGCCGAACGCCCATTTGCCGAGCGTGCCGCGGATCGAGTTGCCGACCAGCCGCTCGATGCGGATGATCACGTCTGTATCGATATTGCTGCGCATGATCGGCGCGGCTGTTGCGGTCAGCTTGTTGAACGGTTTCGGCATCGTCAGCGCCCCATCATCCTGACATCGGCAATCGCACCGGCAATGGCCGACGCCGCGGCGCTCGCCGGGCTCGCCAGATGCGTCCGCGCCCGCGGCCCCTGCCGGCCGACAAAGTTGCGATTCGAAGTCGACACCGAGCGCTGCCCGGGCGCCACCACCTCGCCATTGGCGGCGAGGCACATCGAGCAGCCCGGCTCGCGCCACTCGAAACCGGCGTCGGTGAAGATCTTGTCGAGCCCTTCAGCCACCGCCTCGCGCTTGACGTTCTCAGAGCCCGGCACGACCCAGGCACGGACGCCTGCCGCCACCTTGCGGCCGCGCGCCACCTCGGCCGCGGCGCGCAGGTCGCTCAACCGGCTGTTGGTGCAGGATCCGATGAAGACCCAATCGACCGGCGTGCCCGCGATCGGTGCGCCGCCTTGCAGGCCCATATATTCCAGCGCGGTTTCGATCGCCGCGCGCCGCGCGGGATCGTCGACCGACTTCGGATCAGGAATTCGGCCATCGACGCCGATGACGTGCTCGGGACTGATGCCCCAGGTCACCTGCGGGATGATCTTTGCCACGTCGATCACCACCTCGCGGTCGAACACAGCATCTGGATCGCTCGGCAGCTCGCGCCACGCCTTGACCGCGAGCTCCCACATCTCGCCGTTCGGCGTGTAGGGACGGCCGCGCAGGAATTCAAAGGTCTTTTCATCCGGCGCGACCATGCCGATCTTGGCGCCGAGCTCGATCGAAAGATTGCAGATGGTGAGCCGGCCCTCGATCGGCAGGTCGCAGATCGCGCTGCCGGCATATTCAACTGCATAGCCTGTACCGCCCGCCGCACCGATGTGCCCGATCAGCGCCAGGATCATGTCCTTCGCGGTGACGCCGAGTGGCAGCTTGCCCTCGAATCTTGCACGTAGGGTTTTGGGCCGGCGCTGGATCAGCGCCTGGGTCGCCAGCACATGCGTGAGTTCGCTCGATCCGATGCCGAAAGCGAGCGCGCCGAGGCCGCCATGCGTGCAGGTGTGGCTGTCGCCGCAGACGATGGTGGCACCAGGCACGCTCAATCCAAGCTCCGGCCCGATGACATGAACGATGCCCTGGCCGGGCTGATCGACATCGAACATCGCAATCCCGCTCGCCGCGGTCTCGACCCGCAGCGCAGCCAACAGCTCCTGCCCGATCTTGCTGGTTCCGGCGCGGCCATGCGCGGTGGAGATGGCATGGTCCGGGGTCGCAAATGTCAGCTCCGGATTGTGAACCTTGAGACCCCTGTTCTTGAGATCGAGCAGGCCACGCGAGCCACCGAGATCGTGCAGCAGATGGCGGTCGATGTGAAGGAGATCGGTGTCCTCGCTCAAGCGGGCAATAACATGCTGATCCCAGATCTTGGCCAGCATCGTACGACCGGTCTTTTTCAAGACAGTCCTCCCTTTGGCTTCTTGAGGCCAGCGGCGCACGCCGCCGATTGCCGCTTTGGTGCGGCTTTGACTGCGAGCATCAAATCATGCAGAGGCTGGCTCCGCCAGAGCGGAACGCCGGTCATGACATGGAGGGAGGCCTGCGCGTTGCGCAGGTTGACAGGATCAGACGCCAGTCCGAAGCGCGTCCGTTTGAGATGACACGGTTTCGTCATGACCAGACTTGTCTCGGCCATCCACGTCTTTCCCGCATGCGGGACGCAGAGACATGGATCCCCAAGACAAGGCCGTGCATGACGAAACTAAGAATTTGGTTTCAACGGACTCAGGACGCCAGCGCTTCTTCCGGCATCACGACCGCGAGGTTCTGGCTCTCGGCGACAGCGCGGTTGGTGATGCGACCGCGATGGATGTTGAGCCCGGCGCGCAGATGCGGATCCTCGACCAGCGCGCGCAGCCCCTTCGATGCGAGCGCTAGACCGAACGGCAGGGTCGCGTGATTGAGCGCATGGCTCGAAGTCACCGGCACCGCACCCGGCATGTTGGCTACGCAGTAATGCACGACGTCGTCCACCAGATAGGTCGGCGCCTGGTGTGTGGTCGGCTTCGAGGTCTCAAAGCAGCCGCCCTGGTCGATCGCAACATCGACCAGCACCGCGCGGCGCTTCATGCTGGCAAGCTGCGCACGCGAAACGAGTTTCGGCGCGCTGGCGCCCGGCACCAGAACCGCGCCGATCACGACGTCGGCGGCAATGATTTCCTGCTCGATCGCTTCCAGCGTGGCGTAGCGGGTGCGGACGCGGCCGGCGAAGAGATCATCGAGCACGCGCAACCGCGGCAGCGAGCGGTCGAGAATGGTGACGTCGCTGCCGAGCCCCGCCGCCATCCGCGCCGCGTGCGTGCCGACCACGCCGCCGCCGATGATCGCGACCCGCGCCGGCGGAACGCCGGGCACGCCGCCGAGCAGCTTGCCCATGCCGTCGGCAGATTTGCGTAACGCGGCGCCCGCGGCTTCGATCGCAAGCCGGCCGGCGACCTCGCTCATCGGCGCGAGCAACGGCAGCCCGCCATGCGCATCCGTCACGGTCTCATAAGCGACTGCCGTGCAGCCAGAGCCGAGCAGCCCCTTGGTCTGGGGGACGTCCGGCGCGAGATGGAGATAGGTGAAGAGGATCTGGCCTTCGCGCAGCCGCGTCCATTCGGATGGCTGCGGCTCCTTTACCTTTACGATCATGTCGGCGACGGAGAACACTTCCTCGGCCGTGTCGGCGATCCTGGCGCCAGCCTGGCGATAAACGTCATCGCCGGAGCCGATGCCTTCGCCGGCCCCGCGCTGCACCACGACCTCATGTCCGTGCGCCACATATTCGCGCACCGACGCCGGCGTCAGCCCGACCCGATATTCCTCGACCTTGATCTCCTTGGGCACGCCGACGCGCATGGTCCGCTCCTGAAAGAATCGTTTCCACCTTTGGTAAAGCTAATCCTCGTCAGGCGACGTTTCTCAGCGAAATCCAGCTTGTCGGCGCGACAAGACGCTCATATTCTTCGTCACCGGCCAGACAATTAGAGGAAAACTGCGTGGACGGTCTCGACCGTATCGATCTCCGAATCCTGGCCGAACTGGTCTCCGACGCTCGCGCCAGCCAGATCGAGCTTGCCGAGAAAGTCGGGCTGTCGCCGACGGCCTGCGCGCGGCGCATCCGTCATCTCGAGGAGACCGGCGTCATCCGCGGCTACCGCGCTGACCTCGAACCGACGGCGCTCGGACTGGTGACGACGGTTGTCGTCACCATCACGCTGGAGAAGCAGAGCGAGGATTATCTGGCGGCGTTCGAGGCCGCGATCGCGCGCTGCCCCGATATCGTGTCCTGCCATTTGATGTCGGGCAGCGACGACTACCACCTGCAGGTCATCGCGCGCGACATCGCCGATTTCGAGCGCATCCACAAGCAGCATCTGTCGCGGATGCCCGGCGTCGCTCGCATCCATTCCAGCTTTGCGATGCGCGAGGTGGTCCGCCGCACCATTCCGGAAACCGCGCTGCGCGGCTGATCACGGCGCTCGTTAGGTCGGGTTGCGGCTCGCGCGCGGCCACATCCGCGACCGTGTCTCGTCCCGCTTCACGACGACATGCCAGAGCGTCGCGGCGATATGCAACGCGACCGCGGCACACACCAGATAGGCGAGCAAGCCATGCGCGACCTCGCCCGCATGCGCGATCGCCCGGTTACCGGCGAACAGGCGCCGCCAGCTGAAAGTCCAGAAATAGCGCAGCGCGCCGGCTGCAATCCACAGTAAAGCCCGATCAACATCGCCGCGATGAACGACACCGCCGTTGCCCAGTGAATCTTGCGCAACAGCGGATCGTAGGTGGTCGCCACTTCGTAGTCACAAAGCGCCTTCGGTTGAGCCTACGCAGGCTCGAAAAAACGAAGGCCGTTCAGTAGATGATCGCGCCGCGTCTGCCTACCGGAGAGTGCCCCGCCTTCGATCACAATCCTGCAGGAGGAGCCTCGCACTCTTTCCCGTTATTCCGGGGCGCGCGGAAGTCACAGCGGGTACCCGGTCCTTAGCGCCCGCGGCCCACGTCCGCTCCACACGCATTTTTTAGTCGTGATTCCCTATCTTATGTGACAGAATTACTACATTCCGATGTCAGTTCGGTTACATGCGGAGCGGTGAATGAGCGTGGAGTGGCGGGCGCGGCCGGTTTCGCTGGCCTGGTCGAATCCGGTGGTCCGATGGTGGGGCCTGCTGAGTCTGGTAAGCGCCGCCAACGTCGCGGTCTGGTTCGTGCTGTACCGCCAGTTCCACGAGCAGAGCAATGGCGGCCTGAGCAGCACGTCGGGCATCGGCCTGATGCTGCTGCTATGCGCGGCTTACGTGTTCGGCTGCGCCTTCCGCTCTGTGCTGCCGCGCGCGGATGTCCAGCGCATCTGCCTGTTCGACACCTGGCTGTCGAGCGTGATGGTCGGCCGTTCGGTCGCCACTGTGGCCGAGGTCTGCTTCGCCGCGCAATGGGCGATCGTCCTGCACCAGCTCGGCACCATGACCGGCGCCGAGATCACCGTGACCATCGCCTGGATCATCGTGCCGGTGATCCTGATCGCGGAATGCTTCTCCTGGTATGCGGTGCTCACCACCCATTATCTCGGCAACGCGATCGAGAACTCGCTCTGGGCTGTCGTCTTCTTCCTGGTCGGGGTCGCACTTTGCCGGCTGCTGCCGGAGTTCCAGGGAGCAGTGCGCTGGGCCTTCATCGTCGCGATCCTCGGCATCGCCGGCTACTTGGCGTTCCTGATGACAGTCGATGTCCCGATGTATCTGAACCGCTGGCGCGCCGAGCTGGCCATCGGAGGTAAGCTCCTTCACCCGCTCGAGGGCCTGCGTGATGTCAGCACGCGCTGGGTCGTGACGCATGATATCGCCGAATGGCGCGAAGAGATCGCCTGGATGTCGCTCTATTTCAGCATGGCGGTCTGGTCGAGCCTCGCGCTCTGCGTCGGCTATTCGCTCGAGGATCAGCTGCCGCGCTACCGCACCGAGTCGGCGATCGTAAGCATGACGCCGGCGATCGCAAGCACGACGCAGGCTGTGCAGCACACAGCAACGATCGAACCGGCAGCGACGCATCGCAACTGATTGGCGGCCGAGAGGCGCGGCTTGTAGCCGGCCGCGCTTTCGGAGTAAAGCTCGGGTCGTCCTCCGCTCATCCGCCCGCGCATGCCATGTCGCACATCACCATCATCGAAACCGGGCTCGTCAATCCGCGCTATCGCGAGCGCCACGCGGAACCTATCCGCAGATGTTCGAGCGGATGATGGCCGCCGCCGATCCCTCGATCGCATCTGAGGTCGTGAGCATACCCAGCGGCGAGACGCTTCCGGATCCAGCCGCGCTGGACGCGATCCTGATCACCGGCTCGCCGGCCGGCGTCTATGACGAGTTTGACTGGATCGCGCCGCTCGAGGACTTCGTGCGCAAAGCGCACGACAAGCGCATTCCGATAGTCGGCGTCTGTTTTGGCCATCAGCTGATCGCGCAGGCGCTAGGCGGCACGGTGCGCAAGTCGGCCAAGGGCTGGGGCATGGGACGTCACGTCTATCGGCTGGCGCCGGGCAACGGGCTGATCGAGGGCGACGACATCGCCATCGCCTGCTCGCATCAGGACCAAGTCATCAGCCCGCCCGCGTCCGCGCGCACCATAATGTCGTCCACCTTCACGCCGCATGCCGGCCTGCTCTATGCAAACGGCACGACGCTGTCGGTGCAGCCGCATCCCCGAGTTCACCGTGGCCTACGCAGACGTGCTGTGCGACCTCCACCGCTACCGCGCGCCCGAGGATGTGATCGCAGCCGCCAAAGCGTCGCTCGCCAAGCCCTTGGACCATGCTACGCTCGGCGGCGTGGTGACGCGCTTCCTCACGGAGCGACGGATCTAATCCTTGGACCACTGGCGATCGCCTCGCTGGTCCCAGTGTACACAAGCCTTGCGGAACGCACCTTCCTCCCGCCCGCTAACGCGGACATTGCGACGATCGGGTCGGGCTGCCCCGGTCGCGGATGCGCGGCGCCGTCGATGTCGTGCTCGGGGCAAGGCTTCCCGCCGCCCGAAAGAGCTCAAGATCCTCATCTTCCGACTACCCGTTTGTCGCAAATCCTGCCTATAAGCCGAACCAGGGGGCCGGTTCCGATCCTGTCGGGCCGTATGCATGCCAAGTCCTGCCCCCGAAGGTGGCCTTATGACGTTTCAGGACGTTCGACCAGCCGTATGGGGGCCTGTCTCCCTGCGGCCCAATTTCTGGGACCTGGCGGCGCTGCTGCTCCTGGTGGGCGCGATGGTGCTCGTCGTCTACGGCGGTGAGCAAACCACCGTGCCGCTGTCCGAGCTCGAGCGCACTCCGGTGTCGCTCGACCCGGCCAACCTGCCGTATTACGCGCTCAGGACGACGATGCGGATGCTGCTGGCGATCGTCTGCTCGACGACCTTCACATTCATCTACGCCACCGTCGCGGCCAAGAGCCGGCGCGCCGAGATGGTGCTGATCCCGATGCTCGACATCCTGCAGTCGGTGCCGATCCTGGGCTTCCTCACCTTCACCGTCGTGTTCTTCATGAATCTGTTTCCCGGTCGCGTGCTGGGCGCCGAGTTCGCCTGCGTGTTCGCGATCTTCACGAGCCAGGCCTGGAACATGACCTTCAGCATGTATCAGTCGCTGCGCGCCGTGCCGAAGGACTTGGAGGACGCGACCGAGAGCTTCCACCTCTCGGGCTGGCAGCGGTTCTGGCGGCTGGACGTTCCGTTCGCGATGCCCGGCCTGATCTGGAACGCGATGATGTCGATGTCCGGCGGCTGGTTCTTCGTGGTGGCGTCGGAGGCGATCACCGTCGGCAACACGACGGTCACCCTCCCCGGCGTCGGCTCCTATGTCGCGACCGCGATCGAGCAGAAGAACCTGCCCGCGATCGGGTACGCGCTGCTGACCATGCTGATCGTCATTATCGCCTATGACCAGCTGCTGTTCCGCCCGATCGTCGCCTGGGCAGACAAATTTCGCTTCGAGCAGACCGCCTCCGGCGAGGCCCCGACGTCGTGGATGCTCGATCTCTTCAGGCGAACGCGCGCGCTGCGCGCCCTGACCTATCCGCTGGCCGCGGCGAACAAGTCGATCTCGACCATGCGCATCACGTGGCTGTCGGTGCTGCAGCCCGGCGACAAACGCAGTCAGCCGTCACGCGTCGTCGACGGCATCTGGATTGCGGTGATCGTTGCCGCGGCCGGCTATGCTGCCTGGCTGGCGTATCGATATCTCTCCGCGTCGCTCGGACCGTCCGATCTGGCCGACGCCGTGGGATACGGGCTCGTCACGCTCGTCCGCGTTATCGTCCTGATCGCGCTGGCGTCGCTGATCTGGGTGCCGGTCGGCGTCTGGATCGGGCTGCGGCCGAAGCTTGCGGAGCAGATCCAGCCGCTCGTGCAATTCCTCGCCGCGTTTCCGGCCAACCTTGCCTTCCCGGTATTCGTAGTGCTGATCGTCCGCTTCCACCTCGATCCGAATGTGTGGCTCAGCCCGCTGATGATCTTGGGCACTCAGTGGTACATCCTGTTCAACGTAATCGCAGGTGCCGCCGCCTTCCCGACCGACTTGCGCGAGGCGGCCAGCAGCTTTCACCTCGGGGGATGGCGATGGTGGGTGAAGGTCGTGCTGCCCGGCATCTTCCCTTATTACGTCACCGGCGCGATCACCGCATCCGGCGGATCATGGAACGCTTCGATCGTCGCGGAAGTCGCAAGCTGGGGCGACACCCATCTCGTCGCCACCGGTCTCGGCGCCTATATCGCGCATGCGACCGAGGCCGGCGATTTTCCCAGGGTCGTGCTCGGCATCGTCATCATGTGCGTCCTGGTCACGTTGTTTAACCGCCTGCTGTGGCGGCCGCTCTACGCCTTCGGCGAGCGCCGCCTTCGCCTCGGCTGATCGAGAGGGATCCTGATGCTCGACCAAACCAAGCAGACCGCCCTGATCGACATAAGCGGCGTTTCCCGCTCGTTCCCGAAGGGAAGCGGCGAGCAATTGCTGGTGCTCGAAAAGGTCGACCTCACCATCCAGGCCGGCGAGATCGTCGGCCTGCTCGGCCGTTCCGGATCGGGCAAGTCGACGTTGCTGCGCATCATCGCGGGCCTTGTCGCGCCATCGTCAGGCAACGCGAGCTGCCGCGGCGAGGCGATTGCTGGTCCGCCCAACGGCGTCGCCATGGTGTTCCAGTCGTTCGCGCTATTCCCCTGGCTAACCGTGCTGCAGAACGTCGAGCTCGGCCTGGAGGCGCTCGGCGTCGACGCCGCCGAACGGCGCAAGCGCGCGCTCGCCGCGATCGACCTGATCGGTCTCGACGGTTTCGAGTCCGCGTACCCCAAGGAATTGTCCGGCGGCATGCGTCAGCGCGTCGGCTTCGCGCGGGCGTTGGTCGTGCACCCCGACCTCCTGCTGATGGACGAGCCGTTCTCGGCGCTCGACGTGCTGACCGCCGAGACGCTGCGCACCGATCTGATCGATCTCTGGATCGAGGGCCGGCTGCCGATCAAGTCGGTGCTGATGGTGACGCACAACATCGAGGAGGCCGTGCTGATGTGCGACCGCGTCCTGGTGTTCTCGTCGAATCCGGGACGCGTCGCCGCCGAGTTCAAGATCGACCTCAAGCATCCGCGCAACCGGCTGGACCCGATATTCCGCCAGCTCGTCGAGCAGCTCTATGCGCGCATGACGCAGCGCGAGGAGCCCAAGACGCCGTCGCTCGAAGGCGTTCCCGGCGGCGGCGTCGGCATGGTGCTCGACCACGTTTCGTCCAACGAGCTGTCCGGCCTGATCGAGACGCTGGCCGGACCGCCCTATGGCGGGCATGCCGATCTGCCTGTGCTGGCGAGCCAGCTTCAGCTCGAGACGGACGAGATCCTGCATCTCGGCGAAACGCTGCAGCTGCTGCACTTTGCCCATCTGAGCGAGGGCGACCTGGTGCTCACGGACGCAGGCGTGCGCTTCGCGCATCTCGACACAGACGCGCGCAAGAAGCTGTTCGCCGAGCACCTCGTCAGCTACGTCCCGGTGTTCGGCCTGATCAAGCGCGTGCTCGACGAACGGCCCTCGCACATGGCGCCCGCCGCGCGTTTCCGCAACGAGCTGGAAGACTACATGTCCGAGGACTACGCGGACGAAACGCTCAGGACCATCGTGTCCTGGGGCCGCTATGCCGAGCTGTTCGCCTATGACGAACAATCCGAGACGTTCAGCCTCGAAAATCCGGGGCAGGACGGCGCTTGAGCGGCATAGCCATACAAGACCGCTGACACCGCGCTCAGCTCACCATTCGTACCGCGTTCCGACTCCGACCGACGTCGCGCCTTTCGCATCGACATCCGATTCGACCCGGATGTGGCGCGTGACATCGACATTGGCCGACACGCCTGACTGGCTGGCGCTCGCGCCCGTCCGCACCCCCACGCTCAGCCTGTCGCCGATCGCGCGCGACGCGCCGACCATCGGGCCGCCTGCCCCGGTGCCCACATCCAGGCTGTCGACGCCGAGCGAGCGGCGCAGACGGTCCATCGTCCCCTCACCGCCGCTTGCGAACTGCGCCGCCACCTGCGCGAGTTGCAGCGCCTGCGACGTCGTCAGGCTGCCCGACGCCTTCTGGAACAGCATGCGAGACAGAATCTCGTCCTGCGGCAATTCCGGCTGCGACGTGAAAGCGAAGACCGGCGCGGCGGCAGGCCCGGAGATTCCAACCTGCGCGGTGATGTCGGAGGCT
This sequence comes from Bradyrhizobium sp. ISRA436, assembly GCF_029910015.1. Classification (NCBI taxonomy): domain Bacteria; kingdom Pseudomonadati; phylum Pseudomonadota; class Alphaproteobacteria; order Hyphomicrobiales; family Nitrobacteraceae; genus Bradyrhizobium; species Bradyrhizobium sp. ISRA436. The sequence continues at coordinate 6,464,553 of NZ_CP094519.1, forward strand.
TGTATCTCCGCCGCAAAGTCGAGCTCGGGGGCAAGATCGCCGTTGAAGGAAAGGTTACCCTTGGTGAAGGTCAACGTCTTGCCGAGCACCGCCAGCTTGCCCTGGTAAAGCGAGAAGGCTCCCTTCGGCACCGGGGCGTTGGTCGTGCCGCTCACATGAACGGAGCCGCCGAGCTCCGCGTTCACCCCACGGCCGTGAATAAAGACGTGGTTCGGTGCCGAGACCGAAACGTCTAGCGCGGCATTGAACAGCGCCGCGCGCGCCTTGCTGCCTTTCAACGCTTCGGCCTTGCGTGCCGCCGCGAGGCGCGCAGCCGCCTGGCCCGAGGCATTCACATGGTTGATGCCGTCGATCGGTTTCAGCGTCGACGGCAGGCGGTCGGGAATATCGACGCTGACGTGGGTCAGGTCGATCCGGCCAGTGACCCGCGGATCGCGCGCCAGAGCACCGCTGACGTCGATCGCAAGATTGGCCTGCGCGGTGGCGAGCGCACTGGCCGCGAGCGTCGCCTGCTGTCCGCGAATCGAGACCGTGCCCGGGAAGCCTGCATCCGGAACGATCCGCACCTCACCGGACCCGGACAACGTGCCGCCGTTGGGCGTCGCTGCGGCGAGGCGCTCGACGACGACACGGTCTCCTTCGGCTGTGACCTTCGCTTCAATGTTGTCGAAGCGGGTGCCGAGCAGGCTGTCGCGGAAGCTGCCTCCGCTCAAGGTGGCGCCGCCACCGATCTGTGGCTTGGCGCGCGTGCCGCCCAAGCGGGCATCGAGCATGACGGTGCCGGACACGGTGCGGCCGGATGCCGACAACGCGGCATTGGCGACGGCAGCATCGAGACGGCCTTTCGCGGCCAGCGCGATCGGCCCCGCGGCATCGAGCGGCACCGTCCCCGAGGCCGTGATCGTGCCGGCTTTTCCCGCGGCGATCGTAGTGGCGAGGCTCGCGCGGCTCCCCTCGAGGCGCCCGTCCGCCGTGACGTCGATCGGCGGCAGGCCAGCGCTGCGGCTCTGCGGCGCGGTCAGTTGCCTGACGGACACCTTGTACTGGCCCGTCGGGGCGCTAGCGGAGCCGGCGATCGTCGCCGAGGCGTCGAGCGTCCCGGCTAGGCCCAAGCCCGGCGACACGATATCGGCCTCGCCGAGCGGGATTGCGCTTGCGATGGCTTTGACGTTGAGCGTCTTGCCGGCGCTGCCGTCCACCGTGATGCGACCGTTGCCAACTCCGAGAGCCAAATGCTCAATCAGCACACTCCCGTCATCGAGCGTGAAGCTCGCCGGCCCCTGCAACGCGATCGCCTTGGCGCCACGCCGCGCGGTGAAACGGTTGAGATCGAACCGCGCGCGATCCCTGGCGGTCAGCACGCCCCCAGCATCGAGAGCGAAGCCGGCCGCCTTGGCTGACAGGCCGACGGTGCTCGTGCCGGCGCTTGCCCGCGCGGTCAGGGCAATGCTTGCGACGGTCTGGCCTCCAATCTCCGCGCCCGTGATCTGGGCGTCCGCGTTGAGCAGCGGATGGCGGTAGAGATCGGCCGCATCGGCGCGCAGATCGAAACTGCGGATGGCGGCACCGGCAGCGCGGATTCCCGCGCCCTTGCCGGCGAGACGGACAGATTGCCCGTCGCCATCAACGGATGCAGCAAGGTCGAGCGACGCCGAGCCGGCGAGATCCATCAGGGCGACCGGCGAAAGGTCGGCGAGCGAGCCGGCAGCGAAACGGAACTGCCCGCGCGCAAGGCTTTGCGCGTCGATCGTGCCCGCCCCCTTCAAGGAGACCGAGCCGATCGCGATGTCGACGGTCTTGGCGTCCCACCCGGCGAAAGCCGAAGCGGATGTGTCGCCCGATTGGCGACTCGCCTGCACTACCCCACGCGCCGCCTTGCCGTCGATCGAGCCGTCGAGCCTGGCGTCGACCACACAAGGTCCTTTGAAGTCGTTGACGGTCGCGGCGAGCTGCAGATGCGGAATGGGACGCCGCATAGCAGTGGCGCGATCCAACGTGGCCGAGAACGACACGCCCGGATGAGCGAGCCCTCCGGTCAGGCCGACGTCGACCGCGCCCGCACCCGCGAGGCGCGCGTCGGCCGCGGCAAGATCAGGCAAATTGACATGCGCCGACAGGTCGCTCGTCTCGCGGGTCACCGTCCCCTTGGCGCGTACCGCGACATGGGCGCCGTCGAGCGAAACGTCGCGGACCGTGTAGGTGTCGCTGCTGCTGTCCGCACCGATATCGGCGGTAAGCGTGACGCGCGGTCCCGTGAGTCCATCCAGCGCCGCGAGCCCCGTCGCGATCCCCTCGCCGGTGCCGGACAATTTGGCGTCGAAGCGGCCGCGCTCGCGGTCGGCGTCGATATCGAGGCCGAGCGCCACCGAGCCCTTGAGTTTCACCCCGGCGAGATCGCCGAAGCGAGCGAGGTCAGGCATCGCTCCGGTCGCACGGCCGTGCAGCCGATCGGGGCTGACATCACCGGTATAGGTGGCCTGGACCGTGGGCGTGCCGATCTCGAGCCGCTCGATGGTGGCGTGGCCGCCCAGATCAGTGCTGCCGTGGAGCACGAGCGAAGCGGTGCGGCCGATTGCTGCTGCGAGGCCAGGGTCGCGCGGCGCAATGCCGGAGGCCTGCAAATTCGCGTCCAGCACGATATGCGTTGCGAGGTCGGAGGGCTCCGCGCGAGGCACCGCCGTGAGCGAGGCATCGAGCGAGTCGAGATCGCCATCCGGCAGGCGGGCGCCTGACAGCGCGAGCTTGGCCGTAAGCGTCGGAGCCTTGATCGGTCCGTTGACCCTGCTGTCGAAAACCAGGCTGCGGATCGACCCCTGGTCCGTCTCCGTGACGTCGCCATTGCTCGGCAGGGCACGGATCGAGGCCGAAAAATCCATCACCTTGTCGGCGCCGAGCAGGCCCTTGACGTCGAGCCGCGCCAGGCGGCTCGTGAGCGTCAGCCCGTCCAGCGCGACGCTGCCGTCGTCGCCGAAATGCGTCGTGCTGTCGAGATTGGTCTCGCCTGCAAAGACGGGCGCGGCAACTGACGGCAGCAGCGGCCCGAGATGGCTCGATAGGCGGGTTGCAAGAACGTGGCTCGCCCCGTTGCGGTCGAGCGTGATCGCGCCGGTCGCATCGATCGTGGGGCCGGCTTGAAACTTCAAGGCGCCGCGGAAGCTGTCGAGCGTGCCCTTGCCGCCAAGCGCGAAAGTGACGGGCGGCTCGCCCGGCAAATGACCGATCTTGGACATGAGGCCGTGGGCGGGCTCATCGAGCGTGACGTCGAGGGTCAATGCATTGCCTTGCGGCACAAAGACGAGCGCGGCCTTGAAGCGGCCCGGGAAATCGGTGCGGGTCGCGTCGAGATTGAAAACGAGGCCCTCCGAGGGCGAGCCCAATTCGGTATTGCCGGTCGCCTTGACGCTCATGGCCTCGCCGAGAATGGGCTGGCCCAGCACCAGGGCATGCAGGTCGAAAGCCTTCACCTGCACTTTCACGGGAAGCTCCGGCAGGATCGGCTGGTCCGACTCCGCGGCGGGCTGGTCGGACGGCAGCGGCTTTCGCTTGATATCGAGCGTGCCGATCTCGAGCCGATCGATCTCCAGCCGCCCGACCAGCAGCGCGCTGCGCCGCCATACGAGACGGGCCTTGTCGAGGGTTAGCCAAACTCCGTCCTTGTCGGTGATGCTGACGTCGCGCACGGTCGCGTCCGACGACAGGACGCCATCGACGGCGCCGATATGAACCTGGGTCGCTGGTGTCGAGAGCGTTCGCGAGACGAGGCCGGCGAGCAGGTCCTGCTGGTTCTCGCCGGTTCTGCCCGCCATTCCGTAGAAAACGATGCCGAGCACCGCGACGCAGACGAGCCCGAGCGCTGCCATGGCGAAACCGATGACGAGGGCCCGTCGCACGCGCATCAGAAGGCCTGTCCAATGCTGACATAGATCGCGTAGCGGCTGTCTCCTGGCCGCGGGTTCAGCGGTGTCGCGACATCGAGGCGGATCGGGCCCACCGGCGTCAGGTAACGCAGGCCGAGCCCCGCCCCGTAGCCGACATAGTCGCTGAAGCCCGGCAGCGACGAGCGGGACACCGAGCCGAAGTCAAGGAACGGCACGAGGCCGATGGTGGGCGTGATCCTCACGCGCACTTCGGCGGAGCCTTCGATCAAGCTGCGGCCACCGGTGATCTGACCGAACATCATCGGCGAGATCGTGTTGAAGCCGTAGCCGCGCACAGATCCGCCGCCGCCCGCGAAGAAGCGGTGCGAATCCGGAATGTCAGCCAAAGGCGCTCCGCCGAGCGAGCCCGCGGCCAGCCGGCCTGCCAGCACGTAATCGGCCTGCTCATCGAGCGCGTAATAGGTTGAACCCGAGACGCGGCCCTCGAACAGATCGATCGTGGAGCCCATCAGCTTCGGATAGGCATTGACGGTCGCTGCAAGGCGTACACCGCGTGTCGGATCGAGCGGATTGTCCGTCGTGTCGTAGCGACCGGTGGCGGTGAAGCCGACGAGCGTCGCATCGACCCGGCCCAGCACATCCTGCGATCTCGATTGCTCGACCTGAAGGCCGCCCTGCAGCGAAGCAGTCTCCGAAAAGCGATGGACCACCCCAATGGTGCCACGCACCGTATCGTCGGTGTAGCCGCCGAGTTCGTTGTTGCCGACGCGCTCGCGGAAGGCGGTGGCTTCGATCAAGAGGTCGTTGGGGGTGCCGAACAGGCCCGGCTTGATGAAGGTTCCCGTGAATCGCGCACCAAAATCTGAAGCGCGAAGATTGCTGAAGCCGTTGAAGGACGTTCCATCGACCCGCTGCAAAAGGGAAGCGGACGCCTCAAGCCGCAGGCGCTCGCCGCCGCCGAATATGTTCCGATCCTCATAATAGCCCGCAACGCCGGGACCATCGACCGTCGAATATTTCGCCGAGAGACCCACCGCATGCCTGGGTCGCTCCGTCACATCAATGAAGACAGGCAGGTTGCCATTAGCATCGAGCTTGTCGGCCTCGCGGATGCGAATGCCGCCGATGGCGGGGATCTTGGCGATCGAGGTTTTGGTCAACGCCAGCCGCTCGGGAGAATAAGGCTCGCCTTCCTTCAGATAAACATGGGTGGCCACCACCCGCGGATCGACAGCACCGTCGCCCGAGACGGTGACGGCACCGATGCCGGCCTTGGGACCTGGTTCGACCCGCAGGCGAAAGTCCATCGCGGCTGCCGCGTGATCCACTGTTGCCTTGACGTCCGCGATCTTCGCCAGCGGATGCCCGTTGCTGCGGAACCAGTCAACGAGCTTCAGCTGCGCGGCGCGCAGGTCGGCCGACACGGCCGGATCGCCTGGCTTCAGCGCAAAGGCGCGGCGTGGCAGCCCCTGTGGCGCCTGGTCGCGCGGATAGCCGACATCGACCGTGCGCAGCTTGAACAGTGGACCGAGCCGAACGGTGACCTTGATCGGAACAATTGCTCGATTGCGAAAGGTGTCGGCCCGGCGCGCCGCGGTGGCGAATCCAGTCTCGTCGAGCGGGGAGACGGGAGCTCCGTCGATTGCCACAACGACCTCAGCGTTGTAGCGACCAAGCCCCCAAAGTGCATCGAGCAGCGGATTGATATCGGCCTGAAGGCGACGCACGAGACCTTCTCCGTCCGGCGGCGGCTCCTGCCGAAGGCGATAGGTGGCAGAGGCGTCACGCAATGCCTGTTCGGCATCGCTATCCTCCTTGCCATCTTCGGTCTTGGCCTCGATCACCAGGCGATAGGACAATGTCGTGGCGCTGACCGGTGGCGGATCGTCGGAGCCGAACAGGCCGAAGAAGTCGAGCGCGTGAGCCGACTCGCACAACGACCAGGCAGCGAGCGCGATCGCGGCGCAACCCGTACGCAGGGTGCATCGCGCCACAGCAAGAAAATATCTTCGGCTTGCCTGCCCCAGTAAAGGGAGCAGACATCGTCGCACCACGATCTGCTTGATTGTCCCGCTCCCACATTCGCCTATCGACTCAACCCGAGTCCCCGCCACTCAGGCGCGGCGATCCCCTGTCTCCGTGTTCAACAGGCACCACACGCGAAGTTGATAGACGTCATCATGGATAATCTAGGGCAAGCACATGGAACTCGCGCGATTTACCTTTGGTTAAGCGAGAATCACAGACCACAGCGTTCAGAATGTTCCACGCATCGTGTGGCGCCGCGCGTTTGAAAGCGGCATTTGATGCCTGCACTATAATGTCTGCAGCTCACCCGGCGGCGGGAACGGCGTCAACAGCTCCCAGTGGCGCGCTCCGCGACGAAGCTTGCAGCGCGCAATCGACGAAGCGCCGCGGCAGCAGCGAGGCATTGCTGGTGCGCATCGCCACCAGCATGCGGCTCTCGGCGTCCGGCGTGTCGAGCGGCCTCGCGACGACGTTGGCGACGCCTGCGTCCTGATAGCAGGACGGCAGGATCGAAAGCCCGATGCCCGCCGCAACCAGGCTCAGCACGGTTCGGAGTTCATGCGCCTCCTGCACCACGCGCGGCGCAAATCCCGCCCGCCGGCACAGCATCGCGGACTGGTCGCACACGCCGCAGCCGCCGTCGGCCATCCCGACAAACTCATGCTCCGCGAGATCAGCGACCTTCAGCTTGCCCGCTATGTCGGCCAGCGGATGGTCCAGCGGCAGGAACGCCATCAACCGGTCCCGCCAGACGACATGGACCTGGAGATCGGCTGCCGGCCTGAAATCAAGCGGCGGCCGCATGATGGCGACATCGAGCTCGGCATCGGCGATGGCCTGCAGCTGCTTCGCGGTCGACATGTGCCGCAGCTCGATCTTCACCCGCGGATAGCTGGAGCGAAAGCTGCGGAACAGCTCGGCGAACATATCGAGCATCGGGACCGAGTCGGTGAAGCCGACGCGAACCACACCAGCCTCGCCCCGCGCCGCGCGACGCACGGTCTCCGACGCGAGATCGAGCTCACTGACGGCGCGTCGCGCATGCTCCAGCAGCAATTGCCCCGCCTGGGTCAATTCCACCGCGCGGCGCGTCCGCGCCAGCAAGCGGGTGCCGAGTTCGTCTTCCATCGCCTTGATCTGCGTGCTCAGCGGCGGCTGGCTGACATGCAGGCGCTTTGCGGCGCGGCTGAAGCTGAGTTCTTCCGCCACCGCGATGAAGTAGCGAAGCTGCCTGTAATCCATCGCTTATTCCGATTCCCTATAAGTAAGGGGTCAACAAGGTATTTGACCCCACACGGCCGTTTCCCGATCTTGGCGCGAAAATACGGGGGCTCCAAGGGGAGATACGCGAATTGCGTCAGGATCCGACCAAGCGGCGCGGCGCGCGCAGCGGATCTGCCATGCAATCGCGTGACGACCGATCGGCGATCTCCCAAAGCTCCACGCTCCGGTCACCGGCGCCATCACAATATTAAGGGAGGAAATCAATGGCCGACTCGTCTCCAAGTGAACTGGAGCAGCAAACGATCCGCCGCGTCTACTGGCGGCTGATCCCAATCCTGTTCGTGATGATGTTCTTCAACTATCTCGACCGCATCAATCTCGGCTACGCCGGATTGACCATGAACAAGGACCTCGGTCTCAGCCCCGCGATCTTCGGCTTCGCGGCCAGCATCTTCTTCCTCGGTTACATGGTGCTCGAAGTCCCGAGCAATCTGATGCTGCACTGGCTCGGCGCCCGGATCTGGCTGGCGCGCATCCTGATCACCTGGGGCCTCGTCGCAACCCTCACCGCCTTCGTCTGGAATCCACTCAGCCTCTACGTCATGCGGTTCGGTCTCGGCGTGGCGGAAGCCGGCTTCATGCCGGGCGTGGTGCTCTATCTGACCTACTGGTTTCCCTCGCGCTATCGCGCCCGCGCCGTCGCCGGATACATCATCGCCGGCTCCTTCTCGGCGGTGCTCGGCGGGCCGATCTCGACCAGCGTCATGACCTGGTTCGACGGCGCCGCCGGTCTGCATGGCTGGCAATGGATGTTCATCGCCGAGGGCGTCCCGACCATTCTGCTCGGCCTCTTCACGCTCTATTATCTGACCGACCGCCCGGCCAAGGCGACCTGGCTCACCCGCGAGCAGGCCGACTGGCTGGAAGGAGAGCTCGCCGCCGAGCGGGCCGAGATCGCGCAACAGGGACAGCACAGGTTGATCGATTGCGTCCTCGACATCAGGGTCTGGCTGCTGGCGACGCTGTTCGGCTGCGCGCTGGTCGGCATCTACGGCCTGCTGCTGTGGCTGCCCCAGATCATCAAGGGCATGGGCAACCTCAGCAATATCGAGGTCGGGTTTCTGTCGGCAATCCCGCCGCTGCTCGGCGTCATCGGCACCATCGTGGTGAGCCGCAGCTCGGACCGGACAGGCGACCGGAAGTATCATCTCGCATGCGTCTATCTGCTTGCGGCCGTGGCGATGCTCGGCAGCGCTTATGTCCAGAGCCCGGCGCTCGCCTTTGTCTTCCTCTGCATCGTCGGCTTCAGCCTGAACGCCGGCAACCCGCTGTTCTGGAGCATCAATGCCTCGCTGCTGACGGGCGCCGCCGGCGCCGCGTCGATCGCGCTGGTCAATACGCTGGCGCAGTTCGGCGGCCTGATCGGCCCCTGGTGCATCGGCCTGATCAAGGACTCCACCGGCAGCTTCTCATGGGCGCTGGTCGGGATCGCCGGCTTCCTGGTCATCGCGTCCGCGATCGCCGCCACCATGCGCGTCACCCCGCGCGAGGCGGAGCTGACGGGAGCTATCCCGTCATCCGTTGCGCACTGAAGGAGAAGGCAAGATCATGATCATCGATTGTCACGGCCACTACACCACCGAGCCGCCCAAGCTGCACGCGTTCCGCGACAAGCAGCTCGCCGGCCTCGCCGACAAGTCACGCCGCCCGCTCTCGACCAATCTCGGCATCACCGACGACGAGATCCGCGACAGCGTCGAGGGCGCGCAGCTTCGCCTGCAGAAGGAACGCGGCACCGACGTCACGATCTTCTCGCCGCGCGCCGCCGGCATGGCGCATCACGTCGGCAAGGCTGCGACCAGCCTGGAATGGACCAAGATCTGCAACGACCTGGTGCATCGGGTCTGCACGCTGTTTCCCAACAACTTCGTCCCGGTCTGCCAGCTTCCGCAGAGCCCCGGCGTGCAGCCGACCAACTGCATCGAGGAGCTTGAGCGATGCGTCAACGAGCTCGGCTTCGTCGGCTGCAACCTCAATCCGGATCCGGCCGGCGGCTACTGGTGCGATCCGCCGCTGACCGATGAATGGTGGTTTCCACTCTATGAGAAGATGGTCGAGCTCGACGTGCCGGCGATGGTCCATGTCAGCTCGTCCTGCAACCCCTGCTTCCACGGCACAGGCGCGCATTACCTCAACGGCGACACCACGGCCTTCATGCAGTTCCTGACCTCGGACCTGTTCAAGCGCTTCCCGACCCTGCGATTCATCATCCCGCATGGCGGCGGCGCGGTGCCCTATCACTGGGGCCGCTACCGGGGCCTGGCGCAGGACATGAAGCTGCCGCCGCCGTCGGAGCATCTGTTGAAAAACGTGTTCTTCGATACCTGCGTCTATCATCGTCCGGGCATCGAGCTGTTGACGAAGGTGATCCCGATCGAGAACATCCTGTTTGCGTCCGAGATGGTCGGCGCGGTCCGCGGCATCGATCCGGAGACCGGGCACCACTTCGATGACACCCGCCGCTACATCGATGCGCTGCCGAGCCTGAGCGCGGAGGACAAGGCCAAGATCTATGAAGGCAACGCCCGCCGTGTCTATCCTCGCCTGAATGCCCATCTCGAACGTCGCGCGCATTGAAGAATGACGAGATTGGATTCGATTGGAGCGGCATCGGAGATTCACCTCTCCCTTGGGAGAGGTCGGCGCGCAGCGCTGGGTGAGGGGTTGCGCCCTATCAAGGGAGCAAGACCCTCACCCGGATTGCTTCGCAATCCGACCTCTCCCCAGCGCGGAGAGGTGAGCCGAGATCGCGGCGAGCTTATCCAACCAGAACTCATCCATCATCACGCCCGAAAACAGACCGGAGAACATCGATGGCCATAGGATTTGCTATTCACAAGGCGAAGCGAAAGGTGTCGCCCGACCTGGTCGCGCGCTTCCGCACCCTGCCGGTCGCCAATATCAGCGATGTGATGTCGCGGATCGCGGGCACCAACCGGCTGCGGCCGATGCATGCCGGCGGCTGGCTCGGCGGCCCGGCGCTGACCGTCAAGACCAGGCCCGGCGACAATCTGATGGTCCACAAGGCCATCGACCTTGCCCGGCCGGGCGACGTGATCGTCGTCGATGCCGGCGGCGTGCTGGTCAACGCGATCATCGGCGAGATCATGTCGACGCTGGCCGAGAAGAAGGGCGTCGCCGGCTTCGTGATCGACGGCTCGATCCGCGATGCCGGGGCCATCCGCGCGGGATCGTTCCCGGTGTTTGCCGCGGGCGTCGCGCATCGCGGCCCCTACAAGGACGGCCCGGGCGAGATCAATTGCGCCATCTCGATCGACGGCATGATCGTCGAGCCTGGCGACCTCATCGTGGCCGACGATGATGGCGTGCTCTGCGTGCCCTATGACGAGGCCGAAGCCATCTGCAAGCAGACCGAGGCCAAGAAGGCGAGCGAGGAAAAGGCCATCCAGCAGATTCTGGCCGGCACCAGCGACCGTCGCTGGGTCGACGAGGCGCTGCAGCGGCTCGGCTGCGAGTACAAGGACTGAGCACCTGCACCCTCTTCGAGACCAGCGCTTTGCCGGGCTACGCCAGCGTCCCGCCGTCGACCGGCATCGCGATGCCGGTGACGAACGACGCCCTGTCGGACAAGAGGAACACCGCGACCTCCCCGATCTGCTCGGGACGGGCCGCGCGGCCCATCGGATTGCGGGTGACCGCAGCCTTGATCAGCTCCTCGGGATCGGCCGCCGCAGCGGTGACGAGCGCGATCTTGCCCTGCATGTCCATGCGTTGATCCCAAATTGTGCTGGAAGGTGCTAGCGGCCGCCAAAGAGAACCGGCGACTGGCCGGGCAGCAGCGGCGAGTTGATGTCGCTGTCCATGCGCTCCGCCTGCGGCTGCACGTAATCGACCCCGAGCGACAGGCTGAGGTTCGACGTCGGGCGAAACTCGAGACCGGCACGCGCAGCATAGCCGGCGTTGGTGCCCGACGCGGTGCTGAACGGCGCAATCGGGCCGCCGATGCCGGGCGCGTTGTATTTCAGGGTGTCGAAGCCGGCGTAGAACGTGACGGGCGATCCATCGACGTCCTTGAAGTTGTAGCCGAACCGGGAGCCCTGGTAATCGAACGAGCCGAACGCTCCGGCCTGGTTGAGACCGCTCAACCCGAAGCGTCCGGCTTCGCTGCCGACAAACCAGCCTTCCGGACGATTGCCGTTCAGATAGGCGGAGCCGCCTTCGCCAAAGCTCGGGAAGTTCCCATAGGTATCCGCCTTCTGGCCGTCGGCGAGACTGGCTCCGAAGCCGAATAGCGAGCCCGGGGTCCAATAGGGCACCGGGCCGGTCTGGGCGTCAGCCGCGCGGCCGCTGAAACACAGCGCCGCCACTACGATTGCGAGACCGCATTTGCCTGAGAAGATGGGCATTCCAATACCGTCAAAACCCCCGCAAAACTATACGCTCGGGACACCCGGAATGCTAGCGGGATGGCTTCGGCGCGCGCGCCCCGGCACGGCCTCCGGTGACGCGCGCTCGGGTAGCTTGACCCTGCAAATCGTAAACGGGCCCGAGCGCGGCAGATTGTTCTTGAAGGCGACTTCCCACAAATGGGAATCGGCGATGTAGAGATAGCCCTGACTGATCGCAAAGCCGTCGGCCCACGACAGTTTTCCGGGATCGCGAACGAAGACCTTGGTCGCGAGCGTATGGCTCGGCGTTCTGGTGATGGCGACGACGCTGCCATGCTCCAGATCGCCCGCATAAAGCGGGCCGTGCCTGTCCATGATCAGGCCGCCGCTCAAGACCGAGGTGCCGAGATATTCGACCTTCTTGGCAGGCTCGGTGTCGGACAGCGTGTCGTCACGCAAGGCCGCGGTGGGCACGCGCCAACCGGCGCGGATTTCGTAATGCGGGTTGCTGTCAATTGGCCTGGGGCAACAACACGCGGCAATGTAACGATGCGTCGACGTGCGTAGGTCGATCTGGTTGGCGAAAGCAACGCACCGGGTGCACAAGGGGGTTACCACCCGGTGCGTTGCCAACTGACCAGCCACAATGCGCTGAGAACGCTTGGTCAGTGTTCGATTTTGCTCTACTGCGCGGGCGCGGCCGGCGTCAAAGCCGTGGACACGGAACCGAAGACAGTGCTCAGCTGGGTGCCGACACCCTTGACGGCCGTGATGATCACAACCGCGATACCCGCCGCGATCAAACCGTATTCGATGGCGGTAGCCCCGGATTCGTCCTTAAAGAACTCAACGCAAATAGCCTTCATCGCTGTACCCTTTTACTGTTTCTTGAAACGATGGGACTATCCGCGTCCCACAACCTGGGGTAGCGCGGCAAAGCCTAACGTAATTTGAATCGGCGATATGTAGATTTGCGGGACAATCGAATGAAATCAAATATCGAATTGTCGTCAAAGCTGCCCGGCCGGATTGCATGAGGATGCCGTACGGGCGCTCCCCGTGGTCGAGCCCTACGGAAAAAGGCTTCGAGAACAATGCCTTACGGCCCGGGCTTTCGAGGGCTGAGAGGGTGGTTGCGGCGTTCGAAGGGGCCTGATGCCGTGCGTCATTTCAGCCGGACGATAGCGATGCGGCGGCCCGCCGCGCGACAACTTGACGCTGTCGATTTAACCTTGCTCGCGTATTCGGATACTGGATGCATCGCGGCGGCGATTCAACCTCAGGGAAGACGCGTAGCGGGCAAGCGCTCCTGGCGCGACATGGGCGATGCAACGCACACGATCTCACATTGCGTCGCCAGAAAGGATGTGCCGCCGACCAACGTCCGCCGCACGGTCTTGGAATTTGGAGATCAGCGCACGACGCGTCGCCTTCACGGCACGCGTACTCAACTACGAGTTCGAGTGTGTCGTCACCGCGGAGCGTTACCGCGAATTTAGCAACCTATCACTGGAATTAATGCTCCCGACAGGACACGGTAATGCGGCGACGATACGTTTCTGCCCAGCCATATGAGGCAACCACTCCTGGGAGAAACAGCATGCCAGACGACAACAACTTCGACGACAACAACAAACTGCGTCACAGGATCTTGCCGGCCCGGCGTCTTACGCTGCTCGGCTCCGTTGCGATGATCGGCGCCGCCCTCGCCGTCGCAGGGCCGTTGGGACACGGCCGATTTGTCGAACGAGCGTTTGCAGCCGCACCGACGTCACAGACGCAAGGTCCTGCGGGCTTCGCCGACCTGGTCGCGAAGGTCAAGCCCGCCGTCATTTCGGTGCGCGTGAAGCTGGACGAAGGGAGCGATGCAAGTGGTCCCGACGCGGAGAACCTGCCCCCGTCCCTGAAAGGCACGCCCTTCGAGAAATTCTTCCGCCAGTTCGGCTTCGACGGTACCCCCGGCGGCAAGCTGGAGCGCCATGAGATCATCACCGGCGTCGGCTCCGGCTTCTTCATTTCCGCCGATGGTTATGCCGTGACCAACAATCACGTCGTCGATCATGCCAAGTCGGTTCAGGTCACGACCGACGACGGCACCATCTACACCGCGAAGGTGATCGGCACCGATCCGAAGACCGATCTTGCGCTCATCAAGGTCGACGGCAAGAAGGACTTTACTTACGTCAATCTCGAAAGCCAGGTTCCTCGCGTCGGCGACTGGGTCGTGGCGGTCGGTAATCCCTATGGCCTTGGCGGCACCGTGACGGCCGGCATCATCTCGGCCGAGGGACGCGATATCGGCGCTGGCCCCTACGACAACTACATCCAGATCGACGCGCCCATCAACAAGGGCAACTCCGGCGGGCCGACCTTCGACACCAATGGCAACGTCATCGGCGTCAACACCGCGATCTATTCGCCGTCCGGCGGTTCGGTCGGCATCGGCTTCGATGTGCCGGCACCCACGGTGAAGATGATCGTCGCCCAGCTCAAGGAGCACGGCTCCGTGACGCGCGGCTGGCTCGGCGTACAGGTGCAGCCGGTCACGAAGGGCATCGCCGAAAGCCTCGGCCTGAAACAGGCCCAGGGCGCGCTGGTCGACGAAGCTCAGCCGGACACGCCGGCCGCACAGGCCGGCCTCCGGCCCGGCGACGTGATCACGTCGGTCAACGGCAACGCGGTCAAGGACTCGCGGACGCTCGCGCGAGAGATTTCGGCGATGGCGCCCGGCAGTTCGGCAAAGCTCGACATCCTGCGCAAGGGCGAGACGCAGACGGTGACGGTGACCCTCGCCAAGATGCCGAACGACACCCGGAAGGTTGCGCGGGCGGATGAGTCCGACCAAGGGTCGTCGAAAGACATTCCTCATCTCGGTCTGTCGGTTGCTCCGGCAGGCGACGTCGGGGGTGCCGGCGACAAGGGCGTCGTGGTCATGGCGGTCGATCCGGACGGTCCGGCAGCCGAGCACGGCCTGCAGTCCGGCGATGTCATCCTTTCGGTCGGAGGCAAGAGCGTCGGTTCCGCAGCCGACCTTCGCAACGCACTCTCGGAAGCGAAGTCCGACGGCAAGCATGATGTCCTGATGCGCGTGAAGACGTCGGACAATACCCACTTCGTCGCCATGCCGATCGGTTAGGCATGACGGCCGGCCTGCCGTCGCGTATCCTCCAAGCGCGACGGCAGGGCTCGATGACCGAGGCTTCGATCAAATTTCGGTGCCAGCACCGGACCGGCTATCGGAAAGCCCCGAATGGCCCGAATATGCCAATCGACATCTGCTGCGTCGCCGCGGTTTCCGCGGCACGCTCGCGTCTTAAGCGCATTCACCGGACGAGCAAGCAATGAAGACATCCCATTTCCGCGCCATCGCAATCGCCTGTGCGGCGTCGGCCGCCGTCGTCGGTCTGGGTCTGGCACCCCGCGTTCTTGCTGGCCCTTCAACGACCGACCTCGGACTTCTCTCGGGCGTGATGCAGCTCGTGCAGCAGGACTATGTGCATCCGGTCGACTCGAGCCAGCTCACCGATGCCGCCCTGAAGGGAATGCTGTCCCGCCTCGATCCGCACTCCTCCTACATGACCGAGCCGGAATTCCGCGAGTCGAAGGAGGACATCAACGGCAAGTTCGGCGGCATCGGCCTCAAGATCACGGATCGTAACGGAGTACCGACCGTTCTCTCCCCGATCGACGACACGCCGGGTGCCCGTGCCGGCTTGCAGCCGGGCGATGCGATCGTTTCGGTCGACGGCCAGAGCACGCGTGGCGCGGATCTGATGGAGGTGATCAGGAAGATTCGCGGAACACCGGGAACGGTCATCAGGTTAACGATCCTGCGCGACGGCAAGCCGCCCTTCGACGTGCCCCTCACCCGGCAAGTCATCGAAATCCACAGCGTCAAGTCGAAGCTCGAAGCGAATGACATGGGATATCTGCGGATCAGCGAGTTCGGCAAGGAGACGCCAAACGAACTCCGGCAAGCGATCTCGAGCCTGCAGCACGAAGCCAACGGCAAGCTGGCGGGCGTCGTCCTCGACCTGCGAAACGACCCCGGCGGCCTGCTCGCATCCGCCGTCGACGTTTCCAGCGATTTCCTGAACGGCGGGATGGTCGTCTCGATCCGTGGGCGCAACGGCAATGACGATCAATCGTTCACGGCTCCCGCGACGGGTGCGTTGCTGCCGGACACCCCCATGGTGGTTCTCGTCAACGGCGCCTCCGCGTCGGCGTCCGAGATCGTTGCCGGCGCATTGCAGGATCGCCACCGCGCGACCGTGATGGGAACTCAGAGCTTCGGCAAGGGATCCGTTCAGACCATCATCCCGATCAAGGGCCACGGCGCCTTGCGGCTGACGACTGCGCTGTACTATACCCCGTCGGGCCGCTCCATTCAGGGCGACGGCATCACGCCCGACATCGTCGTCCAGGCGGCGAAGGACGAACAGGTCGCAAACTCCCTGGTTTGGCGCGAAGCCCAGCTCCACGGCGCGTTTGCCAATCCCGGAACGCTCCCGAAATCCGACGCGACGCCGGGCGCCAAGGGTGCGTCCCCCGAAACGGCTTCACCGCCGATCAAGGAAGACCTGATCGGAAGCGATCGGGACAGCCAACTCAAGGCAGCGCTGAACTTTCTCGAACGCCTGCCGGCAGCGAATCCGGCGATCATCCGCACGAGTGCACCGGGATGATGCCCCTGTAGCACCCAGGATGTGGCGTGCATGCTTTAGAACGGGTCCCACGCCATGACCAAAGAGCAGCCAACCACTCAGTCCGGACCAGAGAAGCTGACGATGGCGGGCGAATTGTCCGCATTGATCCGCGAGTCCTGGCGCGCGCTGGTCGGTTGGGCGTGCCTGATCGGTGCGTCGCTGATCGGATTCGGGCTCACCGAAGGTACATCGTATCATCACCTCGCGACGGGCATCCTGCTGACGTCGTCGACGCTCTTCATCCTCATGGCGTTGTTTGAGGGTGTTTGGCGGCTGTTGGTCGATCACGGGTCCTGAGCTCGCATCGTCTTTCCACGTTCGTCTTATCTGTCGCACGACGCCGATCAGACGAGCGTTCTCCGGACGCCGAAACGATTGCGCCCTCCGTCTCGAGTGCTGCGATCTGCTTGTCGTCGAAGCCGTGCTCGGCCAGCACCTCGCGCGTATGCTCGCCATAGATGGTGGCGCCGGACTGCACCTTGCCCGGCGTCTCCAAGAATTTGACGGGAAGACCGATCGTCCTCACGGGACCGAGCGTGGAATGCTGGACCTCGACGACCATCTCGCGTGCCAGCGTCTGCGGGCCGCCGAGCGCCTCCAGCATGTCGTGCACGGGTCCGCACGGCACGCCCTTGTCGTCGAGCGCCGCGAGCCAATGCGAGCGCGGCCCGGTGCGGAAGCGTTCGCTCAAGACAGCCTCGAGCTCCTTCAGATGTGCCATGCGGTCGGCGCCGGTCGCGAAGCGCGGATCGGCGGCAAGCTCGGTGGCATCGAGCGCCTCCAGCATCAGGAGCCAATGCTTCTTGTTGGCGCCGCCGACCGCGAGCCAGCCGTCGGATGCCTCAAAGGCCTGATAGGGCGCGTTGAGCGGATGCGCCGAGCCCATCGCGCGCGGTGCGGTGCCCGCGGCAAGTGCGATCGTCGATTGCCCCACTGGTCTGGGTGTCGGTACCCTCTGTCTCCCAAGATGATGCTTGGTCTGATCGCCAGGCTCGGCTTCCCCACGGAGACGTTCATCGCCGGGCCTCCACCGGGGCATCGCCGGAATACCGGCCCCTACGGTTTGATGGGTCGTCCCGTTGGAGGTGTCGGCGTAGGGTGTGTCCCTCATCACAAAAAAATAACGGGAGGCCCAATGTCGACAATTGACCAGCCCGCCCAAGGGCGCGCCGCGGACATCCTCGCTCGCCTGGACCGACTCCCGGGCACGCGACATGTCTGGATGATGGTCACGCTGCTCTCGCTCGGCGGCATGTTCGAGCTCTATGATCTGTTCATGACCGCTTATGTCGTTCCCGGCCTCCTGAAGGCGGGAATGCTCAAGGACGTGTCCGTCAGCATATTCGCGGGTCCGGCGTTGTTCGTGGCGGCGACCTTCACGGGCCTGTTCATCGGCACCTGTGCGTTCGGCTATGCCGCCGACAAATACGGACGTCGCACCGTCTTCACCTATTCGATGCTGTGGTACAGCGCGGCGACATTCGTGATGGCCTTCCAGAATACGGGTCTCGGCGTCAGCCTGTGGCGGCTGATCGCCGGCATCGGCATCGGCGTGGAGCTGGTCACGATCGACACCTACGTGTCCGAACTCGTGCCCAAATCGATGCGCGGCCGCGCCTTCGCCTTCAATCAGGGCGTCATGTTCTCGGTTGTGCCGATCGTGGCATTCGTCGCCTACATGCTGGTGCCGATCAGCCCGTTCGGCGTGGACGGCTGGCGCTGGGTGGTCCTGATCGGCTCGACCGGCGCGCTGGTTGTCTGGTTCATCCGCCGCTCGGTCCCGGAGAGCCCGCGCTGGCTGATCAATCAGGGACGGCTCGACGAGGCCGATGCGGTCACGACCGGGATCGAGGCGAAAGTCCGAAGTGACCTCAAGGGCGCGGCGCTGGCGACGCCGGGAAGCCATGCCGTGGAGAAGGTCGAGCGCCAGGGCCGCTTGGCCGAGATCTTCGCACCAAGCTATCGCAGCCGCACCTTCATGCTGATGATCTTCCAGTTCTTCCAGACCTTCGGCTTCTACGGCTTCGCCGCCTGGGTGCCGACGCTGATCGCGCAACAGACCGGCATCAATGTCGGCAAGAGCCTGCTCTATTCATTCATCATCGCGATCGCCAACCCGTTCGGCCCAATGTTGGCCATGAGCTTCGCCGACAAGTTCGAGCGAAAGTGGCAGTTGGTCGCCGCGGCCTGCTGCATCGGCATCTTCGGAATGCTGTTCTCGTATCAGAGCACCATGCCGCTGTTGATCCTGTTCGGTGTGCTGATCACGCTTTC
The DNA here is from genome assembly GCF_029910015.1 of Bradyrhizobium sp. ISRA436. Lineage (NCBI taxonomy): Bacteria > Pseudomonadati > Pseudomonadota > Alphaproteobacteria > Hyphomicrobiales > Nitrobacteraceae > Bradyrhizobium > Bradyrhizobium sp. ISRA436. The sequence goes on from NZ_CP094519.1 coordinate 6,483,072, forward strand.
GAACAACATCCTGTCCTACTCGTTCCACAACTATCAGGCCGAGCTGTTCCCGGCCCGGATACGGGCGCGCGCGGTCGGGTTCACCTACTCGCTGAGCCGACTCAGCGCGATCTTTGCGAGCTTCATCATCGGCTTCTTCCTGCAGACCGCGGGCACCAAGGGCGTGTTCGGATTGATCGCGGGCGCCATGCTCATCGTGGTCGTCGCCATTGCAGGATGGGGCCCGCGCACGCTCGATCGCGAGCTTGAGGAGATCTCGGGATGACGTAGACGAGCAGGCACCGCAGTCTCGCGTGGCTTCGAGGTCTCCAGCAACCTCAACCTAGCGACGCCCGGCTTTGGGCTACGTCCACCTCTGACCCAAGGCCGGCGTCGTGAGCAGACGTTTACTCGTCTGCAGCCGGCCGCTATGTTCGAGCATGTCCCCGGCCCGCTCCGTGCTCCTGGATCTCGACGGAACACTCGTTGATTCGCAGCCGGGCATCATCGCGAGCTGCTCGGCCGCCCTGCGTGCGCTCGGACATGATCCTGGCGATGCGCTCGAGATCAAGCGCGCGATCGGGCCGCCGCTCGAAGAGATTTTGCATGTCCTGCTGCAGCCACGCGGAGATGATCGGCTCGACGAAGCCGTGGCGGCCTATCGTCAGCACTACGGCGAAAGCGGCCTGCTCGGAAGCAAGCCTTACCCTGGAATCCGCGATGCGCTCCGCGACATGCGGCGAGCCGGATTGCGGCTCTATCTGGCTACGTCGAAGCGCGAAGTCTTTGCCCGGCGCATCCTGGAGAACCTGGAATTAGCAAGATACTTCGACGGCATCTACGGCTCGGTGCCGGGCGGCAGACTGGATCATAAGCCCGAGTTGCTCGCCCATATCCTGTCTGAACGGGATATCTGTGCCTCGCACAGCCTCATGGTCGGCGATCGCCGGCATGACATCGTCGGCGCCCACGCGGTCAAGATGCGCGGTCTTGGCGTGCTTTGGGGATATGGGAGCCGAGATGAGCTCGAAGCGGCCGGCGCAGACCAATTGGTGGAACGGACGGCCGATCTCGCCCGCATGGTTCTGTCGATGCTCCGGTCTGCGCATGGCCCATAAGAGGCATTCGCGGACAGAGCAACACGCGTGAATTGAGCTAGCGCGACCACCTGCGAGCCGGGCTTCCGGTCCGGCGTTACAGCGGTGGGAATGTTGCAGAAATCAGCCTCGGCCTCGTGAACAGTGGCGGCTTTTCGAGGTGCCGATCTCGGTATCCTACGTTGCGTAGAAGGCAATACAACCCGGAACTATACGCGGGGACAACGCGTTTTCGCGAGGTTGGGGGTAAATCAAGCCAAGAAAGGAATGCTCATGCGGATCTCTACCGCATCCGTCATCGTTGCGGCGCTCTCCCTCGGAGCGCCGGCTTGGGGGCAGGCGCAAGGAACCCAACCCAAGGCGCCACCACAGTCTCAGTCTGAGGAGTCCAACGTCATCCGGAGCATACAGGTCGTCAACATCAAGGACCTCGAGCCCGAAGTGCGCTCAAAGGTCGAGAATGTCGTAGCAAAGGCAAGCGAAGACGATCTGCGAAGGCTTCAGCAATCCGTCGAAGCGTCGCCGGAGGCCGTATCGGCGCTTAAGGCGAAGGGCGTCAGTTCGTCACAAGTTGTCGCGGTCAATCTCACCAACGGCATCCTGACGCTCTTCGCCAAAACGGCCTGAAGAAGACAGCCTGAGGAAATACAGCCTGAAGGCACTCGGACTCAACAAAACGGCCCGCCGGCTTGCACCCGGCGGGTCCCAACGTTCTGTCCCCGCTCCATGGCGGGTCCTCTCCGCATCGCCGCACGTTCGTAAAGCGTGCGAAGCCGCATCAATCCCCTAGATTTGCCGGATCGACGATCCCAGTTGGGACCGCACCGGCCGGCCGCGCGTTGCGAGGCCGACCTCGAGGGCCTGGTTTCAAGGCGTCGCAATCGGCCCTGCCGGGCGGGTCGGTCTCCTGGGAACTGGATCAAGGTGGAAAACCGGGGGTATCATGCCCCCGAGCGAGTGAAGAAAGCCCTCGACAAATGGCAGGAGAACTGATGTGAAGCCACTTGGAGCGCTGATGCTTGCGCTAAGCGCGCTTTGGATGACAAGGCCGGCAGCTGCACAAATGTACGATCCACGCTACCCGGTCTGTATGCATGTTTACGGTTCGCTGATCGGTGAGCGAATGGACTGCATCTTCACTTCGTTCAATCAGTGCCACACCTCCGCCATGGGCATTCCCGCAACCTGCCTGCTTAATCCCTATTACGCTGCAAGATCGTTGCCCCCTCGCAGGTTCGAAAGATAATCCTTGCGGCTCGCGTTTCGCGAGCATGCGGTTGAGCCTCACGACTGCGCCGGACCCGCAGTCCCTGATGTGACGATGTTTGGCTCACTAAGTCGTCCCGGCGAACCGCCCCTTCTCCGCACCCGCAGAGACCGTGAGCTGATGCGTGATGGGCCTTGAGCTCGCCCATGAGGCAGCCGAGCAGGCCGCGGCCGGCGACCTCCGTTGCCGCCGGGCTTCTCGCGCATTCCGTCATGGATTTCCGCCGCCTCCGCGTCGACATCTCATCGAAAATCAGCCATCTCGTACAACGGCCGGATTTCGATCTCGCTCGGTCCCGGCATGGGATTGGGGCAGCGCTTCACCCAGGCGACCGCCTCGTCCATGTCCTTGACCTCCCAGAGCCAGAAGCCGGCGACCAGCTCGCGCGTCGCGGCGAAAGGCCCATCGATGACGGTGCGGCTGGTGCCGTCGAACGCGATACGCCTGCCGTGGGAGGAGGGCTTGAGGCCGTCAGCGGCGCGCATGATGCCGGCATTGACCAGCTCCTCATTATATCTGCCCATCGCCTCGAACATCTCGGTCGTGGGCAGGATCCCCTTTTCGCTGTCCTCGGTCGCCTTCACGAGAACCATGACACGCATCGTCTGTCTCCTTGCTTGAGCCCCGTCTCATCGGAGGGACATCGGAACGACGAACGGAGTTTTGGCGGACCGACATCGCCCTGCAAATATTTTGGCGGGCTGAGACGGAGGTGCTCCGCATCTTGTCCATCGCATTGACATTGGCATGTCCGCTCGCGCCGCTGCTCGGAGCCGACAGCACATGATCGCGCAACGCACTGCGCATCGCGCAATCCGGCGGACGATGCGGCGCGATGTCTTACCCGACGTCTTACCCGACATTCCACGCTCTCGATGAACACGTGTTCACGAGCGTTACGAAATAGTCATGGAGGGGCGTGTTGAATGGCCTTGCCCGTTCGCCTACGTTTTTCTTGAACAGGAGGGACTTTCCATGAAAAGGTCGCAGCTTCTCTTGGACAACGCAGTGATCTGTTCCAAGCTTGCCAAGCGTTCAACCGATAAGCAGACGAAAGCTCTCTTCAAGCGCATGGAAGAATCCTGGAGGGCTCTGGCGCGCGAGCAGGACTGGCTCGATGGCGAGATCGCTCCGATCGAGGCATATCGGCTTGGCCGCCCGGCCGGCGTCAGGCGGCCCCATGCGGCGTGAGGCCGCTAGCCGAGGTCGATCGTGCCTGGCGCGACGATCACATCGGCAGCTGCGGCGCAATACGACCTGGTCACGTCGATTCATGTGACGCGGCAAGCTCTGCAAGGTCGATCTCGAACACCGCGGTAGGCGCGCTTCGCTCTTGGGCACCTTCGGGAGGGCACTCTCGGAGGCGCACCGCGAGGAGTCGGCGGTTGTTGCCGACCGCAACCTGTGACACCATTTAGATAACGAGTTGTCATGACCTCTGGATTCGATGCCGCGCCGGAAATATGCTTGGGAAAAGCTGTCTGATGAGCAGTTGCTCGAGCAACGCCTCAGTCGTTTGAGGGTTGCGGTCGAAGGTACTTGGCTCGAGGATTGTCTCGGCACTCTGTATGAAGAGCTCGAAGGGCGCGGCATCCGGCTGCGGCCACACGCGTGGATATCGAGCGAATGGTTCAGCCCGGCAAATGTGCCCGGCATTGCCATCCCATTCTATCTCGCCCATCCCCGCCTGATGAAACTCGAGAAGAAAATGATGCTCGACGTCGAGGGCGGCACCTGGTCCGAGTGCATGGCCATTCTCCGTCATGAGGCCGGCCATGCCGTGCAGCACGGCTACCAGCTGCAACGCCGGAGACGCTGGCAGCAGTTGTTCGGCCCGTCCTCGAAACACTATCCGCGCTACTACCAGCCCAATCCGGCCAGCCGGCGTTATGTCCAGCATCTTCGGCGCTGGTACGCGCAGAGCCATCCGGACGAGGATTTCGCCGAGACCTTCGCGGTGTGGCTGCGGCCGCGCTCGAACTGGCGGACACGGTATGCCGGTTGGCCGGCGCTGAAGAAGCTCGAATATGTCGACGAGCTGATGGGCGAGATTGCAGGGAAGCGGCCGCTGCTCACGACGCGAGAGCGGGTCGATCCGCTGCATGAGCTCAGCCAAACGCTCGGCGAGCACTATAGAAAGAAGCAGGCGTTCTACGCCTTCAACCCACCGAAGACTTACGACCGCGACCTTTCCCGGCTGTTTTCCGCCGACCAACGGCATCGACGGGGACGACCGGCTTCGGTCTTCATCAGGCGGCACCGTGCCCAAATCAGGCAGCTGGTCGCGCGGTGGACCGGCGAAAACCAATTGACGCTCGACGCTGTGCTTGACGACATGATCTCGCGCTGCCGCGAGCTCGATCTGCGTGCCGTCGGCCCTGAACAGAAGCTCGTGATCAACTTCACCATCCTTTTGACCGCCAAGACCATGCACGCGCTGTTCGGCCCGTCGCGGCGCAAATGGATCGCGCTATGAGACGCCTTCGCATTCTCGTGCTCATGCATCCGGACTTCGTGCCTCCGGACTCCACCGACGGATACACCGCGCAGCAAATCAATGCGTGGAAAACGGAATACGACGTCGTGAGTACCTTGCGCGCGGTCGGCCATGAGGTTCGCCCGCTCGGCGTGCAGGAAGAAATCAAGCCGGTGCGCGACGAGATCGACGGCTTCAAGCCGCATGTGGTATTCACGTTGCTGGAGGAGTTCCGCTATGAGGTCGTGTACGACCAGCATATCGCAAGCTTTCTCGAGCTGATGCAGATCCCGTATACCGGGTGTAACCCGCGCGGCCTGATCCTGGCGCGCGGCAAGGATCTGTCCAAGACGTTGGTGCACCATCGCCGGATCGCGGTGCCGGCCTTCGCCGTGTTCCCGATGCGCCGCAAGGTCAAGCGACCGCCGCGTCTTGCGCTGCCGCTCATCGTCAAGAGCCTGAACCTGGATGGATCGTTTGGTATCTCGCAGGCATCCATCGTCGATACCGACGAGAAGCTCGCAGAGCGGGTCGCCTTCATCCACGAGCGGGTCGGAACTGCCGCCATCGCCGAGCAGTATATCGAGGGACGCGAGCTCTATGTCGGCGTGCTCGGCAACAACCGGCTGCGAGTTCTGCCGGTTTGGGAGCTGAAATTCGGCAGCATGGGCGGCCACGGGGCACGGCGCATCGCCACCGAGAAAGTCAAACATGATCCCAACTATCAGGAACGCGTCGGAATTGAAGATGGGCCGGCCAAGAACCTAACGCCGGAACTATCCGCCCATATTCAGCGACTGGCGAAACGCATCTACCGAACACTGGGGCTCGATGGATACGCGCGCATCGACTTTCGCCTCTCTGCCGACGGCATTCCGTATTTCATTGAGGCGAATCCCAATCCCGAAATCGCGAAGAGCCAGGAGTTCGCGACAGCGGCTCGCCATGACGGATTGGACTACCCGGATCTGCTGCAGCGCATTCTGGCCCTCGGAATCAGCCGTGCAAAGGCAGGCGTATCTCTTGGCTGAAATGCAACGCGAGACGAGCAAGCACGGCGGGAGGTGCGTGCTCGGAAGTTGATTGATGAGCTGCTCCGACAGCATTGCATCGGATGGCGGCGCCGTTTATTTCACGCGACACCAGCAATACGCCTTCCGGCCGATCGCGGATGGTTTCATGAACCGTCGGCGGGCTCATCGGGTCGGAGCGAACACCGCTCGGCTCCGTCCTCACTGGCAGCTTTTGACGCGAAGGTGAATTGTCATCGTCTCTCACTAGAGCGAGATGAGTTATGATCGAATCGGTTCGGCCACAGACGCGGTTCACCTCTCCCCGGCGGGGAGAGGTCGATTTGCGTAGCAAATCGGGTGAGGGGCGCGGCTTTAACGGGAGACCCTACCCCCCTCACCCGGCGCTACGCGCCGACCTCTCCCAAGGGAGAGGTGAACCTCCGTTGCCGCTCCAGTTCGACCTAATCTCATCACGCGCTAACGCCCGGGCTTGAATTGAGTGGTCCTCACGGAAAGCCGCCGTAGGAACTCTCGAGGCTGTTCGCGGTTTTTACACGTCCGTCGGCCGTCCTCTTTCGACCGAAGGAGGCCAAGATGTACATTTCAGGTGAAGGTCTCATCGTCATCTTGCTGGCTGGCCTCGTTGCAGGTTGGTTAGCGGGCAAGATTGTTGCGGGCGGAGGCTTTGGTCTGATCGGTGACGTTGCCGTTGGAATTGTCGGCGCTCTCATCGGCACCTGGCTGTTGCCCCGCTTGGGGATCCATATCGGCAGTGGCTTCGTCAGCACCGTCGTTGTCGCGACTATCGGCGCCATTGTGCTCTTGCTGATCATCGGACTGCTTGGCGGGAAGTTTCCGCGACGACGATGGGGCCTTTCGTGGCGACGCTGGCGACTATGAGGCGATCAGAGTAACTCAGAAGGGGCGCGCACCGATGTGGCAAGAGACTTGTCAATCCATGCCACGATTGCGTGCTTCGAAGTCCTAAGGTGGTCCTTTGCGACTGTTGCGTCTCCCAGCGACATGTCCGAAGTGGGGGCAGGCTGCCGACCCGAAGCCGCCATCCTGCGGCCGGGAGATCTAGCGAACGTTTGTCCCCTGCTTGATATCGTGGATCGGCGGCTTGTGCCTGCTGCGGATTTTCCCAAGTTCCAGGGAACTTGAATGCCCGATCACATCGGTTTGAGAAGCGGCGCGCGGAACATCCGCCGGTCCTCCGCGCTTGCCTCGGTCACAAATCACGAAAAAGGGAGCGTCCAATGACGAGACTGAAGACTGCAACTCTTGCCGTCCTCGGCACCGCGGCCATCGTCGGCTCCGTGCTCGCGAGCCCAGCGATGGCCGAGGGTACAACCGCCAAGAGTACAATGACCAAGGGTGCGAAGTACACTCAGGCCCAGACCAAGGGATCTCAAACTCGCGCCGAAGGCCAGCGTCACGTTCAGCGTCACGCGACCTACCGCAGCCAGCGGATTCGTAACGCCAATGCCGCTTTGCCGAGCGGGAGAGTGTATCGCAGGCCTGCCGGGCCCGGTGAGGTGGCGGGCAATGTCGTGGGCGGCGCTGTCGCGACCGCGGGGGCGATCGCAACTGCCCCCTTCCGAGCCTTCGACAACCGCTATTACAGCTACGACAATAGCTACTCCAATTACTATGGCTACGGCTATGGCGGCCGCGACTGGAAGACTTACGCCGCCCACAACAGCCTTGCCTGCACGCCCGGCACGACATTCAAGGGGTCAGACGGCCGGCAACATCCCTGCCAGTAATCCCTTTCGACAAGACAAGGAAAAAGGCGGCCCGAGCGGCCGCCTTTTTTGTGGGGCGCGCGCTGGCTGCGACACTTCGCTCGCAACTGTGATTGTCAAGGCCGGCACCACGATCACCGGATCGCTCGATGATCTCCTGCACCGTCAGACCAAATTCGAGCTGGTGATCAACGTGAGTCTGAGAAGCATTCGGGCTCACCGTGCCGTGCTGCTTACTCGCCAGCGCCAAGGCTGCGAGAACTCATGGACCGGCTCTCCGAGCTGAATTGTGATGCTCCATCGCTGGTGCCCACGACAGCAGAATTAGCGAGACCGCCGGTAGAAGCAACCTGGCTCTTGGCTCAGCCACGAGTCGAGCGGCCCGAGTTCGACGACGTAGTTTTCGATCTGGCCAGCCGCGGTATCGCTCAGCTCCGTCGTCATCGACAGCCTTTGACCCAACTCAGACATCACCCCTCCGGCACCCCGGCCAGACGCATGCCCTCACATAACCGCTCCAGCGCAGCAAGGTACGTCGGATTGTCGCTTGATGCGCCAAGGCGGAAGCGACGTATGGTAAAGCCTGGATCGAGCGTAAGTCCCGCCTTTGCAGCAGTTCGCGCCTCATCCAGCGCACCAAGCAAGCCCAAGGCAGCGGCCAAGTGAAAATGAGTGAGAGGAAAATTGCGGTTGGCTTCGATACTTCGTCGAAACCAAGAAACGGCTTCGGCTTCCGCACCGAGCTGTATCTTGGCCCTGCCGAGACAATGCATCACCAGTTGGCGAAGGTGTCGCGAGGGGAGAGACGGAGAGCTTCAAGTATATGACCTTCGGTCTCGGCGGCGCGACCCGTTAAGAATTTGGCCAAACCACGAGCGGCATGAGCATCGGCGGCATTGGGATTGGGCACTAATGCTTGTTCGCATTCGGCAATTCCTTGGGCCGCGCGGTTGGTGAACATATAGACGCAACCCAAGATAAAGTGGGCCAGGGCGTCATCCGGGGCCAAGGAAAGCGCCTTAATCGCATTTGTTTCGGCTGCCGAAAAGCGCGCGCTCCGGTCGTCGGTTAGCAGGGCAGCTCCCAACATCATATCGAGGCTTGCGATGCCGGCCAGCGCTCCCACACTTCGAGGATCGATAGTCAAGGCACGTTCGAAAAAGCCACGCGCCCGGGTCAGGTGCTCGGGGCTCGTCCCCTTGTTCAAGCACGCATTACCTTGAAAATTCAGGTTCGTTACATCGGGATCCAGCGAGCGCCCCGCTCGTCGTGCCTCAGCCTCAGTGAGTTGGGTATTCAGTGCGCTAGCAAGCCGCGCGACGATTTCGTCTTGCATATCGAACAGATCGGCAACGGGTTTGTCGAAGCGCTCGGCCCAAAGGTGATTGCCAGTTTCGGCATCCACAAGCTGCACGTTCACCCGCAATCGGTTGCCGCTACGCTGCACAGAGCCCTCGAGCACGTAGCGGATGTTCAAGTCGCGCCCGATCTTCTTGAGGTCGACGGCCTTACCCTTGTAGGTGAATGCAGTGTGCCTGCCGATCACGAATGAGCCTGGGATGCGCGACAAGTCGGTGGTCAGGGTCTCGGTTACACCATCCACAAAGTAGTCTTGCTCGGGATCACCGCTGAGATTGGCGAAGGGCAGCACGATGATGGAAAGGCGAGGGTTGAACGTGAGCCCGGCCGTGCGCAGTCGACGTGCGCGGCTGGGTGGCGTTTTCCCGGACTACGGCATAAGCCAAGACTGGGCGAGGAATGTTTTTGAAGTTCTGCTCGCCCAGATCGGCGAACTCAACGCCGATATTGCCCCGGACGTGTGGCCTTGGCGCCGTGCTTGGCGAGATCAAGCCGCCGGCGGCGGCGCTGTCTCAGTTCTCGAAGACCGGCCTCACCGACATCAGCGATATCGTCCCCTCGATCCGCCTCCTGGTCTCGGAGGCTGGTGGATGACCGGCCAGACCACCCTCGTCAACGGCGGCTACACCATGAAGTGAGGCCGGATGCTCGCGTCGTTCCTGGAGCAGCCGGCGCGTCGGGTGCGCACGCGTCCGATCATGGCATGCTCCGGAATGACGCGAGGACGCGGGCACTCGCCCCTTGGCATTGATTTGCCCGACGGCGCAAGGCCTCGCATCGAAAATATTTCTGTTTTTCAGCAACACAACTCAGTCTATGATCCGCCCGTCTCACCCGATCGAGGGGCGCTTCGCGATCGTCACAGGTGTTGCGGTGAGATGCGGTGGACGCTGAGCGTGTGACTGACGAGCACCCGCAAGGCGGACGGTGAAGTCGTGTGGTCTTGACGCCCCAGTGGCAGGTGTCTCGTCGCAAGGCGCGGAACGCGTCTTTGCGAAGACGGTGACAAAAAAGCCAAGTCTCGCCGGAGAGAGCACGAAGTAAGCTGTAACCCATCGCGCAGGGAAAGCCGGGATTGCTCCGGTTTCACCTGTGGTCCTACCCCCGGTGCTTTTTTGTTGCACCGGGCCCATGGGTGCGATCGGCACCCGGCTTTCCCTGCGCCCTCTGATCTTCAGGGGGGCGACGAGATGCAAGACTCGGGCAAATCATGTCGCGAGAATGCGGACTCGCATCCTCTCAGTCGTCATGGCCCGCCACCGGGTCGCGCCGTCGGCGCGCCCGATGACAGGCTCCTGCGGGCCATCCAGTACGCCGCGGCCTCTCCCTTCAAGCACCGGCGTCTCTGGAATACTGGATCACCCGCATGCGCGGGTGATGACACCGCGCTGTTTGATAGGTGAATCGAGAACCAACCCCCACGGCGTCCTGGCTTTCGCCAGCACAAACGCTAACAACTCCGTCGCGATCGCTGACAGGACAACAGTGGCCCGTTCGTAGCCGCGACATTGCGCCGCCGAGCTCGTTGCGGCGCAACAATCAAAATGAGACTGCCCGTCAAGCCATCGCCAAGCGCGATCGCCGGCGTCAGGAACGCCGCTTCGCCCTCTTCCGCTCGCGGCGCGGCTGCTCGAGCCGGACTATCGTCAGTGATCGTTGCAGCTCGTTGAGATAATGGGCAAGCGCGACGCGGTCGTCGAACTTGAAGCCGCTGACGGCCTGATCGTAGAACTGGAAAATGCGCTCGCGCAGCTCGGCCCAGAAGACGAAACCCTCCCGCGTCAGCTTGACCAGGCGCGTCCGCTTGTCGCCTGGATCGGTCACGCGTTCGAGCAGACCGTCGCGTTCGAGGCGCTTGAGCACACCATCGAGGTTTTGCCGGCTGACGACGAGAAAGTCGGCCAGCGTACCCACCGACATGCCGTAGGTCGGCCGCGGATCGGACAGCGCGCCGAGCACGGCCCATTGCACTGTCGTGACGCCGAGCTCCTTCACCGCCTGCTTCTGCAGCGTGTTGGCGACCTGAAACAGGCGGAAGAAGATCCGGTTGTTGAGATGATCGGCGACGCGCTCGGGCTTTCCCGACAGATCGACACCGGGCGCTTCGGCGGAGATCGCCGCCGGGTCGCCGACGGCCTTTCGCGAATGCCTGACGGAAGCCATGGATTGCCCGTCTCCGAGGTTGAAGTTCTAGATGTCAGGTCACGAAAGAGCAGGGGACGCGGCGCGACGCAACAACGCCCGGCCGTCCACCCGCCTCCGACGCGGCTTTTCGTAGCTTAGGTGGCGATGCTGCATCTCGTTCCCTTATCCGTTCATGGTCAGGCCGCCGGACACGCTGATGACCTGCCCGGTCATGAAGTCGGCGTCGTCGCTCGACAGGAAGGCGATCAGGCCCGGAATATCGTCGGGCTGTCCGAGGCGCTTGAGCGGAATCGCCCGCTTCAATCCGTCATAGATCTTCTGGCCGTACTCGCCTTCGCCGACGAAGGACCGCAGCAGGGCAGTGTCGGTCGGCCCCGGGCAGACGACGTTGACCCTGACATTGTCGCGCGCGCATTCCCGCGCGATGGTCTTCGAGAATGCGATCAGGCCGCCCTTGCAGGCCGAATAGACCGCCTCTCCCGACGAGCCAACCCGGCCCGCATCGGAGGCGACGTTGACGACCTTGCCGCCGCCGGCCGCGATGAGGTGGGGAAGCGCCGCCTTGTGGAGATTCAGCGGACCGCGCAGGTTGATCGCAATGATCTTGTCCCACAAGTCCGGCTCGGTCTGCAGGAACGGCTTGGCGACGTCCCAGCCGGCATTGTTGACAAGGATGTCGAGCTTGCCGAACTTGGCAACCCCGCGCTCGACGGCGTCCTTGACCCCGGCGTAGTCAGCGATGTCGACGGCCGCGCACAGCAGGCGCTGATCGTCCGCACCGAGACCATCGGCCAATTGCTTCAGCGCATCGGCGTTGACGTCGAGCGCGATGATCTTGACCTCCTCGTCGAGGAATCTGCGGCAAATGGCCCGACCGATGCCGCCGGCTGCGCCAGTGACGATGGCAACGCGGTTCTTCAAACCTCTCATGGTGCTGCTCCGTTCAATGCGCTGTGGGCTCGGTCGCGAAGCTTGAACTTCCGGACCTTGTTCCCTCGTCCCGATCGATTCGTTGCTCCCCGCGATCTCCGCCGCGGTTGTCAGATGCGATTGCCGAGGATCGCGCCTTCATAGATCGCGCGCTTGGCGTCGAGCCCGCCGGCCAGGCGGGCGCCGCCGATGACATGGACGATCTGGCCGTTCGCCGCGATCTCGTCGGCGATGCCACGATCGGATTCCTGCCCGGCGCAGACCACGATCGTGTCGGCCGGCAGCACCTCGACGCGATCCGGTAGCGCAATGTGCAGGCCTTCGCCTTCGATCTTCAAATAGCGCGCCTCGGCGATCTGGCGGACCTTGAGGTCCTTCAATTCCTGCCGCAGAATCCAGCCCGTGCTTTTACCGAGCGTGCGGCCGAACGCACCGGGCGAGCGCTTGACCATCGTGATCTGGCGCCGCACCGGATGATGCGTCGGCGTGCCGTTGATGCCCCACCGCGCAAAGAACTCGTCACGCGTCTGCCGGCGGCCATTGATCTCCATCGCAAGGAACAGCGCGACGTCGTGACCGATGCCACCGCCGCCGATCACGATCACCCGATCGCCCGCCTTGACCGTGCCGTCGAGCACTTCAGTGTATCCGACGACCCTGGGATCGTCGCCACCGGGAATATCGATCAGGCGCGGCGACACGCCGGTCGAGACGATGACCTCACCAAACCTCTCGCGCTTGAGCGCCTCCGGATCGACGGCTGTGCCGGTCCTGATCTCGACACCAGCCTCGTTCAGTTGTGCCTCGTAGCTGTCAAGCGACAGGCCGTAATCTTCCTTGCCGGGGATACTCGCCGCCAGCGCGAACTGGCCGCCGATCCGGGGCGCCGCTTCGAACAGCGTGACGTGATGGCCGCGGCGTGCGGCCTCGAGGGCGGCCGCCATGCCGGCGACTCCAGCGCCGATAATGGCCACGCGCTTGACCACCGCGGCGGGCGCGTCGGTGAATTCGGTCTCGCGCGCCGCGCGCGGATTGACCAGGCAGGTGATCACCTGGTCGGTGAAGTAGTGATCGAGGCAGGCCTGGTTGCAGGCGATGCAGACATTGACGAGGTCGGGCCGGCCGCGGCCGACCTTGTTGACGAACTCGGCGTCGGCCAAAAGCGGCCGCGCCATCGAGACCAAGTCCGCCGAGCCATCGGCGACGATGCGGGCCGCGTCGTCGGGCAGATTGATGCGGTTGCTCGCGGTGACCGGGATCCCGACGACGTCTTTCAGACGGCGGGTCGATTCGATGAAGGCGGCGTGCGGCACCGGACCTGCGATGGTCGGCACCGCGGCCTCGTGCCAGCCGATGCCAGTCGACAGGCAGTCGGCGCCGGCTTTTTCGGCTTCCTTCGCCAGCCAGATCGTCTCATCCCGCGTCAGGCCGCCCTCGACGAGCTCGAGCGCCGAGATGCGATAGGAGAGGATCGCATCACCGATCGCGGCGCGGACCGCCCTGATCACAGCGAGCGGAAAGCGCGCGCGGTTCTCCAGCGCGCCGCCCCACGCATCGGTCCGATGATTAGTGCGCGGCGCGAGGAACTCGCTGATCAGGTAGCCCTCCGAGCCCATGATCTCGACGCCATCATAGCCGGCCTCGATCGCAAGACGCGCGGTCACGGCATAATTGCGGATCGTCTCCTCGATCTGTTCGGAGGAGAGTTCGCCGGGTACGTCGCGATTGATCGGGGACTTGATCGGCGAAGGAGCGACAATGGCCGGATGATAGCCGTAACGGCCGGCATGCAGGATCTGCAGCAGGATGCGGCCGCCGGCAGCGTGGACCGGCTCGACAATTTTCCTGTGATCCGGAACCTGGTCGGGCCGCTCGAACGTGCCGGGCTCGTTCTTCATCCGGCCGGCGAAGTTCGGCGCAAAGCCGCCGGTGACGATCAGGCCGGCGCCGCCCTTGGCGCGCTCCGCATAGAAGCGGCCCAATTCATCGAACCGCTCTGGATGACATTCGAGCCCGGTGTGCATCGAGCCCATGACGATCCGGCTCTTCAACATCGCCGAGCCGACCCGGATCGGATCGAGAAGAACGGACTGAGCGTCGGCCATGCTGAGCTCCCTGGATGCGTCGCCAGCCTATTTAGCGCGGCGAAATATGTCAATATGTTTGTATATTGCGTACGCTTATCGCGATTTATCGCGCGCTTCAACTACGTTTCATTCAAACAGCAATCACAAGTAAAGCAATATGTTGTCATTAGTCAGCCATTCTGCCGTACACCCTCCTGCCCGTTGCAGAGAATCCCGGTCACATCGACGGCCGTTGCGAAGACACACCGATCGCTCAAGACTGACATTCAGCCGCAGGTGGTTGCGGCTGGCGCCGGCTTTTGGGATCGTGCAGTGCGCGCTGGCGCATACCATCCCTTGATCAAGGAGTTCCCGACGTGGCCATCCTCAAGGACTTCACGGTGGGCTTCTACAAGATCCCGCTGCCGACCGTGCTGAGCGACAGCACGCATGGCGAGATCAAGGCGTTCGAGCTGATTACGATCCGCGCCCGCGACGCCGACGGCGCGGAAGGAACCGGTTACACCTACACGGTCGGGCGCAATGGCGGTGCCATCGCCGACATCCTGACCCGCGAGATCTGCGAGATCACGCTCGAGATGGAGGCCGAGGACACCGAGCAGCTCTGGCACAGAGTGTGGTGGGCGCTGCACTATGGCGGGCGCGGCGGACCGGCGGTGCTGGCACTCTCCGCGCTTGACATCGCGTTGTGGGATCTGAAGGCGCGGCGGGCGTCGCTGCCGCTGTGGCGGCTGCTCGGTGGGTTCGACCCGCGCGTGCCCTGCTACGCCGGCGGCATCGATCTCGACCTGCCGCTGGATGGTCTGCTGAAGCAGACCGACGACAATCTCGCGAAGGGCTTTCGCGCCATCAAGATGAAGGTCGGCCGGCCCAGCCTCGCATCCGACGTGACGCGCGTGAAGGCGATGCGCGGCCATCTCGGCGATGAGTTTCCGCTGATGGCCGACGCCAACATGAAATGGACCGTCGAGGAGGCGATCCGTGCCGCGCGGGCCTTGCAACCTTTCGACCTGACCTGGCTGGAGGAGCCGACCATTCCCGACGACGTCGCTGGCCACGCGCGCATCCTGCAAGCCGGCGGCGTGCCGATCGCGGCCGGCGAAAACCTGCGCAGCGTGTGGGAGTTCAAGCCATACATCGCTGGCGGCGCGCTGTCCTATGCCGAGCCTGATGTCACCAATTGCGGCGGCGTCACCAGCTTCATGAAGATCGCGCGCCTTGCCGAGGCCTTCAACATCCCGATCACCAGCCACGGCGCGCATGACATCACCGTCCATCTGCTGGCGGCCTGCCCGAATCGCTCCTACCTCGAGGCGCACGGCTTCGGCCTCGACCGTTACATCGCAAATCCGCTGGTGCTCGAGCAGGGCATGGCGATCGCTCCGGATCGGCCGGGGCACGGCGTTGCGTTCGACTGGACAGGATTGGACCGGCTCAACGCGCGATGATGGCGCCGCGGCGCCCCTGGGCACGATCAATCTGGAGTGTATCGCTCTGGCCGCGGTCTGCCTTCACCTCTCCCCGAAGCAGATCATCACGGCTAGACGGGACATTGCCGAAACGCTGGTCTCCCGGCGAGCGCTAGGCGGGCTCGCGGCGAGCTGCTAGCTTTCCGCGCTTCAGATTTGCCTTTGCAAGAATAGGAACCGGAGCAAATGGACAACCGCAGTGATGTTTGGCGTGGCGTCGACGCGATCAAGCCGCGTTTCATCGAATTGAGCGACCGTGTGTGGGGGATGCCGGAGGTCTGCTACACCGAGGCACGGTCGTCCGCCGAACATCTGGCCGAGCTACGGCATCAGGGATTTCGCATCACCGAGAACGTCGCCGGCATTCCGACCGCGCTGATGGGCGAATGGGGTGAAGGCGGCCCGGTCATCGCCTTCCTTGGCGAGTATGACGCGCTGCCCGGCCTCAGCCAGGAGGCCGGCGTCGCCGAGCATCGTCCGATCGAGGTCGACGGCCACGGCCATGGTTGCGGCCACAATCTGCTCGGCTCCTCCGCCCTGCTCGCCGCCACCGCGGTGAAGGACTGGCTGGCCGCCAACAAAGTGCCGGGGCGCGTGCGCTATTACGGCTGCCCCGCCGAGGAAGGCGGCGCCGCGAAGGCCTTCATGGTGCGCTCCGGCGCGTTCGACGACGCCGACATCGCCATCACCTGGCACCCGCACAGCTTCTGGGAGGTGGCGGTGACGCCGTCGCTCGCCAACACGCGCGCCGATTTCACCTTCACCGGGCGCACCTCGCATGCCTCGGCCTCGCCGCATCTCGGCCGCAGCGCGCTCGATGCGGTCGAGCTGATGAATGTCGGCGTCAACTACATGCGCGAGCACATGCCGAGCGACGCCCGCGTGCACTACGCGCTGCTCGACACCGGCGGGATTGCGCCCAACGTGGTGCAGGCCCATGCCCGCGTGCGCTATTCGATCCGCGCCCGCGACCTGCCCGGCATGAACGAGCTGGTCGAGCGCGTGCACAAGATCGCGCAGGGCGCGGCGCTGATGACCGAGACCAAGGTGGAGATGAAGGTCATCTCCGCGGTCTCCAACATCCTGCCCAACACGCCGCTGGAGCAGGAGCTGCACCGGATCATGGAAGATCTCGGGCCGCCGCATTTCGACGACGCCGACAAGGATTTCGCCAGCAAGATCCGCGCGACCCTGACCGACAAGGACATCGCCTCGGTCTATTACGCGATCGGCATGGACCCGACCGATCGGCCGCTGGCCGACTTCCTGGTGCCGATCGATGCCAAGCGCAATCCGCTGATCGGCTCGACCGATGTCGGCGACGTCAGCTGGGTGGTGCCGACCGTGCAGGTCCATGCACCGACGGTTGCAATCGGCACGCCGTTCCACACCTGGCAGGTTGTGGCGCAGGGCAAGACGCCTGCGGCGCACAAGGCGATGGTGCAGGCCGCCAAGGCGATGGCCGGTCTCGGCGTCAAGGCGCTGATGGAGCCGGAGCTGATCGCCGCGGCCAAGGCGGACCTGACAAAGCGGACCACCCGGACGCCTTACGTCAGCCCGCTGCCGGCAAATGTTGCACCGCCGTTGGACATGTCGGTAGTCTGACCGCCGGCTGCGAATCGGGACGCATCCGAAATCTGATCCCGGGCAGTCCTGGATTAAATCCAGGACCTCGCCCGGACATGATCCCGGGCTAATTTTGGCGCGTGCCAAAAAAACGCATCGGAACAAAGGATAACGAACGAATTTTCCGCACGCCAAGGGGTGCGGGAGCATGCTTTGGCGCGGAAATGCCGAAGCCCTGTGCGGCAGCGCCGCCTTCTGCACAAGCGATAGCCAAAAGACCAATGGGCTGAGCCGCGTGAGGCGTTGACCTGCGCGATCATTCGGTGTGCCATCTGCGGCCAAATAACCGGCGGCCCAATCCGCGGCCAGCCGCAATCACCGGAACCGGACGAGGGGACTATGTTCGACAAAGACCTGCGCAGCATGATCGACGACGTGAAGGGCGGACGCATGGATCGCCGCGCCTTCGTCAAGCGGATGATTGCCGTCGGCCTCACCGCGCCGATGGCCAACCAGATCCTCGCCATCGGCGGCGTCGCGATGGCGCAGAGCCCCAACCCCTACAAGCCGACCAAGCGCGGCGGCGGCGGTCCGTTGAAGCTGTTGTGGTGGCAGGGCCCCACCCTGCTCAATCCGCATTTCGCCACCGGCACCAAGGACCAGGACGGTTCGCGCCTGTTCTACGAACCGCTCGCGAGCTGGGACGTCGACGGCCATCTCAACCCGATCCTTGCCGCGGAAATCCCTTCGATCAAGAACGGCGGGCTCTCCGCCGACGCCAAATCGGTGACGTGGAAGCTCAAGCCCGGCGTCAAATGGCATGACGGAAAGCCGTTCACCGCCGACGACGTCGTGTTCAACTGGGAATATGCCACCGATCCGGCGACAGCGGCCGTCTCCAGCGGCACCTACGCCGATATGACCGTCGAGAAGGTTGACGACCTCACTGTCCGGATCAACTTCAAGAAGCCGACGCCGTTCTGGGCCAACGCCTTCGTCGGCGCCTATGGCTGCATCATTCCGAAGCATTTGTTCGCGGAGTACAAGGGCGGCAAGTCCCGCGAGGCGCCGAACAATCTGAAGCCGGTCGGCACCGGTCCCTACAAGTTCGTCGAGTTCAAGCCGGGCGATCTGGTGCGCGGCGAGATCAATCCGGACTACCACATGCCGAACCGCCCCTATTTCGACACGGTCGAGATGAAGGGCGGCGGCGATGCCGTCTCGGCGGCGCGCGCGGTGATCCAGACCGGCGAATATGATTTCGCCTGGAACATCCAGGTTGAAGACGAGGTGCTGCTGCGCCTGGAAAAGGGCGGTAAGGGCAAGACCCTCTACGCGGTCGGCGGCGACATCGAATTCATCGCGATCAACTTCACCGACCCCAACGTTGAAGTCGACGGCGAACGCTCGTCGATGAAGACCAAGCATCCGATCCTGTCAGATCCGGCCGTGCGCAAGGCGCTTGCGATGCTGGTCGACCGCGACTCCGTGAAGAAGGTGATCTACGGCCGCGCCGGACGCACCACCGCGAACTATCTCAACGGCCCCGAGGAGTTCGTGTCCAAGAACACCAAATGGGAGTTCAACATCGAGAAAGCGAGCCAGCTTCTGGAACAGGCCGGCTGGAAGGCGGGCTCGGACGGCATCCGCGGGAAGGACGGCAAGCGGCTGAAGCTGCTCTACCAGACCTCGATCAACGGGCCGCGCCAGAAGACCCAGGCGATCGTCAAGCAGGCCTGCCAGAAGGCCGGGATCGACGTCGAGCTGAAGTCGGTGGTGGCCTCGGTGTTCTTCTCCTCCGACGTCGCCAACCCTGACACCTACTCCAAGTTCTACGCCGACATCGAGATGTTCCAGATCCCGATGACCCAGCCCGATCCCGCCCTGCACATGCGCCGCTACCTCTCGCGCAATGTCGCCACCAAGGAGAACAAGTGGCAGGGCCAGAATTTCCCGCGTTGGGTCAACAAGGATTACGACGCCGCGATCGATGCGGCGGATACCGAGACCGATCCGATCAAGCGCGCGGACCTCTACATCAAGTGCAACGACCTGCTGTGGGAGAACACGGTGTTGATCCCCGTGATGCATCGCCTCGCGGTCGAAGCCTGCTCCAACACGCTGCGGCCGGCGCTCTCCGGCTGGGCCAACCAGACCGACAATCTGCAGGACTGGTACCGGGAGGCATGACGCGGCGGTGTTACCGCGAAGCGATCTCCGGTCGAGCCGGCCTCTCGGCGATGCTGCCCCACCTCTCCCGCTTGCGGGGGAGGTCGCTGCGCTCAGAGAGCGCAGCGGGTGGGGGCTCTCTCCACGATGGGACTCGCGGCGATACCCCCACCCCACCCCTCCCCCGCAAGCGGGAGAGGGAGTGCAATTCCTTCGCGGTCGCTATTCCGCCTGATCTCACTGTTCGGCCATGAGTCAATATATCCTGCGTCGCCTGATGATCGCGATCCCGAGCCTGCTCGGGATCTCGCTCGTGCTGTTCATCGTGCTCGCGCTCGCGCCGGGCGACCCGTTCAGCGAGCTCGCCACCAATCCGAACGTGCCGCCCGAGGTCCAGGCTGCGCTTCGCGCCAAGTTCGGGCTCGATGACCCGATCTATCTTCGCTACCTGCATTGGCTCTCGGCCATGGCCCATGGCGATTGGGGATTCTCCTTCGTCAGCCGGGTGGATGTCGACACGCTGATCCTGCAGCGGCTGCCGGCCACGCTCTATGTCATCGGCTCGGCGCAGATCCTGGCGCTGCTGATCGCGATCCCGGTCGGCGTCTATGCCGCCACCCGCCCCTATTCGCTGTTCGACAGCCTCGCCAACACCTTTGCCTTCATCGGCTTCTCGCTGCCGACCTTCTTCACCGGCATCCTGTTCATCCTGATCTTCTCGGTGAAGCTGGACTGGCTGCCGTTCGTCTACACCGACGTGCCGGGGACCGGGATTCCCTGGCTGCTGGAGACGATCCGGCAGGCGATCATGCCGGTGATGGTGCTCGGCCTGTTCCAGGCGGCGTCGATGACCCGCTTCGTGCGTTCGGCGATGCTCGACGTGATCCGCCTCGACTATGTCACCACCGCCCGCGCCAAGGGGCTCGGCCAGGCCAAGGTGATCATCAAGCATGTGATGCGCAACGCGATGATCCCGGTCGTCACCCTGATCGCACTGCAGATGCCCGCGGTGTTCGGCGGCGCGATCGTTACCGAGCAGATCTTCCGCATTCCGGGCATCGGCTCGCTGCTGATTTCCTCCATCCTCGCCAATGACACGCCGGTCGTGATGGCCGTGACCTTCGTCTTCGCGTGTCTCGTGGTTCTGTTCAACCTGATCGCAGATGTCCTCTATGGCTGGCTTGACCCTCGCATCTCCTTCCGCTGAACGGCGCCGCTACTCACCCCTGCGGGAGACCTGGCGGCGCTATCGCCGGCACAAGCCGGCGGTGATCAGCGCCGTGCTGCTGCTGTTATTGATCCTGGCCGTCGTGATCGGCCCCTTGGTCTGGCGCGTCTCGATCAACGACATCGATGTCGTGGCAGGCCTACAAGGGCCGTCGCTGGCGCATCCCTTCGGCACCGACGATCTCGGCCAGGACCTGCTCGCCCGCATGATCTATGGCGGGCGGATCTCGCTTGCGGTCGGGCTCGCCGCGATGCTGGTTTCGGTGTTCGTCGGCACCTTGATCGGCGCGCTCGCCGGCATGTCGCGCGGCGCGCTCGGTTACGCCTTGATGTGGCTCACCGACCTGTTCCTGTCGCTGCCGCAGCTGCCGCTGCTGCTGCTCTTGATCTATCTGTTCCGCGACGGGCTCAAGGCGGTGTTCGGCCCGGAGGGCGGCATCTTCATCCTGATCGTGCTTGTTATCGGCGGCTTGCGCTGGATGCCGGTCGCGCGCCTGGTGCGCGCCCAGTTCCTCTCCTTGCGTGAAAAGGAATTCGTGGAGGCCGCGCGGGCGCTCGGCGCCAGCCCGGTGCGGCAGGTGGTGCGCCATATCCTGCCCAACGCGCTCGGACCCGTCATCATCGCCGGCACGATCGACGTCGCCGCCGCCATCATCGCCGAGTCGACGCTATCGTTCCTCGGCCTCGGCTTTCCGCCCGACACTCCGACCTGGGGCCGCATTCTCTATGACGCCAAGGACTTTCTCGATATCGGCCCGCACTGGGCGCTGTTTCCCGGCGGCGCGATCTTCATTACGGTCGTCGCCATCAACTTCATCGGCGACGGGCTGCGCGACGCGCTCGACGCGCGCAAGGTGATCTGATGGCGCTGCTCGAGATCAAGGGCCTGAAGACCCACTTCGCCACCGACGCCGGCATCCTGCAGGCGGTCGATGGCGTCGACATCAGCATCAACAAGGGCGAGACGCTCTGCGTCGTCGGCGAATCTGGCTGCGGCAAGACCGTCACCGCGATGTCGATCCTGAAGCTGATCGCGATGCCGCCCGGCCGCATCGTCGCGGGCCAGATCATGTTCGAGGGCCGCGACCTAGTGCCGCTGACCAGCAAGCAGCTCGACGACATCAGGGCCAAGGAGATCGGCTTCATCTTCCAGGAGCCGATGACCTCGCTCAATCCGGTGCTGACCATCGGCGAGCAGATCGCCGAGAGCCTGCGCCGCCACGAGGCGCTCAACAAGAAGCAGGCGCTCGAGCGCACCATCGACATGCTGAAGCTGGTGCAGATCCCGAACGCCGAAGGCCGCGTCCACCATTATCCGCACCAGTTCTCCGGCGGCATGCGCCAACGCGTCATGATCGCGATGGCGCTGGCCTGCCGCCCCAAGCTCGTGATCGCCGACGAGCCGACCACGGCGCTCGACGTCACCATCCAGGCACAGATCCTCGACCTCTTGCAGGACATGAAGGAGCGCTTCGGCATGGCGGTGATGCTGATCACCCATGCGATGGGCGTGGTCGCGGAAACCGCGCAGCGCGTCGTCGTGATGTATGCCGGCAAGGTGGTGGAGGAGGCGCCGGTCGATGAGCTGTTCAGCGAACCGCGCCATCCCTACACGCAGGGCCTGATCCGATCGATCCCGCGCATCGATCTCGACGCCGAGCACAAAACGCGGCTGGAGGCGATCGGCGGCTCGGTGCCGATCCTGATCAATCCCACACGCGGCTGCCGCTTCGCGCCGCGCTGCCGTTACGCCATGAGCATCTGCACCGAGCAAGAGCCACGCTTGCGTGAGATCGCACCGGGCCACCGCATGGCCTGCCACCTCGGAGACGCGTCATGAGTGAACCCCTGCTGCGCGTCACCGATCTGAAGAAGCATTTTCCGGTGCTGGGTGGCCTATTGTCGCGCGAAGTCGGGCAGGTCTATGCGGTCGACGGCGTGTCGTTCTCGGTCAACCGCGGCGAGACGCTCGGGCTGGTCGGCGAATCCGGTTGCGGCAAATCCACCACCGGGCGCTGCGTCCTGCGCCTGATCGAGCCGACCTCGGGCGAGGTGGTGTTCGACGGAAAGAGCGTGACCGGCCTCGGCGGCGGCGACCTCCGCGCCATGCGGCGCAACATGCAGCTCGTGTTCCAGGATCCGTTTGCCTCGCTCAATCCGCGCATGACGATCGGCGCGATCCTCGGCGAACCCTTCATCATCCATAACCTCGCCAAATCGGCCAGCGAGCGGGAGGAACGCGTAGCCAGCCTGCTGGTCAAGGTCGGGCTGAAGGCCGAGCACATGCAGCGCTACCCGCACGAATTCTCCGGCGGCCAACGCCAGCGCATTGCGATCGCAAGGGCCCTGGCGCTGGAGCCGAAGCTGCTGGTCTGCGACGAGCCGGTGTCGGCGCTCGACGTCTCGATCCAGGCCCAGGTGATCAACCTCCTGGAAGATCTGCAGGCCGAGCTGAACCTCACCTATCTGTTCGTCGCTCACGATCTCTCCGTGGTGGAGCACATCTCCGACCGCGTCGCGGTGATGTATCTGGGCCGCATCGTCGAGCTCGCCAAGGCGAACGACCTGTACCGCAATCCGCAGCATCCTTACACCAAGGCGCTGCTCTCGGCCGTGCCGGTGCCGGACCCCAAGGCAAAGCGCGAGCGCATCCGCCTCAAGGGCGACGTGCCGAGCCCGATGAATCCGCCGAAGGGCTGTCACTTCCACACCCGCTGCCCGATCGCGGAAGCGCGCTGCCGGCAGAGCGCGCCGGAATTGCGACAGGGCGCCAACGGGCATTTCGTGGCGTGCCACCTGGCGTAGCGCGCGCACTACGAACGAACGCTCACGCGCGTTGAGTTTGCCTTGTCCGCGAGCCCACTTCGCCTCGCCCGCTTGCGGGGGCGGCCGGATCGCATCGATAGATGCGATCCGGGTGGGGCTCTCTCCGCGATGCGATTCGTGGAGAGAGCCCCCACCCCAGCCCTCCCCCGCAAGCGGGAGAGGGGGCGCAGTTGCGGATGCTGGAACATCTCACTTCACGTCAGCGACGACGTGTCGTTCGCGCAGGCGCCCTCTTCGTCTTGGTTTGTGACTTGGCCTTCACGCGCCCCGGCGACGCAGGCGCCTGCCCGACGATCGCATCTTCCGCATCGTCTGCGTCCGCCCGCAACGTGTCGAGCATCCAGTCGCGGAACGCGCGCATGCCCGGCGTCATGTCCTTCGACTTGAGCCAGGTGAGCCAATAGGACCCGGCCGGCACCTCGGCGGCGAACGGCCGCACCAGCCGGCCCGAGGCGAGCTCGTTATGAAACATCGCGACCGGGACGAGGCCGACGCCGACGCCGCGCGCGGCGGCTTCGGCCATCGCGACGGAACTATCGAAGATCGGGCCCTGGATCTTCGGACATTGCGAGCCCGCCACCGCAAACCACAGCGGCCATTCCTCGGCACGGTAGGAGCGCAGCAAGACCTCCTTTGCGAGATCGGCGGGCTTGCGCAGACGGCCGGCGACATCGGGGCGGCATACCGGCGACAGCGGCGCGGCGAGAAGATGGATCGCCCCGGTGCCGTGCCACGAGCCGTCGCCGAAGCGAAGCGCGAGATCGAGCCCGTCGCCGGCGATGTCGACGCGGTTGTTGTTGGTCAACAGACGCAGGTCGATATAGGGATGCGCGCGCTTGAAGCGCTCGACGCGTTGCAACAGCCATCCGGTCGCAAAAGTCGCGACGCAGCCGACAGTGACAACCTCGCGCGTGCCCTTTGCTTCGATCCGGTCGATCGCCGCGCCGATGCGATCGAGCGCGTCAGTCAGCACCGGCAGCAGCGCCAGGCCCTCGTCGGTGAGCACGAGGCCGCGCGGCAGGCGGCGAAACAGGTTCGCGCCCAGCATGTCCTCGAGCTGCTTGACCTGGTGGCTGATCGCGGTCTGCGTCACACGCAATTCGAGCCCGGCGCGGGTGAAGCTCAACAACCGCGCCGAGGCCTCGAAGGCGCGCAACGCGTTCAGCGGGAGATGCCGGCGCACGACGTCATGACCAAGTTTTTCTCATGCCTCGCTGTATAAATGATTGTTTGTGCATCGTCACGCCGTTCGGCAGGTTCGCGCCGCCAACGGAGACGAGACATGCTGACGAGACGGACATTTGGATTGCGCGCGCTGGGCCTCGCAATTTCCTTCACCTTGCCGCGGCAAAGCGCGGCGGCGGGAACCGACGCCCTGACGCAGCGGCTGCAACAGGAGCTTGCGCGCATCGAACAGGAGACTGGTGGGCGGCTCGGGGTGGCAATGCTCGACACCGAGACAGGATTGCGCGCAAACCTGCGCGGCAACGAACGCTTCCCGATGTGCAGCACCTTCAAGGCGATGGCGTCAGCCGCCGTGTTGCACCGGGTGGATCGGGGTCAATCCAGCCTCGATCAACACGTTCAGTTCGAGGCCAAGGACCTGCAACCTTACTCACCGGTGACCAAGGAGCGGGTCGCGTCAGGCATGACGCTTGCCGAAATCGGCGAGGCCGCGATCACGCAGAGCGACAACACCGCCGGCAACATGCTGCTGCGCGAGATCGGCGGGCCGGTGGGACTCACCAGCTTCTTCCGGTCGATCGGCGACAATGTGAGCCGGCTCGACCGCTGGGAGGTCGCATTGAACGAAGGCGTTCCCGGCGACCCGCGCGACACCACGAGCCCGACCGCCATGCTGAAGAACCTGCGGCGCGTACTTCTCGGCGAGACGCTGTCGGCGGGCTCGCGCCAGACGCTGACGGACTGGATGACCGCCAACAAGACTGGCGGCGCCCGTCTGCGTGCCGGCGTCCCCCGCGACTGGCGGGTTGCCGACAAGACCGGCACCGGCGAGCGCGGCACCGCCAACGACATCGGCGTGTTCTGGCCGCCCGGCCGCAAGCCGATCATCGTGACGGTCTATCTGACTGGCGCGAAGGTTGACTCGGCGCAAAGCAACGAGGCAATCGCCAAGGTCGCGCGCGCCGTCGCCAATGCGAGCACGGGACAGACCGGTTAGTTCTGCCTCAACCCGAGAGATCGTCAGTGTAGGCAGCCTCGTCATTGCGAGGAGCCCGCGACAAAATTGCAAAGCAATTTTGCGCTGAAGCGACGAAGCAATCCTTCTTTCGCCGCGCGGCGAGATGGATTGCTTCGCTTCGCTCGCAATGACGGAGAAAGAGCGGCTACTCCCACGACCACGCGGAAAAGTCGTTCTCGAACTGCGGGACTTCCTTCCACACGCCCTTCAGCTTCTTGCTGGTGATGGTGATCCATTGCGGTTGGAACAGAAAGCCGGCCACCGCGTCGGTCGCCAGCATGCGCTGCGCATCGCCGAGCAGCTTGGCGCGATCGGCTTCCGCCGGCGTCGCCATGATCTGCTTGTAGAGCGCGTTGAACGCCTCGGACTTGTAGCCGAGATAGTAATCCGGCTCGGTCAGCTTCACGAGGTCGAACGGCTCGACATGCGAGACGATGGTCAGGTCGTAATTGTGCGGGCCGGTGAAGACCTGCGACAGCCACTGCGCCCATTCCACATTCTCGATCTTGGCGACGACGCCGATCTTGGCGAGCTGGGCCGCAAGGATTTCACCGCCCTGCCGCGCATAAGGCGGCGGCGGCAGCTTGAGGCTAAGCTCGAGCGGCGTGGTGATGCCGGCCTCGGCGAGCAGCTTCTTGGCCTTTTCCGGGTCGTAGGGGTTGATAGCGGTGGTGTCGACATAGCCGAGCGATCCCGGCGTGTAGAAGCTGCCGATCGGCGTGCCGAAGCCATCGACGGCACCGTCGATCATCGCCTTGCGGTCGATCGCGGCGAGGATGGCGCGGCGAACGCGCACGTCGTCAAGCGGCTTCTTGCGCTCGTTGATGCCGACGATGGTCTTGGCCTTGGAGCCGCCGACCAGCACGGTGAAACGCGGATCCGTCTTGAATTGCGCAAGGCTGCGTGCCGCCGCAACGCGCGGGAATGCGTCGACGTCGCCGGACAAGAGTGCCGCGACCTGCGCGGCGGGATCGCCGATGAAACGGATCGTCACCTTGGACAGCTTGATCGCGGCAGCGTTGCGATAGTCAGGCCATTTGACCAGGGTGATCGACGAACCCTTGGCCCAGGCCCCGAGCTTGTAAGGTCCGGTACCAACCGGCTGGGTCGCATCGGTGGGCGCACTCTTCGGCTCGACGATCGCACCGCTCGCCTGCCCAAGCAGGAACGGCAGGTTCGGCTCAGAATATTTCAGCGCGACCACGACCGTATCCGCATCGGGCGCCGTCACCGACTCGAAGGCCTGATAGAGGCTCTTGTCCTTGTTGGTGGAGGTCGCCGCGCCGGCGCGATCGTAGGAGAACTTCACCGCCGCCGAGTTGAACGGTTCGCCATTCTGGAATTTGACGCCCTTGCGGAGCTTGAACGTGTAGGTCTTCAGGTCGGGCGAGGCCTGCCAGCTCTCCGCGAGCAGCGGCGACACCGAACCGTCCTCGTTGATCTTGGTCAGCGTCTCATAGACGTTATAGAGCGTGACTTCGGCAATCGCCGCCGCCGCCGCTGTGGTGGGATCGAGCCCCGGCGGCTCCAGCGTCATGCCCATCACGACGCTGTTCTTCTTGCCCTGTGCCACGCTCGGCAATGGTGCCGCGGCAAACGCGACGGCCACCGCGACAATGGATAATTTCTTCAGCATTCGCTTGCTCCCCGGATGTCTTCTTGTGTCAGCCTAGGCCAATCCCGCTCGGAGGGCTAACCAGCCCCTGCTTCTGCCGCCGCCGGCGGCAGTGCCATCACCGCCTCGGCGTGGTGGCATGCAGCCTGATGGGCTTGTCCTACGGTGCGTAGCGCAGGCGCGGTCTCGCGACAATGCTGGTCGGCCAGGACGCAGCGGGACGCATAGGGACAACCCTCCGACCCCGACGATTGCGAGGCGATCGCCTGCGCGCCGCGGCGCCGGCGGACGCCGCCGGCCCGCGCACGCGGCACCGCCTCGAGCAGCGCGCGCGTGTATGGGTGGGCAGAGTGCGCGAACAGATCCTCGGGGCTTCCCTGCTCGACGATCCGGCCGAGATACATCACCGCGATCTCGTCGCAGAGCAGATCGACCACCGCGAGATCGTGGCTGATCAGGATGTAGCTCAGCCCGAACTCGTCCTGCAGGTCCTGCATCAGGTTCAGCACCTGCGCCTGCACGGAGACATCGAGCGCAGAGACCGGCTCGTCGGCGACGATCAGCTTCGGCTGGGTGATCAGCGCGCGGGCGATCGCGATGCGCTGGCGCTGGCCGCCGGAGAATTCATGCGGGAACTTGTCCATGTCGGCGTCGCGTAGCCCGACCTGCCGCAGCGCCGTAGCGACCCGCTCGCGCAAGCTGCCGCGATCGATCCGGCCCAGCGCGGTCAACGGCTCTGCGACAATGCGCGCAGTGGTCTGACGCGGATCGAGCGATCCGTAGGGATCTTGGAACACCATCTGGAAGTCGCGGCGGGCGTGGCGCAGCTCGTTGGCCGCCATCCGGTTGAGGTCGCGGCCCAGCAGCGATACCTGCCCCGACGTCGGCCGCTCCAATGCCATCACCAGCCGCGCAAAGGTCGATTTGCCCGAGCCGGACTCGCCGACCACGCCGAGGCTCTTGCCGGCGGTGACCTGCGCCGTGACGCCGTTGAGCGCGCGCACCTGCGCGGCCGGCTTGAACAGGCGTTCCCGCGGCAGCGTGTAGCGCTGCACGAGGTCCTTCACCTCGAGGAGCGGCGTCTCGCGCGCAGACGGCGGCTGGTCGAGCATGGTCACGCGCGGACACCTCCGGCAGCTTCGGCCATCGAGACGTCCGTCCTCAGGCAGCGCACGCCATGACCCGCCCCGACATCCACCACGGCCGGCAGCGCGGCACGGCAGCGCGCGTCGACAATCGCGCAGCGGTCGGCGAAGGTGCAGCCTGCGGGTAGATCGGCGAGCTCCGGCACGGTGCCGGCAATGGTCTTGAGGCGCGTCCCCTTGCGCGCGCCAAGCCGCGGGCGGGCGCGAAACAGGCCCTGCGTGTAAGGATGCCCCATCCGCGTGAACACGGCATCGATGGCGCCGCTTTCGACGACGGTGCCGCCATACATCACCATCATGCGCTGGACGTTCTCGGCGATCACGCCGAGATCGTGCGAGATCAGGATCATCGACATGCCGCGCTCCTCGACCAGATCCGCGATCAGATCGAGGATCTGTCCCTGGATCGTGACGTCGAGCGCGGTGGTCGGTTCGTCGGCGATCAGCACGTCGGGCTGGCAGGCGAGCGCCATCGCGATAGTGATGCGCTGGCGCTGTCCGCCGGAGAACTGGTGCGGATAGGCATCGACACGCTTGGCGGCATCCGGCAAGCCGACGCGATCGAGCAAGGCAATCGCCTCTTTTCGCGCTTCGCTCGCCGAGCATCCCGTGTGGCGGCGCAATGGCTCGGCAACCTGCCGTCCGATCGTGTGCATCGGATTGAGCGCGGTCATCGGCTCCTGGAAGATCATGCTGATGCGGTTGCCGCGCAGCCTGCAGTAGCTTGTATCAGACAGGCCGACGAGCTCCGCGCCGTCGAGCCGGATGCTGCCGCTGACGACGGCGCTGTCAGGCAACAGCCCCATCAGGGCCAGCGCGGTGACGGACTTGCCGCAGCCGGATTCGCCGACCAGTCCCAGCGTCTCGCCGCGCCGGAGCGAGAAGCTGACGCCGCGGACGGCCTGCGACGGGCCGCGGCTGGTGTTCAGCCTGACGCCGAGATCCTTCACCTCGATCAGCGGAGCACTTGCCTCGCTCATGCTCAACGCTCCCGTGCCAGCCTTGGATCGAGCAGATCGCGCAGCCCGTCGCCGAGGAGGTTGAGGCCGAGCACCGCGGTCGCGATCGCGGCGCCCGGATAGACCGCAAGCATCGGCGACTGGAACAGCAGCGTCTGCGCGTCGTTCAGCATGCGTCCCCACGACGGCTGCGGCGGCTGGGTGCCGAGGCCGAGATAGGACAGCGCGGCTTCGGCCAGGATCGCGAGCGCGAACTGGATCGTCGCCTGCACGATCAGGATCGACAGGATATTCGGCAGCACATGTTCGACGGTGATGCGGAAGCCGCCCTTGCCGGCGGCGCGCGCGGCGAGGATGAACTCGCGCGCCCAGATCGCATTGGCCGATCCACGCGTGACGCGGACGAAGGTCGGAATCTGGAAGATGCCGATCGCGGTGATCGAGGTCAGCATGCCCGGGCCCACGACGGCGGCGAGCATGATCGCGGACAGCACGGCGGGAAAGGCAAAGGTGAAGTCGCTCATTCGCATGATGAGTTCCGCGGTCCACCCCTTGCGCGCGGCCGCGATCAGCCCAAGGCAGACACCGAACGTGAGGCCGATGCCGACGGCGATGACGCCGACCATGATGGTGGAGCGCGCGCCGAACAGGAGCAGCGAGACGATGTCGCGGCCGAGC
The DNA here is from genome assembly GCF_029910015.1 of Bradyrhizobium sp. ISRA436. Classification (NCBI taxonomy): domain Bacteria; kingdom Pseudomonadati; phylum Pseudomonadota; class Alphaproteobacteria; order Hyphomicrobiales; family Nitrobacteraceae; genus Bradyrhizobium; species Bradyrhizobium sp. ISRA436. The sequence continues at coordinate 6,513,030 of NZ_CP094519.1, forward strand.
ACGTCGGTGCCGAGCCAGTGCGCGGCCGAGGGCGGGTGCAGCTTGGACGCGACGTCGATGTCGTAGGCCGACCACGGCGTCCACACCAGCGACAGGAGGGCCGCTCCCAGCACCAGCAGGCTGAGTGCAGCCCCCAGAACGAAGCTGCGATGGCGCAGCGCACGTCGCCAGAAGCCGGTTGCCGGCTTCGCGCCAAGCGCAACCGCCGGGGCATCAGCTGGAATGATCAGCGGCGCGCTCACAGGTTGCCGACCTTGATGCGCGGATCGATGAAGGCATAGAGCACATCGACCACGAAGTTGACGACGACGACCATGGCCGCGAGCAGCATCACGCAGTTGCGCACCACGATCAGGTCGCGGTTGGCGATCGACTGGAAGATCAGACGGCCGAGGCCCGGCAGATAGAACACGTTCTCGATCACGATGGTGCCGGCGAGCAGATTGGCGAATTGCAGGCCCATCACCGTCATGACCGGGACCATGGCGTTGCGCAGCACGTGGCGCCACAGCACCTCGCGCTTGCCGAGCCCTTTTGCACGCGCGGTACGAACGAAGTCCTCGCGCAGCACCTCCAGCACCGCGGAGCGCGTGACGCGGGCGAGGATTGCGGCCTGCACCACGGCGAGCGAGATTGAGGGCAGCAGCAGCGAGCGGATACCCGGCCAGATGCCGTCGTCCCAGCCGGCAAACCCGCCCGCCGACAGCCATTGCAGCTTCACCGCGAACAGCAGGATCAGGAGGATCGCGAACCAGAAATTCGGCAGCGCGATGCCGACCTGGGTCAGCGACATCACGCCGACGTCGCCGAGCTTGTTATGATTGGCGGCGGTGTAGATACCGGCAGCGAGCGCCAGCACCACCGTGATCAGCATCGACATCATCGCGAGCGGCACGGTCAGCACCAGCCGTTCGCCGATCAGTCCGGCGACCGGTGTGCCGTAGACATAGCTATTGCCGAGGTCGCCGACCGCCATGCCCTTGATCCAGAGCAAATAGCGGTAGGTCAGCGGCTGGTCGAGCCCGAGCTTGACGGCGAGCGCGCGGACCGCGTCGGGCGAGGCATCGGCGCCCATCAGCATCTGCGCGGCGTTGCCGGGCAGCGCGTCCAGCACGAGGAAAATGATCAGCGAGGCGGCGAACAGCGTCGCCGCCAGGGTCAGGATCCGCCGTAGGATGAACAGGCTCATGCGCGCCGGAATTCAGTGCAGAGTGACATCGTATCGAACTGGAGCCGCAGTGAAGGTTCACCTCTCCCTTGGGAGAGGTCGGCGCGTAGCGCCGGGCGAGGGGTACGGTCTCTCGTTGTAGCAGCGCCCCCTCACCCGATTTGCTGCGCAAATCGACCTCTCCCCGCTGGGGAGAGGTGAACCGAGTCCGCGGCCGAACCGATTCAACAAGATTCATTCCCCTTGATGCTTCGAAACAACGTTTCAACAAGTTCGGGGCCGAATGCAAGTCTTTCGCGTCGTTCACGATCAGGACGGCCAGCGGCCGAGCAGAGTGCTCGCCGCCTCGAACAGCGCCGCGGCGCGCAGCAGTTCCGCATCGGCGCGGAAGCGGCCGACCAGGTGCAGACCGATCGGCAGGCCGTCGCGGCCGAAGCCCGAGGGGATGCTGATCGCGGGGTGCCCGGTCATGTTGAACAGCATGGTCCAGGGAAACCAGTGCGGCCGCACGCTGTCGAAGCTCCGGCCGTCGATATCGATGGTGCCGAACAGGTCCTGGTCGATCGGCAGCGCGGTGCGGGTCAGGGTCGGCATCGCGAGCCAATCGCCGCGCGCGAAGAGCGACTGCACACGCCGGAAAAGCGCGGTGCGGTCGAACATCGCCTGCTGGTAGTCGACGCCGCTGACCTTCGCGGCAAGCGCGAGCTGTTTGAGGAAGGTCACGCTCAGATCATTGGGATGATCGGCCGCGAGCTTCTCGAAGCGGGTGCGCCAGACCGTGTGATTGATGGCGCGCCAGACCGGCTCGATGTCAAAACCTTCGCCGGGAAACTCCTCGAGCTCCGCGCCGAGGCTGGCGAGCCGGTCGAGGCTGGTCTTGAATGACGCCGCGACGTCCGCACTCACCGGCCGTCCCGGCGGCGACAAACAGAACAGGACTTTCTTGCCCCTGAGATCGCCGCGGGGCGCGGCCATGTCGAGATAATCAGGGACGGGCGCACCGATCGACCAGGGATCGGAGGCGTCCTCGCCCGCCATCGCCTGCAGCATCAATGCTGTGTCGGCGACGGTGCGCGTGGTCGGCGTGACATAGGTTTGGTTGCCGAAAGCGTCCTGCACCTGGCTGTGCGGGATCACGCCGTTGCTCTGCTTGATCCCGACGACGCCGTTGCAGGCCGCGGGAATCCGGGTCGAGCCGCCACCATCGGTCGCAACCGCCAGCGGCGCGATGCCGCTCGCGACGGCCACCGCCGCGCCGCCGCTCGAGCCGCCGCTGGACCGTTCGGCACTCCACGCATTGCGCGTGCGGCCGAACAGCGGCGAGTCGGTCAGGCACTTGCTGCCGAACTCCGGTGTCGTGGTCTTGCCGATCAATATTCCGCCCTGCGTACGCAGCCGGGCCACCGCCACGGCGTCGTTGTCAGGCACGTTGTCCTGATACGGCACCGCGCCAAAGGTCGTCCGCACGCCCTTGGTGTTGACGATATCCTTGACCGTGAACGGAATGCCGTGCAGCAGCCCGAGCGGTTCGCCGGCCATCATTTGCCGCTCGGCGGCATTTGCCTGCGCCATCGCCTGGTCGCCGCACAGCGTGATGAAGCAGTTCAATTCGGGCTGCAAACGCTCGGCGCGCGCAAGCACCGCGCGGGTGACCTCGACGGGGGACAACTCCTTGCGGCCGATGCGGGCGCGCAGCTCAGCGGCAGGCAGGAAACAGAGATCGTCGCTCATTCGGGACAGGCGCTCGCATCAGATATGGTCGATGGCCGGCATCGTGCCGCGCGCGGTGGCTCAAGTCCATCGCGTCGGGCGCATGGCCTCACCCCGCACGGCCACGGTCCCGCATGGCCTACCAGGTGTCGGCGGGCAACTCGCGGCTGCGCGGCGGATCGGCGCCCGCACGGGTGCAGGTGAAGGCGGCGCATTTGCAGGCGAAGGACAGCACCCGCCCGAGCTCGGACGCGCTAATGGCACGCAAGCGCTGCCGCTCGATGCGTCCAAGCCGGTGCAGCGCCGCCAGCATCGCGGCCTGGAAACTGTCGCCGGCGCCGATCGTATCGACCACTTTCACCACTGGCGACTCGACCTCGATCGGCCCGGCCTGCCGGTGCCAGGCGCAAGCGCCGTTGTTCCCGCGCGTGATGACAACAAGGGATGCCCCCTCCGACAGCAGCGTCTCCGCCCTGTCGGCGTAGGGCTCGTCGCCGAAGAGATAGGCGAAGTCGACGTCGGACATCTTCACGATGTCGGCCTTGCGGCAGAACGTCAGCATGCGCGCGCGGTAGGCATCCTTGTCCGCGACCAGGTTCGGCCGGCAGTTCGGATCGAGCGAGATCGTCACGCTCGCCCGTGCATCGTCGATGAAGGCCAGCGTCTCGGCCGCGCCCCCGTCGTTGACGAGTGTCGTCGAACCGGTGTGAACGCACTCGACATCGCTGAGCGCAATCGCACCGCGCCGGTAGACCCAGTTTCGCGACGCCGTATCCGCATCATAGAAGGCGTATTGGGTCTCGGTCCCGATCACGCGCGCGAACGCCAGCGTCGCCTGATGATCGCTGCGTGTCGCGTAGCTGATATCGACGGCCGAGTTTGCGGCGTGGTCGGCGATCATCTTGCCGAATGTATCGCTGGAGATGCCGCCGACGAAGCCCGTCGGGACATCGAGCCGCGCCATCCCGATCGCGATGTTGAGGCAGGAGCCGCCGACCGCGGGCGTCAGGGCCTCGCGTCCGTCCGCCGTCTTCGACGGCAGGAAATCGATCAGCGCATCTCCGCAACTGAGCAGCATGATGCAAACACCTTTAGGTCGGGAGCGCTTCGCCGGGCGCCTTCGTCATGGCCTCGCGCGCGCCGCGATCGAGCTCCCGCAACATCCTGTGCACGCCGCGCTTCCGGCGATGAAAATCGGCCATCTCGGGCTTCGTTGGCTCGCTCAGGCGCCCGAGCGCCGACATGCCGGCCATCGCCGCGTTGATCGAGTTGTGCCCGCCGCTTGCGACCGCGCCCAGCATCGCAGCGCCCAGCAGCACCGGCTCCTGCGTCTGCGGCAGCGCCACCGTGTATCCCGTGGTATCGGCCATGATCTGGCGGACCAGTGGGCTGCGGCTCGCGCCGCCGCCGATCACGATGGTCTTGCCACTGGCGCCATGGGCCTGCAGCGCGTCGATGACGTCGGCGAGGCCATAGGCGAGCCCGCACAGGCCGGCGACGAACAGCCGCTCCATCGCAGACACATCGGTGTCGAGATCGAGCCCCGCGATCACGGCGCGCGATCCCGGATCGGCATAGGGCGAGCGGTTGCCGAGGAACTCCGGCAGGACGTGCACATTGCGCGCCAGCAGCGCCGCGGCGCCCGCACTGCCGGCCCGGGTCAGGATGCGCTTCTCGAGATGCTCGATGACATCGATGCCTTCCGCCTTCGCCGCGGCTTGAACATCGGCATGCGCCGGATGCGATTTGAGCAGATGATCGATCGCCGCACCGGCTGCGGATTGACCGCCCTCGTTCAGCCAGAAGCCCGGCACCATGCCCGAGTAATACGGCCCCCAGACGCCCGGCACGAAACAGGGCTCGACGGTGGTCGCCATGATGCAGGCCGACGTCCCCATGATGTAGGCGAGCCGCTTGCAGACATCGACATCGGCGCCGGATCCGTCGCGGCCGCCGATCGCGCCGACCCCGCCGGCATGGGCATCGATCAGCGAGGCGCCGACCGCCGTTCCCGGCAGCAGGCCGAGGTCGCGGGCGGCATCCTCCGACAGCCCGCGGCCGAGCGGCGAGCCGGGCGGCACGATCTCGCTGCCGATCCGCGCGAAGCGGTCGGCGGCCAGCGCCTCGAGCCCGACCCGCTTGAGGAAGGCTTCGCTCCAACCGCCCTCGCCTGCCACATAGGTCCATTTGCAGGTCACCGTGCATGTCGAGCGCGCCAGCGATCCGGTGGCGCGGAACGAAAGATAGTCGGCGAGGTCGAAGAAGTGCCCCGCGACGGCGAAGGTCACGGGCAGGTGCCGCTTCAGCCAGAGGATTTTCGGGATCTCCATTTCCGGGGAGATGACGCCGCCGACATAGCGCAGCACGCGATCGCCCGTCGCGTTGACCAACGCGGTTTCCTCCATCGCGCGGTGGTCCATCCAGACTACGACATTGCGCGCGTGATCGCCCGACGGGCTCACCGTGAGCGGCTGTCCGGCCGCATCGAGCACCACGAGCGAACAGGTCGCGTCAAAGCCGATCCCCTTGACGTGCTTGGCCGCGCCCCCGGCCTCGCGCATCGCGCCGCGGACGGAGGCGACGCAGGCCGCCCAGATGTCCTCGGACGACTGCTCGACGATGTCGCCGGCCTCGTGCCAGACGCGGATCGGATGCCGGGCCACGCCCAGCAGTTTGCCGACCTCATCGAACACCCCCGCCCGGGCGCTCGCGCTCCCGACGTCCACGCCGATATAGGCTTGCCGCATCGCCGCCCTATCTCTGTTTCAGCATGATCGCCGCGCAAACGCGTGCCGCATTTGTCGCGAGAGAGAACCATTCTCCGCTGTCCCGGATCATGCTCCAGTTCGACGCAAGCCTACCAGCAAGTGTAGCCGCCATCGACCAAAACGATGCTGCCGGTCATCAGGCTGGCGGCCTCGGAGGCCAGGAACAGGACGACGGAGGCGATCTCGTCGACCTGGCCCATCCGGGCCATCGGGGTTCCGCCGATCCAGGCGTCGTACATCCTGGGGCTGTTCTTCACGAAGGCGTTCAGCGGCGTCTCGATATAGGTCGGCGCCACCGCGTTGACGCGAACGCCCCGCGTCGCCCATTCGGCGGCCAGCGACTTGGTCAGATGGTGCACCGCGGCCTTGGACGCGTTGTAGAAGCACTGTTCCTGCGGCTTGTTGACGATGAAACCGGACATCGAGCCGACATTGACGATGGTGCCGGACTTCGCCTTCAGCATGTGGTTGCCGAAGGCCCGGCAGCACCAGAAGGTGCCGTTCAGATTGACATCGATGACGTTAAGCCAGTGCTCGTCGGTCACGGTCTCGGCCGGCGTTTCGCTGCGCGCGATTCCGGCATTGTTGACGAGGATGTCGACCTTTCCATATTTGCCGACCAGCTCGTCGGCGACCTCGGCGACGCGTTTCGAATCGGTGACATCCATCAGCGCGATCTCGGCGTCAAAGCCCTTCGCCTTCAGCGCTGCCTTGGCGTCACTGGCGACTTTCGCGTCACGGTCCCCGATGATGACCTTGGCGCCGGCTTCCGCCAGCGCCTCGGCGCAGGCAAGCCCGATGCCCTGGCCGCCGCCGGTGATGATGGCGGTCTTGCCGCCGAGCTTGAATTTCTCGAGGTACATTTTCTTCTTCCCTTGCCGTTAGCCTGAGGATCGCAGGCGCCCGCCCCCGGCCTGAGCTGTTCCAACCCTGGAAGTCGTCCGCGTCTTACGTGCGGATCGCCTTTCCGTTGTCGTCGAAACGATGGATGCGGGCCTGATCGGGGATCAGCGACACGCGATCGCCGGGGCTCAAGCCGAGCTCGCCGACATAGCGCGCAGTGAGCGTTCCGAGCGGCCCTGCGTCGACATAGAGGAAGGTGTCGCTGCCGAGATGCTCGGCGACCGCCACCGTGCCCTGCCAGCCCTGCCCGTTGCGCTCGACCTTGAGGTGTTCGGGCCGCACGCCGATGGTGGCGGCCCCCTGCTGTTTCGCAGGCTCGCCGGTGATGAAATTCATCTTCGGCGAACCGATGAAGCCGGCGACGAACAGGTTCGCCGGCTTCTCATAGAGCTCGAGCGGCGAGCCATATTGCTCGATCTTGCCGCCGTTCAGCACGACGATCTTGTCGGCCATGGTCATGGCCTCGACCTGGTCGTGGGTGACGTAGATCGCCGTGGTGCCGAGCTGCTTCTGCAGCCGCGTCACCTCGAGCCGCATCTGCACGCGCAATGCGGCGTCGAGATTCGACAGCGGCTCGTCGAACAGGAACGCTTTCGGCTCGCGCACGATGGCCCGCCCGATCGCGACGCGCTGGCGCTGGCCGCCGGACAGTTCGCGCGGCTTGCGGTCGAGATAGGGCGTGAGATTGAGCGTGGCCGCGGCCGCCTCGACCTTGCGGTTGATCTCATCCTTCGCGGCGCCGGCCATTTTCAGCCCAAAGGCGATGTTGCCGCGCACGCTCATATGCGGATAGAGCGCGTAGGACTGGAACACCATCGATAGCCCGCGCTTGGCCGGCGGCACATTGACGACGTTGCGTCCATCGATCAGGATGGCGCCGCCGGTGACGTCCTCGAGCCCCGCGATCAGCCGCAGCAGCGTGGTCTTGCCGCAACCGGAGGGCCCGACGAAGACGACGAACGAGCCATCGGCAATATCGAGGTCGGCGCCCTTGATGATGTGGACCGGCCCGAACGATTTTTGTACACCCTGCAGCGTAATCTGACCCATGGCGAAAGCCTTTCTGCTACTTGACCGCGCCGAAGGTCAGGCCGCGGACGAGCTGCCGCTGACTGAACCAGCCGAGCACGAGAATGGGCGCGATCGCGAGCGTCGACGCCGCCGACAATTTCGCCCAGAACAATCCCTCCGGGCTCGAATAGGACGCGATGAATACGGTGAGCGGCGCGGCTCCCAGCGTCGACAGATTGAGCGTCCAGAACGCCTCGTTCCAGGCCAGGATCAGGTTGAGCAGCAGGGTCGAGGCGAGCCCCGGTATCGCCATCGGCGTCAGCACGTAGATCAGCTCGCGCCCGATCGTGGCGCCGTCCATCCGCGCCGCCTCGAGGATGTCCTTAGGGATCTCCTTGAAATAGGTGAACAGCATCCAGATCACGATCGGCAGGTTGCCGAGGCACAAGATGACGATCAGCCCGGTGCGGGTGTCGAGCAGGCCGAGATTGCGGTAGATCAGATAGATCGGCACCAGCACGCCGACCGGCGGCATCATCTTGGTGGACAGCATCCAGAGCAGGACGTCCTTGGTCCGCTTGGTCGGCGAGAACGCCATCGACCAGGCGGCTGGGATCGCAATGAGCATCGCGATCAGCGTCGATCCGCCGGCGATGACGATCGAGTTGAGCGCGTGATGGAAGTAGTCGCTGCGCTCCTGCACGGTGACGTAGTTCTCGGTCGTCCAGTGGAAGAACAGGAACGACGGCGGAATCGCGAAGGCTTCAAGCTCGGTCTTGAAGCTCGCCAGCACCATCCAGAGGATCGGGAAGAAGATCACGAAGCCGACCAGCCAGGCCGCCACTGTCGAGATCACCTTGCGCCGTGTCGTCACCATCCGCGCCATGACGCTACGCCTCCAGATTCCGGCCGACGATACGAACGAGGAAGAAAGCGACGATGTTGGCGAGAACGACTGCAACCAGGCCGCCCGCCGAGGCGCTGCCGACGTCGTACTGGATCAGCGCCTGCGAGTAGATCAGGAAGGCGATGTTGGTGGTCTGCAGGCCGGGACCGCCGCCGGTAGTGACGAAAATCTCCGCGAACACCGTGAGCAGGAAGATGGTCTCGATCAGGATCACCACTGTGATCGGACGCGCCAGGTGGGGCAGCGTAATGTAGATGAAGGTCGAGATCGCGCTGGCACCGTCCATCTCCGCCGCCTCCTTCTGCTCCTCGTCGAGCGACTGCAGCGCGGTGAGCAGGATCAGAGTCGCGAACGGCAGCCACTGCCAGGAGATGATCAGGATCACCGAGAACAGCGGTGCGTCGTTGAACCAGTCGATCGGAGCCATCCCGAACAGCTTGGCGATCCAGGCGAACAGGCCCGACACCGGATGCATCAGCAGGTTCTTCCACACCAGCGCGCTTACCGTCGGCATCACGAAGAACGGCGCGATCACCATCAGGCGGACGATCGAGAGCCCGACCACCTGCTGATCGAGCAGGAGCGCCAGCGGCACGCCGAGCAAAATCGTGATCGCGAGCACCGATCCGACCAGCACCAGCGTATTCTGCAACGAGGCGAGGAAGGCCGGATCGGTGAGGAAGTAGCGGAAGTTGTCCAGCCCGACGAATTCCTCGGAGCCGGGATCGAGCAGATTGTAGTGCAGCGTCGCAAAATAGATCGTGAGCGCGAGCGGCACGATCATCCAGATGAACAGCAGCGCCACGGCGGGACTGAGCAGTGTACGCGCGAGCAGCTGGGTCTGCTGGGTCGCCATCCCCGCCTCCTTTTGGGAAAGGAGCGACCACCCCGCTGCGGGACAGGATGGTCGCGAGTGGCCTGGCTCGGGAGGGTTGAGCTGGGCCGGGTTGAAGGCCAAGGCACTGGTCAGTCGCGCGCCTTGGCTTCTTGCTTGAGCATCGTCCTTCCGGAAAGCAGCTGCACACTTGTCCGGATGCAGCCTACTTGATGTAGCGCGCTCGCTTCATTTCGCGCTCGGTCGAGGACTGCGCAGCCGCGAGCGCGGCATCGACGGAGGTGGAGCCGGACAACGCGGCCGAGAACTGCTGGCCAACCGCGGTGCCGATACCCTGGAACTCAGGGATCGCCGCGTATTGCACGCCGACATAGGGCACCGGCTTGACCGTCGGCTTGTTCGGATCAGCCGCATCGATCGAGGCCAGCGTCATCTTGGCGAAGGGCGCGGCCTTCAGGTACTCCGGGTTCTGATACAGCGAGGTCCGCGTGCCCGGAGGCACATTGGCCCAGCCTTCCTTGGACGCGACGAGCTTGGTGTAGTCCTTGCTGGTCGCCCAGGCGATGAACTTCTCGGCCGCGTCGACCTTCTTCGAGCCGGCCGGGATCGCGAGACTCCAGGCCCACAGCCAGTTGGCGTTCTTGCCGAGCCCGGTGTTCGGCGCCAGCGCGAAGCCGACCTTATCGGCGACCTTGGAATCCTTCGGGTTGGTCACGAAGGACGCGGCGACGGTGGCGTCGATCCACATCGCGCATTTGCCGGCATTGAACAGCGCGAGGTTCTCGTTAAAGCCGTTGGAGCTCGCGCCGGGAGGGCCGGCCTGCTTCATCAGGTCGACATAGGTCGTGAGCGTCTTCTTCCATTCCGGCGAGTTGAACTGCGGCTCCCACTTCTCGTCGAACCAGCGCGCGCCAAAGGAATTAGCCATCGCGGTCAGGAACGCCATGTTCTCGCCCCAGCCGGCTTTGCCGCGCAGGCAGATGCCGTAGACGCCGGCGGACTTGTCGGTCAGCTTCTTGGCGGCATCGACCACGAAGTCCCAGGTCGGCTTTTCCGGCATGGTCAGTCCGGCCTTCTGGAACAGGTCGGTGCGATACATCGTCATGGAGCTTTCGCCGTAGAACGGCGCGGCATAGAGCTTGCCGTCGACCGACACTGCGTCGCGGATCTTCGGTAGAAGATCATTGACGTCGTAATCGGCGCCGAGCTTGTCGAGCGGCACCAGCCAGTTCTTCTTGGCCCAGATCGGCACCTCATAGGTGCCGATGGTCAGCACGTCGAACTGGCCGCCCTTGGTGGCGATATCGGTGGTGACGCGCTGGCGCAGCACGTTCTCCTCAAGCGTCACCCACTTGACGGTGATGTCCGGATTCTTCGCGGTGAAGTCGCTGGTGAGCCCTTGCATGCGGATCATGTCGCCATTGTTGACGGTCGCAACCGTCAGCGTGGTCTGGGCGATCGAGGGGCCAGAGAGCAAAAGGGCAGCCGCGCCCGTAACGGCGCAAAGGACGTTCTTCAAGGTGACCTCCCATATGCCACGTTGAGCATATGCCCACGTGTTGAGCGTATGTTCAACCTGTCCCCCAATTTTGTCAAGCGCGCGGACGCGCCGGCGGGCGCGATTGTCGGCGCCTTGACACCCTGGGATCGAGTTATTGCAGACGCGAAAGGCGCCTAGTGATCGAGGACCGCGCGCGCGGTCGCCTCGTCCGTGATGAGGCCGTTGACCACGCGGCCCGCAAGCGCGGCCTTGATTGCCGGCACCTTGGCGGCGCCGACCGCCGCCGCGATCGTGGTGGATACCGCAGGAATCTGCGGTGGAATGCTGGTCAGCCGCTTGTTGGTGCCGCCCTTGATGAGCCGTCCCTTGGCGTTATAGGCCCAACCCGTCACCTCGCCGGCCGCGCCGAGCCGCATCATCTCCAGCAGTTCCTCGCGCGTGACGAAGCCATCGACATGCACCTGGGCTTTCTGGTCCATCTGGCCGATGCCGATCAATCGGAGATCGGCCTTGGCGGCGACCGCCCTCACCCTTGCGATCGGCTCGATGCGGACCATGCGGTTGCGTTCGTCCTCACTCGACATCAGGAACGGCAACGGCATCGGGTAATGGCGCGCACCGGTGCGGTCGGCCAGCCGCCCGACCGTGTCATAGAAGCTTGCCGAGCCATCGGCGGAGATGTTGCCGACCAGCGAAACGATCTGGTGATCGGGCCGCTCGATCGGCGAGACGCGCTCGACTGCGGCGCGCACTGCGCGACCGGTGCCCAGCGCCACGATGACCGGCGTCTCCGAGCGCAGCGTCATCTCCAGCAGATTCGCGCTGCGCTCGGCGATCCCGGCGGTCGACAGCGGCGCCGCCGGATCGGTCGGAACGACCTCGCAATGCACCAAATCGAACCGCTCCTTCAGCCTGGATGCCAGCTCCATGCAGGCCGCAATGGGATGTTCGAGACGAAACGTGATCAGCCGCTCCGCCAGGCACAGCGACACCAGGCGCTGCGCGGATGCGCGCGACACCTGCAGCATCTTTGCGATCTCGTCCTGGGTGTGGCCGGCGATGAAATAGAGCCAACCGGCGCGCGCCGCATCGTCGAGGCGGGACTTTTCGTTGTCGGGCGCAGCCATCCTGTATCAGCCTTCCGTCCAGAAATCCGTCATCGCAGCGAAGATTCGATCCGCTCCGGCATCGCGCAGCAGAGCACTGCCGTCCCGCAACCGATAGTGGGCGCCACCGACAAATCCCCACACTTTCATTCCCGCCGCCTTCGCCGCCAGCACGCCGCTGATGCTGTCCTCGATGACAAGCGTGCGGCACGGATCGAATCCCATCCGGCCTGCCGCATGCAGAAATAGATCGGGCGCCGGCTTGCCGCGCTCGACCATCTGGGAGGTGTAGAGCCGTTGCGCGAAATAGGACGCCAAGCCCGTCAACTCCAACGAAAACTTCACACGGTCAAGGTCGCTCGACGACGCGACACAGCAGGGCAGCCGCAATTCCGTCAGCACGGCCGCGACGCCGGGTATCGCCTTGAGCTGGGCTCGAAAGGTTTCGCGGACGCGCCCAGCCAGATCGGTCAGAAAGTTCGCAGGCACAGCCTGTCCGGCGGCCTGGCAGTATTCGAGAACCGCCGCCGTGCTGCGACCGAGGAAGCATTCGAGCGCCTGCTCGGTGCTCATCTCGATGCCCGCCCGTGTCAGCGCATCCGACAGACAGCGACAGCTCAACTCCTCACTGTCGACGAGCACGCCGTCGCAGTCGAAGATGACGAGGTCGGTCTCTGGGAGCCGGAATACCATCCCGGCATGAGATCATATGCTCAAGCGATGAGCAATAGATCACAATTTCGGACCGGCGATCGATGCTGTACGACAAGGCCAAGTGCCGCATTCCGACACTCAGCCCGCCGGTCTCCGATGAGCCTTGGCATCGAGGCGCTGCGAGAGACGGCGCAAATCGATCACCGTCCGCTCGTGAGTACCTCGGCCGATCTCCTCGACCTCGTCACGCGCGGTCACGGCGAAGACGATCCGCCGGCCTTCGACACGGATCACCTCCACCTCCGCCGTGACGCGCTGCCCGACCGGCGTCGCCGCGATGTGGCGAATGTCCACCAAGGTACCAAGCGCGCTTTCGCCGGGCTCCAGGTAGCTGCGAATGGCGTCGAGTGCGGCATTCTCCATCACCAGGATCATGATCGGGGTCGCCAGCACCGGCGGCAACATCGCATCTTTGAATCGGTTCGCCAGATGCTCGGGCGCGACGAGGAGCGCCGAGCTTCCCTTCACTCCCACCGGAATCGCACGCATGTTTCGCCTCCTGCCACCTGCGCCGGCCTCGCGACGCGCTTGCCGTTCGCAGGCAACCGTGATCAGCCTGACGTGTCGGTGCCCAGAAATGCCGACGCCAAGTCCTGCTGGACGATGATGTGCGCGGCTTCCGGCGTCAATTCGCTGCCGACGAGATCCAGATTCTTTGCAGCGTCCAGCAGCATCGCTCGCACGTCCTCCGGCGAGAGCACACCCTTCATAACGAGCCGCCTCACCAACGCCTGAAGGATAAGAATGTCGGTTTGACCGTGTGCAAGCGGCGTCGGCTTTTCCATGAGCGTGGTCTCCGGGGCAAAAGCGCGATGACGATCATCCTCATCTCCTTGCGGATCAGCGCGACGGCTTCTGCATGTCGGCGCGCAGCTGCTCGAATGCCTTCCGCAGGCTATGAAGCTGATCGATAAGGTGGAGGATGACATCGACGCCCTCGTCATTGACCCCGAGGTCACTCTTCAGGTCGCGGATCAGATGGGCGCGCGCCACGTCGGTGTCGGAAAAGCTCATATCCGGCGCGGTCCGATCCGGAATGAGCCATTGCTGCTCGATCCAGAACTCCAGGGTCTGCACCTCGATCCCCGCGTTGGTTAGGAACTGCTTCTTGTCCATGATCATGACGCGCCTTCCTCGCGCGGATTGAATGCCTTCCGATCCCACGTGGATACGAACGCCTCAAGCTCGGGATCGGATCCCTTCGGCAGGACAACCTTGAGCTTGACGAACTCGTCGCCATGACCGCCGCCATGGCGGGGCGCACCCTTGCCTCTGAGCCGCATCGTGGTGCCGGTGTTCGATCCCTTCGGGACCGTCATGGTGACATCGCCGGTCGGCGTCGGAACACGTATTTTTCCGCCGAGTACCGCCTCAGAGAGCGAGATCGGCAATTCCAGCGAAATGTCATCGCCTTCGCGCGTGAAGCGCGGATCGGGCCGAACCTCCACCTCGATCAGCGCATCGCCGGGCCCGCCCTTGCCGGAGCCGGAAGCTCCCTTGCCGCGCAGCCGGAGCACCTGCCCATCGACGAGCCCCGACGGAATCGTCACGTCAAGCGTGCCGCCATCGGGCAAGGTCAGGCGCTTGCTTGCGCCGGTGATCGACTCCGCGAAATCGATCGGCAGGCTGTAGTGCAGGTCGCGCCCGCGCCGGTTCGCGCGCGCCTCCTGGCTGCGTCGCAGCAACTCGGCGAACGCGTCACCCGAATCCATGAAATCCGCATAGCCGGAACTGTCGGCGTAAGGATGCCCGCGGTCGGAGGTGGCAAAATCGCGATAGAAGTGATGCTGCGGCCGCTCCGCCCCGCTCGCGTCGATCTCGCCGGCGTCGAAGCGCTTGCGCTTCTCGGCATCGCCGAGCAGATCGTACGCACCGGCGACTTCCTTGAATTTATCCTCGGCGGCGTTGTCACCGGGGTTGAGATCCGGATGCAGCTTCTTCGCGAGCTTTCGATATGCCTTCTGGATATCGGCCGAAGAGGCCGTCGGGGCAACGCCAAGGATCTCGTACGGATTTCTCACTACCCTCTCCGCAACAACATAATGCAGCCAAGGTCATGAGGGCTCAAAACGAGACGATTTGCAACATCGCTTCGACCACCCATCGTGCGACGGCCATGTCGCTGGCGCATCGTTCTCGCTGATGTACTCCCGCATCGATCGGCCGCTCGCGCCGGTTTGCAGTATCGCCTGGCTCTCTGAGCAGCGAGCATCCATGCCGCCACCGCGCTAGGACGTACGTCCCGGGTCCAGATAGTTCGGCATGTTCTTCTCCTGCTGAGGCGTCATTCTGGTGGTGTCCGGCTCGCCCACCACTCCCCTCGGACCGAGAAAGGCTCGCGTGATGTCGTCTTCGCTCAAGCGCGGCTTTCGATCGTCCAGTTGTCCGTCGTCCCCGTGACTCGGTCCCATGACCGACCTCCTGTGGATGATCTCCTGTGAACGGCCGTCCAGAGAATACCGCGCCCCGACGGAAAAATGCGGCAGGGCGCGGGTGCCAATTCCCAGCCCGGGCCGGCTGGCGCACTGCGATTGTCGGCATGGTAGGACAGCGACACGTTCCTATTATGCTCGATAACCAACTGCGCACGGAGCCGGCGCCCGGCGAGCCTCGTCCGGCCCAATCGACGCGTTCTCGTAAAATCGAAATTGCCTAGTCAGCGGCCGAGCGGCGAACGCGGCGCTTCGAGATGGTCATCTCTCCTTGCGTGGCTCTGCACCCGGCGATGGACGAGGATGTCGGCAACAGGCACGCGGCCCATTTCGCGCCGAGACGAATGCAGCGGATCTCCAAAGCCGCGGAGCAGAAGGTCGCTGGAATGAACAGGATCGAGATAATTCCGCACCATCGCCTACAGCCTGTCGGGTCGACACAGGAGATCATTTAGCAATGACCATGCCACTTGGTGCATGACGCAATTTCAACAGCTTGTAATCTGCGTTTGCCGAGTTACGGACAGTTTATCCAAATCACGCAGGACAGACTCTCCGCGCAACCATATCTCCGCCTACGCGTTCTCCAATCTATCATTCAATCTTGCGCAATGCGTGCGATCAACGGCAGCGTGACGTCGGCACTTTCGTGCCTTGTCAGGCAACGCCGCGCACGACGGCGTCAGCCGATACCGACGTATCCGCAAAAAACTTCAGTCATTGACTATCCCTCGAAAGGGTCACACGATGAGAGCGACAGTGATGTTCGCTTGTTCGCTGACGTCACCGCGTGCGAAATGACGGATGTCATCATTCCGCCATCTCTCGACGGCGCCAATAGGTGACATTCAGCAACTCTTCTTATTGCTTCGTTGCCGTGAGGTGCCAAGATGAACGTAGAAAAGTACACCGATCGCGTACGGGGCTTCATCCAGTCGGCGCAATCGCTCGCCATGCGCGAGGGGCACCAGCAATTCTCGACGCTTCACATCCTGAAGGTGCTGCTCGACGACAGCGAGGGCCTGGCGGCAGGCCTGATCGACCGGTCGGGCGGCAACTCGCGCGCGATCCTGAAGGCGACCGAGGATGCGCTGGCGAAGCTGCCGAAAGTGTCCGGCGCCGGTTCAGGGCAGATTTATCTGGCGCCCGAGACCGCGCGCGCCTTCACCGCGGCAGAACAGGCCGCCGATAAGGCCGGCGACAGCTTCGTCACCGTCGAGCGGCTGCTGCAGGCGCTCGCGGCCGACAAGGACAGCGGGGCCGGCAAGCTGCTCGCCAAGGGCGGCGTCAGCCCGCAAAACCTGAATGCGGCCATCAATGCGCTGCGCAAGGGACGCACGGCCGACAGCGCGTCCGCCGAGAACGCCTATGACGCGCTGAAGAAATACGCCCGCGATCTGACGCAGGCCGCGCGTGAGGGCAAGCTCGATCCGGTGATCGGCCGCGACGAGGAGATCCGCCGCACCATCCAGGTGCTGTCGCGGCGGACCAAGAACAATCCCGTGCTGATCGGTGAGCCCGGTGTCGGCAAGACCGCGATCGTCGAAGGTCTGGCGCTGCGGATCGTCAACGGCGACGTGCCGGAAAGCCTGCAGGACAAGGCGCTGCTCGCGCTCGACCTCGGCGCGCTAATCGCCGGCGCGAAGTATCGCGGCGAGTTCGAGGAACGGCTCAAGGCGGTGCTGCAGGAGGTGACTTCGGCCGGGGGCGGCATCGTCCTGTTCATCGACGAGATGCACACGCTGATCGGCGCCGGCAAGGCCGATGGCGCGATGGACGCGTCCAACCTCTTGAAGCCGGCGCTCGCCCGCGGCGAGCTGCACTGCATCGGCGCGACCACGCTCGACGAGTACCGCAAGCATGTCGAGAAGGACCCGGCGCTCGCCCGGCGCTTCCAGCCGGTGTTCGTGTCCGAGCCGACCGTCGAGGACACCGTCTCGATCCTCCGCGGCCTGAAGGACAAGTACGAGCAGCATCACGGCGTCCGTATCGCGGATTCGGCGCTGGTCGCGGCGGCCACGCTGTCGAACCGTTACATCACCGACCGCTTCCTGCCCGACAAGGCCATCGACCTGATGGACGAGGCCGCGGCGCGGCTGAAGATGCAGGTCGATTCCAAGCCGGAAGAGCTCGACTCGCTCGACCGCGAGATCATCCGGCTCAAGATCGAGCAGGAAGCGTTGAAGAAGGAGACCGACCGCGGCTCCAAGAGCCGCCTCGAAACGCTGGAGAAGGACCTCGCCGACCTGGAAAGGAAGTCGGCCGACATGACGTCAAAATGGCGATCGGAGAAGAGCAAGCTCTCCGACGCCCAGAAGATGAAGGGCGAGCTCGAGCAGCTGCGTACCGAACTCGCCAACGCGCAGCGCAAGGGAGAATTCCAGAAGGCAGGCGAGCTCGCCTACAGCCGCATTCCCGAGCTCGAGAAGAAGCTCGCCGCGGTCGAGGCCAGCGAGACCTCGTCGACCAGCGAAACCGTGACCGCCGACAATATCGCGCAGGTGGTGTCGCGCTGGACCGGCGTGCCGGTCGACAAGATGCTGGAGGGCGAAAAGGACAAGCTGCTGCGCATGGAAGAGATGCTCGGCAAGCGCGTCGTCGGTCAGGCCCAGGCTGTCCGCGCGGTGTCGACCGCCGTGCGCCGTGCGCGTGCTGGCCTGCAGGATCCCAACCGGCCGATCGGCTCCTTCATGTTCTTAGGACCCACCGGCGTCGGCAAAACCGAGCTCGCCAAGGCGCTCGCCGAATATCTGTTCGATGACGAGACCGCGATGATCCGTCTCGACATGTCCGAATACATGGAGAAGCATTCGGTAGCGCGGCTGATCGGCGCACCGCCCGGCTATGTCGGCTATGACGAGGGCGGCGCGCTCACGGAAGCCGTGCGGCGTCGGCCCTACCAGGTCGTCCTGTTTGACGAGATCGAGAAGGCGCACCCTGATGTCTTCAACGTGCTGCTGCAGGTGCTGGACGATGGGCGTCTGACCGACGGTCAGGGCCGCACCGTCGACTTCCGCAACACGCTGATCATCATGACCTCGAACATCGGCGCCGAATATCTCGTCAATCAACCCGAAGGCCAGGATACCAGCGCGGTGCACGACCAGGTGATGAACATGGTGCGCGCTCACTTCCGCCCCGAATTCCTCAACCGCATCGACGAGATCATCCTGTTCCACCGGCTGCAGAAGAGCGAAATGGGCCGGATCGTCGAGATCCAGTTCGCGCGGCTGCGAAAGCTGCTGGAGGATCGCAAGATCGAGCTGGAACTCGACCCGAAGGCGCGGGACTGGCTGGCGGACAAGGGTTGGGATCCCGCCTACGGCGCCCGCCCGCTGAAGCGCGTGATCCAGCGCGCTGTGCAGGACCCGCTCGCCGAAATGATTCTCGCCGGCGACGTGCGCGACGGCTCGGAGGTGAAGATCTCCGCCGCCAAGGCAGGCCTCACCTTCAACGGCAAGAGGCCGGAAACCGCTGCGGCGGACGAATTCGAATCGGCGTGAGACGGGCCCGGACAACGCCGACACGCGCGATGTCATCGCGGCGTCGTCTCCCGGCATCATAGGAAAGCTGCCCTTCAACCGTGGAGGAACACATGTCGGAGCTGGAGATCAAGGACGGTATGGAGGTGATCGGCGCCGATGGGTCTTCTTGTTCTCGGGGTCTTCCGTCGAGCGCCTTGCTCGCTGCAGTCGTGGAATAATGCTTCAGTAAGGAGAGATGCGTGCCATCAGCCGTTCCGCAACCGGTCGCTGCGAAGCTGACGCGCGCCGCCATCTTCCTTGCCGTCAGGCTCAAGCCGGATCCGGCGTATGACGCGGTGGTGCGGTCGCTGTGCAGCGATCTCGCCGCGCTGGTGCGGGCCGTCGGCTTCCGCGACCTCGACGGGCGGCTGTCATGCGTCCTGGGCATCGGCTCCGATGCCTGGGACCGGCTGTTCGGCGCGCCGAAGCCGAAGGATCTGCATCCGTTTCGCGAGATCCATGGCGTGCATCATGCCGTCGCGACGCCGGGCGACCTCCTGTTTCACATCCGCGCCGTGCCGATGGACCTGTGCTTCGAGCTGGCGACACAGATCGTGGCCCGGCTCGGCGATGCGGTTGCCTCGTCGGACGAGGTGCACGGCTTCAAGTATTTCGACGAACGCGACCTGCTCGGTTTTGTCGACGGGACGGAGAACCCGGAGGACCAGGCTGCGGTCGACGCCACCATCATCGGTGACGAGGATGCGGCCTTTGCCGGCGGCAGCTATGTGATCGTGCAGAAGTACCTCCACGACATGAAGAAGTGGAACGAGCTGCCGGTCGAGATGCAGGAGAAGATCATCGGCCGAACCAAATTGTCCGACATCGAGCTGGACGATGTGGTGAAGCCGAGCTACGCGCACAACGCCCTGACCATGATCGTGGAAAACGCGAGGAGCTCGATATCGTCCGCGACAACATGCCGTTCGGCAACATCAGCAAGGGCGAGTTCGGCACCTATTTCATCGGCTATGCAAAGTCGCCGCATCGGATCGAGCAGATGCTGGAGAACATGTTCGTCGGGCGGCCGCCGGGCAATTACGATCGCCTGCTCGACTTCAGCCGCGCCGTGACCGGTACGCTGTACTTCATTCCGTCGGTGACGTTCCTGGAAGACGCCGCGAACGCGGGCCCCGCTCCCTCGCCCGCAGAGCCGTCGCTCGACGACGATCGGGCCGACGATGCCCCTACACCGAAAATGCCGCCGTCCGATGGCTCGCTCGGTATCGGCTCACTGAGGAGAGGCTGGACATGAATAACCTTCATCGGGGACTCGCCCCCATCTCAGACGCGGCATGGGCCCAGATCGAAGAGGAAGCCTCCCGCACGCTGAAGCGCCATTTGGCGGCGCGCCGCGTGGTGGATGTCGACGGTCCGAAGGGCACGGACTTCTCCGCGGTCGGCACCGGCCATCTCCGGAAGATTCCGACGCCGGGCGATGGGGTCGAGGCAACGCAACGCGATGTCAGGGCACTCGTGGAGCTGCGCGTCCCCTTCGAGCTCAGCCGTCAGGCCATCGACGACGCCGAACGCGGCTCCAACGATTCCGACTGGGATCCGCTGAAGGCCGCGGCGCGCAAGATCGCCTTCGCCGAGGACCGCGCCGTGTTTGATGGATATGACGCGGCGGGTATTCAGGGCATCCGCCAGGGCAGCAGCAACCCGGTGCTGACGCTGCCGTCGAACGTCAGGGGCTATCCCGGTGTGGTCGCACAGGCGGTAAGCCAATTGCGGCTGGCGGGCGTCAACGGTCCCTATACGCTGCTGCTCGGCACCGAGCCGTATACGGCAATCGGCGGCGCGACCGACGACGGCTATCCGGTCCTTCTACACATCCAGTGTCTTCTCGATGGAAAGATCATCTGGGCGCCCGCGATCGAGGGCGGCGTCGTGCTGACCACGCGCGGCGGCGACTTCCAGCTCTCGATCGGCCAGGACCTGTCGATCGGCTATCTCAGCCATTCGGCGACCGCCGTGCAACTCTACTTCCAGGAGACCATCACCTTCCTGATGCTGACAAGCGAGGCGTCGATAGCCCTGGCGTCGGAAGCGAAGAAGAAGTCCGCCTGACGGCGGACGACATCAAATCGCCGGAGCGGCCTCGGACCGTCCCGCGCCGGGAATTGTCCAACGCGAAACGGAGAGGAGGCCCTCGATGCAGGAATACGATCTCTACATCAATCCGCAGAAAGCCTCGATCGGCCTCTACGTCCGCAAGGGCGCGGGTCTTCCCGACCTCGCCGACTCCAAGAACTGGGTGTTCGACGGCACTGCCGCACAGGCCAGTCTGCCGCCGGCCCTGGTCAAGGAAATCGAAGCCAACGGTCACGCCTTTCGCGACATGGATTGAGGCCCAGGCACGCTCGTCGATTCTGTCGGCCGGCTCGCAGAATTCTGTCTGACGCGGTATCCATTCCGCTCAGGACGCAAGGATAGCGGCGACCTTCTCGGCCAGGGCCGCTCCCAGATCCGCATTGTTCTCGGCCGAGAAGTGGATGCCGTCGGCGCCGCCGGTCGAAATCACACCTCCCGCGTCGAAGAAATCGACCTTCATGGAGTTGGCGAGCGCGTTGTAGTGCGATGCGAGCGCCAGCGTCTTTTCGCGGCTTCCCTCGAACAGGCTCTCGAGTGAGGGATCGGGCAAGGCAGCCAACGGAGGCGGCGCAACGATCAGCACCTTCGGCGCGGGATAGGCGGTCCCGGACGCTAACACCTGCGCTACCAGCTCGGACATCCCGATGGCGATGTCGTGCGGTGTGCGGCGGTAGTCGCTCTTGGTGTCGTTGGTGCCAAGCAAGATGATGACGAGGTCGAGCCGACGGTGGCTCGCCAGCGCGGTCCGCAGATAGGCGGAACCGTTCAACCCCGGATCGACGGGATCGTCGATCGATGTCGTGCGCCCATTCAGGCCCTCCTCGATGATCTCGTAACCGGCGCCGAGCCTGGCCGCCATGACACCGGTCCATCGCTGGTGATACGGGAAGCGCGTGGACGACGTCTCCGGCGCCACGATCCAGCCCCAGGTCAGGGAATCGCCAAAGCACATGATGCGTTTCGTCAACGGTACCCTGCCCCGTCAGGTTGAGAGTGCATGTCGTCGGAGAATACGGCGAGCAGAATCATCAGCGCGTCGACGATACGATCGATTTGCCACCAGCGCAGCAGAGCTTCGACGGTTCACGCCTCGCCGGTTTTGACGGGGGCGGTCTCGGGCATCAGGCTCATTGCAATGAGGCCGACGGTCGCCGCGAGCAGCAGATACCAGGACGGCGCCAATGGATCGCCCGAAACATGAAGCAGCCAGGTGACCACGAGCTGCGCGGTGCCGCCAAATGCCGCGATCGCGACTGCATAGATGGTGGCGAAGACGCCGCCGCGAATGTTCTGCGGCAATGCCTCCGTGAAGTTCGCATAGAAGGCCGTGAACGGCAAAGATCCGATGAATGACAGGATACCGAAGCCGATGAGCAGCGACGACATTCCGGGATCCTGCACGATCCAGAGGAAAGTCGGATAGGTCAGCACCAGCACGACCAGCTGCGGCCAGACCATGATCGGCTTGCGTCCAAAACGGTCCGCGAGCCATCCGCCGAACACCGCGCCGATGATCTGGAGACCGTTGCTTACCAGCGACACGGCGAACGCCAGGGACGACGACACATGCAGGGTGTTCTTGGCATAGGTCGTCATGTACTGGGTCACATAGGTCGAGATCGTACCGCTGGCGAGGATCATCACCGCCAGCACGATCACCCGGATATGCCGGCGCGCCAGCGCGACATGGCTCGAGCTCTCGGCACGCTCGGCGGCACGGGCATCGTGCGAAATCGTTTCCGGCAGCGTGCGGCGCATCCACAGGCCGAACGGCAGGCAGACAGCCCCGATCAGGAATGCGATGCGCCATCCATAGGCCAGGATCATGTCCGGCGTCATCGTGCTGCTCAGGATGACGCCGACCAAAGCGCCGGTGGTCGCCGCGATCTCCTGGCTGGCAGGCTGCCACGCCACCACCACGCCGCGACGCTGCGGCGAAGCGATCTCGACGAGATAGGCCGTGGTCGGCCCGACCTCCCCACCGAGCGCAAATCCCTGCATCATGCGCGCAGCGATCACGATGACCGGCGCGGCCAGACCAATCGAGTCGTAAGACGGTGTGAGCGCGATGGTCAGGATCGCGGCTCCCATCAACGCGAAGCTGAGCAACATGGCCGGCCGCCGCCCGACACGGTCGGAATAGATGCCGAGCACAATGCCGCCGATTGGCCGCGTCAGAAAGCCGGCGCCGAAGGTCGCCAGCGACAACATCAGGCTGCCGTATGCACTATGCGCCGGAAAGAAGGTGTGGCCGATCTCGATCGCGAAGAAGCTGTAGGTGATGAAATCATAGAACTCCAGCATGTTGCCAATGGTTGCGGCAAATGCTGCGCGCTGGACGCCGAACTCCTGCTTGTCCTGAATATCCGGCAACGAACCCGGTTCCTTGCGCTCTCGATCAGTCGGGATATTATTCTCCCGGCTGTGTTAGGCAAGGCACGGCAGACCCACGCGGCCTGCACGCAGGTCGCAATCAACAAGAAGGATGGAGACTTGGTGCCGGCCGACAGACTCTTTGCCAATGCGCGCTTCGCCGACGGCTCTCGCGGCAACATGCTGGTCCGCGGCGGCCGTATCGTTGCGGTCGAGAGTTCCGAGCATCACCCGACCGATGTCGATGTCGTCGACCTCGACAATGCGCTGGTCGTTCCCAGCTTCGTCGAAGGTCACATTCACCTCGACACGAGCTTCTATGGCGACACTTGGCGGCCGCATAGACCGTGCACGAAGGGTTTCGACGTCCATGAGCGGGTGGCGTTTCAGGCCGAGAATCTTGCTGTCGCCGCGCCCATGGACGTCCGCGCGCGGAACCAGCTCGATCTCTGTATCGGGCATGGAAGCCGTTGTCGCGCGGCCTGCGGGTCGCTCTGTCTACAAGGGCGGAGTGCTCACGGCGCGCGATAATCGCATCATCAAGGATGCCGGCCAGGCCTGACCCGGGAGCCGCCGTCGCGACGTCACTCGCGCAAGCGACCGAGCCCTCGGGCAAATTCCACGACCTCGACATACCCTGGATTGCACATTATGACCCTTCGCACCGGCCATGCCGCGTAGCGCGAGATCAGTTCGTGGTCGGCCACTCCCTCACGGCGATCCGGCCGACACAAGGAAGCGACATGGCTCACGCTCTGAACCGCGATACCGATCAAGCTCCGCCCGCCGAGACCGGCCGGGTTGCACCGAACCGTCCGGATTTTGGCAGCGAAGCCGTGTGGAACGCCCGCGTCGATCTCGCCGCCTGCTTTCGCTTCTCCGCGCGCCTCGGCATGCACGAAGGAATCTGCAACCACTTCTCCGCCGTCGTGCCGGGCTATGACGATCTCTTCCTGGTCAATCCCTACGGCTACGCCTTCAGCGAGCTCACTGCCTCGCAGCTGTTGATCTGCGACTTTCACGGCAACGTGCTGTCCGGACAGGGATTGCCGGAAGCGACCGCCTTTTTCATCCACGCGCGACTGCATCTGAAGGTGCCGCGGGCCAAGGTCGCCTTCCATACCCACATGCCGCACGCGACCGCACTTTGCATGATCGACGGTGAACCGCTGGCATTTGCCGGCCAGACTTCGCTGAAGTTCTATGGCCGCACCAGGTCGACCGTAACTACAACGGGCTGGCCCTCGCCGGCACGGAAGGCGATCGCATCGCCGCAGCCGTGGGCGATGCCGACGTGATCTTCATGAAGCATCATGGCGTGCTGGTGCTCGGCAACTCCATCGCGGAAGCCTGGGATGACCTCTATTATCTCGAGCGCGCCTGCGAGGTGCAGTGCATCGCGATGTCGACCGGACGCCCGCTTGTTCCGGTTCCCACCGATATCGCAGCGGCGACGGCGAGGCAGATGCGGGAAGGCGACGCCTCCTCGGCCCGGCAGCATCTCGAAAGCCTGAAGCGGATCCTCGATCGGGAGGAGCCGTCCTATCGGAGTTGAGCCCCCGATCGGCTCAGCAGCGCGGCCGGCGCACTTCAGCGCGCGGAGGGAATGATCGCGCGCAAGATATCCCGATTCCATGCCTGACGCGCGCCATCGAACGCAGCAAAATCGTGATCGAACTGCCAATAGGCCCACGCCCAGCCGTATCGCTCGGCCGTTCGCGCCACGAACGACAGGTATTTCGTCCGGCTGTCCGAGGGAGCCCGCTCGTAGACGCCGAATTCGCCAAGGTAGATCGGACGTCTTTCCTTCTCCGCCCAGAGACGGATCCTGTCGAAATCCGCCATGATCTTCGCTTCGTGCTCCGCGCTGCCCCAATTCAAAGGTCCGATCTTCGAGAACGTCGGCGACCACGGCGCGCCCTGATGCGTGAACCGAAGGGGCGCGTAATAGTGAAAGGTCACGATCAGTCTTCTGTCCTCGGCCGGCAAGGCCAGCTCGTCGATCGGCGCCTCCTCGGTATTCAACGCGGCGACAATGACACCTCGATCGGGACTTCCCGCCCGGATGATGTGGAGACATTCGCCAAGCAGTGAATTCCACTGGGCCGAGGTCATGTTCCCCCCGGGTTCATTGAGGATATCGAACAGCAGCGCGGGATATCGTCCCGCATAGCGCGATGCGATCTGCCGCCAGAACGCCTTGAGTTTCTCCGCGCATGTCGCGACAGCGCGCTGGCAGAGGTCAGTATCGTGCTCGTCAAGGATGGGTATCAGCTTTCGGGCAAGCACCTGTTCAATCACGAAATCGAGCCGCCTCAGGACAGCTTCGTCCAGCACGTTCTCGGAATTCATGTGCTTGAACCCGAAGAAATTGATCCTGACATGCGAGAAGCCCGCCTTGCGAATGGCGGACAAGTTTTCCAGACGGAATGGCGCATTCTGGTATCCCTCCCAGATGCCGTCATATCCGAGGATATTGATGCCACGCCCGAGTGCGGGGCCGCATTCTGCCGCGTCAGCGGGCCAGGCCAGCGCAGCCAGGAGAAAGACCAGCAGCAGGTTGACGGTTCCCGGCCAACGAACGCTAGCAGCCATCATTCCACTCCGATTCACGACGGCTCCGAACTTACCGCGTAGACGGGCCTGCATATTGCGAGGAAGAAGGAAACCAGAAGCACCGATGTAAACATCGTCGAACGAAGAAAGGTCGTCTCCGTGAAGTTCGTCTGGTAACTGAGAACGACAAATCCGATGATGAGAGCGCAATGGAGGCGGTCGATTGCCCGCTCGGAAATCAGGTAGAGCATCTTGTTTGAGAACAGGAAGACGCTTGCGGTGAAGAGAAGATACCCCAGGAATCCCGTTTCAATCAGAACGGCAATGTAGCCGTTGTGATAGTCGTCAAGCACCCATCCGTGGTTCTGATTGAAATAGTCATAGATCTCCAGATTGGTCCAGAATCCATTGATCCCGAAACCGAGCAAGGGCGCATCGTCGAAATGACTGATCGCGTAGTGCCAGATGAAGGTTCGCTCGGTGAAGTTGATCGTGGAGTCGAAGAGGTGAATGGCGTCGTATCCGGTCACGTAGAAATACAGGATCAGGATTCCTCCTGCTACGCACATGACGCACGGCAGCACCGCATAGATCTTCATGCACCCGACCGACCGCATGGACGTAAGGACCAGAGCGCAGGCAGCGAGTGCCACGGCGCCGGCGCCGCGTGATTCCGATGCGAGGACACAGACCGACGCGAGCAGGAATGTGGCGAGGAAGGGCAGCCACCCCTGTCCGGTCATCTTTCGATAAGCCGAAAAGAACATCAGGTACGCGCCTACGAATCCCAGGGTCTGTTTCGACTCGAACACGCCTTGCCACTGACCGTTGTGCATCCAGGTGTGGTCGATCCCGATATCCGGGACGTACACCGCACAGAGAGTCGACGCTACCGCCAGGACAAAAAGCCCTCTGACCGTCGACTTTATGATGCCATCGATCTCGACGCGGGTGATGAGACAGAACGCGCCGAAGGTCGTCATTGCGAGCGCCGCGGCCTTCATGAAGGCCGCCAGGCTCAGATTGGTCCAGAGCACCGAGCTCGTGGCAAACGCGTAGAATGCGACGACCGCGATCGTATCGAGATTGACGGCCAGTCGCAGACGGGAGCGTACAAATGCACTCGCGTAGATCAGCACACTCCACATCAAGAGGGCGACCGACTGCTGCAGATAGGTATGTTCCGGCGCCAGCAGTCCTGAATTGAAGGTCCCCATCGACATGACCACGTTGACGGTGATGGACCAGCCGATGACCGTCTTCGCGACGTTTTCCGCCTCCACGCTGGGCGCGTGCCAGAGCCCGCTGTCAGCCTCGTCCCAATCCACCTCGGTTCGCGCTCTGGTCATGAGTCGAGCTTCATGAAGCATGGTTAATCATTTGCTACCCCGGCCAATCGGAGCCGGAGCGTACACTTCCCATCCTTGGTCGCCGCGACGCTTCAATCCCCCTTGGGATGCGAGGCCCTGGTGTGGTTGAACAGAAGATAGAGAGCGCGCGGATTGGTGGTGAGGTAACGCCAGAACAGCCGGCGCGGCTCAAGCCAGAGGCGCCAAGCCCATTCCAAACCCGAACTCTGCATCCATTGCGGCGCGCGCGGCCGGCTGCCCGACAGGAAGTTGAACAGCCCGCCCGAGGTCTTGATGACGCCGACACTGGAAAGCTGCGGCATGAACTCTTCGACGAACGCCTGCTCGTAGGGCACGCCAAGCGCGACCCAGAGGAAGTCGGGCTCCAGCGCGTTGATCTCATCGACCTTGGATCGCAGCGCTTCGCCGCGCAGATAGCCGTGCGAATGACCAACGATCTTGAGCTTCGGATACATGCTGCGGACGTTGGCGACGGCCGCTTCGTTCTCCGCCGCATTGGCGCCGAACATGTAGAAGGACAGCCCGAGTGCCTGGGCCTTGCGCGCAACGACGTGGAACAGGTCCGTCGTGGCGACGCGTTCGGGCAGCGGCTGTTGAGACCGGAGCTTCGACATCATGACCAGCGGCTGCCCGTCGGCATTGATCAGGTCAGCGGAACGGAACAGCCGGTCGGTCACCGGCTCGGTCGAGCATCGCGAGAGCACCTCGCCGTTGGCCGACGTCAGATATAGCGGCCGGCCGATGCGCCGACGTGGAAACACCGCGTCGATCATGAAGTCCGCCGTCTGCTCGAGATCGACCACGGCGAGCCGCAGCCCGCCGACGGTCTCCCGAGGAATATTTGCGGTCGCGGCTCTGCCGACGGGGTTGGCGCGACGTTCACGCGTACCGGGTGCTTTGCTCGGCATCGCCGTCGACGCGGGGACGTCTGCCGGGGACTTCGGCTGCGCGCCGCGCTCCATGTTCCAAATCCGGACACGCGGGGCAACCGTATCGGAATTGATACGCCGGGCGCGTTCGCCGTCGTGCCGCGACGACGAATTTTCGTAGGAAACGCGAGCTTTCTGACTATGACTCAACATGTTCACCGGAGACTCCAATGCTTCCGCGCCCCCAAGTGCAATATCCGGTCCAGCTCGTGCGCCCGTCCGCGCCGAGGTCATTGACTGGGCTGTCCACGGTTCGTTAACGATAACGACGGACGGCATCGCGACTACGCCTGCGGCCGTACGTCTGGTGATGTGGCAAACGGCATTTGCGCGGCCGGGGACGACGGCTGTCGGCGCCAGCATGGTTGGGCCTCATATGCGCTTCCGCCAACCATGAAACCGCGAGATCGGCGAAGCCATCGTGTTAATACAAACCACATTCCGCTGCTGCCCGAACCACTCGGCCTTTGCTATAAGGGCGCCGCGCTGGCTTGGCAGGCGCCTCGAAACCACCGGTTGTCTGGTCTCACATGAATAAGAACAATGACGCGTTCGATGTATGCATCGACGACGCATTCGATTTCTTGTCTCAAGAATATGCGGAATTATTCAAGGACTCAGACGCCACCGCCTTTCAGCACCCGCTGTGGCTGAGCGCTCTCTACAGCAAGCTCGCGCCCGCCATGGCGGCGAAGCCGCTGATTGTCGTCGTTCGCGATCGGGCAGCCGGCGCACTGGCGGCGGTGCTGCCCCTGCTGCGGCTGCGGCGCGGGCCTATGCGGACCATCGAGTTCGCGGACCTGCGCGTATCCGACTACCTGGCGCCTGTTTGCACCGTCAAAAAATTCGCCGATCTGCTCCAGGATCAGAGTGCCTGCGCAAAGCTTCGACAACTGATCAGGCCGTTTGATCTGTTGCGCCTTCCCAAACTGCTCGATGCCAGAATGCTGATCGAGAGTCTTCTGGCGGCGCCGCGCCGAGTTGCCGCGAACACGAATTCGTATGCAACGGCTTTGACGACCCCATTCGAGCAATGGCAGGCCAACGCACTCAACCCTTCTTATCGAAAAGAGCTCGCAAAGAAGTGGCGTCAGCTGCAGAAGAAGGGTGCGTTGACCTTCTCGTGCTGCACCGACAGTGCTTCCATCATGGAGGCGATGGAAGCGATGAAGAAATTTCGTGGCCCACGCTTTCAGGCACAAGGCGACGGCGACCTGCTGCAGCGCCCCGAGTATTTCGACTTCTACTCCGACGTGGCGCTGCGCGGCTTAGGCTCCTTTGTCCGGCTATATGTCATGAAGATAGATGGCAACGTGATTGCAACCGTGCTCGGCCTGTCTCATCGTGACAGCTTCCTCATCCTGATGACAGCGTTCGACATCGCGGGATACAAGAGCCAGTCGATCGGCTCGCTGACCTTCGAACGGGTCGCAAAGGCCTGTATCGACCGTGGCGATCACGTCCTCGACTTCACCATCGGCGACGAGCCGTACAAGAAGCTGTTTGGAGGTCGGCCTTCGCCGATATCAAGCGTGACGCAAGCGGGCAGCGCCGCCGGGGCCGTTGCGATGTTCGCATTGAAGCAAGCGCCCTGGATCAAGCAGGCGGTCAAGAGAATGGCTGATTTCAGAGCTCAGCCGATCCGGACCTCGACCGACACACAGTAGCGAGGCCGCCCGAACGGCCCGTCTTCCGGCTACCTGAGCGCACTGCGAACGCGTGCGACCCAACCAGGCCGAATCCGGTCCACCCGGTGAGTGATACTCCGTCGCAGGAAATGCAGCCTTCGCTGCACGTTCCATCGGATGTCCGTGCTCGACGCCAGGGCCTGGCGAAAGTGCGCCACTTGCAATGAACGCTGGTCGGCCGCGACCTTGTCCTGGTCGGAATAGAACTGCGAGATCTTCTCGATACCCATGCCGTCGGTCTCCAGCCAGCGCGGGACGTACTCCGTGCAGAGACGTTCGACATCCACCAACAGGCGACTTACGCCGGTTCCGGCGGCAGGACAGTTGGTCTGAAACGCATCGCCGATCACCACGACACCGGGCTGCACGTGGCCTTCGATCACGGACAGGTCCATCACCCAGTTTTGCACCTGATCGATAACACGGAAATCGCCAACATAACGCTGCAATCCTGGCATCAAGCGAAGTAGCGTCGGCTTTGTTTCCCGCCGCAGCTCGCGCATGATCGGATCGTTCGAGTCGCGAAACAGGAACAGGTTTGCCCGCATGCCATCCGGGACCGGAAACAGGTTGAGATAGTCGACGCCGTCGGTCGACCGCTCCCCATAGCAAGTCAGCGATTCGAAATCGAACGGCGCGTCCTCCGCAGCCGCAATCGAGAATCCGAAGGAAACCGAATGGCGCGCGGCAAGCACCCGCCGCTTCATTCCGAGATTGTACCCAAGCGCCCCCGCCATGCCGGTCGCCAGAACGACGAGGCGCGACGTGACGCGTTTCCCAGAAGCCAACAGCAAATGTTGAAGGTCTTCGCTGCAGTTTATGGCGGTGACCTCGTCACGGATGAAGCTGGACTGGTCGGGCAAGAGGCGTCGGGCCGTGGCAACGAGGTCGGAATAGCGAATCCCGTACGCGCGGCGGACGCTGACATCGACCACCTTGCCCTCCCTGATGTTGACCACCCGGTCAAAGGTAGCGGCGGCTGCCTCGATGTCGCCGAGGAAGCCCAGCCGGCGAAAGATATCGACCTGCGTACCGGCGATCTTTTCAACGCGAAATTCGTGCGGAGGGACCGTGCGCTTGTCGATCAGGACAACGCGGTATCCGGCGCGGGCCAGCACGGCTCCGGCGAGCGAACCGCTCAACCCGGCGCCGATGATCGCAATATCGGTTTCGATCACCTCAGTGTCATCTGCTGCTATCGGCTTTGTCGTGCTCTGGTCGGCGATCATGCTGTCCACTCCAACGGCTGATGGCGCCGGGACTGCAATTTCCCTGCCGGATGCACACCCTTCCCCGAACCGCTCCGACCGTTGCGATATTGAGGTTAACGGCAACACATGAGCCCCGGGCGACGGCGGTTCGGCACGCGCCTTGCACGGTGAGCGTCATGAAAACCTGTTTTTCCGAGGCTCAGCAGCAGAGTCCGCGGTCGTTTGCTGCCGGATCGATGGATCGAATCCAGTCCCGGAGAGCTACGATATCGTGCCCATGACGCGCAGATCCGGCCTCGCCCCGCTGCATTCACGCGGTTACGCCTGCCGCGACGAACCACTCGCGCCTGCCTCGTTTGGAGACAGCGAGGAGTGCGGCGTTTCGAAATGGAGCAATGCAGCCGGTTCGCCCGGTTCACACCAGCGGGGAGTTGAGAGCTACGAGGAGGAACTGAATCTTAGCAACCGACCGTTAACACTCCCCGCTTCACCGATTGTTTCGCCTCGACGGCGTCGCAGTTTCTTGGAAGGAGAAGGGTCCCTCGCTTTCATGTTCGCCTCTCTTTTCCAACTGATGCGGCGTGACGTGACACGCGGCGTCGCCGGGACGATCCTCCTCAAGGTGGGCAGCGGCGGGCTTGCGTTCGCGTTGTTCTCACTGGCGGCGCGGGCAATGTCGCCCGAGGCGTTTGGAGATTTTGCGACCTGGCTGTCGATTGCCCAGATCGCATCGGTCGTAGGTCTGATCGGCCAGGAGCTGCTTCTGGTTCGCTTCCTCAACGAGTACGACGTCGGAGGCCGCGCCGATCTTACCAAGGGGGTGCTGTTATCCAGCCTGAGGAGCTCGGCGATCGCCATGCTGCTCTCGATCTCGGCCATCGCGGCCGTGGCAGGCATTCGCGGCGAATGGTGGCTCCTGATCCTGTCGGTCTCGGCGTTTACGGCCGTCAATGCCGGCCTGATGCTCGGCAGCCAGATCGCGCGATCCCTGGTCAGCATTCTGATGGGAGAAGGCAATCGGGAATTCTTCTGGCGGGTCGCCGTCGTCCTGCTTCTGATCGCAGCCTTGTTCGGTCACCGGCAGCTCACCCCCGCGGAGCTGTTCACCGCGATGACGGTGGCGATGCTCGCAGGCTTGCTGGTGCAGATCGCTTCGATCGTGCGTGTTATTTCTCACCTGCGCGACGTGACCGCCCGCTTCGAGACGTCCCGCTGGAGGACGAGCGCGTTTCGGTTCTGGCTTTCCTCCATCCTTGAGGCGGCGAACCAGTACTTCGACGTCATCCTCGTTTACTGGATGCTGGATCCTGCAACAGCGGGTGTTTATTTTGCGGCCTCGCGTTTGGCGAACATCTTCGCCATGCTCTCGGCTGCACTGTACACCTTCGGCGCGCGCCGGCTCCCCTCGCTGTACTTCAGCAAGAACCACGATGAGCTTGAGCACACTTTAAAGCTCATGGCGGAGGTGACCGCGCTTTGCGTGCTCAGCGGGCTATTGCTGGTCTGGGTCGGAGCGCCCTATCTTCTCGGTCTGTTCGGGCCGCACTTCGTCGCTCAGCAATGGGTGTTGATCGTGCTCGCGATAGGGACGGCATTTCAGGCGGCGGGCGGCCCGGCCGCGGCGATATTGCAATTGACCGGCCATGAGCGCGAATATGTCCCCGTCGTCGCTGCCAACGTCGTGTTGCGGCTCGTCGGGTTTCTTGTCCTGATCCCCTGGCTCGGCGTGCTCGGTGCCGCGATTTCCGCCACGGTGTCGCTGGCGCTCGCGACCACCGCGCTCAACGTGCTTTGTCGCAAGCGAACCGGCCTCGACCCGTCCATTCTGGTACTTTGCCACTTCGCGTCTGATAAGACAGATACCTACGCGGTCGGCACGGCGGACTCGAACGACTAGGTCGGTTCAGTCGGCGCGCGGCAATCCGCGCTCAGCTCGCGAATCCCAGCGCCTCGGCTCGCGCGGCGCGGGCCGTCGGGCTGGCGCCTACACGGTTGACGACAACCGCCATCGACGCGCCGCCGAATTTTGACAGGTCAGCTTGTGCCTTGCGCATGGCGGCTGCATTGGCCGCGCCGTCGCGAACCACCAGGATGACCAGGTCGGCATAGGCAGCCAGCGCCGCCACATCCGGCTGCGCGACAAAAGACGACGCGTCGACGATGATGAGGCCGAAATCGGCACGAATATCGTCCGGCGGCAACGGCCGGCTCTTCGCACTGCCGTTCAGGAGTTCTTCGACGGAGCGAAGGTCCGACTTGACGATGCCGGATGCTTGCGTCGCAGGCGTCGCATCGGTGGGCTTCGGTTCCATCTCGATTAGGACGCTCAGCGTTCTGTTCTCGATGGCAGACCGGTTGAGCGATCGTGCCACCGTGCTGCCGCCGGCACTGGCGTCCGCGGACATCACAAGCGCGACCTTGCCGTGCGGCCCCGGAAGCTGTTCGATGTTCTCGATCAAGCGTTGCAGATGCGGACTGAGATCGGGTTCGCCCGTCGTGGAGATCGGCGTCTGCCAGACGCTCTTGATGGAGCCCGGCGACGACACGTTGGGAATCCGGACCAGAACCGGCGGCTCCGGCGGCAACTCGGTTTGCAGCGAGGGAGCATCCGCACCGCGGGTTCCCGGAACGGGTTTCGCCGGGAGCAGCTTCAGGCCAGGCGCGGCGACGATGGCCGTCGCGATCAGCAGCGAGGCAATCGCGAGCGCGGCGATCAGCAGGGGCAGCGGCGGAAGCGTCGAGCGCACCGGCGCTGTGGCAGGCGAAGCGATCTTGGTCTGAGAGTTCTGCAGCAGGCGCTGCTCGTCGGTCGTCTTGTACCGCGACAGGAACTGCTCGTAGATGTTTTTGTTGGCGTCCGCGTCACGCTGCAACTCCTGCAACCTGACGAGCGCCTGACCGTCGACCAGGATCTGCGATTCTACCGCTTTCAGCTGGTCTTCAAGGCCCTTCTGCTGGTCGCGCTGGGCCTCATATTCCGACTTTGCAGTCTCGATGTTCTTCTTCCGCTCGATCTCGATCCGCCGGTTGAGGTCGTTCAACTGGCCGTACGACATGACGAGATCGGGGTGACGGTCACCGAGCACCGCACGCTTCTGCGCAATCTGATCGTTGAGCGCCGAGCGCTGCGCCCGCAGCGCGGCCAGGAGGTCCTGCTTGACCGGCCCATCGACATTCGCCTTCAGGTCGCGCTGCGCCTGCTCGTAGCGCGCCTTGGCCTCCTCGGTGCGCGCACGTGCGGCGGCAACCTGCTGCGTGAGATCGGTAACGCGCAATTGCTGGGTCGTTGAATCCCTGCCGGCATTCACGATCCGGTGCTCGAGCTTGAACGCGGCGACGGCGTCCTCCGACGCCCTCAAGCGGTCGTTCAGCGTCTTCAGCCGGCTCTTGAGCCAGTCGGCCGCCTCGTCGGTGGCCACGACGCGTGTCCCGCGCTGATTGGCAACGAAGGCCTCGGCCACGGCGTTGGCGTAGTATGCGGCGCGCTGCGCATTGTTGGACGTGAACTTGATGGCGATGACGTAAGTGAGCCCACGACGGGAAATGTCGAGCCGGCTGCGAAACTTGTCGAGCAGACGGGTGGGGTCGGTCTTGCCGCCGGCAATGTCTTCGTCGTCCGCGACCTTGAGCTGCTCGATCAGCGGCCGCAGGAAGCCGTCGGATTTCGCAATCTCGACCAAGCTCTGAAGCGCCGCGGCATCCTGGCCGATCCCCGGCAGCACGTCCTGATCGGTGGTCACGCGCTGCTCACGCGGGTCGACGACAACCAGTGCAGTTGCCGCATAGCGAGCCGGAATAAGCAGCAGGAGGATGATACCGATCGCGAAGATAACCGACGCGAGCGTCAATATGCGTCGACCGTTTTCGCGCAGGAAGGAAATTGTACCTGCAAGCGTCAGCACACCCTTGCGGGCTTCTCCCACAGGCTTGCGCGCCGGTGCAGCAGTCTCCCACGACGCTGCGGGATCCGTTGGATCGGACCGTCTCGGGCCTTGGCGGCTACCGAACATCATGGGTTCTGACTCAAGTTCACTGGCATTCACTATTCAGCGGCCTGCCTTAAGTAGATATCTATGGTTAATCGACAGTTACCTCTAGTTGCACGGCCGTAACCCATGCATGGCCGTAACCAATTAGTTAACGCGCTGCCTGTACCTTGCCGCCAACACAATGGAATCTCGTTTCGCCAGCAAGTCCGTAAAATGTGCAGTAACCTCAACACGCGTTGCTCGACGTACGAACGTGTCTCGCGTGATAAGGATGCGCATAAAAATGAGGGAGACGAATCCATACCCTCAACGGCTGAGGAATCCGTGCTCCACTTTAAGCCAAGCCCAGACCTGCGCGAGGTGCGGCTCCAATCGTCATCCGCATCACGCGATCGGCCAAGCACGATCCAGCCGAAGCAGCGCGTCATCCTGATGC
This sequence comes from Bradyrhizobium sp. ISRA436, assembly GCF_029910015.1. Lineage (NCBI taxonomy): Bacteria > Pseudomonadati > Pseudomonadota > Alphaproteobacteria > Hyphomicrobiales > Nitrobacteraceae > Bradyrhizobium > Bradyrhizobium sp. ISRA436. Next base: position 6,548,255 of record NZ_CP094519.1, read on the forward strand.
AGACTCAGGCGGAGAACGCCGGCGCTCAGGAGATCTCGAGACTGCTTGGCAACGGCCTGACCGCGCGCGGCTATGAAGTCTACAATCTGTTCTTCTTCCGCAAATCGGATTCCTTCGACGAGCCGCCCAATACGCTTTACTGCGCTGCGAGCCGCCCGGGAAATCCAGCCGCGCTGCTCAGGATGCTGTGGACGCTCGCCGGTCATATCAGAACCATCAAGCCTGATGTCGTCCTGACCTTCCAGCATTTCGGCAACGTCATCGGCGCAGGCGTATCGCGCCTCGTCAGCCGCGCCCCCGTTATCGCCAACCAGGTGTCCTCGGCAATGTCGATGAGCTGGCCGGTTCGTGCCGCCGACATCGTCATGGGCAGCGTCGGATTCTTCACGTGCATCACGCTGAACTCGCGGGACATGGAGCGCGAGTACGCGCGCTATCCGGCTCCCTATCGGTCGCGCATGAAACACGTCCCGCACGGTTTCGGCGACAAATCTCGCGGTCTGCCAAGAAAGATTGCGCGGCAACAGTTCAAGCTGCCGCCGGATTGCATCCTGCTCGGGTGCGCCGCCAGGCTGCACCCGCACAAGCGGCTTGACGCGGCAATACGTCTGCTCGCCGGCGAACCGTCGTGGCACCTTGCGCTCGCCGGGCAAGGCGCGGACGAGGAACGGCTAAGGGCGTTGGCCGACGAGCTGAAAGTCAGCGACAGATTGCACTTCATCGGCGAGATTCCGCCGCAGCAGATGGCGGACTTTCTGGCCTGCCTCGACGTATTCGTGTTCCCGTCGCAAGCCGAAACCTTCGGGCTCGCCGCTGTCGAGGCTGCGAGCGCGGGCATTCCTTGCGTCGTGAATGACCTTCCTGTTCTGCGCGAAGTGCTATCGTTCGACGGCAAGCCTGCTGCCGTTTTCGTTGATGCTGGACACCAAGCCGAGTTGTCCGCCGCCGTTTCCAGGATCCTGGTGGACAGCGCCCTGAGCGCAGAGCTGCGACAATGTGCCAAGGGCCTGAAGTCGCGCTATTCGCTAGATACCATGGTCGACGAATACGTCCACATTCTCGACGAAGCCATTGAAACGGGCGTACATCAGGTGGGCCGGACATGATCATCGAGTTTCGCTGCGAGAGGGAGCATGCACGGCTCTGGATGTCTCGCGAGGCGCTTCCCGTCAACGGTCAGGACGTCCCGGTGCAGATCGCGTGGATCGCGACGGCGCAGCCTCGGCCCGCCGGCCTGGAAGCGCTGTTCGATCTCGAGCGCATGGTGTTGCGCAAGGGCAAGGCGGGCGGCGCCGACAGATTGAAGGCAATACCCGAACAGTCGCGCGCTTCATTGGGCAAGGCCGACGTGGTGGTCGACTTCACGACTGCGAAACGGAATCCGGACTGTTCTGTCCGGCTCTATCTTCGTCCGCGATTCAACGGCGTGGCGGGAGAGAACGCCGCGCTCGCGGCCGTGCTCGCCGGTGATCTGCCGGTGATCGAAATCGTCAATGAGCTCGACGGTACGGTGATGGACCGCGGCCATCCTTCCGGCGAAATCGCAACCGGCTTGAGCGGTGCGCTTGAAACGGTCATGGCACGAACCCTGACGATGCTGACGGCAATTCTGTCCGGAGCCACACGGCTGGTGCCGCAGCTGGCCGCTTCGACCAGCGGACGCACGCCGCAAAATGCCACCGCCTATGTCGCACGCGGCCTGGCTGCTTCGATTGCCAAGGAGATCTATCGCCTGTGCTGCTACGCGCCGCATTGGCATGTCGGCTGGCGCTTCGTCGAAAACGCGGATGTCTGGCACACCGGCGATCTATCCGGGCCGACCTGGAACGTGCTGAGGGATCCCGGGCATCGCTTCTTCGCCGATCCTTTCCCGGTCAAATGGCAGGGACGAACATTCGTCTTCTTCGAAGACCTCGACCACCGGGTCGGCAAGGGTATCATTTCCGCCGTCGAGTTCGACGGCAAGGGGCCGGTCGCAAACGTCGTGCCAGTGCTGGAAGAGCCATGGCATCTGTCTTATCCGTTCCTGATCGAAGACAATGGCGAGCTATGGATGATCCCGGAAAGCACCGAGCATCAGGACGTCCCGCTGTACAGGTGCATTCGGTTTCCCGACAAGTGGGAGCGTCACGGCACGCTGCTCTCCGGGCTTGAGCTCGCCGATGTGACCATCACGCGCCACAACGGCCTCTATTATCTGTTCGGGGCTTGGCGCGACGGCACCGGCGGATATTCCGATACATTGGCGATCTACTATGCCGAGCAGTTGTTCGGCCCCTGGTTGCCTCACGCCAACAATCCGGTCTTGATGAATCGCGCGAGTGTCCGACCGGCCGGAAACTTCGTGAACATCAATGGCCGGCTGTGGCGGCCGGTGCAGGATTGCACCAACGGATATGGCGGGGCGCTCGGTCTTGCGGAGGTGCTCGAGCTGTCGCCGACGACCTATAGGCAGGCCGTTCGTCACTCGCTCAAGCCCGGTCCGGCATGGACCGGGCGAAAGCTGCACACGCTCAACCGGTGCGGCCAGCTCGAGGTGATCGACGGGTCGCGGGTTCAACCGAAGACCACGGTTTTGCTGAGCGGATTGCTGTCCGCGGCCCGCACGTCCCTGTCGAAATGGCATAGCGCGGCAGGAGCGAAACCTGTCGCAAGGCGGGTCCAATAGCGCGCCTGCGACCTTTTCGTCGCAGATCGGGCTCCGAGGCGCTTACGGCTATTTCCCGATCTCGACTGTCGCCGAACGGCCGGACACCAACGCAACATTGTCCGGAATGTGGTCCAGCACGATGCGCACCGGCACGCGCTGCGCAAGCCGAACCCAACTGAAGGTCGGATTGACGTTTGCCAGCAGGTTCGCACCTTCCGCCCGGTCGCGATCCTCGATCCCCGCCGCGATGCTCTCGACGTGCCCGGTCAGCCGGGTCGGATCGCCCATCAGCCGTATCCGTGCCTTGTCGCCGACGTGGATGCGCGCGAGCTTGGTCTCCTCGAAATAGCCCTCCACATGCAGCGTATCTGTGTCGACGAGCGCCATCACGCCCTTGCCGGCGGTGACGTAGGCACCGGGCCTGAGATCCATGTTGGAGATCGTGCCGTTCACTGACGCGTGCACCTCGCTGCGGTCGAGGTTGAGCTGTGCCACTGCGCGATCGGCGACGGCCTGATCATAGGCTGCTTTCGCCTGGAGCTGAGCGGCCAGAACCTGCTCCTGCTTCTGCTGCGACACAGCATCGGTGGTCAGCGCGCTGTAGCGCTTCAGGTCGGCGTTCGCCTGATCCAGCGTGGCGCGATGGCCGGCGACCGCGGCATCGGCCTGCTGCAGCGCCAGCGCGAAGCGTTCGCGATCGATCCGGAACAGGACGTCGCCGCGACGAACTTTCTGATTGTCCTTGACCAGCACGTCGGTGACGAAGCCGGATACGTCGGGTGCAACCTGAATGACGTCGGCGCGAACCCGGCCGTCACGCGTCCATGGAGATTCCATGTAGTAGACCCATAGCGCCCGGCCGACGGCGAGGGCCGCGACGACGGCGATGAGTGTCAACGCAACGCGGCCAAGCCAGACGAGATTCCCCTTCATGGCAAAAACTCCGAAAGATAGACGACGACGCCCAGCAGGCAGACGTAGAGGGCAAAATTGAACAGCGCTCGGTGCCAGACCAGCCGGTCAAGGCCGAAGCGCTGCATGATCCGGCTAACGATAGCGCTCAGCGCATAGGCCACGATCAGCCAAAGCAGCAGCGCCGGAACCAGGACGCCGTAGATGTCGAGCTCATATCTCATGCCGCAAAACTCTCTTCGGGCCGCGGCTGGTACGCCGGCGCATTAGGAAACAGGCCGCGACGGATGCCGACGAGGCCGAGCAATGCATCATCCCGCGCGCTGTCATTGGGGTCCTTCACGACCTCGGCCAGCGCAGCATCGATGCGTGACAATAGTTCGAGACGCACTGCACCCCCCGCATGACGACGAAAGACGGCCGCGAGATCGTCGAGCATGTCGTCGATAACGCGCACGGTCGATGCGGCCAGGCCGTAGCGGGCACGTCGCAGGTCGATAATGTTGAGTCCGATGCGAAGCTGGACCAGGCTGTCGGCATCGCGGCGATCGCTCTCCGAGATGAAGGCAATGCGCTGCACCAGCAATCCGAGCCGATGCAGCATCAGGCCAGCGAACTGCGCGCGATCACCTCGGCCGCGGCGCTCGGCGGCGACCGCGAGCGTCTGCCAGCTCGATAGCATCAGGCGCTTGGCGACCCACTCAGCGCCGACGCCGCGTGCAATCCGCGTCACGACTTCGGCGACAACAACGCCGACGAAGAAGGCGACGGCGGAATTGGCATAGGTTGCAAAATCCGCACTGTAGGTCGATTGCAGCGCGAGCAGCGTCGCGGTGTTGGCGGCGAGCGCCATGCCGGACGGCGCGGTCGCGGGCCGCGCGATCAGAAAACCGTACAGCAGGAAGGTCGGCGCCAGTGCGACGATCAAGACCTCGATATGGGAAATTCCAGGCACCAACGCGAATTGATAGATCGCGACGACGACGATCGCGACCAGCGACCACAGACCGAAGGCCCGGATGCCGCGCGCGGGCTCGTCATGCGCGGCGAAGAACGAGCAGGCGACGGCTGCCATCATAGGCGCGGAAGCTCCGTCCGCCCAGCCGGTCGCGATCCACAGGCCGCAGCAGATCAGGATGGCGACCGCCGCACCTGCGGCCGACCACAGCGCCATGCCGTGATCGCGATGACGAACCGGCGCAGCGCCCGACTCGGGGCGGAACGCCAGCGCAATGGTGGAGACATCCCTGCCGGCCGCGATCGCATCGCCCACTGCGCGGCAGTCGGCCGAGATGTCGACAAGCTCGCGCAACCGCAACAGCAGGCTGATCGTGATGATGCGCTCCCGAGGCGCGACGCCGTCGAGCGCGGACTGCCGCTCCGCAATCGCAGCACGGATCCGCTCCCCGGATTGCCGCAAACGATCCTCGTTCACGATCCATTCGCCGAGATCGCCGAGCAGTTGCCTCAGCTCCGGCTGCCTTTGCAGCGCGCCCTCGCCCAGTGCGGCAAGTCGATCTTCGATCGAGGTAATCACCGGCAACAGCATCAGCATGCGCAACCTGACCTCGCTGAGGCCGCGCACGGCACCGGCTTCGGCCAGCCGGTCATAGGCGAGATGAGTGGCCAGTGTGTCGATCTCGACGATGTCGGTGGCAAGGCGAAGGCGCTGGACCCGGTGCGTCTCGCTGGTCCCGTGTTGAAGCAGCACGTCGCGGGACAGGCGGCGCGCATCCGACAGCCAGCTCCTGACGCGGCCGCCAACGGCCGGCGCGACGCTGCGAGGAAACACCACTGTTGACACCACGCTGGCACAGATGATGCCAAGCGATATCTCCTCGAGCCTCGCCACTGCGGTATCGAAGATGTTTCCCGGCTCGGCCACGGACGGAAAGCCAATCAGCGCGACGGTATATCCGGCCAGCATGAAGACATAGCTGCGCGGGGTCCCGTCGAGCAGCGACAGATAAAGACAAAGCCCGACCCAGAGCGCAATCGCGAGACACAGCAGTTCCGGCGCATTGATCAGGTTCGGCACCATCGCAACCGTCACGGTCGCGCCGATTAGTGTCCCCATCACGCGGAAGAATGCCTTGGAGCTCGTCGCGCCGGCCAGCGGTTGCGAGGTGATGTAGACGGTAGCCATCGCCCAATAGGGTCGCGGCAGATCCAGCGCCAACGCAATCACGAGCGCCAGGATCGACGCGGCGAACGTCTTCAGAGCGAAAATGATGTCCGCGTGGCGGACCAGAAACGGCTCTTCCGCGCGCATGACTACTTCGCCTCTGGAGCAGCCTTAGGTTCCTGCAGGCGGCTGGCACGCTGCTCGATGCGCTGGAGCGTCTCGAACGTTATCGCAAGTTCGTCGCTGCCGATATCCTTCAGCAGACTGGCCCGCACGCGGCGCAAGATCCGGTTGGTCTCCTCGACCTTCGCCTCGCCGGCAGCGGTGAGATGCAGCGTCTTGGCGCGCCGATCGGTCGGGTCCTCGCGGCGCTCCACGAGCCCTTCGGTCTGCAGCAGATCGATCAGCCGCACCAGCGATGGCCCTTCGATCCCGAGCTCATCGGCCAGTACCCCCTGACGGACGTTTTCCCCTTGTCGCGACAGCACCAGTAGGGGAATCGCGGTCGCGTAGGACAGGCCGTGATCCGACAGTGCCTGGTCCGACTCGCGGCGCCAGATCCGGCCGAGCCTCGTGATCAGGCGGCCGATTTCAGCGTGGATATGGGCTTGCGATGGAGCCATGCAAATTAGATAGGATACAAACTATTAGCCTACAACTATATAGGCAGAGATATTTCGGGATATCACGAAAATGCGAATGGCCGCGCGGGACGGCCCGGGCTTGACGGCAGCGGCACGCAAGGAACTTTCCGGTGAAGACTGCCCCCAGTGCCGCTCCTGACGCTTCCCCGCTACCTGTCAGGGACTGGCCGTCGGCTGGCGCAGCCGCTATCTGAAATGCGAGGGGCCGACGCGTAGGCGTGTGCCTTGTGCAGGGAGTTCCAGGCGTGAGCGTCGCATTCACCAAGGAAGAAAGTGCCGAGACCGCGTCCGAGACGCAGCTGCCGAACCGCCCGGATCTCGCCCCACGCGAACCTCGTCACGGCGGCAGGCCTGAAGGCCCTGGAAGCCCAGTTGAAGGCGGCGCAGGAAGCCTACGAGACGTCGCAAAAGATCGACGATGTGAACGAGCGGCGGCGGCAAGGCGCGCTGCCGCTGCGAGATGCACGATATTTCGCGGAGCGGGTCCGGACGGCTCAGGTGGTCCCGGAGCCGACGACGTTTGATACCGTTTGCTTTGGAAGCACAGTCACCTTCAGCCGCGATGACGGACGCATCCAGACCTATCGAATCGTAGGCGAGGACGAGGCCGACCCGAACAAGGGGATGATCTCCTTCGTTTCACCGATCGCCAGGCTTTTGATGGGCAAGTCCGTCGGAGACGTAATCGAAGCGTCGGGACAGGACATCGAAGTCGTCGCGATCTCATAGCGATCGGGACCGACAAGCAAGGCACCTCACATCGAGGTGGAGATCGCGGGCATTGAGCGTGTCGCCCGGCGACGGCCGAGTCGATCGGTCTGGAGTCCAACTGACTCCAGACCGATCCGTTCGATGTTAGCTGAACTGGTTCATCGTGTTGTGGACACCACCGGCCTTCAGAGCAGCCTCGCCGGCGAAGTATTCCTTGTGATCGTCGCCGATGTCGGATCCCGCCATGTTCTGATGCTTGACGCAGGCAATGCCCTGACGGATTTCCTGCCGCTGGACGTTCTTCACATATCCCAGCATGCCCTGCTCGCCGAAATATTCCTTCGCGAGGTTATCGGTCGACAGAGCAGCCGTGTGATAGGTCGGCAGCGTGATCAGATGGTGAAAGATGCCGGCGCGCTTTGCCGAATCGGCTTGGAAGGTACGGATACGCTCGTCGGCTTCGATCGCCAGCGGCGTGTTGTCGTATTCCGCCTTCATCAGTTCGGCACGGTTGTACTTGCTGACGTCCTTGCCGGCTTCCTTCATCGCATCGTAGACCTGCCAACGGAAGTTGAGCGTCCAGTTGAAGGAAGGCGAGTTGTTGTAGGCCAGTTTCGCGTTCGGCACCACCTCACGGATGCGATCGACCATCTTGGCGATCTGCTCGATGTGGGGCTTCTCGGTCTCGATCCACAGCAGGTCGGCGCCGTTCTGCAGCGAGGTGATGCAGTCGAGCACGCAGCGATCTTCGCCGGTGCCGGGACGGAACTGATAGAGATTGCTGGGAAGGCGCTTCGGACGCATCATCTTGCCGTTGCGGTTGATGATGACATCGCCATTCCTGGCGTTCTCGGCCGTCACTTCCTCGCAATCGAGGAAGCTGTTGTACTGATCGCCGATGTCGCCGGGCTTGTGACTCACGGCGATCTGCTGCGTGAGGCCGGCGCCGAGCGAGTCGGTGCGGGTCACGACGATGCCGTCTTCCACGCCCAGTTCGAGGAAGGCGTGACGGCAGGCACGGATCTTGGCCAGGAAGACGTCATGCGGCACAGTCACCTTACCGTCCTGGTGGCCGCACTGCTTCTCGTCGGAGACCTGGTTTTCGATCTGCAGCGCGCACGCGCCGGCTTCGATCATCTTCTTGGCGAGCAGGTAGGTCGCCTCGGCATTGCCGAAGCCGGCGTCGATGTCGGCGATCACGGGCACGACGTGGGTCTGGAAGTTGTCGATCTTCTCGATCAGCTCCTTTTCCTTCGCCTTGTCGCCCGCCTTGCGGGCCGCATCGAGCGCGCGGAAGATATCGTTGAGCTCGCGGGAGTCCGCTTGACGCAGGAAGGTGTAGAGTTCTTCGATCAGGGCTGGCACCGAGGTCTTCTCGTGCATCGACTGATCGGGCAGCGGCCCGAATTTGGAGCGGAGCGCCGCAATCATCCATCCCGAGAGGTACAGATAGCGACGATCGGTGGTGCCGAAATGCTTCTTGACCGAGATCAGCTTCTGCTGGGCGATGAAGCCGTGCCAGCAACCAAGCGACTGGGTGTACTTGGTGCTATCAGCGTCATAGGCGGCCATGTCGGCACGCATCACCGCCGCGGTGTAGCGGGCGACGTCGAGACCGGTCTTGAAGCGGTTCTGCAGGCGCATCCGCGCCACGGCTTCGGCGGTGACACCGTTCCACGTCGGCTTGGTCTTGAGCAGCGCTTCGGCCGCCTCAATCTCGCTCTGATAGGACGCCAGTCCCTGGATGGCCCGGTCGCTGATCCCGCGCGGTTGGAAGTTCATGTCCATGATCCCTTCGGTGACGACAAATCTGGAGCGTTTGTACGCACCACCTCGCCGGTTGCCAGTCATCCCGCAGAAAACTTGTCACACTTTACAAGAATGTGGTGTATTGTTGTAAGAACATTACATTGCGTGAGAATTCGATATGACAACCTCCAGCGCCCGCTCCGTCTTCATGGGACCACGACTGCGACGGCTGCGACGCGACCTCGGGCTGACCCAGGCGGACATGGCGGCCGACCTGGAAATATCGGCCCCCTACGTCGCGCTTCTGGAACGCAATCAGCGGCCGGTGACGGCGGATATGCTGCTTCGTCTGGCCCGCACCTACAAAATCGACCTGGCCGATCTCGCCGGCGACGGCGGCGCCGATCACACGGCGCGCATGCAATCCATTCTGAAGGAGCCGATGTTTTCCGACATCGATATCCCTGCGCTTGAAATCAGCGACCTCGCCATCAGCTATCCGGGAATGACCGAGGCATTCCTTCGCCTCTACACCGCCTATCGCGAAGAACAGTTGGCGCTCGCGGAGCGAAGCGCTCCGGAGCTGACGGGCGCCGCATCGTTGCCGGGCCAGGAGAGCTTTGACGCAAACGACCCGGTCGCGGAAGTCAGGCGGTTTCTTGCCGCACGCCGCAATAACTTCGCCAACCTGGACGATGCAGCCGAACGTCTCGTCCAGGCACCTTCCGGACCGGCTGGATTCATCGAACGGTTTCGGGTTCGTCATAATCTTCAAGTGCGTTATCTGCCGCCGAACGTCATGCTCGGCTCGGTCAGGCGGCTGGACCTCCATCGCAGACAGCTCCTGCTTGAGGACTCGCTCGATACCGCAAGCCTCAACTTTCAGTTGGCCAAGCAACTTGCCTATCTCGAAATGGAAGATGAGATTGGCGCGGCACTGGAAGCCGGCAAGTTTTCGACCAAGAGCGCTGAATTGCTGGCACGCCGGGCGCTCGCAGCGTACGCCGCCGGCGCTCTCATCATGCCTTATTCCGCCTTTGCGAAAGCCGTCGACACGCGTCGTTACGATGTAGAGGCGCTGGCGCGTCAATTCGGCACCAGCTTCGAACAGACGGCGCATCGCCTTACGACCTTGCAGCGGCCAGGGCTTGAGAAGGTCCCGTTCTTTCTGATCCGCGTCGATCCGGCCGGCAACATTTCCAAGCTGCTTGACGGTGCGGGATTCCCGTTTGCCAAGCACGGAGGCGCGTGTCCGCTTTGGTCTGTCCACGGCGTCTTCAGGACACCACGCCAGATTGTCACGCAATGGCTTGAATTACCCGATGGACAGCGCTTCTTTTCGATCGCCCGCACTGTTACCGCCGGCGGAGGTTCGTTTGGCGCGATCCGCGTGGAGCGGGCGATCGCGATCGGCTGCGCTGCCGAGCATGCGGGACAGTTGATCTATACCCGCGACGGGCAAGGTCCGCGTGCGGACGAGCCGACGCCGATCGGCGTTGCATGCCGCGTCTGTCACCGCCCGAAATGCGCCGCACGATCGGCGCCGCCAATCGGACGCGAGATTCTTCCCGACGATTTCAGGACCTCAAGCGTCCCCTTCGGGTTCTCCGGGGACTGAAATCTTCTCAAGGTGAACGCCGTTGTCGACGCATCCGATGCAGCGGGTCCGTTCGGGCCTTGTCGAAAACTGCGCCGTGCGAACGCCTAGCCTCGGCGTTGTACGAGCCGCTCGAGCTGCCCACCAGTCAATCATCCCGCCCGTGTCCGAATGCCCTTGGCTTTGTCTATTTTTGTGTCACGTTCCCGCCCAAAGCCCTCCAGCCTGGAACGTGCTCGTCCCCAGCACACGCCGATTTTTCAACTGGAGGTCGAAGATCAAATTTAACGCGCACCGAGGCCCTTGGAGCGCCTGGTCTTGGTTTCCCTGTATTGAGCTCTCATGCATGGTCGCCCGTTCTCGTTGGCAGCGCAGCCGCGCCGCGCGGCAACGCGCTCTGCTTTTCCTGCACAAGCGTGGATCTCGGCGCCGTACGGGCCAGGCCGGCCAGCGCCATCTTTCGCCGCCGGCGTGCCTGCAATTGCTGATCCGCCAGCACACCGATCAGAATCACCGTCCCCATCACGGCGAAGTTCAGGGAATTGGGGATGCCCAAGATATTCACCAGGTTCTGCAGCACCTGCAGAAGCGCCGTTCCCAGCACGATGCCGAGAATGGAGCCCTCGCCTCCGCGCAGGCTGCACCCACCGAGAACGGCAGCCGCGATCGCATAGAGCTCATAGAAGTTGCCGAACGAACTCGGAGAGACGGAGTTGGTGTAGAACACGAACAACACGGTCGAAATCCCGGCCAGTCCGCTGCTGACGATATAGGCGGTCGCGATCACGACATTTGTGCTGATACCGGAGAAGCGCGCCGCCTCCTCGTTCTTGCCCACCGCATAGAGCCAGCGCCCGTAGACCGAGCGGTGCAGCAGCACGCCAAGGATCAGCGCCAGGGTGATCATGAAGATGAAGGTGTTCGGGATGCCCGCGAGATTGCCGGAGGCGATGTTGCGCAGCGTGCTCGCCTCGTCACCGTAGCCGAAGCCGCGTGTCGAATCGCTCGTGTAGTAGCGCGCGACGCCGCGATAGATCAGCAACCCGCACAAACGTCACGATGAAGGGATGCATCTTCAGCCGTGTGATCAGGAAACCCTGGATACCTCCCAGCGCCAGCCCGCCCAGCAGGACCAGCAACAGCGCGAAGGGCCAATAGATCTGATAAGTCGTCAGAAGGTCGACGAAGACGACACCGAGCAGCGCGAACATCGAGCCGAGCGAAAGATCGATGCCTCCGGTGATGATCACGAGCCCCTCGCCTAGCGCGAACACACCGAAAGGCATATCAGATTGGCCAGGTTCAGCAAGTTCACCAATGATAGGAAGGCCGGATTGATCGCGCCCGTGATGGCGGAGACCACCGCCAGAAGCAGAAACAGGCCGAGTTCTTATTTCATCATGACGCAGCGCTTCCGTGATTTCCAGTACCTGGCCCATCGCAAGCCGCAACACGTTGTATTCGCCGAACTGCTCGCGCTCCAGCACGCCGCTGACACTGCCTTCATGCATCACAGCTACCCGGTCGGAGACGCCGATGACCTCCTCCATGTCCGAGGAGATCATCACGATCAGCCTCCATATCGATGCTCGGCGCCTTTATGGACAAGCTCCTGGCCTGTTCCTTCGCGACCTTGCGCTCGGCCGCGCCGTTGACCAGCCACATCCGTGCATAATTCAGCAAGTTCGCGAGCGTCACACGTTCTCCCGGATCGGCAGCTCCAGCACCAGTCCGGATTTCTTGCGGTCCTCCGGCACCAGATAGATCCCTTGCCTGATCGCGTCCCGCGGCGACGCGACACCGACCGGCGCGTTGTCGATCCTGATCTCGCCACCCAGCAGCGGATCGATGCCGAACACCGCGCGGGCAAGGGAGGTGCGGCCAGCGCCCACGAGCCCGGCCAGACCGAGTATCTCGCCGCGCCGCACCGAAAGGTTAATCTGCCGGTCGGGAAAGGCGGCCGTCACGAGGCCGGCGATATCGCAACCGCTCTGCTGCGGCGACCGCGCCGGCGGCGTATACAGCGTCTTCAGGTCGCGGCCGATCATCAGCCGGATCATTGCGGCATGGTCCCGGCGAGTTCGAGCAGCGTGTCTGTCATTAGCGTTTCCTCCCGCACGACGCCCGGCGGCCTGTGGCAGCCGGGCGTTGAAGCACGCCGAAGTTACTTCTTCAGCAATTCCTTCAGATTTGCGGTGAACTCCGCGACATTGGACTTGCTGATCACCTTGGTTGGCACGATCAGCTTGCCGTCCGCCGGGATCCAGGACTTGTCGCCGTTCAACGTTTTGATGATGTTGTTGGCGGAGAGGTAGCCGAACTCTTACGGCTGCTGCACGACCGTGGATTCGATCGTCCCGTCGGAAATGCCCCGCAGCGTGCGCTGGTCCTCGTCGAAGCCGACGATCTTCACCTTGCCGGCCTTGCCCGCAGCTTTCACCGCGTCATAGATCAGCGGTGTCTCGTAGCTCCACAGGCAGCGCAATGTCGGGATATTTGACGAGCACGTTCTCCATGTTCGCCTTGGCCTTGGCGAAGTCCACCTGGTCAGTGAACACGTCGACCAGTTCGACCTTGGTGCCGGCGATCGCCTCCTTGATACCGTGCACCCGCTCGCGAGCGTTGTCAGCGTCCATCGTTCCGACGAACAACGCGATTTTGCCGCCGTTCGGCAGCGCCTTCTTGATTTCCTCGCCCGCCTGCCGCCCAGCCGCGACGTTGTCGGTGCCGATATAAGCGAGACGATTGCTCTGCGGCGCGTCGCTATCCGTCGTGATCAACACGGTCCTCGCCGCAACCTTGTTGAGTTCTTCGGTTGCGTGCTGTGCATCGTCTAAAGAGATGGAGATGCCGGCGACGCCGCGCATCAAGAGGTCGTCCAACGCACGCCGCTGGCCCGCCGCGGTGCCTTCGTTGGTGACGATCAACTCGATATTGTAGTCCGGATGCTCCTTCTGCGCCTTCTCAAGCCCGCGCCCGGCGATGGTCCAGTTTCAGATCGCGAACTAAAAGACGTCACGCACATTGATTAACTTCACTCAGCGAATTAAAAAATGCCCAGCATGGTTGAGCAACCTGAGCCGCCGAGACGTGCCTCAAGCGTGACCCGCGGATCGAACCCCGGCCGCCTCGTCGAAGTCTTGCGACGTCAAGGGCCATTGCCGCGCGTGGAGCTTGCACGCAGTACGGGGCTGAGCTTCCCGGCCATTTCGGCCATCACGTCGAAACTGATAGCGGAAGAACTGCTTTGCGAGGCCGAAACCGACACGGGTGCGGCGACGTCGTGGCCTGACGACACCGACGAAGAGGATGCGGACGAGCTGAATGGCCGTCGCCGTGGCCGGCCAGCGGTGCTGCTGACCCTGAACCCTGAGTTTGGCCGCATCGTTGCGGTCTCGCTGCGCATGAACCTGATTGAGACACTGATCGCGGATTTCAGTGGCTCTGGCCTGGCGCAATCGCGACTTGCGCTCGCGACACGCGCTCTCGATGCAGGCGCATTGTGCGATCTCGTGATCGCACAGATCGAGGCTATGCTCGACGCGACAGCCACACCGCGGCATCGGCTGTTGGGAATCGGGATTGCGCTGCAGGGCATCGTAAACGCCGACACCGGCCGGCATCTGTGGAGTCCGGCGCTCTCGATCACCGACGTCGACTTGGTGAAGCCGATCCGTCAGGTATTCGGCGTCGACGTCGTGATGGCGAACGACGCTGTTGCAGTTGCGGTGGCCCTCGCAGCCTCGGAATCGGCACTGGCACAAGGCCTCTCGGCCACGATCATGGTCGGCCACGGCGTCGGGATGGGCATCGTCGTCGACGGTGAAGCGCGCTGGGGTGCCGGCGCCGGCAGTGAGATCGGCCATGTCAAGTTGGCGCCGAACGGTCCGCAATGCCGGCGCGGTCAACGCGGTTGCATCGAGGCCTATCTCGCCGACTACGCTCTCTACCGCGACGCCCGCACCTTTCTCGACCGGCCGCCGGCGGTGTTGCAGCAGCCGTCCGAGGCGCAGATGGCCCTGCTGTGCGAGCGAGCACTGGGCGGCGACCCTCGTCTCGAGCACCTATTCCGGCAGGCAGGCCACGCGCTTGCCGAGGCGGTCGCCACAACGATATCGGTGCTACGCCCGCATCATGTCATCCTGGCGGGTCCCGGCCTGCAGGCATTTGACATGATGCGCCGCGCCTATGAGGAGCGGCTCGATCAGGCAGTGTTGCCATGGCTGCTCAAGTCCACGGCGATATATGTGCGTCCAAGCGAGTCGGCGGCAATTGTCGACGGCATGGTGCGGCGGACCCTGCGGGTCGTGGATCGAAGCCACATGGAGACGACCCAGTGAATACCAGGAGCTGCGGCCCCGTGTTTGAGCCGCAGCAAGGCAACCGACGCCCTCCAGGCGCCAAAATCGAGAGGATGCCAATGCAGGGCGCCATCTATCCAAGCCTCAAGGACCGGACCGTGCTCGTGACCGGCGGCGGTTCCGGTATCGGCGAGGCCATTGTCCGCCAGTTCGTCGGCCAGGGCTCGCGGGTCGGTTTCATTGACATCGATGTGAAGGCCTCAAAGCAACTGCTGGCCAGCCTGCCGGCGCATGCCAGCGTGCACTTCGAGCACGCCGATCTGCGCGACATCGGCGCCCTGAGACGCGCGGTCGCCGGCGTCCGCGAGGCGCTCGGGCCGATCACCATCCTGGTCAATAACGCGGCCCGCGACGACCGTCACACGATCGAGGACGTCACGCCGGAATTCTGGGACGAGCGGATCGCCGTCAACCTGAAACATCAGTTCTTTAGCGCCCAGGCGGTTGCGCCTGACATGACCCGGGCAGGAGGCGGTTCGATCGTCAACATCGGCTCGGTAAGCTGGGTGATCGGCCAGGGCAACATGCCCTGCTACACCACCGCCAAGTCGGCGATTCAGGGGCTAACCCGCGCGCTCGCCCGCGATCTTGGGCCGAACAACGTGCGGGTCAATTCCATCCTGCCCGGATGGATCATGACCCAGCGGCAGCAGGATCTGTGGTTGACACCTGAAGGTGAGGCCGAACTCATGCAGCGCCAATGCCTTAAGCGCAAGCTCATGCCGGACGATATCGCTCGCGTCGTCCTCTTCTTCGCCGCCGACGACAGCGGTGTCTGCACCAACCAGAGCTACATCGTCGATGGCGGCTGGGTCTAACCATATTTGCCGACTGCGTTGTCGAAGTCTGGCGAGTTCGACGGATGCGTGTCGAGTCTGAAGCGCGCGACGAAGTGCGTTCGCCGTTGGGGACGAAACGGCGGCATAGCTAAAACTGCGCACGACCGAAGTCCAAGCGTCTTGCCGAAGCTAGAGCATGATCCGGAAAAGTGTGAAGCGGTTTTCCGAAAAGATCATGCTCAAACAAGGAGCTAAAGCGCGATGACGATTCAACCCAATCTCATCGCGCTTTAGCTGGATCCGATTGGGACGATGGTGTCGGGCCTACCCGGTGAACATCCAGAGTTGCTCGCTCGCCATGTAGCCGACCAGCAACAAGGCGCCGAACGCAACGATCACGGCTGTGGCGCCGACCTCGATCGCTCTCATTGCGAGTATGCCGAATCCGGCCCGCACGCTCGCGAAACGGCTCGCGAGTTGCCGCGCGCTGATCGCGGCGCCCTTTGGCGCTCCTCATCCCGCAACCGCTGCGTTGGCCTCAGGCTTGATGGGCTGGATCTTCGCCGAGCAGGCGGCCTTTTACCGTTCGCTGTCCGGCTTCATCAAAGCGAGCAAGCAGGATGGAGCGGCGATGTGGAGCCTGTTTGGCATCTCGTTTGTCTACGGCGTCTTCCATGCCGTCGGGCCGGGCCACGGCAAGGCCGTGATCTCCTCCTATCTCGTCGCCAACGAAGAGACCTGGCGCCGTGGTGTTGTTCTGTCCTTTGTGTCGGCGGGCATTCAATCCCTCGTTGCCATCATTGTCGTAGCGCGCCCCGCGCCGACGCAGCATCGATGGCACAGAGGGCCGCGACCGCCACCAGCCCTGCCGATATCAGAACACGCGACCTGGTCATGGGCACTTCACCAGGATCTTGTTGGCAAAGGTCTCGCCATAGGTGCTGGAGGGATCGAGCGGCACGGCATCGAGTTGACTGAGCCGCGCCTGCTCGGCCGGTGTCGGCTGATGCGGCAGATCGTAGGTGAGCAGGCACTGCGGTGCCCCGCTCAAGGACACCGGCTTGTCCTTGGCGAACTCGAAATCCACGAAGATGGAGGGATCGTAGATCTCGATTTGCGTCGCCTTCGCCGGGGCCGCCGCCTTCAACGGCAGGGTGAAATGCAGGGTGAGGGCGGCGTTCTTGTATTCGAGCCAGTAGTCGACCGGATCCGAAAATTTCAGCTTCTTGCCGTCGGCGCGCGCACAGGTAGCATACTCCTTCAGTGAATCGACGTTGGTCTGCGCGAGCGACGCCAGTTCCTCGCGCGTGTATTGGCCCTTCTTGGCATGGGGGATACCCTGAAGCGCATAAGCGGAAAACATGTCGTCGAAGGTCCAGGCGTGGCGAATGCCCGTCATGGTGCCATCCGCCGCATAAAGCACTTCGCTGTGGAAGGCGACCCAGACGTGGGGATGCGCCTGCCCGCGGTGGACGGATAACGCGAGCAGGAGCATCGCGCAGAAGGAGGGATAGAGCCGTTTTATCATGACTATTTTGCCAGGCGGCGCGCGCGACAGGAAGGCCACGCGGCGCGGCTGAATTGCGATATCCGGAACGGGGTTGGGCGAACGATCGAGGTTGTCCCATTGGAGCAAGGGCAGCTTTGCCGGCGCATGCGGTATCGACGAATTCGCCAACAGGAAGCTCGAGAAGCAGATCGTGCAGTGTTCGTCGTCATCGGCCAGCCGCGACGGATGCCGTTCGGCGGTCTGCCGTTGCGGCCGGGCTTGCCCGACGCTCGCGACGTCGAGGCGAGCGCGCCCGGAGAAAGCGAAATCATCCTTGTGGACGTGGGCGAATGACAGCACAAGCTGCAGCGTGAGCGCCACAAGCGCAAGACTGGCTCCGCAGCGCTGCACGAAAACCCGTGCAGGCATGAACTTCGTCAACGCCCTGTTCCCCTTCTGACGCGACTAGGGACCAAAAGAATATGGCGATCCATAGGCTATAATTGTCCTTGCCATCGACAAAGCAGCGCCATGGCGTGCTGCCGGCAGGAGCGCCATCAAAGCGAAGCGCCACGGCACGACGTCGATACACAAGGGCAGTTGAACATGATTATTGAGCGCACAATCGAGTATCGGTGGGAAGGCCGGGCGCTCTCGATCGGAATGGCGAGCGCGGGAAACGGTCCGGACGTGATCCTGCTGCCTGCACTCAGCTCGATTTCGACGCGAGCCGAGATGTATCCGCTGCTCGAGCGACTGGCATCCGACTGTCGTGCGACAACCGTCGACTGGCCTGGATTCGGCGACCTGCCGCGCCCGCGCGCCGACTGGTCGCCCGAGATGCTTTCGACATTCCTGGACTGGTTCTTGAGCCAGATGTCGCCGACGACACGCATGATTGTCGCCGCCGGACATGCGGCGACCTATGCGCTGCATCATGCGGCGCGCCACCGCGACGCGGTCGACCGCCTCGTGCTGCTCGCGCCGACCTGGCGAGGGCCCCTCCCCACGATGATGGGCTATCGCCCCTGGTTCGCCCGCGTGCGAGCGGCGATCGATTGGCCGCTGATCGGCCAGTTGCTCTATCGGATCAATGTCAGTCGTTTTGTGGTGACGAGCATGGCGCGCGAGCACGTCTATAGCGAGGCGCACTGGCTCTCTGGCGACCGCCTCGCCGCCAAGCTTGCGGTAACACAGGCAAAGGGAGCACGCCACGCTTCGGTGCGGTTTGTGACCGGATACCTCGATCGGGTCGCCAGCCGCGAGGACTTTCTCGACCTGGTGCGGAAGGCGGACAAACCGACACTGGTGGTCTATGGGCACGAGACCCCAGCGCGCTCGCGCGGCGAAATCGAAGCGCTGGCGACTTTGCCGCATGTTCGGCTGGAGCGGCTGGAGAAGGGCAAACTGTCTCTCCATGAGGAATTCCCGGATGCGGTCATTTCCGTCATCCGGCCGTTTCTTTTCGATGGAGTGGGCTCGTTCCGCCCTTTTGCCTCCCTTCCGTAACGCGAGCGTCCCGCCACTCGCCGGCCGCATCGACCGGCGGAAATATGCTGTCGTAGATCGCGCGGGCCTCCCGGATCAGACGCGCCCGATCGAGTTCGGATTTCGAAACAAATCCTACGATCTCTCCCATCTGCACTCCCCTTAGGCGCAGCAAGCCTCAAAGTCTTGCTTGAGCACGTCCGTGGGCAGATCGCGTCCGATGAAAACGGGCCGGGTCTGGCGCGCCTCGTCCTTCTTCCACGCACGCTGGCTGCCACCTTCGATCAGCATGTGGACGCCCTGAACGACAAATCGCCGGTCGTCGTTCGCTAATGCAATGATTACCTTCATGCGCAGGATATCGGTGCCGAAGCGTTGAGCGACATTGTTGATCCACGGGATGAATGTCGCTTGATTCATCGGGCGGTCGGCGATCAGCGACAGGCTGGCAACAGTGTCGTCGTGCTCGTGATCGTGCTCCTCGGTGAGGAAGCCCGGCTCAACCTCGAGAATGCGGTCAAGATTGAAGGCGTCCCGCCCTAGCACCTGGTCGAAAGGGAGGCTGCAGCGTTCGGTTCGATGGATCGCCGCGTAAGGATTGATCTTGCGGATGCGGCGCTCGATCGTCACGAGACTCTTCTCGTCGACAAGATCGACTTTGTTGACGAGAACGACGTCGGCGAACACCAACTGCTCCTGCGCTTCAGGGGTCCGGTCGATCTGGTCAAGCAGGTGCTTGGCGTCCGCGACTGTGACGATAGCGTCAAGCTTGGTCTTGCGGCGGACGTCGTCGTCGACAAAGAAGGTCTGTGCGCTTGAACACGCCGCGACGCTTGAACTAGCATGCAAAACGCATCGACAGGAGAATTGATCTCGTGCGGTCAAGATCCGTCCTTCTGATCATGAATATCTTCAGCCTCTTCGTCATCGTCTTGCTGGCGTCGCCATGGTCTTTTGCCGCGCAGCAATCATCCGGCATTCCGGTCTGGATGAGGGCCCATGTCGGCGAAGGCGAAGATCAAATCGCGCCAGTGGTGTTGCAGAGGGCCCGGGCACTTTACCTACGAAAGGTGAGCGAAGGCACGGTCAAAAATACCTGCTACTTCGCGATGGACGCGACGCGTCCCAACGATTTTAGCGACGGCAAATTGGGGCGCCGGTTCTACGTTATCTGCGAATCCGACCGATCGTTTCGTGCGATTTCGGCCGGTCACGGCGGCGGTCGCGATTTAAAGGGCATCGCGGATTTCGCCAACGGAAGACGGTGCGCGAAGAACTTCGGCAATGCGTTGGATTCAGAACTGACGGCCGGCGGGGCCTATGTGACCGGCGAGACGAAGACGTCCTTCAAAGGCTACTACCGCATCTCGGCGAAACAAGACGCGGTTCTGATGCGCTCGTTCGTTCAGTTTGACGGCGAAGGCGAGACCGCAAACGCCCGACAGCGCGAGATCGGCGGGCATCCGGCAGAGTTGTTGAGGAACGTCTGTCTTCGAAAAGATCCACGCAGTCCGTACGCAAACCACGACGGTTACGTTCCGTTCGGAACGCTGGTTGATTACGCGGGCGGCCGCAGCAACGGCTGCACCAGTTGGTCGCCATCGGACGCAGCGCAAATCATCGCGATGGTGAAGGACAATCCGACGACGCTGTACGTCTATCCTGACGCCGCCGACGTCGACGCCGTCGCGCAGGCGGTTGCGGCCGGCCGGTCGCCGTCGGGCGTCGGATTATATTGGAACGCTGCCTGTTTGAAAGAAATCCGCGTTCCGAAATTTTGGCCAAAGCAGACCCTCGAGCCGATCCTCGCTCAATACAAGAAGGATCATCCGGCACCGCCGCAACGGCCGACGCCGACTTGCAAAGGGCGGTAAACTCTGTCGCGCTACTCGGGCTCAAAATCCGCGACTGCCTCAAGATGTAGCGCTGCCGCCACCCCTCGACCAGCGGACCCTGCGGACTCCGATGTGGCGCGAGATGACGGCGCGGCTGGCACAACCATTAGCAGCTCCGTTAGCAACAATTTCGCAGGAAAAGCCCATCGGCTTCCCGCGAGACCAGTGCATTAGGACAGCTGCCTGATCTCAACCTGGCCAACTTCTCCTTTCCCGATCACTCGACATCGCCCGCTTCCGTGCGCGCGGATCGGAAGCCTCGGGCCTGAGGCGCGCCGGTCTGAGGCGAAGATATGACAGCACCGTCACTGCCGCGCGGCTCGCGCCCTCTCTCCCTCCTCTTGTTTCTTATAATAGATCGGTTCGTGCGCATGGACTGCACTAGTGTCGTGCGCGCCGCTGCACCCGCCGCGCACGCACTTGGCGATCGTGCTGAAGCTGGGATTGCAGACCCTGGGTGTCTTGATTGCACAACTTCGCAAAAGCACGGCGGCGACGTACATCAAGGGCCGCACGATGGCGTGTCATTTCTGCCGGAACGATTGGTTGAACGACATCACAAGCGGCCCAACGATGTATTCAAATGCAGTGCGCTGCACGGTCGGGATCATCACTGTTGCAGGCATGCCGGGATACAGCCGAATATTCGGCATGGCCGCCAGCTCGTTCCGGTCGATCCGCACGAAGGCGGTATAATAGGGCGCGTTGGTTTTCGGGTCAGTCAAACGGTCGGCCGAGACTTGAATCACGTCGCCATGAATGATCGGAACGATGCGCTGCTTATAAGCGGTGAGGTGAACCTCTGCGCGCATATCCGGATGCACATCGCTGATGTCCTCGACACCGACCTGCGCTTCAATCGTCAACGAATCCTCATCCGGAACGATGTCTAGGATCTTGTCTCCGCGCTGGATGACTCCGCCAACCGAGAATACGCTCAAACCGACGACCCGTCCCGTATAAGGCGCCCGGATCTCCATGCGGCCTAAAACCGCCTTGGCGCTCAGCGCCTTGGGAATTACCTCCAAAAGCTTGGCTTGCGTGTCGCGCAGATCCTTGGTGACGTCGGTCATCCGATCGTTGTCGAGCTGCGCGATCTGCTGCTCCTGTTCGGCGATCGCTTGCCGCGCCTTGGCGATGTTCGCCTTTGTATCCGCGATCTGGCCTTCAAGGCCGTAGGCCGTTCTCTCCAATTGCAGAATTCGCGGTCGCGCGATCAAACCCCGTTCGACCAGGGGCGCAATATCATTGGCTTCCTTGTGAATGGAGTTGATCTGGTCGGTAAACGATTTGACCTGCGCCTCCGCCCCCACGATCTGTGAGACGAGTTGGTTGATCTTCTCACGGACCACGCTTCTCTGCCCTTCCAGCGAAATCCGACGGCTCTGGAACTGATTGAGCTGTCCGGTCCAGACGCTCTTGAAGTAAGGATCGTCAGCGCGTGCTTTAAGATCCGGCGGCATCACGAGCTCGGAGCCATGCTCGAGTTCGGTCAGGAGCCGGATTTCAGTTGCCCGCAGAACGGCGTATTCTTGCGTCAGCACTTCATATTCGGCGCGGGCCTGGGTCTCGTCGAGCACGATCAGGAGGTCACCGGCGCGCACGCGCTCGCCTTCCCTGACATGCAATTCCTTGACAATGCCGCCGTCGAGATGCTGGACGCTCTTGCGGTTGCCGTCGACCTTGATCACGGCATTCGCGACCACGGCGCCGTTGAGCGGAGCCGTCACTGCCCAAGTCCCAATCCCGCCGAAGAACAGGGCGATGATCAGCCATCCCACCAGCGCAATCCGTCGGATCGAGTCGTTCGGGCCGCTGTTTTGGCGGGGCGCACCCGAAGCCGGCGTCCTTGTGCTGCTTACGGCATCCAACAGGGCCATGCGACGCCCCCTAACTCGCCGCGGCCTGAACGGGCGAGACCGGCACTGGTCGCGTCAAGCGCGACAGGATTTCATTCCGCGGGCCGAACATCTCGGCGACACCTTCACGCAGCACCAGGATCCTGTCGCAAACGCCAATTGTGGCGGGCCGGTGCGAGATCAGCACGACTGTGGTTCCACGTTGCTTCAGCTGGAGGATGCAATGGGCGAGCGCCGCGTCACCCTCTGAATCGAGGTTCGAGCTCGGCTCATCAAGCACAACCAGGCTCGGATTGCCGTAGACCGCCCGGGCCAGACCAATGCGCTGGCGATAGCCGCCGGAGAGAATTACACCGCCCTCCCCGACCTGAGTGTCGTAGCCCTCAGGCAGCCGCACGATCATTTCATGCAGGCCGGCCATTTTTGCTGCAGCGATAATCGCACCGTCGTCGCCATCGTTGAACCGGCAGATGTTCGCGGCGACGCTATCGGCGAACAGCTCGATGTCCTGCGGAAGGTAGCCTAGGTGCTGACCCAATGACGACCTGATCCAGGTCGAAATATCGGCACCGTCCAAGCGGGCCGCGCCTGCCGAAGGCGCCTGCACACCTACGAGATGGCGAGCTAGCGTGGATTTTCCGGCGCCGGACGGTCCGATGATGCCTAGCACTTCTCCCGGTTCAATCCGGAAGTTGATCCCGCGCAGAATGGCTTTTGAAGTCCCCGGCGCCGCGAACGACAGGCCTTCAATGGAAAGCTGTCCCTCCGGGCGCGGTAGAGTCAGCCCAGCTTCACGCGGTGGATTAGTGGCCAACAACTCGCGCAGCCGCAAGAAGGCACCGCGAGCTGAGACGAGGCCGCGCCAAGACCCGACGATCTGCTCGATGGGCTGGAGCGCACGCCCGAGCAGGATGCTCGCCGCAAACATCGCACCGGCGGTGGTGAGACGTTCGATCACGAGATAGGCGCCAAGTCCCAGGATCAAGGATTGCATGGAGAGCCGCAAGAAGCGGATCATGCTCTGCATGGTGGCCGCACGCTCGCTGGCGGTGACCTGCCGCTCGATCATCCGAATGCGGTCGCGGCTCCAGCGTCGCAACAGACCGGCAGTCATCCCCATGGCGCGTACCACTTCGGTATTGCGCAGGCTCATCTCGGTGAAACTGTAGCTCCGGCTCGCCGCCTCGTTGGCCTCGGAGAGCGGCGCCCTGACCGCCCATTCATTGAGAAGGGCCATCAGGATCAGAATGATGCAACAAGCCAGGGCAAAGGCGCCCAGGAACGGATGCAATGCGAAAATGACCAGGATGTAGATGGGCGCCCAGGGCAGATCGAAAACAGCGTGAATTCCAGCGCCGGTGATGAATTGGCGGAAGGCGTCGAAATCGCGCAGCAGCTGGCTACGCATGCTGCCGCTTCTCAGCGAGCGATCGATAACGGCGGTCATCACGCGCGGTGCGATTTGATGGTCCAGGCGAACACTGGCGCGCGTGAGTACGCGCGCGCGTATAGCGTCGAGACCTGCAAGTGCTCCGTAACCCAGCAACAGGGCCATGGTGAGCATGAGCAGTGTGATCTCGCTGGCACTCGAGATCACGCGATCATAAACCTGCAGCATGTAGAGCGGGCCGGCCAAGTAGAGCAGGTTCATGGCAAGGCTGAACATTGCAGCCGTGGCGAAATAGCCCTTGCAGGCCTGCAGCAATTGCCGGAGTTCGTCCGGGGGTTTACGCGGAACAATCACCTAGTTGCCTGGCGGAAAAGCCGCCCCCTACAATGTCGACCGTCAATGAAATCAGCGATGAAAGCTGCAAATAAATCAATCGATCTGAATTTATTAGCATAGCCGGTCGCCCGACGGAAAGCCGTCGACGGGTCAAAACCGCAGGGACGGTAAACCTGCGGGATTTTCGCCTTCCCAAAATACAGGGATGGCGGCTTGCAATAGGTTCGCAGCACCTCCTCTGCCGGCGTCAATGTCACGACCTGATCGCGCGGGAAGCTCCCCGCGGCTTGGTCGAGCCGGCTGTGATTTGCCGCATCGCACATAGCGGCAAATCACAGTTCGGGTGGGGACGCCCGGTATGCTCCAGGCAGACGCCAGTGGCGTCGCTCACGCGATGTGGTGCGGATCATAGCTGACCACCGTGCCGTTCGTTGCGTCCGCCTTTTCGTTGAAGCCCGTCGGATCATACTGGCCAAGCAGGACGAGGTTCGCGGTGTGAACACCATCCGACACCGTCAGGGTGCCGCCGGTCCCCGCTTGGTTTCCCGTGAAGCTCACCGTGGTCTCTGCACCGAAACCGATACCCTTGAGATCGATGTCGTCGTTGGCCGTCAAGCCACTGACCGTGCCGGTGAAATGGAAGGCATCGTCCAGGATCAGGTGACCCGTGGCGTTTGCGTCAAACGTGACGTTGGCAGCCGACGCCGCTCCGAACTCCATTGTTCCGGTCCCGCTGATCTCGGCCGTGCCCGAACCGCTGACCTCACCCAGCGCCGTCACCGTGCCGCCGTTCGCCCACAACAAGCCCGAATTCGCGATCGCGCTGTCGATCAGAAGACCGCCGCTGCCGGTGGCCTCGAGAGTGCCTGCGTTCGCGATCACGTTGATACCGGTGTCGATCACCAGGGCATGGGTACCGGTGGCATCGATGGTGCCCTCGTTGCTCAGCGTCAGGCTGCCCTCCCCCAGCTGGCCAGCGCCGGAGATCACGTTGTCGACGTTGTCGAGCGTGACGTTCGGCGCCGTGCCGGCGATGATGTTGTGATCATCGTCCGACAGGACCACCTGGCCGCCGCCATTGAGCGTGATGCCGGTCTGGATCAGTTGCAGCAGCGTGTCGTCGCCGGACGCCTGCAACTCGATCGTGCCGGCGTTGTGGATGATGCCGCTGAGCGGCAGCATGGAGCCATCATCGATCGTCATGGTGACCGAAATGTCGGTGACCGGAGTTTGATCGAACACGAAGTCATTGGCCGAGAGCGAGGCAGCATCGACACCTTGCAGGGTGATCGATTGACCGTCTCCCAGCGTGATGACGGCGTTGCCGGCGGCGTCGTTGACCGTATGCGCCTGGATGTCGGCAAGCGTCGTGAAGCCGGCGTATCCGATAAGGTCGATCGTATCGTGCATCGCGTCGAAGCTGTAGACCACGTCGTGACCGATCGGCTGCGAGAACACCAGGAGGTCGTTCGCGCTCGAAGCGGACAAGTTATCGTCGCCTGACCACGCGAAGATGGGTGACCCTTTGGCATACGCCTCCACGTTGTCGACAATGGTAGCGCTTCCGGTGCTGCCATCGGCATTGGTCCAGGTCTCTACCACATTGAGCACCAGCGCACCGGCGTAATCATTGGGCGTGGTGATCGACAGCGCGGCAATATTGTGGGTCTGAACCGTCCAGGTGCCGTCGCCGTTGTTGGTACCCTCGCTCAAGGTCCAGCTCGCTGGAACACCTGAGACCGTGACTGCGATTGTGCCAAGGTGGTCGGGGGGATCGGTAAGCGCCAGATTAATTGGCTCACCTGCTGTTCCTGCTGGAGCAGTCAGGATACCATTTTTATTGAATGTTCCGGTATGGTTGGCCGTATTGCCTACGGTATCGTTCACTTGAATTGCAGCACTGATGATGTCGTTCTTATGGAGAGTTGTAAGGCCAGCACTCCAACTGGATATTGCCACCGAGCCAGTCGTGGCCGCCGTGGAAAGCTCCCCAGCCGTGAGCGTATGGGTGGCCGTGTCGCCATGTTGATCGGTCAGTGTGATCGTTGCAGATGCAATATCAGTGTCGAACCCAGCCACAGTCAGCGTGATAGCGGTAAAGTCGTTCGAACTCGTGCTACTGGACACTGAAGATAAACTGAGCGTCGGCGCGGCATCCGCCGTGTTATCTTCCGTATAGCTGGCCGAGCTGCCGGTCGTCGCAAAGTTGGTCAGCGCATTGCCGGCGAGATCGTTAATTGTGGCGCCACCGCCCGCCGACTTCAATGCGAGGCTGACCGTGCCATTGAGGCTAGCCAGGTCACCACCGGAGACGGTGACGTCGTACACGCCGGCACTGACCAACGAGACGTTGGTCGCCGTCGCTGTCGTACCGGTCACGACGAAGTCTGCCGTATCGACGTTGGTCACCGCCTCACTGAACGTCACGCGGAACACCAGGCTGTCCGCATTGGTGGAGCTCGTCGACGGCGTATGCAACGCCACCGTCGTCAGCGCCGGCGCCGTGGTGTCAATCGTCACCGCCAGGCTGGCCGAGGCCGCGCTGGTATTGCCGGCGATGTCGGTCTCTTTGGCGGTCAGGGTGTGGCTGCCGCTCGATAGCGTCGAGCTGGTGATCGACCAGTTGCCCGAACCGTCCGCCACGCCGGTGCCCAGCACCGTGGTGCCGTCGGTGTCATAAAGCGTGACCGTCGCTCCAACCTCAGCACCGCTGCCGGTGAACACCGGCGTGGTGTTGTTGGTGATGTTGTCGGTGCTCGAGGAACCCGAATCCGTCGCCGCCGTCATGTCGGGCGCCGACGGCGCCGCCGCCGCGGTGTCAATCGTCACCGCCAGGCTGGCCGAGGCCGCGCTGGTATTGCCGGCGATGTCGGTCTCTTTGGCGGTCAGGGTGTGGCTGCCGCTCGATAGCGTCGAGCTGGTGATCGACCAGTTGCCCGAACCGTCCGCCACGCCGGTGCCCAGCACCGTGGTGCCGTCGGTGTCATAAAGCGTGACCGTCGCTCCAACCTCGGCACCGCTGCCGGTGAACACCGGCGTGGTGTTGTTGGTGATGTTGTCGGTGCTCGAGGAGCCCGAATCCGTCGCCGCCGTCATGTCGGGCGCCGACGGCGCCGCCGCCGCGGTGTCGACTGCGATCGCCAGTGCTGATGTGGTAGAGGTGTTGCCGGCCGGATCGGTGAACTTGGCCGAGATCAACTTGCTGCCGTCCGCGCCAAGGTCTCCACTCGCGACCGTCAGGGTCACGCTGCCGGCACTGACGTCGGTCGAGGTGATGGTGTGCGTCACCGGATGAGCGAACGAGGAGCCGCCCAGCAGCAGCTCGACCGTGTCGCCAACCGCAACCGTCAGGTTCAGCGCCACCGTGAAGCTCGGCGCCGTTACGTTGGTGACGTTATCAATCGACGACGCTCCCGAGTCGGAGGCCGCGGTTAGGTCCGGCGTGCCGCCGGCCGGCGTCGTGGTGTCGAGCGTGAAGGTGATCGACTTGTCGGCGGTGTTGCCGGCCTGGTCGGTCGAGCGCACCACGACCGTGTGGCTGCCGTCCAGCAGGCTGGTCGGATCGTAGCTCGAGCTGAAGCCGCCGCCGTCGACCGAATAGGTGGTGGCCGCCCCGCTCTCCTGGCCGGAAACCGTCAGCGAGGCATCGCTGGTCAGCAGGTCGCTGGTGGTGCCGGCGGTGCCGGCGCCCGCGGTGTCGTGGGTCAGCGCCACGGTCGCCGCCGGCGTCGTGGTGTCGAGCGTGAAGGTGATCGACTTGTCGGCGGTGTTGCCGGCCTGGTCGGTCGAGCGCACCACGACCGTGTGGCTGCCGTCCAGCAGGCTGGTCGGATCGTAGCTCGAGCTGAAGCCGCCGCCGTCGACCGAATAGGTGGTGGCCGCCCCGCTCTCCTGGCCGGAAACCGTCAGCGAGGCATCGCTGGTCAGCAGGTCGCTGGTGGTGCCGGCGGTGCCGGCGCCCGCGGTGTCGTGGGTCAGCGCCACGGTCGCCGCCGGCGTCGTGGTGTCGAGCGTGAAGGTGATCGACTTGTCGGCGGTGTTGCCGGCCTGGTCGGTCGAGCGCACCACGACCGTGTGGCTGCCGTCCAGCAGGCTGGTCGGATCGTAGCTCGAGCTGAAGCCGCCGCCGTCGACCGAATAGGTGGTGGCCGCCCCGCTCTCCTGGCCGGAAACCGTCAGCGAGGCATCGCTGGTCAGCAGGTCGCTGGTGGTGCCGGCGGTGCCGGCGCCCGCGGTGTCGTGGGTCAGCGCCACGGTCGCCGCCGGCGTCGTGGTGTCGAGCGTGAAGGTGATCGACTTGTCGGCGGTGTTGCCGGCCTGGTCGGTCGAGCGCACCACGACCGTGTGGCTGCCGTCCAGCAGGCTGGTCGGATCGTAGCTCGAGCTGAAGCCGCCGCCGTCGACCGAATAGGTGGTGGCCGCCCCGCTCTCCTGGCCGGAAACCGTCAGCGAGGCATCGCTGGTCAGCAGGTCGCTGGTGGTGCCGGCGGTGCCGGCGCCCGCGGTGTCGTGGGTCAGCGCCACGGTCGCCGCCGGCGTCGTGGTGTCGAGCGTGAAGGTGATCGACTTGTCGGCGGTGTTGCCGGCCTGGTCGGTCGAGCGCACCACGACCGTGTGGCTGCCGTCCAGCAGGCTGGTCGGATCGTAGCTCGAGCTGAAGCCGCCGCCGTCGACCGAATAGGTGGTGGCCGCCCCGCTCTCCTGGCCGGAAACCGTCAGCGAGGCATCGCTGGTCAGCAGGTCGCTGGTGGTGCCGGCGGTGCCGGCGCCCGCGGTGTCGTGGGTCAGCGCCACGGTCGCCGCCGGCGTCGTGGTGTCGAGCGTGAAGGTGATCGACTTGTCGGCGGTGTTGCCGGCCTGGTCGGTCGAGCGCACCACGACCGTGTGGCTGCCGTCCAGCAGGCTGGTCGGATCGTAGCTCGAGCTGAAGCCGCCGCCGTCGACCGAATAGGTGGTGGCCGCCCCGCTCTCCTGGCCGGAAACCGTCAGCGAGGCATCGCTGGTCAGCAGGTCGCTGGTGGTGCCGGCGGTGCCGGCGCCCGCGGTGTCGTGGGTCAGCGCCACGGTCGCCGCCGGCGTCGTGGTGTCGAGCGTGAAGGTGATCGACTTGTCGGCGGTGTTGCCGGCCTGGTCGGTCGAGCGCACCACGACCGTGTGGCTGCCGTCCAGCAGGCTGGTCGGATCGTAGCTCGAGCTGAAGCCGCCGCCGTCGACCGAATAGGTGGTGGCCGCCCCGCTCTCCTGGCCGGAAACCGTCAGCGAGGCATCGCTGGTCAGCAGGTCGCTGGTGGTGCCGGCGGTGCCGGCGCCCGCGGTGTCGTGGGTCAGCGCCACGGTCGCCGCCGGCGTCGTGGTGTCGAGCGTGAAGGTGATCGACTTGTCGGCGGTGTTGCCGGCCTGGTCGGTCGAGCGCACCACGACCGTGTGGCTGCCGTCCAGCAGGCTGGTCGGATCGTAGCTCGAGCTGAAGCCGCCGCCGTCGACCGAATAGGTGGTGGCCGCCCCGCTCTCCTGGCCGGAAACCGTCAGCGAGGCATCGCTGGTCAGCAGGTCGCTGGTGGTGCCGGCGGTGCCGGCGCCCGCGGTGTCGTGGGTCAGCGCCACGGTCGCCGCCGGCGTCGTGGTGTCGAGCGTGAAGGTGATCGACTTGTCGGCGGTGTTGCCGGCCTGGTCGGTCGAGCGCACCACGACCGTGTGGCTGCCGTCCAGCAGGCTGGTCGGATCGTAGCTCGAGCTGAAGCCGCCGCCGTCGACCGAATAGGTGGTGGCCGCCCCGCTCTCCTGGCCGGAAACCGTCAGCGAGGCATCGCTGGTCAGCAGGTCGCTGGTGGTGCCGGCGGTGCCGGCGCCCGCGGTGTCGTGGGTCAGCGCCACGGTCGCCGCCGGCGTCGTGGTGTCGAGCGTGAAGGTGATCGACTTGTCGGCGGTGTTGCCGGCCTGGTCGGTCGAGCGCACCACGACCGTGTGGCTGCCGTCCAGCAGGCTGGTCGGATCGTAGCTCGAGCTGAAGCCGCCGCCGTCGACCGAATAGGTGGTGGCCGCCCCGCTCTCCTGGCCGGAAACCGTCAGCGAGGCATCGCTGGTCAGCAGGTCGCTGGTGGTGCCGGCGGTGCCGGCGCCCGCGGTGTCGTGGGTCAGCGCCACGGTCGCCGCCGGCGTCGTGGTGTCGAGCGTGAAGGTGATCGACTTGTCGGCGGTGTTGCCGGCCTGGTCGGTCGAGCGCACCACGACCGTGTGGCTGCCGTCCAGCAGGCTGGTCGGATCGTAGCTCGAGCTGAAGCCGCCGCCGTCGACCGAATAGGTGGTGGCCGCCCCGCTCTCCTGGCCGGAAACCGTCAGCGAGGCATCGCTGGTCAGCAGGTCGCTGGTGGTGCCGGCGGTGCCGGCGCCCGCGGTGTCGTGGGTCAGCGCCACGGTCGCCGCCGGCGTCGTGGTGTCGAGCGTGAAGGTGATCGACTTGTCGGCGGTGTTGCCGGCCTGGTCGGTCGAGCGCACCACGACCGTGTGGCTGCCGTCCAGCAGGCTGGTCGGATCGTAGCTCGAGCTGAAGCCGCCGCCGTCGACCGAATAGGTGGTGGCCGCCCCGCTCTCCTGGCCGGAAACCGTCAGCGAGGCATCGCTGGTCAGCAGGTCGCTGGTGGTGCCGGCGGTGCCGGCGCCCGCGGTGTCGTGGGTCAGCGCCACGGTCGCCGCCGGCGTCGTGGTGTCGAGCGTGAAGGTGATCGACTTGTCGGCGGTGTTGCCGGCCTGGTCGGTCGAGCGCACCACGACCGTGTGGCTGCCGTCCAGCAGGCTGGTCGGATCGTAGCTCGAGCTGAAGCCGCCGCCGTCGACCGAATAGGTGGTGGCCGCCCCGCTCTCCTGGCCGGAAACCGTCAGCGAGGCATCGCTGGTCAGCAGGTCGCTGGTGGTGCCGGCGGTGCCGGCGCCCGCGGTGTCGTGGGTCAGCGCCACGGTCGCCGCCGGCGTCGTGGTGTCGAGCGTGAAGGTGATCGACTTGTCGGCGGTGTTGCCGGCCTGGTCGGTCGAGCGCACCACGACCGTGTGGCTGCCGTCCAGCAGGCTGGTCGGATCGTAGCTCGAGCTGAAGCCGCCGCCGTCGACCGAATAGGTGGTGGCCGCCCCGCTCTCCTGGCCGGAAACCGTCAGCGAGGCATCGCTGGTCAGCAGGTCGCTGGTGGTGCCGGCGGTGCCGGCGCCCGCGGTGTCGTGGGTCAGCGCCACGGTCGCCGCCGGCGTCGTGGTGTCGAGCGTGAAGGTGATCGACTTGTCGGCGGTGTTGCCGGCCTGGTCGGTCGAGCGCACCACGACCGTGTGGCTGCCGTCCAGCAGGCTGGTCGGATCGTAGCTCGAGCTGAAGCCGCCGCCGTCGACCGAATAGGTGGTGGCCGCCCCGCTCTCCTGGCCGGAAACCGTCAGCGAGGCATCGCTGGTCAGCAGGTCGCT
This sequence comes from Bradyrhizobium sp. ISRA436, assembly GCF_029910015.1. Classification (NCBI taxonomy): domain Bacteria; kingdom Pseudomonadati; phylum Pseudomonadota; class Alphaproteobacteria; order Hyphomicrobiales; family Nitrobacteraceae; genus Bradyrhizobium; species Bradyrhizobium sp. ISRA436. Next base: position 6,579,686 of record NZ_CP094519.1, read on the forward strand.
GGTGGTGCCGGCGGTGCCGGCGCCCGCGGTGTCGTGGGTCAGCGCCACGGTCGCCGCCGGCGTCGTGGTGTCGAGCGTGAAGGTGATCGACTTGTCGGCGGTGTTGCCGGCCTGGTCGGTCGAGCGCACCACGACCGTGTGGCTGCCGTCCAGCAGGCTGGTCGGATCGTAGCTCGAGCTGAAGCCGCCGCCGTCGACCGAATAGGTGGTGGCCGCCCCGCTCTCCTGGCCGGAAACCGTCAGCGAGGCATCGCTGGTCAGCAGGTCGCTGGTGGTGCCGGCGGTGCCGGCGCCCGCGGTGTCGTGGGTCAGCGCCACGGTCGCCGCCGGCGTCGTGGTGTCGAGCGTGAAGGTGATCGACTTGTCGGCGGTGTTGCCGGCCTGGTCGGTCGAGCGCACCACGACCGTGTGGCTGCCGTCCAGCAGGCTGGTCGGATCGTAGCTCGAGCTGAAGCCGCCGCCGTCGACCGAATAGGTGGTGGCCGCCCCGCTCTCCTGGCCGGAAACCGTCAGCGAGGCATCGCTGGTCAGCAGGTCGCTGGTGGTGCCGGCGGTGCCGGCGCCCGCGGTGTCGTGGGTCAGCGCCACGGTCGCCGCCGGCGTCGTGGTGTCGACGGTTGCGGTCACCGGTCCCGTCGTGGTGCTGTTCCCGGCGACGTCCACCGCCTTCGCTGTAAAGCTGTGCGGCCCGTCCGAAAGTGCGCTGGTCGTGAACGTCCAGGTGTTGCCACTGATCGACGCGGCACCCAGGTCCGTGCTGCCGTCAAAGATGTGCACCGAGGCCACACCATTGGTGTCGCTCACCGTGCCCGACAGCGCCAGCGTGTTGTCCTTGGTCAGACCACCGCTGCTGATCGTCGTGGTCAGCCCGGTGTCGGTCCCGATGGTCGAGCTGATGGTCTCGCTCGGCGGCGTCTCATCGACGCTCACCGAATGGGAATCTGAAGCGGCGATCGAGCTACCAACCTTCACTGCGGCGGTAAGAGTATATGTGCCGTCTGACAGGGAGGCGTGCGCCAGATCTCCCGTTGGAATGACAACGGACCAGGTGCCGTTGGTCGCGACAGTGGCGGTGTAGTCGTGACCGTTCAGCGTAACGATGAGCTGAGCGCTGGACGTGAAGTGAGCCGCCGTCCCCGTAACGGTGACCCCAGCATTTGCATCGGCGAGATTGATGAGCCAGGGATTCGATTGGGCCGACTCGATTGGATTAATGTGGACCGTGAACGCGCTGGGCGGGTCGACTGCAATGAAGTCGCTTGGATTGAGCGCCGTGACCCCTGAGACTTGGAATTTCAGATCGGCGGCGCCGTCCCCGTTGGTATCAGCATAGACATAGACCCCACCAGATCCGTCGGGGGTGTACCAAACGCCGTAGCCATTGCTCGATCCCATCGAGGATGTGTTCGCCGGCTGCGCGCCGAACCAGCGGAATTCCGCAAGCCCAGCCGCGAACGCGGTCACGCCTCCCGCGCTCGAGACCGACTGGTCGTTGATCAGCTGGCTGAAATCGATTTTGTCGGTGCCAACCTGGAAATTAGTGATCTGGTCCCAGGTTTGAGCGAGCTGTCCGCTTGAATTCAGCTGCCCCGCGACGGGCGAGTCGGTGGCTTTTGCAAAGACGAAATAATCAGAACCGATTCCGCCGGTGAGAACGTCTGCACCGCTCCCACCCTGGATGATATTGTGAATGGCGGCGTTGCTTGCGATGCCCTGAATATTATCTTTACCGGCGCTGCCATCAATCGTATCGGTGATCAACTGCGTGGTGCCGGTGAACAGCGAGACGTTGTTCACCTTCACATTGTTGACCTGCGTCACGAAGTCAGCAAGTGAGCCGGTGAAGCCCTCAAGCAACGGCTGCGCGGATCCCGTGACCGTCTGACCGGTAATCGGGTCGAGTTGACTAACGGGCGTTCCGTACTGGTCGGTCTGCTCAAGAAAGAACCCCGCCGGAAGCCCGCTCTGATAGTAGACGGAGGCAGTGCTGTTATAGCCGATGGTGTAAAACGACGAACCGACCTGGAACGTGAGCAGGAGCTGGCCCGCCTCGAACGCCTGTTGAATCGTAACAGTTTGGGTCGCATTGGTGCTCGTCGTGAGGAATGTGCTGATATCGGCCCAGTAGATGTACTCGATGCCGCTGGTGTCATTGGTCTTGATCGCATCAAGCACATTGAGGTTGTCGACCGTCGTGCCGGTGCTGGTATCCATAATGCCCTGGTAGCTGACCATGCCTTCGCTTGTGATGGGAGCGACTGCAGTTGTGTCGAGAGTCCAGCTTCCGCCTCCTTCAGAGGATCCGACGAGATTGCTTGAGCCTCGTACGTCAGCTTGCGTGCATTGCGCGATGGCGGCTACGAGCGCCCGACCGCGGGTGCCCCGGGCGGTTTGGCAAGACCACAGCCGAATCTCACCATCGGCAACAGCTGCCCCGATCAGGGCAAGCTCATCGATGTGGTCGGGAAGAGTTTCAGGGGACAGCGATCCGGAGCTGAAGGCGATTTCGCCGGGCCTTCCGTGGGCGATGACGTGAATGGCTTCCAGAGTCCCCCTGCCCTTTAGCGCGCCAGCGATCTGTCGCATCGCAGGCTCGTCCTTGGAGAGCACGATCGGCTCGACATCGGCCCGCATGCCTTTCAGTAAGGTTTGGAGGTGATCGATGCCTGGATCGATAAAAGCGATTTCGCGCTTGGGTGTAGCGCTGGTCATGCCTGAATGAGCGGGCTCCATGGCGCGATCGGTTGCGTTGAGGATCGGCCTCGCATTCGTGTTCAAACGGCTGGTCATGAAAGCTGCTCTCTCAAATCGTGTGGATGAATGCTTTGGTGTGAGAATCGGTGGAAATCGCGGGATAAGCGGCCGCTGCGTCGGGCAGGCTGCATGTCGTGGAGGTGCGCGATCGAGCGCGAAGCGCCGGCAGGCGAGCCAGAATGTCGGCAGCCGAAGATCATTCGATGCGCAGCGGCCTGCCCGGGGCGGTGACGGCGGGCTCGATACTTCGCAGGACCTGGCGTGTACACCCGCGAGACGGATCCGGAAGTGGACCGATGGAACGGCGGCTCGGCGGCCTTTGCGACAAAAACGACGCAACACAACGCGCAACTCCCTCACTCCGCAATCGCAGAGCAGGCGCGAAACGCATTCGCCTCCAGCCTTCACCGAAAGTGCCGCGCCCCCAAAGCTAAACTGGAGCGCATGGACCGAGCAGTTGCCGCTACTCAAATCCGCTCAGTGGCTCGATCTACGTGAAAATGCTTCCGAACGCTCTCTTCGACCCCTGCTCGGCTGGGGTGAGCGGTACCGCAGCCGCCCACCTGCGTAAAAACCCTGTTTGAAAATTCTTGCTTTGTATCGTCTTTGGATTTGCCGCCGGACCCCGATGATGCCGTTGGCCGGTGACAAAGCCTTACGTCTAATTCTGGACACTTTGACGCAAAATTGCGTGACCGTCTATATGTCATGCGCATTGAATGCATTTTCATCATTAACTGCGCTCGTCTGATACTCCCGTAGGATTACGGACGCTTCTGGTGGGAAACTGGCATGGGAAATCCCTGCCTGCTTTCAGCGTCTATGTCGCCTATACCATCGTCGCGCACGGATCTGGCGCCCACGTGCTCATCATCCTTACGACATTGATGCGTATGGATTCTGCGGGATATCCGGAAAGATTTTTCGGGAGATCCCGAACGGGCTCCCATGCGCTGTAACGGAAATCCAAGGGGCGGCTTCACGACGAGTGAACCATGGCTGCCGCTCGAGACGCATGGCTCGCGCGACGTTGGCGCGCAGCAGTTCGACGAATGCTCGACGTTGCATCTCTTTCGTCGGCTTGTCGGCCTTCGATGAACTCGCCCGTGCCTTCGGCAGGGTGGCTACCAACGGGTTCGGTCGCACAACGACGTGCTCGCGTTCAAGCGGATAATGGGCGGAGATGAGCTGCTCATCCTGCTCAATGTCGCAACTGAGCCGAGGCGCTGGGCTTGGGGGCGACCAGGGCCGGCTGTTGTCGTTAGCGGAGCCGTGGGCTGGGTGCGATTTACGCCTAGTCGGATCAACTCCAGCAGGGTTCACATTGCCGACTTGCATCACTCGATTCCGTGATGGTTAAGCGAGCAATTCGCAAAGTTTGTTGGACATGCGCCCCCTGCATACCGAAACCAGTCGCTGACTTTTTTCTTGCTGTAGCACACGCGTCCCTCACGTTTGGGGCGTTTCGTCGATTTCGTCGCGATGTTCTCGCGGAGAACGCCGCTGGCACCGACCAAAGCTCGATCCATTCTTCTATGCGACCTTTCGACGATTGAGAGCGAAGCCTATAGCCAGAGCCGCGATCATGAGTACCTGGGCCGCGACCGTTTGGGTGGTCGGGAACAGCCCCACCAGCGAGATACGCGGTACCAGGCGTAACGGTGCGATGCTGACGATGCCGGCCTCTTGCAGGGCGGCAATGCCCTTGCCGGCCAGCACGACCGTCAGGACCGCCATGAGCCATGAGCTGTAGGTGAAAAACTTGCCGATCGGCAGCCGGCGGCTATAGCGCAGCATCGCCCACGCGACGAGCGCCAGCGCCGCACACGCGCTCAGCGCGCCCGCGAGGATCATGCCGCCGTTTCCCTGGGTCCACAGCGCTGCGTAGAAGAGGATCGTCTCGAACACCTCTCGGTAGACGACGATGAAAGCGAGCAGAAACAGAAACCAGGCCGAACCACCGGATAGCGCCTTCGCCACCTTCTCGCGAATGTAGCGTTGCCATTGATCGGCTTGCGCCTTGCCGTGCATCCAGATGCCGACCGAGAGCAGGACGACGGCGGCGAAGACCGAACCGAATCCTTCCGTCAGCTCCCGGCTCGCGCCGCTGATCCCGATCACCCAGGTCGCGACGACCCAGGTCAGGAAGCCCGCGACGAGGGCGCCTACCCAACCCGCATGGACGTAGGGCATGACCTCCATCCGCTCGGCCTTGCGGAGGAAGGCGATCATCGCAACGACGATCAATAGCGCTTCCAATCCCTCCCGCAGCAGGATTGTCGCCGCTCCGAGAAACGTCGAGAGGTCGCTTGCCGAATCGAGCGAAAGCGACGCCTCGGCGTCATCGAAAAGGTTGTCGAGGACCTGCACGCGCCCAGCCAGCGCATCCGCGCTTTCTCCGCTCTGGATGGCGGCGCGGTAGTCGCCCATCGCCCCCTCGATCCGCTCCATGAGCGGACGATCGCGCGTCCCGAGCGTCGGCTCTACCGGCTCGAAGCCATCGAGATAGGCGGACAAGGCCAGGTCACCGGCGTGCTGGCGATCCCCCGCTCGATAGGCGGCAAGGCTCTCGGCGAGACGCCCGCGCACCAGCGACAGGGCTCCGCCCTGCTGCAGCATGACCGCGTCGGGATGGCGACGCAAATAAGCCATGAGAGCGTCGGCCTTGTCCTGTCCGATCTTGCTGGCGAGCGCTGCGGGTATTGTGCCGACGAGTGTCTTCAGATCGGGAACTAGCCGGTGAAGCGAGGCGTCCTGCCCCCACAGCCGTCCGCCTTCCGCCGCAGCGGGATCGGGGAAGGAAAAACGACCAGCGTAGAACGCCAAAGCCCAACGATCATCGGTCGGCAGGCTGTCGAAGCTCGGCATCGCGGTTCCGTCGAGCCCCTGGGTGATCACCTGGTAGAGTGCGAACACGCTGCGTTGGCGGGCGCGTTCGACGTCGGTGAACGCGATGGGCGGGGTGCCAAGCTTGGCGGCTTCTGGTCCATGGCCGTCGCCGGCCTCGCCATGGCAGGCGGCGCAGTTCTGAGAGAACAACGTCGCGCCACGTGCGAAGTCCGGAACCTTGTTCGGCGCCAGCGGCACCGGGTAGGCCGCGAGCAACGCTGCCGCCAGACCATGCGCTATAGTTGCGACTTGCTCGGCATCAGCCTTGTCGGCGATGGCGCGCTGCAGGCGAGCGGCTTCGGTCGCAAGCGCTTGCCGTTGCGGCTTGGGCGGGAGCGCAGCGAGCTTCGCAGCGACGGTCGCAGCGAACTCGTTCTGCTCGGTATATTCGGAAGGACTCGTAACCGTACCATGCGACACGGCGCCTGCGTAATCCACCGCGATGTAATCCAATAGTCGCCACGTGGTTTCGACATCGCTCGTTTCGGCCCTCGCTGCGCCAAAGAGAGCCGAAGCCAACAGCATGGCGAGCAGTGCTAGACGCAATGGTAAGGATAACAGCCTCACGGGATGCCAATTGAAAGTTGGGTCCGGCGACGGTCGTACCGCCGGTTTCGGGTCGGTGCAATTTGAGGCGTTCTAATCACGCTCTGGGTCAACTTCTTTTGAGGCTTATCCGCCCGCTTTCTCGCTTTGCCATCGCCCCGCGAATGCCAGTAGCGGATTTTCCGATCGAGATAGAGCTTTACTGTCTCTCGAAGATCGGACGGCATGATGGCCATGATTTGAGTGTCGCCCAAGCGGGGCGAAGAAGCTTTGCCTGTGAATGGCTTTTGTCGTCTGATTGTCGGCCTTGATCAGGCTGAATCGGCTTACTTCTCTTTCACGGCGATGGAAATTGGCAACGTCGAAGGTGGCAGGCAGATTAGTTTGGTGCAGGCCTGAGCCGTGACGGCGCCTTGAATCGCGTCAATCCCCTGCAGACTGCCCTTGGGAAACGTGGCGACGATCGCGGTCGAGCCTTCGTAAACATCGAGGCCTTCGGGCGCGAACCGCGAGGTAAATCGAACCGATTTCGGATACTCAACGTTCGCCGGCTTGACACCTTTGAACTCCAGGGCAGTCGGAATGAGGAAGTCGTAAGAAGCCGGGTTGGCGTTGATGTGGAAGTTGTCATCCACCCTGACCGTGACGACGATCGCATCTCCGTCCGGGACCGATTTCACGGAAGCGGCCACCTGAACGTGATCGGCCGAAGCGAGCTCCCGGAGATCTCCCGGCGGATTTATCCCCGTCGTCGCGTTTGCAACCGCCGCGCTTTCGCGGCTGGATGGGAGCGGAAAACGATTGAGGGTGGTGATGGCAGATGCCCATGCTTCCGGACGATCCTGGAATTCACCGCTCAATTGGCGGACGGCGTTCGTCGCTGCGGTGAGATGGCGCGCTTCACTGGAGGCCTTATACAACCTGAGAAGAAGATCGATGGCCATCGACGTGCCGGACGGCATTTCCAGGTCACCCTCATCTCCGATCGCGATCAGAACGCCATTTTCAGTGTGCGTGGTCAAAAATGATCCATCCGAACGACCAAACCGACCGAGCATCTGGTCGGCGAGCTCAGCCGCGCGCTTCTGCCAGATTTTCTCGCCGGTCACGTCGAGCAGTGCCATGAAAGCCGAGCCGAGCGACGCATAATCCTGCAGAAAGCCATCCGTTTGTGCCTGACCACGGAAGACCTCATGCTGGAGCGTGCCGGTCCTTTGGTTAAAGGCGAGCGACCAGAGCCGGTCGGCGGCTGCCTTTGCCCAACCGACGAATTCGGGCTGGTCCAGGATTCGTCCGCTTTCTGCGAGCGCGGCAATCGTGAGCCCGTTCAGCGCAACCACCACCTTTTCGTCACGCGCCGGTTGCGGCCGTTTCTCCCGGACCGCCATCAGCGCAGCTCGGTCCGATGCGAATGCAGCGAGCATCCCTGCAGTATCGTTGAAGCCGACGTCCTTGAGCGCTTGGTCGATCGGTACACGCAGCCTCAAAATGGCCGGCGGCTCGCCATTGACGCTCTGCGGATGGGCGATATCAGGGACATCCGACCTCGGCAGCGGCGTCAATCCATAGATACTGAGAAACCGCTCGGCCTCTTTGGCGCCCAATATCGATACGATCTCGCCGTGCGTCCACAAATGGCCTGCCCCTTCCACACCATCGAGCTGCGCATCACGCGCGGTGTAGAAGCCGCCTTCCGGCGCCATCATGTCCTTTGCCAGGTACCGGGCGGTCTCGAGGGCGATCTCCCGGTAGAGCGGCTTCTTGGTGAGCTGAAACGCCGTCGAATAGAGTTGCAGCAGCTGCGCATTGTCGTACAGCATTTTCTCGAAATGCGGGACCGACCATGACGGCTCGGTGCTGTAGCGATGGAACCCGCCGGCAAGCTGATCGTGGATGCCGCCGAAAGCGATGGCATCGAGCGTCGTCAACACGCTCGATAGGGCGTTTGGCGTGCGATTGAGCTGGTAGTCGGTCAGCAGAAGGGCAAGGCGCGGCGCATTGGGAAATTTGGTGCCGCTGCGATCCGCAAGCCCGCCCTGGAGCGGATCAAACTGCGACAACAATTTGTCTCGAGCCTTGGCCAGCCATGCGGCCGGATCGACGGGCGCCGTGCCGTGGCCGCTCATGGCCGACTGCAGACGATGCAGCGCAGTCATGACGTTTTCGCCAACGCCGAGCAGCTTAGCCCGGTCGGACGACCATGCCTGATTGAGCGCGGCGAGAATGGTTGGAAATCCCGGGCCGGCGCGGGGATCATCCTTCGGCGGGAAATAGCTGCCGGCATAGAAGGGCTTCAGATCCGGCGTCAGAAACAGATTGTTCGGCCAGCCGCCGCCTCCGGTCATGATCTCGCGCGCAAGCATGTAGATGCGATCCACATCGGGCCGTTCTTCGCTGTCGACCTTCACGTTGATGAACCATTGGTTCATCAGTTTCGCGATCTCCGGATTGGAATAGATCGTCCGCTCGGCAACGTGGCACCAGAAGCAGGTGCTGTAGCCGATCGAGAGGAAGATCGGCTTGTTCTCCCTTTTTGCCTTGGCGAATGCCTCAGGACCCCAGGGATACCAGTCGACCGGATTATGAGCGTGCAACAGCAAATAGGGATCGTTGGAGTCGATCAGCTTGTTGGTGTGTTCATGTGGTGCCGCAGAAGGATTTTGTCCGCTCCCCGCCGCATCCTCGGCTAGCGCCGCATTCACGTGAGGCCAAGCCATGCCGGCCACGATAGCAAGGCGGATGCAATTTCGCATTAGGAGACGCTTGACCATCCCGACTGCGAACCGGGTCATTGCAATTATCCTTGTTGACGATTGTCGCCACATGAGGCCGTAACGCGCTACGCCAGCACCACAACCTCGGCGCCAATCGAGGTGCGCTGATAGAGATCAATGGCGTCCTGGTTGATCATGCGAATGCAGCCCGAAGAGACGCTCCTGCCGATCGTCCAGGGCTCATTGGTGCCGTGGATTCGATAAAGCGTGTCCTTGTTGCCCTGCCAAAGGTACATGGCGCGGGCGCCCAGCGGATTGCGCGGGCCTCCGGGCATGCCGAGGCCGCCTTGCAGCTCGCTCACCCGTTCCATGAGCTCGGGCTGCCGCCACAGCATCTCCTTGGGCGGATACCAGTCCGGCCATTCCCGCTTGTCGTGGACCGCCGCGACGCCGGACCAGGCGAAGCCCGCGCGTCCGACGCCGACGCCGTAGCGGAGCGCTGTGCCATCCTCCCTCATCAGGTACAGGAAGTGACGGTGCGGATCGACAACGATCGTTCCCGGAATCGCATCGGTCGAGTAGTTGACCAATTGGCGGAGGTAGCGCGGATCAATATCGGATAGCTTGACCGCCGGAACAGGAAAGGGTTCGCTCTCGATCCGGCCATAAATGGCCGCGTATTGAGCGAGGTTGATATCGGTTTGCAACCCGGTTTGGGTTGGCTCATTTGCCCGCTCTCTCGACATAGGCCCGAGCTGCGATCTAACCGATCCCTCGCACCAGAGATCGCGATCACAGTTTTGAGCTGAGGCGCGACTTCCGATCGAGGCGGCGATGAGTGTGATGCAGAACGTACGACGGTTCATTGCACCCCTCCGGTGTGCTCAACTGTGGAGAGCGATGGAACCAATTCACGCACTTGGCGGCGCGCCACCCTGGCCGGATGGCAGCACCACCACCACCACCACGACCGTCCACCCCACATCTTATTATTCCATTTATAACCGGAATAGTGTAGTCAAAAAAGAGGCGATACAAGGGCAGAGGCGATGGCGGAACGCAGACCCAAGCTTTTGGCTTTCGAGCAGTTTGCGCTGTTGGCGCGCGCGTTGGGCAGCGAGCATCGTCTGGAACTGCTCGACATCCTGATTCAGGGTGAGCGCAGCGTCGAACGTCTTGCCCAGGCCGCTCACCTTACGATCAACAACACTTCCCAGCACCTGCAGCAACTGCGGCGCGCCGGTCTGGTGACCAGCCGTAAGAGCGGAACGCAGGTCATCTATTCCCTGGCCGATCCCGAGGTAATCACGCTAATCAGGACACTGCGACAGGTTGCCGAGCGCAACATCGCCGAGATCAGCCAGGTGATTGCGCGGTATTATCGCGACCGCGACAGCCTTGAGCCGGTTTCGCGAGACGAGCTGTGCGCTCGCCTGCGTAAGCGCGCGGTCGTCGTACTCGATGTGCGTCCCGCAGAAGAATATGCCGCGGGGCATCTTCCCGGGGCAGTCAGCATCCCGGTATCCGAGCTCAAGCAACGGCTGAAGGAAGTCCCGAAAGGACAGGACGTTGTGGCCTGCTGCCGTGGTCCATATTGTGTCTATTCGTACGACGCCATCGAGATTCTCCGCCCACTGGGTTTCCGTGTGCGGCGTCTCGATGGCGGGTTCTCCGAGTGGCTGGCCGCTGGCCTTCCTATCGAGAGGCGGGCTGCGTCCCAGCACTGAAGGCGGGAGACGTTTCGTTGCGGATCAGCTCGATCGCATTCCGCGATGATAATGCGTTTTGGACACGCTGACCCCGAAATCACAATCAGTACAGCCAGTCGCCGCCGATCAAGGAAGCACTAAGCGCCCTACCCTGCTCCCATAATACTCGGTGAACCACAGCGAGCCGTCTGGCCCGGTCGTGATACTGTGAGGTCCGCTACCGTCCGAGCGGATCGTGAATTCGGTGACTGAGCCGGTGGTCGTAATCCGGCCGATTTTGTTGCCAACGACGCAGCGCGGGCCGGGCTGACGAATGCAGCTGGCTACCGGCGCCCCGAGGCAACTCCGTATCAACCACGGCAGACACAATCTCCTCGAGGTCGTTCTGCGCTAAAACGTGCCCGCCATCGTCAGCCGGAACGTCAGCGGCTCGACCGGATGCAGCACGTAGTCCATCACCCCGTTCTGGCACACCGCGACGGGCGCGCCACTCGCGCTACAGAGATTGAAGAGCCTGTCGGTCTTGAGCAGCGACCCATAGGCGTAGGTGATCTGGTTCGCCTTGGTATCGAAGAGATTGAGCACGTCGAGCTGGATGCGCCAGCCATTGTCAGTCCGGTAGCCGAGCCGCGCATTGACGATACTCGTGGCTGCGGAGCGGAACGCGTTGTCTTCCGTCAACGGGCTCGCGGCGAGATAGCGCCAGCGCGCAACGCCGAACCATCCGGCCTTCTCGCCGAGCGTGACGCCGGCGGAAGCCACCATCGCCGGCGCATTCGGGATGTCGTTGCCCGGCGCGTTCCCGATCTGCGCCTCGGGATAGCCTGCGAGCGAGGCGTAGACCGCCGCCTGTTCACTGTCGTCGCCGCGAAAACGGGCATGCGTCATCGCGAGATCGGCGTCGATGTCGATCCAGGATTTCGGGCGATAATGGTTGGTCCACTCGAAGCCATAGCGGCGGCTGGCGCGGGTTGCCTCGGTGTCGCCGGCATCGCCCGAGAACAGGATCTCGGAGTCCTGGTCGAGGATGAAGACGCTGAGCGAGGTGTCGAGGCCAGGAACGAGCCGGCTGCGGACACCGACCTCCGCGCCTTTGGTGCGCACCAGCAGCGGCGACGGCGTGAGCTTTGTGGCGGGATCGCTCGGGTCTTCTGTCGCCGTCGCGCCGCGCGCGTCGTTCGAATGCATGCCGTAGCCGGCGCCGAAGAAGAACTCGGTCTGGTTGAAGGGACCCAGCACCATCCGGAATTTCGGGCTGCCGATCGCCGCGTTCACGCGGCCGGAATTGTTGGGGTCGAACAGCGAGGTGACCTCGGCAGCATAACAGTCGCCGCGCCAGCCAACGGTGGTCCTCAGCCAATCGGTCCAGCGCACGGTGTTCTCGGCATAGACGCCGACGCTGCCCTCGGCGACCTTGTCGCTACGGATGTTGGAGAGGAAGCCCCGCTGAAAGGTGTTGGTCAGCGCCAGGTCGATCGCGTCATAGCGCGATTGCAGGCCGATAGTGGTCTGCATCGGAAGTCCTGCGAAGGAGCCGTTCAGCGTGCGCGCGACGTTGGCGCCTGCCATCACCCGATCGTCATGCTGGTGGAACTGGTCGCCAAGCACGGGATCGCTGAGGAGATAGGTGAAGTTGTTGAAGAGATCGAGCTGGCTCCTCACGACATAGGCGTTCGCCTTCCACCCACCGATATCGTCGCTCTGCGCCACGCGCGCCGAGAGCGCAAATCGATTGGCGTTGCCGCCGTCGCTGGGATCCTCCGATCCGAATCGGTCCAAAGTGCCGCTCGTGATCGCCCGCTGTGGCACCTGGTCGGTCGAATTCCACCCGTTGGAGTATGCCATTCCGGTGACGGAGATTCCCTCGGTCGACGTGCCCTCGCTGTAGCGCACAAGACCGTTCAGCTTGCGGACGTTGTCCGGATTGTCCCAGGGACCGTTGTAGGTGCCGATCTCGCCGGCGACGAGCAGGGATCCGTCGCCAACGTTCGCCGAATCCATGCCGAGCAGACGGCGGTAGCCGAAGCTGCCGGCCGTCATTTGCGCAAGGCCCCCGGCGGTGCGGTCCATCAAGCCGATTTGCACGCTGCCCACCGAAGCGAAATCCCCCTCATTGGCGAAGTACGGACCTTTGCGCACGTCCATCGCGCCGATCGTCTCCGGGATTAGCCAGTTGAGGTCGGCGTAGCCCTGGCCATGCGCATGCGTTCGCATGTTGACGGGGACGTCGTCGACATAGATCGCGAGATCCGTTCCGTGGTCCAGATTGTAGCCGCGTAAAAAATACTGGTGGCTTTGCCCTCACCCGAGTGCTGGGTCACGATCAGTCCTGGCACGGCCTCAAGCACCTCGCCCGGTCGTGTCGCCGGACGCGCGTTGAGTTCTTGCCCTGATAGGGTGATCTGGCTCGCCATGCTCAGCGGTGAGACAGGTCCGGAGCCGACGTTAGGTGCACCCGGCACCGCAACGGGCGCCGGCTCGTGATCGGATGCGGTCCTGTGTTGCGTCGGTCGCGCGTGGGTCCCAGCGATGAGTCTGGAAGGCCTGGCAGCTCTCGATGGCTTGCTCGACGCTTCGATCGTGACAGGCGGCAGGACAGTTGGTGGGGTCGCCCCGATGATATCCGTGTTCGACGTGTCGGGAGCAGGCGGTGACTGCGCCCAAGCCGATACCTGAAATGCCAGCATCACCATTGCTGCGAGCGACAACTCGCGCCGAACGCCGTACACGCGCCGCCCCCTCACGGCGCTCGCAAGAGCGCCACGTCTACCGGCTTGGGTCCTGCGGCCCGTCCGGAGTTCTGTTCTGTGAAGGGCCCTTAACCCGATCAGGCGACAGTGTGATGTCAGCCGCTAAACGTCATACCGACCGACAAGCCGAGGGGCAATGTCTCGGCTTGTCAAATGGCCGTCATGACAAATGAAATAATCTGCGATCGAACGGGTGCTCTGACGTGATCGCTTGCCGATTTCCCGGCGGGTTGGGATCGCGAGCACATTCATCCACACGCTTGCACCGTCTCCCCTCGGACGTGAGATGCGCGCGGTTGGCGGTCCCTTGCGGCTGTCTTGGATCTGAAACCAGGGACGAAAGCATGCAGTCCGCCCTGAATGTCGAGAGGATGCGTTCACGAACCGACGCCGCCGTAGCGACTGACACGGAGACGCCGACAGCACCGGCGGGCCGAACCGTCCCTGGTTGGCCGCTCATCGCCATCGTCGCGACGTCCGGTTTTGCGGGCCTTGGTTATGAGATCGTGTGGACGCGCCAGCTCAGCCTCGCGCTCGGCACCGAGATGATGGCGGTTCTCGGATCGATTGCCGGCTTTTTTGCCGGGCTTGCGCTCGGCGCCTTCACCCTCGACGGCCTGATCCGTCGCGCATCCTCACCTCGACACGTCTATGCCGTCCTCGAAGCGGTGGTCGGCACATGGGGCTTGGCGGCAATCTGGCTGCTTCCCGCTGCGGGTCGCATGCTGGCCCTTCTGATCGGGACCGCCCCGCCGCCGGTGCTGCTGTGGGCCGCCAGCTTTGCACTGCCGACGCTCGCGCTGCTACCCGCAACCGTCGCAATGGGCGGCACCCTCGCCGCATTGGAACGCATGACGCGGGAAGCTCGGCGCAATCCAAAGGTCAGTGCCGGCGTCTACGGCGCTAACACCGCCGGCGCGGTGGCCGGAACACTTGTCTCCTCCTTCCTCCTGATCCCTTCGCTTGGATTCTCCGGGACCTTGATCTGTCTCGCCGGACTGAACGGGCTGTGCGCACTGACCGCCCTCATGACCGGATGGACTCGCGATCGCAGCCGGCCCGAATTCGAGAAGCCGATCAGGCTCGGTTTCGGCGACCTGCGGCTCGGCGCCACGCTCTTCACCACTGGCCTGTTGGGAATCGCGTTCGAGGTCCTTGTCGTCCGGCTTGCCGCACAGCTCATGCAGGACACGGTGTATACGTTCGCCGGTCTCTTAGCGGTCTATTTGCTCGGCACGGCGGCCGGCGGCCTCATCTGGCAGCGAGTCGGACGCCATACCGGAAGCGAAAGCCTCGTTCCGCTATTGGCCGGAACGGCGGCCGCCTGTCTAATCACCGCCGTCTTCACGCCTTTCATTGCCAGGATCGCCGATACCGCGGGCGAAGCCGGAATCGCGGGCGAGCTCGCGATTGCGATGGTGCTGTTCCTGTTGCCGGCCACCGCGATGGGTGCCCTGTTCGGCCACCTCGCCCAACAGGTGCGCGATCGGCGAGGGTCGCTCGGCTGGGCGGTGGGCGTCAACAGCATCGGGGCGGCGATCGCCCCGCTGGTGGCAACTCAAGCTCTGATCCCGGCATTCGGCGCCTGGACCTCGCTCGTCCTGATCGTGCTGGGTTACCTGCTCCTGCTGCCGATCAGGCGCGCTGCAGTGCTTCAAGCGGCGATCCCCGCATGTATCGCTCTCGCCCTGCTGCTTCGGCCTGCGCCAACCCTCGTCAAGGTACCAGCTGGAGCCAAGCTGCTCGCCGTCAGGGAAGGGTCGATGGCGACCGCGAGCGTCGTCGATGATGCAACCGGCGCTCGTTATCTGGAGGTCAACGGCCGCTTCCGCATGGGCGGCACGAACTCGGTCCGCTCCGACTATCGGCAAGCCATGCTACCGCTGCTGCTGCATGAACGCCCGCGTAAGGCGTTGTTTCTGGGTATCGGGACCGGTGCGACGGTGGCTGGTGCCACGCAGATGCCTGACCTCAAGGTCCAGGGGGTCGAACTGTCGCGCGAGGTCGTCGACCTATTGCCCTGGTTTGCCAATCCGGCCGTCACCGGTGAACCGCCTAGGCTGACCGTCGCAGACGCGCGCCGGTTCGTGGTCGCCGATTCCGACAGTTACGACGTGATTGTCGCCGATCTTTTCCACCCAGCGCTCGACGGAAGCGGGGCGCTTTACACCGTCGAGCATTTCGCAGCCGTCAAGGAGCGATTGGCGCCGGGCGGTATCTTTTGCCAATGGTTACCACTATACCAGCTCGATCTGCCGTCCCTCCGCGCGATCATTCGCGGATTTCTTGCGGTCTATCCCAACGCTTCGGCGTGGCTCAATCATTACAGCGTCCGCACGCCAATGCTCGCCTTGATCGGTCCGAGCAATGAAGGCCATCTCGATCTGGGCGCGCTCGCAGCACGGCTGCTCGATCCTCGCATCCGGTCGGCTGTTGGCCCGCTGGGATTCGACACACCGATTGACCTGCTTGGTCAATTTCTCGGCGGCCGGAACGCCCTCGCTTCGTTTGCCGGAGAGGGCCCGCGCAACAGCGACGACTATCCCTTCGTGGCATTCGATGCACGGCGAAATGTGCTCGCACTGTCGGCGCCGCCATGGTCGCTGCTGCTTTCCGTCGTCCGCGCAATTCGGCCCGAGCCGGCCGAATTGCTGGCTCCACCGGAGCGCGAAATTTGGAGCGGTCGACTGACCGCTTACTGGCAGGCGCGAAATCGCTTTCTTGAGGCCGGTGCGGCCCTGCCGGGTGATCCTCGCGGTTCCGCGCTGATCGCCGCCGCGGCTCCAGGACTACTGGATTCGGTTCGCCTCAGTGCCGAGTTCGAACCCGCTTACGGGCCTCTGATGGGCATGGCGAAATCCTTGATAGCATCCGATCGCGCGGCTGCTGCACGCCTTCTGCGCGCGATCAACGATGCGGCGCCGTCGCGCACGGATGCCAAGGAGCTGCTCACCCGCGCATTTGGCGAGTAGCGGATGCCACGCCCGACAGGGCCACCTAAGGCGCAAAGGTGATCCGGTAACCCCAGCAATCAAGCTGGTTGGGGATTGCGTTGAAGGCGATCGTCATCCGCTGCTCGCCTTGGTTCGTCGGCACCTCGTGATAGAGGTAGCTCGGAAAAAGAACCAGATCGCCCGGTTCGATTTCAGGCAGCTTGTACTTGCCCGCGTTGTAAGGCCCGATCGTCGCGCTGCGCGTGTGATGGCGGAAGGAAAATTCAAAACCGCCCGGAGGCCGCACGAACACCGTGTTGCTTGCAGGATGCGAAGGCGTCAGATAGAGAATACCCGAAATGAAACTGTTCGCGTGGGAATGCAGCGTCTGGTTTCCCCCTGTCTCGAGCATGTTGGTCCACATCTCCTTGACCGACCATGCCAGCCTCTCGCCGAACAGCAATTCTCCAAAATCGATGAGCTTGGGGATCGTCCGATCGGCGATTTCCTGAAACAGATTGTTTTCGCGCGGATCGGCAACCTGGGTGTGGAAGAGCTGTCCCGAACGCAGATTGGTTTCGATCTTGGCGCTGCGGATGACCAAAGCCGCCGCGTCGATCAGTTCCTGAGGAAGAAGTCCCGGCGAACGCATCACGGGAATCGGAAAAAGCCCCTCGATCTGGTCCATATTTCAAAGCCCACGCCGGTACTGAAAATGTGAGTGGACGATAAAGCGGGTGAGAATGACATTGAGATGACGCACCCGCCCGCAAGTGCACATTCTCACAAGGAAAATACTTCAGTTGCCCCGACCTGATTGAAACTTGCTACCAACCTCGGTGGGGTACTCGTTGGGGCCAAGCACATTCAGCTTCGTTCCCAAGGGATAGTCGTGACGCAACTCCCGGACTTCCAGGATCGCGCTCTCGGCAAACTCCATGCATTCGTCGAACTCACCATTGCCGTCTTCGGCCAGCGACCGCTCCAAATATCGCTCGGCAAAATACCGGGACATATGCTGCACGGGCAAAGTCTCCGCCAGCGCACGCGCCTCCTCCACCTTTGCATGACATTCTTCGCTGGTGGGTTCGGAGCCGGCAGCAACAGCCCGAGCGATGCCCGCCGGCGCAGCGCCCCACGCCAGGTAGGCGGCAAAACAGAGCGCGAACATATTCATCCGGCACAACATAGGTCGATCCATAGTCCTGATGGCCGGAAGGCGCATGGCAAAAGTCCCGTCACCTGTCTCCGGACAAGAAGCTGGCGGGGCACAACGTGCCCCGCCAGCGATAGCTTCAGTTGGAGCTTAGTTCTTGCTGGCAAGTTTCTGGGCGAGCTCCGCGTTCTTTTCAACGAGCAGCTTCGGAGAACCTTCCGGCCGGACAAAGATCGGATTGGCGTAGAACCAGAGGTTCGAGTAGGCCTGAACGTCGTGGGTCACCTTCTTCACGCCGTTGACGGCCTCCATGTGCGCCGGGCAGGCCGCGTCGGAGCAGTCCACCTTGGCGTTGTTGGAGTCGAGCAGCGCATTGCCGGCGCTGTCGGTGACGTTCGGCGTCGCGGGCGGAATGTTCGTTCCGCGAGCACGAATGTAGAACGGCGTGTTGCCCGCCACGAACGTGGTCGTGAAGCGCAGCCGGGTCGAGCCGTCCTTCTGCTTTTCACTGTGCATCTGCGTGGCAGAAAACTGCTGCGAGATGGCCGTGGTGGTGTTGTACACGATCGCCGCGCCGGCAACACCCGCAGCATTCGGCTGCGGCCCCTTATAGAGCGGGTTGGTCGGATCGATCGGACCGGTGATCTGACCGGTGATCAGATCGACGTGGTCGAGTGACGGCTTGTTCAGCGGCTGGCTTATGCCGACCTGAGCAAGCAGCGGGTTGTTGAAGCTGTACGGACTGTTGTTCCTGGCCGGAACGGTCATCTCCATCTCGACCTGGATCTTGTCGCCTGGCCTCACGACCATGGTTTCGCCCATCGTCTTCCAGCCGCCGTCACGCGGAGCCTTGGCGCGGAACACCATATCCGGTCCGATAATGTCGCCGTTGACGGAATACGAGTTGCCCGAACGCATGCCGTCGATGATCGACTGCGACGAGAAGTTGTCGGTGTTCGGAACGTAGAGCTTGGTGTATTCGCCGGGCATGAAGTCCGACGACGTGGATGCGTCACGAGCACCATACACGCCACGCTCGTGCCAGTCGGAGCTGACGAAATTAAAGAAGTTGCGGCCTTCACCGAGCATACCGTCCCACAGGCCACCGACCTTGGCGGTGTAGACGCCGGCCATGCCGTACGTGCCGCCACCGACCGCGCCCGAGCCGTAAGAGCCAGAACCGCCGTTGAGGCCGCCCTGCGCCAGGTGGCCGGGCGATTCGATGCCGAATGCAACCGTCGGAGCCGCGTTGTTGAAATCGCGGAAGCTCTCGATGTTGAAGCCCTTGTTGCCGGTCGAGCTGTATGGCCCCTGCCGTTCGGTATGGGTGGGGATCGCATACGAATCCCGCGGGTGGTTCGCCTGCAACCACTTGAGGCCCGCAAGCGCCTTGGCATGGCCGGCATCGCCGGAGTTGTTGACGTTGTCCTTGCCGGTCCAGACCTGCTGATTGTTTGCATCAACCGGACCAATGGCGTCGGTGTCGCTGCGGTCGAAACGAAATTCGAATTCGGCCATCTTGCTGGCGTTGCCGGAATTGTAGCCGGCCGGGGTCTGACCGGAGAGCACCGCGACGTCGGTATGCTCGTGCCCCGGGGTGACCCATTCCAGACCCTCGACCAGAACCTTCCTGTACATGTGGGTGCGGCCGACGATCATCCGATATTCGACTTCCTCGATCGACTGCCAGCGCCACATGTTGTTGCCATTCGGCGTGCCCTTGAGGCTGGTGACGGTGACGCCGTCAATGGTCTGGCCGAGCGTCTGATCCCAGGTATGAGTGGTGTCGCCCGGAAGATTGGCGCTGTTGTCGCTGAAGCGGCAGTCACGGTTGCCCGAACCGCCATGGTTGCCAAGCGTGAACCAGTCGAGATCGAAGTTCTGGCCGCCGCTGGCGGCGACACCGGAAGCGACCGAACGATCGACGGAGTACTTCGCCGACACCGAGCCGTCGGCGCAGGTGTTGTGGTTGTGCATGTCGCCCGCGACATACGGATTGCCCTTCGGCTTCGGATCAGCCGCAGCCGTCTGCGTCAGCGCCAGCGAGGCAGCCGCTGCAGTCACCAGGATTTTGGAAGTAGATGCCATGATAATAGCCCCAGTAAATTTTCATCGATATCGAGGACGATGCTGCTCGCGCAATCTCCGCGTCCGCGCCGGACCAAAGCAAATCTCGGATACAGTTTGGTGAAGGTTTTATTTTGAGTGGCCGTCGCGAACCGAATTCGGCTGAATTTCTAGCTCAAAGAATTTTTCGCGATTTTTTGTCGCGGTCGGTGACAAGACATGCAGCCCGTTGCATAAGACTGCCGCCGTCAACAAGCGAACATCGCAAGATGACAGCTTTGTGAAACAGATATGTCGAAGTCAGTGATGTCCGACGCCACGCAAGCTTTCGCAATATCGCCAAGCCAACAGACCGATCGCCGTGCAGAAAATTCTGCAGATACAGCAACACGCCCCTCACGCTCGATTGCGTCATCGGTCATGCAGTTTCTGCAGCGCGAACCACTGGTGCATTTCGCCATTCTCGGCGCATTGATCTTTGGCGCCGATGCTGTTCTGCATCCGCCCGCGAAGGATGACAAAGCCATCACGGTAACCCGGGCGCTCCGTCAGTCCTTCATCGATGGTTTCGACGAGGACAAGGAGCGCACCCCCACCGATGCCGAACTGGCAAGCAGAATCGAGAACTGGGTCGCGGACGAGATCCTCTATCGTGAGGGGAAGGCGCTCGGCGTCGATCGCGGCGACGACATGATTCACGACCGCATCGTCTTCAAATTGAAGGAATTGCTCCTCGAGCAGGTCCACGTCGCGCAACCGACCGAAGCACAATTGCGCGGGTGGTTCGCAAAAAATCACGAGCGGTTCGACCAGCCCGAGACGGTCGGCCTCTACTACACGCCCGCCGCCGATGAAGTGACCGCGCGACGGTGGCTCGACGACATTCTGTCGCAGCGCGAATCCGAGGAGATCCGCAATCAGACGCGAGCGAGTCTCGCACGCCCGGTTGCGAGCCTGTCTCCTGCCTTCGGCGAAGCCTTCCGCGACGGACTCTTGAAACTGCCGCAAGGAGAATGGAGCCTGCTGCAATCGAAGGACGGGTGGCACGTGGTCCGCCTGGATTCCCATCGCGAGGGTACGCTCGCCAAATTCGAAGGCGTGAAGGAGCAGGCCACAAAGCTCTGGCTCTCGGAAGAAACAAACCGACAGGCATGGGAGGCAATCAATCGCCTCAAGGCCAGCTATAAAGTGCGTTACGAGTGATCGCCATGCGATGTCTGTGGGGGTTGCTCGTATTCGCCGCTGTCATCCTGCCGTCGCAAATCAAGGCGCATGAAGCCTCGCTGGGCGTGCTGCAGTTCCGAGAGGTGCGGCCCGGTGCATTCATCGGCCGCTGGCTTGCCGAGCCGGGCATCGGCGCGAATCGCGTCGACTTGCGGGTGCCACCGCACTGCTTCCTCCAGATGCCGGAGATGAATTGCGGAAAGAAAGGACTGGTTGGCTCGATCAGCATTCCCAATCTCGGCTCCGGCCTGTCGGCCGTGCTGATCAAGGTTCTGCCCATCAAGGGCGAGCCGCAAAGCTATACGCTTTCAGCCGCCAATCCGTCGGTTTCGCTGCTGGGCGGCGATGCGCCGACATGGCAGACCTGGCTCGAACTCGCCAAGACCTATGTGAACTACGGCATCGACCACATCCTTCTCGGAGCGGACCATCTGCTTTTTGTGCTGGGATTGATCTGGATCGTACGCGGCGGCTGGAAGCTGGTGAAGACGATTAGCTCCTTCACCATCGGGCACAGTGTCTCCCTGGCCCTTGCCGCGTTCGGCGTGATCGGCCTGCCCGAGGCCCCGCTCAACGCGTGCATCGCGCTGAGCATCGTGTTCGTCGGCGTCGAGATCGTGAAGCAGCAGCGCGGCGAGATCGGCCTGACCGCGCGCTATCCCTGGGCCGTCGCGTTCGCTTTTGGTCTGGTCCATGGCATCGGCTTCGCCGGCGCGCTGGCGGGACTTGGACTCGAACGCCGTCTGCTGCCTGCGGCACTGCTTTTCTTCAACGTCGGCGTCGAAATCGGACAGGTCGCTTTCGTGCTGCTGGTGCTGGCCTTGATGTGGGCGCATCGGCGGCTGAACGCCGTGTTGCCGCGCTGGGGCGATGCTCTCCCCGCCTACGGGATAGGCTCGATCTCGATGTTCTGGTTCTTTGGCCGGCTTGTCCGGGTTCTGGTGATCACATGACAAGACGATTGCGAACCATGTCGATTGGTTGCGCCAGCAGGATTCTCGCAGCCAGTATGGTCCTGCTGCTCGCGCAGCCGGCGTTTGCACATGAGCAGTCAGGCGTCGGCGGCGGCCTCACGCAAGGGCTGCTTCACCCTCTGACCGGCATGGACCATCTGATCGCGATGGTGGCCGTGGGAATTTGGGGCGCGCAGCTTGGTGCGCCAGCCCTTTGGGTGCTGCCCATCACATTCCCCTTGGTGATGGCGCTTGGCGGTGTCCTCGGCGTCATGAAGATCCCGTTGCCGGCGCCGGAAGTGGTGATCGCCTTGTCAGCCCTGGTCCTCGGCGCGGCGGTTGCTCTCAGGCTGCGCGTGCCGTTCGTGGTGGCGGCCGCCATCGTTGCGGTATTTGCGATCTTTCACGGCCACGCACATGGAGCAGAGCTTCCGACCTCTGCGAACCCTTTGGCTTACGGCCTCGGGTTCGTCGTTGCCACAGGCCTGCTCCACTTTTGCGGGATCACGATCGGAACATTGACCCAGTGGCGCACGGGTGAGTTCCTGATCCAGGGGCTCGGAGCGATCATCGCCCTCCTCGGAGGTTATTTCCTCGCCCAAAACTCTTGGAGCGGTCGCATGATCGCTGCAAGCCGGCGGATCTCGATCGCGATCGGAGTTCTGTTCGCAGGCGTGCGGCCGGCGGGCGCGCATATCGTCTCGTTGCGGCTCGGTGATTTCTATGAAGGCGCCCTGCATCCCCTTACGGACCTTCAGGACCTGATCTTGTGGATCTCGCTCGGCGTGCTGGCCGGGTCGCTCGGAGCAGCGAGGGGGCGCTGGTTGGTCCTGGTCTTCCCGGTGGGTCTGTTGACCGGGCTGCTCTCAGCCCACGTTCTCGGCACATTTGCGGGAGGCCCTGCCGTGAACGCCTGCATGACTCTTCTGGTCGGGCTGCTGCTCGCGGCTGCGTTGCGCATTCCCACACTCCTGTTGTGCACGATGGCGTTCGTCCTCGCGGTCACCCGTGGAGCGGCAAATGCCGGTGACCTCGTGCCGCAGACCGATCGACTCCTGTTTGCGGCTGGACTGGCCGGCGTCGGCTATGCCGTGATCACGCTTGTCATGGCATTGACCGTCACGTTCAGGGAAACTGGCTCTCCGATGGCATGGCACGGCATCGCAATCCGGGCCCTCGGAGGCTGGATCGCGGCAGTCGGCATGATGATGACCGGCCTCTCGCTCGCCTCGTGAATTCGCGTCGCGAACGCGCCGCGGCGACCTGGATCAAGCGGCTCGATCGCAACGACATCGCCCGCACCACGGTTCACGTCTACTGGGTGAAGTACGGCGAGGCGCAGCGGATCGCGCGGGTTCTGACCGACATGTTCCTGGGAGGGGCCTCCTCCAGCCCGCTGGACAGCGTCGACAACCAGATGGCGCCGGGATCCGGCGGTACGACGCTGTCGAGCGGCGACCGCCTGTCGCTGAGCGGCAATGCCCCGGTGACCATGAACAGCTTCAGTTCGCGAAGCGGCCTCGGCACGGCGGGCGCCGCTGGTCACCCACTCCTTGCCGGCCCCAAGGTGTACACGTCCATTCGACGCCAAAATCGAGAGCTGCGGCGCCTTCGATCTTCTCACGAGCCCTGAGTTCTTGGGGAAACTGATCGTCGTGGAACTGCAGTTGGATCGACTTCGAATGGCCCTTCGCCGACTTGTCGTGAGCAGCAGTGCGGTTAGCCTTTACGTCTCTCACCCTGAGCGTCGAAAGACCCTGGACCTTAGAATCGCGTTGACGAGCAACGTCGCAGCCGTTTGAAGGCAAGCACGCCCCTCAGAATGCTACTTTAGTATCGCCCAAGAACAGTACCAATCCCCCCGGTGGAGATGTCTCAACGTGCGCTCGGCGCAGTTGCATCGTCGATGCGCTGCAGTTGCTGCTCTCCCCGCCAGTCTCGACGACGGCCGGCCGGCCCGCAGCGCAGCAAGCACGTCAGGAATGACTGTCACCCGGGCCGTCATTGAATTTCAAATCCACCACTCCCAAGTGTGTTGGTGAGACTAAGAAAACGGAGGACTCGGCTCACCAACAACAGGGAGGACCATCATGGCCCGCATAACTCGACGCAAGCTTCTTGCGCTTTCCGGTGGGGGCGCAGTCGCGGCAAGGACCGGTGGAATAGCTTCAATTCTCGCCCTGAAGCAAGCGCCGGCCTACGCACAAGGGACGACGATCCATTGGCTGCGCTGGAACGATTTCGTTCCTGCGTCAGACGAGGTGCTGCGCAAAGTGATCACACCCGAATGCGAGAAGGCGCTTGGCATCAAGCTCAACATCGAGATGATCAACGGCAATGACATCCAGGCGCGCACCACCTCGGCAATTCAGTCCGGCAACGGGCCGGACGTGATCTGCGCGCTCAACAACTGGGCCCAGCTCTATCCCGAGAGCGTCGTCGATGTGAGCGACGTGGCCGAGGAGATCGGCAAGGCGCAAGGCGGCTTCTACGAAGCATCGCGCGTCGTCGCCAATGACGGCAAGAGATGGATCGCGGTGCCGTGGTGTGTGCTCGGCGCCCAATTGGCGTACCGCAAGTCCTGGTTCGCGGAGATCGGTTACGACGCGCCGAAATTCCCGCAAACCTGGGAGGAATACCGCGAGGCCGGCAAGAAGCTCAAGGCGAAGCAGCGGCCCTTCGGTCAGGCGGTCAGCCACAGCTTTGGCGACCCGCCGACTTATGCCTATCCCTATCTTTGGTCATGGGGCGGCAAGGAGGTCGAGGCGGACGGCAAGACGGTGGTGCTGAATTCGAAGGAGACGGTCGATTCCGTCAACTTCGCCGTCGGCTTCTGGAAGGACGCCTATGACGATGGCGGGCTCGCCTGGGACGACAGCAGCAATAACCGGGCCTTCCTCGCAGGCACGATCAGCAGCACGTTAAACGGCGCCTCGATCTATATTGAGGCCAAGCGCAAGCCCAACGTCTACCTTACCGAAACCGGCACGCCGCTTTTTCAGGATATCCTCCACGCGCCGCTCCCAAAGGGCGCCGCCGGCCAGTTCGGCTATCATCTGCCGATGTCGAACATGCTGATGAAGTATGTGAAGGACCCAAAGCCCGCCAAGGAGTTCCTGCGCTGGATCACCTCGAAACCGGTCTATCAGCCGTGGTTCGATTCGCAGCAGGGTTATTCAGTTGGGGCGACCACAATCTGGGAGAAGGACAAGCTCTGGGACAAGGACCCCGTGATGTTGCCGTTCCGGACAGCAGCGCGGGCCGGGCGTTTCCCCGGTTATGCCGGACCGGCCGACCGGAAGGCAGCCGAGGTGCTGAGCAAGTACATCATCGTCGACATGACTGCCAAGGCGATACAAGGCATGCCGGCGCAGGACGCGGTGAAATGGGCGCACGACGAGGTTGCGAGGGTCCATGCCGCTTGAAGCATCTGCCTCGGCGCAGTAGGTTTGTTGCCGCCCGGGTGCTACCGCCTGCGGGCGCTGCGCTCCGGCCGACCGTTCGGAGAGGTGCTCGATGGTCGTCGAATCCGTCGTCGCCGCAAAACGTTATGCTACCGCGCCGCGGCGCGGCGCCGTCACGCGAGTCCTCGAGAACGAGCGCTGGTTCGCCTTCTTCTTACTGCTGCCGACGGCGGTGCTGCTTGGCCTATTCATGGCTTATCCCTTCGTCAAGGGCGTGCTGCTTGCCTTGAGTGACGCCAAGGTCGGCGTACCCGGCAGTTTCGTCGGACTGCAGAATTTCGCGGCACTGCTGAACGACAGCATCTTCAGGATCGCAGTCTGGAACACCATCGTCTACACGGTGGTGACGACCGTGTTTAAGCTGGCTCTGGGCTTGTGGCTTGCTCTGCTGCTCAACCGGCATTTCAGGGGGAAGGCCGTAACCCGCGCCTTCGTCCTGTTGCCCTTCATCATCCCGACCGTGCTGTCGACCTTTGCGTGGAAGTGGATGTTCGATCCGACGTTCAGCGTTATCAACTGGACTCTCTTTCACCTTGGCATCATCCGCACCCGCATCAACTGGCTGGGTGATCCCGGACTTGCGCTCATCTCGGTGATCATCGTCAATATCTGGCGCGGAGTTCCGTTCTACGCGATCAGCTTGCTGGCAGGGTTGCAGACCATCAACCCGGAGCTGGCCGAGGCCGCAGCGATCGATGGAGCGCGACCTTGGCAGCGCTTCCGCTACATCACCTGGCCGCTGTTGCTGCCGGTCACCATGGTTGTTGTGTTGTTCTCGGTGATCCAGACCTTCGCCGATTTCCAGCTCGTCTATGTGCTAACCGGCGGCGGACCGGCCAACGCCACGCAGCTCTTCGCCACGTACGCCTATCAGATCGGCGTCGGCACGGGTCTGCTGGGCGAGGGCGCGGCGATATCGCTCGCCATGTTTCCGGTGCTGCTCGTCGTCGTCGTCGTGCAGCTCCTCTATATCCGCCGCGTGGAGATACACTGATGATCGAGGGCGCGCGTTGGCGACGTTGGGTCTTCTTCAATCTCCCGCTCGCGCTGTTCGTGCTCGGGCTGCTCTTCCCGTTCTATTGGATGGTTGTGACGACGGTGCGGCCGGACGCCGAGCTCTATCGGCCGTGGATGGCGCCGAACTACACACCCTTCTGGACGCTTCATCCTACCTTTGACCATATCCGGTACCTGCTGGATGAGACGCTGTTCAGCAGGTGGATGCTGAACACCTTCTTCATCTCCGTGCTTGCGACGGCGATCTCGCTTTTCTGCGGGCTCCTCGCGGGTTACGCCCTCTCCCGGCTCAAATTTCCGTTCGCCGGCAGCCTCGGCACCGGCATCTTCATCACCTATCTCGTACCGCAGACGCTGCTGTTCATTCCGCTCGCCGATATCATCCGTAACTTTCGCCTCGGCGATACACCCTGGGCGCTCATTCTTACATACCCCACCTTCCTCATCCCTTTCTGCACCTGGCTGTTGATGGGCTACTTCAAGGCGATCCCGCGCGAGCTCGAGGAATGCGCACGCATCGACGGCGCGACGCGGTGGCAAGCGATGGTCTACATCGTCTTCCCGGTCGCCGTGCCGGGCATCCTCTCGGCCGGAATCTTCGCCTTCACCCTGTCGTGGAACGAGTTCATCTATGCGCTCGTCTTCCTGTCCTCGCCGGAGCAGAAGACGGTCTCCGTCGGCATCACGTCGGAGCTCGTCCGCGGCGACGTGTTCTACTGGGGTTCGCTGATGGCCGGTGCCCTTCTTGGTTCCGTACCAGTGGCGCTGATCTATTCATTCTTCGTCGAGTATTACGTCGCCGGCATTACCGGGTCCGTCAAGGGGTAACCACAAATCCGCCGAAGGGTGAGCCATGGCTCGGGTCATCATACGGAGCTTGAACAAGAGGTTTGACGGAGTCCATGCCGTCAAGGACGTGAATCTCGAGATCCATGACAAGGAATTCGTGGTTCTCGTCGGTCCCTCGGGCTGCGGCAAAACGACGACGCTCCGTATGGTGGCCGGCCTCGAATCGATCACTTCGGGTGAGGTCCTGATCGGCGATCGGGTTGTCAACGAGCTGCCTCCGATGGATCGGGACATCGCCATGGTGTTCCAGAACTATGCCCTTTACCCGCACATGAGCGTCTACGACAACATGGCCTTCGGCCTAAAGATGCGGGGGTTCGACCGCACCGAGATTGCCAAGCGCGTGCAGGCTGCCGCCGAAATCCTCGGCATCCAGGAACACCTGCAGCGCAAGCCGCGGCAGCTGTCCGGCGGCCAGCGGCAGCGCGTCGCTTTGGGCCGCGCCATCGTACGGCATCCGCAGGTGTTCCTGTTTGATGAACCGCTATCGAACCTCGACGCCAAGCTGCGCATCCAGATGCGAGTGGAGATCAAGAAGATTCACGTCCGCCTCGGCACCACCGCGATCTACGTGACACACGATCAGGTCGAGGCGATGACGCTCGGCGACCGCGTTGTGGTCATGAAGGATGGTGTCGTTCAGCAGGTGGGGGAACCGCTCGAGCTCTACAACGAGCCCGCTAACCGCTTCGTCGCAGGCTTCATCGGCTCCCCAGCCATGAATTTCGCCACGGTAGAGATGGCCGACGCTGAGGGTGCCCTCTGGGCTCGCCATGAGGGCATCCGCATCAAGCTGCCGGCGGGGATCGGGGACCGGCTCCGGCGGTATGTGGGGGAGAAGGTCACACTTGGGATTCGGCCGGAGGATCTTCGCGTCGCGTCTAGCGGCGACACGGCGGACCTTAGCTTCGATTCCGTGGTCGAGGTCATCGAGAAGCTCGGCTCCGAGATTCTCCTGGACGTGAAGGTAGGCCCCAACACGATGGTGGCCGCAGTGGAGCCGACCGTCAAAGCGAAAGTTCATGACCGCCTTCGCCTCGCGGTGAATCCCGACCGGCTGTACTTCTTTGACGGAGTGTCGCAAGCGGCAATCTGAAAGCTTTTCACGGTGACCGAGTTTGCCGTAACCGCCTGGTGCTGCTGGTCGCCGACGAGTCCCATTACAGCCGCTCGGCTTCAAGCCGGTACCGATAGGGCGCCTCACCATGCCCTGCCCGGTCGACGCCAGCCGCATCCTGGTGTTCGAGCTCGTCGACGACGCATTCGAGGGCGTGTCGACGCCCGCCGGCCCCATCGGAGCAAGGCACGGGGCTAGGTTAGGGCATGTGCTCACAGGACCGACAAAGCCGGCATCGAGAGCAGCAAGCCGCGTGATGCCGGTAGTAGCAAGTGCCGCGATGAGGGCACTTCGAGAGTGAGTTTTCCCGTTTAACCGCTTCCGCCTATTGCTGCACTCTGCAGAGACATCAGACACTCGCGAGGCTATCTCGGCTTTTGCAGTGTCACGCCATAATGGCTGTAGATTTTGTCGATTGTACCGTCAGCACGCAGCCGCTCCAACGCGTGATCAATTGCCTCGCGCAGGCTGTCATCCGGGCGGACCATGCCAACCGCGACATTCCAGCTAAGGTTCGGCTCGCTCTCGGCGAGGCCCAGGATGCGAACGGCCTTTTCGGGGTGCGTCAGATTGTAGTAGCCAGCCACCGTCGGCGTGACCGCCGCGGCATCGATTTCATGGTTGGCCAGGGCCTCGAGACTGTCGGCTTCAAACCCGAAGGTCGATGTCGGCACATGCCGCTGACCGATCATCATGGCGGCGACCGATCCGACCTGAACCCCGACCTTGGTGTGCTCGTCGAGGCTCTTGAACGAGGTGAGCTTGCTCGACGCGGGCACCGCAAGCGCGACACCCGTGTGATAATAGGGTTTTGAAATTCTCAGATGGGTTTCGCCTTGAGCTTCGGGATCGGCAATGACATCCAGAACAATGTCGCAGCCCGCGCTGCGCATCTGATATTGCGTAATAGTCCAGTCAGGCCGCAGCGAGACGCCGAGCTCGCGGGCCAAGGCTTGCCCCAGTTCGATCTGAAACCCGGGAGGATCACCGGCCTTGCTCGCGAACGGAAGCGAGTTGGGATGCGCACACAGGCCGATCACCCCGGCCGATCGGATGGCGTCGAGGGATCGTGCGTGCACTGGAGTCGTCAGTCCGACAATGGCGCACGCTAAGAGAACTGTCTTCATTACGGGTTCCCGTGCGGATGGCTCGAATCTCGGCCGGCCTCAACCCTCGTGAGGCTTGAGACCCCGGATGTACTTGATGATCTCATCGATTTGCGCATCGCTGAAGGTTGCTCCGAACGCGGGCATCGCGCCCGCCTTGCCGTTCTTGATACGGTTGCGAAGAAAGTCGTCATCGTGGGAGTCGTTCATGAGCTGCGGCCCCTTGCCGGCCTGGCGGCCCCCGTCAGAGTGACAAAAGCCGCAGGTCGATGCGAACAACACTTCGCCATTGACATTCTCATTTCCCCCGGCAGCGCCGCCAGGCTGCTGCGCTTGGGGCTGTTGCTGCGCCAGAGCCGGCATCGCGTCTGCCAAATAGGCCGCCGCCATCACCGGCAACAGCGCCACGATTTGCCACTTCAAATTCATGACGTCCGGCTCCCTTGTCGTGAAGTCGCTCCTGCCGCTTCAACGCACTGGGAGCGAGCTTGCGCCCGCTCCCCGACAAATCGTGCCACCAGCCTATTTCAAGCTGTAGACGATCAGGGCGCCGTCGTCGCGCGGCATACTCTTGTAAACGCCGCCGAAGGTCGGTGCGTAGTCATCCGACAGCATGCCGCCGAATCCCGCGGTGACGGCGATATATTGCTTGCCGCCTACGTCGTAGCTGATGATTCCGCCCTGATGACCCGTGCCGTCGGAGTGGTTCCACAGCTCGGTTCCCGTCTCGGCATCGTAGGCATGAAGGATACCGCGCGAGTCAGGCACGAACACGAGATTTCCCGCGGTTGACAGGACGCTGCCGAGCGGCGGCTCGGGGTAGCGAACTTCCCACTTCTTAGCCCCCGTCACAGGATCGCGCGCATCCAGGTGACCATAAATGTCGCCGCTAGGAGTAGGCGCCAACTTGAAGTCGGCGCCGATGTTCAGCTGCGCCTGTGGGACGGTCACCGGCGTCGTCTTCATGACCGTGAGGTTCATGCACCATTCCTGGCCAAGCTTGTAGTAGAGGCCCGTCTTGGGATTGTAGGAGCCTGAGTTCCAGCTGAAGCCGCCACCAATGTATGGGCACAGCGGCGGGTCGACTTTCCCCGCCGTGAAGTCGCGGCGGCCAATCAGTTCGCCGGTCTTGGGATCGATGTTCTTGACGAAATTACTGTTCTCGACGAGCCGCCAGACGTTCTTCAGGCCGGCGTTGCGGTCATAGACAAAGACGTAGCCGCTCTTGTTGGGGTGCACGACGAGCTTCTGGCCGTCGCGTTCGAGCATCACGAACTCTCCGACGGCGCTATCGAAGTCCCAAGCATCGTGCGGCAGCTCCTGATGATAGAATTTCAGCTTGCCAGTATCGATATCGAGACCGATCACCGAGCTCGTATAAAGGTTGTCGCCCGGGCGAGCACCTTGCGTCTTATAATCGTTGCCCGACCAGTCGTAGAGCGGCGCCGGGTTGGCGGTGCCCCACCAGACGGTGTTGGTCTCGGAATCGTAGGTGCCCGGCATCCAGCCGCCACCCCCGCCGGTGCGCCAGGACTCATTTCCCCATGTCTTCATGGCTTCGTCGGTGCCAGCAACCGTCAGAAACTCCCATTTCTTTTTGCCGGTGGCGGCGTCGACAGCAAAGATCGGGCCGCGGCCCGGCCATTCGCCACCCTGCGCGCCGATGATCACCGTGCCTTTGGCATAAAGCGGCGCACCGGTGAAGCCGACGGTCAGCTTCTCGGAGTCGAGCAATTTGTTCTCCCACTCGACCTTTCCGGTCTTCATGTTCAGGGCGATGAGACGACCATCTACCGTGCCGACATAGACCTTGCCTTCACCGATCGCGACGCCACGATTGTAGGGGGAGTGGGTCTGCCGAGCGATCAACGCTTCGTCCAATTCCGGGAAATAGGACCAGATCACCTCGCCGGTGGCGCCATTCAGTGCAAAGACACGACTATAGGAGCCCGTGTAGTAGAGCACGCCGTCGGCCACCAGCGGCATTGACTGTAACCCGCGGGTGGATCGTCCCGGAATATGGATCCAGGCGACGCTCAAGTTGCCGACATTGCTGGAGTTGATCTGGGAAAGCGGACTGTAGTGATAGGATTTGTAGGAGCCGTGATAAGTCAGCCAGTCGTTCTGACCGCCAGCCTCGATTCGAGCGGTATCGACCGATTGAGCTAACGCTGGTCGTGCGGCAAGCGTCGCGCTTATGGCCACGACGACAGGTAAAGAGTAATATCCCCATTGCCTTTTCATGGGAACTCCTCCGCTTTTCCATCATGTTGGATGCTGGACGCGAGCAGCGCCCACGGTCGAGTAGGCGTATCGGCTCCTCACGATCACACACGGGCCAGCACGACCGTTTCACTACTTTCGCAGCTGCTGGTGCGCACCGCGTCGCTCAGATAGCGTACGATGGATTGAATCGACTGCCAATCGTGAAGTCGATGAGGTATGACTGCCAGACTGTCAGCATTGCTGACCGTCTGGCCGAGCAAGCCAAATAGTATTCGCCGGAAAGTCTTGATGTGCCAGACGCTGGAGCAACAGTGCGAGCATACGCAAGGTCGCGCTCTTCCCGAAGCCACTGCCTTTTTACAACGCGGCACCTACGTACGACGCTTCGAATAGAGCGACGTCCTAGCGTGGCCTTCCCATAGATCAAATAATTGCGTTGGTGAGGATTCGCTGGTAGCGGCGTTCCTGCCAGTCTGATGCCTCGTGCGAGCTCTGAGCGAGGTCAATGGACGATCGCAACTATGCCGGAAGGAGGATACCGGTGTTGCGCAAAATGCACTAAGATACCCATACGGTATCACCGAAAAAAGCATTCGCTGAGCGATTTGCAGAGCGCGTTCGCTCTGTCGGCATGGGACACGCTCTAGCTATCGCGTTCGCATCGAGACGTGTGGATGGCAGCTGAACATCTCTCGATTTTTGCCGATAGAATGTCAGTCGCGTCGGCGATCAGTGTGGCGTCCGGCGCGTCGTGCGTACTTCAACGAACTGATCGACGCGGGATATCGCTTAAGGCGATCCTTTCGGGCTGACGTCGGCTTGGCAGCGGCAGCGAGGATTCCAGCGAAGCGAATGAAAGGCGGTCTACCTGAAGTTGCTCCATCGAACTCGCCGGCCTGATGCCTGATTGCAGTCAGATCATCTCCCTTCCACCACAAACATGCGGAGGAAATCATGACAACTCCACTTACGTTTCGTGACCATGACAACAAGGCCAGCGGTCTCGCGCGCCGCACCTTGCTGAAGGGCGCGGCGGCCGCGCTTGCTGCGACCGCGGCAACCAAAGCTTCCGCCGCTGAGATGGCGGCGCCGCTCGGAGAGACTGGCGCGCCGACCAGGCTGACCGGTCGGCTGCCGTTGGGGCCATTGCCCGGAAGCCGCTATCCCGATCCCCACGTCGAGAATGCCAAAAAGCCGCAGATCTCGTTCGGTGCCGCCGGCTTCCCAGGCTTTGCCGGTACTGCAGCGGTCGAGCGCGTTGCAACCGGAATGCGCTGGGCCGAGGGGCCTGTCTATTTCCCGGCCGGCCGCTACGTGCTGTTCAGCGATATTCCCAACAACCGCATCATGCGATTCTGCGAGGATGACGGCCACTTGAGCGTCTACCGCCAGCCCTCGATGAACTCGAACGGCAACACCATCGATCGGGAAGGACGCTTGATCACGTGCGAACATAGCGGGCGGCGCGTGACCCGGACCGAGCTCGACGGCTCGATCACGATCATCGCCGACAAATACAACGGCAAGAAGCTGAACTCACCGAACGACGCGGCTGTCGCATCCGACGGTTCAATCTGGTTCACCGATCCGGTCTACGGGATCGGCGGCTATTACGAGGGCATCAAGGCCGAGCCAGAGCAAGCGAAGCATAATGTCTTTCGTGTCGACCCGAAGTCCGGCGACATCAAGGTCGTGGTGGATGACTTCGTCGAGCCCAATGGGATTGCATTGTCACCCGACGAGAAGAAGCTCTATGTGATCGATACCGGATTCACGGATAGTCCGAGCAACCCGTGCCATATTCGCGTGTTCGACGTGGACGTTGCCACCGGAAAGGTGTCGAACGGCAAAGTCTTTGTGGAGATACCCAAGCCTGGCATTACGGATGGCATGCGCCTTGATACCGCCGGCAACGTCTGGTGCTCGTCAGGCTGGGGGGATCCGAACGAGGACGGGGTGCGCTGCTACACGCCGGGCGGCGATCTGCTCGGCAAGATCCACATACCTGAGACCGTCGCCAATCTGTGCTTCGGCGGTCAGCAGCGAAATCGGCTCTACATCTGCGGCTCGACGTCGCTCTATGCGGTCTACACGAGTGCGGTGGGCGCGTTGAAGCCGTGAGGCCGGCAAATATCGGCAGCCAAATCCTAGGAGTCGTCCGTCAAGAAAACCCATTTGAGCGCTGGCGAGCCGACGAAGAGTCGGCCTGAAGGTCGAAGCGTCAGCTAGGCGAGGACGAGATTGTAGGCGATAGCGTGAGGACGAGGTTGACGACCTTGTCCTTGCGCCCTGAACCGCCGAGCGGGCCAGAAAATTCGCGTGCTGCTCCACCCCCATACACCTCTATAGCCCACACATTCGTGACTCGCTGTTCCCAATCTTTCCGACCGTGACCGACACTTGCCTCGACGTCGGCCAACGGGGAAGACCCGCATGGCCAAAGCGGCGCTCTTGACCCGAAGCGGTCGTCACGTGGCTGCCCGGCGCGCTACTCGAAGATCAACGACGGCGAATGGAGGAAATCGTGCGTCCCGTCGGCGAGAATCCTGGTTGAGCGATTGATCATGGGAAGAACCTGTCGGTTGCCTTTTTGTGCGCGATCCAACTACGCCTCGAATCCACCGAGTGGATTTCTATCGAGTAGGTTCAGATCCCGGGCTCGCAACAGCCGGTTCTTGCAATTGGTCGAACGGGAAATTCCAAGTCGGTTTCATACACGCGTTGGTCGAACAACCCTTACGCCCGTGGTGAACGCGGCAGCTCGACCTGAAAGCCCTTGACCAGCCAGTCGAACAACAGGCCATAGACGACAGCGAGCGGAAGCCCGACAATGGCTGTCGCCGCCATCAGTGCCTGCCAGTAATAGATATCGCCGCGGATCAATTCGGTCGGCACCCCGGCGCTCACGGTGCGACTCGCGGTCGAACTGACGAACACGGCCGCATAGATGTAGTCGCTCAGCGACAGCGCGAAAGCGAAGACGATGCAGGTCGTGATGCCAGGGACGGCCAGCGGCAGCGCCACGCGGAAGAAGACGCCGACGCGGCTCCAGCCGTCGGTCAAGGCCGCCTCCTCGATCTCGCGCGGAATCGAACGGAAGAAGCTGAGCAGGAGCCAAGTGCAGAACGGAACCGTAATCGTCGGATAGACCAGAATCAACGACCACACCGTGTTGGCGAGGCCGAGCAAGGTCACGACCTCGTAAAGCGGGATGAAGAGCAGCGTAGGGGGAATGAGATAAACGAGAAAGATCGCAATGCTCGAATGCTCGCCCCAATGCCCCATCAGCCGCGCCAGGCTGTAGGCCGCAGGCACCGCGAGCACCAGCGTGATGGCAACGACGACGACACCGATGAACAGTGAATTCCAGAGAAAGACCGGATAATTCGTCTCGGTGAACAGGAAGCCGATGTGGCTGAGCGTCGGGGGAAGATTGAACAGAAACGGATTGTTGGCCGGATCGTACAGATCGGCGTTGCGCTTGAAGGCGGTGATCAGCATCCACGCCGCCGGAAAGATTGCGAAGGCGCAGGACAACAGCAGCGCAGCGTAGAAGCCGACCATGCGAAGCGTTTGTCCCGTGCGCATCGGTTGCTACTCCTGCCTGCGATAGGCCATGCGCAAGGCCAGGATGGAGACGGCGAGCAGCACCGGGAACAGAAACAGCGCGATTGCGGCGCCCTGGCTCAACGCTCCACCTTGGATGCCTTTAAGATAGGCCCAGTAAGGGAGAATTTCGGTCGTATATCCGGGTCCGCCCCTGGTGGTTAGCGCCACCACGGTCATGTCACCGAAGATCACGAGAACCGTGAACAGGATGGCGACTGTGAGCAGGATCGCCAGCGCCGGCAAGGTGATCTGAAACAAGATACGGAAATAGCCGGCACCGTCCAGCTCGGCCTGCTCGAACAATTCGTTCGGAATGGCTGTGCGGCCCGCCAGCACGATGATCGTGGACAGCGGCAGCGTGCGCCAGACATTGATGATCACGACCGCGCCAATACCAAGCCATTCGCGCCCGAGATAGAAGAGATTGTTGGCCGGACCGAGCACGGTGCCGGGGCCGAGCAGGCCGACCGCGCGAAGGATCCAGTCGATCGGGCTGAACTCCGAATCAAGGAGCCAGAGCCAGCCGACGGCGGCAAGCGCGACCGGCATGGCCCAGGGCAGGATGAGCAGGATTTGCGCAAGCCGCTTGCCGGGAAAGTCGCGGGCGAGCAACTCCACCTGGAGGATCGTCAGGATCGTGAGAAGCACCAGTGTCGCCACGGTGATGATGATGCTGTTACGCAAAGCGAACATGAACGCGGCGTCGTGGACGACGCTGATGAAATTATCGAGGCCCACAAACTGTTGAATAGCGGGATTGCCGACGGTCGCCTCACTGAGGCTCAAAGCAATGGCAAGGAAAAACGGCACCGCGACAAGTGCGATCACATAGATAACGGCGGGCGCCAGCATGATCGCGCCGACGACACCGTCACGATCGGCTATTCCGATACGTGCCTCCCGTTGCGGCGGCTTCCTGTATCCGCCTGCTCCGCGTCCGCTGAAGCCTTCCTTGTTTCCCACGGTCACTTCCTCCCTGCGGACCGCTTGGCACGTCGCGACGCAGCGCCCTTCCACGTCGCAAAACTGCGCTTCAAATTGGCGCGGCAGCCGTGCGCATGCCGGTTTGAATGTCGAAAAACCGTAGCAGTGAGCGCGACACCACGAATTCCTGCACCTCGCCTACCTTCACTTTGCCGATCGTTTCCTGCCGCAGCTTGCACAGCACCTTGGCGTTCTTGAATTCGCCATCCGCGCTGCCGTAAGCGAGCCATTCGGAGCCGAGAAACTCGATCCGCGCGACATGCACCTGGAACGTGGCAACATCCTCGGATTCCGGCACAGCCGCTCGCGGCGTGAGGTGCTCCGGGCGAAAGCCGACGATTGCAGCGCCGTGCTCCAGCAGGTTCATCGGCGGCGTACCGATGAACCCGGCGACGAACGTGTTTGCTGGTTCCGCGTAAAGCTCTTGGGGCGAGCCGATCTGGCGTAGCGCGCCAGCCTGCATCACCGCGACACGATCGCCAAGGCCAACGGCCTCGACCTGATCGTGAGTGACGTAGACGGTGGTGACACCGGTGCGGTCGTGCAGCTGGCGAAGCTCGGCGCGCGCCAGCGCCCGCACCTGCGCGTCGAGCGAACTTAGCGGCTCGTCGAAGATAAAGAGAGAGGGTTTGCGTACGATTGCGCGCGCCAGCGCCACCTTCTGTTTTTCGCCGCCCGAAAGTCGCGCCGGGCGGCGGTGCAGCAAGGTTTCTATGCCAAGTATTCCCGCCGCCCAGCGAACTAGGCGCTCTTGCTCCGCCCTCGCCACTCCGCGCGCCTTGAGGGGAAAGGCTATATTGTCGGCCGCCGACATGTGCGGATAGAGCGCATAACTCTGAAAGACCATCGCGATGTTTCGCGCCCGCGGGGGCAGCTGTGTAATGGGCCGGCCATTGAGAAAGACATCGCCGGCGGTCGGCTTCTCAAGGCCCGCGATCGATCGCATCAACGTCGTCTTGCCGCAGCCGGATGGACCGACGATGGTAAGGAACTCTCCCTCCCGCGTCGTCAGGTCGATACCCTTGAGGGCCTTGAAATCACCGAAGTGTTTCGTAAGCCCTCTGACTTCCAACACGGCCACGGCGCTGATCCTCGCTAGTCCTTGCTGGCTTCGCGGCCGCACCCGACGTAGCCAAGCCGTTTCCATTTTTCGACGATCTGCTGCATCTGGGCCGCGGTATCCTTGACGGCCTGCTCCGGCGTTTTCTCGCCGCGCGCCGCCTGCGCCATCATCGTCGACACCAGGAACGTGTTGTAGACCTCACTGGTGGCTGGATTGGCGTAGCCGGGATAGCCGAGCCATGCGGTCCAGGCGAGCGCTCCTCTCAGCACCGAAAGCTTGTCGGGTGGGTCCGAGCCCCACGGATCGTGATCGATCCAGCCGCCCTTCTGCTCGAGCTGCGATACCGTCGACGGATAGGCAGGGAAGTCATAGAGTTTGCTGTAGTAGGTATCGCTGCTGTAGTTGGCAGTGAGATCGAGCATGAACTTCTTCGCCGCCAGAATCTGGTTCTTGTCAGTCACGTATTTCGGAAGGACGTAGATGAACCAGACATGCGCGGTTTGGTGCACGTCGCCGGTCGGACCTTTCAGCCCCGGCCTGAAGCCTGTGTCGGTCGCGTTCTTCGGGTTGGATTCCTGCGCCGTCCGATAGAAGGAGATCGAGTTCTGGATGTAGGAGGCTCGACCGGACACGAACGCCTGATTGTTCGAAGCCGCGTTCCAGGAAAACACCTCCGGGGTTTCGGCAGCGTGGAAGAGCTTGGCCTGATACTTCACCGCATCGAGCACGTGCGGCGAATCGAGCGTCACGTTGCCGCAAGCGTCCTGCACGGTGCCGCCGAACGACCAGATCAGCGAACGCGCATAGAACTCCGAATCGATCTCAGGCGACATGCCGACGCCAACCGGAATTCCCGTCTTCTGGTAGATTTTCTCGCCGCCCTTGAAGAGATCGTCATACGTGACCGGTCCCTGTGGATAGCCGGCATCCTTCCACAGCGAGATGCGATAATCGCCGGGATCGACGACCCAGCCCACGCAATAGGCGTACCATTCCTGTTTGACCGGGAGATAGGCCTGGTGGGTGCACGGGGCGACGCCCTTACCATACGCCGCCTTGGCGGCGTCATTGACATCATTCAGGGGCTGCAGACCCTGGATGAAGGCGGCTGGCGTCGCGTTCATCTGCATCAGCGTTGGCCCCTTGTTGGCGGCAATCGCGGCCGCGAGTGTCGAGTTCAGGTCGGCGTAACTGATGTGCTGCACGGTGACGTTGACGTTGTGTGCGGCTCCCCATTGTTGAGCATAGGCGTCGAACCATTTGTCGTAGCGTGGAACGAAATGGCTCCATTGCGTGATCGACAGCGTCGTGCCAGCCGGGAATTTTTCGGGAAAGGTCAGCGCCCCGTATTTTACCGGGAATTGTATAGGCGACGGCTTGACGCCAGAAGTTGGTTCATTCGGCGTTTCCGCCGCAGACAGGTTTGCGCTCGCTCCGAGCATACACAGCGCAGCAGCGGCGACGGACACCGCTAGAAGCGCTGGGCTATTCCACCGCTTGGTCATGGTTTCTCTCCCTTTGCCCGAAACATCTTGGACGGGATCGAACTCTTATTTTCTTAGCTCCTTAGCACCTTTGTACACGTTTTGTTCGACCGCCCTCCGGCGCTCCCCTGCGCCCGATGGACCATCAATTAACGGGAATCGGCAGCAGGAGTTTCTGCGACAAAGGGCTAAGCCGCCGCATCTGGCGCGGAAGCGCCGCACCTCGCGATTGCGATGATGGTAACGCATACCGCACGGTTGCACTGACAGCTTCCAAAGCTCGTCGCTTGACTGCCCCGCCCGAGTGGTGCTGCCGGTTGCGCCATGCCGTGGCCCCGGCCACAATAGGGAGCCGAGATGAACCGACAGCGATAACGACAGAGGCCGCCCGTGATCGAGGTCAGGCCAACCAGCGAAGGCGATCCACTCGAATTCGAGGTCATCGTCCGCGTGGGCGTGGGAAGCGGCGAGACACGCTATCGCGTCACGATGGCAAGAACCACTTGCGAACGGCTGACGAAGGGCTCGTACACGCCGGAGCGTTGCATCGAGGCGGCGTTCCAATTTCTGCTTGATCGTGAGCCGAAGGAGTCGATCTTGCGACGTTTCGACATCACGGTGATCTCCCGTTACTTTTCGGAGTTCGAGCGCGAGCTGCCACGCTACCTCTCTCAATCGTGATTCGGCCGTTGTTCCATTACGCGGAACGGCATAGGCGCGGCTCGTCAAACGGCGTATATTGCTGGGTCCTTCGCGCAAATTGATCAACATGACGTGGAGGTGGCCATGAAATATGTGCTGCTCGGAAATCTGAACTCGGAGTGGGCGGGCAAGCAATCGGAGCGGATCGGCAAAGCGAGAGCAAAGCTCGACAAACTGGGTATCAAGATCGAGGCGATCCACTACACGCAGGGCTACTACGATTTCGTCGACATCGTCGATGCCCCGAATCCAGAAGCGATGCTCGCGTTCTCCGTCTGGTACTCCACCCAGGGTTTGGGGAGGATCCAGAGTATGCCGGCCTTCAACGCAAAGACCTTCGAAACTGCGACCAAGGAAGCAGCAGGCTGAGCGCAGGTGTTGCCAGGAGGGTTGGTTAGTGCCACCGCAGTTCAGGCAGGGCGGGCGTGCCACCGACTCCCGTCTCGGCCACACATGACATGGATCGGCTCCGCAGAGAATTTCTCACGCTGGCCGGCAAAGCCGCCGCGACCGTCGGCTGCGAGATGGCCCTGCATGCTGCACGCGCAGCGGCTGCTTCGACTTCCGGCGCGGGTACAGTCTTCGACGTGCGTAGCTTCGGTGCTGTGGGCGACGGCAAAGCCATCGATTCGCTGGCGATCAATCGGACCATCGAGGCAGCGGGCAGCATGGGCGGCACGGTTTATTTTCCCGCCGGTCGCTATGCCTGCTACTCGCTTCGCCTGAAAAGCGCAGTTGCGCTTTACCTTGATCAGGGCTGCGTGATCATCGCCGCGGACACCCCGCGCGAGGGAACAACTTCAGGCTACGATCCAGCAGAATCGAACGAGCCCTGGGAGGCGTTCCAGGACTTCGGACACAATCATTGGCACAACAGCCTGATCTGGGGCGAAAACATCCATGATGTCGCAATCTTCGGGTCCGGCTTGATCTGGGGACGTGGACTTGCCCGCGGACATGATGATCCCGAACTGCCGATTGCCGAGGCACCCGGCGTGGGCAACAAAGCGATAGCCTTGAAGAACTGTCACAACATCATCTTCCGCGACCTGTCGATGCTCGCTTGCGGACACTTCGCCGTTCTGGCGACGGGCGTCGATAATCTGACGATCGACAATCTGAAGATTGACACCAATCGCGATGGAATCAACATCGATTGCTGCCGTAACGTGCGCATATCGAACTGTAGCGTAAATTCGCCGTGGGACGACGCAATCTGCCCGAAGAGCTCGTTTGCTCTCGGCTATGCGCGCCCGACCGAGAACGTCACGATAGCCAATTGCTACGTCACGGGCGGCTACCAGGTCGGCTCGCTGATCGACGGCAGCTTCAAGCCTTTTCCCGACACTTACGAGAACCACGCTTGGCAACGCACTGGTCGCATCAAGTTCGGCACGGAATCGAACGGTGGATTTAGGAACATTGCCATTGCAAACTGTGTCTTTGAAAGCTGCCGCGGCCTTGCGCTCGAGACAGTCGATGGCGGAATCATGGAGGACATCACCGTGACAGGGGTCACCATGCGCGACATCCGCAACGCGCCGCTATTCTTGCGTCTAGGATCACGCCTGCGCGGCCCCACTGGCATTCCAGTTGGCACACTCAAGCGCGTGCTGATCAGCAATGTCACCTGCAATGCGCCCCTAAACGATATGCCATCGATCATCAGCGGTGTTCCGGGACATGCGGTCGAGGACGTCAAGATCAGCGGCTGTTACTTTCTGCACAAGGGTGGCGGTACGGCTGAGATGGCGGAGCGCCAACCGGTCGAGCGGCCGAACGACTATCCCGAGCCTGCTCTGTTTGGCCCCCTGCCGGCGCAGCACTTCTACATACGCCACGCGCGCAATCTCGAATTCAGCAATGTCGAGCTTCGAGCCGCCACCGTCGACGCGCGCCCATCGTTTTGGCTCGGTGACGTGAGCAGCGCTGACCTCCTGCACGTCAAATTGCCCAGCGGGATCGGTCCGGCCGTGTCGCTCAATGACGTTTCCGATTTCCGCACCCTCGCCAACCGCGGACTGAAGGACGTGTCGATCGAAGGTC
This sequence comes from Bradyrhizobium sp. ISRA436, assembly GCF_029910015.1. Taxonomy (NCBI): domain Bacteria; kingdom Pseudomonadati; phylum Pseudomonadota; class Alphaproteobacteria; order Hyphomicrobiales; family Nitrobacteraceae; genus Bradyrhizobium; species Bradyrhizobium sp. ISRA436. The sequence continues at coordinate 6,621,048 of NZ_CP094519.1, forward strand.
CGATCTCACATATGCAGCTCTGAACAGAAGGCTCCTTACGTCGGCCGTGCCGCACGGGAAATCGAACAGAGCGTGGAAAATCGTAGATTAGCGTGCAAAATCGTGCCCTTCCTGAGAGAGGGGTGACAGTTCATTCCGGAGACATGGGTTACACAATCGGGCCTTTTGCGGGGAGCGCAAGATGCCCTGGAAGGTGTGTAAGCCCATGGACGAACGACTGAAGTTCATTGCCAGACTTTTGGATGGCGAGCAGATGGCGGGGCTTTGCCGCGAGTTCGGCATCTCCCGCAAGACCGGCTACAAGATCCTCACGCGCTACAACAAGACCGGGCTCGACGGCCTCACCGATCGCTCACGCCGGCCATACCGCCACGCCAATCAGCTTCCGGACCAGATCGAAACGCTGATCGTACGCCTGAAGCAGGACAAGCCGAGCTGGGGCGCCCCAAAGATCAGGGAGCGACTGGCCCGGCTCTATCCGGATGTCCACACGCCCGCGATCAGCACGGTGCATGCGGTGCTCGATCGCCATGGCCTGGTCAAGCGCCGAACCCGACGACGCAACAGGGCTGAGGGCACAGCACTCTCTTGGCCGGCCCAGCCGAACGAGCTGTGGTGCGCCGATTACAAAGGCGAGTTCATGCTTGCCGACCGGCGATACTGCTATCCCTTGACCATCACCGACTTCGCCAGCCGCTATCTCATTGCCTGCGAAGCCCTCTCTACCACCAAGGAAGTCTATGCTTTCCCGGTGGTCGAGAGCGTCTTCAAGGAGTTCGGCCTGCCGCGAGCCATCCGCACCGACAACGGCGTTCCGTTTGCCAGTCCCAATGCTTTGTTCGGTTTAAGCAGGCTGTCGGTCTGGTGGCTCAGGCTCGGTATCGAAATCAAGCGGATCAAGCCCGGCAACCCGCAGCAGAACGGCCGCCATGAGCGCATGCATCTGACCTTGAAGCTGGAGGCCACCAAGCCGGCCGCGCAAAACTTCCTGCAGCAGCAGGCCAGGTTCGATGACTTCATCGACGGCTACAACAACGAGCGGCCACACCAGGCACTCAACATGCAGTGTCCAGCCGAGCGCTATCAGCCCTCGTCCCGGCCATATCGCGGCTTGCCCGACCTCGACTATCCGCTTCACGATAAGGCCGCCACCGTCACCACTTGCGGCCGCATCTGCTTCAATAACCAGAAGATCAATCTCAGTCAGGTCTTCGCCGGCCAGACCGTCGGCATCAAGCAAACCGACGACCGCATTTGGCTCGTCAGCTTCATGGAATATGATCTCGGCTACTTCGACGACGAGACTTGCAGGCTCGAACCCCTTGCAAATCCCTTCGGACCAAAACTGTTACCTATGTCCTCGGAATGAAACGTAACCCATGTGTCCGGAACGGACCTCGCAGGATTGGTAGCGGGGGACGGACTCGAACCCCCGACCCCAGGATTATCATTCCCATGCTTTGACGGGATGACTCCTTACGGTAGCGATTTTGCGCCGATCCGGCCCGAAACATCAGGGAAAAGCGCGCCCCGTCAGGGACTTGCAGGGTGATTTTCCGCCCCTTCCCACCCCTCCGTGCTACGATATTGCTACGGGCGGAGTCACGGAGGTGGCCCTGTCACAATCACGGAGGCCGGACGACGACAAGTCCGCGCGGGTTGAGATCACCCGCGACATCGTGGCCGAGGCGCTGGTACGTGCGGCGCGTGCCAAGGATTCGAACGAGCTCTACGACTACCACGACACCTCGCAACGCTACCTGATCCTGCGCCAACGCGGGCCACGCGCCGGCTGGTTCGTCCGGGCCCAAGGACAGATGAGGCGGATCGGCAACGCCAAACGCGAGCCCGGCGACAAGCAGTTTCTCACCGTGAAACAGGCGCGCGACAAAGCTGGGGAGCGCGACTATGCGATGCGGTCGTGCCGACGCCCTCGCACCAAGGGATGGACCTGGGCCGACCTCGACCGCGAATTTCAGGCCTCGCGGCAAATCAAGCGCATGAGCGGGAAGCGCGTCAAACCGGCCAGCACCCGCGCGGACATCAAGGGTTGCTTCGACAAGCCCCAGTTCGTCGCCTGGCAAAACAAGAGACTGTCTGATCTGACCGACGTTGACCTGATCGAACTGCTTGACGTGATCCACGTCGAGAGAAGGCACGGCGCCTCCAGCAAGGCGCCACGCCGGTGTTACGTGGCTGGCGCCGGTTGCGCAGATATGTCGGAAGACTATTCGCCTGGGCGTACAAGCCTGCGCGTGAGCTCCCAGGCGAGGCCAATGAAGACCACCGTCCAGGCAGCCAGCGCCACCACGAAGAACGCTGGTGCCAAGGGTGCGAGGAACGGAAGTGAGAGCGCCGCCGCCATGTGCTTTGTCGCGACTGCGTACATTCCCAATGGGAATACGGCTCCCCAATAGAGCGGATCATAGCGCAACGGAAATCGCCGGATCACGTGTTGCCACACCTCAAGCACGAGCAACATTGGAATCCACCATGTGCCCGTAGCCCAGTAAAAGATGGTGAAGCCTTCGATGAACGGCAGCAGCGAGGCGAGAAACGGTGCATCCGGCGCGTTATGCACCAGCCCTGCGCCGGCCAGGGTCGAAATCGCCATCGCGCCCATATTGATCCAGTAAGGAGGCGTGAGATCGCCCGGGGAGAAGACAAAGAAGGTTTCGCGGTAGAAGATGAGTGAAATAATCCATATGTAGAGCATTCCACCCCACAACCACATCGACAGAGCAAAGAAATTCAGCTCCAGCCGAAGCGGTTGCGACCACTCACCGGCAATCGAAGCCGCCAGGACGGCGATCGACTGCGCAGCGACGACTGCGATCAGCCAAGCGCCGGTCAACCCTTTCTCCAAAGTGGGCTTCTCGCGCTTCACCGTGATGGCCGCGAAGATCGTATAAGTCAGGCCGACCCACAGCGCGGTGCCAATAACCAAGAACGCGGTCGCAGCCGTCAGACTACCCACCGTGAGCAGAAACTGAACGCCAAGGATGCAAGACCCGGCGACCGCTGCGAAGAAGCCGGGTCCCAGTCGATGATCGGCCATGTCGGCAAGAGATAGCCGCGGATACCGGATCATCCGGACCGCGGTCAGACAGGCCACAACGACATAGGCGGCGAGATTGAACGCAAACAATCCTGCCGCAAGGATTGGGAACTCGAAATCCCAAGCCCCGATCGAAACGACTCCAGTCGCCATGACGAGCGCGAAATAGGCGGGCGATAGATGTTCCACCACAGTCACCCAGGTCGAACGCCTCCCAATTTATTGCAAGATATAGGGCGGCTGCGTGTGGCAACAAACAACAAGGTGTCTTGAAGCAAGAAGCAGGAACCGCGCGGCCCGATTGAGACGGCGTCTCACCTTCTTCTTCGAAGGCAAACTTCAGGAGAAGGACGATACGCCCCCTTGGCGCGCCGCAACGATTCGGTTGTCGTCCCTTATAGCCACCGCGGGAATCGCGCGGGCTTCGAACCGGTCTGATTCAGGCGCGCGCGCTGATCGAAAGATTGGGAACAGAGGTCAAGGAAGCGCGAGTTGGTGTCGCTCTGGCTTCGGTTCAGCTTGCGCAGCTCATACTGCTTCATCTCCTGAGGGGGCATCGGGCGATCCGTCGGTTATTCTTCGGAGAGTGCTTCCACGCTGCATTTCGACGTCAGTTTGGCTTGTCGCCAAAGCGCTACGCGCAGAAGCAGATCTTTTGACTTCAATCGGCCTTCGAGAGTTTGCGCATTATGTGACCGAAGATATCTTTCCGTGCGGTACTCGACTTCGAACAGATGACGGTACCTACACGCTTACCCTGAAGGGAGACTGACGGACGCGAGGCCAAGGACAATATGCCTGTTAGATCACTAAAACGAGCATCGCCGTCGCTAGGCGCTTGGCCACCACACGCCGATGGCCGTCTACCGCGCGGCAAAATGCTGTGATCTTTTGGATTTAACTTTATCGCAAACTTGGTTGTTTCGATGCTTTCTTGCGCGCGGCCATCTCAAAGGCGGTGGCCTTTCTCTCACCGGTTTCCTCGGAAGCATCGTAACGGTCAGCGCGCGTCTACTGGAGGCAACGATCCTTGCCGTTGCCGCAGGCGTCTATCTGGCAGTACGTGTCCAGCGGACTCTATCCCGCACTTTGAACCATCGTCGTGTACATCATCATCCATCAACTCGAAGGCAATCTGATCGTCCCGATGGTCCAGCATAGGTCGTTATTCCTGCCGCCCGCTGTCCTACTTCTGACCATCGTCGCGGTCACCGAGACATTCGGCATGATCGGTATCATCTTCGCTGCGCCGATCACCGTCATCGCCTTCGTTACAGTCAAAAAGCTCCATGTGTGCGACGGCCTTGGACAACCCACGGACCTTCCGGGCGAGAGCACAGGCCGAACAGGAACCTATTCGTCTGCTCCCAATTGACGCGGAGGATATCCGCCGGTGAGCAATGGAACTCGCCCTATCCTTCGGTTGGATGATACTCGTGCTTTGGTTGATTCTCCGCGCCCATGGCCAACGCGGTCTGCTGCCTGTGCTGTACCCTGTATCGGTCCCCATTCACGATCCACCGAGCGTATCGGCTATCGTTCCGGCCCGAAACGAGGGTCATAACCTTCCACGCTGTCTCCACAGCTTGCTGCATCAGAACTACCGGCAAGATCGGCTCAACATTATCGTCGTCGACGACAATTCCACGGACGATACGTTCGCCGTGGGCTGTTCCTTTGCCGGCAGATCCCGGAGCCTCAAGACCATCAGGTGTCCGCCGTTGCCGCCGCGCTGGTGCGGAAAGCCGCACGCCTGCTGGATCGGCGCACGAATGTCGCGTCTCGATGATGAGTGGGTTTGTTTCATGGACGCGGATGTTCAGGCCGGGCCGGAGCTGATCGGCAGCGCGGTGACGGCGGCTCGCTCGCAGCAGTTGGCTCTCTTGTCGCTGGCGCCACGTCAGCGGCTAGGTAGCTTCTCTGAACGTCTCATCATACCATGCGGGTTGTTCCTGATGGCGTTCCGCCAGGATCTTGAAACCGTTCAGTCGCCGCACAGCAACCACGTTACTGCTAACGGGCAATTCATGCTGGTGCAGCGACACGCCTACGAATTTGTCGGAGGCCACGCCGCCGTCCACGATGCCGTTTGCGAAGATCTCGAATTGGCTCGGCTGATCAAGAGAGCCGGCGGCCGCGTTCTGTTAGAGGACGGAAAACTCCTCTTGGCCGCCCGAATGTATACGGGCTGGAAAAGCCTCTGGATGGGCTTTTCGAAGAATGCGGTCGAAATGCTGGGCGGGCGCGCTGCTGCGTTCGTCACTGCATTGCTCGTGCTCCTGCTGCCGCCGGCTGGCCTCCTGCTTCCGACCATCGACGGCGTTGGCTGCGCCAGTGGACATGCGGCGGATTGCGTAGCGCTGGCCCCGGCCCTCGCTGGAACAGCAGCCGCGACAGGCCTGCATATTGCCGGCGCATTATATTTTCGTGCTCCGTTCTGGTATGGCCTGATCTTTCCACTCGGATACGCGGTCGGGGGGTGTCTTGCCCTCGAGAGCCTTCGTCGTCACTGGCGCGGCAACATCATCTGGAAGGGCCGGAGCTATCCGTGAATCAGCGAGCCCTCCGCACGCGGCCGGAAGCTGACCACGAGCATGTCAGCCGGATCTCGACTGGAATGATCCTTTTCATTATCAGCGCGACGGCACTTGCAGTCTACGAATTGCAACTGGCCCTGATACCCTTTGTCGTTGCCGCGGTCGTCAGCTACATCTGCGCGCCCGCGATTGGCTGGGTAAGCGCCAGGGCTCACCTGCCCCGCCTGCCTGTTTCGATCGCCGCATTCCTAGTTATTCTGGCATTTGGCGCCGTCATTGGCTGGTTGGGAATTCCGCTCCTGGCTCGCGAGATGACACACACGGCCACCGACCTTCAGGGAATGCTCAATCACCTCACCGAAGCGCTGGTCGACGGCAACACGGTCAATGTGCTTGGCCAGCCAATGGATTCACGCAAACTCGCAGCCGCAGTCGGTCCAGGCCGTCCGCGACTGGATCGACAATGCGCGAGTGCTTTCGGCTATTGCGGGAAGCGCCTTTGTAGCCGGGTTCGGCTTCCTGCTAGCGCTGGTTCTGTTGTTCTTCTTCATGGTTAGCGGTCCATCGATCGTTCGGAGGCCACTGTGGCTCATCCCACCAGGCGAACGGCCGTTGATCGAAGACCATATTCTGTTGCAGGTCGATCCGGTGCTGAGGCGTTACTTCATCGGCGTCGTCGCGGTCGTGTGTTTCGCCGCCGCGTTCGCCTACGCAGGATTGGGGCTCCTGCTCGGAGTTCCGCACGCTGTGTTCCTCGCCCTGATCACCGGATTCCTTGAGGCGGTGCCGATCCTCGGCCCGACGATCGCGGCAGCGCCTGCCGGCCTCGTGGCAATTCAGTACAATTCAGGACTTGGAGCGATCATCGGATACGCAGTTTATCTCACTGCACTGCGGCTTTCGATCGATCAGCTGTTCGGGCCCGCCGTGCTTGGCGCGGCTGGCCGGGTCCATCCCGCGGTTGTCATTTTCTGCCTCCTGGCCGGAGGCACACTGTTCGGCGTAGTCGGGGTGATCACCGCAGTTCCAGTCGCACTGATCATCAAGGCAGCGCTCTCGGCTCTCTATGCCCGCGAGCGGACTTCCATTGCGAAAAGACGGACATCGGGAGACGGATCATGCAGCGAGATCGTATTCTTGAGCTGACGCGACCCCGGTTCGACAATGACGCTCCGTCGTTTGCTGGGTATTTCTCGCGCGCGTGGGTGGAACTAAACGGATGAGCGGTGGCGGCATGATGATCTTGAGCCCCCTCGTTTCGATCATCGACAGCGCGCTTCGCGCCGGGCAGGGAATATTCGAGTACAGCAATTGCCCGCGCTGCGTCTTTCGATTGCAACTTGCGGCGGTCACCTGCGACATCGTTCTGACGGATGGAACGTGCCTTTGCGCCGGCAGCCGCCTCATCAATCTCCATCTCTGGAATGAGCATCTCCCACCATTTCCGGCCCAGGGTCCAACGCTCGGCTGGGCACGACGAATGTGTCGTGACTTCGAAACATCCCTCGAAGAGCTTGCAACCTTCGTTGCAAGCAATCCCGCTCTCGAGGATATAACGGCCGTCGGTGGGAAAATGATGTTCGGCTCGACCGAGCAAACTCAGCTCGTCGCGCACTTTGCGGAACGATATGGCTTTGTCCGCGCACTCGACGTCCCGCGAAGCTCCTCGATTGCAGAAAGACTACATCTGATGGGCGAAAACATCCTGGTCTCGCTGATCGTGATCTCTCACAACCCGGCGGCGTTTCGACTCGACCGCCTCCGGCGCGACCGCGTACCGGTCTATCTTCACCGCGCCGAGCTCTTGAAACGCTTCGGCGTTCGCGAGGGACCCGCATCCGTACATCAGCCGAGCGGCGAGCGTAAGCTCCCGAGCTTCGGCCCCACCGCAGACGATCGCAAATAACCGTGGCTGCCGAACCACGAAATCGCATCGTTCACGGCCTCCACATGCGACCGTGCGCGATATCCGAGCTCCCGTTCGGCCTTTTCAGACGTAAAGAACATCTTATGCCGTGCGAGGCGAACGCCAGCCCACGTCGCAAGCGGCTCGTTGCCCGTCAGATATGCCCCCAACTCGCCCGCCAACGCAGCTGGCACCGCAGCATACCATGGAATGCGAACCGATGGAGATCGCCGTCCGACCGACGCCGCGATTTCGGCGAGCAGCCGGGAGAATGGGACATTCTCGCCCCCGAGAATGTAGCGCTCGCCGATCCTGCCTCGCTCAAGCGCCGCCAGATGTCCACTCGCGACATCGTCAACGTGCACAACATTCAATCCTGTATCGACATAGGCCGGAATCCGCCCGGCTGCGGCGGCAAGGACCATCTTTCCGGTCGGAGTTGGCCTGATATCGCGCGGCCCGATCGGGGTGGACGGATTGACGATAACCGCCGGCAGCTCTCGTTTTCGGATCATGTCGACGACCAACTGCTCGGCGACAATCTTGCTTTGCTTGTAAGCTCCAATTGCGCGTTCGACCGGCACACTCGCCGCCTCGTCAGCCGGGATGCCGTCGTGTTGAGGGCTCAGCGTCGCCACGCTGCTGGTGTAGACAACGCGCTCCATGCCGTTGCGCAACGCCTCTTCCATGAGGTTTCGCGTACCCGTGACATTGGTAGCGAGTATCTCGGCGCTATTCCATACCGAGAGCCTGTAGTCGGCTGCCACATGAAACAAATATCGACACCCGGCACAGGCCGGTCGGAGCGAGGAGTTCTCTCTCAAATCAACCTCGACAAATTCCACGCCGCGTACACTCAAATCCCGATATTGGCTGTTTCGTCGGATCAGGGCCCTGACATGGAAACCATCACGCAGCAGCGCGCGGAGCACGGCGGATCCAACGAAGCCGCTGGCGCCGGTGAGCAATACGTTTGCGGACGTATTCATGAATGTTCTCCGCATCCTGCGAAGAGGCTTACTTTCTAGAGTTCAATTGCTCGGATGCTGGAGCCAAGGACCTCAGAGCAGCAAAGAAGGGCTCTGCGAGCCAGCCACCAGTCTGCCGAAAGCTTGATGACGTCGAGCGTGTCGGAAGGGCGCCCAAGCAATAGACGACTGAGCCGCCATCGACTGATCTCGCCATCACTCGAAACGCAGGCAAGGGCTGTCGGCGGGACGTTACGCCCTGCGGCGTCGATCACGACACGAAGAGCAACGAACCGCATTGAGTTGGCTGCGGCCAGGCGGGCGATCAGGTGAGACTCCATATCGACGGCCAATGCGCCGGATCGAAGCTGCAGTTCGTTTCGCGACGCGCAAGCCAATATGGGCATATCAATTCCGATGATCGGACCGTACACGGCCGTTGGAATCGCTGAAAGAAGCCACGCCGACCAGACATCGTCCGTCGGGACGCTTCCGTTCGGCGTGACGACCTCCGAACCGACCACGATTCTGCCGGATCGTAAGTCGGGACACAGTCCTCCCGCGACACCGTAGCTGACCATACCGCGACAACCGTCAGCTGCAGCGTGCTCGACGAACTCCGAGAGGTCAGCAGAGCCCGGCCCCCACGCTTCCCTGTTGAAATAACGCCCAACGACCTCGGCCTCGATCGCGAGAGCCGCACAGACGATTGCCTGCCCGGCTTGAGCGGCTGTTCTAGGACCTCGATGGAGCCTGGTTATCGCCATTGCGGAAATAGCTCACGAACAGGCAGGTGCCCACGCGGCGCGCGATCGGTCCCTCTCCGAGTCACTGCTGATCGTGGCTTGTCGAGATAACATCGCTGCCACAGCTTCGTTTCTACCTGCCAATCCGACATAAGCCGTTCATGCGGAAAGCAACCACCCTTGAGCCGGTCAAGCCCGGCGCGCTTTAACATGCGTTAATCGGACGGGGCCGGTCGGCACCGCTCTGGAACGCTCCGAGCGCCCTCACGTTCGCCTCATTGGGCTGCGCGCCCTGCAGCCGCGAGGAGACCTAACCGGCGGCGCGAGCCGTACGCGCACCTCATCGAATGTCCGTGTCGCACTGCGGCATTTGACGGTGACCCGTTGCTTTAGCTCTTTTGTTTAGAAAGGCGATCATTCGAAAATGCCCGGTTTGAGCGAGACTGTCCATGTCGTGAGAGAGATCTGCATAGCCGGCGCGATTCTTGGTATCGTCTACAATATTCTCGCTGCAATCCTGGCGACTCGCTTTAACAGACCGTCGACGCTCGACCGATTTTCGACGCGACCGGTGACGATATTGAAGCCGTTGCACGGAAGCGAGCCAGGCTTGTTTCAGCGGCTCGCGTCGCTTTGCAAGCAGCGGCATGGCGGAAAGATCCAGCTTATCTGCGGGACGCAGCAGTGCGCCGATCCCGCAAATCAGGTGGTCCGGCTCGTGCAGAGGTTGCATCCTGCCATGGAGATCGATCTTGTTGTCGGCGACCGCTTGCGGGGCGAGAATCCAAAAATCGCAAATCTGGTCAATCTGGAAGCGAAGATTCGTCACGAAATCGTCGTCTTGTCCGATAGCGATATCGTCGTCGATGATCAGTTCGTCGGCCGCCTCGTTGCCGAGCTCGATAACTCCCAGATCGGAGCGGTGACCTGCTTATACCAAGGAGTTGCGTCCGGCGGCGTCTGGGCCAAGATCTCCGCGCTTAACATCAACGCACAGTTTCTCCCTAACGTGATTATCGCGTTGACGTTCGGCGCAGCCAAACCCTGCTTCGGCTCGGCGATCGCCATGCGAAAAGATGTTCTGAGACGTATTGGCGGCTTTCAACCGTTTCTGGACGAGCTCGCGGACGACTACGCGATCGGTCGAGCTGTTCGCGCGATCGGGCTGGACGTCAGTGTCCCGCCTTGGGCGGTTGGGCACGTCTGCTTTGATCGCAGCTTCCGCTCATTCTGGGAGCACCATATGCGCTCGTCGCGCACCATCCGCTCGATTGATCCCGTCGGTTATGTCGGAACCATATTCATGCATCCGGTGATGCTCGCCTTGATCGCCGTCCTGACAGGGGCGCAGCATCCGATCGCCTTGCTGAGCATCGCATTTGCCAGCCGTGCCGTCCTGAATTTCAGCATCGAACGAACCTTCAACTTGCGACCGCACGGGCTATGGCTGCTAGCGCTTCATGACACGATCTCATTTGCGGTTTTCCTGTGCAGCTTCTTCGGCGCCGAAGTCGAATGGCGTGGCCAGAACTACCAGATCTTTCGTGACGGCACGATCCAGAAGGATAGCCTCGACTAAGAATCGGGGCGGCGTTTGGCGGGCTAGCGCCCTACCGCCCATTTCGTAGCTTGCGCCGTCTACAGCGGGCGAACCGCGCAATGAGGCGGCTCAACTCGAGCTTGTACACGAGCCGCAGCCCGTTCGGCCGGCAGCCACATCATCCGGCGTTGGCCACGCTCGGGCCAACAGCGCTTTTGCGCGCGCACTTTCAACGGGAATAGCCGGATTGTCATTCGGCATGCAGGAATTGCATGCCGAATGACAGCGAAGTGCGGCAAGTTCAACAGGCCCTCGACAAGAACGGGTCCAAGGCCGGCTCAACGGATGCGCGTTGGGGCAACGAAACCCAGGCGGCCGTGAAGCAGTTCCAGCAGAGCAAGCAGCTACAGGCGACGGGACAGCTTGACCGGCAGACGGTCGCCGACTTCGGGTTGGATGCTTCCAAGTTTCTGCAGGCGCAAAAGTAGCGGCTCAGGAACCCTTCAGCGAACTGGCCGCTCCCCGACGCGATCCCCTCCTCCCGCCGGATTGCGTCGCGGGCCCCAAGCTCGGCGCCTGAGCTTCGGGCTCTGTTCCCTGCTTCTAAATTCGGGACAGATAATCGCTAAAAGTCAGCGCGAACATGAACATCATCCAGAACAGGCCGGTGATCGCGACGACGCGCACCAGCATCGTCCCGCTCTTCAAATCCATCAGGAAGATCGCGAGTACAACGGCCATCGCCGCCGCAATAATGAGATTGAGCGCAACGTTGCCGGCGCCGAGCGGTAGGTAGGCCGAAGCAAGACTGATCGCTGCAAGAACGAGCAGCGCGGCCCATGCCAGCACGGGTCCGCGCCAAAGAGTTTTATGGCCGCCTGATGCTTCGCTCATGATCGACCAGCCAAGTAGATCAATGGGTAGAGGAATATCCAGACCGTATCCACGAAGTGCCAGTAGATCGCCACACCTTCCACGGTTGAGCCCTGCACCGGAATGGTCTCGCGCCAAAACAGCGTCATGACCACGGCGACAACACCGATGCCGGCGGTCAGATGGATGGCGTGCACACCGGTCATGATCCAGTACAGCCCCCAGAAGATCGCGGTGGCCGGGGGTGTCAGAGGGAAGCCAGGTCCGGGAACCAGATGCTCGTCGATATCACCGCGATATTCCAGGCCCTTCGTGACCAGGAACGCGACGCCGAGAACGGCTGTTGCGCCGAGGCAGACGAGCGTTAGCCATCGCAGTTGGGCCGTCGCCGCGCGCAGCGCAATTGTCATGGTGAGACTCGAGGTCAGGAGGAGCGCCGTGTTGATGGAGCCATAGATGATCTCCGTGTGTGCCGCTGCAATCCGAAACGCCTCTGAATTGAAGCTTCGATAGATCGCATAGCTGCAGAACAGCGCTGCAAAGAACAACACCTCGCTGGCGAGGAAGAACCACATGCCGAGGCCGACCGCTTCGCGCTGTAAGCGAATGTCAGGCCAAGGCTCCTGCAAAGCGCCGGAGAGATCAGTCATCGCGTGCTCCCCTGGCCCGCCATCGGCGCCTGTTCGTCCTCGCGCGCACGGCCCACGTCGTGATACTGATATGGCGCAGAAGTGACCTGCGGCGGTTGCAGAAAGTTCTGCTTCGGTGGCGGTGAGGGCGTCTGCCATTCGAGGCCTGTCGCGCCCCACGGATTGTCCTCAGCCCGGGCGCCGTTGAACAGCGACCACCCGAGGTATCCGAGCGGCAGAAGATAGGCGACGGCGAGCATCGCTGCCCCGCCGCTCGACAGCACGTGCCAGATCTGAAACACGTCCGGATAGAAATGGTAGCGCCGAGGCATGCCGAGCCAACCCATGATGAATTGCGGGATGAACGTCAGATTGAACCCGAGAAACATGGTGATGGCAGCGAGCTGAGCTGCAAACTCGTGGTAGCGCCGCCCGGTCACCTTGGGCCACCAATAGTGAATGCCGGCCATAAAGGCAGAAACCGTTCCGCCGACCATGATGGTGTGAAAATGCGCAACCACGAAATAGGAATCCGTGGTCGCGATATCGATCGGAACCGAGGCGAGAAACAGTCCGGTGAGGCCGCCGATGGTGAACAGTCCCAGAAAGCCCAGCGCATAGAGCATGGGCGCCTCGAAGCCGATTTGTCCCCGATAAAGCGTCGCGGTCCAATTGAAGACCTTGATCGCCGACGGGACGGCCACAATGAAGGACAGAAAGGAGAAGATCAGGTTTGCGAGCGCTGACTGGCCGGCAACGAACATGTGATGTCCCCAGACCATGAAGCCGACCACGCCGATCATGAGCAAAGCGTAGACCATGAACGCGTATCCAAATACCCGTCTCCTGGCGAAGCAGGCGAACACCTCCGATACGACGCCCATGGCCGGCAGGATCATGATGTAGACGGCGGGATGACTGTAAAACCAGAACAGGTGCTGAAACAGAACCGGATCTCCACCGACGCGGGCATCGAAGATTGGGAGGCCGAACAGCCGCTCTGCACAGATCAGGAGCAGCGACATGGCAAGGACAGGCGTCGCGAGCACCATCACCATGCTGACGACGTACATCGACCAGCCAAACAGCGGTAGGCGAAACCACGTCATACCGGGTGCGCGCAACAGGTGAATGGTGGCCATGAAGTTCACGCCCGTCGCGATCGACGAGAAGCCGACGACGAATACGCCGACCGCAGCTGGGACAACGCTCGAGTGCGAATAACTGGACGAGAATGGCGGATAGAACGTCCAGCCAGTGTCGACGCCGCCGCTCAGTAGCACATAGACCGTGAAGCTGGCGCCGATCATGTAGAGGTACCACGACAACAGGTTGAGACGCGGAAAGGCGACGTCGGGCGCACCGATCATCATGGGCAGGACGAAGTTCCCCATCGTGGCGGGGATTGACGGCACCAGGAAGAACCACACCATGATGATGCCGTGAATGCTGAAGGCGCGATTGTACTCGTCGGAGGTCATGAACCAGCCGGTCGGGCTGATCAGTTCGAGCCGCACCAGGCCGATCGCGATGCCGCCGATGAAGAAGAAGATGGTGATGGAAACCGCATAGAGAATGGCAATTCGCTTGTGATCCGTGGTCAAGAGCCACGACAGCACCGTGTGACCTTCGTCGAGATAGCTGGCGGCCGCGTGCTCTTCCGCCGGCGCATAGGGCAATGTCATCTCGCTCATGGCGGCGGAGCTCCTTGCCCTGTATCGGCCGATTGGCCGGAAAGTGATTTGATGTACGCGACCAGCGAGATGACTTGCCCGGGCGTGACCGAGCCGCTGAAGTTCGGCATCAAGGGCGGAAAGCCGGCCACCCTGTTCTTGTCAGGCAGGAGGATGCAGTCGCGCAAATAGGCTTCATCGGCCGTGACCGTCCGGCCGTCGGCAAGCTGGACTGAGCTGCCATAGACGCCTTTCAGGTCCGGCGCGTGGACGGTCGAGCCAGGCGTGTGGCATCCAGAGCACCCCAGCGAAAGGAACAACGCCTTGCCTTGGTGGGCAAGATCATCGCCCTCTGGCAGCGCGGCGTTCCATCGCGAATATTCCTCCGGGGTTACGACCACAAGACGCCCCGCCATGACCGAGTGATCTGTGCCGCAGAATTCCGCGCACGTCAGATGAAAAACGCCGGTCTTGGTCGCATTGAACGAGAGATAGGTGTAACGGTCCGGCAGGACGTCCTGCTTCAGCCGGAGCGCTGGAAGATAGAGGTCATGGATCGCGTCCTGCGACGTCATGATCAGCCGCACGTTGGTATGGACGGGCACGTGCAGTTCGTCGATTTCACGCGCCCCGCTCGGATGCTGGATGCGCCACATCCATTGCTTGGCGACGACATGGATTTCCAGGGCAGGCTCGGGAGTGGCCAGCGCCGATAGCTGGCGGGATGCCGCCCACCAGAACAGGAACAGAAACGTAAAGAACGTCGTCGCGGTCCAGCCGATTTCGATCTCCCGATTGAGGCGTTCGGGCGTCTCACCGCGCGGTGCGCCGGACCCCCTGTGGTAGCGAATCAGGAAATAGGTGATCAGCCCCGCAACGAGCGCGACCACGGCTCCCGAGACTACGGACAGTAGTATGAACAGCGCATCGACATGCGCGGCATAGTCCGAAGCAGCGGTGGTGAACTCGGTGAGCTTCATGGCGGCAAGCTCCGACGATCACGCAGCGCCATCAGGGAAATGCCGCTCAGCAGAACAACCAGCGTGATACCTGCGGCCAACGCGAGCAAGCTGGTGATGCGTTCCGTGTAAACTCCCTTCACCGGATCGTAGCCGTAGCACAGCAGATGGATGCGATCGGCGAGAGTGCCTACCGAGCCTCGCCCCGCATCCACAAGGGCTAGCCGCAGATCAGCGCCGTCCAGGCCGAGCGGCGACAGGACGCGCCGCACCCTGCCATTTGCACCAACGACATAGACTGCGGCTGGATGGGCATATTGGTCGTGCTCCGCATCGTAATAGTAATGCAGCCCCGCTGCTTGCGCGACGGCGCGGACGGCCGCTTCGCCGCCGGTCAGAAAGACCGCAGCGGCGTTGATCGAGCTTCCGCTGTCGATGTGCCGCACGCGCATCGCCTGCGCCGCCGCCGGCTTATCGTTGGGATCGATGCCGATCGCTACCAGGCGATAATCGGCACCGGGCTTGAGACCGGTCTTCGCCAGGCCGCTGGTGGTGAATTCCAGGATGGGCCCGCACAACGTCCGACAGATGTAATCCGCGAAGACGAGAACCGTTGGCAGGCCGCCGATAGCGGTGCGCAGGGTCACGGCACGACCTGCTTCGTCGATGAAGCCAACGTCGAGCGGCAGCGCTGCATCCGGTTCTGGCGCCGCCTCGACCTTCCTGACCTCGGCATCAACGAGCCCCGCTCTCGCCGGCCCCAACGCCGCAAGCGGCGCGCAGATCAAGAGCAGGATAAGGGCGAAAGACATTCTCATTTGCCCGGCTCCGGCGTCGATTGTGCACCTTTGGGCGCAGCCGAAGGTGACTTCCCTTGCTGGATCGTTGTTCGCTCGCCCGCAGCGGTAGGCGCCGACAGCGCAGCCTCCGGTGAGGACAGCAGCGGCTCGTAGGCGCTGCCGCCCTTCTTCACGAGCAATTGCATCGCCCGTTCGATTGGCACCTGCACCGTCGAGTGCTGCTGATCCGCCCATTGCCAGGTTTCGAGCGTCTTGCTCTGAGCATCGGTAATGCGCCGCAGCTCCTCGCTTTCGGATGTGTCCACGCGCGGCTGTGGGAACGCCTGAGGAGCCGGCAGACCCCTTGGGGGCGCCACGGCGTGATAGATTCCGTAGAGGCCGCCGATCGACACCACGAGCAGGAGCAGCGCGCCCAGCGCTGACCAGCCCACGAAAGCCATGCCAACATTCGGCGATTCGGGGACGTAGCGGATATGATGGTGCTCACCGGACATCGAGCGTCCCCCATGCGAACGGCCGTGGTCCTCTCCGCGCAAGGAAAGGAGACACGCCGATGATGATGAGGCCGATGCCGATGATGGCCAGCAATGCGCTCGCAAGCACGGCGACGCCCCTCGGCGGCGCAATAAGATACGCGTCATTCGCAGCGATCCCGACGAGCGTTGTGAGACCGATCACCCGCAGCGGGCGTCGGTTGTTCCGCACCCGCGACTGAATCAAGGCAAGCGTCGGGATCAGCGATCCGAGCGCGAAGGCGGCGACCGCCAGTGCGGTCCAGGGCAAGTCACCTCGCGCCACGAACCAGACTTCTTCGCGCGGAAGATCGCTATACCAGATGACGAGAACCGCCATGAAGTCGATGTAGGTAATACCAAGAATCGTAGCCAACAGCAGCGCGCCGACGTCACCGACGGCCGGCTCGTCGTCCGGCGCCGGCATCCATACCGCAGCCCAAGCCAACGCAGCAACAAGCGAGGAAACTGCAACGCTTGCCCCGAACGACGAGGATGTAAAGGGCGCCTCCATCGAGAGATACCAGTCGATCGACACACTGCTGATAATGGCGGCATGGAACACCAGTCCGAACGCCGCCAGCAGCTGGCCTCGCGCGCCGGCGGCTCGCGGAAGAAGAAACGCCAACGCCGACCAACCGGCCAATGCCACCAGTGAGCGCACGACAAAGGCCGGACGATTGAGATAGAGCGACAGCACATCCGGCTTCACCGTCGGCGGCTGCTGCGCCCACGGATACAGTGCCGGAATTGCCACAAAGATCGGCACGGCAAGAAGAACAAGTAGCGGTATGGAAGCTGCGGCCGGTTCTGTGGCGGGCGCGATGATCTCGCCCCAGTCCCCGGATGTAAGCCGATGAATCATCATGAGGGAGAGACTTCCCACTGGGATCTGCGCCCAGAACACAAATCCGACGAGCCACCCTGCGGAGGCTGCCGCCGGATCAACGATCGCACACCCAACGACGCCGAGCAGCGCCGCGACGCCGCCGATCAGTCCTGCGATGCTCCGGCTGCGTGGGGTCATCTGAGGTGCTCCGCTGCATCGGGTACATCGGCGACCTTGGTTCGCCGCGACAATTGCAGGGCACGGATATAGGCGGCGATTGCCCACCGATCATGGGGCGGCACGCGATCGGCGTAAGAAAACATCACTCCATAGCCGTTGGTGATGACGTCGTAGAAGTGCTGGGCCGGAGCGGCCAGAAGACGGTCGACGTGATAGGACGGCGGCGCCGGAAATCCATGCGCGACGATGACACCGTCTCCGTCTCCTGCTAGACCGTGACAGGGTGCGCAGAAGACGCCGAAACGCTCGCGCCCACGCGTCAGGAGCGCCTCCGTGACTGGCGGCGGATCCTTGGCAGCAGCGGCACGCTCGACGTCGCCCTGCGCGACCACACCGTCCGGAAGCGGCCGCGCCGTCGTCCCGTCCGGCCACAGCGCGGTCGGTGCATAGGTCGTGAGCTTGCGCTGCTCCGTCATGCTCAGATCGCAACCGGCAAGCAGACCGGCGCATGCCGCCATCGCCAGGAGCTTTGCGGTCACGCGCATCATGACTGGACCTCCCGTACCGAAATGGCACCGAAGCCCGCGAGCATCTCAGCCGCGGCGGACCGATCGTCGTTGTCCTGTGGACACTCGATCGCCAGCATGAAGCGGTCCTGGCTCGCTCCTCCAAAGCCGCCCGAGGCGAACAGCGGATTGCTGAGATAGGGCATCCCTGCCTCGAAAAGAAACGTTGCAAAGCCGCAAACCGCCGCCACGAGAATGCCGGTCGCAAACGGGACCAGCATGAAAGTCGGCCATGCGTCGAGCGGACGTCCGCCGCTGTTATAGGGATAGTTGATGACCGCCGAATAGTATTCGAGGCCATAAGCCAGGGCGGCCGTCAAAACGCCGCCGGCAAACATCACCGGACGTATCCGGCTCTCCCGATGACTCTGCGCAACAGAGAGCTCCTCGAGCGGATAAGGCGTGTATGCCTCGACCACGCGGCATGGTGCGTCGCGCGCACGGCGGACCGCCTCGACGAAGCGCCGCTGATCCGTGAACTCGCCGAGAAGCAGCTGCGTCATGGCGATTGCCCCTCTGCAACGAGCTTTCGCACCTCATGCATTGAAACGACCGGAATGACGCGTACGAAAACGAGAAACATCAAGGCGAACAGGCCGAGCGAGCCGAACGTCACCATCCAGTCCCAGATAGTCGGAAGGAATATCCGCCACGAGCTCGGCAGATAGTCATGCGACAGCGTGTTCCAGATGATCAGGATGCGCTCCAGCCACATCCCGATGTTGATGATGACGGCGATGACGAAGACAGCGACCACGCTGCGGCGTACGCCCGCCCACCAGAATGCCTGCGGTATCACCACATTGCAGAGCAGAAGTGCCCAAAACATCGGCGCGTAATGCCCGGCGAACTCGAACATTACGAGGCTGCGATCCGCACGCTCGCCGCCGTACCAAGCATTGAACCATTCGGTGGCGTATGACAGGCCCATGATGATCGACGCCGCCAGCATGATCTTGGCCATCACGTCGAAATGCGCCGTCGTGATCAGGCCGTGCATGCGAAAGCCCCACCGCACCAGCGCCGCCAGACAGGCAACCATGGCAAAGCCGGAATACATCGCACCGACCACGAAGTACGGCGGGAAGATCGACTCCTGCCAGCCGGGCATCAGGCTGGCGGCAAAGTCCATCCCGACCACGCTGTGCAGCGACACGACAAGGGGAACACCGAGGCAGGCCAGCGCGAGATGAAGTTTCTCGTAAACCTGCCATTGCCGCAACGATCCGCACCAGCCAAGGGCGAGCGCTCCGTAGAAGGCCGCCTGCCCCCGCTTCTGCGCGCGGTCCCGCATGGTCGCGAAGTCCGGAATCAGGCCGACATACCAGAACAGGATCGAGAAGAGGATGTAGCTCAGGATCGCCCAAAAATCCCAGATTAGCGCGCTGCGCCACTGCGGCCAGACATGCATCGTGTTGGGATAAGGAGTGAGCCAGTAGAAATAGAGCGGCCGCCCAAGGTGAATGATGGGAAAAATTCCGGCGATCGTGGCGGCAAACAACGTCATCGCCTCGGCGAAGCGATTGGTCGACGCTCGCCACCTTTGGCGCATCAGCAACAACATCGAGGAAATCAAGGTTCCCGCGTTCCCAATGCCGATCCACCAGACGTAGTCGGCGATGGCAAAGCCCCACACAACTGTTGAGTTCACACCCCAGATGCCGATGCCGCGATAGAAGACGAGAAACACGGTGACCAGAAATGCCATCGTGGCCGCAAGGCTCACGCAAAAGCCGATCCACCATGCGCGCCAGCTCCAGGACGAGCGCTCCAGCAATGGCGCTGCAACGATTGCGTTGACGACTTCCATGCTGCGCGCCTCCGGCAGCGTCCATCGCTCCGACTCAGCCGATTTCTCCACAGGGATGGGCAGCGCCATGGTCATGAGCGAGCCTTCCCATAGTCCGAATTGGGGTTGTGCAGACGAGCCAGATAGGTCGTTCGCGGACGTGTCCCAAGCTCGCCTAGAAGCGAATAGCTCCTTGGGTCGGCACGCAACGCATTGATGCGTGAATTCGAATCGGACATATCACCGAAATGGATCGCCTTGGTTGGGCATGCCGCCTGGCAGGCCGTGACCACCTCGCCTTCCCGGATCGCGCGACCTTCCCGTTCGGCGGCGCGCCTGGCGACGCTGATCCGCTGGACGCAGTAGGTGCACTTCTCCATGACACCCCGGCTGCGGACGGTGACGTTCGGATTGAAGACGGCCTTGGCGATATCCTCGCCAAGATTGCCGTACTCCTGGCCATCGGCGTAACCCGCGAAATTGAAACGGCGGACCTTGTATGGACAGTTCGATTCACAGAAGCGCGTGCCGACGCAGCGGTTGTAGACCTGAACGTTCAGTCCCTCGCTATCGTGAATCGAGGCCGCCACCGGACAGACAGGTTCACATGGTGCGTGCTCGCAATGCATGCACGGCGTCGGACTGAAGCCCGGTCGCGCATCGACCACATAATGGTCGATCCGCATCCAGTGCATGTCGCGGCCCATGGCGATTTCGTCGGGACCGACAACCGGAACGTTGTTCTCGGCCTGGCACGCCACGATACAGGCGTTGCAGCCGATGCAGGCCGAAGCGTCGATCGCCATGGCCCATTCGTAAGTGTCGGCATGTACCGGCGGGTAGAGTGTCGGCGGGTCGCTGCCGGGCCGCTCGAAATGGAAGTTGCCGCTGGCGAGGTTCGCGAGCGTCAAGCGCGGCTGTAGCTTTTCAGCCTCGCTTTCGAGATCGAAAAAGTGTTGTGTCTGCAATAACTCGGTTCGGCGGCCCGTCCTGGCAATCGTGACATTGTCAATCAGCCACGGCGAATCTGCGCTCCGCCAAGGGTAAACGTCGAAGCCGATACCGGTCCCGATCGTCCCGGCATTCCTTCGACCGTAGCCAAGCGTCGTCGCCAGCACGCCGGCCGCCTGCCCCTCTCTCACCAATGCCGGCACTTCGAGCGTCGTTTCGCCGCGCTTGAGTTGTACCACCTCGCCATCACGGAGTCCGAGCTCCCGCGCATCGGACTCCGCCACGTGCAGCGCGTTTCCCCAGACCTGGCTGGTGAATGGCTTCGGGCATTCCTGCAGCCAAGCGTTGTTGGCCATTCCTCCATCGAAGACGGAAGGATCGGGAGCGAGCGCCAGTGTGAGGTGCCCCGCGACAGTGGCTGGAGCGAGCTTGGGAAGGTTGACCGGCGGCAGCGCAATCTTCTCGAAAGCCGAGTTGGCAACGACTCCGTCGTGCAAGATTTGCCGCCACCAATCCGCGCGGTCCTTGTCGGCAGCGGCCGACCTCCATTGGTTGCGAACGATGTCGAGCGTCGGCGACCCGGCCTCCCCCTGCAGCATTGCCAGAATCTGATGCTGATCACGGCTGTCGTAGAGCGGAATAAGCAGCGGCTGGATAATGCTCGCAGTTCCGTCAAAGGTCCTGATGTCGGACCAGCGCTCCAGCACATGCGTAAGCGGAAGGTGCCACGTACAGTATTGCGCTGTTTCGTCACGGAAGCCGCCAAAATGCGCCTTGAAGGGCACCGCCTTGATCGCTTCGTCTACCCCGAGCGAGCCGGGGGCGTCATAGACTGGGTTAGCGTCAAGGATGATCAATGTCTCGACCTGCCCCTCACTCACGTCGGAGACAAAGTTGCGCAAGGATTCGGTGTGCCCTTCCGTAACGGGGTCGACCGGCGCAATGAAGTCCACCGGCGCCTGCAGCTGCCCGTTGATCCAGTGGCAAAGCGCGTGGACCTCTGATGGTTGCCGCGGTCCAGCCGTCACCAGGGCCGCACCGCGCCGCGCCTGGAGATCCGCCGCGGCCGCCGCGGCAAATCCCTTGGCCTGATCCGGCAGGCTAGCCGGCTCAAACGGCGCCCCCATCGCGCGCGCCACCTCGATCGCCACGTTGCGGATCAATTCGGGTCGCAGGGCGACGCGGTGATCGGCCAGCGCTCCGGTCAGGCTCCAGTCCGGCTCGGCAGAATAGAGCCGCAGCGAGTTCGCCGGCACCTGCGGGCGGCGCGCATCGACGATCTCGCGCGCATAGCGGATTTGTTCCGGACCAACGCCAATCGGATCACCATCGAGCGTAAGCACGACACGGGCATCGCGAAAACGCGGCAGCGCGGTCGCGAGACGGCCGAAGGCCAGCTTCACCCCGCTGCGTATCGCGTCGTCCTCGATCGCTTCGTAGCGATACCATCTCGTCTGCGGCATCGATCGCTTCAACCTGTCCAACTGAGCAATCATGCTCGGCGAAGTGATGCGTCCGGTCAGGATCGCCAATCCCTCGCCTTGCTTCGCGCGATGCTGATCCAGTCGCGGGCCCAGCGCTGCATGGAATGCGCTCCACGACTGAACCCGGCTCTCGCTATGTGGTGCCTTCGAGCGATCCGGATCGTAAAGCGACAGCACCGTTGCTTCGCCGTAGACGTCGGTTGAGCCGAGGCTGGCTGGATGGCGTGGATTGCCTTCGATCTTGATAGGGCGGCCTTCGACCGAGGTGACAAGGACTCCGCGACCGTAGCCGGCAAGAGGCAACGCGCTCGCAAACCGCAGTGGCACGCCCGGCGTCGCACGTTCGGGGATCTGCACATAGGGCACGATCTCCTCCGGAGGGCGCCCGCAGGAGGCCAGCGTGGCCGCAACGCCGGTCATGAACAGCTTCAATGCGGCACGGCGATCCATGGTGGGATCCGACACGTGCAGGTCATGCCTGATGTTGCGAGCGACTTTCATGGTGCCTCATCGATGGCAGATCGAACAGTCCGTGAGATGCTTGTTGTCGAGGTACTGATGCGCCAGGATGACGCCGCGCTCGGCCTGATCATCCGGAAATTTCCAGTATGGATCGAACACTTTGGACGCCGGGCGCATCTTCGCTGCGGGATTGCGGTGACAATCGAGGCACCATCCCATCGTGAGCGGAGCGGCCTGCCGCATCAGCGGCATGTTTGCGACGTCGCCATGGCACGTCGTGCAGCCGATACCTTTGGCGACGTGGATCGAGTGGTCGAAGTAAACGTAGGCCGGCAACCGATTCACCTTATTCCAGTGAATGGGGCGGCCTTCCGCAAGGCTCTGCCGGACCGGTGCAAGCATCGCGGCCTGCGTGTAGAGCTGGGAATGACATGTCATGCAGGTGTGGCTCGGCGGGATGCCCGCAACGGGCGACGACTCAACACCGGTGTGGCAGTAGCGGCAATCGAGGCCGAGACCGCCGACATGATGCGCGTGGCTGAAGGGTACGGGCTGATCGAGCGTGATCTCTTCACCCGTTACATGCTCTGAGGCCGATACCCAGTACGCGAGACCAATAGCAATCAGCGGCACGACCACAATGGCTACCAGAACGCTGCGCGCGACCGTATCCGCGAGAGGTCGGAATAAGTGCGGCATGCTGTTCTCACCGGCCCCAAACCGCGCTCCAACATCTGGCGACGAAACCCGCCCCTCTAACGCGATCACAAATCCATGGTTCCTAAGCGGCGTCGCGCCCACACAAGGACGCCTCCTGCAAAGGCTGGAAGAGTTCGTGTTTAAGCCGCTCGACTTGCTTGGACTTTCTTTCGGTTATCCTCTCCAGCCAGCTCGATCGGGACGACTTCTCCGATAAGAACTTTAGTATGACATGCCAACTGCTCAGGTTCGGCATCGTTCACTTCCGGAACAACCGCACTCACGAGTGTCTTGGCGCGATTCCAAGTTGGAAATCGTCACCCATACATGCCGCCACCGATGTCGCGCGATTTCGGAAGCCGACGCTCGAGTTGGTCAGCAGCGGCGAATACTGCCGCAGCGTCGGAGCCATCCACCGCTTCCCATTCCGCGGCCTTGACGCCGGATGCCAGCAGTTCCCGTTGGACATCCTTCAGCGCGGTTGGGTCTCGCGATGAGACCAACGCGATCGCCCTCCTAAGCGAAGCGATGGGCGATAGCGAAGCGATGGGCGATCGCGCGCCCAACCCCAGCGGAAGCGCCGGTGATGATAACGGTGCGGCCGGGACGCCTCACTTGAAGCATCGGCGATCAGCTATGGTTGAGCTCGTCGGTCCGAATCGGCTCGGCGTCGATCACTGTCACGTGGGGTTTCGCCAAACGATCTTCGCGCGACATCCGGGCCAGGACTGGCAACTGCAGCACGGTCGCTCGCTGTCCCGGGCGAAGGTCCGTCAACAGCACGACCTGGCCGTTCGGAAATTCGATGGCGTCGTGATGTCGGGATGCGCGCTCCATGTTCACCTGCCGGAAGCGCGCGAGCCGACCGCAGTGCGGCCTTCTCTGGAACAGACCAAAGAGCGGGCGACGCCACTCGACGTCATTTTCAAACGCAAGTTCGGCGCCCGGCAGAAGACAGACCGCTACCGCGGGCTCATTGACGGCTGCAAAGCCGCGGGTACTGGTGCCTGGAAAACATGTCGTTACGAGCTCGTCGCCGGCTTTGGCTGATCGCGACAGAACGGAGTGAAGGCTGTAGTCACACATGGAGGCCTCTTTCGCATGCTCGGATCCCCCGCCGCAGTCGCCTAACCTTCTGCCGCCGTGCGTTGTTCCTAACGGAAGTTTAGTGCCCGGGTATCGAACAATCTGGTGGTCCGGCGCGTTTTGCCCCTGTTCCCCCGTTTTCTCGTGGTGTTGAGCAAATTGTAATGATCCGGTCGGCGATCGTCAGAATCGTTTGCGTCTGCGCCCAATTTCACTGGGCTGTGATCGTCGCCGGAGCGGTGTTGATGGCAGTGGCGGCCATCTTCGACGTGACGCGTTTCTCGATCAACACTGACGTCGAGCGACTGATCGCCCAGGATTTGCCCTGGCACGAGCGCCAGATCGCTTTCACGCAGACGTTTCCGCAGAAGGGCATTTCAGCGGTCGTGACCGCGCCAACGCCCGAAAACGCCGAGCAAGCCACCGATGCGCTCGCGCAATCCCTGAAGAAGAATCCCAACCTTTTTCCGCGGGTCGCACAGCCGGACAGCGGAGATTTCTTCGATCGCAACCAGCTTCTGTTGGCCTCGACGTCCGACGTCAGGCGGACCGTTGCGGGCCTGATCCAAGCGGAACCGGTCCTGAGCGAGCTCTCGCGAGACACGACCCTTCGCGGCGTCATGAACGTTCTGTCGTTTGCTGCAGGCGAAGTTCGGCGCGGGCGGCTCAAACTCGATCAATTGAAATGGCCGCTGATCAATTGAAATGGCCGCTAACGCTTGCCGCTGAAACCCTGAATGACGTCCTGTCCGGCAAGCCGGCTACTTTCTCCTGGAAGGAACTGCTGCAAGGGCATCACTCATCCGCAGAGGAGCGGCGGCATTTCCTGGAGATCGAGCCGCGGCTTGATTTCACCAAGCTGCAGCCTGGATCGGTTGCGGATCGAGGTATTCACCAAGTAGCGGCGCAATTGGACCTGAAGCAAAGGTTCGGCGCGATAGTCAAGTTGACCGGACAGGTCCCCATGGATGACCAGCAGTTTTCGGTCATCCGAGACAGCGCACTGCGCGACACCATCACAGCCGCGCTAGGTGTCCTGATCGCCCTGTGGCTGGCGCTGCGGTCGTGGAAAATCATCGCCGCGGTCTTCTTCAGCCTGTTGGTCGGGCTTGCGACAACTGCGGCGCTAGGCCTCGCCATGGTCGGTTCGTTCAACCTGATTTCGATCGCCTTCTTCGTGCTATTCGTAGGCCTTGGCGTCGACTTCGGCATTCAATTCAGCGTGCGATACCGCGCCGAACGTCGCGACCATGGCAATCTGCTCCCGGCGCTGGAAAGCGCGGCGAAGAAAGCCGGCACCCCTCTCGCCCTCGCTGCCTCGGCCACGGCTGTTGGCTTCTTTGCATTCTTGCCCACGAGCTATCGCGGTCTTTCGGAACTCGGGCTAATCGCCGGTTGTGGCATGCTGATTGCGTTTGCCTGCAGCATCACGCTGGTGCCGGCGGTGCTGGCACTGCTCAATCCGCCGGGCGAAGCGGCGCCGATCGGTTTCAAGTTTCTTGGACCGCTGGATGACTTTCTCCAGCGCCACCGCATCGCCGTCGTGGTCGCAACCATCGGGCTGGTCCTCGCTGCTTCTCCGTTGCTCGTGCATCTGCCGTTCGACTTCAACCCCGTCGACCTGCAGAGCCCGAGCTCGCCTGCCGTGATCACCTACCGTCAATTGCAAAAGGACCCGGAGACCAGCGGCAGCGATGCCGAGATATTGACACCGTCCATCGAGCAGGCCGCGGCAACAGCGAAGCGCCTCGATGGGCTCCCTGAAGTGTCCCGCACCATCACGGTGAACAACTATGTTCCCGGCGATCAGGACTCCAAGATCGCTGAACTGAAGTCAGCGTCCGGCAGGCTTCGAGCGGCGCTCGAGCCCAGGCATCGCACCGCACCAACCGATGAGCAGACCGTAGCTTCGATAAAGGACGCAGCAACAGCCTTGTCGGTAGCTGCTGGAGACCAACAGGGCTCCGCCGCCGATGACGCGCGGAACGTATCCGCCCTGCTGACGCGCCTCGCCCAAGCAGACGCGAGCACGCGCCAGAGGGCCGAAGCTGCCGTAATTTCACCGTTGCGCTTTGACCTCGAACAGTTGCGTCAGGGTATGTCACCCAAGCCGATCAGCATCAAGACGTTACCGCCCGACCTGCTCGGCGACTGGGTGCTTCCCGATGGCAGGGCGCGCGTTGAGGCGCTCCCCAAGGGCGATCCAAACGACGCCGACGTTCTGCAGAAATTTGCCACAGCCGTTCTCAAGGCAGACCCCACGGCCACCGGAGCGGCGATCACCTACTACGAGGGCGGAAGAACCATTACGACCGCCTTCATCCAGGCAGGCGCCTTTGCTCTGGTGGCGATTTCGGTCCTGCTCTTTATCACTCTGAGGCGGCTCGGAGACGTCTTGCTGACCCTCGTTCCTTTGCTACTCGCGGGAGCCGTCACTCTCGAGATCTGCGTCCTTGACGGGCTGGCTCTGAACTTCGCCAACATCATCGCGCTTCCCTTGCTGCTCGGAGTCGGTGTCGCATTCAAGATCTACTACATCATGGCATGGCGAGGCGGAAAAACCGGCCTGCTGCAGTCCGCATTGACGCGCGCCGTTGTATTCAGCGCCATGACAAACGCCATTGCATTCGGAAGTATGTGGGCGTCGAATTACCCCGGCATGTCCAGCATGGGAAAACTGATGGCACTGGCACTGCTGTGTACCATGGCCGCCGCGGTGCTGTTCCAGCCGGTCCTCATGGGGCCACCTCGACAGGTCAGCGAATTCGAGGAATTCAGCTCGAACCTCGATCGGGCCGCGGAGTGATTCCCGGTTAGGGTGTTGTGATCACGGCTGCGAGTCCGCTTCGGCAGCGTAAAGCGATGCACGGTATTCACCAGACGACAGGAGCTCCTCGAGCAAGGCTTGTGCTTCGGCGTCTCGAACGCGCCCGGGGGGTCCAATCATTTGAGAACGAATGGCACTCTCCTCTTCACCAACGCGCCAGTGCCCCCGGGAAACGCCAATGGCACATAGAATCGCTTAGGGAACCCGACCACGGAAGCTTTGCTTTACGGTATTCTCCCTTGCAAAGATAATCAGGCTACCTGGATCGGTCGGACGTCACAGTGGGAGTTTATTTCACGGCTGAAAGCGGCAGCTATGCACCGGACGCCGTGCATCTGTCTCAGCGATTGGACCGTCCGGCACGTATCCGGCTCTCCGGCGACAGACCTGCGTTTGCCGGTATGCGCGCTTTCTCATTTGTTGTTAAAATTCAGATCGATTCAGGATCAAGAACGCAATGGCCCGACGAACTGGCAGTGCCGACCTTCCGCTCCATGGCGGACGTGTGCCGCTTTGGCTCGCCGAACGCATGGCGACGCTGGGCATGATCATCGCGCAAGCCATCGTCCATCACTACGGCCGGGATGCATTCCTGCAACGACTCTCGCATCCGTTCTGGTTCCAATCATTCGGCGCCGTCATGGGTATGGACTGGCACTCGTCCGGCATCACCACCAGCGTCATCGGCGCGCTCAAGCGCGGGCTGGCGCCGGTGCAGGACGAACTCGGCATCTATGTGTGCGGCGGGCGCGGCAAGCATTCGCGGCGCACCCCGGAAGAGCTATCGGCGCTTGGTGAACGTATCGGCTTCGACGGCCTTGCCCTGACCCGCGCCAGCCGCCTGGTGGCCAAGGTCGACAGCGCTGCGGTCCAGGACGGGTTCGAGCTTTACCTGCACGGCTTCTTCGTCACCGAAGACGGTAAATGGACCGTGGTCCAGCAAGGCATGAACGACCGCAAGCGACAGGCACGCCGCTATCATTGGCATTCCGAGGGACTGCGCAGCTTTGTCGATGAACCACACAGTGCGATCGATGGTCCTTCGCAGGGCGAGATCGTCAACCTCATCGATCACCGTGCGGAAGCCTCCCGCCAAGCGCAGCTCGACCTCCTCGCTGCGCTTGGGCCAGATGGCATCACGCGCGAATATGCCGAACTGACGGACAGGGCCGCGCCACAAGCGGACCTGCTGCACCTGATCATGCCAGCCCATCATGATGTCCGTTCAAGCGATGTTTTCATCCGACGCCTGCACGGTACGCTGGCCGCCGCCGCGGATCGCGGGCCGTTGGACTTTCCCGAACTGCTGCTTTTGCCCGGCATCGGTGCCCGCACCGTGCAATCCTTGGCCATGGTGGCCGAAGTCGTCCATGGCACGCCCTACCGCTTTCGCGACCCCGCACGTTTCTCGCTCGCCCACGGCGGCAAGGACCGTCATCCCTTTCCCGTGCCCGTCAAGGTCTACGACGAGACCATTCGGGTGCTGAAATCGGCTGTGCAGCAGGCGAAGCTCGGCCGCGACGAGCAGATGCAGGCGCTGAAGCGGCTTGATGATCAGGCGCGCCGGCTGGAGCGGACGGCGAGCGGGCCGTCATTCGATGCTTTTGTGGCGACCGAGCGCGCTCGCTCCCCAGCCCTCGATGGCCGCTCCGTGTTCGGTTGGGAGGCTGACCTTGCCCGGCGCGACCGGACCGCCAAGTCGTAGAGGATGCCTGATCCACGAGCCCGGTTGAGTGTATGGCGCGCGTTCTGATTGGCACGTCCGGCTGGCACTATCCCTCCTGGCGCGGTCGATTCTTCCCTGAGGGATTGCCGCTGAAGCGCCAGCTCAACTACTATGCGGGGCAGTTCCGTACGACAGAGCTGAACGGCGTCTTCTATCGCACTCCGACGGAAAACGCGGTCGCCGGTTGGCGCGATGCGACCGATCCGGAGTTCGTCTTTGCCTGGAAGGCCTCGAAATTCATCACGCACTGGAAGCGACTGTCCGAGACCTCGGCCAATAGCCTCGAACTGTTGGAGGATCGCCTTTCATTGCTACGCAACAAGGCCGGACCGATCCTGTTTCAACTGCCGCCGAACTTCACCATCGACGCTGATCGCCTTGCAGCGTTTCTCAAGCTTCTGAAGCGTCGCCGGCGCTATGCCTTCGAATTCCGCCATCCGAGCTGGTACGAACCGCGGATCCTGAAACTTCTGGCCGCGCGCAACATTGCCCTCTGCATTTCCGACCATCACGAGGCGCCGGCTCCCTGGAAGCGCACCGCTGATTTTGTCTATGTCCGCGGCCATGGGCCGGGTGGGCGATATAGTGGCCACTACCGGTCAGCGCAGCTTGCCGATTGGGCGAAGCAAATACGCGGCTGGAAGCGACAAGGACACGACGTTTATGTCTATTTCGACAACGATCAGAAGAGCGCGGCACCGGCTGATGCCAGGAAGCTCTGCGAACTCCTTGAGCCGAAGGCTCGCAGGCGGGTTCGAAAATAGGAACGAACATTCCACGGCGGCATTGATTGCCCTGGAAGGGAGCCGATGCGATGCAGTCTGCTGTGCCGGAAACGCTGAACGCGGTAACGATCGATGACCGCTGCGCGATCACCCATCTCCGATCATCCGACATGTCGGTTCGGACTGCAGCCGTAGGCGCGTCGTAGGTGCGGGGCGGAACGTGCCGCTTCAGCCGACCTGGTCCGACATGGCCATCCGCCTCGCACTGACAATTTTGGCCGGCATGATCATCGGTTTTGATCGTGGTGCGCGCGGACATGCAGCGGGCTTACGAACCACAATCCTGGTCGGACTCGCCGCCTCCCTGTCGATGATTCAGGCCAATCTTCTGCTGTCCGTCGACGGAAAGGGTTCAACCTCCTTCATCCAGCTGGACCTGATGCGGCTTCCGCTCGGTATCCTGACGGGCGTCGGATTCATCGGCGGCGGCACGATCCTCAAGAAGGGCGATCTCATCACCGGCGTGACAACCGCCGCCACGCTCTGGCTGATCACCGTCATCGGGCTCTGTCTCGGCGGTGGGCAACTTGCCCTCGGTTGCGTCGGAACCGCCATTGGTGTCGTCACGCTCTCGATCCTCAAATGGGTCGATGTCAGAATTCCCCGGCTCCACCGCGCTGCCCTGACGATTGGTGGAGCCGACGTGAGCGTGATCGAGACGCTACCGAAGCTGATCGAGCCGCTGCACTACCATGCGCGATTCCAGGAACGGCGACGCAGGGGCGACTCGACCAACGTGGATTATGCTTTCGAGGTATTCTGGCGACGTCCCGAAAATTCTCGTCCGCCGGTCGACCTCCTGCGCTTGCTTGAGCAGCACTACGTCATCAAGTCCTTCGACCTGACAACGCAGAACGGCAGATAATGGCGACCAACCGGACAAACTTAGGAACGGAGCTCGGGGTGTATCGTTAGGCGGTTGAAGCAACCAGCCAACGGAAAGGCCGATCATGAAGGTTTCCGATGCTATGACACGAGACGTTCAGCTGTGCACCCCCGACAGCACGCTCCGCGATGCTGCGGAAGCGATGGGAGCGCTCGCCGTCGGGCTGCTGCCCGTTACCGACAACGACCGTCTCATCGGAATGATCTCGGATCGTGACATTGCGGTACGCGGCGTCGGGATGGGGCGCGGCCCGGACACGCGGATCGGCGACATCATGACCGCCGAAGTGAAGTACTGCTTCGAGGACGAGGACATCGAGCAGATCGCGCAGAATATGGGCGCGATACAGGTACGCCGCCTGCCCGTCCTTAGCCGCGACAAGCGGCTCGTCGGTATCATTGCCCTCGGCGACATCGCGCAGGCGCACGGGAACAACGGCGCAGGCATGGCGCTGAGCCAAATCTCGCGACCGACCGGCCAGCACGCGCAGCTGTAGGCATTCGGGATGAAGATCGATCTCGTGCTCCGCGCAGCTCAGCCTCGCGGGCCGCAAACATATGGATTTGCGCCAGTGGCGGACTATCTGCCTTGGATCTTGATTACCGGCGGGATCGCGGCGCTGGTCGTCACGTTGGTGTTCTCGCGCGCCGACTATGTCACCTCCGACTAGATCATAGCCGGATTCCTCTCTTCTCCGTCGCGAGCCGACGCCAGACGCCGGTCAGCCGCTCTTTTCGGCACTATCGATGCTTTCGCGGTGAATCTCGCGCTCGTCGCCGTCGGTCACCGAGACGAAGTAACCTCGGCCGAGAAACTCCTTCCGTTCCTCCGCAAGATCGATGGCCAGGCGTTTTGCAACAGCAATGGCCTGATCGCGGTCGACGACTGGTTGGCCTGTCGAGCCGATCACGCGGTCGTCACTTACGATGTTGAAGTGAAATGGAGACATCCTTCATTCCCCGCCGATCATTGCGTGTTCGATTCATGCCATTTTTCCAGGTCGGGCTTGTGCTCTCCGGAGCGTTGCTCCTTCTCCGGGTTACCCTTCCAGGGCTCGTCGGTTTGCGCATGGGACCCCCAATCGCTGAGGCGGCCGGGGTCCTGCGTCATCGGCGTAATTGGCTCTCTATTCATTGCGATCTCCTCGAGAGCGGAAGCGGCGAAATCCGATCTGTTGCTGACGCAGCGTGTCAGGGACCACCCGCGACCGCGCCTGCAATCACCATCACGAGCGC
Organism: Bradyrhizobium sp. ISRA436; assembly: GCF_029910015.1. Lineage (NCBI taxonomy): Bacteria > Pseudomonadati > Pseudomonadota > Alphaproteobacteria > Hyphomicrobiales > Nitrobacteraceae > Bradyrhizobium > Bradyrhizobium sp. ISRA436. The sequence goes on from NZ_CP094519.1 coordinate 6,652,754, forward strand.
GTCCAGATCGATCGCGCCCACCACGGAGAGTTCTCGGGAGTTCTGCACGCGGAGAACATCCGGCCGATCCGCCGCCTGACGCATCAGTTCGCCGATGATCGCCTCCCTTAGTTTCTCTTCGAGCATCCTGGGTCTCCTACGACTGGGGCTCGTCCCGACCGTGGACTTGCGCCGGCGGCGCCGTCGCCTCGACCGCGGTGAAAGGTTCCAGGATCCGATAGCTGTGCTCAGACCTGGCGGGTACCAGCCAGGAATCTCCCTTCTGTAGCCGAATGGTCTGTCCCTCGAGCGTGAGCTCTGCCAAACCCGCGATGACGTATCCGACGGTTTCGTAGTCCCGCTGCTCGGGACTACCTTGCTGCGGCTGCTCGTTGTCCCAGAACCGCATCGAGACACGCTTGCCGGATACGAGATAAGTCTGTCCCATCGCGCCTTTGGGGGCCGTGGCCTGGGAGACTTTCTTGATAGTGCTGTCGTGCATGATGTTCTCCAAATCGATCGTGCGCAGCAAGGGTCAGCTGGCCATCTTCCGGCAGACCTCCGCACAGGCTCTGCACATTGCGACACATTCGTCCATGCCGCCAATGCGTTCGCAGTCCGCGGCGCACTCGGCGCATATTTCCGCACATTCGCGGCACGTGTGCTTGTGGTGTGGCGTGTTGATCAGCATAAAGTGGGCCGCGGTCCGGCACATATCGGCGCACGCCATCATCAGGCGGAAATGCGTGAGTTCGACATGTTTTCCGCCAGTGATGAGGCAATGGTTCATTGCCGTGCCTAGACAGGTCTTGTAGCAGGCAAGACAGCTTTCGATGCAGCGATTCTCTTCCGAGAATGGCGGCATGACGATCCCTCATGCCGCGCGGCGTTGGGTGTGGCGTCCTTGCTTGACCTCCTCGATAATCTTGGCGCTGAAGGCCTCGAGATCGCCGGGATTCCGCGAGGTGACCACGCCCTGATCGACAACCACCTCGGCGTTCTGCCACCTCGCGCCGGCATTCTCCACGTCGGTCTTGATCGACTTGTACGACGTTATCTTGCGGCCCTTGGCGATTCCGGTCTCGATCAACAGCCATGGTCCATGGCAGACCGCCGCGACGGTCTTCTTGGCGTCGAAAATATCCTTGATGAACTTCAGAGCCTTGGCTTCGACGCGCAGAAAGTCCGGATTGATCTGTCCGCCCGGGAGGACCACCGCGTCGTAATCGGCGGCCGCGGCTTGATCCAGCGTCTTGTCGACCTTGACCGGACGCCCCCAATCCTTCTTTTCCCAACCCTTGATCTCGCCCGAAGCGAGCGAGACGACCTCGACCGCTGCGCCAGCCTTCTTCAGACGATCACGCGGCCCTTCAAGCTCCGACTGCTCGAAACCGTGCGTTGCGAGGATCGCGATTTTCTTGCCGTTCAGGTCCATGAGCTTCTCCGTTGGCGCATGCGTGAGTGGTGCGGTCGCCGGCCCACCGGCTGCGCTCGCAGCGCGTGCCGGAGATTCCGCGGCGCGCATCGCGGGTATTTGGCTTGCCTCGCCGCGGCAGGCTTCCGCCCTCCGGGAGCGTCTCAATCCCGGCAAGCGCGGTCGGACGCTTGCGTTTGGTCGATTAGCCGAGCACGCTTATCTGAATCATTTGGCTTAAGCCCGCGCAATTTGCTTGGTTCCTATTGGCTCCACTCGACAGTTCAGGCAGCCGCTGGACGACCGACATCGTCACCAAGCAGGGAACTGATCTCATCCAGCAGGCGCTGTTTGACCGCGTCGGTGTCGGCCGGTTTGACTTTTGCGCTGACCGTCAGTTCGACGAACGGGCCCGCCGCGTCGGAGATGTTCAACACCTTCGACACGTGGACTTCCGCCGCCGGCTGCGCCTGTATCCGCGTGTCCCCGCGCAACCGCTGCAGGATTTGCCCGGTGATCCGCTCGATCGAATCCCCTGCTCTCACCGGGAAGGACACCTTGACCTCACCGGTGCCCGGATAGGTGCTGTGGTTGACGATCGCGCTGCCCCACACCGAGCCATTTGGCAACAACACCTGCGTATTGTCAGGTGCGACAAGCTCGGTCATGAAGAGCGACAATGCGCGCACCTTGCCGGCCTTTCCCGCGACCTCGAGGTCGTCTCCGATCTGAAACGGCCGGAACAGCAGGAGCATGACCCCCGCTGCGAGGTTTGACAGCGTCCCCTGCAAGGCGAGACCGATCGCGAGCGAGGTGGCGCCCAACACGGCAACCAGGCTTGCCGTCTGAATGCCAAACAACTGCAAGACGGCGATGCCGACCACGGCGAGAACCGCGTAGCGCGCGAGGCTCGACAGGAAGACGGTCACCAGCGCGTCGACATGCTGCGTCGCAGTGAGCGTACGCGACACGAATTGTTGCGCCAAGCTCGAGGCATACCAGCCGACGATCATGAGCACGATCGCGCAGACCGCGTTCAACCCATAAAGGACAAGCGTCGCCTTGAGCGTTTCAAAGTTGAGAGCCATCGGACTCCCGTCATGAGGGCAAACGCCGCCGGGCAGATCCAACCCGCCGCGCCGCAGGGCGAAACGCGCGTGGGAAAGATGCGTTCCCGGCGATGCCGGCGCTGAACTAACCGGTCGGTAGCAGGCCTGCCCGCGGCGGCATCGAACCTGGGAATGGTCTGGCAACCATCAGGGTTCCGCGCTCGTCAATTTCCAGCGCAATCTTCTGCGCAAGCATAACGTCACCTGCCACCAGGGAACCGACAGGTCGGAAGCACCAACCCACAACGACAAGGCCCTTGTCGTCCATTTCGTAGACGTTGGTCGAGGTTCCATAGCAAATGCGATACCGCTTGCCGGACTCGGAGCCGATGACGTCGAAGCGCTTGTGTTTCTCGAACTCGGATCGCTGCTCCGGCGAGAGCCAGCGGAACAATAATGCCATCCCGCGTGTCTCGATTTGCTCATACGCGCGCCACCGCTCCCGTATCGCGAGCGCCGTCGCGTAAAGCGCTCCAGCTGCACGCCCAAGCGGCATAAACGCATCACGCGGACGAAACCGCATCATCCGCCAACCAGCCGCGGATAGAACAAGGTCTCTTCCGCCTTCGGATCCAGCGATCGCGCTACCACGGTATTCCCGCTTGCCTGCCGCGTCGCGGCCGTATAGCCATCCGAGATCAGTTGCTTGAAGCGCGCCTCCGCCCCGGCGAATTGCTCACGGTCTTCGGGATCGAAGTAATGACGGGTGTCGCCGGTGTGATCCATGACTAAAAGCGTTGCCATTGCGGTCTCCTTCGCTGCTACGGTGACAATGTCAACATGAACCCAAGGTTCCTATGCTGCGCGACCTCTGACCTCGGAGAGAGCCGTTACGGCCTGGCCGAGTCCCCCTGCCACACGAACACGAGTTCGCGCTTTGAGATCGAAGGCCAAATCTCACGTATGCAGTTCTGAAACAGGAGGCTCATCCTTCTCCGCCACACGGCGAAATCGAACAGGGCGACGTAGGCTACCTACGTCAACCATCCGTGCGGAAGGTTTGAACGGCTCAACTACAGCGGCTCGATCAAGACTGACTTGATGTTGCAGAACTCGCGAATTCCAAATTCGGACAATTCCCGTCCGTAGCCGCTGTCCTTGACCCCGCCGAACGCCAACCGTGGGTCTGAGCGGACGCTCTCGTTCACAAACACAGCGCCCGCATCCAGCTCTTCCGCGGCGATCCGCTCTCCTCGGGCGGTGTCACCCGCAATCACTGCCGCTCCGAGACCAAAGTGGCTGGCATTGACGATGCGGATCGCGTCCGCCTCGTCCTTGGCGGAAATGACAGCGGCAACCGGTCCGAACACTTCTTCATCATGCGCGGGCTGCCCGGGCAGCACATTTGACAGAACAGTGGCCGGATACCATGCGCCCGGTTGCTTCGGCACTTCGCCGCCGAGGAGATTTTTGGCACCATTTCTCACGCTCTGCCTAACCTGGCTTGCAATCTTATCCCGCGAGTGCACGCTTTCCATAGGTCCCAGCCTGGTCTTCGGATCGTACGGATCTCCCATCACGTAAGCGCGCATCTCTTCGACCAGCGCGCGCTCGAACGCTTCCCGTGCACTCTCGACCACGACGAACCGCTTGGCCGCAATGCAGCTTTGGCCGCCATTGACCATCCGTCCGCGCGCACAGATCCTGGCCGCGGCAACGGGATCGGCGTCCTCCAGAACGGTATAGCCGTCCGATCCGCCGAGCTCGAATACGCCCTTCTTCATTACGGCTCCTGCGGTCGCAGCCACCGACTTGCCAGCGGCGACGCTGCCCGTCAGCGTCACCGCGGCGATATGCGGATCTTCGATCAGCGGCTTGAGGTCCTTGGATGACAGAAGCACTGTTCTGAAGACGTTGGTCGGAAATCCGGCTTCCCTGAAGATCTCCTCAACCGCAAGCGCGCAGCCGGGAACGTTGGATGCATGTTTGAGAACACCGGCATTGCCGGCCATCAGATGCGGGGCCGCAAATCGTATCACTTGCCAGAAAGGAAAATTCCAGGGCATCACCGCAAGGATGACGCCGAGCGGATTGAATGTCACGAAAGCGCGAGGGGGCGGCTTGGGCCCGGCATGGCCGGCGCTCATATCCTGAGGGATGGGTCTTAGAAACTCCTCGGCGTGTTGCGCAAAATATTCGCAGGTCGAGGCGCACTTCTCTAATTCGGCCACACCATCGGTAACGGTCTTTCCCATTTCATCGGTCATCAATCTGGCATAGCGTTCCCGATTCTTGCGAATGGCTTGCGCCGCGTTCTTCATCAGATCCGCGCGCACGTTGAAGAGCGTCCGCCGCCAGTCGCTTTGCGCCTGATGCACGTCAGCCGCAATCAATATGGCTTGATCAATCGTGTGACCCTGATAGACGCGGCCGTTCTCGCCGGTCGCCGGATTGATGGTCGGAAATGAACGAGGTGCTGTCGCGGCCAGCGTCTTTGTCCTGGGCATGTCTCGCTCCTATTTCTCTTGCGTTGAAATGACGAGATCGACGGGTCGCGGTTGCTTCGAGGGCACAGTCTCGCGATGCCGATACTTAGTCGCGTCAAGCAGCAGCAAGGACCTGGGGAAGCAGTTGTACTCGCACTTACCTCGACTTGCTGGCGGCCGCATCGCGCAACTCGCTTTCAAGGCTGCGAACGGCGCGACGCAGGTCTGTACGTTGCCTGAGGACCGGCCGTAGCATTGGCCGCCGAGCGGAACCAGCACGTGGATTCCGGTCTTGCCGGAGGTCTTGCAATAATTCTTTTTTCGCATGCGTCTTGATCAGTAGCCATTGCTTGGGTCGCTTCAATCGCACGAGCGAATACGCCCCCGAAGCTTGCCTCCCTTGAGAATGAAACTCGCGCATCCTCGCCGCAATCCTGCTCGCACGGCTCGCTCGCTCTCCGCTGCGCTACGCGCGCCTTCGGCTGCGTAGATTCCGCCATCCCATTTTTCCACGAGTCCCGCGCCGTACTCGCCTTCGGGTATCCTGCCCTCGAAGTCCTTGTATGCATAGGGATGGTCCTCAACCTGCACCGCGAGGCGCTTGTCGGCCGATCTTCTGGGCGGTCCTTGGGCACGGCCCAACTCTTGAGGACCCGATCCAGCTCGAGGCGAACGTCGTGGTCCACGTGCGAAGCGCGATGCTTCTGGACCACGAAAATCAACTCCTTGCTTCTCCGGTGTGCACGGGCGTGCGGCTCCGGCGTCGTCCGAAAATTGGGCTTCCTGCGATAGGCGGTTAGTGACATCTGCTCTTCCGATTCCGTCCCGTCGCGGCAGTTAACTTGATGGATTGAAAACTCGCGTCAGCGATCGTCAGTTCCAAGGCGATTCGCCGGCCGGAAGTCCGACGTGCTCTTGGAAATCGGTGGCGCGACAGCATGTTGATAGAGCCGGAACACATTGCATTGTGCATGTCATCTTCTGGCTTGGCGCAGGAACCGATGGTCACGACAAGCGACGTCAGCAAGCATCTCGATTACCGGCGTGTCGCCCCTGAGGGCCTGTTCCGGCGGCCACGCCTATACTTCGTTGGCGAGGCACCCGGCGCCGAGGAATCTGCCCAAGGTAAGCCATTTGTCGGTCCGGCCGGCCGAGCGTTGCGCGAGATGCTGGAGGAGGCTGGGATCGACCCCAAGCAAGTCCGTTTAGCCAACGCCATTCCGTTTCGTCCGATTGCGTATTCCAAAGACCGGAAACCACGCAATCGCAGCCCGACGGTCGAGGAAGTCGCCTGCTATGGCGCAGCAGTGCTAACCGATATCCGACGTTCCAAGCCAGGCATGATCATTGCCCTTGGCAGCACAGCGGCCCGCCTGTTCGGCGAGTCGCAATCGATCCAGGCGGCGCGCAAGGCAAGGCTCCAATTTGAGAGCTGCCGGCTGCGCGTCACTTTCCACCCTGCCTACTCCCGCCGCTTTGGCGGGCGTAAGGGCAGGATTTGGCGTCAGGCGGTCGCCGATCTGCGACGCGCCTGGGAGGACTCGGCGGATTCGAAGCACGCTTGAGGCTCTCGGCGGTCGCACCGGCGACGCGTCGGCCCGTCGGGGTCTGCCGCGGGTCGATAGAACGGAATACGTCGCCACCCAAGCTCAAGCGCGTTCCACTACATCTGGTCGCATCGTACTGACCTTAAGCGGTGCACGCGGCAGGACCGAGGAGTTGGGGCCGTTGCAAGCCACGCGTCGCGCAAAATAGGAACTCGTACGACCGGCAGCATGTTTTTGCCAATACGGTCACTGCATACGAGACGGCGATGTTCCTGCACCGCATCAAGATGCTGACGCTCGCTGGGTCGACCAGGGACGCCTGGTCCGCGTTCTGGCACTGTCCGATATGCTTCAGTACCTCTCGCTCAAGCAGGAGCCGGATCGAAGTGTGGCAGATGCATCAGCGAGTGTATCCTAGGGTCACGATGTCAGCGGCGCGCACTATGGGCATGCATCCCGCTAGCGAATTCCGCAGATCACCGGGATGCCGTTCCCTTGAGCCGTCTAGCAGGATGCGGAGGTGATCTGAACGATGACAGACTGTGTATTCTGCCAGATTGTCCGCTGCACGATTCCATCGACGACGGTCTATGAAGACGAAGAACATCTCGCTTTTCTCGATATTCGCCCACGCTCCCCAGGTCACACGCTGGTCATCCCAAAGAGGCATGTTCGTTGGGTCTGGGATGTGCCGAATGGCGGTGCATACTTCGAGGTCGTGCAGAAGATCGCGCGGGCGATGCAAAAGGCATTCTGCGAGGAAATACACGCGCGGATTTTGGGCGAAGAGGTGCCGCATGCGCACATTTGGCTTTATCCAGCTCCAGGCAGTGCAACAGGCAACCCGAACGATTTTGAAGTGAACGCGAAGAAGATTCGCAACGCGCTTGACGCGTAAACCATCTGCGAGCCAGCACGATCGTGTGACAACAATACTGTGCGTTATTGGAACGATCAGGGCCGTTGGCGCAGTTCAGTCAACCTTCGTGAACACGTGCGGCATGCGGGCTACGGAAACAAACCGCGCATCGGCTAGCTGCTCGTGGGAGCCCACCACCAGAAATCCATTTGGAGTAAGCCGCTCGGCCATCATCCGTAGGACCTTCTGCCGCAGCGACGGTGCGAAGTACGTGAATGCGAGGTGTCGACAGAGAATGATATCGAATGGGCCCGCTGGCGCTTCCGATCGTAGATCCTGCTTCACGAACATCACACCCTGACGATACTCGTCGTGGATGCAGAAGCGTGATCCGTCACGCTTGAATGCGTGCGGAATCAGCTCCGGCGGGACCTCGCGCAGGCTGGCGCGATCGTAGCAGCCGGAGCGGGCACGCGCGAGAAGCACGTCCTCGATATCGGTAGCGACGATCAACATTTCCTTATTGGGAACGGCGCAACTCAATCCGATATCCCAGAGGATCCTGATCGAATACGGCTCCTCGCCGGATGCGCAGCCAGCCGACCAGCAACGTGCCGGACGCCGTTCCGACCGAGCACGTTCGGCAATGGCCGGCAATATGCCGGTCCGCAGGCAGTCGAAGACACCACGATCCCGAAAAAAGCGTGACATCGTGACGTGGCAGAACTGGTCGAGGGCCCGCCACTCCTGTACGTCGCTCTCCAGGCGTTCGCGATATGCAGCGAATCCGTTCAAGCCGAGTGTGGCGATGCGGCGTCTCACTCGCTTGCAGACCTGATGCCGCACCTTCCGGAAGCCAGGCCAATGCATGTCGAGCTGTGGCAAGGCCCATTGCAGAAATGCCGTGCATTCAGCATCGCGCATGGCTGGGACTGACATTCCCAAAACCTCGTTCCGCGCCCGCACAATGAACGTTGCGGTCATCCAGAACCAGTCTAAGGCCGTCACGGGCGATACGCGCCTCAACGCCGCGCTCAGCCCCGAGTCGGCGGACCACGTGACTGATCCGCCGCGCACCACCGGTCACGATCTCGCTGCCGCAGTGAGTGGAAATGGAGTGTCCGACCTGCTCGGCTTTGCAGCAGTTGAGCTGGGTTCGGATCGAGGTGTGCCCGATCACGGCTCGACTACGTCGGCGGACGATAGGGCGGTTGATCGTCGCGCCGTCACCCACGTGCACATCATCACCCGCGCGTCACCACGCTCCACGATCACGGAGCTGCGCCGCCGGTGTTGGCGTGAGCGGGCACCAATCTCTCCGCACGTGCCTAGAAAGATGACCGCAAGTTGCCGCGGCGCGCTCATGTCCAATCCGCCGTTAAACTCCGTTCGCACCGTTAACCGGACAGGTTCTGAATTCGACCCCAGGTACTCTTGGTGCCCCAGATCCCTGAGCGCAGTGCCTCGAGCTGAACGATCTGGCTGTGGTCAATGAACAGGTTGATGTTGTTGCCGTAGTTCTTGACGTACCATTCGAAAACTTCGGGCTCCGCGGCTTCGAACATGACCTTCTCGAGCCCCAATTGATCGACGATTTTCGCCACCACGTCGGTACGCCAGGTCCTGACGTTCTCTGTGATGCCCTCGCTTTCGATCATGATCATGTCGGCCCCGGCGTCGATGGTCCGCCTCGCCTGCGCTATGAGCCAGGCCACATCCTTGGTCCCCTCGCTCTCCAGCTCTTCGGCCGGAGTCGCGCCGCCGGCACCGAATTGAATGCCGAGCTCGGGCTTGGCCTTCAGTCCTGCCGCCTTGACCTTCTCGATGAGGCGCAGCAGAGCATCTGTGGGCAGGCTGATGAAGCCGGCCGACAGTTCGATCACATCGAACTGGAGCGCCTTGACTTCCCGGATGTAGCGATCAACAGCATCAGCTCCGAAGCGCAGCACGTTCTCGATCCAGCCGCCGGTGGACACATAGACATCATGGTCGTGTGCCAGCTTGTTGATGCTTTTGACCGCAGCGGGCGGCATCAGCGCAAAGGATCCGCCGGCAAACTTGAGGCCGTCGATCCAGAAGCCCACGGTTTCCAGCAGGTCTGCGAGGTGACGCGGGCCATAAGCGCTATAATATGGGCCACGGATCTCGGTCAGGCCGATCTTGCGCGGCTTGCTCGAACGCGCAGCGCGGGGAATAAAGGGAAACGTGGTCTCTGCCATGGCTTCGTCCTCCTCAGAAACCTGTTCGCATCTCCATGGGCGGGATATGGATCTTGCCCAGAAGCGATGTGAGATCGGAAACCGGACGCCGCTCCAGCGTTGCGGTCACCTCGGCCAGTGCGTCGCGTTCGGACGAGTTCGTGAAGGCAAACGTGACGCGATCGAACTTTCGGCGCGCCGTGGCCCAATCGAATGGCCTGGTATGGAAGCCGTGATAATCATCGCGCCGCGCGCGAAGAACAATTCCGTCCTTCTGTTCGACTTCGAGCTCGGCAGGAAGCCGCTGCGGAAATTGTGCCGAGAGGCTTGGATCTGGCGTGACCGTTACCTTCCGCAGTAACGTCTGGACATCCTCGGCGATGATCCGTTCGGGCGTGTATTGCTCCGGCTGCACCTCGCCATCGATCAGCGCGACCGCCAGCATGTAGGGGAGACTGTGATCGGCTTCCTCCTTGGTTCGCACGATTCGCTTGTCGCCCTCCTCCCCGCCGCCGATGATGCGATGGGCTACCGCAAATGTCTTGAGCCGTATTGCGGAGATCGCCGCCGCCTCGAAACTCGGGCACGCACGAATGTCAAGCGTCGCGTCGAGTGCCGACTGGGCGTGGATCTCGGCATTGTGTTGCTTGACGATCGTTCGGCATACGCTTTCCAGATCCTCCTGTCGCCAGTCGATCTCGAAGGGGCCGCTGATTACCTCTTTGAATCCCTTGGTGCCCTCGAACACAGCTTCGGGGCCAGTGATTCCGCAGCGCGCGAGCAGTGCGGCGTGCGTCGCCGACATTGCCGTATTTGGATAGGCGAGCGCCTTCCAGTGAGACAGCGCGCCAGTACGGGTGACACGCAGCGCATTGTTGGCCGTGCCGCTGATGGCCATCGCATGCGCGATCTGCGTGGACGACAAGCCAAACGCCTTGGCCGCACCCGCAGCAGCCGCGTATGCTCCTTGCGTGGTATGATCAAAGCCCATGTCGCGGACCGGGGCCACGTCGCTCAACCGGGTGTGGATTTGGTAGGCGACAGCGAGCGCGGTGAGAAGATCGGCTCCGCTCGCCTGTCGCATCTCGGCCGCGGCTAAAACTGCGCCAAGGTTGTCAGATGGATGGCATGTCTCATCGGCAGCGATATAGCTGTCCATGAAATCGAGATAGCGGCTGAGAGCGCCGTTGTAGAACGCGGCGCGGTCCGGCGCGGTGCGGCCACCGCCAACGAGCGTCGAAAACGGACAACCGCCAAGCTCGGCGACGAGGCTGCGTATCGCGGCAATGGGCGGCGCATTCAGCGCCCCAATGGCCACACCGATCGTGTCCAGCACGCGGATCTTCAGTTGCTCCAGTGCCCGCTCGCTCAGGTGTTCCAGCCGGGCACGTTCTACAAACCTCGCGAGTTCCTGCACCTCAGTCATACCACGGGCTCCATCAATGCGGCGTCGTGGCGCGGCTCGCGGCAAGCGCTCCCGCTGCTGCGATGCAGGTCAACGTGACTCCAGCAAAAGGGTTGCAAGGTGGAAACAATGAGCTGCGGGCGGCCACGGGGCACGCGAAGTAAGGGGGATCTGTGGTTTGCCACGAAGTCGGCGTCGCAACCAAATCATAGAGCCAGCATTTGACCAAAGCCGCCGTTCCGTGGCCAAGAAAGCATACGGCGCCTACAAGGCGCGGAGCTTGCGAGGCGCGCATTCATGGATCAAGCCCATGGAATAGGCTGCACGTGGGGCGCAAGCGGCCCTTGTAGTGATGCGCAAAACTCCGCCTTATAGGTCGCCATGTCGACCTGCACGGGGCAGTCGCTCTTGCAGCCCTCGCAGCCGAGGCAGAGATCGAGTGTGTCCTCCACTTCCGCGCTACGCCAGAGGTCGTCGATCGGCCCGCCATGCAGCATTTCGAACAGGAGGCGCGCGCGGCCTCGCGTCGAGTGCTTCTCCTCATTCGTCGCCATGTAGCTCGGGCACATGATGCCTTTGTTGCTATCGCGGCGACGGCAGGCGCCCACGCAGCGGCGTGTCGCCCTCGCGAAGCTGTTGTGCTCCTCCTGGTAGGAAAAATACGTCGGCAAAACAGGCGGCTGACAATTCGGGCCGATTCGCAAGTTCAATGTCGGCGGAAAGGGATCGATCACCTTTCCCGGATTAGCCATAGGCAAGGACCTCCTTGCCCTTGCGGGTGCTGCCGTTGATCAGCATGGCAACGGGCCTGCGCCACTTCACGTTCACGAATTCGCTAGTGTCGCTTCGGTCGGTGACCTGCATTGTTGGCGCCCGGGCATTGAACAGGTCGAGATATTCGGGTTGCGCACCGCCCCAGCCATCCCGCAAATCCCAGATCAGCGCGTCCTCGTCTTTTAGCGCGCCTTGAGACAGCGGGCGTTCAAGGCCCCTTGATAGACGTAGCCGGCATAGCACCAAACATGGACATAGCCGATGCGTCCGTTGGACTCGATGACGCGAGCACTGGACTCCAACCCATGAAGGAACATTCTCGTCGGCTCGAGGTCGATCGGCCATGAGGCCGACGGTCCCAACTTGGTTAACGTCGCGGCGCGATCTGGGCGTTTTCTCGAGGTGTGGGAAATGGCGTTCCGGAGGGCCGCGTTCACATCTTTGGGTCGCTGGAGACCACAATTCGCGAAGGTCATGCAGCGCCAGCTTTAGGTCGCTAGCAGCGTTCGCTTGCGGTGACGGTAGTCGGCCGTCAACCTCGGGCTGCTCCTGTGCTTCATGAAACTACGCGGCAACCGACCGAAGCCGTCCTTGTAGCCCCTATACTTCGAAGCTGCGCGCTTGATGAGGTCACGCATCCGCAACACGGTCTTGTACGATACGCCGATTTCCGCTGCGAATTGAGTGAGAGGCGGCGCCTTAAGCTTGCCGTTTGCATCCCTGCCGTAGGCGGCGCCGACCCACGTACTCAAAGGAACCCTAAGCGTTCAAGCGCGGTCCGTACGGTGACGCTAGATTAAATTGCCGCCGACAGGGTTTGCACTACCGATCACAATGCAGCGGCTATTCGACTGAGGCGTATACGGCGTCAGAACGAAGTCAGCGCTCAATTGCCGAAGGATTCGAATGCGGACGACTTTCAAGGATTAGATTATCCGTCCGGCGAGGATGAGAGTGCTACCGATTTGCTACAGAACCGACGGCACATCGCGCGGAAGACGTAGCCGATTGATTTGGTTTAACTTTCTGGTAGCGGGGGAGGGACTCGAACCCCCGACCCCAGGATTATGATTCCCGTGCTCTAACCAGCTGAGCTACCCCGCCACGGTATCGCAGCCGGCGGCATGCGTGCCGCGGGCGCGAATGCGCGGCATATAAAGAGCGGGGGCCGCGTCTGTCAAGCAAACCGGACCTCTCCTGCAACTTATTGGAGACAGGCGCTATTTCGGCCGGACCGATTGGTCGCCGCCGGGACTGCCGGGCGGCGGAATCACTGGCGTGTTGCCGCCTTCCGGCGTCGGCGCACGCATTTCGGGATCGACGCCGGACGGAGGGCACAGCACGCCATCGGATTTGGCGAGCTTGTCGCCCAACGACTCGGCGCTCTGGCCGGTCGTGGTTCCCTCCGACGCGTTCGGGTTCGGGCCCGGATGGGCCGGCTGCTGCGTCGGCGCGCAATTCGCGATCCGCGGAGGCGCCGGCGGCGCGGTCTGCGCCGGCGGGGTGGTCGGCGCGGGCGGCGCTTGAGCTGCCGCGGCAACGGGCAGCGCCATCAGCACACATGACAGAGCGAGCGTTCGATTGATCCGCATGGCAAGCCAACGACGCCGGCGCGCCGATGTTCCTGGTCAGAATCGTCGCAACCTCACGATTTTCGAAAGCGGATCAGCGAGAAATGCCCCATCGGCGGCATCGGCCGCCGTTCCGCAAGACTCACCCCGCCATGCCTGGCGGCCCAATTGGTCAGCCGTTCCCACGGGAATTCCGGGCGCCAGCCGAGCCGCCGCGCCAGCGGCGCGAAGGCGAGCTCGAAGATGCGGCGCGGCCCGCTCTCGGCGCCGATGTGATTGACCAAGATGAGCTCACCGCCCGGCTTCAACACACGGATGAAGTCGTCCAGCGTCGCTTCCGGATCGGGCACCGCGGTGATGACATATTGCGCGACCACCGCGTCGAAAAACGCATCCGGAAAGGCGAGGTTCTTGGCGTCCATCACCGCCAGCGCCTCGACATTGCTCAAGCCCAGCGCCCGCACGCGCTGCTGCGCCCTCCGCAGCATCGGCTCGGAAATATCGACGCCGCACAGCTTCGTCGTCCGCGAATATTCCGAGAGCGACAGTCCGGTGCCGACGCCGACATCAAGCACGCGTCCGCCGATCCGGTCGGCCTCCGCGATCGTCGACTGGCGGCCCTGATCGAACACCTTGCCGAACACGAGATCGTAGATCGGCGCCCAGCGGCCATACGCCTTTTCGACCCCGTCGCGGTCGATGTCCCCCATTGCCTGCCCCAACATCACTCGATCATCATGCGACGACAAGACATCGCACCATGATCTCAGCTCCTTGTTTGAGCATGATCTCCGTGCAAACGCGTTCCGCGTTCGTCGCGAGGGAAAACCGGCTGCCACTTTTCCCGATCATGCTCTAGCCACGGACCGCCTCTGCGAGCGGTGCCACCGTATCCCGCATCCCTGCCCGCGCCGCGCGGCTGGCGCTCGCGCTCTTGATGAAGCCACCGCCGAGCACGCGCGCCTGCCCCGACGGGGCGTCGTAGAACACGCAGGCCTGGCCGGGCGACACGCCCTCCTCGCCCGCGACGAGCTCGACCTCGTAGCCGCCATTGGCGGCACGCAGCCACGCCGGCTGCGGCGCGCGGGTCGAGCGGACGCGGACATACATCTCGATGCCGTCCCCGATGACGCGATCAAGCGCGCCGTCGCCGATCCAGTTGACGTCGCGCAGCGCGATCCGGTCCATGCGCAGCGCCTCGCGCGGCCCGACTACGACACGGCGCGTCGCCGCATCGAGCTTGACCACATAGAGCGGGCTGCCCGACGCGATGCCGAGACCCTTGCGCTGGCCGACGGTGAAGTGAACGATGCCCTGGTGCTGGCCGATGACGTTGCCGTTGAGATCGACGATGTCGCCGGGCGCGATCGCATTCGGCTTCAGCCGACCGATAATGTCGGTGTAGCGGCCGGTCGGCACGAAGCAGATGTCCTGGCTGTCCTGCTTGTCGGCGACCTCGAGACCGAAGCGCCGCGCCAGCTCGCGGGTCTGCGGCTTGGTCATGTCGCCGAGCGGGAAGCGCAGGAAATCGAGCTGCTCGCGCGTGGTCGCGAACAGGAAATAGCTCTGGTCGCGATCGGCGTCGGCCGCACACATCAGCGAGCACGATCCGTCGGCGAGCCTGCGCGAGGCGACATAGTGGCCGGTCGCGAGCGCCTGCGCGCCGAGTTCGCGCGCGGTTGCGAGCAGGTCGCGGAACTTGACCGAGCGGTTGCACTCGATGCACGGCACCGGCGTCTCGCCGAGCGCGTAGCTGTCGGCGAAATTGTCGATCACCTGCTCCTTGAAGCGGCTTTCATAGTCGAGCACGTAATGCGGAATGCCGATCCGCTCGGCGACATTGCGCGCGTCGTGGATGTCGCGGCCGGCGCAGCAGGCGCCCTTGCGATGGGTCGCGGCGCCGTGGTCGTAGAGCTGCAGCGTGATGCCGACCACGTCGTACCCCTGCGACTTCAACAGCGCAGCCGTCACCGAGGAGTCGACGCCGCCAGACATGGCGACCACGATCCGTGTGTCCTCAGGGCGACCTTCGAGATCCAGGTTGTTGAGCATCTTCAAGGGGTCATCGATCGTGTCGCGGCGCGCCTCGCGGGCTCCGCGACGGGATTAAAAAGCCTTTGTCCAGAGAGCCTTGAACGCGTCCAAGGCCGGATCGGTCGGTTCGGGACGCGTTGGAGACCCTCTTTAATATAGGCCGGATTCCGGGGAGGCAATCAGGGGAAGCGACGGGTTGCCGCGCGCGGAGGGCAAATCTTGCCGCCGGGCAAAAAGAGGGCCCGCCGGGAACCGGTTCCGACCTGCGTCAATCCACATTAACAGGCTGAAATAATTACATTTTCCATGAACGCCCCGATTGGCCCGGTCCTTGCTGACAAAAGGCCGGAAGTCTCTTTGCGAGGGTCGGCGGTGGTCAGCGTCAAGTCGGAAGCATGGGCAAGCCCGTCTTTTCAGGGCGCGACGCTGCGCTCGGCGCGGCCGGACCCGACCCAGCAGGCGGGCCGCGACAGCTTTGCCGCGCTGGTCGACAGCAACACGGCGACCGGCACCGACAATCGCCAGTACGACACCTCGAACACGCAACCGTCGCCCACGCGCCGCTCCGACGATTCGTCGTCGCCATCGCCGACCGACGCGCGGGCGCGCGACAACACCACGGCACCCGACCGATCGTCGCAGGATGACAGCAAAGCTGCCGGCAGCAGCGACGCGCCACGCAAGAGCAAGTCGAAATCGAAGTCGGACGATTCCAATTCGGCCGCGAAGACCCAATCCACCGACAGCAAGCCGGCAACCGCCCAGACCGACGCGCAGCCAAATCCGTCGAATGCGACGCCGGCCAACGCGGTCACCCCCGTCGCCACGGTGCTTCAGGTTGCCGCCGCGTCGACCGACACCAGCGCGACCGCGACGGCGACTGCCGCTTCGTCCGACAAGCCCGCGGCACCGCTCGCGATCGCGGCCGCGGCGATTGCAGCAAGCTCGGCGATCGCCGGCACGGGTGCACCAAATGGCGCCGACACCGCAACCGCGGCGACCACCACCGCCAATGCCGGCAACGTCGCCAAGGCGGCCGGCGTGAAGACCGAGGCGCGGGTCGTGGCCAGCGCCGATGCGGCAACGGCCCAGGGCGCCGCAACCGCGACCGGCAGCGCAACGCTTGCGGCAACCGTCGCCACCGCGACACCCGCGATGAAGGTGACGGCACAGCAAGCCACGACACAACCGGCTGCGAAGGACGCGGCCGCCACCGCGCCTGCCGATCAGGACGGCACGGCCGCATCCAACAACGCCGCCCCGACGGCGCCGACGACCATCGTTCCCCAGGTGACCCAGCCGGCCGCCGTTGCCGGCAAGGCGAAGGCCGCAGACGGTGCCGCCGATGCCATCAAGGCCGACGCTGACGGCAACGCCACGCCGACGCCTGCTACCAACGCCCACACGCCGGCACAGACGCTGCTCAATACGCCCGACGCAAGCACACAGGCCGCGAACGCTATCCAGCCGCAACTGACGACCACATCGACGACGCAGGTCGCGACACCGCAACTCACCGTGGCGACGGCGGCGCAGAATGCCGCCGTGCCGCTCAGCGGGCTCGCGATGCAGATCGCCGCCTCCGCCAAGAGCGGCAAGAGCCGTTTCGAGATCCGGCTCGATCCGGCCGAGCTTGGCCGCATCGACGTTCGCATCGACGTCGATCGCAATGGCCAGGTCACCTCGCATCTCACCGTCGAACGGCCCGAGACGCTGTCGATGTTGCGCCAGGATGCCAACCAGTTGCAGCGCGCCCTCGACAATGCCGGCCTGTCGACCGGCAACGGCGGATTGCAGTTCAGCCTGCGCGACCAGTCGCAGTCGGGCCAGAACAACAACGGCCAGTCCAATCCGAACGCCCACCGCCTGATCGTCAGCGAGGACGAGAGCGTTCCCGTCGCAAACGCCAGCCGTTCCTATGGGCGCGCATCCGGCGCACTCGGCGGCGTCGATATCCGAGTGTAGGGAGCTCACGATGTCAGTCGATGCAACCATGCCGACGCCTGTCACTTCGGCGCCGGGAACCAACACCGGATCGAGCTCCGGCAGCAACTCGGCGTCATCAACGACAAAGGGCATCGCCGACAATTTCCAGACCTTCCTGACGCTCCTGACGACACAGCTGCAGAACCAGAACCCGCTGGATCCGCTCGACACCAACCAGTTCACCCAGCAGCTCGTGCAGTTCGCGGGCGTCGAGCAGCAGCTCAAATCGAACGACCAGCTGAAGTCGCTGATCGAGATCGAGAAGAGCGCGCAGTCGACACAGGCGCTGGTCTATGTCGGCAACACGGTCGCGGTCGACGGCAGCAAGGCGCAGTTCGACAAGTCCGCGACCTGGAATTTGACGGCTTCGCAGGCTACGAGCGCCACAATCACGATCACGAGCTCGACCGGCCAGACCGCCTATTCCGGCAATTTCAACCTGAACCAGGGCAATGCCAGCTTCGTCTGGGACGGCAAGGGAACTGACGGCACGCAGTGGCCGCCCGGCACCTACACGCTGACCGCCACCGGCAAGGACTCCAAGGGCAACGACGTCGCGATCACGACCGAGATTCAGGGCATGGTCGATTCGGTCGATCTCACGGCCTCCCCGCCGCTGCTCTCCATTGGCGGGCAGACCTACACCACCGACAAGATCAAGCGCGTGGTGCGTACCACCACGAGCTAGCTAGCGCCCGGCTCTCCCGGCGAAGGCCGGGACCCAACCACCTCATTTGATGATGAATGGGATCGTGGCCCCAGCGTCGTGCGATAACTGACATTCGGGGTAATGGGTCCCGGGCTGCGCCGGGACGACATCGAGTTTATTGCACCGCTTGTGAGTCATACATTCGCATTCTCGCGGCGCGATACGCCCGAGTCTTGCCGTTCGTTTCGCTCTCTGAACTAGCAGAGGGCGCAGGGAAAGCCGGGTGCCGATCGCACCCATGGGTCCCGTGCAGTGAAAAAAGCACGGGAGGTAGGACCACAGGTGAAACCGGAAAACACTCCGGCTTTCCCTGCGCGATGGGCTACGGCTTATACGTGCTCGCCCCGGCGAGACTGGGCTTTGTTGTCACCGTCATCAGTGAGAGATCTCGTCCCTTGCTGATGAGACACCTGCCACTAGGGCGTCAGGCCTGCACGACTTCACCGTCCGCTTCACGTGTGCTCGTCAGTCACACGCGCCGCGTCCACCGCATCTCGACCCAACACTCGTGACGATCGCGAAGCGCCCCTCAAGCGGGTGAGACGGGCCATTCATACACCAAGTTGCATTTCTGCAAAACAGAAATATTTTTGCCGCGAGGGCTTGCGCCGTCGGGCAACTCAGTGATCCGCCTCGACGAGAACCGATCAGCTGCGACGCTTCTTCCTCGGCTTCTTTCGGGGTTTGCCTTTCGCAGGCGCGCTAAGGTCCGGACTCAATCAGGTCCACCAAATGATAGCGGCAGCAAGATTGACGGCCGAGAGGAAGTTTCTGGCGAGCTTGTCATAGCGGGTTGCAATGCGCCGCCAGTCCTTGAGCCTGCAAAACATGCGCTCGACGAGGTTGCGCCGCTTGTATGCGGCGCGGTCGAACGGATGGAAGCGTTTTCGGGTGGGATTGTTTGGGATGACCGGGGTTGTTCCCCGTTCGATGAGGAATTGCCGCAGTTCGTTCGCGTCATAGGCCGTGTCGGCCGCACAGCAACGCGGTGGTGGCAGAGAGCTGAGCAGGGGCAGCGCCGCGCGGATGTCACCACGCTGACCTGGCGTTACTTCGAGCGCGATGGCGCGTCCGAGACTGTCGCAGACGGCGTGGATCTTGGTGGTCCTGCCACCGCGGGAACGACCGATGGCCTGAGCCTCCGCCCCCCTTTTCCACCGGCCGCCGCACGGTGCGCCTTGGCGGTCGTGGAATCGATGGCCTGGAAGTCGTCATCGGGCGACAGGCCCCGAAGTGCTTCGAACAGATTGCGCCAGACCTCGCGCCGCGACCAGCGGTTCCAGCGATTGTAGACGGTCGTGTAAGGGCCGAACACTGCCGGGCAATCGCGCCAGCGGCAGCCGGACTTCAACACATGGATGATGCCACTGATCACGCGGCGATCATCGACTCGACGAGCGCCGGGCTGATTTTGCGGCAGCAAGGGCTCGATTGCTGCCCACTGCCGATCATTCAACCAAAACTCGCCCGCCATGATCCAAGCCCCGCAAATGCAGAGCTTGAATCATATCTCCACGTAAAATTATACATCTGATTGAGTACAAACCTTAGTCCGCTCCGGTTGTCTATGTTTCTTGTTCTTCCCGAACACCGGCTCGCCGCCAAATTTCGACCCGCCTTCGCGGTGGGCCTTGCCGCGTTGTTTCGGCCCCGTCTCGCCGCGCGAATGATCGTCTCGACCCGCACGGTGATCGGCCTCGCCGGCATCGCGCCAGGGCGCGCGCGACCGCTTCTCCGAATGCGCTTGATCTCGGGGAGCGTCGGCCAGCGGTTCGATGCGGATGCTGTCTTCCTTATCTGGACGCCGGATCTTGACTGCAAAAGACTCTGCGACCCGCTCGGAAATCTCGAACTCGGTGGTGGTGTCCAGAATCCGGATGGTGCCGATGTCACGCTTATCGATGCCGCCACGACGGCAGATCATCGGCAGGAGCCAGCGCGCTTCTGCGTTCTTCCTTCGGCCGATGGCGGCCCGGAACCATACGCTGGCTTCCGCCATGCCGTGACGCGACGATGATTTTCCCGTCTTCGACCGCGGTCCGGCGGGACGGCCATCGCGGCGCGCCGCTCTGACGTCGTCTCGACCACGATCGCCACGAGGCCGGCCGCTCTCCGGGCCGGGATCGAGAATCTCTTCGGGCGACGGCAGCCGCGCGCGGTAAAGCCGCGCGAACGCCGCGGCGACGTCCTCGGCCGAGCGCTCGGCGAGCAATGCCCGCGCCAGGCTGAAATCGTCGGGCGTCGTCTCCTCGGTCAACACCGCATCCTGCAGCATGCGTTCATGATCGAGCTTGCGGATCTCATCGGCCTGAGGAGCCGTGCCCCAGACCGCATCGATGCCGGCAAGATCCAGCATCACCTCCGCACGCCGTTTCCGTGCGGGCGGCACCAGCAGGATGCTGACACCCTTCCGGCCGGCGCGGCCTGTGCGGCCCGAGCGATGCTGCATCACCTCCGCGTCATTTGGCAGATCCGCGTGGATGACGAGGTCGAGGGTCGCCAGATCGATGCCGCGCGCCGCCACGTCCGTGGCCACGCAGACGCGCGAACGTCCATCCCGCAACGCCTGCAGAGCCTGGGTTCGCTCGTTCTGCGTCAATTCGCCGGACAGCGCGACCACGGAGAAACCGCGCTCCAGCAGCGCCGCCTGCAAATGCCTGACCGCCTCTCGCGTGTTGCAGAACACCAGCGCGCTCGGCGCCTCGAAAAAGCGCAACACATTGACGACCGCATGCTCGACATCGCCGGGAGCGATCCGGAGGGCGCGGTATTCGATATCGGCATGACCGCCTTCATCGCTTGCGACCTCGATCCGAAACGCCTGCTGCTGATATTGCTTTGCCAGCGCAACGATGCCACGCGGAAACGTCGCCGAGAACAGCAGGGTGCGGCGCGTGTCCGGCGTGGTCGTGAGGATGAATTCCATATCCTCGCGAAAGCCGAGATTGAGCATCTCATCGGCCTCGTCGAGGACGACAACCTTCAATTCAGAGATGTCGAGATGGCCGCGCCGCAAGTGATCGCACAATCGGCCAGGCGTCCCGACGACGATGTGTGCGCCCGCGGCAAGCTCGCGCTGTTCTCGGCGCGGATCCATGCCGCCGACGCAGCAGACGGCGCGGCCGTCAGCATGTTGATAGAGCCAGGCGAGTTCGCGATGGACCTGCAAGGCGAGTTCGCGCGTCGGCGCGACGATCAAGGCAAGCGGTGCGGCAGCCCGCTCGAACCGCTCAACCCCGTCCAGAAGGTTCCGTGCCATGGCGAGGCCGTAAGCGACAGTCTTGCCCGAGCCGGTTTGGGCCGAAACGAGCAGATCGCGGCCGACGGCCTCATCCGCAAGCACGGCGATCTGAACAGGGGTCGGCCGATCGTAGTTGCGCTCGGCCAGGGCTCGGGCGAGCGACGGACTTGTGGTCGGGAATGACACGAGATGGAAAACCTTGGTTGGACCAGGCGCAGAAACGTCGAGCGGAATGAGATGAAACTGCGTGCCCGGCAGGCGGCACAGCCGCACGCATGGCGATTTGATTTGGGGTGCTTTACGCCAAGAGAGGCCAAATCACCATGCCCGGGTGTGAGGCCAGTATCCTTTTCGCTCTCCCCGTCGGGCAAAGGTCGATTTGCGCAGCAAATCGGGTGAGGGCCGCGATTCGAACGAGGGACCGTATCCCCTCACCCCGCGCTACGCCATAGCCGAAGCAGCGCTTCGGCGTTCTCTTGAGGACGGCCGCCGAAGGCGGCCTATGCCTCTCCCAAGGGAGAGGTAAACATCGGGCGACGCGGCAGCTCGCCCTATCTCAGGACGTCTCGATGGGGGCGTCCGACTCGCTATGCGGTTCAATCTCACTTTTCCTTCAGCGCCTTCTCGTGCGCCTCGAGGGCCGACGTCATCAGCTTCGGCAATTGCCGCGCATAGGTCTCGATGAAGGTCGCATCGCCGCAGGCTTGCGGATCGCGCGCGACCTCCTCCGCGACGCGTGCGGCCTTGGCCTCGCACTTCGCGAACATGTGCCAGAACCAGTCCGCGTTCTCGCCGAGCGCAGCCTTGTTCTTCTTGATGACGGCGGCCCCGACCGCGCTCATCGCGCTGACGGCGCCCGCGCTCAGCGTGCTGATGGCCTGCGCGTTCAAAACATCCTCGCGCACCTGGGTCTGGTCGTTGGTCGCGGTCGCTCGTCCTTTGACCGGCATGATCGAGCTCCTCGAGGCTCCCCCTTCGACACGGGCGAGCATCGGATGCGAAGGTTGACGAACACTCAAAGGATATGGGTTGGAAATCGTTTTGGATTTCGTTCCGGTTTTATGCGCTTCAGAAGCATCGGGCGGAGCGCTTCGGGTTCCCTCTCCGTGCGGTGTGCGACGCGGGAACCGTCATGCTTTGGCGCTGTCGCGGATCAGCCGGTCGGCGGCATCGTGGAGAATTGCCGACGCCGCTTGCCGCGGCCTGGTGGTTGCGGGTCTCAGCGCCTCTCCTTCTGCCGCTGCCGATGCGCGGCCTGCTTGGCGCGATTGCCGCAGAGCGCCATGCTGCACCACCGCCGCGCACGCGCCCTGGTGTGATCGGCGAACATCAGCGTGCAGGCCGGGCCCTCACAGGCCTTGATGTCGGCAAAGCTCTCCTCGCAGACGACCCTGGCCATCGCCTCGCCGATCGGTAGCAGCGATGACTCGGCCGAGCGCCAGCGCCGCGTCCGTTCGAGTATGAAGCCGTCGCCGCGGTCATGGCGATCCGCGACGATCCGGCTGAATGCGTCGTCGCGTTCGAGCAGATCATTCAGCGGCGCGAGCTCGCGCAGCGCCCTTGCCGTCAGCGCCCGGCCCATGTGCTTGCGCACGAAACCGCGGAACCACTCGCGCAAATCGCGGGCCTGCTCGGCCACCCTGTCCAGTTCGCCGGGCTTCGCCCGCGCCTTGAGCGCGTCCAGCACCTCGGACGGAACCAGCTTCGCCTGCGCGAGCCAGCGCAACAGGCCGTCGCCATCGGCGATCCAGTCGACCGGCGTGTCGACGGGGGTCGCGATCGAATTGATGAAATCGAGGCCCAGGGCGTCCGCGATGAAGATGGCCGGCGGATGGGATTGCAAGGCGAGGTCCTCCTGGCGGTGTCTTTCAGGTCGTCTTGAAGTAACCTGATTAATTGCTGTTGACAAGTTACACACAATGAGTCACAAGCATCGTAACCTGCAAAATGCAAGTTTACAGGTTACGACCGGTGGACCCGACGAAGGAGCGAACAATGGCGAGCAAGGATCTGAGCGTAGTGCTTGCGCATGGCGCGTGGGCCGACGGTTCGAGCTGGGCGCGGGTGATCACGGTACTCGATGCGGAGGGCATAAGGGCCGTGGCGGCGCCGCTGCCGCTCACCTCGCTGGCCGACGATGTCGCGGCACTGAACCGCGCGCTGGATCGCGTCGACGGCGACATCGTGCTGGCCGGTCACGCCTATGCCGGCGCCGTGATCGCCGAAGCCCGATCGCCGCGCGTCAAGGCGCTGGTCTATGTGACAGCCCTTGCACCCGACGAGGGCGAGACGGTCGCCGACGTGTTCTACCGTCTGCCGCCGCATCCGTTCGCATCGAAGCTCGCACCCGACGGCAACGGGCTTATCTGGCTGCCTGAGTCCGCCTTCGCATCTGCCTTCGCGCAATGCGCGACACATGAGGATCTTGCCGTACTCGCTGCGGTGCAGCGTCCGATCTCACCGGCCTGCATCACCGTGCCGGTCGGCCGCCCGCTGTGGAAGGACGTGCCGGCCTGGTTCCTGGTCGCCGAGGACGACCGGATGATCGTGCCGGAGACCCAGCGCAGCATGGCCGCGCGGATGAAGGCCACGGTGCGCTCGCATGCCGTCGATCACACCCCGATGGTCACAGCAACGCCGCACGTCGCCGACATCATCCGAGAAGCTATCCGCAGCGTTGAGGAGCACTGAGACTCATTCCGCACACAGGACAGGAGAGCTGCCATGGAGGAGAAACGTCCGTCGGCGGATCGGCTTGGCGCGTTTTCCGATGCGGTGATCGCGGTGATCATCACCGTGATGGTGCTGGAGCTGAAGGCGCCGGAGGGCTCGGCGTTCGCCGACCTGCTCCCGTTGTGGCCGACCGCGATCAGCTACGCGGCGAGCTATCTGTTTATTGCGGTGATCTGGGTCAATCACCACCATCTGCTGCATCTGGTGCGGCAGCCGACGCCGCGGCTGATCTGGCTGAACTTCGTCCACCTCTTCGCAGTCTCGCTGCTGCCCTTCGCAACCGCGTGGGTCGCGCGATCGCACATGGCCGCAGCGCCGGTGGTGGTCTATGCGGTGATCTTTCTCGTGATCGACCTCGCCTATCTTGCCTTCGAGCGCGCGGTGCTCGCGCAGGCGGACCAGAGCGTGATCTCCGAACGCGTTCGCAGATGGACACAGGTCCGCACGCTGCTCGCGGTACTGGTGTTCGCGGCAGGCGCCGCCATCGCTCCGTTCATGCCACTGCTGGGCTTTGCCACCGTCTGCTGCGCCCTGCTGCTGTATCTGCGGCCCGAAGCCATCAGCGGGTTTGCCCGGCAGATCAAATCCTAACCTCCGAGACTTCACCACCAAATCACGACCACAAGGAGTGACAGATGTCCCAGGTCAAATACCGCTCTGCCGATGTCGACGGCTTCAAGGTGTTCTATCGCGAGGCCGGATCGCCTGATACGCCGAAGCTGCTGCTGTTGCACGGCTTCCCGAGCGCCGGGCACATGTTCCGCGATCTGATCCCCCTGCTCTCCGACCGCTTCCACATCGTGGCGCCGGACCTGCCCGGCTTCGGCCAGTCGGACATGCCGCCGCGCGACGCCTTCAGCTACACTTTCGAGAGCATTGCCGGCGTGATCGACCGCTTCACCGAGGTGATCGGGTTCGACCGCTTCGCCGTCTATGTCTTCGACTATGGCGCACCGACAGGCTTCCGCATCGCCGCAAAACATCCGGAGCGGATCACGGCGATCATCTCGCAGAACGGCAACGCCTATGAGGAAGGCCTGAGCGACGGCTGGAATCCGATCCGCGCCTATTGGCAGGATCCGTCGCAGGCGAACCGCGATGCGCTGCGCGCGCTGCTGACGCCGGAAACGACGCGCTGGCAATACACGCATGGCGTCCCCAATCCGGAGACGGTGTCGCCGGACGGCCAGAACCTCGACAATTTCTACATGGCGCGCCCCGGCGCCCATGAGGTGCAGCTCGACCTGTTCGGCGACTACAAGAGCAACGTCGCGCTCTATCCGGCTTTCCAGAATTACTTCCGCACGCACCGGCCGCCATTCCTGGCGGTGTGGGGCAAGAACGATCCGTTCTTCCTGCCGCCGGGCGCCGAGGCGTTCAAGCGGGATAATCCGCGCGCGGTGGTCCACTTTCTCGACACCGGGCATTTCGCGCTGGAAACCCATGCCGCCGAGATCGCCGCGAGTATTCGCGAGGTCGTGCCGCGCTGATGCCGCGCACAAAAGCGCTCATGCCGAGCGATCCCGTGCTCTCGACGAAGGGTGCTATTTACGCGCCCGTCACGCGCCAGATCACGTTGCCGACATCGTCGGCTACCAGCAGCGAGCCGTCCGGGCCGAGCGCGACGCCGACCGGACGGCCGTAGGACACTTTCTCGTCGGGCGCGAGGAAGCCCGACAAGATGTCGCGTGCAGGGCCCGAGGGACGCCCCTGCTCGAACGGCACGAACACCACCTTGTAGCCGGAGAGCGTCGAACGATTCCACGAACCGTGCTGGCCGATCACCATGCCGTCCGGAAAGCCCGGCAGCGTACCCTTGGGCATCCAGCACAGGCCGAGCGAGGCGGTGTGGCCGCCGAGCGCGTAATCCGGCTGGATCGCCTTGGCGACCATCGCCGGATCCTGCGGCACGCGGTCGTCGACCGTCTGCCCCCAGTAGCAATAGGGCCAGCCGTAGAAGCCGCCATCGCGCACCGAGGTCAGGTAATCCGGCGGCGTCTCGTCGCCGATGCCGTCGCGCTCGTTGACCACGGTCCAGAGTACGTTGGTGGTCGGCTCCCAGGCGAGCCCCACCGGATTGCGCAGGCCACTCGCATAGATGCGGCTGGTGCCCGCGGCGAGATCGAGTTCGTAGATCGCGGCGCGGCCTTGCTCGACCTCGAAGCCGCTCTCGGCGATGTTGCTGAGCGAGCCGACGCCGGCATAGAGCTTCGTGCCGTCAGCGCTCGGCAACAGGCTGCGGGTCCAGTGGCCGGCGGGCTTGAAGGTGACGAGCTTGCGTCCCTGTGCCGTGATGCGGTCCGCACCTGCGGTGTAGGGGAAGGCGACCACGCCGTCGGTGTTGCCGACATAGAAGGTGTCGCCGACCAGCGCCATGCCGAACGGCTGGCTCAAGCCTTCCATGAAGGCGCCGCGGACTTCGGCGATGCCATCGCCGTCACGGTCGCGCAGCAGCGTGATGCGGTTGGCGCTGACGCCGAGCGCCGCGGCGCGCCGCATCGTCGCCTGCATCGCATAGTGAAACACGGTACGCGGGGCGCCCGCGATCTGCGTCGCCTCCGCGATCAGCACGTCGCCATTGGGCAGCACGTTGATCCAGCGCGGGTGGTCGAGCCCGGCGGCGAATGCGTTGACCTCAAGCCCGGGCGCCGCGGTCGGCTTTTGGCCGTCGTCCCAGCCCCGCGCCGTCGGCATCTTGAGCGTCGGAATCGCGCCTTGCGACTTCGCCGCCGGAATCTGCGGCGCGCTGCCCCAGGCCGGCTTGGGCGCCTCGCCCTGCATCCGCCGCCACGCCACCGCCACAGCGCCGATCCCCGCAACGACGCGCGCAAAAATTCCGGACATGCTCATCAAAATCCCCCATTTCCAATCGCGCGCAACCAATGTCGCGGCTAGGCTTGCCGGCCCTCCGGCCCCTGCGAGCATTGGCATAATGCCAGCGTCGATGACAGTAATTATACGATCTTCGCAGACCTCTTCGAATCGGGGAAACTGCGTGACGTTCTTTGTGAACACTTCCTCCCTGAGACCTTGCCCGCCGCAGTGGCGGGCTTCTTTTCCCGATACCGCGGCCATGCGGCTCGTGTGCGGCTGCCCGTCGCGCGGTGCAGATCGTCCGCCGCGGAATGATGGCGCAGCGGGCTCGTTCACATCGGAGTTGATCGGAAAATCGGGAACGCTCCCCCATTTGAGGTCGTTGGTCGCGATACCAGCAAGGAGCTCGTGAATGCAAACAAAGATCAAAGTCGTGTCACTGGCCGCAGCAACGCTGCTCGCAACGACGGCAGGCGCATTCGCACAGGGCTATTATCCCTACGGGGACTACGGAGCCTGGCAATATAGGGGCGGCCCGCACTACGAAGCCGTGCCGCCAGACGTGAGTTACTATCCGGCCCAACCCGGCTGGTATGGTTCCCTCAACGGCACCAACCATCCGACGCCGAGCTCGCCCCAGGGCGACGTCGGTCCGGAAGGCAACAACAACGGCACGCTGACCGGCTTCTACCGGTAGTGATACACCCACGTGGAATTGAGGCCCGTCGCTCGTCGAGCGGCGGCCCTTTTTCGTTGTTCCTGCGAACGTAATGTCACGATGCGGTGACGTCACTCACTTCACCATCGCGCCATAGACGATGTCCTGGACGTTCTCGCGATAATATTTGCGGAGCTGGCCCGGGGCCGCCGTTCCCACCACCAGGACGAGGCGCTCCTTCGGGTCGCAGAAGAATTGCGTGCCGTAGGCGCCGTTCCAGGTGAACTCGCCGGGATTGCCGGGCACCGACGACAGGCCCTCGCTGGTCCGCACCGCGACGCCGAGGCCGAAGCCGAAACCGCCGCGATGCGGCTCGACATTGGCGACATTGTTCTTGATCTCGGGCCCTAGATGGTTCGACGTCATGTGATGCACGGTCTTCGGGCTCAGGATGCGCTTGCCGTCGAGCTCGCCGCCGTTGAGCAGCATCTGTCCGAAGCGGAGATAGTCGCCGACGGTCGCAAACGAGCAGGCGCCGCCGCAGTCGAACTTGGTTTGTGCATCGAGCAGCTTGATCGCCTGCGGCTTGCCGGTGAGCGGATCGTTGGCGAACGGATGTGCGAGACGCGCGCGCTGCGCCTCCGACGGATGGAAGGTCGCGTCCTTCATGCCGAGCGGCCCCCAGACATTGGCCGCGAGGTAATCGCCGAGCCGCTGGCCGGAGACCTTTTCGACGACCGCGCCGAGCACGTCGATCGAGAAGCCGTATTCGAACGCGGTCGACGGCTGGTGCGCCAGCGGCAGCTTGGTGATGCGCTCGATGAAGGCCTCGGTGTCGCCCTCAAGCGCCGGCGCGGTGCCGTCGGGATAGAGCCGCACCAGCGGGCTCGAACTGTCGGGTCGCCCGCCATACATCAAGCCTGAAGTGTGGCGATAGAGATCGTGTATGTGGATCGGCGAGGCCTGCGGCTCGATCTTCAACGAGCCGTCCGGCTGCGGCACGCCTACCTTCATCTCGCCGAACGCCGGATAATATTCGGTGAGCTTCGCCTGCAGCGGCAGGCGGCCCTGCTCCATCAGCGTGAGACCCGCGACCGCCGTCATCGGCTTGGTCATCGACGCCAGCGCGAACACCGCGTCGATCGGCATCGGCGTGCCCTTCGCCGCGTCGAGCTGGCCGTAGGCCTTGTAATGCACGAGCTTGCCGTCGCGCGCGATCGCCACCACGGCGCCGGGCACCCGCTTGGCCGCGATCTCGCGCGCAAAGAAATCGTCGAGCCGCGCGAGGCCCTCTTTCGAAAAGCCGACCTGATCGGGCTTCGCCTCGGGCAACGGGGCTGCGTGGGTCGCGCCGGCGGCAAGCACAGCCGCGGCAGCCATCAAGAATCGTCTCATCGTTCCTCCCCAGGGATCGCGGGCGATTGTTGTTCGATGCACTGCCCGCCGGCCGCAGGCTTAGATGACGCCGGCAGGAGCGACAAGGTTTGGCCGCGCGCGGCAGCGTCACGGGCGTGCATGCCTGCCGCGAAGAACGGCTCGACCTCATGCTCGAGCGTCTTGAGCACGGCTGTGACGCTGGCCTGAGGCTCCTTGAATTGAAGCCCCGAGGCGGCAACCGCTAGGTGGCTTCGCTTTCGATCTCACGTATCCGGTCGCTCCGCGGCCGGATAGACCACCGTCCCATCTCCCTGGACGACGGCGCCTTCGGTGAGGCGGGCCGGCTCCAGCCGACCCTGCCCCATGATGTGGAAGACGGTCTCGCCGGACGCGATGAGATAATCGGCGACGATGCGACGGTGGCAGCGCCACCACACCGCTTCCGAGCACATGATCACGCAGCGTTGCCGGTGCCCTTCCTCGCGCAGATGTTGCAGACCTAAGTGAAACTGCGCCGACAACGCGTAGTCGGCGTAGTTGTGAAAGCTGTCGTTGGTCCAGAAGCCGTTGACGACAGGCGGCAGGCTTCGTGCCTTGCCGCGAAGCCCGCCGAGATCGGCGACATGCTCATACGAAATGCCGGCCGCCGCCAGCGGTTCGGGCAGAGCATCCTTGTTGAACTGCGGATTGGTTCGCGACCGCGGCACCGTTCTGACGTCGACGACGCGGTCGATCCCGGCTCCGGCGAGAAGCGCGATGAAATCCTCGAGGCTCCGGGTGGAATGACCGATCGTGAAGAACGGAAGCGTCACGCTCCGCCTTCGCTACGCCAGATGGAGGGCGCTGCCCTTGTGGGCCGCGATATGATCGGTCTTGTCGCTCTTGATCTCATATTGCGGATCGGCCTCCGAGGCACGGTGCGTATGCCCCTTGTAGTCGAAGTCGCTGGTGTGCACGGCGATGATGGTGCCCGAGACCCGACCGGCCTCGGAATTCCAGCTCACATGATCGCCGACCTTGAATTTCATGGCCATGTCGAGGCGTCCTTCAGGTGCGGATAGAGGCGATGATACCGCGCAAACGGCGGCACGGAATCAAACGTCCACCGTTCAAACGATCTGGGGCCTGCCAGGTTCCGCGACGTGCAGGGGCGGCCCGCATTCAAAACCCGGATGTCGCTGGGCTCATCCGGGCTGAATTCGTTCTCGCCATCAGCCCCAGCGGCTTCATTAAATCGGCGACGGCTGCACCTTGCGGAACGATGTAGATCGCAAGCAATATCGCCGGCACGGTCGCGCTCGGATTGCGGGAGACCCGGTGGATGGCGTCTTGGTGACGCCGGTGCAAGAGCCGTCTTCGGCGCGGGTGCTGTTGGATAAAAGTTTAATGATCTGAGAAAGACAATCTTGGTGCAACTTCTTTCACATCAATCTGCTGCTCGCACCGGTTGAGCGGTTTTACCAAATTCTAATCCAGCCTGTGCAATCCTTGCTCACGCTGCACTCTGTTTGATCACGCGCCTGTCGGGCAGACAAGTGGGGCAACCGGTCAAGGCGATCGTCGCAACCGCAATTGCTTGTCGTCGCAATCGGGTGATGGGCTAGCTATGCGAGGGCCAGATGTCCGTTGGAGCAAGCCAGCGAGATCGGAGACGCAGATCCGGTACAGAGGGACGGCAACATGCCTGGGCTTGTTTGGCGAAGAAATCGGGAGTTGCGATCCGTCGCTGACGGCGGGCGAGCTCACCTAGGCAATCGGTTTGCTTCGCTGCTGCGTATTGCAGTTGGAAGGTATCCTGCCGGTCTACCGGCTGCCGTTGCGTTGGTTTCCCTCGCAACGGCATCTTTCTGGATGTCGTCAAATGCATCGACAGAGTCGGCTCGAATTGCCAACGTCCGATTCAGGTTCAAGGTTGGCCAGGCGCAATTTGCAATACGCCAAAGGCTCACAGCCTATCAGGAGGTATTGCGCGGAGGCGTTGGGCTCTTTGCGGCGACTGGTAATCAGGTGACGCGCGCGGCGTGGCATGCCTACGTCAACACGCTTGCCATCGATAAGAACTATCCGGGAATTCAGGGCATCGGATTTGCGAAGCACATTGCCGCGCAGCAGCGCAACGCACACGTTCTGGAACTCCGCTCTGAAGGATTCCCCGACTATCAGATCAAGCCGGCCGGCGATCGCGATGAGTACACGTCGATCATCTATCTGGAGCCATTCGATTGGCGTAATCGGCGCGCCTTCGGCTTCGACATGTTCACCGAGCCGGTGCGGCGGGAAGCCATGGTCACGGCGCGTGACACTGGCGCACCGTCGATCTCCGGCAAAGTCACCCTGGTGCAGGAGACGGATCAGGAGGCGCAGAATGGCTTCCTGATGTACCTCCCGGTGTATCAAGCGGCCGTGTCGCCGGCCACTGTCGAGGAGCGGAGAGCCGGGCTCGTCGGGTATGTCTATGCTCCGTTTCGTATGCGCGACCTGATGCGAGGCATTCTGGGATCCGAACAGTTCTCCAGCCTCAGGCTGGAAATCTACGACGGAGCTACGCTTCAAGAGAACGAACTCTACGATAGCGCCGGTCCCTCCCACCCACAGATTGCGTCCGCGTTCACCGTGATCGAACCACTGGCGATAGACGGACGCACCTGGACGATACGCTTCAGTGCATTGCCGGCGTTCGATGCCGGAATTGACGTGCAGAAGCCCCGGCTCATTCTGTCAGCCGGCCTCCTCGTCAGCTTGCTGTTTTCTGTTGCGGTCTGGTCCCTGTGGGTCAACCGTGCGAAAGCACGCGAACTGGCCGATGCCAATGAGCAGCTAAGCCAGGCGAAGGACGCGGCCGAAGCTGCAAATCGCGCCAAGTCGCTGTTTCTTGCAAATATGAGCCATGAGCTGCGTACACCGTTGAATGCAGTGCTCGGCTATGCCCAGCTGTTGAAGCGGGATAGGAGCTTGAGCAAATGGCAAGCCAGCGCGATCGATACCGTTCAGCGCAGCGGCGAGCACCTCTTGACGCTGATCAGCGACATTCTCGACGTGTCCAAGATCGAGGCCGGCAAGCTCGACATTGTTCCCGGGCCGGTCGAGCTGCCAGCTTTCCTCACCGGCGTCGCTGACATTATCCGCGTGCGTGCGGACGAAAAGGGGATCGGATTCGTTTTCGAGCCACCGTCGGATATGCCACGCTGGGTCCAAGTCGATGAGAAGAGGCTGCGGCAAGTGCTTCTCAACCTGCTTGGCAACGCGATCAAGTTTACCGATCGTGGTCAGGTGACCTTTCGCGCAAGCCGAGTCGCAAGTTCAAGTGATGAGGTGCGACTCCGCTTTGAAGTGCAGGACACCGGGGTCGGCATTGCCGGCGACAAGCATGCCGTCGTCTTCAAGCCGTTCGAGCAGGTTTGTGATCCGCACCGCCGGTCCGGTGGAACGGGTTTGGGTTTGAGTATCAGCCGAGAATTGCTGCGGTTGATGGGAAGCGAGATCGAGTTCGAAAGCACGCCGGACGTGGGAAGCCGGTTCTGGTTCGAAGTGTCGCTGCCCGCACTCGAAATTGGTTTATCTGCAGACCGGACCAAAGAGGTGGTTGCGGCGTACCATGGACCGCGCCGGAGCATTCTCATCGCGGATGATGTTGCGGAGAATCGCTCGGTGTTGGCGAGCATGCTCGGTGGCGTTGGCTTTGAGGTTCGTGAGGCCACTAACGGTCTGCAGGCGCTGGAGCAGGCCAGCTCGACGCGTCCCGATCTTATCCTGACGGACGTCATGATGCCCGTCATGGATGGGCTCGAAGCGATACGTGCGATGCGCCGGCTGGATGTCCTGAAGGCAACCCCAATCATCGCGGTGTCGGCCAGCGTCGGCACAGATGATCAGGCGAAGAGTCTGGCGGCAGGTGCGAACGCATTCCTGAGCAAGCCGGTCAACCAGGAGCATCTGTTCCGGGAAGTCGGCACGCTGCTCGAACTGGGCTGGATCTATCGACCGGGCACCGGCGGAAACGCCGGCGAACCGATTGCCGCGCCGCCCTATGCAGAACTGCAGCGCCTTTACGAGGTGGCGAAGACTGGGAACATGCGCGTGATCAGGGAACTGGCGAACGATCTTGTGGCTGGCAACGCAACATTCGGCGCCTTCGCCGCTCGGCTCCGAGAGCTTGCTGATGCCTACGATTCCAAGGCGCTGGTTGCCTTCGTTGAAAGCCATGTTGAGGGAAAGCGGGGAGTTGCCGCATGAGTGAAGTCTTTGCCAGCGACGTCATGGGTCGGACCGTCCTTGTCGTCGATGACACACCTGCGATGCTGCGCGTTGCCGCGGAGCATCTGGAACGCGACGGCTTCAACGTCACAGTTGCTCGCGACGGCGAGGAGGCGCTGGCGCGGGCCGAGCTGGTACAGCCCGACCTTGTGCTGCTTGACGTCATGATGCCACGGATCGACGGCTTTGAAACCTGCCGGCGACTCCGGGGAATCACAGGGCTCGAGGATATTCCGGTGATTTTCATGACCGGTCTGTCCGATAGCGACAACACGGTCAGGGCCTTCGCTGCGGGCGGCGTCGACTATGTAACGAAGCCATTTCAACCTGAGGAATTGCTCGCGCGCGTGAGGACCCATCTGACGCTGCGCGCAGCGCAACAGACTGCAAAACAGGCGGAGCAGGAGGCCAAGGAAGCCCACGCGCGCTTGCTGGATGCATTGGAAGTGATCCCCGAGGGGCTCGCTGTGTTCGATGCCGAGGACAGATACGTTCTGTGGAACAAGCGCTACGCCGAGCTCTATGCCGAGAGCGGCGAGATAATAAGAGGCATGAAGTTCGAAGAGACGTTGCGTTCTGGGCTTGCCCGCGGCCAATATCCCGATGCGGTCGGCCGCGAAGAAGAATGGCTGGCGGCTCGTCTTGCCCGGCATGCCGAGCCCCGTTGCGCGCACGAGCAGCACCTTCCCGGAGATCGCTGGCTGCGCATCGAGGAGCGGCGGACGGCAGACGGCGGAAGCGTGGGTATCCGGATCGACATCACCGATTTGAAGCTCCGCGAGGAGTCTTTCAAGCTGCTGTTCGAGGGAAATCCAATCCCGATGTGGGTTTACGATCGTGAGAGCTTGAGAATCGTGGCCGTCAACAATGCGGCTGTCGATCACTATGGCTACAGCCGCGAGAAATTCGTTTCGATGTCGATCCTCGACATCAGGCCGCGAGAGGAGCGGGACGATGTGCTTGCGGCCATCGCAATGAACGAGTCGGATAAGGCTAGGCAAGAGCGGTCTTGGCGGCATCTCAAGGCCGATGGAACGCTGATCGACGTGTCCATTTATTCCCACAAGCTACGCTATGAGGGACGCGATGCAGCGCTGATTGCGGCCATTGATATCACTCAGCGCAAGCGGGCCGAGACTGAGTTGAGAGAAACCCGCGAATTTCTCGACATGGTCATCGAGAACGCGCCAACTCCTATCATTGTGAAGGATGCGCAGCGCTTCAAATATATCCTGCTCAACCGCGCCGCCGAGCGGTTACTGGGCGTTCCGCGCACCCGCTATATCGGGAAGACAGCATTCGAGGTCTACTCCAAGGAAGAAGCCGAATCGATCACTGGGCAAGATCGGGCGATCGTGAAGTCGCGTCGCCAGCAGTTCTTCGATGAACATTGGCTCGATACCCCGGGGAACGGCAGGCGGAACGTCAAGTCAACCAGCTTCCCGGTGCTCAGTGCTACGGGCGACCCGCAGTACCTGCTAGCAGTTATCGAAGACGTGACGGAGCGTAAGGAGGCGCAGGCACGTATCCAGCACATGACGCTCCACGATCCGTTGACGGACCTGCCCAACCGGACGGCATTCAACGAGCATCTGGCGTCGGCCTTCGAAGCGGCCAAGGCGTCGGGCAAGGAGTTTGCCGTTCTCTTCCTTGATCTCGATCGCTTCAAGGAGGTCAACGATGTCTTCGGGCATCACGTAGGCGATGCACTTTTGTGTCGAGTATCGGAACGAGTATCTGCAGCTGCGGAGGGAGCATTCCTGGCGCGCTTGGGCGGCGACGAGTTCGTCCTCATCGTTACGGACAGCCCGGAGCCTTCAGGCGCGATGGCCCTTGCCGATCGCCTCCTTGCGGCGAGCAGCGGCGAATTCGAAATCGACGGCCATCGGACGTTCATGGGGCTCAGCATCGGCGTTGCGATCTATCCGGCGGATGGAGCGGATCCCGGAACGCTCGTCGCGAATGCCGAGGCAGCGCTGTACCGCGCCAAGGCTGAAGGCCGCGGTAGGGTTCGCTTTTTCGACGCGGAATTGGACAGACAGCTGCGCGAGAAACGCGCGCTGCACCAGGATCTGCACGCGGCTGTCTCCGACGGGCAGTTCGTCCTGTACTATCAGCCTCAAGCGAAGATCGCCGGCCAGGTCATCGGCTTCGAAGCCTTGGTGCGCTGGCAGCATCCCACTCGAGGACTTGTCTCGCCGGGCGTATTCATACCGCTTGCCGAAGAGAATGGTTCGATCCTTGCGATCGGAAATTGGGTTCTGCGGGAGGCCTGTCGCGAAGCGGCTTCCTGGAAGCAACCATTGCGCATCGCCGTCAACCTTTCGCCTGCACAGTTCCTGCATGGAGACCTTCCGACCCTGGTGTACACCACGCTGCTGGAGACGGGCCTCGCCGCCGACCGGTTGGAGCTCGAGATCACCGAGGGTGTCCTGATCGGGGACTATGATCGCGCGCTTGCTACTCTGCGGCGCCTCAAAACGCTCGGCGTCCATATTGCAATGGACGATTTCGGAACCGGTTATTCATCCCTGTCGTATCTGCAATCGTTTCCGTTCGATAAGATCAAAATCGACCAGTCGTTCATTTCGAATGTCGAGCGTAACGGCCAGTCCGCGGCGATCATTCGCGGCGTGATCGGGTTGGCCAAGGGGCTTGATCTCCCTGTGGTCGTGGAAGGCGTCGAAACCCATGAACAGCTCGACTTCCTGTCGCGCCAGGCCTGCGATGAGGTTCAGGGCTATCTCATTGGCCGCCCGCGCCCGATAGCGGACTATGCGGAGACGATCGGTCGCCGCGCCGAGGTCAGGCACCCGGTGGCAGCTTTGGGTTGAATGGTGGTGTTTGCCACGCTTGCGGGATGACGACCGGGCCGAGCTTGGTGAGTACGATCTGCGGGCTGCCGGGTTCCTGCCCGTGATCCCAATCGATCGCGTTGAGGCTCTTCGCGAGGGCGCCTGAGCGACAGCCTGCATTGGCGACGCGACATGCGGGAGTGGCGGTCATTCAGAACCCGGATATCGCTTCACGCTACGGACCGCAGGACCCAGCCCATTCGAGCAGCGTCGTCGCGGCCTTCACCGCCGAGCCGGCCGCATTCCCACGCCCTTCCCGCTGGCAGCGTGCTGGGCGCGTTAGCGCGTTTTCGAGCGAAGTGGACACCGGTTCGCGTGAACAAAGCGCGTCAAACAAGAATCTAACGCGCGATGAGATTGGGTTGAATCGTCATCCCGCTTTAGCTCCTTGTTTGAGCATGATCTTTTCGGAAAACCTCTTCATACTTTTCCGGATCATGCTCTAAGGAGCTTCGGTTCTGATTCAATCAGAACCGAAAATGCTCTAGCCTTTTGCCGTCGCCAGGTTGGTGCTGAGTTCGAATGCGAGCACCGATCCATCGATGTAGCGATCCAGCACAGCCGCGCTCTCGCTCACAATGACCTCCACCACACGCTTGCGTTCCTGGTCGCCCATGGCTTTGCCGGCAGTGCTCATGCCGACGAGCGCCATCGTGTTCAATCGCAGGAAGGGCGCGCCATCCGCGAATCGCACCGTACGCGACATCGTCCTTAACCGGACCTCGCGGAAGCCGGCAACACCTCAAGCGGCGCCGCGTCTCCAAAGCCGTGGCGCTGATCTACGACGGCGCCCACGTGTCGCTCCGCGACGCGGCGCAGCTCCCGCACGAACGGGATTTCATCGTCCGACCGCCATGTGGCGATCGCCAACCTGCCGCCCTTCGCCAAGGCCCGCCGCATTTGCGCCGCCGCCGCCGGCTTATCGGGAAAGAACTGCAATCCCTGCTGGCACACCACAATCTCGAACTGCTCCCCGTCACGCAGGGGCAAGGCAGTGGCATTGCCTTCGCGCCAGTCGATCCGGGGCGCCACGGCTCGCGCAACAGCAAGCATGTCGGGACTGACATCGACGCCGACGACGTGTCCGGCGTCACCGAGCCGTTCTCTTGCTACGCGTGCCACTACTCCCGTTCCACAGGCAACATCGAGGATGCGATCGCCGGGCGATAGCCCCACCTGTGCAAGGATCGCTTCGGCCCACGGCCGGAAGAGAGGCCCTACGAGCCATCGCTCGTACATTTCCGGAAAGCTTGCCTGGGTCATGGCTGTCCTCGAGCAATCCGGCAGATCGGCAAGCGAGCCGCCAAATCGCAGGTTTTCGCAGAACGACCAACTGGCGCGCACGCTGGCCTACGCCATCATAGCACCGCGTCGACGCAGCAGTACCCATATTCATCGGCCGTGGCCTGGCAAACCATCTCACCACGTCACGCGGAAGCCGCCGGTGCCCTTGTAGCCTTGGTTCTCGTTCGGGTTGTCGAGGCTGGCGCGGTAGAGCGGTCCGGCCGGCGCGGCGGGGGCCGGCGACGAATCGCGCTGCTCGCGTCGTCAGCCTCGGTCATTGCACGCTCTCAATGGCCATTGTCCCGATCGCATCGGGGGCAGACCGAAGCTTGACCATGATCACGACGTGAACCAGGAGATCGACCGGGACCAGCATCGCAGGCACGAAGATCCAGGGCAGCGTCCCCATCACCAGCGTACCCGGCCCTTCCGTGAATACGCGGAATGCGGTGCCCGGTACCGACAGCATCGCAAGCGCCAGCGCGGTGAGCAGGTCGAGCAGCCCGAACGCGTTCCACGCGCCGAGCCATAGCTTCGGTGCTTTGATGCCGAATCCGAACAAGGCCAAGAACACCAGCGCTATCGCACCGGTAATCATGTCGCCGATGGCGGCAACAGGCGCGAACGGCGCCGACAGCCGCCCGTCGAAATAGAGAAGCAGGAAGAACACGCCGGCGACACGGCCGGCGTGCACCGCCACCAGGGCCGGCATTGGAACCGATAGCAGTGCGTCACGTGCCTGCGGAATCAGCACCCAGGCTCCAAACAGGATCGCGAGCAAAAGCGTGAACGGCACGAGGTTGACTGGAAACGGACCGAGTGTCCCCGGCGAGAGGACGCGAAGCCCATAGACTGCGACGACGGCGGCGAGCCACGCCGCCGTGGCTGCAAAGAGGGCGATCCTGGATCCTGCGCGAAGGGGCGCAGGGCCAATCAACAGACCCGCCTGCGCCGCGCAATAGGCGGTGGCAAAAATCGCTGCGATGATATCGAGCATCGTAACCTCCCGAGGCACCTACCGCGCGATATGATAGTGAACAGTATGTTCGAGACAACAGACGACCCGCGACTTCCGTTCGTTACCGAACGATCGACGGCATGAGTCCGGAAAAGCAGGGGTGAAGAATGGAAAGAGAGATCGACCGGCGCGTCGCCCGCACCCGGCGAACGCTTCATGAGGCGCTGATCCGACTGATCAAGCGCAAGGGCTACGATGCCCTTACGGTGCAGGAGATCATCGATGAGGCCGACATCGGCCGCGCAACTTTCTACGCCCACTACCGCGGCAAGGACGATCTGCTGCGCGGCGGCTTCGAGCGGCTTCGCGGCGAGCTGAAAGCCGCACGACGAGAGGCGCGACAGCGCGAGCGGGATCGGCCGCTGACATTCAGCCTCGCGATGTTCGAGCATGCCTGCGTCTACCGGGACGTTTATCGCGCCATGTTGGGAGGACAGGGCAGCATGATCGCTCGTAACGAAATTCGCCGTGTGCTCGCCGAGTTGGTCAAGGAAGACCTCTCCGAAGTCAGGGACGATGTTGCGGTCCCACGCGAACTCATGCTGCAATTCGTCGTGGATACCTTCCTCACCGCCCTGACATGGTGCCTCGAGAAGCGGCCGAAACTGGCGCCTTCCGAGATCAACGACATGTTCCGTCATTTGGTGACCCGAGGCATCGGGCGGGCAATCGTCGCGAACGGCCGTTGATGCGCAGCAATGATCTGCAGAGAGCCCGGGCAATATCGGCAACGCTATCGCGAGGCGAATCATCGCTGCGATCCCGTGCCACCGATCAATCCCATTAGCGGCATGGCATTAAGGGTCCGACCGGGATGTTGAGTTTCATCAGTTCGCCTCAGTCAGTCTGGTTTGGTTCTTGGGTTCGTGAATGCAGTCCTCTTGAAAATGACTGACCTGGGCCCGAGGCCGGATTCGGCGGTACAGCTGGCGCAGCGATAGCGCGTGCAGCAGGATCGAGCTTGGCACTACGAAAGCAGGAGTCAGCACATCCGGATAAGCGCCGGCGCCGATGCTCAGCACATTCGGAACGATCAGCTGGAACCGACCTGGCGAGGTGACTATCCCCAAGGTGATCGCGACGGCGAAGTCGGCGAGTCCGAACATATTCCAGATGATCGCCGCCCTTCGGCCCTGAGCAGTACCGCTCGCCACGGCAATCGCCACCGGCACTGCGAATAGACCGGTCAGCACATCGCCAATTCCCGCAGGCCAGGCGAGCACGCCGGGCAGCACCTCACGCAGTCCGGCAGCGAGAGCCCAACTGCCGAATACGCGATAAAGCTGAAGAGCGACAAGCCAGGTTGCCGGCATGGCATCGAGCACCTGCCCCATCCGTTTCGACAACAGCAAAAGCGGCGCGCCGATGATCACCGGCAGGAAAATTGCCAACGGCAGCGTCGGCAAGGGTGAGATGCCCGTGCGGAAAGCACCATTGATCGCAGCGCTCCAGGCGACGGCGAACCAGAGCGTGTCCGGGATCATGACCGCCAGCCAGGTCGTGCGGCGTTGGTCCGGCGTCAGGCCGGCGGCTTCGAGGCCGAGCCACAATCCGACCGCGATGAGCCCGTGCGCCATCAACTGGTGTGCCGTGGTCGGAACGCCGCTGGTCTGGATGATCGGCTGCCAGTAGATCAACACAATCCACAGCGCCGTCAGCAGCACAAGCCATAGCAGACCAAGCCATCCCTGGCGCATGGAGCCGGTATCGGCATGAACGACTGAGACTGTCATGTTGTCTCCTCCTCGCGAGAACTTTGCCAATCGCGCGGCAGAAAGTTCAGCCTGATCCGAGCGCACTTGATCGCGCGGATCGAGGCCCGCTAAATCTGTCCGGACTGCACGCGCCGATCGATCGCTACGAGCTGCTCCGTGCGAGTGACGATACAGCCGTTCCGGCGGGCGACTATCCGCAATAGCGCTTACGGGGCGTGAAGCAGAGCTTCACAGTCAGCAGCGCACTGAATCGCGTGGAGGCGGGAGCCGGAAGGATAGCGCCGGGGGCAAGTGCGCGCCGGATGCAATCATCGTCCTGCCGGACACTCGAGGCGAATATCGCCAGCGACGAAAAAGCCCGCCATACGGCGGGCTCTTCATCCGGATTTCGAAACGCTTGGTTGCGGGAAGGCGCAACCACCCGACAAAGTCCCATCATAGCCTCAGGCCGTCTTCTTTATGGGCTGGGATTGAGCCGTCAGCTCCGCTGTCGAGCGGTGTAGCGCCATCAGCGCGACCAGTGCCGCAAGACAGAGGCCAGCCGACACTACAACCACAAACTTGCCCATCGGCTCGATCAGAAGACCGAAGGCAACCGGCGCTAAGGCTTGGCAGATGCGCGATGGCGCACCGATCAGGCCAAGCCGGTAGGCATAGTTCTCCGGCCCAAAGATCGCGAGGGGCAAGGTGCCCCGTGCGATCGTTAGGATGCCGTTGCCCGCGCCATGAAGAAGCGCGAAGGCTGCGGCAGCCCCTCCTCCAAAGATCCCGATCACGCAGGCGCCGATCGGATGGGTGACGCAGGCAAGCCGCGTCGAGAGTATCGGATGAAATCGGTTGAGAAGGCTTGCTTCCACGATCCGGGCACCGACCTGGGCGGGACCAATCATCATGCCGGCAAATACGGCCTGCGCCGACGTCGCCCCGAAAGATTCAACGATCCGCGGCAAGTGTGCGGCCATCGCTGAAGTGACGGTCCAGGCGGCTGCAAAAGCGAAGGACAATAGCACCATCGTGCGGTCGATTGAGATGTGCGGTTTAGCTATCGGCCCGGCCGTGACTTGCCGGCTCCTCGCCCGCGGCAGCGAAAGATTGAGCGGAAGGCCGATCAGGATGTGCCCAAGCGCCCAAGCATAGCAGGTCTCGCGCCATCCGATGGTCTCGAGGCCAAGCGAACTGAG
Source organism: Bradyrhizobium sp. ISRA436 (assembly GCF_029910015.1). Classification (NCBI taxonomy): domain Bacteria; kingdom Pseudomonadati; phylum Pseudomonadota; class Alphaproteobacteria; order Hyphomicrobiales; family Nitrobacteraceae; genus Bradyrhizobium; species Bradyrhizobium sp. ISRA436. Next base: position 6,693,895 of record NZ_CP094519.1, read on the forward strand.
AGGCCAGCCAACCGTACTGGCGAAACCTGCTATCAGTGTGATGCCGGTGATCGCACTCCGTGCGTCGGTACCATAGATGCGTCCCAGGGCCCCGAAAGCCGCGTCATAAAGACCGAAACCCATGCCGGTGCCAAGCAGCCCCCATGCCGCCGACATCGTCCACAAAGAGGTCGATGCTCCGAGCAATGCGAGGCCGCCGGCGAGAAGCAGATTGGAGATGCACAGGACCTGGCGGCCGCCGACCCGGTCGATCTGACGCCCAACGCGCGGTCCCAGCAATCCTGAGATCACCAGCGATGCCGAGAAGGCCGCAAAGAACCAGTTGCTCGAAATCCCGAGATCGTGCGCGATCGGATCGGCGAGAATGGCCGGCAGATAGTAGCTCGATCCCCACGCCAGCGTCTGGGCTGTGCCCAACGCCGCGATTACGCCCAATCGTCGTCGATCCACGCCGCCAGCCCTTACGAACAGCCGCAGCCGGATTTCCCGGCTGCCTTCGCCGCGGCGTCGTCTGCGCAGCAAGCCGCGGCGCCGGCCGGTGCCGGACCGCCACAACAACCCAATGCAGCCACACCGCCCTCCACGCCTCCGCGCGTGCAGACGCCGGTCTCGGGCAACTCAAGCTCGACACGCGCAGCAGCTTCCTTGTCGCCGGCAATATCGGCAGCGATCGAGCGCACCTGCTCGTAGCCGGTGATCATCAGAAAGGTTGGTGCACGACCGTAGCTTTTCATGCCGGCAAGGTAGAAGCCCGGATCATTCTGCATCAGCTCGCGGGCGCCATGTGGACGCACGGTGCCGCAGCTGTGTTCGTTCGGATCGATCAAAGGCGCCAACGCGATCGGCGCTTCGATGGCGGGATCGAGACGCAGACGGATTTCGTTCAACATCGAAAGATCGGGCCGGAATCCGGTCGCGACAATGAGTTCATCCACCGTCACATGGCGTCCGCAGCACCCCGTTCCGGTAGCGATGCGCAACTGGTCGTTGACTGGAGCGATCGCGGTGACGGCAAAGCCAGCCTCGACCTTCACCTGCCCCCCGGCAACGAGTGAAGCGAAGTGCGTCCCAAGCTCGCCGCGGGCCACCAGCTTGTCGTTGGCACCGCCGCCGAAGGATTTTGCCGGATCATTGCCGCACAACAACCAGATCACGCTCGTACCGGGCGCCTGCTGAGCAAGCGTCGTCAGGTCGATCAGCGTGCCGATGGCAGAGTGCCCTGCCCCGAGCACGGCGACCGTCTTGCCGGCAAAACGTGCGCGGTCCTTTCTAAGAACATCCGGCATGCCGTAGGAAATTTGCGCTTGCGCCTCGCGCTCTCCGATGGCCGGTAGGCCGTTCGAACCCGCCGGGTTTGGTGAGCCCCACGTGCCCGAAGCATCAATGACCGCGTCAGCCAGGAGCGTCTCCGGCCCCTTGCCATTCTGATAGCGTATCTCAAAAGGTACTTGGTCTCGGCCCCGCGTTTTTGCCTTGTCGAAGCCGAGCCGGCTGATGGCCGTTACCCGGCTGGACGTTCGTATGACATCCTTCAAGGGCGTCCTGGCCGCGAGCGGATCGAGATAGTGCTCCAGCAGCTCGGCCCCGGTTGGATAGATCTGCGGATCGGGCGAGTTCCAGCCCATCCGCGACAAAAGCCGTCCAGCCGCCTTATCAACATTGTATTCCCATGGCGAAAAGAGCTGCACGTGCTGCCATTGACGCACGCCATACGCGGGCTCAGGGCCAGCCTCAAGGACAACCGGCGTCATGCCGCGCTCCAAGACATGCGCCGCTGCCGCCAACCCGACGGGACCTGCACCGATGACAGCAACCCTCTTGCCGCTCATTCCTTTCTCCCATCGTTCTAGAATCATCGAATTATGAGTCAAAAAAATCAGGCCGCCGACTGGGCAGCTTCCTTGCATTCGGTCTCGTCAGCGCAGCACTCGGCGACGAGAAAATTCACCAGCCCCTGCATGGTGTCGTATTCTGCGTGACAGACCAGAGTGGTCCCCTCGCGGACCTGCGAGATCAGGCCGACGGCGACCAAATTCTTGACGTGATGCGACAGAGTCGACGCCGGGACTTTAAGCCGTTCTTGCAACCGCCCGACGGGCATGCCCGGACGGCCAGCCCGGACGAGCGTCCGGTAGATCTTCAGTCTGGTCGAATTGCCCAGCGCCTCGAGGCGGGCCGCTGCATCGTCGATCTTCATGCCGATACCCTACCACCGGCCGCGAACGCGTCAACGGTATTTCTAGAAAGATCGAATTAGATTCTCGACCCGCTATCAACAAATCTACGTACCAAAATCGCTCGTCCAGTATTTTTCGATTCGTTCCACCAGATCGGCTGGCAGGGGCACGTAGTTGAGTGCAGCAGCATCGTCACGCCCAGTCTCAAGGGACCACCTGAAAAAGTCGATGGCGACCTTGGATCTGGCGCGGTTCTTCGGTTGCTTCGGCATCAGGATGAATGAGGTAGCCGTGATCGGATATGAATCGTCGCCCGGCGCGTCTGTCATGACCCGGTAGAAGTCCGTTGTGTCTTGCCATCCGGCTGCCCCTGCCGCGGCTTGAAAGGTCGCTGCGCCCGGCTGAACGAAGCGGCCGGCTTTATTCTCCACCAGGCCGTACGCCAGGCTGTTCTTGATCGCGTAGGCGTACTCGACGTAGCTAATGGAATTCTTTGCCATGCCCACGTACGCCGCGACGCCTTCGTTTCCCTTGCCTCCAACGCCCACCGGCCATTCGACGGCGACGCCCTCTCCCACTTTCTGCTTCCACTCGGGACTGACCTTGGAAAGGTAGTTGGCGAAGTTGAAGGTCGTGCCCGAGCCGTCGACGCGATGAACTACGGTAATCGGCGCGGCGGGCAGCGGGACATCGGGGTTCAGAGCCATGAGCGCGGGATCATCCCAATTCTTGATGTTTCCCAAAAAAATGTCCGCGAGCACCTTTCCCGTGAACCGCAGTCGTCCCGGACCTATCCCGTCGATATTGACCACGGGAACAACACCGCCGATGACCAAAGGGAATTGGCCGAGGCCCGCCTTGGCCAATTCGTCAGGCCGCAGCGGCATGTCGGATGCACCAAAGTCCACTGTGCCCGCTTTCACCTGCTGCAGCGCCCGAGCCGTTGGACTGGTAGTTTACCTTGTCGCTGGTTTTAGCCTGATACACCGTCGCCCATTTCGAGGGGATCGGGAAAACAAACGTGCGGCATCTATCGACCTGAGAGCGATCCCCGGGCCGGCAACCGTCTTGACGTCGTTCACGTCAATGAACTGAAGGGTGGCATCGAAGCGACAGCGCATCTGCTGGAGTTCGACAGTCTGCATGGTCGCTGGAATACGCCGCTCGGGATTGATTCTGGCAAGGCAATCACAATCGCGAATAAGCAACTCGGCTTCACCGAGGCAGCATCCCCCGCCGATATCCCCTGGGGCGATCTCGGATGCGATATCGTCCTGGAATGCACCGGCAAGTTCCTCAAACAGGAGCAGTTGCAGGGATATTTCGACCGCGGCGTCAAGCGCGTGATTGTCGCCGCACCGGTGAAGGATGAGAGCGCCCTCAACATTGTCGTCGGCGTCAATGACAGGCTGTACGACCCGCCGAAGCACAAACTGCTGACGGCGGCGTCCTGCACCACCAACTGCCTCGCGCCGGTTGTGAAAGTGATTCATGAGGCGATCGGCATCAGACACGGTCAGATTACGACGATCCACGACCCGACCAACACCAATGTCGTGGTTGACGCCCTTCACAAGGATCTCCGGCGGGCTCGCTCGGCGCTGCTCTCTCTGCAGCCGACCACGACCGGAAGTGCCACCGCGATCGCCCTTATTTATCCGGAGCTGATGGGTAAGCTCAACGGTCACGCGGTGCGCGCGCCGGTGCTCAACGCCAGCCTTACGGATTGTGTGTTCGAAGTTGCGCGTAAGACGAGTCCCGAAGAAGTCAACGCGCTCTTCAAACAGGCCGCCGAAGGCGAGCTCGCGGGCATTCTCGGCTTCGAGACACGTCCGCTCGTCTCGGCCGACTTCAACAATGACTCACGCAGCTCGATCGTCGATGCCGCCAGCACCATGGTCACCGACGAAACGCTGCTGAAGGTCTACGCCTGGTACGACAACGAAGTCGGTTACGCCTGCCGGATGGTGGACCTGGCCAATATCGTAGAGGAGCGCGGGCTATGACAGCACAAACGCGCAACTATCTGATCGTTACGGCCTCCTACTGGGGCTTCACACTCACCGACGGCGCGCTGCGCATGTTGGTGCTGTTTCATTTCTACCGCTTGGGCTACACGCCATTCACCCTCGCCTTCATGTTCCTGCTGTATGAGGCGGCCGGCATCGTCGCCAATGTCGGCGGCGGCTATTTTGCTTCGCGCTACGGCATCCCGCGCATGTTGGCGGTCGGCCAAATCCTGCAGATTGCCGGTCTCCTGATGCTTTCGCTGCTCGGCGAGGGATGGAGCGCGGCACTATCGGTGACCTGGGTCGTGGTGGCCCAAGGCATCGCGGGCGTCGCTAAGGACATTACTAAAACCGCCTCGAAGTCCGCGATCAAGGCGACGTCGGCCGAAGGCAGCGGCCAGCTCTTCAAGTGGGTCGCATGGTTCACCGGCTCCAAGAACGCCATGAAGGGCGTTGGCTTCTTTCTTGGCGGACTCCTGCTCGAGGTCATCGGCTTCCGACCAGCGCTATGGGTGATGGCGGCGCTCATCGCTGCGATCTTTGTGGCTGGGCTGCTCCTGCTGCCGAGGCAGCTCGGCAAGACGAAATCCTCCAAGTCCATGCGCGAGCTGTTCAGCAAGACGCGCAGCATCAATCTGCTGGCGGCGGAACGCATTTTCATGTTCGGCGCGCGCGATGTGTGGTTCGTGGTCGGTCTGCCGGTGTATCTCTACGCGCATGGCTGGTGGTTCTTGCAGGTCAGCGGCTTCCTTGCCACGTGGACGATCGTTTATGGCGGCATTCAAGCGGTGGCGCCCTCGCTCGTCACGCGCAGTCCGGACGGGCTAAGCCGTGAAATCGCTGCCGCACGCCTGTGGGCAGCGATCTTGGCAGCGGTGCCAATCGTGCTTGCTGTTTTGATGCGCACGCCCGACATCCCACGGCCGGAGCTTATGCTGGTATGAGGCTTGGCACTGTTCGGCGTGCCTTTTGCCGTCAATTCGTCCCTGCATTCCTACCTGATTCTAGCTTATGCCGGGTCCGAGAAGGCCGCGGAGGATGTCGGCTTCTACTATGCGGCGAATGCCGTCGGGCGCCTGCTCGGGATCATTCTCTCGGGCCTGCTTTATCAGCTCGCCGGCATCGAAGGCTGCCTCATCGGATCCGCCGTCATGCTTGTGCTTTGCTGGGCGATCACTTTCGTGTTGCCAACCGAGCCGGAACGCGTGGGGCTTCAGCAATCGGCTGTCTGACCAGGCCTCCTGTGAGCGGGATTAAGTCGCCGCACCGGTCGCCCACCCCTCCGTGGTCATCTCTGGATATGAAGACGCGAAGATCTCGAACGTCTTCGCAGGAAGCGGCTTTGAGAAGCGAAATCCTTGAAGCTCGTCACAACCTTCGGCCGCCAGAAACGCTTCCTGAGCCGCTGTCTCAACGCCTTCTGCGGTAACCTCAAGCTTCAGGTTTCGCGCCATGGCAATGATGGATCGCACAATCGCAGCGTCCTCGGCGCCCGATTGCCCCGCTATGTTCGCTACAAAGCCGCGATCGATCTTGATTCGCGTGAGCGGGAACCGCGTCAGAGAACTCAATGACGCGTAGCCGGTGCCGAAATCGTCGAAAGCAATACCGATTCCCTTCGCACGCAATTGCTGAAGAGATCCAATTATCGCCTCGTCATTTCGAAGCGCAATGTTTTCGGTCACTTCCAGTTCAAGCGCATCCGGCGGCAATCCGCTCTCGCTCAGCGCCACCTCCACATCGTTGAGCAGGGTACCGCGCCGGAACTGGACAGCAAAGAGATTCACGCCGATGCGAAGGCCGGATCTTCCCGGCTTTCGCCACGAAGCGGCGACCTTGCAGGCACTTGCCAATATCCATCGGCTCACTTCAAGGGCAACGGCGCTCTCCGACAGAACATCGATAAAGGCGGCTGGCGCCAAAAGGCCCTTGTCCGGATGTTGCCAGCGAAGGAGGGCTTCGGCCCCGACAATCGCTTTATCGCTGGAGCGAACCTGAGGTTGAAAATGGAGCACAAATTCATGATTTGTGCAGGCGCGGCGCAGCTCACCTTCCAGCTCGCGCCGGGCACTGGCTTTTGCGCGTAGCGTCGGGATAAACAGCCGAGGCATTTGCCCCCCGGCATTCTTGGCGTCGTAAAGCGCTAGGTCCGCGTTGGCGACCAGCTCGTCGATGGTGGCCCCATGCGCCGGCGCCACGGCAACGCCCGCGCTGGCGGCAACAAATAACCTGTGGCCCTCGACTTCAAAGCACTCGGTCAGGCGGCTGAATATGGCTTTGACGGCTTGCATTGCGACAAGCGGATCTCCGCAGTCGGGCAACGTCAAGACAAATTCATCGCCGCCGAGCCGATACACGCGCCGCCCTGCCGCGGCGGCAGCCGCGCGGTCGGCCACCATTTGCAATAGTTTATCGCCAATGGTGTGGCCGAGCGTATCATTGATGTCCTTGAAACCATCGAGATCGAATATCGCAATCGATACCGAGCGGGTATCGAGGTCAACGAAGACTTCCTCGAGATCTTTATTGAGGCTGGCGCGATTGGGGAGCCCAGTCAACTGGTCGTAATGTGCGAGCCTTCGCAACTTCTCCTCAGCGATCTTTCGCTCCGTGACATCCCGGCCAATGAGAAAGTACTTCTGCTCGGGCTCAGACCACACACCAGACCAGGCCAAGGAAATGATCGTCCCGTTCTTGTGGACATACCGCGTGTCGAAATTTCGTGTGCCCTGGCCGCTCAGTCGCCCTAGCTTCATCTCCCTTCGAATGCTTTCCCAGTCTTCAGGGTAAATGAAGTCGGTACCGTTTCGACCGATCATATCCTCTGGTCGGTATCCCACGATGGCGAACGAGCTGGGACTGACCCGGACGAAGGTTCCATTCGGATCCGTGACGACAATGAGATCCAGCGAGGTGTCGAAAAGGCGTTGTCGCTCCCGTGTTTCCTGACTTAACGCATCCGCCTGCAAGCGGAAATCCGCGTCAGCCTTCGCTCTCTCCTTGGCGGCCAGGGGCAGCCATCGAAACACGAGCAGGCCGAGGACCGCCAGAGCCGCGATCACGTTCAGCACTTTCGGGATGATGAGATAGCTGGGATTGCCGAGCACGGACACCAGGGAGCTCGGAAATAAACCGTACTGGCCCCCGAAATATATTCCGAAATAGAGATTCTCGGCGATGTTGCGGGTCGTGTCGATGACGAGCACCGACAAGAGCAGCCGCACGGTCCCGAACGTTCTGGGATTGCGGATATAGGCGACGCTTATTGCAGCGAAGACCGCAAGCCATAGGGCGATGATGGCCCAATAGATCAAGGCTGCTGCGAGAGTCATTGCCGAGAGAGGCCCTTCGTGGACGAAGCCACTCATTTAGAGAAGGCGTATCAACGACGGGTTGATCTTTGTAGGCTTTTGCCTACAGGCTTAATGATTGCCTAAGCGACCCTCACGCTCAAGCGAAGCGCTTCTTGCGCTGTCTTGGGTCTCGGCCCTATTGAGAGAGGGTTCACTCTCCGGTTGAAGCGCCGGTGCGGCAACGACAGGCGACCGCATGAGCTCGGCGATGCGGTCGGCGGAAACGGGCCGGCTGAACAGATAGCCCTGCATTTCCGTGCAACCCGCGGCTTTGGCGATCTCGCATTGCTGCTCCGTCTCGATACCTTCGGCCGTCGTGGTCATGTGGAGGCTCGCAGCCAAGCCGGTGACGGCGCGCACGATGGCGGCAGACTCGGTCTGATCCGAAAGGTCTCTGATGAAGGATTGATCAATCTTGATCTTGTCGAATGGAAAGCTGCGCAAATAGCTCAGAGACGAGTAGCCCGTACCGAAATCGTCCATCGCGATTCGTACACCCAGCTCACGAAGCTGATTGAGAGTAGTGAGAGTCGCCTCGGTGTGTTGCATCAGGACTGCTTCCGTGATTTCAATTTCCAGCCGCTGAGCCGGCAAACCGGTCGCCGCCAACGCGCTTATGACAATTTGTGCAATGTTCTGGTTCTTGAACTGCACCGGGGAAACGTTCACGGCAACTTTGAGATCATCGGGCCAGGTCGCGGCTTCCGCACAGGCGGTTCTGATCACCCATTCGCCCAGGCCGGTGATGAGACCGGTTTCTTCGGCAATCGGAATGAATTCGGCCGGCGAGACCAGACCGCGTCGCGGATGTCGCCATCGGACAAGGGCCTCGCAGCCGCTGATTTCGCTGCGCTCGAGATTGACGAGCGGCTGGTAGTGCAATTCGAACTCGCCACGAGCCAAGGCCTTACGCAGATCGAGCTCGAGGTTCCGACGCGCCGTCATACGGATATCCATCTCCGGTTCGAAGAACCGGTAGATCCCGCGCCCACCCGTCTTTGCACAATACAGGGCCAGATCGGCCTTCTTGATGAGCTGGTCGGGGTTGGTGCCGTCCGACGGTGAAATCGCAATGCCGATGCTGGCATCGACGATGATCTGATGGTCTGCAAGCTCGTAAGGCGCGGCCACCGCTTCACGAACTCGCGCAGCGAGCTCGGCAACATCCAGCGGCCGGCGGGCGCCGGTCTGCGCAATTGCAAACTCGTCGCCGCCAAGACGCGCGACCGTATCGATTTCTCTGACGCATCCGCGCAGTCGATTGGCAACCGCCTTCAGGAGATCGTCGCCGACAGGGTGTCCGAGCGTTTCGTTGACGCTCTTGAAATTATCGAGATCGAGGTAGAGAACGGCGACACGCTCTCTACGCCGCCTCCGCTTCAGTTCATCATCAAGCCGCGCGCGGAAAAATACCCGATTGGGCAGGCCTGTCAGCGCATCATGATGGGCCATGTGGGCAATCTGCGCCTCTGCCTGCCGCCGCTCGCTGATGTCTTCGAGTGTCACGACCCACCCCCCATCGGCGATCGGCCGGTAGACGACGTTGATCGTTCGCCCATCGGCCGTGTCGGCGAATATGCTGGCGGTACGTCCGCGCGACACTGCGCTCAGGATACTGGCGCAATAGTGATCGACATCTCCCACAAACGATCCGGTGTCCTTCCGATGCTGAATCAGTTCGCGCAACGAGCAGCCAGGCGTTACGATCTCTGGCGAAAGACCGTACATTTGGATGTAACGCTCGTTGACAACCACCACGCGCGCCGCTGAATCGAACATCAGGAGACCCTGGCTCATGTTGTCCAGCGCCAGCTCCAAGCGCCGGACATAAGGCAGAAAATCCTCACTCTGCTGCCCCAACCCATCGGGCAGTGCCGCCAAATGTTTATGCATGTTCCCTCCTGCCGCGCAGTATACGACGCGAGCCTTGCACCAGAATACAACCTCAGAGTTAACATCGGCTCGGCTTGCGACGCTGGTGAACATTCGGTTTAGGGAACCCGCTTGAGTCTAAGGAGCTGTCGCGCGTGCAAGCGCCGCCGAACGAGAAGCTGCAATTCAGTCCGACATGCACGATGCGCAGCCATCGGCGAGCACATCTGGGACGATCGAAAGATAGACCGTAGTTCTCCGGGCATTTTCTCGCAATAGCTTGCTCTATATGAGCGCAACCCTCAGGCGATCTCGTAGAACTACTTACCAGCCCGAGCCGTTCCGGTGGGCGGCAAGGCCCGGGGCTTCCGGACAGCTCCATGGCCTCGTTCCTGAAGCGGGGGTTCAATGTCAAGCCGAATTCGAACAAGCTCAGGCTGAACTTCTCGGCAAGGCCGTCGTCCTGACCGATGGCATCGGGACGGTGGATAAGATTTAGCTTGATGAAGCGCACGGTCTACGCATTTCGATCGGAGGCCGTAAAGGCATATGGTCGACAATGTTCGCGCAACCGCAATAGCGGGGACGAAGCTGTATTGCGGGCTGTCTATCCCGCCGAGTTCACGACTAGCGTCGCTACTCAGCTCGCGCACGATTTCGGCGACGCGCGCCAGCACATCAACATAGTCGTCCCGGCTGAGGTAGCCGATCAGTTCCTTGATGCCGTCGTCGGTGTCGATCCGGGCACGCGATCTGCGTCCCGAAATTCTCAAGCTGCTGCGGCGTGATTTTCATACGACCCTGTATTGTCCTACGTAGGAGCGTTGGGACTACGGCTTGGGCCGAGGTGATCGTCCCACGTCGTATACCCGCACCTTCTGCAACGGAACATTGTCATCGTTGCGCCAGTGCGCGCATCCAGCATCCGGTAACAATCAGCTCGCCGCCCGTGCAACATCGCTCGCAATTGGGCAAGGATGCTGCCGTTTTACCGATGCAGGCATGGCCATCACGTAGAACTGCCGACGGACCAGAACCATAACATAGCCCCGCCGGACGGCAGCCACCGTTCGACCTTGTCATCTCCGTCGCGCCGCATTTTTCTCCTCGACGGCGGGGGTTCTCACGGACCACCGTCTTGCGGGCCGGATACCCGGTGGGTCCCGGATCACGTCGCCGGGCACGATCGGCTTACAGAACAACATGATAAGCCGACGCAAATCTGCATCCGATGCTTTCGGGCAAATAAACGTTCGCGCTCAACTCGATAAGCGGATAAGGGTCAAAGGTGTTGATCCTTTCCACGCCGACGCGTTGGCGCCGTCGCGAAAATCCATTCTGCAGATTCGGGCTCCACATGTCCCGCAAGCGCTTGCGACAGAGGATGTCGCTTGTCTAGCTCATCGCATGGCCTGCGTGACCCAATGGCCGCGCATTTCGGATAGTGGCACCTTGCCTAGATTTGCCCAGATACCGCTAGCCAGGAGAAGGATAGCAGCGAAGGCAACCATCAGCCGCCCAAAGTACAGCATATCCCGTTTTCCTCCGCGAAGGACGCCTCCGAGCTCGGATTGCCGGCCGACAGCCTCCTTCCGTTCCTAAACGCAGACCCTTGATAGTGGTTCCCCGCCGGGCGCTCTAACCAGGCGGCAGCCGGTCGCCAGCGCGGAATTGATCATCTCCAGTTGCAAAGCGATGCTTCACTGCTTCGGCGACCACATGAGCCAAATCGGTCAGCGCGACTCGCCCAAGACAGGTCGCTCGCGTAAATCGCGGCGTCGAGACAACCGTGACGCGGATGCCGCGATGTTGCATAGCTTCGACCAGGGAACGAAAAGTCACCGTCGCCGGAGAGCAGAACCATCTGATCGATACGTCGGGCAAGTTCCATGGCGACGTCCATCTTGCCCTCAACCTTGCGCCGGCCACTCGCGTCGATTCCCGCAATCCGTCACGCTTGGTCGGGCGGAAGGAAAGAGAATCCGTATTCGCTTTGAGTAAAGGCAGCCTCGCTTGCCCACTTCTGAGATGAAGCGGGTGTGCGTTTTAGATGCGCCGGGCCGCGGATCTGCACTTGGTTGAGCAGGAATGTAAGACGGCTTGTTCCAAGCGCGAACGAGGCTCAGGGTGGACAACGCGGCCGCCTTGGGGGGCGAATCTCCGCAGCCCCGCTGGGCTTCTTTGCAGCAGTGCTTTCCTCTTTTTTGGCGAGATCATCGCTCAGCCTGATGCTTAAAACGGGAAGGTGACGCTGATCATTGCCGCGGGGTTGCCACTTGAAAGGATCTGGGCTGCCCCCAATTCCGCCAAGTGGGTGAAAACGTTAGCCTGGCGGCGCAACTCGTCGCCAATCATCGCTCCCTAACGGCAAAGGCAACGCGGCAGAGCAATTTAGACAGCATCGGCCAATTCCCGACTCATTCATCGGACATCGCAGCATTCGTACCTCGATCATCTCATCGCTCCGAGGAACTTGCGAGGACCATCATTGCTGGCTTTCACGTGTGGAGCCCAACTTGTCAAGCTGGTCGGTCGACACATTGAGCGAAGGTGAAGAACTACAAGTGATGCCGCGATTGGCATGAAGACCGTTCATGGCAAGGACAAGAGGAACCGAAATCGCGGCCGCGATCAGGCTGTACTCAATGAAGGTCGCGCCGCGCTTGTCCCGCCAAAATCGCAGACGAGAAGATGACTTCATTGCCATGCCTTCTTTCCAGCGCGGCTGTTGAAGAAGCCTGTTTTCGTTCGGTTCGTCGTTTCGGCCTCACTTATTCTGTCCACGCTCAGCTCTTTCCACGATGTTGCGTAAGGCAATTTCGGAAAGCCGTACGACCAGCTCTTTGAGGCGAGCAATCTCTTGCCTGCACCGCTCCAATTCGCGCTGCTCGACTGTCATCACCGATACTTCATGCCAATTGCTGCTTTCCGTCATGATGTAGGACCTGCGGGCGCGAGCTATTCCGCGACCCGATTTGAGGTGACCTCTATTCAGGCACCACGGCGATCAAATCGATATTGCCGGCTCTTCGCTGGAGATCGCATCAGCTTCCGAGTAGCACGGGATTGCTCGATAGCCCTTCACCGCCAGAAGGAGACGCATCTCTTCGATAGTATGGCGCTTCTCTCCGCTGCATATTTCCAGTTCGATCGCAAGGTCGTCTGCGAGCTTCTCCCACGAAGTTGCGATGATCTGGTCGATCGGAAAGCGGCGCATATTGATCAAAACCTGCCGAGCTTTCGCCGGTAGTAACCATCTTTCCCGATTGCTCTTCTAATCTCTTCGCTCACACTCACAACGCCCCGCTTCCTCTTTGGTGAGCGGGCCAGGTTTCCATCTCTTGGAATTAGTGTGCCCTTCGGGAGCACGAGCAAATAACGACGGTCGCAAATGTAAACGTCGAACATGAGAACAGCCCAACGCCGGTTTCCAGCAATATTACCGTAGGTTCCAGCCAATTTTGGATTGAAACCGATTCGCGTCAAGACCGCGAAATTACGGGAGCGCAAACCACCTCCGAAAGCTGATTCCTCATGGATGGCATCAGCACTCTGCTCAATCAGAACCGCAGACCTGAATGGGCAGACTACTTAGCCAGACTTGCCGAGAGCTTTCAGGATAAAGCGGATCTGATCGCGCAGGCCTGCTTCGGTATCTTCGCCGTGCTGAACGCAATGCTGGATCAGAATCGGATGGAAGAACGGCATGAACGCTAACTTGACAGCTCGTGCGGCTTCCGCGGCGTCTTCGACGTCAAACTCGCCGGCTTCGATACCCTCACGTACGATCGTCTCGAAGATCGTCACCATCCGCGCGATATGCGCCTTGATGATCGCCCAGTTCTCCCGCGTGGCGGCAGCAATCAGGTCATGCATATACCTTTCCTTGACCAGCGTCATCTTGTTGTGGCGGTGAACGGCGGTCAGGAGTTGGTCGAGTTTCTCCGTGGCCGACGCGTTCGTGCGCGCGATCGCAAAGGCAAGGTCGGCAACCTCGTTCACAAGCCGCCCGCAGATGGACTCGTTGATCGCATCCCTGGAGGGAAAGAAACGGTAGACATTCGCCGGGCTCATGCCGAGTTCGGAGGCGATGTCCGCCACCGATGTCTTGTGGTAACCGATGCGGCGAAAGTGCTCCTCCGCTACCTCCAGGATGCGTGCGCGCGCCTCGTCGGAATCATTTGCCGTTCGGACCGGACGATTCATGGATTTAACAGCGCCCTACTCGGCAGCCATTGCTGTTCGCAATTCCGGTTCCTCCGTCGAACCCTCATGGATCCCATCTGCAGTTGGCTTGATCCGGAACCACGCGGCATAGAGCGCGGGAAGGAAGAGCAGGATCAGCGCCGTGCCGACTGCCGTGCCGCCGATCAACGTATAGGCCATCGATCCCCAGAACACGGAGTGCGTGAGGGGGATGAAGGCCAGCACGGCGGCAAGTGCGGTCAGGATCACGGGCCTCGTGCGTTGCACCGTGGCTTCGATTACAGCGTGATAGTCGTCAAGTCCGGCCGCGAGGTTTTCCTTGATCTGTTCAGTCAGGATCAGCGTATTGCGCATCAGGATGCCGGCCAGTCCTATCAGGCCCAGAATGGCGTTGAACCCGAAGGGCTGGTTGAAGGTGATCAACATGGGCACGACGCCGACGAGACCGAGCGGTGCCGTCAGCATGACCAGGGCCATCGTTGAGAAGGATCGTACCTGCAGCATGATGACGATCAGCATGGCGGCGATCATGGCTGGGAAGATTTTACCCAGCGCGGTGTTGGCCTTTTCCGCCTCCTCGATCGAACCACCCAATTCGATGCGGTAGCCGGCCGGAAGGGATGCGATCAGCGGCTGAAGGGCCTTCATGATCTCCTTGGAAACCTCTGGAGGCTGCGTCGCCTCATTGATGTCCGAGCGGATCGTGATGACCGGTGTGCGATCGCGGCGCTTCAGGATCGGCTCTTCCAGACGGACTTCCGAATGTCCGATCTGGTCGAGCGGAATCTGCCGGCCGTTTCGGCTCGTCAGCGAGAAGTCAGCCAGACGCGTCGGGTCCAGCCGCTCGCCGCCGGCGCTGCGCATCACGATCGGAACGTTGCGGATGTCCTCGCGAACCTGCGTAACGGCGATGCCGGTGAGGAGAAGCTGGAGCTGCTGGCTCATCTCCGCTGGCGAGAGGCCGATGAGGTTCAGCCGATCCTGATCCGGGATGAAGCGTAGCACGGGCGTACGATTGCCCCAATCACGGTTCGCTTGCCGCACGTCCGGAATGTGCCGCATGATGTCGAGGGCTTTTTCAGAGATAGCGGACAATTGCGTGGGATCAGGTCCCATGACCCGAAACTCGACCGGGAACGGCGTGTAGGGTCCGAACACAAGCTGAGTGACGCGCACATAGGCCTCGGGCGCAAGCCCCTGTGATACCGCCTCTCGGAGCCGATGCTTCAAAGCCTCGCGCGCCTCGGCGTCCGGTGTCAGCACGACGATCTTGGCGAAAGCAGGATCGGGCAGTTCCGGCGCCATTGCGAAGAAGAAGCGGGGAGCGCCCTGACCGATATAGCTCGTGACGATCTTGGCCTCGGGCTGGTCGTGCAGCCAACGTTCGAGCTTCTCGACCGTGGCGGTCGTCGTCTCAATGCTGGTGCCTTCCGGCAGGCGAACCTCCACGAGCACTTCGGGACGGTCGGATGTCGGGAAGAACTGCTGTTTGACGGCACCCATGCCGACGCCGGAAAGCGCGAAAGCGACGGCGACGATGCCGCAGGTTACGAACTTGTGGCGCACGGCGAAGGTGATGAGCCCTCGCAGACGCCGATAGTTCGGTGTGTCGTAGATCGCGTGGTGACCGCCTTCGACCGGTTTGATCGCCGGCAGCATCTTGACGCCAAGATAGGGCGTAAAGACCACCGCGACGATCCAGGAGACGATGAGGGCGAACCCCACGACCCAGAAGATGTTGCCGGCGTATTCACCGGCGGTCGAGCGCGCGAACCCCACCGGCAGGAATCCGGCGATCGTCACGAGTGTTCCGGACAGCATCGGCGCCGCAGTGTGGCTCCACGCATAGGCCGCCGCCTTGATGCGATCCATGCCTTCTTCCATTTCCACCACCATCACCTCGATGGCGATGATGGCGTCGTCCACGAGAAGACCAAGCGCAAGGATGAGGGCGCCGAGCGTGATGCGGTCGAAGAACCGGCCGGTTTCAAGCATGATCAGGAACACGACGGCAAGCGTCAGAGGGACGGCAGCCGCCACGACGATACCGACGCGCCAGCCGAGGCTGAGCAAGCTCACCAGCAGCACCACGCCGAGCGCCATCGCGAACTTCAGCATGAATTCGTCGACCGCTGAGGTGATGTTGACGGCCTGATCGGTCACCTTGTCGAGTGTCATTCCGAGCGGCAGCGTCCGTGCGATAGCTGCAGACCTCTCTTCCAGCGCCTTGCCGAGCGCGAGACCATTCCAGCCCTCTTGCATAACGGCCGCGAGCAAGATGGTGGGCTCACCCTGGTGTCGGATGAGGTAGGTGGGAGGATCCTCGTAACCGCGGCGGACATCAGCGATGTCGGAGAGCTTCAGCATCCGCCCCGCAGCGACGATCGGTGTGTCGGCGATCGTCTGGATGCTGTCATAGGCGCCGTTGATCCGGATGAAGACCTGTGGGCCCTGAGTGTCGATCGAGCCGGCCGGTGTCACCGTATTCTGCCGCTGCAAGGCGGCAACAATATCTTGTGCCGACACGCCGAGGGTCGCCAGTTTAGCATAGGAAAAATCGACGAATATCTGTTCGGGACGTTCACCGAGGATGTTGATCTTCTTGACGCCGGGCACGTGCAGGAGGTCCTGGCGGATCACCTCGGCCTTCCTAGCCAGCTCACGCATGGGCATGCCCTTCCCCTTGAGGGCATAAAGGGCGAAGCTCACGTCCGAATATTCGTCGTTGACGAAGGGGCCAAGCACGCCGGACGGCAGCTTGCGGGCTTCATCCCCGAGCTTCTTGCGGGCCTGGTAGAACTCCTCCTGCACGCTGGATGGCGGTGTACTGTCCTTCAGCGTCACCGTCATATACGCGTAACCTGGCCGGGTGGTCGTCTCCACCCGGTCGTACCAGGTCAGTTCCTGAAGCCGTTTCTCCAACGGTTCGGCGACTTGGTCCTGCATCTCGCGCGCCGTCGCGCCCGGCCATGCCGTCGTGACAGTCAGGGTCTTGATGGTGAAGGAGGGGTCCTCCGCCCGCCCGAGCATGAAGAAGGCGTAGGCGCCCGCGGCGGCCAGCAGGATGATGAAGAACAGGGTGATGGCCCGTTCGCGAACGGCGATCGCGGAAAGATTGAAATTCATTACTTGGCCACTCCAATTTCCTCGACGTTCGTCTTGACGCTCGCACCCTCCTGCAGCCGGCGGGCGCCGAGTGAACCGCGCTCAACCTAAAAAGCGCGGCCTGTAACTGCGCTGCTGCTGACTTACAATTGGTTCGGCGACAGCTTCTTTGAGGCCAGCAGCCGCCTGGGCAGCAAGCCCACGGGCCGCTTCCTGTGAATCTTGAAATTCCTCGAGTGCATAGACTCGACCCCACCGCAGAGTGAACACATGGAGACCACGGTTGACGTACGACGCGTCGCCGTTCAGCAGCTTCGCGGTGCCCTCCCACTGGGCAAACACGGTGGTGTGCCATGGCCAGCCCTTCACCGAGATGTTGCTGACCGTGAGATGGAGAGTGGGCAGGACGCGTCCGAGGCGCTCAAACCAGCGGCGCAGGTCTTCTTTGCCGCGGCGCTCACCACCAAGCGCATGGGCGCCGGAAACGCGGTGATGGACATGCGGCGCGACTGCTTTCACCGCTTCATCCCAGCGATGATTGTTGACGTGGTCGAAAGTCTTTCGGATTTCTTTCTTGACAATGGAACTGTAAAGCATCTGGCCTCTCCAACGGCGATCACGGAAAGATTGAAGCTCATCAGCTGCTCCTATTCTCCGAGGCAGCCCTGACGCGAGCGCCCTCCTGCAGGAGATGAGCGCCGAGCGAAACAACCCGATCACCAGGGCTCAGCCCGGAGATCACGGCGGTTTCGCTGGTCACACGCACAAGCTTGATGGGCTGAAAGTGTACGGTCGAGGTGGCGCTGTCGAAGACCCAAACGCCGGTCTTTCTGCCGTCATCGAGCACGGCTCCCAGCGGCACCTGGACTTCCGGCTTAGTCTCCTGGCTTGCCAGCCGAATGGTGACCGTCGCGCCAAGCGGTGCCGCCGCAGCCTCACCGTCGAGCACATAGCGGGCCTCATAGGTACGGGTCTGGGCATCTGCGGAATCCGACAACTGCCGGAGATGCGCCCTAAAGCGGCGCCCATCGCTCCCATACAAGCTGGCCTCGGCCACCGAGCCGATCGCCGGCCGGATTGTTTCGGGAAGCGCGACCACCGCTTCGCGGGGACCGGCCTGGGCAAGCCGAACCACGGTCTGGCCGGCGGAGACCACTTGTCCCGGCTCGCCAAGCGTTTGCATGACCGTTCCGTCCGCGTCCGCCACCAGGACGGAATAGGTCGTCTGGTTCTCGGCGACCCGTGCTTCGGCTTCGGCGGCGGCGAGTTGCGCGTTGGCTGTGTCCGACGCCGCCTTCGCCTGCTCGTAGCGCTGTCGGGAAGCCCATCCGTCGCTTACCAGGTTGGCATACCGCCGTTCATCCGCGTCCATCTGAACGACAGATGCACGCGCTGCGGCGACGGCATTGCGCTTCGCCGTGAGCACAAGGCGGAGGTCGGTTTCGTCGATCCGCATCAGCGGCTGGCCGGCTTTGACCTGGTCGCCGACATTCACAAGCCGTTGCAGGATCTTACCGGGGACACGAAAAGCGAGATTGCTTTCCACCCTCGCCCCGACGACGCCCGTGAAGCCGCGTTCGGATCCGGTTACTCGTGCTGCTGTCACCAAGCTGACGATCGGCGGTTCCTGCCTGGGGTCGCCCAGGGCAGAGGCTTTTCGAGTGGGAATGGCAAGAGTAGCGAACGCGGCCGCCCCGGACGCCGCGATCAGGACACCGGCTAAGACCACAAGTCTTCTCTTTCTCATCCCCATCTCCTATGCCGTTTAGATTTCATTCGAACGCTATATCCATAATAGAGTTCGATCGCAATCTAAAAAACGGAATTGACGAGAACGTGATCCGCGCAAGGTGCCTGCCATTTTCGGGAGCGGCGGCCTTTATGCAGGAGCCGCCCACCTCCTGCAGATCCTCTCGTGCCTGTTGATAGATTGCGTTCAGCCTCTATCTGATATATAGATTTCGAATGCAATCTAAAAAGGAGGTCCACGATGCGAGTGAGTCGCATTCAGGCCGCGGAAAACCGCCAAAACGTGATCAATGTGGCAAGTCGCCTTTTCCGGGAGCGCGGCTTTGATGGCATCGGGCTCAAGGATCTGATGGAGGGGGCCGGGCTGACCCAAGGCGCCTTCTACAAGCAGTTCGCGTCAAAAGAGGATTTGGCGGTAGAGGCGTCCAGGCGGGCATTGGAGAGCGCCTCCCGCCGATGGTCGGACGCGGCCACGGAGAATCCCAATGATCCGCTTGGCGCAGTGATTGCGTTCTACCTCAGTGCCGACCATCGCGAAGAAAAGATGGACGGCTGCCCGATCGTGGCGCTCGGCGCAGATGCCGCCAGACAGGGGCCCGATGTGAAAGCGGCATTCGAAGCGGGAATCAGGGCGCATCTCGAAGTCATTGGCCGCTTCATTGCCCGAACCGACGGCGATGAGCTCAACGGCACGGCCATGGCCATTCTCTCGACGATGGTCGGTGCGGTGACGCTATCGCGCGTCGTCAACGACCCCGATTTGGCACAGGCGTTACTGGATGCAGCAGTCGAACAGGTTCGCGAAGCCGTCGCCGCCTGAGATGTCGGTACCGGCCAGTTTCTCCACGTTGAGGAACTGACCGCTCCAATTCGAGATCAGGCGACTTCTCGGGCTTTCGGCCACTAACCCAATGGGAGGAAAAAATGCGCAGGACTGGTGCACATAACTTTCCAGCGATTGATCGTGTCATCTATGGCAAAGGTGCGTCTGAAGCTATCAATGAAGAGGCGGAGCGACTTAAAGCAAAGCGGGTCTTCCTTATCGTCAGTCGAACCTTGAACACCAAGACCGATGAGATCGAGCAAATCCGGCGTACGCTTGGTGACAAACATGTAGCGACCTTCGATGGAATTGCGCAGCACACGACACGCAAGCAAGCTGCCGAGGTTGCCCTCCACGCAAAGGACGCGCGAGCTGATTTAGTCGTGGCTGTTGGTGGAGGTTCTGCCGTCGATCTCGCCAAGATCGTCATCATGGCCATGGAGCACGATATCCGCGATGAAGCGGGCTTCGATCCCTTTCCCATGGGTCCAGGCGTGAGCCATTCTCCCTTCCGCTCGCCGACAGTCCGACAGATCGCGGTGCCATCCACGCTGAATGGTGGCGAATACAACGCGGCAGCGCTCGTCACAGATGAGCGCAATAAGCTGAAGCAAATTTTCTTTCACCCCCAAATGATGCCAGTGGCGATCATTCTCGACCCCGCCCTCACGCTTCATACGCCTTCAACACTTTGGATGGGATCGGGCACACGCTCGATGGATCACGGAATCGAAGCATTGTGCTCGCCGGCGGGCACTCCCTTGGCTGACGAAGTCGTGCTGGCAGGCATCCGCATTCTGCGTGAAGGAATGCTCCGGACCTTAGACCATCCGGACGATCTTGAGGCACGCCGGCTTTCTCAATATGGTTCGTGGCTTGCCTCGTTTGGGCTGCAGGCACGCATTCCGATGGGAGCAAGCCACGGCATCGGCCATGTGCTGGGAGGCACCTTCGGCGTTCCCCACTACTATTGCACACCTGTCATGATGCCGAGCCTTCTTCGCTACAACAAGCCGTTCACTGAGGAAGCGCAGAAGCATTTGGCGACGGCTCTGGGCGCTCCGGGCGACGAAGCGGCAGACGCCTTTGCGGAATTCGCCAGGAGACTTGGACTGCCTGGCCGACTCGTCGATGTCGGCATTGGTGAAGACAAGTTCGAGCAGATCAGCAAGATTGCAATCAATCATCGCTTCGTTCAGGCTAATCCACGGCCTTTCACAGGCGAATCCGAGATCGTCAGTTTGTTGCGAATGGCCGCTTAATGGAACAGCGTTGGGCGAGAGTTCGATGATGGAGGGATAACTGCGACCAGCCTCCCGCCCAATCGGGAGGCGAGGCTGTTTTACACGTCATTGCCATGTCGTCTTTCGGCCGGAAATATCTTGAATCGCCCTGAAGGGCTTTGCTCAGCACTGTTTTCACCGTACGTGAGCGGCCCTGAAATTCGCGCAAATACCGTCAAGGGTTCGTCCAACCCAACTGGCGCAAGCGTACCGGCGACTGGGCATGCTCATGCGCTTCTCCGAACGGCTTTGGCGGTTCGATACATCAGTTGAGCAGATCCGGCTGCTCCTTGACGAGTTTCGAGTATAGGGTCTGGAACTGAAACCAACCCGTCCTCGGCGTGCCGAGAATAGCAAACGCCTGTTTTGCGGATTCCTCGGGAATGTTCTTGAGAGGTTGACCGGTTCGCGCCGCCGCCGCCTCGGCGAGTAACTGCACTTGGCACGAGCGCTCCATCGTGATGAACCACCAGACCGCCTCATCCACGGTCTGTCCGACAGTCAGAAGTCCATGGTTCTGCAAGATGACTGCTTTGTGCGGCCCCAGCGCCTGGGCGATTCGCTGACCTTCGTCCAGTTCGACTGCCACCCCACCGTAATCCTCGTATAGAGCGTGATCGTTGTAGAATGCGCACGCGTCTTGCGTAATTGGCTCCAGTTTCCGAGCGAGCGTCGAGAACGCGCGGCCATGCGTGGAGTGGGAATGCGCCGCACCGACGGAATCGGGACGAGCCGCATGAACGCTTGCGTGAATCGCAAAAGCAGCCGCATTGACAGGATAGCTGCCTTCGACGACTTCGCCTTTATGGTTGACCCGAATAAGATCTGAGGCCTTGATCAAGCCGAAGCTCATCCCGAAGCCATTCACCCAAAACGTATCCGTAAACTCCGGATCGCGGGCGGTGATGTGGCCAGCGACTCCCTCGTCGAATCCGAACTTGGCGAAAAGTCTGAGGCCGGCGGCCAACCGTTCCTTTCTGTGTTGCCTCTCCTCGGCCAAGGTTTTGAAGACGGGCGGCTGTGGTAGCCCCGCATTGATCTTCGTGGCGGCCTGCGTATGGTGATCGTGTCGCTGCGGTGAGTTCATCGTCATGCCCTCGTCTCGTTTCCGCCCTGGTCGGCCTGCGGTACGGCGCCGAATTGGTTCGATACCGCTTTGGTAAGAGTTAAAATCAGCTATGGAACGTCCGCTGCCTCCACTAAATTGATCAGCCGGCCGTAGGAAAACAATTGAAATCGATTGTGGAATGTTGAACTGGGCTCACCGCAAGAATGTCGAATGCACAATCAACCCTCCCCCCGCTGGCGAGCCTCCGCGCATTCGAGGCTCTCGCACGCTCTGGCAGCGTCAAGCTTGCCTCCGAAAGCTTGAATCTCACGCCATCCGCGATCAGTCATCAAATCCGCACCCTCGAAGCTCATTTTGGTCTCCAGCTCGTTCAGCGCAGCGGCCGCAACATCGAACTCACCGAAAGCGGCGCGATATATGCCGCCGCGGTGCTAAGCGCATTCAACGAATTGTCTCGAGCGAGCGACCTCTTGGACGACAGAAAGCGCGGCAGGATTGTCAGAGTTAGCGTGACTCCGACCTTCGCAATGCTTGCGGCGCTTCCCCAACTCGAAAGGTTCCGCGTCGATAATCCTGGAATCGACTTGAGGCTGGAAGCCAAGAACACTCCGGTAGATTTTGAGAGGGATAACATCGATGCCGCCGTTCAATTCGGCGAGCCTCCGTTCAGCAGCTTGACTTTTCATCGACTGCTCAAGTCGCGCGTCGCGCCATGCGCCGACAGGACACTATTGGAGCGCTTTGCACCCATTCGAAACTCGCATGACTTGGCAAAAATGCCGCTGATCAGGTTCAACACGGCGCCTGATAGCTGGCAGAAATGGTTTGGCGAGTATGAGCCGCAGCTCGCTTCGAAGGAGGCGGAGTTGATCGGCGATAGCCTTCTGACAGCGATACAGATGGCGCGGTCAGCGATGGGGATGATTCTAGCGCCGTTTCCACTGGTAGCGCCGATGGTCACCGGCGGTGCCCTGAGCGTTGTAAAGCTCTGGGGCTCGATGGACATAGGGCTAAGAGACTTCTATTTTACGTATCGGAAGGTCGACGGCTCTTCCGAGAAGATAAGAGCGGTTCACAAATGGCTGAAGGTCATAGCAAAAACCCTGGAAGCTGAATCTACAAAGTTGGGAGTCTAGGCTCGGCGGCCGGCAACCCCGACTTCTGATCTTTCCGAACGCTTTTCGCAACTGATCGGGCGATGCTCGCCAATGAATTTCGTTCCGATTTGGGATTACTGCTCGAGCTCTTGAGGCTCTCGCAAGCGGTCCAATTTCGGTCCCGTCGCTCTATCTACATGGAACGGAGGACGGCTGCATGTCCGCGCAGCTTAGCGAAGACATGGAGTCGCTGTTCACGAATGGACTCGAGCGTCATGCCCGGCGTCGGGCATTTCCTGCATCTTGAACAACCCGATGCCGTTCTGAACCACGTCCTCCGCTTCCTGAGAAGCTGACTGGTCACGCTCGCCTCGATCGCGAAAACCGCCATCTGTTCAAGGAACGATCCAGTCGCCCAGCCAAAAGGACAAGTCGATGTCGAAGCGGACCCCTATTCTGATCACTGGCGCCGGCGGCGAAGTTGGCTCCGTAAGCAAGACGATGATCGACATGCTGCTGGAGAAGCAATATCCGGTGCGTGCCTTCGTGAGGCGGGACGACGAGCGGGCGGAGGCGCTTCGAAGGGCCGGAGCCCAGGTGTTCGTCGGCGATCTCCTCAATGTCGCCGATGTCGCGGCTGCCCTGAAAGGTTGTGGGAGGGTCTACTTCAGCATGAGCTTGAACCCTTACTATAGCGACGCAACCATCCTGATGGCTGCCGCTGCGCGCGCGCAAGGAGACATCGAGGTTTTCGTGAACATCTCGGAGTTTGAGCAGACCTTCATGACATTCGATAGAATGACCGCCGCGCAGGAGGCGCGACTCGCCTGGCTCGGAGGATCCGTCGCCGAGTGGTCGCCGCAACAGAGGGCCCATTGGGCGTCGGAGCAGGCGCTGCAGTGGTCCGGCCTCCCGGTCGTTAACATCCAAGCGACGATGTTCGCCGAAAACCCGATCCTTTCCTGGTTTCCGCTAAAGCAATTGCTAAGTGCGGGCGAACTCCACCTGCCCTTTGGCACGCAGAAAATCGCGCCAATCGCCGCCTATGATGTTGCGGAGATTTGCACGAAAATCCTGATCGATCCCTCGGCGCATATATCGATGTCATATGCGCTCACCGGGCCAGAGTTGAAGGACATGCATGGGTTTGCGGAGGATTACGGTGCCGCGCTGGGACGTAAGATTTCGTACGTGCCCTAGGACCTGGATGCCTGGATCGAGACGTACATCAACAATGCTCTGGCATCTCGCAATCCGCACATTGCAGACCACCTGAAAACCATCACCCGCTTGGTCGCAGGCGGACGTTACGATGTTGTCAACGACGAGCTTGAACGATTACTTGGACGTGCTCCGAAGGCCGTCCGATGGGCTCTTGAACAAAATCCGCGAATTCGCAATGCAGTGGAGGCCACATGATCGCAGACGGAGAGGCCACGCACGTGGCTGGAGGCCGGGCGTATGAAATGCGGATAGCACTTCCTGCGGGCAGAACGAATCGCTGCTCCGAGCAACACAGCCAAGCCGGGCCCCGCGTCTGCAGGTTCGCAGCGACCACGGCTCGACACGAAGGGTCAGCCCGGACCTTTTGAATTGCGCCCGCTTCGCCGCAGCCCGTTTGAACGCGTCACATTTTTCCGGCAGCTCTCTGTTGCCGTCGCGAGCAATTCACGGCCAAGATTGCTCGACGCCGGCATTGCTCTGGCCAGGACCAACGCTCCGACCATACGACAGACCAGATCCACCGCCTCCTCGCGAGCGGACGCCATCTCGGGCAACGAATCTGCAATCGACAAGATCATCCGCTCGACGCCCTCGGCGAAAACGCTTTTGATGCTATCCGGCTGTCGTGCGACCTCGCCTGCCAGCGCCGCCGCCGGACACGTGGAACCAGGCGCCTTCCGAGCCTCCTCCGACAGATAAGACGTAACGAACTCGTCGAGGCTCGGCATTTGTTCCCGCACGCCATCCATCTGGCGGAATGCGTAGTCGAGGGCCTCACAGGCCAGTGCGCTCTTCGATTCGAAGTGATTGTAGAATCCGCCATGCGTGAAGCCGGCGGCTTTCATCAGATCGTTGACCGAAATGCCGTCGAAACCGCCCTCGCGAAAGAGCTTTGATGCCCTCGCGACAACTTTCTGCCGGTTTTTCTGGGCCTGACTTTCAGTAATCCGCACGACCAATCTCCCGAATCTCACACCGTTACGATGATACATGTCATTATTAATGATTGACAAGACACCCAAATAATGATGATGCTCGCCCAAATAATGATGATGATCATCATTGGCGAGCCAAACCGCGTCCCGCTTCAGGAGGAAAAATGCCCTTTTGGAAAATCTATCATCCGGTCGGCGCCTTCACCGCTGAAGACAAACGCGCCCTTTCGCAACGAATTACCGAGCTCTATCGCGGACTGCCAAAATTCTACGTCATCGTCGTTTTTCACGAGGTTACCCCCGAGTCCTTCTATATGGGCGGCGAGGAGGCGCACAATTTCGTTCGCATCTCGGTGGATCACATCGCCCGGTCATTCCCGCCCGACGCCAAGAAGCTGAAAGCCAAATGGATGGGCTGGGCGGAAAAGGCGCTGGCGCCCTACATCAAGGATCGCGGCAGGGATTGGGAAATCCACATCGACGAAACGCCTTTTGATCTCTGGCAGATCCAAGGCATGCCCCCGCCGCCGCCAAATTCCGAGGACGAGAAGCGCTGGCTCGAGGAAAACAAGCCGGTGCCGTACCCCATTCAAGAGCCGGCTTAGTCAGGCCGATTGTCCGAGGCATAGATCAGGATGAGCAACCATCAGCGTTTTGCAGTCGTTACCGGTGCCTCGTCGGGGATAGGCGCTGCCTATGCCGAACGAATGGCGGAGCGCGGCTACAACTTGATTCTCGTCGCCCGTCGTCGGAACCGACTAGAAGAGATCGCCAGCAAAATCCAAGCCAAGACAAAGCGCGCCGTCGAGATCGTGACTGCGGATCTCGGCGATCCGGCGGACCTGTTGCGCATTGAGGCGTTACTGACCGAACGGGAGGACATCGACGTCCTGATCAACAATGCCGGCCTTGGCGCTCTTGGGCCCACGTCGAAAGTGGCTGCGGCTGCGTTGGAGAACCTGATTAAGATCAATGTGCTGGCGTTGACACGACTGACGCATGCAGTCCTGCCGGGTTTCCTGCGGCGCAATTCCGGAACGATCATCAATATCGCCTCCACCATCGCGGTCATGCCAACACCTTCCGGCGCAGGCTACTCCGGCACCAAGGGATATGTCCTGAATTTCACCCGCTCGCTCCAGATGGAGCTTGCAAAGACCAACGTCACGGTTCAGGCGGTGCTTCCCGGCCCGGTTCGTACGGAATTTTTTGAAGCATCCGGTCTCACTGAGGCGCCCTTCCCCGACGAACTCTTCATGTCCGCGGAGGAATTGGTCGACACCGCTCTCCACGCATTGGACCAGGGCGAGCTGGTCTGCTTTCCCTCATTGGAGGATACATCGTTCTGGACGGCGTTTGAGGACGCCCGCATTGCGTTGAGCCGTGCGCTCACGCAGTCAGGTCGGCCGGCCACGAGATATTCGGAAAGAACTCGGTAACAACTGACGCTCCCGAGATTGCTGCCAATTTCCCGACCGTCAGAACGAGCGTCATCTAAATCGGCTGCTCAATAGCATCGACAGAGGCTTTCTATGCGACAAGATGGCAAGGTAGCGATTGTGACCGGGGCCGCGACGGGAATCGGGCAGGCTTCGGCAAAGGCGCTGCGTCAAGCCGGATTCCGCGTTTTCGGCACGAGCCGGCGGGCCGCCGCAAGCATCGCGGACGGCATTACGATGATTCCCTGCGATGTAACGGACGACGCATCAGTCAAGGCGGTCGTCGACAAGGTGCTCGATACGGCGGGCAGGATCGACGTTCTGGTGAACAACGCGGGAACCGGCCTGCTTGCCGCAGCTGAAGAATCGTCGGTGCAACAAGCCCAAGCGTTGTTCGACGTAAACCTTTTCGGAGTGATCCGCACGACCAACGCGGTTCTCCCTGTGATGCGAAGTCAAAAAGCGGGACGGATCGTCAATATAAGTTCGGTCATGGGCTTAATACCTGCCCCATTTTCGGCCCTCTACTCCTCCACAAAGCATGCTCTCGAAGGCTATTCGGAGTCCCTGGACCACGAGGTGCGGACCTTCGGCATTCGAATTTGCTTGCTTGAGCCGGCGTATACCAAAACTTCGTTCGAACAAAACATGGTGCTGCCGGATCGGAGCCTGGACGCGTACGTCTCGGCGCGAACGCGATCCGGCGCGCTCATGCGAGAGATCATGAAGACAGCCGACAGTCCCGACATTGTCGCTGACTGGGTCCTAGAAGCCGTGACGACCAAATCGCCCCGTCTGCGATACACCTGCGGCAAGATGGCACGACAGGTGAGCGTCCTGCGTCGTTTCGTCCCCGAACGGATGTTCGACAAGAGCCTTCGCAAGCAGATGGGATTGCCGGCTTAACCGGACTAGCCAAGCCGACCTCGAAAGTCATCTGATCATGCGTCGCATCGTCGTTACGGGAATGGGACTCGTATCACCGCTGGGCTGCGGCAGTGAGCTGGCATGGTCGCGGCTGCTCGCGGCCCGTTCGGGGCTGGCGGCCCTTCCCGAATGGGCGGCTGCGCTTCCTGCACGGGTCGCTGGGATCGTGCCGATGAAGGCCGATGATCCGGATGGGGGCTTCGATCCGAATCTGGTCGTTCCTCCCAAGGATCAGCGGAGGATGGCGCTTCATCCTGTTCGCACTGGTCGCCGCGGCCGAGGCCATTGCACAAGCGGCATGGACTCCGTCCGATGCGCATTCGCTTGAGCGCACGGCGACCGTGATCGCATCCGGCATCGGAGGCTTTCCGGCCATCGTCGAATCGGTTCGCACCACGGATCAGCGCGGGGTCCGGCGCCTCTCGCCGTTCACCGTGCCGTCTTTTCTCGCCAATCTCGCGGCCGGTCATATCTCCATTCGCTACGACTTCAAGGGTCCCATCGGTACGCCGGTCACCGCTTGCGCGGCCAGCGTACAGGCGATTGGCGATGCCGCACGTCTCATCCGGACCGGAGAAGCCGACGTTGCGATTTGCGATGGCTCGGAAGCCTGCATTGATCTCGTGAGCCTTGGCGGCTTCGCCGCCGCCCGGGCCCTTTCGACGGGCTTCAACGAAACGCCGACGCGTGCGTCCCGCCCCTTCGACCGCGACCGCGATGGCTTCGTCATGGGCGAAGGCGCCGGCATCCTCGTCATTGAAGAGCTGGAGCACGCGCTCCGCCGCGGCGCCCAGCCGATCGCCGAAATCGCTGGCTATGGCACGACTGCTGACGCCTACCACATCACGTCAGGCCCCGAGGACGGCGACGGCGCGCGCCGCGCCATGGAAGGCGCCTTGCGGCAGGCCAGCCTTAAGCCCAGTGACATCCAGCATCTCAACGCCCATTCCACTTCGACGCCGGTTGGCGACGTTTCCGAACTGGAGGCGATCAAAGCCGTGTTCGGCCACGACGGAAAAATTGCCGTGAGCGCCACCAAATCGGCAACCGGTCACCTGCTCGGCGCAGCCGGAGGAGCGGAAGCGATCTTCACGATCCTCGCGCTACGGGACCAGGTCGCACCGCCCACTCTCAATCTCGAAAATGCCGATCCGGCTGCGGAAGGCGTCGACCTCGTCGCCGGCGAGGCCAGGCGGATGACGATGGAGCATGCGATTTCCAACGGATTCGGCTTCGGGGGCGTCAACGCCAGCGTCATCTTTCGACGTTGGCAATGACCAAAAGCGCCCGCGATTGGCAAGTCACCGCCGATCTGCCAGCGCCTTCGCCGCGCTGCATCGCCTGATCATGTGCGGCAGTGCCGGATCGTCGATCAGACCAGTTGTTCCGCGGGCTGCCATTTCGAGGGTCTGGAAAAGTTCGTTTACAACGCGGCGGAGAGTAGCTACCAATAAGTATCAAAAAAGAACCTATTAGGGAGCGAGCATGGTGCAGGGTCGCGGCGTGGCAATCCTGGTGGGCGCAGGCGATGCGATCGGCGCTGCCGTTGCACGGCGTTTTGCCAAAGGCGGCTATACGGTGTGCATCTGCCGGCGCGACGCCGCCAAATCTCAGGGGCTAGTGGACGAACTGGCTGCGGCAGGCCATCGCATCCACGCCTTCAGCGTCGATGCGCGTCAGGAAGCCGAAGTCCAGAAGCTTTTTTCCGAGGTCGAAAGCAATATCGGACCGATCGAGGTCTGCCTTTTCAATGCCGGATCGAATGTCAACAAGCCGCTGCTGGACACCACAGAAAAGCTTTTCTTCAAGGCCTGGGAGCTGGCCTGCTACGCAGGATTCCTTGTGGGGCGCGAGGCCGCGCGATTCATGCTGCCGCGCGGACGCGGCACCATCTTCTTTACCGGTGCGACCGCCAGCATTCGCGGCGGCCAGGGCTTTGCCGCGTTTTCATCGGCGAAATTCGGACTTCGCGCGGTGGCACAGGCCATGGCGCGCGAGCTTGGGCCGAAGAATATCCATGTCGTCCATCTCGTCATCGACGCCGGCGTCGATAGCGAAGCCATTCACCAGCGCATGAAAGCGGCGAAGGGGATCGAGGTAAGCGGGATCCCGCCGGACAGCCTGACGAAGACATCCTCTATTGCCGAAGCGTACTGGTTCACCCATCAGCAAAGCCGCGACGGCTGGACCCATGAACTCGATCTTCGCCCGTCTGTGGAGAAGTGGTGATGAGCGCGACGCCCGATCTCACCCTGTGGGGCGCCGGCACAAGCCGCACCATTCGTGCACACTGGGCCATGCACGAACTTGGCTTGTCCTACACGGTCAAGCCGATCGGGCCACGGACGGGCGAGACCAAGACGGCTGAATACACCAGGCTCAATCCTCGCCAGAAAATCCCGCTGCTTCAGGACGGCGACTTCTGCATCGGCGAAAGCGCCGCGATCGTTGCCTATCTGTCGCGCATGTATTCCACGCCGGACCGCTCGCTGATTCCGGAAGGCACCCGCGACTATGCCGCGTGGCTCGAATGGTGCTTCTTTATCGTGGCCGAGCTTGATTCCACGAGCCTTTACGTCATGCGCCGCCACCGAGCGGATGCACTGGGACACATCTACGGCGTTGCGCCTGAGGTCGTGGCTCAAGCCGCGGAATATTTTCGCGGGCAGTTGCGCCATGTTGAAGTCGCCCTTGCCGACGGCCGGCAGTTTCTCATGGGCGACCGCTTCAGCAGCGCGGATATCCTCCTTACGACGTGCCTCGACTGGGCCATCGCTTATGGCGTTGGCATTTGCGAGAATGCGGTGCCCTATCTCGAACGTATTCAGCGGCGCGAGGCCTATCAGCGAGCGGCCGCGGCGAATGTTCCGGCAGCACCTATTGCGGCGGTGCCGGCGAAAGTCTGAGAACCGATCGCCGGTTGCGCGAACGCTTCCGCCTACACGGCCACGCGCACGCTGCGCTCGGCGACCATTTTGTCGATGGCGCCGTCGTCGTACCCCAGCTCGCGCAGCACCTCGCGCGAGTGCTCGCCGACCCTGGGAGCCGGTCCGCCGATCGCAGCCTGGTTGACCTCGAAGCGGGCTGCCGGCTTCGGCTGCCGCACCCGACCGACTTTCGGCTGATCGAATTCGGCGATGATGCCGCGCGCGACCACCTGTTCATTATGAATGATTTCGCCCCGCCGCAGGATTGGCGCACAAGGCACGTCCGCGGCGTCCAGGCGCTCCAGCCATTCGGCTGTCGTGCGCTGGCCGATGTACTCCGCCATCTTGTTGATTCGCGCCGTGGCGTTGATCGAACGCGCCGATGGGGTCGCAAAGCGGGGATCATCGGCAAGCTCGGGATCGCCGGAGGCCTGACAGAAACCCTGCCATTCGGAATCGGAGATGGTGCCCGCGGTGATGTAGCCGTCGCTGGTCTTGAACACGAGATCCGGCCGATCATTCGGATCGGCGGCGGCCGCCTCGGCGCCGACCACCGTGTACTGCATCATGCCTTCCGGCCACAGATACGAGATCATCGCATCCAGCATCGCAACCTGGATGTGGTCGCCCTGCCCCGTCTTCTCACGCGCATAGAGCGCCGCGGCCACCGCCTGCGCGGTGAACACCGCTGTTGTCTTGTCGCATACAATGGTGCGGATCATCTGCGGCCGGTTCGTGACCGGCTGCGACTGGATATCGGCAAAGCCGGACAGGCCCTGAATGATCGGATCATAGACCCGCTTCTTCACATAAGGGCCGCTATCTCCG
The DNA here is from genome assembly GCF_029910015.1 of Bradyrhizobium sp. ISRA436. Lineage (NCBI taxonomy): Bacteria > Pseudomonadati > Pseudomonadota > Alphaproteobacteria > Hyphomicrobiales > Nitrobacteraceae > Bradyrhizobium > Bradyrhizobium sp. ISRA436. The sequence goes on from NZ_CP094519.1 coordinate 6,724,918, forward strand.
ACGCCGCTGATCGAGACGTAGATCAGGCGCGGATGGCGCTGACGCAATTCCTCGACGCCGAGACCAAGGCGCTCCATGGTGCCGGGCCGGAAATTCTGCACCAGGACATCGGCCTGCGCGACCAGCCTGGTGAGCACCTCGCGCCCGGACGTGCTCTTGACGTCGATCGACAGCGAACGCTTGCCGCGGTTTGACGAGATGAACAGCGCGGAGAACTCGCCTTCCTTGTCGATGGTGGCGCGGCTGCGGCGGGTGATATCGCCTCCGATCGGCTCGATCTTCAGCACGTCGGCGCCCTGATCCGCCAGAAACATGGTCGCGAATGGGCCCGACACCACGCCGGTCAAGTCCAGAACACGAACGCCGTGAAGTGGGCCGGCCATTGCACTCTCCCTGAATCTTGTTCTGCCGAAGTTGCCGCGCACACGTTTCGTTTCACCGCGTGCCGTGGCCAGGATATTCCGGACCGCAATTCCCGACGTCAAGTCGTTCTTGAAATGCGCTGACGGGCCTGCTCGACAATCGACTCCTCGACGTCGCGGAGCTGATCCTTGCCGAAAAACATTTCCTTGCCAACGAAGAACGTCGGTGAACCAAATGCGCCGCGGCTGACCGCGTCGTTGGTCAGATCGATCAGCCTCTTCTTGACGTCATCCTGCTGCGCGCGCGCAATCAATCTGTCGATATCGATTCCCGAGGACACGAAAGCCCTCCGGAAGATTTCCGGATCATCCATCTTCTTCGGCTCTTCCCACATATGGCGGTAGGCAGCGCGAAAATAGGGCTCGAACACGCCCTCGAATTAGGCGGCGACGGCACCGCGCATCAGCATCAGCGTGTTGACTGGAAAGAACGGATTCTGGCGAAATTTCGCGATGTTGTGGCGTCGGATAAACCGCTGAGTCTCGAGCGCCTGGTATTCCGGCTTGTTCTTGATCCCCCGAAGCGAGTCGAACGGCGACATGTTGCCCGTCGCCTTGTAGATGCCGCCGAGCAAAACCGGGAGATACTCGAATTTCACGCCGGTGCGCTGCTCGATGCCCGGAATGACCACTTCCGCCAAATAGGCGTTCGGGCTGCCGAAATCGAACTGGAATTCAACCTTCAGGGTCATCTCGGCTTCCTCCCGGAGCGCATTGGCAGGTACTGGTGATCCGATCGCCAGCCTCAACTGTCTTCTATAGTTCTAAAATCGAACTGTCAAATGTGGCTGAAATCTACTGGTTTGGCCTATCTGGAAGAGTATTGTTTGGAATTTAGTACCTATCTAGAATGCAAGGGCCTGCACCGGCTTCCGTGACGATTCGAGACGGCCCATGCCGGGATGACTGGAGAGCCTGAATGAAGTGGAAAGAACTTGAGGAAGAACCATGTTCGATGGCCCGAACCATCGGCGTGATCGGCGATCGCTGGACTCTCCTGATCCTGCGCGAATGCTTTCTGCGCACGCGGCGCTTCGAGGGATTTCAGTCGGCGCTCGGAATCACGCGGCACTTGCTCGCCGAGCGATTGAAAAAGCTGGTTCGGCAGGGCATCCTGCGCCGCATTCCATACCAGGAATCACCCAAGCGCCACGAATACATCCTGACTCAAAAGGGACTCGATCTGTATCCGATCATGATGGCGATCGTGCATTGGGGCGATACTCACATGGTCGACGAGCGCGGCCGGCCTTTGCTGCACCAGCACCGCAAGTGCGGAAAGGACTTCGATCCGGTCATGGTGTGCTCCGAATGCGGCGAGCCGCTGTCGGCCAAGGAGGTTCATACTCACCCGGGGCCGGGTGCCCGCGGCACCCCCGCGACAAACGCGCCGGAGATCCGGAAGACAAAGGCGCGCTCACGCGCCGCTTGAGATGGACGCGCACGGCATGCTGCATCGACCGCGCCGTGCAGCAGCAGATGGCTACGCAAGCGAGTGCCTGCGGGCGCCGTCGAGCCGACACAGGATGTCCGCAACGGCCCCGCAACGCTGACCTCGCTCTTACACCCGGACCACATCTCGAGCCGGTTCATTCGTGTAGAGACGCTCAACCTGTTCAGAACGAACTTTCAGCACCGCACGCTGGTTGACGTAGGCCTTGTCGGTGATTTCTCCGGCCGCCATTGACGGCGGATCCTTCAGCAGAGAGAAGGAACAGATTTTTTCGCTGCTTCCGACGGTCTCATTGTATTCCTGCAAGCGATCCTTCAGAAACTGGACCACGAGAGGATCGCCGGTCAAATCTGCGGCTGGGGCCTTTGAAATCCGAGCCGCCTCGGTCGGGTTCAACCAGCAGAGCAGCGCGCACGCCTCGCGATTTTCGCCGGCAACGACAATGTCCAGCAAGACACCGCGTGTCGCGGCCAGGATTGCCGCGCGCATGTTGCCGATCGCGACCCAGGTGCCGTTGGCGAGCTTGAAGTTCTCGGAAATTCTCCCGGTAAAGCGCAGCCCAAGCTCCGGCTTCTCTGGATCCAGGAACGAGACGGTATCGCCGATGCGATAGAATCCCTCCTCATCGAAGGCCCTTTCCGTCAAATCCGGCCGTCCGAGATAACCGGGCGTGACGTTGGGTCCCTTGACCCTCGCCTCGTAGGTATCGGAAACGGGGATCAGTTTTAACTGCAGCCCCGGCGCGGGAAGACCAATCTCCCCCGGCTGATCCGTTGCCCAATGGGTCGTACTGATCGTCGGGGCCGTTTCGGTCGTGCCATAACCCGACATCACTGGAATCCGCCGTCCCGTGATTGATGATGTCAACCGATACAGTTTCTCAAGCGTGGCTTGCGAAATTGCAGCCCCGGCGTAGCTCAAGCGATCCATCCGCTTGAACACACGAGCGCCAAGATCGAGGTCCTTCTCGACCGCGTCACATAGGAGATTATAGCCGGCGGGTACGTTGAACATCGCGGTCGGCGAAATCTCCCTGAGATTGGCAACCGTCTTGTGAAAGAGCTGCGGCAGCGGCCGGCCATCGTCGATATAGAGCGTCCCGCCATTCTTGAGGATGCTGTGAAGGATGATATTGCTGCCCATCGTATGGTGCCAGGGCAGCCACTCCACCTGGACCGGCGCAGCCTGAGAAGACACGAGCAGACTCCCCATTTCCAGGGAGCTCGCCATCATCCGGTGGGTGTTGAGCACCCCTTTCGGGAAGCCGGTCGAACCGGACGTGAAGAGAATCTTGGCAACAGCGTCGCAAGAGACCGCCCGTGCTGCCCGGGCAAATCCTTCGCTCCCGGCTCTGCCTGTCAGGGTGCGGAAAGGCACCGTATCCTGCGTGCCGTCGACGCTGATCCAGGTCGCGGCGGCCAACTCCGCAATGGAGCGGCCAGCGGAAAAGTCGCGTCCGCTTTGGACGAAAACGAAGCTCGGGCGCAGCACTTCCGCGATGTCCTTGAGACGAGCGAGGCCACCGGGCATCAGCGTGTAGTTCGGCGATATCGGCGCCAGGATGCCCCCTATCGACATTGCCGCAAACGAGATCACCGCGTTCTCGATGGAGTTTCCTGAAAGTACTGCCAGCTTGTCAGCCGGCTTTGCGCCCATATCGATCAGGCTTTGGCCGACCGCCTGAACCTGCGACCATGCCTCCCCGTAGGTGATCTCGTCCCATCCACCCTGTGCATTGCGTTGCGCAAGGAAAACTCGGTCCGGAACGGCGTCTGCCCAGCTCGGTAGAAAATCGGTGATACGCCAGTCACACGGCTTCCATTCGAGAGGCGAGCTCAATATGAGCGTGCCGTCGGGTCGACGCTCGATGCAAAGCTCCCTTGGCGCAAACGTCAGTGCCTTCGTCGACATCGAAATGACCTCCTGAATTGCTGGAAAGGCGATCGCACGCGCACGCGCTGCACCCTCTTGTGCCCAGCGCCGGCTGGCCGGCACAATTAATGCCCCATCCGCCACCTTGCCCGTTGCGCGCTCATTCGGACCTGGCGTCCAGCACGTCCCCGAAGGCTTCCCAGGTCGTGCCGGTCCATCGCTGCAGGCGCATCTGCGTCCAGATCATGTTCTCGGTTTCGCTGGTGTTGACCTTGATCCCCGGCAGCGCGGTCGGGACGACCAAATCCCTAAGGTTCTTGGCCTGCGCAAGAATATTCTTGCGAGACAGATCATTTCCGCATTGCTTCAGGATCTGCTCGAGCAGGATGCCCTGCTGATAGCCCGTTAGATAGCTGCCGTTGGTGATGTCGACGCCCGGCAAATACTTGCCGAGAAACGCCCGGTAGGCCTGCATGGCAGGGTCGTCTTTCCACGTTTGATCTACGATATCCTTGTTGATTGTCCCGACGATCACACCGACTGATTTGTCGAGACCGGCCGGCGCGAGCGTGCCTCCAACCGAACCGGACGGAAAGTTGATGATGACCGTCGCCTTCCAGCCGATCACAGAGGCTTGGCGGATCGCCTGCGCGGCGAACTTCGGTGTTCCTGCGATCATCAGGGCGTCGGCACCGGAGTTCTTCAGATTGGTGACCTGTGAATCGACGGTCGGTTCGGTGACCTCATAGGAAGCGCTGACGACCTTTCGATCGTACTCCTTGCCGAGAAACGCTTTGAAGGCATTGACGTAATCTTTGCCGAGATCGTCGTTTTGATAGAGGATCGCATACTTGGCGTTCGGGAGCGTCTTCGTCAGATATTTGGCGTAGATTTTTCCTTCGGTGTCGTAGCTGACAAGGCCTGTCGTGGTCAGCGGGTAACTGGTGACGTCGGTGAATTTCGATGATCCGCTGACGATTGCGATGCTGGGCACGCCTTTCGTCTTCAGGTATTTTGCCGTCGCCGAAATGCCGGGAGTGCCGAGCTGGCCGAACATGAACGCCACTTCATCACTCTCAACGAGCTTGCGGACCTGCTCCACCGCTTTGGGCGGGCTGTACGCGTCATCATAGGCGATGTAGTTGATCTTGCGTCCGTTAATGCCGCCGCGGTCATTCAGCGATTGAATGTATGCGATCAGTCCCTTGCCCACGAGACCGATCGATGACGCCGGTCCACTGAACGGAAACACCCCGCCGATCCTGATCTCGGTCTCAGTGACCCCCGGCTCGTCGGCCGCGAATGCCGGTCCGCTCAAAAGCAACGCCAGAGCCGCAACGATCTTCGGATTCACCAACATTGCTCGTCCTCCCTCATGCGCACCCTTCCGGTACGTCATTGTGTTTTGTTGCGTCACCGGCTGCTCGCCCGGCGTCACGCCGAGCGAAACTGAGCGCCTCGCTATCCAAGCGCGGACTGGCCCAGCGCGCGGCAAGCCTTGCGGTCGTTGAGATCGGCCGTCTTGTCCTCAAGATACAGTTCTGTTTTAGAACTAGTCAAGCACTTAGATGACAGTCCATTGGCAGTGAGCGGCGCGCTTTCTGCGTGCCGGGAAGTTACGCGTTAGAGCGGAAGGTCCGTCAGTCAGCGAGGCGCGGGATACACTCACGCGCTGGAATGTCGACCGAGAAGGGCACGCGTGATGCGCCTCTTCCAACCAATATGTAAATTCCATTATTGAACTTTATTGATCTGGGGAGATGCGATCAAACGAGATGGCTTCGAACGGCAGCACAACACCCGGGCCGGACGACTGCGTGTCCGATAAAGCCTGACGGCCGATGATGTGGTTGTAGACATGAGGTTCGAAGACGTTGGCTGAATAAGACGCCTTCACCCGATCCGTCATCATTCCCCGGCCCAGACAACGGACGATACCGATCGGAAGGGCCGCCTCGTGGTTTTCGCGCGTCGTCACATGATACAGAGCGTCTTCTGTGAAGAACTGCGGCCAATCGCCCAGCTTCACGTCATCGACAGCGTCGGGCATACGAATTGATCAGACTTTGTAGGAAACGATCCACACATCAGGACGAAGGCTGGCCACGTCTGCGAGCTCGAAACCCCAACCTTTCCAGCGTGGCCATGAGCGCCTCTAGATCAAAGGGCTTCGCGACTATATGCAGCAGCACATCTTGCTCAAACCGGCGACGGAGATCCTCACTGACATAGCCAGTTGCCAAGACGATTGGCAAATCTGGCCAAAGGGCCCTGATCTCGGCGACGAGTCCATCGCCCGGTTTGTCGGGCAGTCCAAGGTCCACTATTGCGGCGGCTAGCTTGTCGCCGACGCTGCGGATCTTTGCGAGGGCCTCGTGGAAGCTGCCAGCTTCCTCGGCCTCCAGTCCTGCTCGCGCCAGGGCATCCACCACCAACATGCGAATGAGAACTTCGTCATCAACGACAAGAATGCGATCGCCTTCTTGACCTTCTTGGCGACGATCCAGCAATTCCCGAATGCGTGAGGCCAGAGCTGCAAAGCTGAAAGGCTTGCTGAGCAATTCAACGCCGGGAGCGAGCCGTCCTTCGCGTACTAGGACGCTACCGGCATAAGCCGTTGTGATCAATATCTTCACGGAGGGCTTGATCGCGCGGATGCGGTCGGCGAGGGCTCTGCCGTCCATGGCGCCCGGCAGACCGAGATCGGTGAACAGAAGGTGGATTCCATCTTCGCGATCCAAAATCTCAAGAGCCGAAGCCGCATCGATCGCCGCAAAGACAACGTAGCCTAGCTCGCACAGGCTGCTGACGGTGTAATTGCGGACATCCTCGTCATCCTCAACGACGAGGATGCCTTCGCTCTCGCCGGCAAGCGGAACCTGGTCGATCATTTTCTGGCAGTCGCTTGGCTGAAGGGCGCGGCGCGATTCTGCTACCTTTGGGAAGTAGACCTTGACGGTCGTTCCGATTCCAGGCTCGCTGTAGAGTTTCACGTGCCCGCCGGTCTGTTTGACAAAGCCATAGACTTGGCTGAGCCCGAGGCCAGTGCCGCGTCCATCGGGTTTGGTGGTGAAAAACGGCTCAAATACCTTCTTAAGGATGTCCGGACTCATCCCGGTGCCCGTATCGGCAACCGCAATCATTACATGCGGTCCGGCCGTCACCTCCGCGTTTGCCGCGGCATAGACCCTGTCGAGCTGGACATTCGCCGTCTCGATCATGAGCTCGCCGCCGTTCGGCATCGCGTCGCGTGCGTTGACTGCGAGGTTCAGGATAGCGGCTTCAAGTTCGGTCGGATCTGTCTCTATGTTCCAAGCCGCAGGATCGAGCGCGGAGCGGACATTAATGCTCTCGCCCAGTGTGCGCTGGAGTAAATCGGACATCCCCAACACGAGTTCGTTGACATCGATGGTGACGGGCGCTAGCGGCTTTTGGCGCGCAAAGGCGAGCAACCGTTCAGTGAGAGCTGCCGCGCGGCGTGCGCCGCGCGTCGCGTTGTCAAGGGCCTGGATCCGCGCGGTTGCTGCAGAGGACTGCCGGCGCGCACTCTCCAGATTTCCAAGAACGACCGTTAGCAGATTGTTGAAATCATGCGCGATGCCGGCCGTCAGCCGGCCGACGGCCTCCATCTTGGCGGACTGCCTCAGGCGCTCCTCCGTCGCCTTTCGTGCCGATATATCACGCAGGCTCGCCAGAAGGGCAGGTCGCCGATCCCATGTCGTTTCCACAACCCGGATCTCGGCCTCGGCTGAATCGCCGCCCGGACGATGCAGTGCGATCTCCGTCGTTTCTCCCCCGATGAGGGGGATGCCTATCTGCGAACCGATCAGCACTTCCCGCGTTCGACCGAAAATCTGCTCCGCGGCCGGATTGACGAACAACACAGTGCCGTCTTCGTCAACCACGACAATACCGTCGGCATTCTTCTCGACGAGGAATCTGATATCTGCCTGATCGATACTGTCCCTTCCGCGGGGACCTGCCGCATTCATCGTGGTCTCTCGCATCGGCCTGGAATTTTGAGGAGTCGAATCCTTAGTGTCCGTACTCGGCATTACCCCCGGTGAACACGTTGGGCGCCGCTTCGAAAGCTGCTCCAAGATGCATGCCGGCATTGTCGATGGTGAATCGCCGAATTTCCTTGGCGTGTTCGCTGCCGCGCATCTTCAGGATCATGAGTCCTCGATGCATTGTGTTCTGTTCCTGGATGTAGCGCAGCAAGATGATCGAGTCGGTGAGGGTTGAAATATGTTGCTCGCTGGCACTTTCGCCACCGACCAGCGACTTGCTGGTTGCGGTACAAAGGCCGGCGATTTCTCGTTTCTTGATGAATGACGTGAGGCTGATCAGGAATTCACGAAATCCGGTATCAGGTGCGATCCGCTCCAGCGCGGAGAGACTGTCAATGGCGATCCGACTCGGTTGAAATTCGTCAACCAGGCTCTGGATCGTGATGAGATGATCAGGCAATCCCTGTGCCTCCGGATAAAGACAGACAATCTTGAGCCTGCCGTCAGCTTCCATCTGCGCGAAATCCACGCCCCACCCGCTTGCATTGCGAAATAGCTGGCCTCGGCTCTCTTCGTAACCGAACAGGATGGACTTTTCTCCGGCGGCAACCCCACCGGCGAGGAAATTCGTCACTAGCAGAGTTTTGCCAGTTCCTGTGGCGCCGCTGACAAGCGTGACGCTGTCGCGGAAAAAACCTCCACCACACATCTCGTCGATCGCCGGATTGCCACTGGTCACCCGGACCATGCTCGATTGCTGCTCGAGGCGCAGTGACGACAAGGGCACGGCCACGACGCCCTTGTTTTCCAGCAAGGTAAAAGGCGCTTCGCCTTCAGCATGATGACTGCCGCGCATCTTGAGCACTTCGATCGTGCGGCGGCGCTTTTCACGATGAAGCACGTTTCGCAAGATGACGACGTTATCGGCGACGAACTCCTCCAGGCGGTGACGCGTGATCTCTCCGTATTCATTGTTGCGCTCGGCGGTCATAAGCACGGCGAGCTTCGATTTTTTCAAGGCACTGCTGATGCGGAACAGCTCGCGACGCAGGATCTTTGGATCACCGATGAAATGATCAAAAAGCTGCGTAAGCGAGTCGAGCACCACGCGACGGGCGCGGACGGTCTTGACGGCATGGTCGATGCGTGCCAACAGACCGGCCAGATCGTAGTCGCCGACTACCAGTTCGTCGCTCGCCGAAGGGCTCGCGTCGACGAAGGCCAAACGGCCTTCCTTGCGCCAGGCCGGAAGATCCCAGCCGAAGCCACGCATATTCGCCTCGATGTCGGTGGGCGGCTCTTCGAACGTCACCAGCACTCCGTTCTCACCGTAGTGGGTGATCCCGTGGGCGAGAAATTGCGTGGCGAAGACCGTTTTGCCGCTGCCAGGTGTTCCACCGACGACCGTGGTGCGCCCGCGCGGGAGACCGCCCATGACCAGTTCATCGAAGGCATTCACACCTGTCTTCACTCGATCGAGAACGTCGGAGACCTCCACCGCCTCCTCTTGCGTGATCATGCGGACTCCCCTTTCGGTTCTAGGCCAAGAAACTCCAGGACGCGCTTGATATCGCCGAGGTCGCCGATGATTCGCCGTGAACGCTCGGGATGTTCATAGGCAAGGGTCGGCGTCGCCAGGATGCCGGCTTTCTCGGCGAGTTCCGGCTTTTCCTGCACGTCGATGACCTCAATCTTCAACTCGGGCCCGATCTGTGCCTGGAGCCCTGCGAGCTGCTTCTCGGCACGCCGCGCAGTCGCGGACGCTCCGGCAACATAAAGGCGGAGGATGGCATCCATCACGGGGCATAGCCTCGTTGCATATCGCGCGCCGCTAGCAGGCACTGTGCGGACCTGCAGCCGCCCTTTCAAAGCGGACGATCCATTCATCCGCGCATGCGATAGATGGAAGAGTAAGAACAGCGTTCGGGCGGCACGCGCAAGAGAGAGAGAAATACCAAGATACTAGTAAGGCTCATTCCTGCGGAGCATTCCGACGCGGCGGCCTTAGCCGCCGCGGCGGCAGAGCATCATGGCTGGTGACCCCGCGCTCACGGGCCCAGATGATCGCGGCGCTCCGACGATTGACGCCGATCTTTCGGTAAAGTGAAGCGATGTGGTTGCGGATCGTATTCTGTGAAAGATTCAGCATGGTACCCATTTGGGCATCGCTGCGGCCTTCGCAGATGAGGCCCAAAACTTCGCACTCTCGATCCGAGAGAATGTCCAAATCCGAGAGCCTTGGCACCGCCCGTTTGGTTGGACGGAACGCCTTGAGCTTTTCGATGAAGGCGCGCGTAAACCAGGACGCATCCGTCATTGCTGCCTCGACCGCCGCGATGGCATCGTATCCTTGGACGTCCTGAAGGGGTTCGTACTCCCGGATCAGGCACAACGTCGCCGCCTCGCCATTGATCATCAATTCCTGGACATGGAGACAGCAGTGAACGCCCAGGCCAGGATCGAGCCCCCGCAATGTCGCCGCCAACTGTTCGATGCCGCCGTTCAGACGCGCGCGCGTACGCTCATCCATCCACGCAATCTCGCGATTAGAATCAAGCAGGATCGCGCCCGTGCCGAGCGCGGACAGGACGCGCGCGAGGCGTTCCTCTAGACACGAATGATCGTTCGCCACTTTGTCCATGGCGCTCCCCCTTTGCGATCGATGTGAGGGCTGACCAACTGTGAAACGTTCGTTCGCTCTGATAACGCCGGGCGAGAAATGTCGTTCCCTTGGGCCAAGCCATTAGTAAAAAAGCACTATTTCGGTTGAAATGACCTGGAGCTTCCTTGGTAAGTCTTGAAGCCGTCTTGGGCGGCATCCGGGGTTGGATGGTTGATTGGTCGCTACAAGCTCATAGAGCTTCTGTCGCCGAGGAGGTCGACTCGAGTCACGCCCTTCCCTGTGCCGAAATTCGACGCCAGACTTCCAGGTATCCGGGCTAGGCCCAACATTGGCGGGCCCTTCGTTTGGATCGCGACCTTATACCAACGGCCCCCGGATTTGACTCACATTTGGGATTTCCAAATCAGTGAGTTTCTGAATCGATGTTGCTGCGTAGACAGGAGCAATATCGATGGGGGCAGCGGTAGCGATTACGCGGCTTGATTTGACCGCGGGCGAGCTTCGGAAGGCGGCGCGCAGAGAGAAGAATAGTACGGTAGCGCGGCGGATATTGGCGCTTGCGCTTGTGCTGGAGGGCGCGGACCGCAAGAAGGCAGCCGAAAGTTGCGGGATGGATCGTCAGACCCTGCGGGACTGGGTGCATCGTTATAACGCCGAAGGCTTGGCGGGACTGCGGTCGCGCAAACCGACGGGACCGCGGTCGCGGCTGACGACAGAGCAGCAGGCCGAATTGGCCGCGTTGGTCGAGGCCGGTCCCGATCCTGAGCAGCATGGGGTCGTACGTTGGCGGCGGGTGGATTTGCGCGACGAGCTTGAGCGGCGGTTTGGCGTCAAACTGCACGAACGTTCGGTCGGCAAGGTTCTGGCCAAGCTCGGGTACCGCCGGCTCTCGGTGCGGCCGCGCCATCCGCAAGCCGATGAAGCGGCTCAGGAAGCGTTCAAAAAAACTTTGCTACGACCCTCACGACAACGCTCCCCGCTCACGCCCAAGGCAAGCCGATCGAAATCTGGTTCCAGGACGAGGCGCGGATCGGCCAGCAGGGCACGCTGACACGCGTGTGGGCCAAGCGTGGCTCACGGCCTCGCGCGCCGCGCGATCGACGTTACGATTGGGCTTATCTCTTCGGTGCCGCCTGTCCTCAACGGGGCGTCGCCGCGGGTCTTGTCATGCCGACGGCAAATGCAGAGGCGACGTCACTGCATTTGGAGGCAATCAGCCGCAAAGTTGCACCCGACGCACATGCCGTTCTCGTCTTCGACGGCGCCGGCTATCACAGTGCCGGCACCGTCCGAGCTCCGGAAAATATCACTCTGTTACAGCTGCCGCCTTATGCGCCCGAGCTCAATCCGATTGAAAACGTCTGGCAGTACCTGCGCGCCAACAAGCTCGCCATCACCGTCTTCGACGACTACGACGATATCGTCGCCAAGACCTGCGAAGCCTGGAACTTCTTCGCAAATGATCCAGGTCGCATCGCCTCAATCACAAGCCGCACTTGGGCAACAGTCAATCCTTAGGGTCATTGGTATTATTGGGACGCATTTCGCAAAGGAAGTTTTGTCGCTCGAAAACTGGCCCTCTGCCACCGGTCGGCGTCTCTTGAGGCGTTGCCCGGATAGATCGAGCCGGTTGCTGGATCGACCGCGGCTATGGCGGGCGCGATGAGTGCAAGCAGGATGATGTAGAGGGGGTCGGGTGGGGCGCCGCTGTCGGAACGACGGTTATCCGCAATCCAGGCTCACGCAATGCCCCCGCACCAAATCGTAGTTTAGCGCACAAAAGCGAAGTGATGGTGCCCAGGGGCGGGATCGAACCACCGACACTGCGATTTTCAGTCGCATGCTCTACCAACTGAGCTACCTGGGCATACCCGGCTTGAGCCGAAAAGGCCGAAGCGAGCGGGCGGTTTATAGAGAGGTCGAAGCGCTGTGTCCACCCGGCTTCGCCATTGGCTTCGCCGGGCGCTGCCCCGGACTGGAGATTTCCCCAACTCGTTGGGAAATCGGGGCTATTCCGGGTCCTCCTCGTCGTCCTCGCGGCCGGGGACGACATAGGCGCCGCTGAGCCAGCGGTTCAGGTCGACGTCGCGGCAGCGCGAGGAACAGAACGGGCGGAAGGCCTGCTCGGCGGGCTTGCCGCAGATCGGGCAGGGCCGCGCCGGGCCGAGGGGTTTTCGTGCTTGGTCATCCATGGCTGAGACAGAGCCTACACCAACTGCCGATTCAAGGGCGCGATGGCCGCGAGGTTCCTCTCCTCCTTACAAGGGGAGAGGTGCACTGTGGATGCGGCGCCAAGCTCTATACCTGTCGGCCCTCACACCGCGACGGAGTTAAGCCAGCCGTAGCGGATCGGAAAGCCCTCGCCGCCGAGCAGCGTCACGGTCTCGTAGAGCGGCAGGCCGACCACGTTGGTATAGGAGCCGACCATCTTGACCACGAAGGATCCGGCGATGCCCTGCACGGCATAGCCGCCGGCCTTTCCGCGCCATTCGCCGGAGCCGATATAAGCCTGGATGTCGTCCTCGCTGAGCCGCTTGAAGCGGACGCGCGTCTCGACCAGGCGCTGGCGGAATGCCTCGCGCGGCGTCACCACGCAGATCGCGGTGTAGACGCGGTGATTGCGGCCCGAGAGCAGTCGCAGGCACTGCGCGGCCTCGTCGACCAGATTGGCTTTCGGCAGGATGCGGCGGCCGACCGCGACCACGGTATCGGCCGCCAAGATGAACGAGCCGCGCAGATCATCATCAAGATGCACCGACTTCAGCGCGGCATCCGCTTTGGCGCGCGCCAGACGGTTGGCGCAGGCGCGCGGCAGCTCGCCCCGCCGCGGGGTCTCGTCGACATCGGCCGGGCGCAGCGCATCGGGCTCGATGCCGGCCTGGTTGAGCAGCGCCAGCCGCCGCGGCGAACCGGAAGCAAGAACGAATTTGGGACGGCCTAGCATGCGGGTTTTGGGCTGGAATCGGGGGGACGAACGCGGGCGGAACCTATCGGATGGGGCATGCTTGCACAACCTTGGAACCGGCCGCGAATCGCGCTCCCCGATGGAGACAAGGCCCCATAAGCACAGCTGTTTGTCACTCTGGCGACAAGCCCCAAATTCGTCGGTCGGATAAGCAGGCCTGTTCACCTCTCCCTTGTGGGAGAGGTCGGAATTCAAGCGGAGCTTGAATTCCGGGTGAGGGGTTCAGGTCTGTCCGTCGACCGCCGTCCCTTGAAAGACCGGGACCCTTCACCCGGATTGCATCTGGCGATGCAATCCGGCCTCTCCCACAAGGAGAGGCGAAGCGGAGTGTGCGGTCACTGTCGAGTTCACTATATGCTTGCCGCCCCAGCTTGCGCAAAGCGGCGGCGGATGCGCAGCAACAGGCTGTCGCAGACCTCGCGATAGGCGGCGAGCTTCTGCTCGCGGTTGCCGTTGGTGCCGGTCGGGTCCTGCGTCGGCCAATATTCGACGTCGGCGGCGAGCGTCCGGGTGAGATCGAGCGCCTTGTGGTGCGCCTCCGGCGACAGCGTGATGATCAGGTCGAAGTTCAACCCTTCCCAATCCTCGAGCTCCTCGAAGGTGACGGGCTTGTGGCCGGAGATGTCCTGGCCGTATTCGGCCATCACGGCGACCGCGAACGGGTCGAGCTCGCCCTTCTTCACGCCGGCCGAGCGCACATAGAGACCTTGCGGGAACATGTGCTGCAGCAGGCTCTCGGCCATCGGCGAGCGTACGGCGTTGTGGCCGCATGCGAACAGCACGGCCTGCGGATTGCGCGCGCGCGGCGCCTCCATGCGATCAGGCTTTTTTCGACCGGGGCACGCCCCCGTCAAGCTTGGCGTCCCCCATCACGCGCCCTCACCCTTCCAGTGCAGCACAGTGATCAGCGTGAACAGCCGCCGCGCGGTCTCGAAATCGACGCGCACCTTGCCCTTGAGCCGCTCCTGCAGCGTGCGCGAGCCCTCGTCATGGATACCGCGGCGGCCCATATCGATCGCCTCGATCTTGTCCGGCGTCGCGGTGCGGATCGCCTGGTAGTAGCTGTCGCAGATCATGAAGTAATCCTTCACGACGCGGCGGAACGGCGTCAGCGACAGCAGATGCGCCACCACGGGCGTGCCGTCCTCCTTGCGGATGTCGAACATCAGCCGGTTGCCAGTGATGGCGATGTGCACCGTGTAAGGGCCGGGCTCGGTGCCCTCGGGCGCGAACAGATTCTGCTCGATCAGGTCGTAGATCGCGATCGCGCGCTCATGCTCGATGTCGGGCCCGGAACGGCCGATCGATTCCTCGTCGAGCGTCACCGCGACGATGCGATTGTTGGAATCCTCGTCGGCAGGTGGCTTGGTCATGAGAGGTTGAGGCGCAATCCGACGGAACGTGAATGGGCATCGAGACCCTCGGCCTGGCCGAGCGTCATCGCGGCGGGCCCGAGCGCGCGGAGCTGATCCGGCCCGCACTTCAGGATCGAGGTTCGCTTCATGAAGTCAAGCACCCCGAGGCCCGACGAGAACCGCGCCGAGCGCGCGGTCGGCAGCACATGGTTGGAGCCGCCGACATAGTCGCCGATCGCCTCTGGCGTGTGTGCGCCCAAGAAGATCGCGCCGGCATTGCGGACCTTCTGCGACAGGCCCTCGGCGTCCGCGGTCATGATCTCCAGATGCTCGGCCGCGATCGCGTTGGCGAGCTCGATCGCGTCCTCGAGTTTCGCCACCTGGATCACCGCGCCGAAGTCGTTCCACGAGGCGCGCGCGATCGCGGCGCGCGGCAGCGTCGCAAGCTGCGCCTCGACCGCGCGCTCGACATCGGTGGCGAGCCGCGGACTGTCAGTGATCAGGATCGACTGCGCGCTGACATCATGCTCGGCCTGCGCCAGAAGGTCGGCCGCGATCCAGTCGGCATTGCCGGTGTCGTCGGCGATCACAAGCACCTCGGAAGGGCCGGCGATCATATCGATGCCGACCTTGCCGAACACCAGGCGCTTGGCCGCGGCGACATAGGCATTGCCGGGGCCGACGATCTTGGCGACCGGCGCAATCGTCGCGGTGCCATAGGCGAGCGCGGCCACCGCCTGCGCGCCGCCGACGCGGTAAATCTCGGAGACGCCGCCGAGATCGGCGGCCGCGAGCACCAGCGGGTTCAGCCTGCCGTCCGGCGCCGGCACCACCATCACCACCCTCGGCACGCCGGCGACCTTGGCCGGCACCGCGTTCATCAGCACCGAGGACGGATATGCCGCGGTGCCGCCGGGCACGTAAAGCCCGACCGCATCCACCGCGCTCCAGCGCCAGCCGAGCTCGACGCCGGCGGCATCGGTGAAGCGTTCGTCCTTCGGCATCTGGCGGCGATGGAAGGTCTCGATCCGGTCGCGAGCGAATTTGAGCGCGTCGACGGTCTTTGGGTCGCAGGCCTTTACCGCGGCATCGACCTCGGCCGCGGTGACGCGCAGGCCGGATGCGTCGATGTCGAGCCGGTCGAACTTCTTCGTCGCCTCGATCAGCGCGGCATCGCCGCGGGCCACCACGTCGTCGACGATGGCACGGGTGGCGCGCTCGACGTCGGCCGATACCTCGCGCTTGGCTGCCAGGAAATCGCGGAATCGCTGGTCGAAATCGGCGCTCTGTCGGTCCAGGCGAACGGGCATGGCGGCTTTCTAAGGATGACTCGAGGGATCACGTCCACTGCTCAATGGCGCGGCGGATTATGGCCGTCAACCCTTCGAGGCTCCTCATTCCGGACCCGGTGCGGCGGATTGGCACGGAATGCCGCGTCCCGGGCTCTAATGGCGCGAGGTCCCGAGATCGTCGGTCCCGAGATCGGTCAATTCGCACTCCAGGCACTCGACATCCAGCCGCAGAGCCGCGCCGTGGCTGAACATCAGCAGCGCGCTGCCGCCCGGCGGATCGGTGGCACAGAATTCGATCCCGAGCAGTTCCAGGGTGGCTTCCGGGGCCGCCAGGTCTATGTTGCGCGACTTGCAGGCCAGCACCCGGTCGAAGCGCAGCGCGGCGAGCAGCCGCCGCGAGCAGGCCCCGCCCGACAGGGTCTGCTCCCAGTCCAGCCTGTTCATGCCGACCACGAGGCGCTTCTCGCACTGCCGCCAGACGATGTCACAGGCCTGGACGCGCGCGTCCTGCACATGGGCGGAGATGACCGCAAGGTCATCGGCGTCAAGCGCAATCAGTTTCAACGGGGCGGTCAGCGACATGACGACAGATATAGTGGCTCCCCGCGCGGGAAGTACCGGCGCCCGGGACAAAAAACTGCCGGATGACGTCGCCGTAGCGGAACCCGATTTCCCGAGGGTCTTCACGCGCGAGACGTCGCACTCAACGCGTTGCAGCCTGCATCCGCTTTGCTACAGCGTCGGGCTGCTATCGTCGGCGAGATAGCCGTGCAGAGCGGCGACCACCTGTGCGCCCTCGCCGATCGCGCCACCGACGCGCTTGATCGAGCCGGAGCGGACATCGCCGACCGCGAACACGCCAGGCACGGAGGTTTCAAGCTGCGGCACCGACCGCGCGCCCTCGCCGTTCTGAACGCCGGTCAGCACGAAGCCGGCGCGATCGACCTGTACGCCGCAGCCGTCGAGCCAGCCGGTGGCCGGATCGGCGCCGACGAACAGGAAGAGGTTGCGGATGTCGAGCGTGAACTCGTCGGGCGCGAGCCGGCTGCGCCAGCGCACGCGCTCCAGCGTCTCGGCACCCTCGAGCCCGATCACCTCGGTGTTGAACATCAAGTCGATGTTCGGCGTCGCCTCGATGCGCTCGATCAGATAGCGCGACATGCTGGCGCCCAGCCCGCCGCCGCGGATCATCATGGTGACCTTGCGGACATGCCCAGAGAGAAACACCGCCGCCTGGCCCGCGGAATTGCCGCCGCCGACCAGCACGACCTCCTGGTTGGCACAGAGCCGCGCCTCGATCGGCGAGGCCCAGTACCAGACGCCGCGGCCCTCATAGGCATCGAGATTGTCGATCGCGGGTCGCCGATAGCGTGCGCCGCTCGCGATCACGATCGATTTGGCGCGCAGCGTGTGCCCACATTCGGTGGCGAGCGCGAACACGCCCGACGTCTTCGAGCAGTCGAGCGATTTCACGGAGACCGGGATCAGCATCTCGGCGCCGAATTTCTGCGCCTGGTTGAAGGCGCGCCCGGCAAGCGCCTGGCCGGAGATGCCAGTCGGGAATCCCAGATAGTTTTCGATGCGCGCGCTGGCGCCGGCCTGGCCGCCGAAGGCGCGCGAATCGAACACCGCGACCGACAGCCCTTCGGACGCCGCATAGACCGCGGTGGCAAGCCCCGCCGGGCCGCTGCCGACTACGGCGACATCGTAGAGCTTGTCGTGGGCATGGCTGCCGATCATGCCGAGCGCCATCGCAAGCGCCGTCTCCGACGGATTGCGCAGCACGGCGCCGTTGGGACAGACCACCAGCGGCAGGTCGGCGCGGGAGGCCGAATAGCGCGCGACGAGGTCGGCGGCGTCCTTGTCGGTCTCGGGATCGAGGAAGTGATGCGGCTGGCCGTTGCGCGACAGGAAATTCTGCAGCCGCGCCATGTTGCCGAGCGATGCGGAGCCGATCAGCACCGGCCCGCCGGCTCCACCCTGGATCAGGCTGACCCGGCGCAGGATCAGCGCGCGCATGATGCGCTCGCCGAGATCGGCCTCGGCGACCAGCAGCGCACGCAGTTTGTCCGGGGGAAGCAGCAAGGTCTCGACGTCGCCATCGGCATGGCCGTCGACCAGCGCGGCGCGCCCGGAGAGCTGGCCGATCTCGGCAAGGAATTGGCCTTCGCCCTGATCGATGATCGGCGTGACGTGGCCGAGGCCGTCGCGCTGGGTGATCGCGACCGAGCCCGACAGCACCACGAACATGCCGGGCCCGGGCTTGCCGGTCTCGAACAGCGCCTCGCCGTCCTTGTAGGAACGCGACTCGCCGAAGCGGCGCATGCGCTCGATCTCGTGCGGCGTTAGCGTCGGGAAGGTCTGCTCATGACGTGGAAAGGCGTAGGCGGTGGCGTTCAGTCGATCGATCGTAGCTTCGGCCGCAGCCATCTCAGCCACCCGCTTCCCCGTAGCGCTTCACGCGCCGGCTAGTGCCCGCGCCCGTTTCCACCCGCGTCATCTAAGGAGCCATCGGCCGCTCTGGAAGGAGCGGCCCCATCCCGGCCACGCGCCTGCGATTTCCGCCGTTTCAGATTTTCACGCAGCGCCAACTTCAACCGGTCCTGTCGTGACTCCTTCGCGCGGGCTCCGGCCTGTCCAGCGCCCTTATCCTGATTGCTCGTCATCCTCTGAACGCTCGTCGCCAATGCCTTTCACGCCCAATAGTAAACAATGCTCCGACGCTGCGCACCCACCCGGCCGGCTAGGGTACGATTCGGCTTTGGTTGGCGCAGAGTGGCCCGATCAGCGGGATTGGGAACCAAATCGGCAGGGAATCGACCGAATTGCAGCGGATCGCGGCACAAAATGCCATTTTCGGTCGCCTTCGCCGGTTTCCGGGGCGCTCTTTCGCTTGCGCCAAGGGGAGGCCTGTGGCAAGAACCGCCCGCTTGGACGGGCCCTTGGGGCCGATTCTATTTCCCGGGCATGCTGCCGTAGCTCAGTGGTAGAGCACTCCATTGGTAATGGAGAGGTCGACAGTTCAATCCTGTCTGGCAGCACCAGGCTTTCCTCGACACCGGCGGCTGTTGCGGCGATACGCTGGGTCAATCCCGCGGGTAGAGCGTTCGTGGCGCGACCCAGCGGAACATTCTCCGGCCGAAGGCGCCTGACAGCCCGACAAACAAGATTGCCGTCCCCAAGTTCCACATCAGGATCATCACGCTCGCGTCGATCACATGAAATAGCGACAGCGCCGTCGCCGTGATCGCAGCCACCGCCAGACTACCCATCATGGTCGCTGCGGTCGGGCGGAGCGGCGCCGCGTAGCGCAGCATGACCAGCATGGCGAGCGACAAAGGCAAGCTGGTCAGCACCAGAGTTGCGAAACATCGTGCGGCTTCGCCAAAGCTCATACCTTCGGGCCCAATCGAGACCCACTCTGTCAGGCACTGATAGCCGATATTCGATAGCCACAGAACCAGCGCCGGGAGCGGCAGAAGAAGCCAGAAGCGCGATCGATCGGGAAGACTGACAAGGAAGGCGGCGACGGCACCGAGCACGCCGGTCAAAGCCGAGGCCGCCATGCACACAGCAAATGCCGGCTGATGCAGCTTCTGAACGAGGTCGGGGCGGACGCCCTGATTAACGGCGAGGAGCATCAACACCGCGGCCGCAAGCAGGAGCCAGCAGGCTGCCCGCATCACAGGTGGTCGCAACCGCCGGACCGGCGTAGCGTTCGCGGCAAGCGAAGCAATAAGATCGGATGTCTTGATCACGGCTCGCTCCGATCGACCAGCATCTTCTTGAGGCTCTTCAGGGCGCGGTGGACGTTCACCTTGAGCGACGTGACGGACATGCCGCTCACGACCGCAGCCTCCTTTAATGACATCTCCCTGAGCTTGAGCAAGCGGATGGCATGTCGCTGCGCAGGTGGAAGATTGTCGACGATCCCCTCGAGTTCCTTACGGTCCGGGCTCTCCTCGAAGTTCGTTTGAGACTCGCAAAAGGCTTCATGCTCGGCAGTCAAGGCGACCTCCCGCTCGCGCCGACGGCCCTGGCGGCGCAGCCGGTCGATGAAGCGCCGGTTGGCGATCGCGACCAGCCATGGCGCAAACGGGCGGGCAGGATCGTAGGTCTGCCGGATCGAATGCACGGTCAGCAGCACGTCCTGGACGGCATCCTCGACGTCGCTGGAGTCCCGGTGTCTTCGTGCCGCAAGCGAGCGCAGATAGGGTGTGATTTCCTGCAGCAGCCGGTGATAGGCGGCTCGGTCACCATCCTGAGCATGGGCCATCAGGATGGACCAATCGACATCTCTCGCGACCGGTGCGGTTTGGCGGCCGCCCTCGTCTTTCCCGACGAGCCGAAGCGATGGTCCGCTGCCGCGGGGATCAGGCGACATCATGCGCGCCTCCCCGCTTCCTGGAAGACCATAACCTATCGAGCCAATGGTCAAGGGACAACGCGCCTGGGCCGAGCGCGATGATGGCGAGCGCGAGGCCCGCCCAGGGCAGGTGAAAGTTTGCCCAGCCTTCCGGCACCACGAGCTGGATGACGCCGGTCATGACGAGCAGCCCGAGTGCGGAGAAGCGGGTCGCAAGCCCCAGCACGAGCAGAACGGGGAGCACGATCTCAGCAATACTGTCGACATAGGCGAACACGGTCGGCACAGGAAAGTCGTAGGCTTGACCGAAGATATGTAGCTTGAATTCGTCCTCGAAGAGATACTCCGCGGCTGGCGAAAGGGACAGGAAGCCAACCCATTTGGTGAGCCCGGATTTGAAGAAGGGCACGGCAAGCGCGACGCGCAGCACCGGAGGTGCGATGACCAGGGCGACGCGGGCGAGCCATCCCGCGATCGCTCGTACTGCACTGTCGAAATTTGCGATGATGGCCGCCCCGGTCATGTTCACCTCCGATCCGGAGCGAGGCCGTAGCCAACCAGGGCGCCTGCACACATCAGATCAGTCAGGTTGGCGGCCAGGTCAAAACGAGGATCGGCGATCAGGGCTGCTTGCAGCGCCGGGAGAACCGGTTCCCCGTCAGCCAACGCCTGAATGAATTCGAAGCTGCCGCGCGGAATTGACCGAACCTCAACATCGGCGAGCGGTCGAACAATCAGCACATCCTCGCCGCCGGCCGCTAGATCGACCGGAGCCGGAATGCCGTCGCCTACATTCATCCACCAGATCGTCAGAGCCGGGAATTGCGAGCGGACGAGGCGCAGCGAAGGATGCAGCGCAAGCCGGATCGCCGGAAGCTGGTCGGGCGCTATCGTTGTGAACACCTCGGGGGCAATCGGCGAAGCCTCGGGTGCGTGATAGGCCTGCGCCCAGGCGCGCTCAATGCGTGCAACATCGGCCAGATAGGGCAGCGCGGCGGCGGGCTCGAAGGTCCGGATGAAATCCGCAAAGCCGGCGCCATACTCGAGCAGGATCGGCGAGCGCGGCGGCTCGACTGCGACATAGGCCCGCGCCATCGCGCAAAAGAATTCGTCGCCGACCAGTCGGCGCACGGCCGGGAACCCGTCCTTGAGCGCCTCGATCAGGCTGGCCACGACATTGTTTCGATAGACAGCGAAGCGCTTCAGACTCGGCTCGCCATCCGGACCGACCAGACCATGGGGAATCGGCAGCGCAGGGTTCAGCAGAGCCGCCGCGAAGTCGCCTTGTCGTTCAGCGAGCGGTCGCATGACAGACGGCCTTGGCTTGGGCTGCAACCATGATCGCCTCGGCGCGATCGGCTTCGTCTTTGAGCACGGGCCAGGGCGGCACGTCCGCATCCCACTCGATCAACGTGGGAATCGGCCCCATACGCGCAGCAGCATGGGCGTAGAGATCCCAGACCGTGTCGTCGACCGGGCGATTATGAGTATCGATCAGAAGGGGGCGGCCCTTGTCATCGGCATCGCTCGTGTGGCCGGCGAGATGAATTTCCTGGACATGAGCGAGCGGATAAGCGTCGATATAGGTGAACGGATCCCACTGCTGATTGGCCGAGGCGACGTAGACGTTATTGACGTCGAGCAGCAGGCCGCACCCGGTGCGCCGCACCACCTCCGCGATGAAGTCGATCTCCGAGTAGGTGCTGTCGGCGAAGGTGAGATATGTTGATGGATTCTCCAGAAGCATTTGCCGGCCAAGAGCATTCTGGACCTGCTCGATGTGCTCGACGACGCGGGCGAGTGCTTCGCCGGTGTAAGGGACTGGCAGCAGATCGTTGAGAAATGCGCTGTCATGCGATGACCAGGCCAGGTGTTCGGAGAACAGTCCCGGCGCGTAGCGCCTGACCAGTTGCTTGACACGCTCGATATGCATTTGATCAAGCGGCCGATCGGCGCCGATCGAAAGCCCGACGCCGTGCAGCGAGAGCGGATATCGCTCGCGAATGGCCGACAAATAGCGGTGCGGCGGGCCGCCCGCACCCATGTAGTTTTCCGCATGGACCTCGAAGAATCCAATGTCGGGCCGCTGCTCGACGATCGTGCGGTAATGCTCTGCCTTCAGCCCGACGCCGCCACGCGCCGGGATGCGGTCATGGGTGCTTGACGATGGAAGCGGCACGGCAGACCTCCAATCGGAGAGGGAGCGGACGACGCCATCGTCCGCCCAAGCCAAACTCTCAAGCCTTCTTCGGGGTCAGGCTTCCCGGTCCGCTCGGCGTCTGGACCGTCGTGCAGGTGCCCTTCGGCTCAAGCTTGAACGCGTTGCCCTGATAGTTCACCGTGCTGGTGCCGGCGCAGGTCGTACCCGGCCCCGCATAGCAGTCGTTCTGCCCCTTCAGCGCCACGCCGTAGCATTTCTCCATCTTGCCGCCTTTCAGCGCCTTCATGGTCTTGGCCTGATTTTCCTTCATCATTTTTTCCATGTCGCCCTTCCCCATCTTTTCCATGCCACCTTTCATCTCTGCGGTGGCCGGGGTGACGGTGAGCGATGCGATGGCCGTGACGAAGGCGCCGGTAACAAGTGCCGATAGCATGCGATTGGACATATGTGTTCCTCCGGGGCTTGCTTTGCGAGCCTGTGCAAGGTTGCTTGCGGCGCGCCGAGGCGGCCGCCTAAGGAAGGTTCGGCCGAAGGGCAGAAAGGTTACCTGGCAAGGAAGATTTTCGGCGGCGCCACAAGCAGCCCCCGTATTGGCGCGACGTTGCGTGTGCACCCGTGACCAACTGGAGGGAGATAATGCTGGATCGAATCGTTGACAGCATCGTAGCTCACGTGACTCACTTCACACTTCACTGCTCCGGAGCGGAACCCAATTGACCGGTCCTGAACTCAAGAAATTGCGCGAAGATCTCGGCGAGGCGATCGGGCGGAAGCTCACGGCGGCCGACATGGCGAAGCTGTGCGGATTGCCGGACGTCGGCGGCGCCGACACGATCCGCCGATGGGAGGTCTCTGGCCCGAGCCCGCAGGCCGCCGAGCTGCTGCGCGTGCTGGCGATGGCGAGCGAGCGCTATCCGATCCTCGAGAAGTTCGACGTGTTCAATCGCCACGACGTCGCCGAGAAGGATCGCCCGGCGCGCCGGCTCGCATTTCGCGAACAGATGCGCGACGACGTGCGCCGCCGGCTTGGTTAAGCAAGGCTTACCTGGTTAAGAAAGCCTTCACGCGGTCTCGCGTTAAGCCTCCCTTCAGCCCTCGTTAAGCGTCCGTTAGGCACAAGAAAGCGTTTCCGTGCCAACGGGTTGGGTTAGCGGCCGCTGTCGTCATCGGGTGACAGCATTTTATTCAAATTGGGCCTAACTGCGCGGCCTAAGGATGGCGCCGACAAGCGGCGTCTCCCCATGACTTGTCCGGAGACTGACCCCCAATGAAGAAGTTCCTGCTCGCAACCGTCGCCCTCGCAGCCACCGTCGCCGCCTTGGGCGCGACCGCCCAGGCTGCCGATCTCGGCGCCCGCTCCTATTATCAGAAGGCGCCGCCGGCGCCCGTTTACGCCGCACCGCTCTACAACTGGACCGGCTTTTATATCGGCGGCCATCTCGGCGGCGTGTTCTCGAGCAACAACACCTTCAACGGGCTCGCGCTCACCGACTCCAGCGCCCGCTTCATGGGCGGCGTGCAGGCCGGCTACGACTGGCAGTTGTCGCCGAACTGGGTGATCGGCCTCGAAGGCCAGTATTCCTGGGTCGGCAACCACCAGCTCAACGCGATCTTCCCGAACGGCCTCGTCTACAACAACAACCAGCGCGGCATCGCGTCGGTGACCGGCCGCGTCGGCTATACCTGGGGTCCGGGCCTGATCTACGTGAAGGGCGGTTACGCCTATTCCGACAACAACGAGTCCGTGACATCAGGCGGCGTGCCGGTCGCCTTCGCGCTCAGCGACAATCACAGCAACGGCTGGACCATCGGCGCCGGCGCCGAATACATGTTCGCCCCGAACTGGTCGGCGAAGGTCGAGTACCAGTATTACGACTTCGGCGACAGCCGGTTCACCAGCCCGGCTGCATTGGTGCCGTTCGGCAGCTTCCACAATGACGAGCACACGGTGAAGGCGGGCCTCAACTACCGCTTCAACCTCGGCGGCCCGGCGGTCGCCCGCTACTGAGAACACGCATCACAACCAGGCGTGGAAAAGGCCGGCTCACGCCGGCCTTTTTGCGTTCGAATACGTGCATCGATTCCGGTACGCGGAAGAAAGCGGCAGCGGGCCTCCGACGCCCAAAAATCGCGCAGCGCGCCGCAATTTGCCCGATTTTGTTAACCGGCCACAACGATACTGCCGCGCGAGGAACATCCAAGGGCAGTGACCACGGGGGACACGGGGGCAATGGCGTTTCGGTTCAAGCTCGGCAAACTCAATCTCAAGCGTATTCGCCTTCCGCAGATGGGCGTCAGGGGCAGCCTGTTCGCGGCATTCGCTGTCATTGCAGGCATGGCGCTGGTCATCAGCGCCGGGGCCGGCGTGGTGCTGCACCAGCTCGGCAGCACGATGACCAATCTCAGCGGCCGCGACATTCCGCGGCTTGCCGCCAGCCTGCAACTCGCCGCGCAGAGCGCCGCGCTCGCCGCCCAGGGACCCGGGCTGCTCGCCGTGCAGACCGACGATGCGCTGGCCGAGCGCACCAAGAAGGTGCAGGAAGTCGCCCAGCTCACCAACGCCAAGCTCGGCGAGATCATCAAGCTCGGCGCCGACAAATCCGTCGTCAGCGCGCTCCAGGACAACGTCAAGAACACCGACGATGCAACCAAGAGCCTGATCTCGGCGGCACGCGAGCGGCTCGACATCGGCGCGCTGCGCGACAAGCAATACAACACGCTGCGCAAGGCCCAGGCAGCCTTCGTCTCGGCCGCCAATCCCGCGATGCTCGACGCGCAGACGCGCCTCAACGCGATCCTCGCGTCGGCCGAAGTGTCCGCGGATGACGCCACCGCGGCGGCCCGCACCGTCGGCCAGATCAGCAACGTGCTCGCCGCCGGCAATCTGATGGCGGCCGACATGACCGCGGCACTCTCGGCCAATTCCAGCGAGACGCTGGATGCGATCGAAACCGAATTCAAGGCCGGGCGCGAGCGCATCAAGTCCAATCTGGAAGACCTGCCGAACAATCCGGCGATCGTCGCTGTGCGCGACACCGCGCAGAAGCTGCTGGCGCTCGGCGAAGGCAAGACCGGCGTGTTCAAGATCCGTCAGAAGGAGCTCGACTCGATCGACTACGGCCAGACCATCCTGGAAGAAACCCGCAAGCTCAATGTCGGCCTCGGCATCAGCGTCCAGCAGCTGGTCGATGCCGTTCAGAAGGACACCGACACCTCGACCTTCCAGGCGCGGCAGCAGGTCTCGTTCGCGACCATGGTCATGATCGCGCTCGGCGCGCTGACGCTGGTCGGCTCGTTCCTGTTCGTCTGGCTGTATGTCGGGCGCAACATCCTGCGCCGCATCCGCGGCCTGCAGCGCTCGATGCAGCTGTTGTCCGACGGCGACCTCGACACCGAGATCCCGCAGAGCCGCCAGCGCGACGAGATCGCCGTGATGGCCGACGCGCTGCAGGTGTTCCGCGAGAGCATGCTCGAGGGCCGCGAGCTCTCGGCGAGCCAGAACAAGGACCGCATCGCCAAGGCCGAACGCGCCTCGCGTATGGAGACGCAGATCACCGAGTTCGAATCCACGGTCCGCACCGCGCTCGGCAGCCTGCAGTCCGCGGCGAACTCGATGCAGTCGACCGCACAGAGCATGTCGGCGACCGCCGACCAGTCCAGCGCGCTGGTGAGCGCGGTTGCGTCTGCGGCAGAGGAAACCTCGGTCAACGTGCAGACGGTGTCGGCCGGCACCGAGGAGCTGTCGTCGTCGATCTCGGAAATCGGCCGCCAGGTCGTCACCTCCGCGGAGATCGCCCGCAAGGCGGTGGAAGAAGCCCGCGCCACCGACTCCACGATGCAGGGGCTGGCCGACAACGCCGCGCGCATCAGCGTCGTGGTCGATTTGATCCAGACCATCGCCTCGCAGACCAACCTGCTCGCGCTCAACGCCACCATCGAGGCGGCGCGCGCCGGCGAAGCCGGCCGCGGCTTCGCCGTGGTCGCCTCCGAGGTGAAGAACCTCGCCAGCCAGACCGCGAAGGCGACCGAGGAAATCCGCCAGCAGATCGTCAGCATGCAGGAGGTGACGACCACGGCGGTCTCGGCGATCCGCAACATCTCGAGCACGATCGGCGAGATCAACGACGTCACCACCGCGATCGCCGCCGCGGTCGAAGAACAGGGCGCGGCGACCCGCGAGATCGCCCGCAACATCCAGCACGCCGCCGGCGGCACCAGCGAGGTGTCGAGCAACATCGTCGGCGTCAGCAACGCCTCCTCGGAAGCCGGCGCCGCGGCGGGCGAAGTGCTGAACGCCTCCGACGCACTGCGCCGCGAGGCCGACGTGCTGCGCTCGGAGATCGACAGCTTCCTGTCGAATATCCGCGCGGCGTAAGAGCAGCGCCGATCCGTCGTTCCGGGATGGTCCGAAGGACCAGACCCGGAACCTCGAGATGGTTCGCCTCTTCGAGGCGCCCCGGAATGACCGGCGATATCGGCGACGCCGCCGTAGCCCGGATGAATCGAAAGCGCAATCCGGGGCTGCTCTTGGAGATCGACAGATCCCGGATTGCGCTTCGCTCCATCCGGGCTTCTGTAACGGGCCTTGGTTAGTCAATCCCTTTTTGCGTGGTCCACTTGCCGGGCACTTGCTTCTGTACGGGATCGGCGCAGTGGCCGTCGCCTGATGGGGTGCATTGAGGAGCCGGCCGGCCAATCTACGGAAGCGTGGTTGTGAACCGACTTCCCGGATGGCGGCCTGACCGGATCCGTCGTCCCGGCAAAGGGACTTCGCTCGGGGAAGGCCTGGTGTCGTGGCCTGCCCAGATCGGTTGAGGCTCCTTCCTTAGGTTGCGTGGGCCATCGGATTGAAGGGTTTCGCATCAGCCAGCATCCGATGCAGGATGACTGCGAGCTTGCGCGCCAGCGCCACCTTGGCCTTGCGCATGCCCGCACGTTTGGCAAGCCGCATGGCCCAGCTCTTCAGCGCCGAGCAGTTCCTGACCGGCTTGGTCAGCATGACGTGGGCGGCCTGGTACAGCGCCTCCCGCACCGACGCGTCGCCGATCTTGCTGATGCGGGCAGTGTAGTCGGTTTGCCCCGACTGATACTTCTTCGGGGTGAGCCCAAAATGCGCGCCGGTCGCCTTCGAGGAACGGAACCTGATCGGATCGTCGATCGCGGCGGCATAGGTGAGCGCCACGATCGGGCCGACGGCCGGCGTTGTCATCAGAAGCCGGGCCGGGGGATGCGATCTGGCGAGCTTCTGGGTGTGTCTGTCCAGGCCATTGAACTCGCGCAGCAACACGGCATGGGCTTCGAGCAGGGCCTGCGCCACCAGCTCAAGTCCGGGGTGGCCGGCGACGAGCTCCCGGATCCGGTTGGCGAACGTGCGCTCGGTGGTCTTGCCGACCTTCAGGCCAAAGCCCCGCAGCACGCCACGTACGCTGTTCTCGATGTCGCGCAGCTTCGACTGCAGCAGCTTGCGGGCCGTCAGAACCGCCCGCGTCTCCTGCGCTTCAATCGACTTGCAGTGGACCGGCCGGAACCAGCCGAGCCGCATCAGTTGGGCGATGCCGCGGGCATCGTTGCGGTCCGACTTCACCGGCATCGCCTTGAAGGCATCGCGGACGTGCCGGGTCTCCAGCAGCTCGACGGCAAGCCCGGCCGCGCGCAGCGCCGTGGACAGCCATTGCGACAACGGACCGGCCTCCAGTCCGATCCGCTCCATCGCCTGGCCCAGCGATCGGAACCAGGCGATCAGCGCTTCCGGCTCGCTGGCAACCTTCGCCTCCCGCAAAATCTTGCCCGCGCCATCGACAACGCAAACGCTCGAGCTTTCCAAAGACACGTCGATTCCTGCATAGTGGTACATGGTCGTCCCTTAATGATGCTTGGAGCGGGCTCGCCCGACTCCGTTTGAACACCATCAGTTTGAGGGACGACCGCCTGCCCGAAAAGCCGCACGCGAGCGCGCTTCCACATCGCGCCGTCGCGACCGGGCGGCTATATCCGTCGGCCCGTTACCCCATCTACGGAATTTCGGCTCCTGCCATCCGATTCCCCCGGATCGCCATCCTGATTTTTCGGCTGGCGCGGCCGGCCGTGTCCCGCTAAGCCGGTAGCATGCATTCGAAGATCGACAGCATCCACTCCTCGGCAGAGGCATTGCGATACCCCTGGGAGAACCATCCCGGCCATGATCAGGTCGTGGAGGTGGCGCCCGGCGTGCTCTGGGCGCGGCTGAAGCTGCCGTTCCGCCTCAACCATGTGAACATCTACCTGCTCGCCGACGGCGACGGCTGGACCATGGTGGACTCCGGCTTCGGCAACGAGGAATCGATCGCGGCCTGGACCACGCTGTTCGAGGGACCGCTCAAGCACGTCAAGGTCACCCGGCTGATCGTGACGCACTCGCATCCCGATCATGTCGGTCTCGCCGGCTGGATCACCGAGCGCTTCAACTGCCCGCTGTTCATGTCGCAGGTCGAGTATCTGCAGTCGGTCTATCACCAGAACCGCGGCACCGAGGAACGGCGCAACGCACAGCGGCTGTTCTTCCGTCGCCACGGCATGGACGAGGACCTGACTGAAAAGCTGCTCGGCCGCGGCCAGGACTATCTCAAGCGGGTGTCGGTGCTGCCGCCGTCCTATCACCGCCTCACCCATGACGACGAGGTCGTGATCGGCGCGCGGCGCTTCAAGGTGATCACCGGCGGCGGACACGCGCTCGACCAGGTGACGCTGTATTGCGCGGCGGACAAGCTGTTCCTCTCCGCCGACCAGGTGCTGAGCAAGATCTCGCCCAATGTCAGCGTCTGGGCGGTCGAGCCCGAGCAGAATTCGCTCGGCGAATATCTGGCCTCGCTGGCGAGCCTCACCACGACGCTGCCCTACGACGTGATGGTGCTGCCCGGCCATGGCGTGCCGTTCTACCGGCTGAAGACCCGGATCAAGCAGCTCGCCGATCACCATGAGGAGCGCTGCCGGCTGATCGCGGACGCCTGCCGCGAGGTGCCGCAGACCTCCAAGGAGCTGGTGCCGGTGGTGTTCCACAAGCACGTGCTGGACGCTCACCAGATGGGCTTTGCCGCCGGCGAATTGATCGCCCACGTCAATTACATGCTGGTCGAAGGACGGCTGACGGCCGAGGCGGCCGACGGGGTGTTGCGCTTCCGCACCACCTGAGCGCGCCCGCAATGCGGGCAAATTGGCCCCCCGCATCGCGCCGATTTGATCGAAATCAAGCCTGACCGGCTCGCTAGGGCAATTTGCCCAATGCGCCCGCGCGGCCAAATGTGGGCGAGCGCATGGACATTGGAGCTGGAAAAGCTCTAAGAAGAAGGAGCAACTCCGGTCAGGTTCCAGGTTCGCCGATGGACTACAGCCAGTTCTTCAACGCCGCCCTCAACCGCCTGCATGACGAGCGGCGCTACCGCGTCTTCGCCGACCTCGAGCGGATCGCGGGCCGCTTCCCGCACGCGACATGGCATTCGCCCAAGGGCCAGCGCGATGTCGTGATCTGGTGCTCCAACGACTATCTCGGCATGGGCCAGCACCCGAAAGTGGTCGGCGCCATGGTCGAGACCGCGACCCGGGTCGGCACCGGCGCCGGTGGCACCCGCAACATCGCCGGCACCCACCATCCGCTGGTGCAGCTCGAGGCTGAGCTCGCCGATCTCCACGGCAAGGAAGCCGCGCTGCTGTTCACCTCGGGCTATGTCTCGAACCAGACCGGCATCTCGACGATCGCAAAGCTGATCCCGAACTGCCTGATCCTGTCGGATGCGCTGAACCACAACTCGATGATCGAGGGCGTTCGCCAGGCCGGCTGCGAACGCCAGATCTTCCGCCACAACGACGTCGCGCATCTCGAGGAACTGCTGATCGCCGCGGGCCCCGCCCGGCCGAAGCTGATCGCCTGCGAGAGCCTTTATTCGATGGACGGCGACGTCGCTCCGCTCGCCAAAATCTGCGACCTCGCCGAGAAATACGGCGCCATGACCTATGTCGACGAGGTTCACGCCGTCGGCATGTACGGTCCGCGCGGCGGCGGCATTGCCGAACGCGACGGCGTGATGCACCGGATCGATATCCTCGAGGGCACGCTGGCAAAGGCCTTCGGCTGTCTCGGCGGCTACATCGCCGGCAAGGCCGAGATCATCGACGCGGTGCGCTCCTACGCGCCCGGCTTCATCTTCACCACCGCGCTGCCGCCGGCGATCTGCTCGGCCGCGACCGCCGCGATCCGCCATCTCAAGACCTCGAACTGGGAGCGCGAGCGCCACCAGGACCGCGCCGCCCGCACCAAGGCGATCCTGACCGCCGCCGGCCTGCCGGTGATGTCGAGCGGCACCCACATCGTGCCGCTGTTCGTCGGCGATCCCGAGAAGTGCAAGCGCGCCTCCGACCTGCTGCTTGAGGACCACGGCATCTACATCCAGCCGATCAACTATCCGACGGTCGCCAAGGGCACCGAGCGGCTGCGCATTACGCCCTCGCCCTACCATGACGACGGCCTGATCGACGCGCTGGCCGACGCGCTGCTGCAGGTCTGGGAACGGCTCGGCCTGCCCCTCGGCAAGAAGGCGCTGGCGGCCGAGTAACCCTATCCTGTCCTGATCCCGAAATCGGGCCGGTCGCGCAGTGCGCGGCCGGCCCATTGCGTCTATAATCCCGCACGCGGCCCTTTCCCGGGCCGGGAAGGGAGATGAGCAGCCAATGCTGCACGACTGGGGCGTGATCGTCACGGCGTTCGCGTACATCGGACTGCTGTTCTTCGTAGCCAGCCGCGGCGACAGGATGTCGCCCGACGAGCGCGGCCGTGCCAGCCAGTGGATCTATCCGCTGTCGCTCGCGATCTACTGCACCTCCTGGACCTTCTTCGGCTCGGTCGGCTTCGCGACCCGCACCAGCGTCGACTTCCTCGCGATCTATGTCGGCCCGATCATCATGGTCGGGCTGTTCACGCCGCTGCTGCGCCGCGTGATCGCGCTGGCCAAGTCGCAGAACATCACCTCGATCGCCGACTTCATCGCCGCGCGCTACGGCAAGAGCCAGGCGGTGGCCACGACGGTGGCGCTGATCGCGATCATCGGCTCGGTGCCCTATATCGCGCTGCAGCTGAAGGCGATGGCCTCCTCGCTGGAGACGATCCTGAGCGAGGACCAGGCCTTCTCCAAGGTTCCGATCATCGGCGACATCGCGCTGATGGTGACGCTCGCAATGGCGGTGTTCGCGGTCTTGTTCGGCACCCGCCACACCGACGCGACCGAGCACCAGCACGGCCTGATCCTGGCGATCGCCGCCGAATCCATCGTCAAGCTGGTCGCCTTCATTGCCGCCGGCGCCTTCGTCACCTTCTGGATGTTCTCGCCGGTCGAGCTCTACGAGCGCGCCCTGAAGACGCCGGAGGCGGTGCGCGCGATCGAATATGTGCCCTCGATCGGCAACTTCCTGATCATGACGCTGCTGTCCTTCGTCGCCGTCATGCTACTGCCGCGCCAGTTCCATGTCAGCGTGGTGGAGAATTCGACCAGCGCCGATGTCAGCCGGGCGCGCTGGCTGTTCCCGCTCTATCTCATCGCGATCAACGTGTTCGTCATTCCAATCGCGATCGCGGGCCTGATCGTGTTCCCGTTCGGCGCCGTCGACGCCGACATGTTCGTGCTGGCGCTGCCGATCGAGGGCAATTCGCCGCTGCTCAGCCTCGCCGTGTTCGTCGGCGGCCTGTCGGCCGCGACCGCGATGGTGATCGTCGAATGTGTCGCGCTGTCGATCATGGTCTCCAACGACATCGTGCTGCCGCTGGTGCTGCCGCGCAGCGACGATGCCCGTGCCGGCCAGAGGGATTTCGGCGACTTCCTGCTGAAGGCGCGCCGCTTCTCGATCTTCGCCATCATGGTGATGGCCTATTTCTACTATCGCGCGCTCGGCAACACCCAGCTTGTCGCAATCGGCCTGTTGTCCTTTGCCGCAATCGCCCAGCTCGCGCCGGCGTTCTTCGGCGGCCTGTTCTGGCGCCGTGCCACTGCCCGCGGCGCGATGGCCGGCATGCTGGTCGGCTTCGCGATGTGGCTCTACACGCTGTTCGTGCCGAGCTTCCTCGAAACCTCGACCGCGGGCCTGATGCTGCTGCAGCACGGGCCGTTCGGGATCGAAGCGCTGCGGCCGCAGGCGCTGTTCGGCGCCGATCTGCCGCCGCTGCTGCACGGCGTGCTGTGGAGCCTCGGGCTGAACATCCTCACCTACGTCCTGTTCTCGCTGGCGCACGCGCCGTCATCGATCGAGCTGCTGCAGGCCGACGTGTTCGTGCCCAATGCGCTGGCTCCGATCGCCCCGACCTTCCGGCGCTGGCGCAGCACCGTGACGGTGCAGGACATCCAGAGCACGGTGGCGCAGTATCTCGGCCCCGACCGCGCCCGGGAGGCATTCGCCGCCTTCGCTGCCGATCGCAACGGCGTGCTCGAACCGGCGGCGCCGGCGGACTTCGAGCTGTTGCAGTATGCCGAGCGGCTGATCGCCTCGTCGATCGGCGCGGCGTCGTCGCGCCTCGTGATGTCGCTGCTGCTGCAGCGGCGCACCGTATCGGCCAAGGCCGCGCTGAAGCTGCTCGACGACTCCCATGCCGCGCTGCACTTCAATCGCGAGATCCTGCAGACCGCGCTCAACCATGTGCGCCAGGGCATCGCCGTGTTCGACGCCGACCTGCAGTTGATCTGCTCCAACCGCCAGTTCAGCGAGCTGCTGGCGCTGCCGCCGCATCTGGTGCAGCTCGGCATCCCGCTGCCGGAGATCCTCGAATGCATGGGGGCGGTCAACCCGCCGGCGGCCGGCAACAACGACGGCCTGCTGGAGCAGCGGCTGCGTGCCTACACCACCGAGGGCGAACCCTATCTGGAACGCTTCACCGATCGCCATCTGGTGATCGAGGTGCGCACCAATCGCATGCCGGGCGGCGGGCTCGTCATCACCTTCTCCGATGTCACGCCGAGCTTCGAGGCCGCCGAGGCACTGGAGCGCGCCAACGCGACTCTGGAAAAGCGGGTGCGCGACCGTACCGAGGAGCTGACCCAGCTGAATTCGGAACTTGCGCTCGCCAAGAGCGCGGCCGAAGACGCCAATGCGTCCAAGACACGCTTCCTCGCCGCCGCCAGCCACGACATCCTGCAGCCGCTCAACGCGGCGCGGCTCTATGTGACGAGCCTGGTCGAGCGCCAGAACGGCGGGGAAGATTCGCGCCTGGTCGAGAATATCGACGATTCACTCGAGGCGATCGAGGACATCCTGGGCGCGCTGCTCGACATCTCCAGGCTCGATGCCGGCGCCATGACGCCGTCGATCTCGAGCTTCAGGATGGCCGACCTGATGCGGTCGCTGGAGATCGAATTCGCGCCGATCGCCCGCGACAAGAGCCTCGATCTCCGCTTCGTCCCCTGCTCGCTGCCGGTCGAATCCGACCGCTCGCTGCTGCGCCGGCTGTTGCAGAACTTCATCTCCAACGCGATCAAATATACCCCGCGCGGCCGCGTGCTGGTCGGCTGCCGCCGCCGCGGCGATCGGCTCCAGATCGGCATCTACGACACCGGCGTCGGAATCCCCGTGCAGAAGCGCGGCGAGATCTTCAAGGAGTTCCATCGCCTCGAACAGGGCGCGCGGATCGCGCGCGGCCTTGGCCTTGGATTGTCGATCGTCGAGCGGCTGGCGCGGGTGCTCAACCACCGCATCGCGATCGATGCCAATACGAGCGGCGGCTCGGTGTTCTCGGTTACCGTGCCGATCGCGACCGCGATCAACTATACCGCGGCGGTCACCAGCGTCACGCCGCTGTCGAAGACGCCGATGAGCGGCGCGCGGATCGTCTGCATCGAGAACGATCCCGCCATCCTCGACGGCATGAGGACGCTGCTGACGGCGTGGGACGCCGAGGTGATCGCGCTGACCGATTCGGAGGCCGCCATCGGCGCGATCGAGGCCGCGGGCGGGCGCGTCACCGGCGTGCTGGTCGACTACCATCTCGACCGCGGTAACGGCGTCGCGGCGATCCGCGAGATCCGCCGCCGCTTCGGTGACAACATCCCGGCGATCCTGATCACCGCCGATCGCAGTCCCGCGGTGCGCGCCGCGGCGCGCGAGGAGAGTATCGCAGTGCTGAACAAGCCGGTCAAACCGGCCTCACTTCGCGCGCTGCTCGGGCAATGGCGCACCCAGCAGATGGTCGCGGCCGAGTGAGCGCAGCGGCGCAATCCGGGCGCGCATCTCGCTCTAGATCATGATGCGATTAGATCGAATCGCATCATGATCTCGTCTCTCTCTTTGAGCATGATCTTTTCGGAAAACCGGTTTCCACTTTTCCGGATCATGCTCTAAAGCGCGATGTGATCAGGTTGAATTGGCACCGCAAAGGGCGCTGCGCTCCCTCCCCCAAGTGCAGGGCAATCGCATATGCTGGTCATGCTGCGGGTTCGGTGCCTGCGGTTCGGTCAGTCTCCCCACAAACTCGTCCTGCCCGCAAGCGGGAGAGGTGAAGCGAGCCTGCGGACGGGCCGACTCAACCAAGAATCACATGCTCCAGCGCAAGATCATCAAGCGCTGGTTCAATTCGGTCCCATTCTGGCCGACGCCGGGTGCCCTGGCACTTGAAAGCGCTTGCCTGTGTCGGTGACGTTCGTTCCGTCGACCTTGAGGATTGAGAAGTCCTGGTTGAGGTAGTTCCCGACCAGGATGTATTTTGCGTCGGGCGTGAAGACCGCAGCCTCAGGCAGTCCGCCGACTTCGATATCTCGGATCTTGGTCACTTTCTTGCCGTCGATCTTCAGGACCGAGACGCTGCCGTTCTTCTCATGGAAGAACGCATTCTTCATGTTCGAGCCGCGCAGGATCACCGAGACTGCGAGATCCCCCTTCGGGCTGACGGCAAGCCCCTCCGGTCCATCGCCGACCACCACGCGATCGATGATGCGCGGCGGCTTCGCTTCGAGATCGATGACGCTGGTCGTGTCGACGCTGCCGTCCGACGCGCCTGCGTTGCCATTGTCCGACGTCAACGCGACCTTGCCGTTCGGGGTCACTGCGACGTTGTAAGGCCATTGGCCGGCCGGCAGGTCTATCTTGGTGTAGGTGACTTTGTCGCCGGTGATATCGAGCACCGATACCTTGTGCGCGGGAAAACGCGCGACCAGCGCGCGCTTGCCGTCTGGCGCGAACGCGACATGCGCTACACTGTCAGGCATCGGTATCGTGTCGGTGATCTTGACGTCAGTGCCGCTGACCGAAAGTACGCTGATCGAATTGTCCCCGCGGTTGGCAACCAATGCCATCTTGCCATCGGGACTGAAGCTCAACCCCGATGGCTGCTTTCCGCCGGTAATGGTCGCTGCCAGCTTGGGCGGAGTCGCCTTGAGATCGATCACATAGATCTTGTTGTCCGGCACCTGCTTCAGAGCGTCGCCTTGCCTCACTACGTCGACCGAGTCCGCGACCAGCGCCACTGTCCCGGTCGGATCGATAGCGACGTTGACCGGGGGGCCGACCACCGAGTTCTTCAATGGGAGAGAAGCCGCAATCTTCGGGTTCTCGGGATCGGCAAGATCGACGATCAGCACTTGATCCTTGCCGGGCGCTGACAGCACCGGCTTGCCGTCGTCGTCCCACAACAGCTTCTCGTCGAGGCCGACGATCATCAACGGTTTGGCGTGAGCGCAGTTGAAAGAGCCGGCACCGAGAAGGATTGCCGCAGCCAGAGACAATCCGGCGACACGAGTTGCAGAGATCATGGCGTTCTCCCCAAAAGCACACGGCCTCTCACGGGCCGATGCTGGGCAGGATACTCGGTTTTCGACCGATGCGCACTTTGAGTGGAGAGCTGGATGGCTTCGCGGACGCCTGCCATCGGGCGCGCATTCGCGCCACTCATTGGCTCGCAATGCCGTGGTTCGAGCCCGGCATTCACAGCTGGAGTTGCTCGGGACTACGTCGTCGGCGTGCCCTGGCGCCACTGGCCGCCGGCGATCTTGGCGGCGGCGATCACGGCTTGCGTCCGGCTTTCGACGCCGAGCTTCTGCAGAATGGCCGAGACGTGCGCCTTGATGGTCGCCTCGGAGACCCCGAGTTCGTAGGCGATCTGCTTGTTCAGCAACCCCTCCGACAACATCATCAGCACCCGCACCTGTTGCGGGGTCAGCGTCACCAGGCGGTCGCGCAGCCGCGTCATGTCGGGATCGCCGGCCGCGGAGAGGTCGGTGTCCGGCGGAACCCAGACGTCGCCCTCCATCACCTTCATGATGGCATCACGCAGCGTCTCGACGCCGAAGCGCTTGGGGATGAAACCGGAGGCGCCGAAATCGAGCGAACGGCGAATGGTTCCGGCATCGTCGCTGGCGGAAACGATCACCACCGGGATCGCCGGATATTGCGCCCGCAGATAGATCAGGCCGGAGAAGCCGCTGATCCCCGGCATCGTCAGATCGAGCAGGATCAGGTCGACGTCGGAGTCGCGCTCCAGGAGCGCGGTCAGATCCTCGAACGATCCAGCCTCGCTGATCATGGCCGAACTCACGACACTCGACACCGCCTGACGCAACGCATCGCGGAACAGCGGATGGTCGTCGGCGATGACAAGATGAGAATTGGCAACAGCAGTCATCTCAATCCCACAAGCGGGTGTTGGCCAACCCGCGCACCTCGGTTGTCTCCCGCGCGGCAGTATCACGCAAGTGCTCGATAATGCCAGATGCCAACGCGGTTAACCCGTAGCTTGTGCGCTGCAATAGATGCGGCAGCGTTTCATCCCATTCACTATCCGGAAGATAAGACGTAGGCGTGCAAAAGCCAAAAGTCTTATTTGGGCGGGTTTCACTGCGATGTTACCTTCGGCTCAGTCCCCCATATTCGATCCGGCACGGCCGGGCGTGTGGGAAAGGATCGTATAAGCACTGGGGAGCAAACGAATGACGATGGCTGCAACCGCGGGCGGAAGCGCCCGTACAGGTGGGATGACCGCCGAGGAAAGGAAGGTCATTTTCGCTTCTTCGCTCGGCACCGTATTTGAATGGTACGACTTCTATATCTACGGAACTCTCGGCGCGTTCCTGGCGAAGTACTTCTTCTCGAACGTGCCTCCGAATGTCGGGTTCATCTTCGCGTTGCTCGCGTTCGCGGCAGGTTTCGCCGTTCGCCCGTTTGGTGCGCTGATTTTCGGCCGTCTCGGCGACATGATCGGCCGCAAGTACACGTTCCTCGTCACGATGACCCTGATGGGCGTCGGCACCTTCTTCATCGGCTTGCTCCCCGGCTACGCCACCTGGGGTATCGCGGCTCCGATCGTCCTGATTGCGCTTCGCCTCATTCAGGGTCTCGCGCTCGGCGGCGAGTATGGCGGCGCGGCAACGTATGTGGCCGAACACGCTCCGGCGGGTAAGCGGGGCTACTATACGTCCTGGATCCAGACGACCGCGACCCTCGGTCTGTTCCTCGCGCTGTTGCTCATCCTGGGCATCCGCTCGTGGATGGGCGAAGGGCCGTTTGGCGATTGGGGCTGGCGCGTGCCGTTCCTGTTGTCCGGCATCCTGCTGGTCGTGTCGATCTGGATCCGGCTGAGCTTGAACGAGTCGCCGGTGTTCCAGCGCATGAAGGAGGAAGGCAAGACCTCGAGGCGACCG
This sequence comes from Bradyrhizobium sp. ISRA436, assembly GCF_029910015.1. NCBI lineage: Bacteria > Pseudomonadati > Pseudomonadota > Alphaproteobacteria > Hyphomicrobiales > Nitrobacteraceae > Bradyrhizobium > Bradyrhizobium sp. ISRA436. The sequence continues at coordinate 6,763,075 of NZ_CP094519.1, forward strand.
TTGACCGAGGCCTTCGGCGAATGGTCCAATGCCAAGGTCGCGATCTTCGCGCTGCTCGGCGCCACCGCTGGTGAAGCCGTGGTGTGGTACGGCGGACAGTTCTATGCGCTGTTCTTCCTGACCCAGACCATCAAGGTGCCTGCCGTTCCCGCGCAAATCATGATCGTGGTCGCGTTGGCGCTGGGCACGCCGGGCTTTGTTCTGTTCGGCTGGCTCTCCGACAAGATCGGCCGAAAGCCGATCATCCTGGCCGGCTTCCTGCTCGCGGCGCTGACCTACTTCCCGATCTTCAAGGCGATCACCCATTTCGCCAATCCGAAGCTGGAACAGGCCCTCGCCTCTTCGCCGGTGACGGTCATCGCCGACCCGAATGAATGCTCCTTCCAGTTCAAGGCAACCGGTACGGAAAAGTTCACGACCAGCTGCGACGTCGCCAAGTCGGCGTTGGTCAACCTCTCGGTGAACTATAACAATGAAGCCGCCCCGGCCGGCACCAAAGCGAAGGTCAAGATCGGCGATCAGGTGCTCGCGGCGGAAAGTCCCGACTTCGCCAAGACCCTGTCGGCCGCGATCAAGGCGCACGGCTATCCGGCTTCGGCGGATCCAAACGAGATCAACTACGTCATGACCACGGTTCTGCTCTGGATTCTCGTGATCTACGTGACATTGGTCTACGCGCCGATCGCAGCCTGGCTGGTCGAGCTGTTCCCGAGCCGTATCCGCTACAGCGGCATGTCGCTGCCGTACCACATTGGCAACGGCTGGTTCGGCGGCTTCCTGCCGGCCACTGCGTTCGCGATCGCGGCGGCGACCGGTAATATCTATTCCGGTCTCTGGTACCCGGTCGGCGTCGCTCTGATGAGCCTTGTGATCGGCTTCCTGTTCCTGCCCGAGACCAAGGACGTCGACATCACCAAGACCTGATCGATCGACGTCACGATCCAAACGCATCGGCCGCGGAGCAATCCGCGGCCGATGTCATTTGCGGCGCGATGCGTCGCGGTCTGGCGGCATCATGCACGTGTGGCGCCGATGAACTGCAGGACGATCTCGCGCCGGTGCGGGCGCGCGCGGTGCTCGATCAAATAGATACCCTGCCAGGTGCCGAGCGCCATCTCGCCATCGAGCACGGGGATCTGCAGCGAGGTACCCGTCAGCATGGTCTTGATGTGCGCCGGCATGTCGTCGGGACCTTCGGTGTCGTGACGCCAGCCGCCGTCTTCGGGTGCGGCGCGATCAAGCGCCGTCATCAGATCGGTCAGCACGGTGGGATCGGCGTTCTCCTGGATCGTCAGCGACGCCGAGGTGTGACGGATGAACAGCGTCAACGCGCCCTCGCCGGCGTGCGCCTCGCGCAGGAATTTGGCCGCCTCCGTCGTAATATCCGTGAAGCCCGGGCGCGACGTCTCGACCGTCAGACGCGACGAGACGATGCTTGTCGCGGCGACGGCAGATGACGTCGAACGCGTGGCCACTTTTGAGGGGGTCATCGGCACTCCTTCAATCCGTCGTCCCGAAGCCGCGAAGACGGCACGTCAAATCTTGCCGCCGTTGGCGTCGCGCTGCACGCGGTTGGCCATCTCGATCAGCCTCCGCCACGCGCGCTCCAGGAACGACATCACGCGATCCATGTCGCGATCGCTCGGCAGCGGAATCTCGATCTTGCGCTCGCCCTCGGCCGTCTTCGGCTCCGCCTTCTGCGACTCCGACTTCGGCAACGCCTCGTCGGTCTTGCCTGATGTGGTCGGTTCGCGCGCCGCTAGCTCGGCCTTCAGTTTCTCATTGTCGGCCTGCAGCCGCCCGATTTCGGCATCCATCGCGGCGCGCTCGTCCGGCACCGCATAGCAGGCCCAGCCGTCGCTGGAATTGGTGCAGGTCGACACCGCACCGGTGCGCGTGTCGAGCCGCAGGAAGCCGTCAGCCGCCGGAGACAGCGCGTAGCGGCCGTTCTCGGTGTCGGGCGCCGCAGCCGGCTGCGCAGCCGCCGCGCTGCCAAGGAGCAATGCGGCAGACGCAATCGCGATGGATAATTTCCAGGAAGACGTCGCTATGGGCATGGCTTGCTCCGCCTCAACCTGATCCTGCGGTCCTTTGGCATGGTCCTTTCGAAAAACCGGTGCCCATTCTTGCGGATCATGCCTCAACGTTTGAGCTATAGGGCCTGCGGCCTGACTTCAACGCGTCTTCGAGCAATTCGATCCGGTCCTGCCCCCAGAACACTTCGCCGTCGAGCACATAGCCCGGCGAGCCGAAGACATCGGCGCTCAGCGCATCCTGCCGATTCTGCTCATAGGCCGCGCTGATCGCCTCCGTGCCGGCACGCTCCACGAGCTGTTGGCCGGGCAGGCCGGCATCATCGGCGAGTTTCACCAGAGTCGCAGGATCGGCAAGATTGAGCTGGAGCTCCCAGACGGCGGGATAGGCCCTCTGCAGATAAGGTTGGGGATCAAGGCCAACTTCGAGCGCCGCGATCACGACGCCATCGGCCAGGCGTGGATTGAACGGCCAGTTCGCCGGCTGCAGATGGAAATTCAGCCCGCGCTTGTCGCGCCAGCGCTGCAGCTCGATCATCCGGTAGCGCTGGCGTACCGGATGGCGCTGGGCGAGCGGCAGCCCGCCGGTCTCCGAGAACAGGTCGATCAGCAAGACTGGCCGATAATTTACCTTGAGATTATAGGCACTTACGAGCTCAACGAACGGCCGATGGCCGATATAGGCCCACGGCGATTGCAGCGAGAAGTAGTAGTCGATCTGGCGTGGCATGCGGATTCCCGGCTGCGAACGAGGAGGAGAGTTTCGGCCATCCCAACAGAGCGGCGAAACCGGCACAAGATCGTTTCATTGCATACAAGCTGTTGCGCTGCGATCACTGCGTCACTCTGACCGTGAATATCTTCCAATAAATCCAGTGAAATCAAAGCAATAACCCGTGACGACGCAATCTTGACTTGATTAGACGCGGTAAGTATGGTCCGCGCGGCTTTTGACGGGGACGGGCGCAATTTCCATCATCCGCGGCATCGGTTAGTGTTTGCAGCATGGCTGAGAACACTAACCACGGCGCAAATGGAAATCGCGATCAATCGCCTCCCGACGAAGCTGCGCTTTCCGCAAGGCTCGGAAGTCTCGATCAACGGTTGTCTGAAATTCGTGACAGCCGGAAGAGCAAGACTGATCAATCCGGTACTGAAGGCGGGGACAGTGCGGCCAGAGCTTCGGCGATGGCGCTCGGTTTTCGTCTTTCCTCGGAGCTGATCGCGGGCGTTGTCGTCGGGGCGGCGATTGGCTGGGGAATCGACCATTGGCTGTCGACATCGCCATTCGGCTTCATCGTGTTCATGCTGCTCGGCTTCGTCGCCGGCGTGGTCAACGTGGTGAGGTCTGCGGGCGTGGCCTCGGGCAAGCGTTGAGCGCTGGCGGGAAGTCATGACATTTGAAATTCGATAACCGGCAGGATGGCCGGTGGACCAAGAGCCGCGCGGATGAAAATCGACCCGATCCATCAGTTCAACATCGAGCCCCTCTTCACGCTCGGCCACATCGGCAATCACGCGATCGCCTTCACCAATTCGTCCCTCTTTATGTTCATCGCGGTTCTCTTGACCGTGCTGCTGATGCTGGCAACCGGCCGCGAGATGGTTCCGGGACGGCTGCAGTCGATAGCCGAAATTTCCTACGAATTCGTCGCCTCGACCATCCGCGGCAATGCCGGCGCGGAAGGCATGAAGTTCTTCCCGCTGATCTTCTCGATCTTCATGTTCCTCTGCGTCTCGAACCTGGTCGGCATCATCCCCTACAGCTTCACGGTCGCGAGCCACCTGATCGTCACCTTTGCGCTGGCGATCATGGTGTTCCTCACGGTCCTGATCTACGGCCTCTACAAGAACGGCCTGAAATTCTTCAAGATCTTCGTTCCCTCCGGCATCCCGATCTACATCCTGCCGCTGGTCATATTCATCGAGGTCCTGTCGTTCTTCCTGCGGCCGGTCTCGCACAGCGTGCGACTGTTCGCCAACATGCTGGCCGGCCACATCGCGTTGAAGGTGTTCGCGGGCTTCGTCGCGATGCTCGGCTTCTCGCTGGGCGCGCTCGGCTGGGTCGGCGGCGTGCTGCCGCTCGCACTCACGATTGCGCTGTACGCCCTCGAAATCCTGGTCGCGTTCCTGCAGGCCTACGTGTTCGCGATCCTGACCGTCATCTACCTCAACGACGCCATTCATCCGGGACACTAAGCGGTCCGGGGAATCTCCACCCACCAATCTGTCTATCTTTCCTCAAGGAGCTACAAATGGAACCGGCAGCAGCTAAACTTATCGGCGCGGGCATCGCGTGCATCGGCATGGGCGGTGCGGGCGTCGGTGTGGGCATCATCTTCGGCAACTACCTCGCCGCTGCTGTCCGCAACCCGTCGGCCGCGCAGGGCCAGTTCGGCAACCTGATCTTCGGCTTCGCCGTGACCGAAGCGCTCGGCATCTTCTCGCTGCTGATCGCGCTGCTTCTGCTGTTCGTTCCGCTCTGAGCGGCACCCCTTCGCGCCGCCTTCGGGCGGCGCGCATGACAGCTACAGGAGAACACCATGGCTGAGAGTCATGGCGAGGCAAAAGGCCAGAATGCCGGCGCCCACACCGAGGCCGATGGCGGACATCACGGCGGAGCTTTTCCGCCCTTCGATACCTCCAATTTCCCCTCGCAGTTGGTGTCGCTGGCGATCGCATTCGTCGCGCTCTATCTGATCGTGTCGCGTATCGCCCTGCCGCGCGTCGGCGGGACGATCGATGCACGCCAGAACAAGATCGAGGGCGACCTGGCCGCGGCGCAGAAGCTGAAGGACGAGTCCGACGCTGCGCTGAAGGCCTATGAGAGCGAACTGGCCAACGCTCGCGCCCGCGCGCAGGCGATCGGCAACGAGACCCGCGAAAAGCTGAACGCGGCCTCCGAAGCCGAACGCAAGGCGCTGGAAGGCAAACTGGCGGTGAAGCTTGCCGACGCCGAGAAGCAGATCGCGGCGACCCGGGCGAGCGCCATGAGCAACGTCCGCGGGATTGCGGCGGATGCGGCAGGCGCCATCGTCCAGCGGCTGGCCGGCATGACGCCGGACGCGAATGCGGTCAACAGCGCCGTCGACGCTTCGCTGAAGGGATAGACCGATGCTCTACGAACCGGAAACCTGGGTTGCGGTCGCGTTCGTCATCATGATGATCGTGTTCGGCTATTTCGGTGTCCATCGCACACTGCTGACGGCGCTCGACCACCGCGCCGAACGCATCAAGGCCGAGCTCGAAGACGCCCGCCGTCTGAAGGAGGAGGCCGCCAAGCTGCTCGGCGAGTACAAGGCCCGCCGGACCAGCGCGGAGCGCGAGGCCGAGGAGATAATCTCCAGCGCCAAGGCCGAAGCCGAGCGAATCGCGGCCGAGGCCAAGACCAAGATGGAAGATTTTGTTGCGCGGCGGACCAAGACCGCCGAGAACAAGATCGCCCAGGCCGAGGCTCAGGCCCTGGCCGATGTCCGCGCCGCCGCAGCGAACGCTGCGGTCACCGCCGCCTCGACCATCCTGTCGCAGTCGGTCAAGGGCTCGGTCGCCGACGACCTCGTCAGCAAGGGCATCGCGGAAGTCCGCTCCAAGCTGAACTGAAGCCGCCCCGATTCACGACAAACAGCCGGCGCGAGATGATCGCGCCGGCTTTTTTGTTTGCGCGATCAGCTCTCGGCCGCGGCGCATTACCTCTTCTTGTGGCCGCGCCGCTTGGGCTCCGGCTTCAAGGCCTGCGGGTCGAAGCCGATATAGAAGACGTAGTTGTCGTTGTCCGCAGGCGACGGCGCCGGATAGACGACATCCTCCGCAACCAGGCTGAACGGCACGCTGCCGGTCTCGTCGATCTGGACCGTGGTCGTGTAAGCCTTGGTCATGATCGTCTTCTCGCCGACGCCGCCTTGCACCACGGCGACGCGCAGCGGCACCTCGACGGTCGGCGGCGCGCCCGAAGGTCCGACGATCACCCGCCCCTGGATGCCGATCTTCGCGGTGATCTGACCATTGTCCAGGCTGCACTGCCGCGCCATGCGCGAGATCGAGGCCAGGAACTTGATGTCGTTGCCAATCGGCTGCTTGCCGGGCGCGGCCACCGCATAGGTGGAGGCGCCTGAGCGAATCTGGACCGGCGGGCAGGTCAGTTCGGCATCGTTTTCATTGAGCGCGGGCGGTGCGGCAGGCGTGGCCGGCTTGGAGTCCGACGAGCCGCCGCCGAACAGGCTCTTGAAGCGGTCGCTCAGGGACTGCGCCGACGACGCCGGGGGCAGCAGGGTTACACCGAGACCAATCGATACCGCCGCCGCGATCGCGAGCCTGATCACCCTGTCACCCATCGATATCCTCAATGCCTCCAACCGGGGTTCCTGTTGCGCGGCGTTATAGCAAGGCAATGGCGGCGAACCCAAGGCATCTTGAGAGGCGCCGGGACGGCCGCGGCATCAGCCAAAAGGCTGATATCAACCGCGGAAATCCTCGTGCAGCAGGCCGAACAGCAGGTGGTCCTGCCAGATCCCGTTGATGCACAGATAGCGCCGCGCCAGGCCCTCGCGGGTGAAGCCGCACTTCTCCAGCACCCGGATCGACGGCGCGTTGGAGGGGATGCAGGCCGCCTCGATGCGGTGCAGGTTGAGCTCGCCGAACAGCGACGGCAGCAGCACCCGCAGCGCGGTGGTCATGTAGCCGCGGTGCGCATAGGGCTGGCCGACCCAATAGCCGATAGTCCCGGCCTGGACGATGCCGCGGCGGACATTGGCAAGCGTGATGCCGCCGATCATCACCCCGTCCGATTCGCGGAAGATGATGAACGGGTAGGAGCGGTCGGCGGCGATGTCCTCGGCGTAGCGGCGCAGCCGGCGGCGAAAGCCCGAACGGGTCAGATCGTCGGAGGGCCAGATCGGCTCCCAGGGCGTCAGATAGGCCCGGCTGAATTCCCGCAATTGCGCCCATTGCGGGAAATCCGACATCTGCGGCGCCCGCAGCAGCAGCCCGTGGCCGCGCGGCATCAGCGCGGCCGGCCCGCTGGATGGCAAACGAAACAGGGCCATGGCCCAATACTCCCCCGCCGGACCACCTCTTCTCCCTCGCCCCGCTCTTGCGGGGAGAGGGTTGGGCTGAGGGGCCATCTCCGCAGACGCAATTTGCGGATGGACCCTCCTCACCCGAAGCCTTCGGCTTCGACCTCTCCCCGCAAGAGCGGAGCGAAGTGGACCGAATCCCTAATGTAGCAGCGTCTTTGCCTTCGACTTCGTCAATCCTTCCGCGAAAGATACCGCCGTGTCCAGACCCCTGCCGCTGCCCAATGCAACAACCGCAGGGCGGCTGCGCGACAGCAGCGCGCGGGCCGCGTTGCGGGTCGATTCGACGCTGACGGCATCGATCCGCGTCACCAGCTCCTCTACGGTCTGCGGCCGGCCATAGGCCAGCACATGGCGGGCCAATTGTTCGGCCCGGGCCGAGCAGCTTTCCAGCGCCATCAGCAGGCCGGCCTTCATCTGCGCCTTGGCGCGCGCCACCTCGGCCTCGGTCAACGTCTCCACGGCGTCGTTGATGACGTCGACGACGACCTCCATCATTTCAGGCGCGTCGGCGGGATCGGTCCCGGTGTAGAGGCCGAAGAAGCCGGTGTCGGTGTAGGGCGCGTGGAACGTATAGATCGAGTAGCACAGCCCGCGCTTCTCACGTACCTCCTGGAACAGCCGCGACGACATCCCGCCGCCCAACACGTTGGTGAACACCTGCAGCGAGAACAGCGACAGGTCGGTCTGCGGCACGCCCTCGAGCGCCAGCGTCAGATGTGCCTGCTCGAGCTCGCGATGCACCACGCGCGATCCGCCCTTGCCGAACATCGCCGCCTGCGGCTTCGGTGCCGGCGTGGCGTCGAAGCCGGCGAACTTCTGCGCGACGTCCTCGACGATGCGCTTGTGGTCGACGGCGCCGGCGGCGGCCACCACCATGTCGGGCGCGCGGTAATGCGTGGAGAGATAGCCGCGCAGCATGTCGCGGTTGAAGCTCTTCAGCGTCTTGGCGGTTCCGAGCAGCGAGCGGCCCATCGGCTGGTCCGGATAGCAGAGCTCGTTGAGGTGCTCGAACACGACATCGTCGGGCGTATCCTGCGCCGCACCGATCTCCTGCACGATCACGCTCTTCTCGCGCTCGAGCTCATCAGGCACGAAGGACGGGTTGGCGAGAATGTCGGCGAGCACGTCGAGCGCCAGCGGCACGTCGGCCTTCATCACCCTCGCATAATAGGCGGTGGTCTCGGTCGAGGTCCCGGCATTGAGGTCGCCACCGACCGCCTCGATCTCCTCGACGATCTCGCGCGAGGAGCGCCGTGCGGTGCCCTTGAACGCCATGTGCTCGAGCAGATGCGAGATGCCGTGCTCGTTCGGCTTCTCGTCGCGACCGCCGACGCCGGCCCACACGCCGAGCGAGGCGGTTTCCAGATGCGGCATGGTGTCGGTGACGATGGTCAGGCCGCTCGGAAGTTTGGTGACTTCAACGCTCATCCGATAGCTCCCTGCTTGGCGGCACGGCTGACCGACAGCACGAAGCGCTCGACCTCGGCGGCATCGTTCTTCATGACAGTCATCTGTTCGGGTTTGGTCATCAGGCCGCCGAGCCAGGCCGGCAGATGCGGGCGCACCCCACAGGCGGCCTCGACCGCGTCGGGGAATTTCGCCGCATGCGCGGTCGACAGCACGATGTTCGGGATATTCGAGTCCGAGGTGTCGCGGTCGGCGACCGCAAGCGCGACCGCGGTGTGGGGATCGACCAGATCGCCCGCCTCGCGCCAGGCGGCGCGGATCGCCGCCGCCGTCTCGGTTTCGTCGGCGCGGCCCGCGTCGAAATCGCGGCGCACGGCGGCAAGCGTCGCATCCGGCAGCACGAAACGGCCGGACTGCTTGAGCGAGGCCATCAGGCGCCGAACGCTGTCGGCGTCGCGGCCGCTCGCCTCGAACAGCAGCCGCTCGAAATTCGAGGACACCTGGATGTCCATCGACGGCGACGTCGTGGCGTGAACCTCGCGCACCTCATAATTGCCCGTCTTCAGCGTGCGCGGCAGGATGTCGTTGACGTTGGCGGCGATGCGCAGCCAGCGGATCGGCAGTCCCATCCGCTTCGCCACATAGCCGGCGAAGATGTCGCCGAAATTGCCGGTCGGCACGGTGAAGTCGACCGTACGCTGCGGCGAGCCGAGCGCGACCGCCGAGGTGAAGTAGTAGACCACCTGCGCCACGATGCGCGCCCAGTTGATCGAATTGACGCCCGACAGCGCCACCGCGTCGCGGAAGCGGTGATTGTTGAACATCGCCTTCACGATCGCCTGGCAATCGTCGAAGGTGCCCTCGATCGCGAGCGCGTGCACGTTGGCGGCGCCCGTCGTCGTCATCATGCGCCGCTGCACGTCGGAGATGCGCCCGTTCGGGAACAGCACGACGAGGTCGACATTGTCGAGACCGGCAAATGCCTCGACGGCGGCGCCGCCGGTGTCGCCCGAGGTCGCGACCACGATGGTGGTGCGCTCCGCGCGCTTGGCGAGCACGTGATCCATCAGCCGCGAGATCAGCTGCATCGCGACGTCCTTGAACGCCAGCGTCGGTCCGTGGAACAGCTCGAGCAGGAAATGGTTCGGCCCGATCTGGTCAAGCGGCACCACCGCGGGGTGGCGGAAGGTGGCGTAAGCCTCGTTCGCCATGCGGCCGAGATCGGCATCCGAAATCTCGCCGGCGGCAAACGGACGGATGATTTCGACCGCGACCTCCCAATAGGGCCTGCCGAAGAAGGCGGCGATGGTCTCGGTTGTGAGCTGCGGCCAGGTCTCGGGCACGTAAAGCCCGCCGTCCCGGGCGAGCCCGGTCAGCATCACATCGCAGAAGCCTAAACTCGGGGCTTCGCCCCTAGTCGAAATATACCGCGTCAAACTGCCCTCCAAAGGCTTTTATCCGAGCCATAAGCCTTTGATATCATGGAATTATCATGTTCGCCGCCTGCGAACCGAGCGGGCACCATAGAAGATCGGACTGACAAAGGGTAGCCCGAACGATGCCTCCGGGCGCCGCTCAAACGGCCCTGCGGCCGCGGCATGCGGGGATGGCTCTCTCCGCCTCGTCGTTCCGGCGAAGGCCTGAGCCGACGTTGCACCACATCCACCGCTGTCGTCCCGGCGAAAGCCAGACCCATAACCATCGCATTTGATTGTGAACGGGAACGTGGCCCCAGCGTCGCTCAACAGTGAGCATTTGGGGTAATGGGTCCTGGCTTTCGCCAGGACGACATCGAGTGTGTCGCACCGCTTGTGAGTCATACGCTCGCATTCTCGCGGCGCGATGCGTCCGAGGTTTGGTGCCATCTTCGCCACTCTGAGGATCAGAGGGCGCAGGGAAAGCCGGGTGCCGATCGCACCCATGGGTCCCGAGCAAATGGAAAGCTCGGGAGGTAGGACCACAGGTGAAACCGGAAAACACTCCGGCTTTCCCTGCGCGATGGTTTACGGCTTATACGTGCTCTCCCCGGCGAGACTGGGCTTTGTTGTCACCGTCATCGGCGAGAGGCTTGGCCTCCTGCTGATGAGACACCTGCCACTAGGGCGTCAGGCCTGCACGACTTCACCGTCCGCCATCTGCCACGCTCGTCAGCCGCGACATCGGCGTCCACCGCATCTCGACCCAACACTCGTGACGATCGCGAAGCGCCCCTCAAGCGGGTGAGACGGGCGATTCATACACTGAGTTGCTATTCTGAAAAACAGAAATATTTTTGCGACGGACACTTGCGCCGTCGGGCAACTCAGTGGCATGGGCGCGCCTAAACAGGCGAGCATCAGTCGGATGCATGGAACAGCTTTCCGGACATCGCCATTGTCCGCAGACCCATGCAGGGAGGTCGGTAGGTGCTGAAACTGTACAGGTGGGCGACTGGTCAGATCGCGCGAGGAATTGACGACTGGCGCACGTCGGGTTTGCTGCCATCCCGGTCATCGGCCCCGACAATGCCGCGAACTGATTTTGTTTCTACCACTCCGAAACTGAGTTTGAGCCATACCAAGTCTGTTGCCAAACAACGAGCTTGGCACCCCATAGCTTCCAAAGATCACTCAGGTCGGTGAGGATCGGGTCGGGAGCAGGGCTAAAATTGTAAGCATCTTTTGAAACTTTGGATGTTGGGAGCGACAAACCGTACATACGGACGAGGATCGCCAATTTCACTTTCAGATCGGGTTGCTTACCAAATCGGCTGTAGATAAATCGCCATTGGGCATCATTTAATCCCCCTCGGAGACTGTAATACACCATCTCGTTGGTGGGCCCGCTTGGCCTAAACTGCTTCTCTGTTCGAAATATCGACACGTACTTTTTGACGTATTGCATGATAACGTTTTTGAATACTCGATCTCGCTCCTGCAGAAACAGTTTATAGATTGCATCTCTATTCAGCTTCGCAGGTGCTTCCCCGAACATCTCCTTCGCCAAAAGGAGTGGCGTTCCAGAGAATTTGCTGTCCTGCGATTTCTCGATCATAGCTGCGTTAAACTGGTCAATTGCATCGGACTTCTGCTGCTCTAAGTCCCAGCGCTTCCATAGAATTCGCTGGAATAGCGGGATGGCCATCTCCTCGTGCTTCAAGGTCTCATCGAGCTCGATATCCGCAGCTGGAGACGACGAATTGGGAGAGATTTTCTTGGCCAGATCGTAGGCCCCTTCGGCGACCTCCAGGGGTATTGCAAGGACCTCCCCAACCTCCGGAAGCTTTTCCAATAACCCCACGGCCTTGAATACCATTTCCCCTGTATCCTTCTCGGGCACGGGGGCGGGCCTCAAATGCAAAAAGTGGTTGAACAAATCTGAAACAGCGGTCGCAACAAGCCCGAGCCCGTAGACGTAAAGAATACGCGTGTCGTAAATTCGGTTGATATGCTCTATCGCCTGCATGAACATGGCATCCGCTCGCCACGCGGCTCGGTCAGCGGCTGAAGCAGGCATCGGAGGTTTAGCCATAACAGAACTCCCCAGCTCTGCGATGCACAAGGCGTAGTTACCTTCTTAGGTTTGTGTATTTGCTCGCGCATTTGGTTTGGGGTGGACTGTTTTTTTCCAGGCAGGGGGATTGAGCGTGTTCCGGGGGCAAGGCAGCAAGTTGTCCGGCTCGGCCATCATCGGACCGTTTTGCCATTCTCAGGCACGCGCCCGCCACAGCGTAACCGCAAGCAGCATGAAGGCCGCGCAAGTCCACAGCGACTGCCAGTTGGCCGGCCCTTCGTTGAACCCTATATAGATCGCCGCTACAAAAAAAATGCCCGCGAATAGCGATTCCGCCATAAGGCGGATTCCTTTCTTGGGAGGATTGAGCAGCGTCGTAGCCGCAAAAGGCACCGCCGCCATGGTGAGAGCCGCAAAAGGAAAATCAATGAAGCGCGGGTCAAACACAAGACCGACTGCGGTCGCCGTACCGATCACGCAGGTTACGATCAAGACCAATCCGTGCATGGTCGCCAGCGCCGATTCAGTCTGGTAGCCCTTCGGACCCAACAATTCCAAAAAGCTGGGGGATGCGCGACCCGACATAAGGGCGTTGGCGCCAAGCACCGGCGAAGCAGTCGCCGCCGCCAGAAGTGAGCCCCACAGAAGCCAGCCACCCGCTCCGTAACTCTCATAGAACATTTTTTGAGCGGCTACCCCAAACAGGATTCCGGCTGTGGTCGCCGATATTCCCACCGCAAACCACAAGACGAACCCGGACTCCCTGGGCTTGCGCCGTAAAGTCGGCCACGCCGCAGCGAATACCAGGATCGCAAGCGCCATTCCGCTGCACATTTGCAGCTTCCAGAGCGGAAAGTTGCTGATGGGGACGCCGGGCGGATATTTCAGCCTGCGCTGCTCGGAATCGAACAAGCCCCAAGATCCGCCGATCGTACCCTCGATCTCTCGCTTCCACGATTCATCATAGGCCTCGAACAGATTGACGCGGAAATGCTCGCGCCGAGCAAGGTCGAGGACCTCCGAGACCACCCGCGCCTGATTGATGCGCGACGGTAGAGCTGACTCGCGCATTCGCCCCTCGCTCGGCCAGCCGATTTCTCCGATCACGATTTCCTTGCCCGGAAAAACCGACGCTATCTGCCGGCGAATCGTGTCAGCGTGAGCGGCAGCAAATTCCGCCCGGACTGGAACATTTTCCCAATATGGCAGGATGTGAATCGTGACGAAATCGACGGCGTCGTAAAGTTCGCGATTGCTCAGCCAGAACTCCCAAACGTCGGCATAGGTGACGGGCACAGCGACCTGCGCCTTGATCGAGCGGATCGTGGCGGCGAGGTCGGAAGCTGTCATTTCTTTACGCAACAAGACCTCGTTGCCGACCACGAGCGCGATGATGGTTTCCGGATATTTCCTGGCGAGACGTATCCCCGTTGATATCTGAGTTGAATTCTTCTGCCGGTCCCTATCAAGAAAAATGCCCTGAATGACTTTCAGCCCCGCCTCGGCCGCAAGCTCGGGAATTTGATCGAGACCAAGATCGGTCGCATAGGTACGGATGCAGTCGGTTATCTTCGCAAGCTGGGCGAGATCTTCCGCGATCTGCTCCCGCGACACCTGCGTCGCCGACGAAAGCGACGTCTGATTGTTACGGAAGGGAGCGTATGAGATGCATTGTACTTTATGATTTGGATCGATCGGTGCGTACGCCAAGTTGGCTGGTATACCCAGCCACCACCACACCGCGGCAATAGCGCCCAGCGAGATCACGAGGAACGTCAGCGGGGTCCTGAGCGAAACCAGTTCCGTCCTCCTTGCAGGAATGACTTGCTGGGCGTCCTCAATGCGCGAGGCTGGCAGGTTGAAGAAGTACGTGTTTGCTAAGGATATATCACGCGATCACGCCGCAAGTGTGTCCTCGCCGGGATCTGGCGCGCACGTTCGAGAGGAAAGCGGCGTGGCGGATTTTGAGGACGTAAAGCACTGCGCCGCAAGGTTGAAGCACCGCCCCGTTAGTGAAGTTGAGAATAGACCAGCGGCCCTCTAGATGAGACCGTGGCCCCCAATCCGCGACAGCGGCTCGTCATTGCAACGTTCCACTGAAGAGTACACTCATGCGACCCCACATCATCTGCCATATGGGCACGTCCATCGACGGCAAGCTTCATCCGAGCCGCTTCACCAAGCCGGCCGCGGGCATCTCCGCCGAAGTGCTGCGCTCCCACTATGAACGGATCCACGACGACTTCGATGCCGACGGATGGATCATCGGCCGCGTCACCATGAGCGAGATGGCCAAGGGATCCGAGCGGCAGATCGCCGATGCGCCGAAGCTGCCGCGCGAGGCGCATGTCGCTAACCGCAACGGCCGCAAGCTCGCGGTCGGCATCGATCCGTCGGGCCGTGTGCATTTCGGGAAAGACAATGTCGGCGGCGATCACGCCGTTGCGGTGCTGGGCGAGCAGGTCTCCGATGCCCATCTCGCCGAACTGCGCGAGGACGGCGTGTCCTACATCTTTGCCGGACCGAAGGGCGATGACCTGACCGGCGCGATGGCGCAGCTTGCGGACCTGTTCGGCGCCAAGACGCTGCTGCTGGAAGGTGGCGGCGGCATCAACGGCGCCTTCCTCAAGCATGGGCTGATCGACGAGTTCAGCACGCTGATCCACCCGGCCGTCGACGGCGTGGCCGGCACGCAAAGCATCGTCGACTATCACGGGCCGGACGGCGATCGCCCGGGCGCCGGGCAGTCGCTGCGGCTGACCCACTGCGAAACGCTCGAGGGCGGGATGGTCTGGCTGCGTCACGCCGTCGAGCGCGCGCCGGGATGATCGACCTCGCGCGGCATGCGGCCTCGCTTCACTGTGTCGAGATGACGGTATTTATCGCGCGTGAGCCTCGACCCATCCGTTGCGGCAGGCCGCGAGAAAGAACGCAACCGCGCGCGCCACGTGCGCGTCGATCTCCGGGTCAAGCACCTTGAGGTCCACCTCATACAGCGCCCTGAGCAGCATCGGCACCGCGACGAGATCGAGGAACAGCCGCGCCGTGGTCGCAAGGTGCTCCGGCGCGAAGGCCGGCAACGTCCCGAGTTCGTCCGACTGCGTCAGGTTGCGCAGGAGGTGAACCCCCAGCTCGGTGCTGAGCTCGCGCGCCCTTCGGTTGACTGTGGCAGCCAGATCCGGGAAGCGGCGCGCCTCCGCGATGGCGAGCCGCATCAGTCCGATCCTCTCGGTATCGAGACCCCAGTGCAGCATGGTGGACGCAGCGCTCGTGAGGCGCTCCTCGACGGTGGCGCCGGTCGGCGCCTCGACCTTGTACTCGGCGATACGCACAAGGATGTCCCGCGTCACCACTTCGGTGAAGAGCGCCCGCTTGTCCGCGAAGCGCGCATAGATCGTGCGCTTGCCGGAGCGGGCGACCTCGGCGATCTCGTCGATGCTCGCGCCCTCGAACCCGCGCTGCAGAAAGACCATGCGGGCGGCATCGAGGATGCGCTCGTCAACCTCTCCGATCAGCTCCTTCGGCGGCCGACCCAGGCGCACCTCGGCGCGCTTGGGCCTCGATGACGGTGTCTTCTTCAGAGTGCGGGTGTTCATCGCGATCGTACCGGGTTCGATGCCGCCGACAGGGCAGCGTTGCGGGTCAATCTAGCCATATCACATCTGCTTGTAAATAGAACGGTACAGTTCCGTTCCTATTGACGCACCTGCGAGATGGGACTATCTGTCGCACAGAACGGAACGGTTCCGTTCCTTTAAGCGAGGCCCGCCTTGCGGACCTCGCCGGCCGCAGGAGCAGCGATCATGTTCGAAGACAGTGTTTTGGAACGAGGCGCACCAGCGCTCGAGGATGTCGAAAGCCCGCCTTCCGCCGCGACCTCGCCTGAGCCCAGCGTCAAATCCCACCAGCCGGAGCCCGCGGCGCGCGCTCCCGCCCCGAATGAAGGCCCGGCCGGCAAGGCGCCTCAGCCCGAGACGGCCCAGCCGCAGGCCAGCGGCAAGGCGCGCCGGGACAATGTCCTGCGCCGCCGCCCCGTGGTCTCCGCGATCGGCGCCGTGTTGCTCGCCGCGGCGATCGGCGGCGGCTATCTCTACATGGACTATTCGAGGCATTTCGAATCAACCGACGACGCCTTCATCGCGGCGCGGCAGTCCGCGATCGCCCCGAAAGTGTCCGGATACATCACCGCAGTTCCGGTGACCGACAACGAGCACGTCGCCGCCGGACAGGTGATCGCCCGCCTCGACGACCGCGACTACCGCGTCGCGCTCGCGCAGGCCGAGGCCCAGGTCGCGGCGGCGCGCGCCAGCATCGAGAACATCGACGCGCAGCTCGATGTGCAGCAGGCCCAGATCGCCGCCAACCAGGCGCAGGTGGACCAGAGCCAGGCGGCGCTGGTGTTCGCCCGGCAGCAGGCGACGCGCTATCAGCACCTGGAGCAGACCGGCTACGGCACCGTTCAGAACTCCGAGCAGTACACCTCGCAACTGCATCAGCAGCAGTCCGCGCTGCTCAGCGCGAAGGCGACGCTCAACCTGGCGCAACGCCAGGTCGAGGCGCTCAAGGCGCAGCGCAAGAGCGCGGTTGCGAACCTCGCGCAGGCCGAGGCCCAGCGCGACCAGGCGCAACTCAACCTGTCCTACACGACGGTGACGGCGGCCCAGCCGGGTCGTGTCGCCAACCTCACGGCCGCCGTCGGCCAGTTCGCGCAGACCGGCACCAACCTCACCATGTTCGTGCCTGACGAAATCTGGGTCACCGCGAACTTCAAGGAGATCCAGCTCGACCGGATGCGGCCCGGCGAGAAGGTGACGCTGAAGATCGACGCCTATCCGGGACGCACGATCAACGGCCATGTCGCGAGCGTGCAGCCCGGGTCCGGCACCGCGTTCTCGCTGCTGCCGGCGCAGAACGCCACCGGCAACTACGTCAAGATCGTGCAGCGCGTGCCAGTCAAGATCGTGATGGACAACCCACCGACCGACTTGGCCCTCGGCCCGGGCATGTCCGTGGTCCCGACGGTGCGCATCGATTCCTCGCCGTCGCTGCTCGAGCGCCTGGGGAGGCTGCCATGAGTGCCGCTGCGATCGACGCCAGAAGTGTCCCTGCTCCGAGCGCCAATCCCTGGCTGATTGCCATCGTGGTTGCGCTCGCCAGCTTCATGGAAGTGCTCGACACCACCATCGCCAATGTGGCGCTGCCTTACATCGCGGGCGGCATGGGCGTGAGCGAGGACGAAGCCTCGTGGGTGGTCACGACCTATCTGGTCGCCAACGCCATCATCCTGACTGCCTCCAGCTTTCTTGCGCGGATGCTGGGACGCAAGACGTTCTTCCTGATCTGCCTCGGAATCTTCACCGTGAGCTCGATCCTGTGCGGGTTCGCGCCGAGCCTGAACGCGCTGTTGCTGTTCCGCATTCTGCAGGGCCTCGGCGGCGGCGGCATGGTGCCGGTTGCACAGTCGATCTTGGCCGATGCGTTTCCGCCAGCGAAACGTGGCCAAGCCTTTGCGGTGTTCGGCATTGCGGTGGTGGTCGCGCCGGTGGTCGGGCCGACGCTCGGCGGCTGGCTGTCCGACAATCTCTCCTGGCACTGGTGCTTCCTGATCAACGCCCCGGTCGGCGCCTTTGCGATCGCCCTGATCGCGGCGGTGCTGCACGAGCCGGCCAAGCAGGCAAAGGAGCGGCAGGACAACACGTTCGATTTCATCGGCTTCGCGCTGGTCGCGACCTTCCTCGGCGCACTCGAGGTGGTGCTCGACCGCGGCCTGGAGTACGACTGGTTCGCCTCCCCCTTCATCGTCACCTCAGCGGTCATCTGTGGCGCAGCATTCGTGCTGATGATCCCGTGGGAGATGACCCGCCCCAATCCGATGATCGATCTGCGAATGGTGGCAAGCCGCCAGTTCGGCGCCTGCTTCCTGGTGATGCTGGCGACCGGCGCCATCCTGCTCGCGACCACCCAGTTCCTGCCGCAACTGGTGCAGCAGGATTTCGGCTACACCGCGACCTGGGCCGGCCTCGTGCTGTCGCCGGGCGGCGTCGTCACCATGCTGATGATGTTCGCCGTCGGCCGCCTCGCCGCCAAGGTGCAGCCGAAATACCTGATCGTCGCCGGTGCACTGGTCATCGCGGCCTCCATGTACGGCATGACCAACGTGTATGGCGATCTCGGCTTCTGGTTCATGGCGCGCTCGCGCATGCTGCTCGGGGTCGGCCTGCCCTTGATCTTCGTGCCGATCATGGCGGCCTCCTATGACGGCATTCCGCCTGCCAAGACCGACCAGGCCTCCGCCCTGATCAACGCGGCGCGCAACACCGGCGGCTCGATCGGCGTCTCCATCGTCTCCAACGTGCTGACGCATCGCGAGCAGTTCCACCAGAGCCGGCTGGTCGAGCAGGTGACGCCGTCCAGCCCGCAATATCAGGACACGCTGCATCAGATCACCAGCTTCTTCGTCGGTCAGGGCAGCTCGCTGGTGCAAGCGCACGACCAGGCGATCCAGTGGATCGGCCAGCAGGTGCAGACCCAGGCGTCGTTCCTGTCCTACATGGACGCGTTCTGGGTGCTGATGCTGATCTCGCTCTCGGCCGTGCCGCTCGCGCTGACGCTGCGCAAGGTCAAGCTCGGCGGCGCCGTCCATGTCGGACACTGAGCATGGCCCGCGATAGGCGGATAGCAGGCGCGTCGCCTGGAGCGGCGACGCGCTCGCTTCGTGCCGCCTGCCGTCAAGCGCCCCTGCGCCGCTGGCCGCGCCACCACGCGCCGAACGCGATCAGGACGGCCGCGGCCAGCGAGAACCAGGTGATGGCGTACTGCATGTGGTCATCCCTGAGATGCACCTGCAGCGGACCCGGCTTCGGCGTGCCGCTGTCCGGTACCGGCGCTTCCAGGTCGATGTAGAACGGCGCCACCTCGCCCCAGCCCAGCGCCTGGGCCATCCCGCGATGATCGCGCACGAACCACAGCCGCTTCGGCACGTTTTCCGCCGGCGTCAGCCGGCCGGGACGCTCGGGAAAGCGGATGTAACCGGTGAGTGTGACCGGCTGACCGGTGACGAGACGGCCGACGACGCGATCCTCGAAAGAACGATCCTGCATCGTGTTCTGCACGAAGCCGCCATTGACCACGACGGTCTCGCCGCTCGGCAGCTTCGCCGGAAGGAACACCCAGGTGCCGGGCCCGCTGATATCGGCGCGCACGGCGGAGCCGGAGCCGTAGACCATCGCGTCCGGCAGTGTCGTATAGGTTGCGGTGAAGATGACGCGACGGAACTCGTCCTTCGCCGAGGTCAGTGTGGGCCACACCGACGGCTGCGGCAGCGCCTCCGGCGCCGCCGCAAGCCGGGCGTCGAGCTGCGCGATCAGGGCATGCTTCTCGACCCGGCGCTGCAATTGCCAGATGCCGAGACCGACAAAGACCACGATCAGGATCAGCGTGAAGATGCCGAAGCCGGCGGCGCTGGGCCGGCGAATAGCTGTACTGCTCATGACGGGTCGCGGCGGATCAACTGGCCTTCGGCGGCCTTGTGATGGAATTGCAGCGCGATCAGCAGCGACTTCATCGACCGCAGCGGCAAGATCGTGGTGACGACGATCAGCGGCAGCCACAGCGCCGCATGCACCCAGAACGGTGGCTGGTACTTCACCTCGACGATCAGCGCGGCCGCGACCACGATCGCACCCGCCAGCATGATGATGAAGATCGCCGGGCCGTCGCCGGAATCGATGAAGGCGTAGTCGAGGCCGCAATTCTCGCAGCGCGGCGCGAGCGTGAGGAAACCTGAGTAGAGCTTGCCCTTGCCGCAGCGCGGACATTTGCAGGCGATGCCGCGCAAGGCGCTCTCGGTCACGGTGGGTGGTGTATCCGTCATCGGTTCTCTTCGATCATGATACGATTGCAGGGAACCGCATCATGATCTCATCTCCTTGTTGGAGCATGATCTCCGCGCAAACGTTCCGCGTTTGTCGCGAGGGAAAACCGGTCCTTGATTTTCCAGACCATGCTCTTGAAAGCAAAAGGGCGGCCAGTCCGGCCGCCCCCTCTTTAGCACATGGGACGTGCGGTTAGTGCGCGCCGTGGGCCATGGTCTCGGCACCGTGGCCCCAGACGTAGATGCATATGAACAGGAACAGCCACACCACGTCGACGAAGTGCCAGTACCAGGCGGCGAACTCGAAGCCGAGATGCTGCTTCGGCGTGAAGTGACCGGCATAGGCGCGGAACAGACAGACCAGCAGGAAGATGGTGCCGACCAGCACGTGGAAACCGTGGAACCCGGTCGCCATGAAGAAAGTCGCGCCATAGACGTTGCCAGCGAAGGAGAACGTCGCGTGTGCGTACTCATAGGCCTGCACGCAGGTGAAGCAGGCGCCGAGGATCACGGTCAGGATCAGGCCCTGCTTGAGGCCCTGGCGGTCGTTCTCGAGCAGCGCGTGGTGCGCCCAGGTGACCGTCGTGCCCGAGGTCAGCAGCAAGAGCGTGTTGAGCAGCGGCAGATGCCAGGGGTCGAAGGTCTCGATGCCCTTCGGCGGCCAGGTGCCAGGCACATTGCAGGCGCCCATCGCGGTGCCGGGACCGCAGCCGAACACCGCGTCGCGGGTGGCATGCACCGCATCGGCCGGGAACAGCGCGGAGTTGAAGAACGCCCAGAACCAGGCGACGAAGAACATCACCTCGGAGGCGATGAACAGGATCATGCCGTAGCGGTGGCTGATCTGCACCACGCGGGTGTGGTCGCCCTTGTATTGGGCTTCCTTGATCACGTCGCCCCACCAGCTCGCCATCGTGTAGAGCACGCCGACGGTGCCGACGCCGAACACGATCGGAGCGGCCGAGTACATGTGATGCATCCAGCCGATCGCGCCGAACGCCATGATGAAGGCCGAGATCGAGCCGACCACCGGCCACGGGCTCGGGTCGACGAGATGATAGTCGTGATGCTTGACTTGCGCCTCAGCCATTGCAGTCTCTCCATTCGCGTGCCGTCAGGCACGTATTCGTCTCAAATTCCAAAAATCGCTAGCCGCCCTTGCGCTGCTCCGCCTCGCCCGCCGCGACGGGCTTCGGCGCCGGATCGCGCACGGGGAAGAAAGTGTAGGACAGGGTGATCGATTTCAGCGTGTCGTTCTCGCTGTCTTTTGCCAGTGCCGGATCGACGTAGAACACCACGGCCATCTCGCGCTTTTCGCCCGGTGCCATGGTCTGCTCGGTGAAGCAGAAGCAGTTGATCTTCTGGAAGTAGGCGCCGACCGTCAGCGGCGCGACGTTGTAGGCAGCCTGTCCGGTGGTGGTCCGCGCCGACTGGTTGGTCACGGTGTAGTAGACGGTGACGACCTGGCCGATCTTGACGTCGATGTTGTTCTGCTCCGGCTCGAACTTCCAGGGCAGGCCCGGCGCGACGTTGGAATCGAAGCTGACCGTGATGGTGCGGTCGAGCGGCGCGGCCGTCGGGGCCGAGGTTGCGACCTGGGTGGTGCCGTTGAAGCCCGTGGTGCGGCAGAACCAGTTGTAGAACGGCACCGCGGCGTAGGACGCGCCGACCATCAGCACCACGATGACGCCGCAGATCGAAGCGACCATCGCGTCGCGCGTCAGCACGCGCCGCGTGACCTTGGCGCCATCGTCCCGCAGATCCCGGCCCTGCGGATCCTGGTTGGTCGGCTGGTTCGCCATCTCACTCACAGCGGCCGCACCAGCACGGCTGGCCCCTTGACGAGGGTGACAGCGAAGAACAGCAGAACGAGCACGCCGAGCGCGAGCGCCGTGGCGATCGAGCGCTGGCGGCGGCTCTTGAGCTGCGCCTCGGTGAGGACGATTCCTTCTGGTTCCTGCTTCTCGTCCATTTGTAACCCATGCGCCCCCATCTCGCCCCTTGGCGCCCCTACCCAAAGACGATAGGCGCGATCGCGCGGACGACAACCTCTGCCAGGAGGACGGCGAACAGCGCGAACAGATAAAGGATGGAGAAAGCGAACAGCCGTCGCGTGGCGCGATTGGCCGCAACGCCCTCGCGGCGGCGATAGACCTGGATCGCGAGCCACAGCATGCCGGCGCCGAACACCAGCGACGTGATGCCGTAGATCCAGTCGAAATAGCCGAGCGGCCACGGCGCCAGCGCGATCGCGACCAGCACGATGGTGTAGAGCAGGATCTGCAGCCGCGTCGCATCGGGACCGGCGACGACGGGCAGCATCGGGATGCCGGCACGCGCGTAGTCGTCGCTGCGGAACAGCGCCAGCGCCCAGAAATGCGGCGGCGTCCAGAAGAAGATGATCAGGAACAGGAGGATCGGCTCCACCGACAGCGAGCCGGTCGCCGCGGCCCACGCCACCACCGGCGGCAGCGCGCCGGCAGCGCCTCCGATCACGATGTTCTGCGCGGTCCAGCGCTTCAGCCACATCGTGTAGATCACGGCATAGAAGAAGATCGTGAAGGCGAGCAGCGCGCCCGCCACCCAGTTGACCAGGATGCCGAGCGTCATCACCGAGAAGAAGGCGAGCGTGATGCCGAACGCCGCTGCCTCCGGCGGCGTGATGCGGCCGCGCGGGATCGGCCGGTTGGCGGTCCGTGTCATCAGGGCGTCGATGTCGCCCTCATAGGCCATGTTGAGCGCGCCGGAGGCGCCAGCGCCGACCGCGATGCAGAGGATCGACGTGAACGCCAGCACCGGGTGGACGTGAACCGGCGCGATCATCAACCCGACCAGCGCGGTGAAGACCACCAGCGACATCACGCGCGGCTTCAGGAGCGCGATGTAGTCGCCCACCTCGGCCTCGGAAATCCGAGGCAACTCAATGGCGTTGTGATCGACAACCGACAAGATCAGGTCTCACTTCTCTCAAAAAGCGCGGCGCACTTTAGGGTGCGCCGCGTCGTCTCAGGTCACTGCACGCGCGGCAGCACTTCGAACTGGTGGAACGGCGGCGGCGAGGTCAGCGTCCACTCCAGCGTGGTCGCACCCGCACCCCACGGATTGTTCGCGGCCTGCTCCTTGCGGACGAAGGCATCAATCACGCCGTAGATGAAGATCAGCACGCCGACGCCGGAGATGTAGGACCCCCAGGAGGAGACCAGGTTCCAGCCGGCGAAGGCATCCGGATAGTCGACATAGCGGCGGGGCATGCCCGACAGACCGAGGAAGTGCTGCGGGAAGAACACCAAGTTCACACCGATGAAGGTGACCCAGAAGTGCAGCTTGGCGATGGTCTCCGAGTACATGTACCCGGTCATCTTCGGGAACCAGTAGTACCAGCCCGCGAAGATCGCGAACACGGCGCCGAGCGACAGCACGTAATGGAAGTGCGCCACCACGTAATAGGTGTCCTGCAGCACGCGGTCGACGCCGGCGTTGGCCAGCACGACGCCGGTGACGCCGCCGACGGTGAACAGGAAGATGAAGCCGATCGCCCACAGCATCGGCGCCTTGAACTCGATCGAGCCGCCCCACATCGTGGCGATCCAGGAGAAGATCTTCACGCCGGTCGGCACCGCGATCACCATCGTGGCGGCGACGAAGTAGGCCTGCGTCGCCGACGACATGCCGACGGTGTACATGTGGTGCGCCCAGACCACGAAGCCGATGCCGCCGATCGCGACCATGGCGTAGGCCATGCCGAGATAGCCGAACACGGGCTTGCGCGAGAAGGTCGAGACGATCTGGCTGATCATGCCGAAGCCGGGCAGGATCAGGATGTACACCTCGGGATGACCGAAGAACCAGAACAGGTGCTGGAACAGCACGGGATCGCCGCCGCCATCGGCCGCAAAGAAGGTGGTGCCGAAATTGCGATCGGTCAGCAGCATGGTGATCGCACCGGCGAGCACCGGCAGCGACAACAGCAGCAGGAACACCGTCACCAGGATCGACCAGACGAACAGCGGCATCTTGTGCAGGGTCATGCCCGGCGCCCGCATGTTGAAGATCGTGGTGATGAAGTTGATCGCACCGAGGATCGACGACGCACCGGCCAGATGGAGCGACAGGATCGCGAAGTCGACCGCCGGCCCCGGATGACCCGAGGTCGATAGCGGTGCGTACATGGTCCAGCCCGTACCGACACCATTGGCGCCCGGCTCACCCTCGACGAAGGTGGAGATGATGAGCAGCGCGAAGGACGCCGGCAGCAGCCAGAACGAGATGTTGTTCATGCGCGGGAAGGCCATATCCGGCGCGCCGATCATCAGCGGCACCATCCAGTTGCCGAACCCGCCGATCATCGCCGGCATGACCATGAAGAAGATCATGATCAGACCGTGCGAGGTCACGAACACGTTGTAGACATGGGTCTCGTGGAAGATCTGGACGCCCGGATACATCAACTCGGCGCGGATCGCGATCGACATCGCGGCGCCGATGATGCCCGCGATCACCGCAAAGATCAGGTACATCGTACCGATGTCTTTGTGGTTGGTGGAGTAGAGGTAGCGCCGCCATCCGGTCGGATGATGGGCGTGATCATCATGGGCGTGATCGTCGTGTGTCGCTGCGCCTGTAGCCATGTTCCAAATCCTGCCTTGCAGTCCCTCTCGGACCCTGCGGTCCCGTCGCCCTTATTCTTCCAATCGCGCCTACTGCGCCGCCTGACCAGCCGACGCGTAGGTATTCGCCGGGTTGGCCGCAAACTTCTTCTTCGCGCCGTCAACCCAGGCCGCGAATTCCTGGTCGCTGACGACCCGCACCGCGATCGGCATGAAAGCATGGTCCTTGCCGCACAGTTCCGAGCACTGGCCGTAGAACATGCCGGTCTTGGTGGCCTTGAACCAAGTCTCGTTGAGACGGCCGGGGATCGAGTCGATCTTGATGCCGAAAGCCGGCACCGCGAAGGAGTGGATCACGTCCGCGCCGGTGGTCTGGATCCGCACTACCTTGTTGACCGGGACGACCATCTCGTTGTCGACGCCGAGCAGGCGGGGCTGCTTGTCCTTGTCGAGCAGCGAATCGAATTCGAACTTGCCGTTGTCCGGGTAGGCGTAGGACCAGTACCACTGCTTGCCGGTGACCTTGACGGTGAGATCCGGCTTCGGCACGTCGAGCTCGAGGAACAGCAGGCGGAACGACGGCACCGCGATGCCGACCAAGATCAGCACCGGGATCAGCGTCCAAGCCACCTCGATCAGGGTGTTGTGGGTGGTCCGGGAGGGCACAGGGTTGGCGCGAGCGTTGAACTTCACCACGACGATCACGAGCAGCGCCAGCACGAACAGCGTGATCAGGGTGATCAGCACCAGCAGGAAATTGTGAAACCAGATGATGTTTTCCATCACTGGAGTCGCGCCTTCCTGCAGCGTGTGCTCCCAAGGTGCCGGCTGTCCCATCTCGGCGAAGGCCGATCCTGCGGCGATCGACGCCATGCCCGCCACCGCAAATCCCAGCAATTGTCGGCCAATCCGGCCAATCGACATCTTCATGCCGCTCGCGCTCCCTAGATATTTCCCCAACGCACCCCGGCGCTTTGCCGGAAATGCGGCACGATCCGCCCTGACAAACGGCCTACCGGACGTACCCGTGTTCAAGTCAAGGAGGGTACGGGAGCCAGATCGCTAGAACGCGTCGAAATCCAGCCTCTCAAACCATAATTCGCAGGCGCTCGCAATGCAGTAGTAAGGCCGAACGCCATGCGCCTGCGACTAATCTGCCGACCGCGAATTTTCCCGCAAAATCAAGCGAAAGTCGCCGGGTCGATCACCGACGCTGCTTGACAGGGGGATTGCCGGATGTACCCACAGGCGGGCGCTCCACAGGAACCTGATTCGCTCGTGGATGCCCCGATCCGGCGCGGAAATGGCTTCAAGATCGCCTTCAAGGCGCCGTCATTGCGATACAGTCGACGGGTGCGTGCGACCGGCGGCCGAACGGACGGCCGGCCCGACCGAACATTCTAAAGGATCGACCCGGATGGGCGCTTCGAACATTCAGGCAACAAGGCGAAAGGCGCAGGCAGGCTGGCTGGGAGGTCTGCTGGCGGCGGCCCTGTTTCTCGGCCTGACCCAAGCGGCGAACGCGCAAGGGGCGGTCCGCTCGGTCCATGGCGATTGGCAGATCCGTTGCGACACACCGCCAGGCGCGCAGGCCGAGCAATGCGCACTGATCCAGAGCGTGGTGGCGGAGGACCGCTCCAATGCCGGCTTGACCGTGATCGTGCTGAAGACCGCCGACCAGAAGAGCCGCCTGATGCGGGTGGTCGCGCCGCTCGGCGTGCTGCTGCCCTCCGGCCTCGGGCTGAAGCTCGACAACCAGGATGTCGGCCGCGCCGGCTTCGTTCGCTGCCTGCCCAATGGCTGCGTGGCTGAGGTCGTGCTGGACGACAAGCTGCTCGGCCAGCTCAAGGCCGCCAAGACCGCCACCTTCATCATCTTCGAGACCCCGGAAGAGGGCATCGGCTTTCCGCTCAGCCTGAACGGGCTGGCGGAAGGATATGACAAGTTGCCGTGATCGACCGCACTGTCGCAGGCTCTCCCGGTTTGCAGCCATAAGCACTATCTTTCATCACAAGCGCCCCGGGCCGACCCGGGACCGGCAGCCGCAGGTTTCCGGGATGTAAGATGAATTTCGTGCTCATCTCTGCTTAGATCGCAAAAATGCTGGCTGCAGGTTCCCGTTGCGCTGGTATTTAGTTGCGCCGAAGGCAGGGAGGGCGAGAATTCGCAGTTCGCTGGAGTGACCATGACCAATCCCGCCACGACCTCCCTGCTCGACCGTGCCAATCTCGACCGCGATACCGTCCGCCGCGAGGTAGCGCGTGGACTTGCGGGCGCCGACGACGGCGAGTTGTTCCTGGAGTTCGGGCAGACCGAGGCGCTGGTGTTCGACAATGGCCGGCTGAAGCAGGCGACCTACGACACCTCGCAGGGCTTCGGCCTGCGCGCGGTGAAGGACGACGCGGTCGGCTATGCGCACTCCTCCGACGTCTCGATCCCGGCGCTGATCCGCGCCGCCGATGCGGTTGCGGCGGTCCGCGGCGGCTACGCCGGGACCTTCGCCGCGGCGCCGGCCCACACCAACATCAAACTCTACGGCGACGAGAACCCGCTGGATGCGCCGGGCTTCGAGGCCAAGGTCAAGCTGCTCGGCGAGATCGATGCCTATATCCGCGACAAGGATCCGCGAGTGCGGCAGGTCTCGGCCAGCCTTACCGCGACCTGGCAGGTCGTCGAGATCCTGCGGCCGGACGGCGAGAGCTACCGCGACATCCGCCCGCTGGTGCGCGTCAACATTTCCGTGGTCGCCGGCCAGGGCGACCGGCAGGAGAGCGGCAGCAAGGGTTATGGCGGCCGCGAGGGCTATGCCCGCTTCATCGAGACCAAGGCCTGGCGCGACGCCGCCGACGGCGCGCTGCGCGAGGCGCTGGTCAACCTCGAATCAGTGCCCGCGCCTGCCGGCGAGATGGACGTGGTGCTAGGCGCCGGCTGGCCCGGCGTGATGCTGCATGAGGCGGTCGGCCACGGGCTCGAGGGCGATTTCAACCGCAAGCAGACCTCCGCCTTTGCCGGATTGATGGGCCAGCAGGTCGCCGCCAAGGGCGTGACCGTGGTCGACGACGGCACCATGGCATCCAGGCGTGGCTCGCTCTCGATCGACGACGAGGGCACGCCGACCAACCGCACCGTGCTGATCGAGGACGGCATCCTGGTCGGCTATATGCAGGACCGCCAGAACGCCCGGCTGATGGGCATGAAGCCGACCGGCAACGGAAGGCGGCAGAGCTACGCCCATGTGCCGATGCCGCGCATGACCAACACCTACATGCTGGCCGGCGATTGCGATCCGGCCGAGATCATCGCTTCGGTGAAGAACGGCATGTATGCCGCCAATTTCGGCGGCGGCCAGGTCGACATCACCTCGGGCAAATATGTGTTCCAGTGCACCGAGGCCTACAAAATCGAGAACGGCAAGCTCGGCGCGCCGCTGAAAGGCGCGATGCTGATCGGCAACGGGCCGACCGATCTCCACAGGATCACCATGATCGGCAATGATCTTGCGCTCGACACTGGAATCGGCACCTGCGGCAAGAACGGTCAGGGCGTGCCGGTCGGCGTCGGCCAGCCGACGCTACGAATGGAACGGATTACGGTCGGAGGTACAGGCTAGTGAGCAGCGGAAACGAAACCGTGACGGCCAAGCCGTCGACTTGGCGCTCACAAGCCACGCAGCTGGCCGCGATCGTCGCCGTCGTGTTCCTCGCCAAGGGTGCGATCGCCGAGCCGTTCTACGTGCCGTCGGGATCGATGGAGCCGACGCTCCTGATCGGCGACGCGCTGGTCGCCTCGAAATACCCTTACGGCTACGGCGCGGCTTCGCTGCCGATCCAGATCACGCTGCCGGAAACCGGCCGCCTGTTCGGCGAGACGCCGAAACGCGGCGATGTCGTGGTGTTCCGCTGGCCAGGCGACCGCTCGCAGGCCTGGGTCAAGCGCGTGGTGGGACTGCCCGGCGACCGCATCCAGATGCGGCAGGGCCAGCTCTTCATCAATGATCATCCGGCTGCGTTGAAGGCGGACGGCACTGGCTTCGCCGAGGACGACCGCGGCGGCGGCGAGGACGCGTATCGCTATGTCGAGACGCTGCCGAACGGCGTCAGCCACGCGATCTTCAAGATGCGCGACAACGGCCCGCTCGACAACACGCCTGAGGTGACCGTGCCGCCGGGCAAGCTGTTCGTGCTCGGCGACAACAGGGACAATTCCGCCGACAGCCGCGTGCCGGTGCGCGACGGCGGCGTCGGCCTGCTGCCGATCGACAATCTGATCGGCCGTGCCGACGCGGTGGTCGGCTCCTGGGACATGGGGATGCGCAGCCAGCCAGTCTGGACCTGGCTCTCCGGCTTCCGCCTCGCGCGCTTCTTCACCTCGGTACATTGAGCTGATCGCATGACCTTCGACGACGTCAGACATATTGCGCTGGCGTGGCCGGAGGTCGAGCTACCGAAGAAGACGGTCAAGGACTACGATGCGCGGGGATCGTTGGGTGGGTTAGCGAAGGCGTAACCCACCGTGCGCGGGACGAAAGATGGCGGGTTACGCTGCGCTAACCTACCCTGCGGCACCTGCGATTCTCTTTATGACCCAAGACCAATTCCTCGCCGCAGCGCTCAGCAATCCGGCCAATCGCATGATCGCCGACGAATTGTTTCGCCTCGCTTTGCCCGACGCGTGGCTCGTCTCCGGCTGCCTGGTGCAGAGCGTGTGGAACATGCAGACGAACCGGCCGGTCGATTACGGCATCAGCGACTACGACATCTTCTATTTCGACCCTGACACTTCATGGGATGCCGAGGATGCCGTGATCCGGAAGTTGCAGGCGCGTCTCGGCGACCTCCGCGTCGTGATCGAGGCGCGCAACCAGGCGCGCGTCCATCTCTGGTACCCCCAAAAGAACGGCGTGCCCTACCCGCCATTATCGTGTTCGACCGACGGTATCGACCGCTTCCTCACCGCGACCACACAGATCGGCATCCGCCGCACCATCAACGGCTACAACGTCTATGCCCCGAACGGATTCGACGATGTCGCCGGCATGACCGTACGGCCGCACCACACTGCGAACTTCTCGGCGGCGAACTATGCGAAGAAGGCCGCGCGCTGGAAGGCGCTGTGGCCGGAGATCACGGTGCTGCAAGCGGAGTGAATGCACGGTCGTAGCGGACCCTGTCATCACATTCACGCGACCTGTTGGCTCCTCCGGGGCGCGGATTCAGCGCACCACACCCGAAATGTACCCCGCCCTCCTGCGCGGCGGCTTGATCTCCTTCTTCAGGAAGCAATGTGCGTTGCGGCCGGCATAGCCGGGTCGGGTATAGGTCCAGGCCCGGCATTTGTTGTCGGCGGTGCAGGCAGCCTGGCAGGCTTCGACGCCGTCGCTGCTCTTCAATTCGAAGTTCTTGTAGTCGCCGCCGGAACGGTCGATCGAGGTCTCGATCGCGCCGTTGCGCGGTTCGACCACGCCCGCTCCGCGAACGCCGGAGACGCAGCAGGCGTCCTGCACGCGCGGCGGCACCGTGCTCTTGAGCCAGCACACCGCGCCATTGTTGGCGTCAGTCGGATAATTGAAGCTCCAGGCGCGGCAGCGCCGGTCGCGCTCGCAGGCGAGCGCACAATCGGCGGGGTCGCCCGACGTCACCGGCGAGTTCAGATAGTCACCACCGGGGCGGTCGAAATTGGTCTGCGCCAGCGCAGGGCGCGTCCCGGCAATTGCCGCCAAAACGGCGAACGTCACCACACACGCCCGAAAGAGGCGGCCTATCCCCATGAGATTGCTTTCAAATTTGCGCAGCCCCGCGACTTTCGCGGGCAATCATTTGAGCGCCATGAACCTGTATGGCGGATGAACGGCGCGGAACCGCGAGCCGGGACGCGACGTCCGGCACCGCCGGGAATTGATTGAGGCCGGCCTAGTCTGGAGAGACTCCTAGAAGGCGTATTCCTGATACGCGGGTTCCACCGAGCCATTCCAGGGACCGTTGAACTTCTCCAGCATCTCTTCCGCGGGCGAACGGCCGGCCTCAAGAATCCGCTCCAGCGGTTCGAGATAGCGGCTTTCGTCGCGCCCGAGGTGATCTATACGGCCACGCCGCCGCAATCCGGCATGCGACAGGATGAGGCACTCCTTGGCGATCTCGAACAGGTAGCGGTCCTTGATCCGCGCCTTGAAGCCGAACCGCGGCACGTCGTCGCGCAACGCCTGCCGCTCCGGCGCGGTCCAGTGGCGGACGATGTCCCAGGCGGCTTCGAGACTGTCGTTATCGTAGAGCAGCCCGACCCAGAAGGCCGGCAGCGCCGGCAGCCGGCCCCACGGCACGCCGTCGGCGCCGCGCATTTCGAGATAACGCTTCAGCCGCACCTCGGGGAAGATCGTCGAGAGGTGATTGGCCCAGTCCGACAGCGTCGGCCGCTGGCCGGGGAAGGCCGTGTTCTTGCCGGCGAAGAAATCGCGGAACGAGGTGCCGGACACGTCGATATATTCGTCGCCGCGCTTCACGAAATACATGGGCACGTCGAGCGCGTAGTCGACATAGCGCTCGAAGCCCATGCCGTCCTCGAATGCAAACGGCAACATGCCACTGCGCGCATTGTCGGTGTCGCGCCAGATCTCCGAGCGGAACGACAAAAAGCCGTTGGGCTTGCCTTCGGTGAACGGCGAGTTGGCGAACAAGGCGGTCGCGACCGGCTGCAGCGCCAGCGATACGCGCAGCTTCTTCACCATGTCAGCTTCGGAGGAGAAGTCGAGATTGGTCTGCACCGTGCAGGTCCGGTACATCATGTCGAGGCCGTATTTGCCGACCTTCGGCATGTAGTTGGTCATGATCTTGTAGCGGCCCTTCGGCATCACCGGGATCTGCGCCCGCGACCAGGACGGCGTCATGCCGAGACCCAGGAAGCCGATGCCGAGGGGGGTTGCGATCTCGCGCACTTGCGCCAGATGCGCCATCAGCTCGCCTTGCGTCTGGTGCACGGTCTCGACCGGAGCGCCCGACAGTTCGAACTGTCCGCCGGGCTCGAGCGAGATCGCGCCGCCGCCGGTAACGTCATAGAGGCCGATAATGTTGCCGCGCTCCATGATCGGCTCCCAGCCGAGCAGGAGCTTCATGCCCTCCAGCAGCGCACCGATGCCCTTGGCGCCCTCGTAAGGCACGGGGTGGTGGCCTTCGAGCGTGAACGGTGTCTTCTCGTGCTCGGTGCCGATCCGGAATTCGGACTCTGGCTTCACGCCGGCTTCAAGCCACGCCACGAGTTCGTCGCGCGACTGCAGCGGCGTCATATCGATCTGGTCACGCGCCATACGAAATCCAACTCAAGGGCGCTTCGATCGAATGCGCGCGGTGGCAGGGTCCGCAGGCCCGAGGGGCCGCGGTTGGTGGGATCAAGAATATCATCGGGCGACCACGCCGTCTCGCGCGGGAGCCGCCCTGGTCTCGCTCTTGGTTTCGCCCTTAGTTTCGCTCTTGGCGTCGCTGCAGGAGCAACCCAGCCGGTCGAGCAGGCCGCACAGTTTGGCTGCCTCGGTGTCGGACAATTTGGAGCCGACATGCTTGTCGATCGCGGCGGAATACGCGCTCCACATCCGCTTCTGCAGCTCGCGTCCCGCCTCGGTGATCTCGACGAACTGGCCGCGCTTGTCGATCTTGCATTCGCGCCGGGCGGCAAGCCCCTCGTCGACCAGGCGGTCGATCAGACGCGAGGTGGAGTATTGCGGGATCAGCATCTGCCGCTCGAGCTCGACCGGGCGCAGCTCGCCGGACGGCGCGCGCGACAGCTCGAGCAGAGCGTCGTACCAGGCCAGCGGCGGAAAGCCGGCCTTCTTCAGATCATGCTCGACGCAGTCGAGCACCCGGCTCGGCACCCGCATCAGGCGGATCCAGGCGGCAGTCGCCTCGCTCGATAGCTTGCGTTTCATGGTCTAGCCCATAACTCCCGGAACAAAGTCTACCGCACTAAATGCACCTGCATCAATCTTGACTATTTCATGCAGGTGCATGTAGGCAATCCCTCTCCCGCCGCCAAGAACAAGGGAAGGAAATACCCATGAAGCTTTATTACACCCCCGCTGCCTGCTCCCTCTCGCCTCATATCGCGCTGCTCGAGGCCGGCCTGCCCTACGACCTCGTGAAGGTCGATTTGCGCGCCAAGAAGCTCGAAAACGGCGACGATTTCCTGAAAGTGAACCCGAAGGGCCAAGTGCCGGCGCTGGCGCTCGATTCCGGGGAACTGGTGACCGAGGGACCGATCATCATCCAGATGATCGCCGACAAGGTCGCGGACAAGAAGCTCGCGCCTGCCCGTGACTCCAACGAGCGCTACAAGCTGCTGGAATGGCTGAACTACATCACGACTGAGCTGCACAAGAATCTCGGCCCGATGTTCTCGCCCGTGCTGTCCGACGACGCCAAGGCGTTCTTCAAGGACCGCGCGATGGGCAAGTTCAAATATGTCGACAGCCAGCTCGCCGGCCACGACTACCTGATGGGCAACCAGTTCACCGTCGCCGACGGCTACCTCTTTACCATGATCATGTGGGCGACCGACCGCCTCGGCTTCGACCTCTCCGGCCTGCCCAATGTGATGGCCTACAAGGCCCGCGTTGCCGCGCGCCCGCAGGTGCAGGAAGCCCTGAAGAAGGAAGGCCTGCTGAAGGCGGCGTGAGGCCGCAATTTGCAGGCATAGCGAAAGGGCCAGATCGACGGTCCGGCCCTTTGTGTTTGCAGCAATGCAAAACGCGTAGCCCGGATGGAGCCAACGGGTCGCGCGAATGCGCGCCCGATGGCAAGCTCCGCGCAATCCGGGGCAGGCCCATCCGCGGATAATCCGGTCCCGGATTTCGCTCCGCTCCATCCGGGCTACGAAGCCCTTCTCCTTCCCCCTGAGCAACGCCGTGCGATTACTCCGCGGCTTGTTCGGCCGGCTTCTTCGGCGGGAAGCGGCCGTAGAAGGTCTCGCCCTTGGCGGCCATTTCCTCGAGCAGCTTGGGCGGCGTGAAGCGCGACCCGTACTTCTTCTCGAATGCGTGGCACAGCTCGACGAACTTCCTGGTGCCCATGAAGTCGATATAGGACAGCGTGCCGCCGGTGAACGGCGCGAAGCCGAAACCGAGGATCGAGCCGACATCGGCCTCGCGCATGTCGGTGATGACGCGGTCCTCGACGGTGCGCGCGGCCTCCACCGCCTGCGCCACCAGGAAGCGCTGCTTCAGCTCCTCGACGTCGAGCGTGTCGGGGTCGAGATGCTTCGGCTGCAGACCGGCGAGCCCGGGCCACAGGCTTTTCTGGCCCTTGCCCTTCTCGGGATAGTCGTAGAACCCCTTGCCGTTCTTGCGGCCCAAGCGGCCCTGCTTCTCGACCATCTCGACCATCAGCTTCTTCTGCGCCTGGTTGACCGCGTTGGGGCCGAGATCGGCTTCGGTCGCCTTGGTGATCTTCAGGCCGAGATCGAGCGCGACCTCGTCCTGCAGCGAAAGCGGGCCGACCGGCATGCCGGCCATCCTGGCGGTGTTCTCGATCATCGCCGGCGGCACACCTTCGAGCAGCATCTCGTTGCCTTCCGCGATGTATCGCATCACGCAGCGATTGGCGAAGAAGCCTCTCGAGTCGTTGACCACGATCGGGGTCTTGCCGATCGCCCGCACATAGTCGAGCGCGGTCGCC
This sequence comes from Bradyrhizobium sp. ISRA436, assembly GCF_029910015.1. Classification (NCBI taxonomy): domain Bacteria; kingdom Pseudomonadati; phylum Pseudomonadota; class Alphaproteobacteria; order Hyphomicrobiales; family Nitrobacteraceae; genus Bradyrhizobium; species Bradyrhizobium sp. ISRA436. The sequence goes on from NZ_CP094519.1 coordinate 6,797,218, forward strand.
AGCGCGACATCGCCGGTGTTCTTGCCGAGGATGATCTCGACCAGCATCATCTTCTCGACCGGCGAGAAGAAATGGATGCCGAGGAAGCGGCCCTGGTCCTTGAACTCTTCCGCCAGCGAGTTGATCGGCAGCGTCGAGGTGTTGGAGGCGAAGATCGCGCCTTCCTTCAACAGCGGCTGCGCCTTGGCGAAGGTGTCCGCCTTGACCTTGCGGTCCTCGAACACGGCCTCGATGACGAGGTCGCATTCCTTGATCGCGTTGTAATCAGCCGTTGCGGTGATGCGCGACAGGACGGCGTCGCCCGCCTCCTGCTTCATGCGTCCCTTGGCAACCTGCCCGTCGATCACGGCCTTGGCATGGGCCTTGCCCTTGTCGGCGCTCTCCTGGTCGCGATCGACCAGCACCACGTCGATGCCGGCCTGCGCCGAGACATAGCCGACGCTGGCGCCCATGAAGCCGGCGCCGATCACGGCGAGCTTCTTCACTTTGGTCGGCGGCACTCCGGCCGGACGCCGCGCTCCCTTGTTCAATTCCTGCATCGACAGGAACAGCGAGCGGATCATCGCGGCCGCTTCGTTCGAGCGCAGGATCTTGGCGAAGTAGCGTGATTCGACGCGCAACGCGGCGTCGATCGGCAGCTGCAGGCCTTCATAGACGCAGCTCATGATGGCGCGCGCGGCCGGATAATTGTTGTAGGTCTCGCGGCGGTAGATCGCGTTGCCGGCCGGGAACATCTGCATGCCGGCCTTCGAGAACACCGGACCGCCGGGCAGCTTGAAGCCTTTCTCGTCCCATGGCGCGACCGCCTTGCCGCCGCCCTTGATCCAGTCCTTCGCGGCCTTGATCAGGTCGGACGCGGGAACGATGGCGTGAATCAAATTGAGTGCCTTGGCGCGCGCGAGATTGACCGCCTCACCCTTCAGCAACAGCGTCATCGCGTCCTGCGGCGGCACGATGCGCGGCACGCGCTGGGTGCCGCCGGCGCCGGGGAACAGGCCGACCTTGATCTCGGGCAGGCCGAGCCGCGTCTTCGGATTCTCCGCCGCAACCCGGTAGTGGCAGGACAGCGTGATCTCGAAGCCGCCGCCGAGCGCCAGCCCGTTGATCGCTGCGACCCACGGCTTGCCCGAGATCTCGATCGAGCGGAACGCCTGCGAGAAGCGGCGGCTCTGGTCGAACAGCACCTGGTTGGCGGCTTCCTCGCCCTTCTCCTTCAGGAGATCGGAATAGGTGCGGCTCATGCCCTCGAGCATCGAAAGATCGGCGCCGGCGCAGAACGCGTCCTTGGCCGAGGTGATGACGACGCCCTTGATAGCGGGATCATTCGTGGTCTGCTTGACGATCTCCTCGATCTCCAGGATCGAGGTCTCGTCGAGCACGTTCATCGAGCGACCCGGAATATCCCAGGTGACGAGCGCAATGCCGTCGGCGTCGGTTTCGAACTTGAAATTCTTGTAAGCCATATTGCTCGCTCCCCTCGCCTCAGACCCGCTCGATGATGGTGGCGGTGCCCATGCCGCCGCCGATGCACAGCGTCACCAGCGCCGTCTCCTTGTCGGTGCGCTCGAGCTCGTCGAGCACGGTGCCGAGGATCATCGCGCCGGTCGCGCCGAGCGGATGGCCGAGCGCGATCGCGCCGCCATTGACGTTGATCTTGGCATTGTCGATGTCGAAGGCCTGGATGTAGCGCAGCACCACCGAGGCGAAGGCCTCGTTGAGCTCGAACAGGTCGATGTCCGACTTTGTCATGCCGGAGCGCGCAAACAGCTTTTCGGTGACGTCGACCGGGCCAGTCAGCATCATCGCCGGCTCCGAGCCGATATTGGCGAAGGCGCGGATCTTTGCGCGCGGCTTCAGGCCGTGCTTGGCGCCCGCCTCCTTGCTGCCGAGCAGCACCGCACCGGCGCCGTCGACGATGCCGGACGAGTTGCCGGCATGGTGCACGTAGTTGACCTTCTCGACCTCGGGATGCGACTGCACCGCCACCGCGTCGAAGCCGGCCATCGCCGCCATCGCCGCAAATGACGGCTGCAGTTGCGCGAGCGACTGCATCGTCGTCGAGGGACGCATGTGCTCGTCCTTGGCGAGGATGGTCAGCCCGTTGACGTCCTTGACCGGCACCACCGAATTCTTGAAGCGGCCCTCGTCCCAGGCCTTGGCCGCGCGCTGCTGGCTCTGCACCGCGTAGGCATCGACGTCATCGCGCGAAAATCCGTATTTGGTCGCGATCAGATCGGCCGAGACACCCTGCGGCATGAAATAGGCCGGCACCGCCATCGAGGGGTCCATCGGCCAGGCACCGCCGGAGGCACCGATGCCGACGCGGCTCATCGATTCCGCGCCGCCGCCGATGACCAGCTCATGCTGTCCGCTCATGATCTGGGCTGCGGCAAAATTCACGGCGTCGAGACCGGAGGCGCAGAAGCGGCTGATCTGCACGCCCGGCACCTTTTCACCAAGGCCGGCGTTCAGCGCGGCGAAACGCGCGATGTCGGAGCCCGCCTCGCCGACCGGATCGACCACGCCGAGCACGACGTCGTCGACAGAGTCCTCGGGAAGGTTGTTGCGTTGCTTCAGCGCCTTCAGCGGCACCGTGGCGAGCGCGAGCGCGGTGACCTCGTGGAGCGCGCCATCGGGCTTGCCGCGGCCGCGCGGGGTGCGAACGTGATCGTAGATATATGCCTCAGGCATGACGCCCTCCTTATATGAGGATCATAATATATAACGAAACGGAGCGCCGCCGCGAGCGGGGCGGCGACAATTTTCAGAACGCTTCCGCGGCCAGTTCCATTGCGGTCGCACTGCCGCTCTGGATGCGCGCCAGGTGCACGGCGGTCTCCGGCAGCAGCTTCTCCATGAAGAAGCGTCCGGTCACGAGCTTGGTGGTCAGGTGCGGCGTCGCGGCGCCGGCGGCGATCTTGTCCTGCGCCACCTTGGCCATCTTCGCCCACATATAAGCGAGCGCTACGAGGCCGAACAATTTCATGTAATCGGTCGCAGCGGCGCCGGCATTGTCGGGCTTGGTGAGCGCATTCTGCATGAGCCAGCCGGTCGCCTGCTGCAGATGGCCGAGCGCGGTGGAGAGCGGGGTGATGAACGGCTTCATCGCCTCGTCGCCGCCATGCTCCTTGGCGTAAGCGCCGACCTCGCCGAAGAACGCCATCGCGGCACGGCCGCCGTCGCGCGGCAGCTTGCGGCCGACCAGATCCAGCGCCTGGATGCCATTGGCGCCCTCATAGATCATGGCTATGCGCGCATCACGCACGAACTGCTCCATGCCGTGCTCGGCGATGTAGCCATGGCCGCCGAACACCTGCTGGGCGGCAACCGTGTTGGCGAAGCCGGTATCGGTGAGCACGCCCTTCAGCACCGGCGTCATCAGGCCCATGTGATCGTCCGCCTCCTGGCGATCCTTCGGATCGTTGGAGCGGTGGGCGACGTCGCTCTTCAGCGCGGTCCAGATCACCATCGCGCGCGCCCCCTCGTTGAAAGCGCGGATCGAGAGCAACGCGCGGCGCACGTCGGGATGCACGATGATCGGATCGGCCGGCTTGTCGGGCGCCTTCGGTCCCGTCAGCGAACGGCCCTGCAGGCGCTCGCGCGCATAGGCGACCGCGTTCTGATAGGCGACTTCCGACTGCGCGAGGCCCTGCACGGCGACGCCGAGGCGGGCCTCGTTCATCATCACGAACATGCCCTGCATGCCCTTGTTCTCTTCGCCGATCAGCCAGCCGGTGGCGTTGTCGTAGTTCATCACGCAGGTGGAATTGCCGTGGATGCCCATCTTGTGCTCGATCGAGCCGCAGCTGACGCCGTTGCGCGCGCCCAGCGAACCGTCGGCATTGACCAGCACCTTGGGAACGACAAAGAGTGAGACGCCCTTGATGCCGGCCGGCGCACCTTCGATACGCGCCAGCACCAGATGGATGATGTTCTCGGCGAGGTCATGCTCGCCGGCGGAGATGAAGATCTTGGTTCCGGAAATCTTGAAGCTGCCGTCGGCCTGCCGCACGGCCTTGGTGCGCAGGAGACCGAGGTCGGTGCCGCAATGCGGCTCGGTCAGGTTCATGGTGCCGGTCCACTCACCCGCGACCATCTTCGGCACGTAGGTCTTCTTCTGCTCCGGGGTGCCATGCACCAGCAGCGCTGCGGTCGCGCCCATAGTCAGGCCGCCATACATCGAGAACGCCATGTTGGCGGAGATCTGGAATTCGTTGACCGCCTGGCTGAGCACCACCGGCAGGCCCTGCCCGCCATATTCTGATGGCGCCGAGAGCCCGAGCCAGCCGCCTTCGGCGACCTGCTTGAACGCATCCTTGAAGCCCTTCGGCGTGGTGACGCTGCCGTCATCATTGCGCTTGCAGCCTTCGAGATCGCCGGTGCGATTCAGCGGCTGCAGCACCTCCTCGCTGAGCTTCGCGGCCTCGCCGAGGATCGCTTCACGCACATCGGCCGACGCATCGGTGAAGCCCGGAAGATTGTCGTAGCGATCGATCTGAAAGACGTCATTGAGCAGGAAGCTGACGTCTTCGACGGGGGCTTTGTAGGTCGGCATGATGTTCTCCCGGCTGGCTGGCATTGGCAGCGCAGCTTTTCCCTGGGGTTCCCTTGAATGGACCTTATCCGCTTCCGGAGGTCCGCGGCAGTGACACTATCGAGACTGAGCTTGCGACGTTGCGCCGCCCTGCTTCATCAGTTCGTCTCCCATCAGCCGATGCAGCATGTTGATGGCCTTGAGCGGGCGCACCATCACCTTGAAATGCGTAATCCGGCCGTCGGCATCGAAGCTGATGATATCGACGCCGTTGATCCTGATGCCGTCGATCTCGTTCTCGAATTCGAGCACGGCGCCGGTGTCGTTGGTCCATTCTCCGAGATATTTGAAAGTCGGGCCGCCGAGCACCTTGGCGGCGCTGGTCAGATATTTGAAGGTGATGTCGCGGCCGCGCTGCGGCGTGTGCACCACCGGGCTTTCGAACACCGCGTCGGGATGCAGGAGGTCCAACAGCGCCGATGTGTCGTGGGACTTCATGTAGGCGTACCACTTGTCGAGGCCCGGTCTCTTCATCGGACGTCTCCTGCGGTGGGTTAGGAGCCTGAAGCTCGATCCGCGCTCATAAGGCTACAGGATCTGCATATGCATATTGACGCATATGCACAGTAATGCATAAAGTCAAGCGGACTTCAGAATGCGGTCTGGGAACTGAGATGGAGGTGGGCGTTGGCGCTCGGTGACGCAATCCTCGCATGCCTCACGGAACGTCCGATGACGGGCTACGAGCTCGCCAAGACGTTCGATGCCTCGATCGGCTTCTTCTGGAAGGCCGATCACCAGCAGATCTACCGCGAGCTGTCCCGGCTGCGCGACAAGGGTCATGTCCAGGGCCGCGAGGTGGTGCAATCGGGCAAGCCCAACAAGCTGGTCTACACCCTGACGCCGGAGGGCCGCGCGGCGCTGAAGCACTGGGCGGCGCGGCCGAGCATGCCGCCGTCGATCAAGGATGACCTGCTGGTCCGGCTCTATGCGCTGGACAGCGTCGACATCGAGCCACTGCGCGCCGATTTGATGGCGCGGCTCGAGCATCACCGCGACCGCTATGAGCGCTACGAACGCCTGCTCAACAAGCGCTTTCCCGATGGCAGCGCGCCGCCGGCCGATCTTGGCAAGATGCTCGGCTTGCGCATCGGGATGCGGCACGAGCGCGTGGTGGTGGAATGGTGCGAGGAAGCTCTCGACGCGCTGTCCGCGATCGCTGGTCGCGGCAATGTGCTGCAGCTCGACGACAGCAAGCGCGAAAGCGGCGGCTGACGGCCGAGATTGGCTCTGATTGAATCAGAACCGATCTTCAAGTTTTTTTGTTTGACCCGCTTTCTTCACGCGAGCCGGTATCTGCCTCGCTCGAAACCGCTCCGCTGTCCTGATCCGGCGCAACTGGTTCCGCGATTCCCGAACTTTAAGGTTCGTTAGCCCCATTCCTTAACCCGTTATTTACCGTGACGGGAAAAAGTCGGCAGCTGAGGCAGACGACCCGCGCAGAATTCGATTGTCTCTTAACCGGAATGCGCGGGGAGGCTGTGGGCGCAGGTTGTGGCGCCGGAGTCGGGACCGGACGGAATCATGAATTCGCGCGTATCGTGGAGTGTTGACGGCATCGATCCCTCCGTCCGCGAGAGGGCGGAGGCGGCAGCGCGCCGCGCCGGCATGTCGCTGAACGACTGGCTGAATTCAACCGTCGGCGATGCAACGCCGCCGGATTGGCGCGCGTCCTACGAGCAACGGCCGCCGATGCCGAGCCGGGAGAGCCGCGAGGTCGCCGACATCCACCAGCGACTCGACGCGATCACCCGCCAGATCGAACAGATTGCGAGGCCCGTGTCGCGCGGCGAGGCCGTGCGCGCCGAGGTGCCGCGCGGCCAGCCGGCCGTCGCTCGGCAATTGAACGACGCCATTTCGCGTCTCGATGCTCGCCTCTCACAGATTTCCAGGCCGCAACCGGCCCGCGAGCCGCAGATGCCTGACCGCCCGCAGCAGGAGCGGCAGCGCCAGGCTGAGGCGGTCGAGCGTGCCGCCGCGCAGATCTATCGCCCCTCGCCGCCGCTGAGCCCGGCCTCGTTCGATTCCGCGATCGCGGAGATCGCCGCGCGTCAGAACGAGCTCGACGCTCCCGCGCCCGCGCAGACGCCGCCACGCAATGCGCCGCCGCAGGCCGCGCCCAGCGGACCGGACTTCTCTTCGCTCGAGCGACACCTGCTCAAGATCACGAGCCAGATCGAGGCGCTGCAGCGTCCCGATCATATCGAGCAATCGATCGCTGCCTTCCGTGGCGAGCTTGCGGAAATCCGCCAGGCCATCACCGAGGCGATGCCGCGCCGGGCGATCGAATCGATCGAGAACGAGATCCGCTCGCTGCACCGCAGGATCGACGAGATCCGGCTCGAAAGCAACAACGGTAACGGCCAGGCAATCGCCGGTATCGAGCGTGCCCTGTCCGAGATCCGCGAGGTGCTGCGCACGCTGACCCCGGCCGAGCAGCTCACCGGCTACGACGAAGCTATCCGCAATCTCGGCGCCAAGCTCGACATGATCCTGCGCGCCAACGACGATCCGTCGACGGTGCATCAGCTCGAGGGCGCGATTGCGGCGCTGCGCGCCATCGTCTCCAACGTCGCCTCCAACGACGCGCTGCTGCGGCTCTCCGAGGACGTCCACGCGCTGTCGGCGAAGGTCGACCAGCTCTCGCAGATGTCGCGCGCCGACGGTCAGGGCGATGCCTTCGCGATGCTCGAACAACGGATCGCCGCGCTGGCCACGACGCTGGAAGGCCGCGAACGGCCGGCCGGTCACGACAATAGCGACGCGATCGAGAACGCGGTGCGCGCCCTGTCGGAGCGGATCGACCGCTTGCAGGTCGGCAATGACAGCGCATCGGCCTTCGCCCATCTCGAACAGCGCGTGTCGTATCTGCTCGAGCGTCTCGAAGCCGCCGATCAGCGCACCGGCAACCTTGGCCGGGTCGAGGAAGGGCTGCATGACATCATGCGGCACCTCGAGGCCCAGCACGCCCACATCGCCTCGCTCGCCGACGCCACCCGCAACTTCAGCGCCACGTCCGCCCCGCAGCCGACGATGGACAGCGGTATCGTCGACATGATGAAGCGCGAGCTGTCCGACATCCGCTTCAGCCAGGCGGAGACCGATCGCCGCACTCAGGATTCGCTGGAGACGGTCCACAGCACGCTCGGTCATGTCGTTGATCGCCTGGCGATGATCGAGAACGATTTGCGCACGGTTCGCACCGCGCCGCCGGCGCCCGCTGTGGCCGAACCGCGCGCGGCGGTGCCGCAGCCGGTCGCGCAGCCCAAGCCTGAACAATATAAGCCTGAACAATATAAGCCCGAGCCGTACAAGCCCGAGCTGCCCAATCCTGCCCTCGCGCAGGAGCACTTTGCCGCAGCGCCGCGCGACTTCCACGCCGCGGAGCCCCAGGCCGCAGCCGCGCCGCCCCCGCTGCCGCCGACCCCGCCGCGCGCCATCAGCGAGATCCTCGAGCCGCATGCGGCACGCGCCGCGATCGCGCCCGAACTGCCGCCGGATCATCCGCTCGAGCCGGGCACGCGTCCGGCGGGTCGCATGTCGTCGCCGTCGGAGCGGATCGCCGCGTCCGAAAGCGCGATCAGCGATCTTCCCGCCGGCAAGAAGGAGCCGGTCTCGACATCGAGCTTCATCGCCGCCGCGCGCCGCGCCGCGCAGGCTGCCGCCGCTCAGCCGGTCAACGAGAAGGCGGCGCGCGCCGCCAGCAAGGCTGCGGCAAAGGCCAAGGAGAAGGCTGACAAGGCCGAGAAGGCCAAGGCCGCGATCAAGGCCGGCTCGCCCGAAGGCCAGCCGTCGACCATCACCTCCAAGATCCGCTCGCTGCTGGTCGGTGCGAGCGTGGTCGTGATCGTGCTCGGCACTTTCAAGATCGCGATGAACCTGCTCGACACCAGCTCGGCGCCGCAGCTGCCTGCGATGGAAAGCAGCGAGCCGGCCGCAGCCCCGGTGCAGCGGCCCCCTCAAAACCTCGCCCCACCGGCGCCCGCCGCGCCATCGGCGGCTTCCGGGCCGTCGATGACCTCGCCGACCCCTCTCGGCCGCCAGTCCAACAACAGCTCCGCGCCGAACACGCTCGACAGCGCGCAAGTGACGATCCCGCCGGCGCCCGCGCCTACCCCGGCCGCAGCTCCAGTGACGCCGCCGGTCAACAACGACGTCACCGGCACGATTCCGGCGACCTCGGCGCCGTCGGCTATTCCCGGCAAGCTCGGCACGATCCAGATTCCGGCGGGCGAGAAGCTGCCTGACGCGATCGGCGGACCGGCGCTGCGTGCCGCCGCGATGAAGGGCGATCCGGCCGCGGCCTACGAGGTCGGCGTGCGCTATGCCGAGGGCAAGGGCGTCGCCGCCAATCTCGACGAAGCCGCCAAATGGTATGGTCGCGCGGCGCAGGCCGGCCTGGTGCCGGCGATCTTCCGGCTCGGCACCTTCTACGAGAAGGGCCTCAGCGTGAAGCGCGACGTCGATATGGCACGGCGCTATTATGTGCAGGCCGCCGAGCGCGGCAACGCCAAGGCGATGCATAATCTCGCCGTGCTCGACGCCGACGGCGGCGGCAAGGGCGCCGACTACAAGAGCGCGGCGCAGTGGTTCCGCAAGGCCGCCGATCGCGGCGTCGCCGACAGCCAGTTCAACCTTGGCATCCTCTATGCCCGCGGCATCGGCGTCGAACAGAACCTCGCCGAATCCTTCAAATGGTTCAGCCTGGCGGCCGCGCAGGGCGACGCCGACGCCGGCCACAAGCGCGACGACATCGCCAAGCGGCTCGACCCGCAGTCGCTGGCGGCGGCGAAGCTCGCGATCCAGACCTTTACGCCCGAGCAGCAGCCGAGCGACGCGGTCAACGTGCCGGCCCCGCCCGGCGGCTGGGACGCCGCCCCCGCACGGCCTGCAGCAGCGAAATCGGTCAGGCAGCCAGCGAAGCGAACCGCCGCGCTGGTCGCCCACTAACGCAGCTCAGCCGGGCACCATCCCGGCTTGGCGGTCCTATCCCTCAGCAATCCAACCGTGTAGACAGGCACGCGCCGCGCGAACAGCGGTTGCCGCCGGGAGGATCGCGTTTTGTCTGCCGATGACCGCCAGGACGAAGGAACGGGAGTGCACCGTTCGCCGCCAACCGGTCCCCGGGTCACGCCGCCGCAAGCGCCGTATCGCGACGGGCTGTCGCGCGCAGCCGCGCCTCGCCGCGCAAACATTCCCACTCAGCACGGCATCTTCAGACCTTCCGTCTGGTCCGTGGTGATCTTCGTCCTGCTGCTGTCAGGTGTCGGGATTCGTGCCTATCGCGATCTGTCGCGGCCGGGCGCCGCCTGGGACTATTCGCGGGAAAACTTTGGGAAGCCGAGCATGAAATCTGCGGTCATTGCCAGGGTCGATCTCGACGGCTCGGGCCGAGGGCGGCGGATACTTGCGATTAGTGGCGACATAGGCCGGGCCAGTGCAAGCTGGTTCTACGACCAACTCAAGCAGGCACAACTATCGCCAGGTGATGTGATCCTGCTGTCGTCGGATGGCGGCGATCTGGCCCAGGGCACGATCATGGGTGGGCTCATCCGTTCGCGCGGGCTCGCCACCGCGGTCGGCACGGTGGACGCCTCCGGCAAAGTGTATGCGGCGTCCTGCGCCAGCGCCTGCGTGCTGGTCTACGCCGGCGGCAAAACCCGTTACGGCATTTTTGGATCGCTACTTGGGGTCCACCGCTTCACTGTAGACGGACCGGTGGAGGATCCCCTTGCAGAGGGCCAGCGTACCCAAGGTAGGCTGCTCGGCTACATGACCAAGATGGGCGTCTCCTCCCGAATCGTCGAACTGATGTCGCAGACCTCGGATATTCGCTGGCTCAGTCCGAAAGACGCGTTTGCGATGAATCTCATCACTACACCGGTCGATCGGCCCTGAATCGAGGCCGTCATTAATCTGAAACGTCAACCACGTCGCCGGGACCGCGACGACATGCGGCAAAAAAGCCGCTGGAATCGGATTCTTTAGTCCCGCCTCCGGCCGATTTCGGTTATGCAGGAACCGGCACTCGACCGGCGTTCGCCCTGCTCCTCGGCGCCGAGCGGATTGTTCTGCCGGAGAATGCCCGACCAGGACACCACGCCGTGGCGCAGTCTTGCGGCTGACCGCGGCGAACCGAGAAGAAGCGACGCGCGTGCAGCTCTACCTCCCGATCGCCGACATTCCGGTCAATGTCTTCCTCATCCTGGCGATGGGCGCGGCGGTCGGCTTCGTCTCCGGCATGTTCGGCATCGGCGGCGGCTTCCTGATGACGCCGCTTCTGATCTTCGTCGGCATTGCGCCTGCGGTCGCGGTCGCCTCCGTCGCGAGCCACATCGCGGCCTCGTCGTTCTCGGGCGCGATCTCCTATTGGCGCCGGCGCGCGATCGACCCGCTGCTGGCCACGGTCCTGCTGATAGGGGGCACGCTCGGCACCGCGCTCGGGGTGTGGACCTTCACCTATCTGCGCTCGCTCGGCCAGCTCGACCTGATGATCGCGCTGTCCTATGTCATCCTGCTGACCACGGTCGGCAGCTTGATGTTCTGGGAAGGCCTGCGCGCGATGCTGCGCGCTCGCCGCGGCGGCGCGGTCACGCTGCGCAAGCCCGGCAGCCATGGCTGGATCCACGGCCTGCCGCTGAAGCTGCGCTTCAAGCGCTCCAAGATCTACCTCTCGGTCATTCCCGTCATCGTGGTCGGCCTCGTCATCGGCTTCATCGGCGCGATCATGGGCATCGGCGGCGGCTTCATCCTGGTGCCGCTGATGATCTATCTGCTGCGGGTGCCGACCTCGACCGTGATCGGCACCTCGATGGTGCTCACCTTCGTCACCATGGTGATCGCCACCATGCTGCATGCCGTGACCAACCATCTGGTCGACGCCGTGCTGGCGCTGATCCTGATGGTCGGCGGCGTCACCGGCGCGCAGTTCGGCGCGCGCGCCGGTCAGAAGATCCGCGGCGAGCATCTGCGCCTGCTGCTCGGCCTCTTGGTGCTCGCGGTCGGCATCCGCTTCGCGGTCGAGCTGGTGATCCGGCCTCAGGACCTCTACAGCATCCGCGAAAGCGGCGGAGTCCCGCCATGAGACTGTGCGCGCGGCTTGCGTTCATGGGTCTCTTCGCCGTCGCGCTGGCGGCGGCGCCGGCCCATGCCGAGCGGCTGATCGTGTCGGTCTCCAACCACCGCGTCACCGTGACGCCGAACTATTCCGGCGGCGAGCTCGTGCTGTTCGGCTCGGTCGAGAAGGACGCCAGGACGCCGCCCAATCGCGGCAGCTACGACCTCGTCGTCACCGTCTCCGGCCCGCGCGCCGACATGGTCACGCGCCGCAAGGAGCGCAGGTTCGGCATCTGGATCAACACCGACTCCCGGCAGTTCCTGCAGGTGCCCGGCTATCTGGCGCTGTTCTCCAATCGCCCGTTTGACGCGATTGCGTCTCCGGACGTGCAGCGGCGCCAGCAGCTCGGGCTCAACAACGTGCTCTTGATGCAGCGCGTCGGCTCCGACTATGCCGACGTGGTGCCGAACGACGCCTTCCGCAGCGCCTTCGTGCGGCTGCGCTCCGAGCACGGGCTCTATCGCGAGGCGACCTCGGCCGTGACATTCCTGACGCCGACCCTGTTCCGCACCGGCATTCCGCTGCCGGCGGAGGTGCCGATCGGCATCTACAATGTCGAGATCAAGCTGTTCGCCGACGGCAAACTGGTGACGAAAACCGAGACCGCTTTCGAGATCGTCAAGGTCGGTTTCGAGCAGTTCGTCGCGACCACCGCGCGACAGAACGGCTTCGCCTACGGTCTCGTCACCGCGCTCATGGCGCTGATGACGGGCTGGATGGCCTCGATCGTGTTCCGCAAGGATTAAAGCTCCTTCCATGAATCCTCAGATCGGATTCCTCATCATGGCTCGATGACGGTGGCGACACCGGGCTCGAGGATGCGCAGCCGGCGGCCGAAGCCGAGGGTGTCGAAGGACATCCGCAGATCGTTGGCATTCTGCCGGAAATGCGCCCAGCCGTCGGTATGGACCGGCACGATCACCGCATCCGCAAAGGCGCGCGCGGTCTCGATCGTATCATTGCTGTCCATGGTGAGATGGAACGGACCACGGGTCTGCGCCGCGCCGGCGAAGGGCAGCACCACCCCGCAATTGAAACGCCGCGCGACCTCGGCGACGCCGTCGAACCAGGTGGTGTCGCCGCTGACATAGATGGGGCGGCTGCCTGCCCTGCTCGACTCCACCACGAAGCCGATGACATCGCCGGACAGCGGCTCGATCCCCGCGGGCCCATGCCGCGCCGGCGTCGCGGTGATGGTCAGCGACCGATCGCCCTTCTTCAATACAGTCGAGCCCCACGGCACGAAGCCCTCGGTCATGCCGCCGAGGCGCTTGGCGCCGGCCTCGGTGGTCAGCACGCGCTTCGCCTGCTTCAGGAAATCGCGGCCGGCATTATCGAGATTGTCGGAATGCTGGTCGTGGCTCAGCAGCACCGCATCGATCTCACCGACGTCGCGCGCGCCGAGCGCAGGGCCGGTCAACTTCTCCAGCCTCACATGCGGCAGCTGATAGTCGCCGGGCGCATCGAAGGTCGGATCGGTCAGCAGGCGGAACCCGTCGATCTCGATCAATGCCGTGGGTCCCCCGATCAGGGTGATGGTGATGCTCATGTCACACTCCTCTTGGACGATGCGGCAGCTGCAGGGCGGGTCACCAGATAAATGCCGAGTGCCACCGGAACGATCCCGAGCAGGTCGTGGAATTCGACGTGCTCGCCGAGCACGAGGAAGGCGAACAGCATACCGAGCGGCGGCATCAGGAAGTGATAGGCGCTTGCAGCCGTGGCGCCACACACTTTCAGGAGATGAAACCAGAGCAAATAGGCCAGGATCGAACCGCCGAGCACGAGGAAGGCAAAGGCGGCGGCGAGCCGCGCGCTCGGCACGATGTCGCCGACGCTGGCGAAGGCAAACGGCATCACCGCAAGGCCGCCGGCGATGTTCTGGATGCCGTTGCCGATCCACAGGCTGCCCTTGGGCGCGAGCAGCTTGAACAGGATGGTGCCGCCGACGATCGAGGCGAGCGAGGCCAGGGTGAACACGATGCCGTGCGGACTGTCTGAGCCAACCGACATGCGATGCCAGACGATGAAAGCGACGCCGGCAATGCCGAGCAGCAGGCCCGTGACCCTGCGCCAGGTAAGCGCCTCGCCGAGGAACAGCGCCGCCAGGACGGCGGTGAACACCGGATTGGCCGACACGATCAACGCGCCGAGACCGGCAGAGACCGTCTTCAGCCCCGGTGTAGCCGAGGCCGAGATAGAGTGCGTTGTTGGCGACGCCAAGTACGGCGAACACGGCAACATCGCGCCAGCTGAGGTCCCATTCGTCCCTGCGCAGCAACGAGATGGCGAGAATCAGCACGCCGGCGAGCGAGAAACGCGCGGCGAGCAGGATCAGCGGCGGGCAATCGGTGACGCCGATCTTGCCGGCGACGAAGGCGAAGCTCCAGAGCAGGCAGAACAAGGTGATCAGCAACGGCAGCGTGTTGAAGCGGGTGCGGGGCATCGCGACGGCGGGGGCGACTGACATGGGAGGGTCTCCTTTGCCCACGATCTAGGCTCGCGCCTTGGTATTTGGAAATTAAATGATAGACCGATATCCCAGTTGATTTTCGAATGGAGGCTGCGATGCTCGACCTTGAGCTGCTGCGCAGTTTCGTCTCGGTGGTCGATGCCGGCGGCTTCACCCGCGCCGGCGAGCGCGTCCACCGCACGCAATCGACGGTGAGCCAGCAGATCAAGCGGCTGGAGGAGGATGTCGGCCAGCTGCTTCTGATCCGCCGCGGCAAGGACGTGACTCCGACCGAAGCCGGCGAGCGGCTGCTGAGCTATGCGCGGCGGCTGCTGGCGCTCGCCGAAGAAGCGCGCGACGTGGTGTCGCGTGCCGGCAGCGAAGGCGCGATCCGGATCGGCATCACCGAGGATTTTGCGGCGTATCGGCTGACAAAATTGCTCGCGACCTTCTCGCACAGCCATCCGAACCTGCGGCTCGACGTGCATACCGGCCAGAGCCTCTTTCTGTACCGCGATCTGGAGCGCGGCGATCTCGATCTCGCGCTGATCAAGCGCGATGCCAGCGAGAAGGGCGGCATCGCGGTGTGGCCGGAGCGCGTGCACTGGTCACCAGCAGGAGCCATCCGCGCGACACGAGGACCGGCTCGGTGCCGTTGATCGGCTTCGCCTCGGGCTGTCTCTATCGCGCCCGCGCCATCCACGCGCTGGAGAGCGCCGGCCGCAACTGGCACATGGCGTACACCTCCTCCAGCCTCGCCGGCATCCAGGCCGCGGTCGCCGCAGGCTTGGGGCTGAGCATCCTGTCGGAGATGTCGATCCAGGCCGAGCATCGCGTGCTGACGGCGAAAGACGGGTTTGCGCCGATCGACAGGACCGAGGTCGCCCTTGTCGCGGCCCCCGAGGCCAGCCCCGCGACATTGCGGCTGGCTGACCGGCTCGCGCAGTATTGCGACACGGTGCAGGCGAAGGCGGCGTAGGCGGAGGTGATGCCGTCGATCGTCCCGGCGAACCGCGAAGACGACATCGGAGATCGCTCCCGATTCAAGATCAAGCATCCAAGCTCTCGATGTCATCACCCGCGCATGCGGGTGATCCAGTATTCCAGGGACGGCGGTGCATGAGCCGAGGGCCCGCGGCGTACTGGATGCCCCGCCTTCGCGGGGCATGACGACTGTGTATGACGCGCGTCTACACTCTCGCGACAGGATTTGTCCGAGCTTTGCATTTCGTTTCGCCGCCCTTCGATCAGAGGGCGCAGGGAAAGCCGGGTGCCGATCGCACCCATGGGTCCCGTGCAAATGGAAAGCACGGGAGGTAGGACCACAGGTGAAACCGGAGCGATCCCGGCTTTCCCTGCGCGATGGTTTACGGCTTATACGTGCTCGCCCCGGCGAGACTGGGCTTTGTTGTCACCGTCTTCGCAAAGACGCGTTCCGCATCTTGCGAGGAGACACCTGCCACTAGGGCGCCAGGCCTGCACGACTTCACCGTCCGCCTCACGCATGCTCGTCAGTCACACGCTCGGCGTCCACCGCATCTCACCGCAACACTCGTGACGATCGCGAAGCGCCCCTCAAGCGGGTGAGACGGGCGGATTCGTGCCACTGATTTGCCCGACGACGGAAGCGCTCATTTGCCCGTCGGGGTGATTTGTCGCAGGGCGACGCTCCCTCTCCGTTACATTCGCTCACGTAGGATGAGTAGAGCGTAGCGAAACCCATCGCTGTCGCCGCGAGGACGGATGATGGGTTTCGCTTCGCTCTACCCATCCTACGAACTGCGGCGTGCCCCCGAATGACGAAAGGGCTCAATAGCACCGCGATGCGGCAAACGCGTGCACGCGGTTGTCGCCGAGCACATGCGCCATGAAGCCCGGCGAGCCGAAGATCTTGGCAAACGCCGCGTCGCGGATGCTCAAGCCTCCGGTGTAGGCGCCGAAGGCCGGCATCACCGCGCGCTCGCCGTCGCTCGCAAAGCAGCGGCGCTCGATCGAGCGGCCGCGGGTCGGCACGCGCGCCTTGGGATGCAGATGCCCGGCGATCTCGCCGCTCGAACCAGTCGGCTCGTGCCGGAACACGATCGGACCGATCGCGACCTCGGTTGCGACCACGCCGCCGAGATCGGCGGGCAACACCGGATCGTGATTGCCCGAGATCCAGATCCAGTTGCGCCGCGCCTGCAGCGCCGCCAGCGCCTCGCGATCAGCCTCCGACAGCCGTTCATGGGCATCGCGATCGTGAAAACTGTCGCCGAGCGCGATCACCT
Organism: Bradyrhizobium sp. ISRA436; assembly: GCF_029910015.1. Classification (NCBI taxonomy): domain Bacteria; kingdom Pseudomonadati; phylum Pseudomonadota; class Alphaproteobacteria; order Hyphomicrobiales; family Nitrobacteraceae; genus Bradyrhizobium; species Bradyrhizobium sp. ISRA436. The sequence continues at coordinate 6,813,648 of NZ_CP094519.1, forward strand.
GGCGCGGATCGTGGCGCGCGATCACGGCGGCGAGCCGGCTCAGCGTCGCCACCGTGTCGTAGGGCGGCAGCAGCACGCCGCGCGCGGCGAAACTCGAGCCCTTTTCCAGATGCAGATCAGAAACAACAAGAAGGCGCTGCTCTTCCCAGAACAGCGCGCCGGAGAAATCAGCAACAAAGGCAACGTCCGCGACGGTGACCCTCGAAACGCGCATGTCGTCACTATCTCCCGAAGCCTGCGCGCCTGCCGTCACGTCCTGTTCCCCAGAGTATGATCCGATTGAATCGGATCATACTCGTATCCTTTTTGTTTAGCCGCGTTTTCTTCACGCGAACCGGTATCCATCCCGGATCAAGTCCGGGACAGGCTTCGCTCGAAACGCTTCAGCGTTATGTCATCGCCTCCCGCACCAGTTCCTCGGCTGCTTCGGCCAGGAGCTCGTCGGATGCTTCGCCATAAACTGACTCGCGGCCGATTTCCAGCAGCGCGGGGACGGCAAGCGGAGAAACGTGGTCAAGATCCTTGTGGGTGATCCTGCCCTGGATGCGCAAGAGCATGTCGCCGAGGCGGCGAAGATCGAGCAGGCCCGTGGCCGCATCGGCGCGCGCAGCGCGCAGCAGCACGTGGTCGGCCTGGTGCTTGCGCAGCACATCATAGATCAAATCGGTAGAGAACAGCACCTGACGGCGTGACTTCTCCTCATCGGTGAAGCGGCGCGCGATCAGGCCGGAGATGATGGCGCAGTTGCGGAAGGTACGCTTCATCAGCGCGGATTCTTCCAGCCAGGCCTCGAGGTCGTCACCGAGCATATCCGGATGGAACAACGCGTTGAGATCGAGCTTGCCCTGCCTGATCATGAGGGAGAGATCGCCGACGCCCCACACCGCGAGCGCATATTCATTGGCGACGAAGCCGAGCGGACGGGCGCGCGCGCGCTCCAGCCGGCGCGTCAAGAGCATGCCGAGCGTCTGGTGCGCGAGCCGGCCCTCGAAGGGATAGCAGACCAGATAGTGGCTGCCGCCGCGCGGGAAGGTTTCGACCAGGAGCTCGCGCACCGCCGGCACGCGCGAGAACTTCCGCTGCAAAGACAACCAGTCATGGACCTGATCAGGGAGCGCCCTCCAGGCGCGGCTGTTGTCGAGCAGCTTGCGGACGCGTTCGGCAAGATAGGTCGAGAGCGGGAACTTGCCGCCCATATAGGACGGCACCTTGGCATCCTTGTCGTTGGCGCGCGAGACATAGACCTGGTCCTCGACCAGGGCCTCGTAGCGCACCACCTCGCCGCCAAACACGAAGGTGTCGCCGACCACGAGACCCTCGATGAAGACCTCCTCGATCTGCCCCAGCAGGCGGCCGCCGCGCGCGATCGCACCGGTCGATCCTTTGCTTTTTCCTTGGCCGCCGGCGCGCGAGCGCACCAGCCGCACCTTCAGCATGGTTTCTTCGACGATGGTGCCGACGTTGAGGCGATAGCTCTGCCGCACCTTTGGATTGGCGACGCGCCAGCGGCCCTGCTTGTCCTGCTTGATGCGGGCGAAGCGCTCATAGGTCTTCAGTGCGTAGCCACCGGTCGCGACGAACTCGACGACGTCGTCGAAATCCGCGCGCGCGAGATTGGCATACGGCGCTGCCGTCAACACCTCGGCATAAAGTTCGTCCGACAGGAACGGCTCGCCGCAGGCGCAGCCGAGCACGTGCTGGGCCAGCACGTCGAGCGCGCCCGACCGCAGCGGCGGCGTGTCCTGCGCATTCTCGGCGATCGCGTCGATCGCGACGGAACATTCCAGCACCTCGAAGCGATTGGCCGGCACCAGCACGGCACGCGAAGCCTCGTCGAAGCGGTGATTGGCGCGCCCGATCCGCTGCATCAGCCGCGACGAGCCCTTCGGCGCGCCGATGTTGATGACGAGGTCGACGTCGCCCCAGTCGACGCCGAGGTCGAGCGAGGAGGTGCAGACCACGCCGCGCAGGCGGCCGGCAGCCATCGCGTCCTCGACCTTGCGGCGCTGCCCGACGTCGAGCGAGCCGTGATGCAGCGCGATCGCCAGCCCGTCGTCGTTCATGCGCCAGAGGTCCTGGAACAGCATCTCAGCCTGGCTGCGCGTGTTGACGAACACCAGCGTGGTCTTGTTGCGCTTGATCAGCTCGTACACCTCGGGCAGCGCATGACGCGCGCTGTGGCCGGACCACGGCAGCCGCTCCCTGGTGTCGAGCATCTCGACGATCGGCGGCGCGGCGCCGCCGGCGGTGACGACGTCGGCGGATGCGCTCGCACCGCCAGGTTGCGGCACCAGGAACCGTGCGAGCTGCTCGGGCTCGGCGACCGTCGCCGAGAGCCCAATGGCGCGCACCTGCGGAGCGATCCTCCACAAACGTGCGAGCCCAAGCGAGAGCAGATCGCCGCGCTTGGACGTGACCAGCGCATGCAGCTCGTCGAGCACGACGCGCTTCAGCGAGGAGAACAGATAGGGCGCATCGTCGGAGGCCAGCAGCAGCGCGAGTTGCTCCGGCGTGGTGAGCAGGATATCCGGCGGATATCGCCGCTGCCGCTGCCGCCGCGACACCGGCGTATCGCCGGTGCGGGTCTCGATCCTGATCGGCAACCCCATCTCGGCAACCGGCGTTTCCAGGTTACGCGCGATGTCGACGGCCAGCGCCTTCAGCGGCGAGATGTAGAGCGTGTGCAGCCCGCCGGTGCGGCGGACCGAGCGGCCCGTGGATATGAGATTGTTTCTTGGCTCCGTAGCGCTCGCCGGTAGGGCTCCCTCCCCCCTTGCGGGGTCCGAGGCGAGCAAAGCTCGCTCTCGAGGTTGGAGAGAGGGGTAGGCCGTATCGTTCGGAGCAAGCGGCATACCCCTCTCCCGCCGCCCCCCGACGCGCGATTGCGCGTCAGAGGGCGTCGACCTCCCCCGCAAGGGGGGAGGTGACGATCGAGTATGCGTCGCCAGCTTTCCGCCTCTCTCCTCGCCCTCCCCCGACAACTCCACCAATGTCGGCAAGAATCCCGCCAGCGTCTTGCCGGCGCCGGTCGGCGCAATCAGCAACGCCGATCGCTGCTCGCGCGCTTTCGCCAGCAGCGCAAGCTGATGCTTGCGCGGCGACCAGCCGCGAGCGGTGAACCAGTCGCGAAACCGGCGCGGCAGCGGGTCGGCCGTTTCCGACGGCGTGACGGAGAAGAGATCGAGCGTCGACACGCCCAAGAGGTAGGCGGTTCAGGCGGCTTCGTCGAGGGGCGGGCTGGATGGCAGCAGGTGGCAGTAACCGCCTCGCGGCAGCCGGCCGGCCTATGGGGCCGTCTCCGCCGTCATTGCGAGGAGCTCGCGACAAAATTGCAAAGCAATTTTGCGCTGAAGCGACGAAGCAATCCATCTTTCCCCGAGGGGATCGACGGATTGCTTCGCTTCGCTCGCAATGACGGGGAAGAGAGTGCCGCTCCCTACTCCGTCATCGGCTGGCCGGAGAGGTCCCAATCCTTGCCGTTGAAGATCGCGATGTAGAGCGTCTTCATCGGCGTGTAGTCGTCGGGCGTGTAGGCATAGTTGATGCCGTCGAGGAAATAGGGCGAGTGGAAGCCGGCCAAGGTGGTGGCATGCTTCAACACATTGGCGCGGGTCAGGTCGTCGCCGCAGCGGCGCAGGATTTCCGCCATCGTCGCCGCCTGGCCGTAGCCCGCAAAGGCGATGGTGTTGTCGGGATCGATGTTCGGCAAATACTTCTTGCGCAGCTCCTCGAACGCGATCACGTCCGCGTCCTTCTCGTAGCGGGGCACGCCGACTTCCTTGTTGTAGCGGATCGCGACGATGTCCTTGGCATTCTCCAATCCTGCGGCGCTCAGGATCGAGCGGCCGGTCGAGCCGGCCGACAAGAGCTGCAGCGGCTTCCAGCCGAGCTCGGCGACTTTGCGGATCGACTGCGACGTCGCCTTGCCGGTGGTGATGTTGTAGAAGACGTCGGCGCCCGACTTCGAGAGATTGATGAGCTGGGAATCGACCGTCGGATCGGTGAGATCGTAGGTCTGCTCCATGATCACCTTCGCGGTGCCGCCGGCATCGGCCAGCACCTTCTTAAAGGGACCAAGGAAGTCGCGGCCGAAATCGTCGTTCTGGTAGAGGATGCCGACTTTGGCGTTCGGCTTCACGCTGACGACGTGCTTGGCCAGGATGCGCGCCTCGGTCGGATAGAGCGGTAGGCCGGCCATGGTCCATCTGAAGTTCTTCGGATCATTCCATTTCGAGGCGCCGGTGTTGAGCAGGAGCTGCGGCACGCCCTTGGAATTGAGGTATTTGTGCACGGCGGTCTGCGGCGCGGTGCCGAGCGAGCCGTAGAGCGCCAGCACCTCCTCCTGCTCGACCAGCCGTCGCGTCGCCTCGACGCATTTCGGCGCGCTGTAGGCGTCATCCATGGTGAGGAATTTGATCTTGCGGCCGTTGATGCCGCCCTTCTCGTTCAGCATCTGGAAATAGGCTTCGCCGACGCGCCCCAACACGCCATAGAGCGAGCCCGGGCCGGAATGCGGCACGGTCTGGCCAAGCTTGATCTCGGTGTCGCTCGCGCCGGGATCGTATGTCTTGTCCGCGGCCCGGACGAAAGGCGCCGGCAGGACGGAGGCTGCGATGGCCGACAACGTGGTGGCGCCGAACTCGCGCCGTGTTTGCTTCTTCATTTTGGTTTTCTCTCCCTGGAGCGAAAGCTCTCGCATTCCGCTTCGCGCCGGGCAAGCGGGAAGTCGCAAGCTCGCGACGCAATGCCGCGCGACGGCAAATACGTAGCGTGTAGACTCAAGTTGTGAGCATACGAGGGGAGGACATCACGGCTTGATCGCGACGGCGACGAGTCCGGGAGCTGGAATATTGTCTTCGTTGCGGGCGGAGAGATCTTCGAACTGCACCAATGTCAGACCGGCGGCGGCAACGGACGCACGCACGTAGGCCGCGCTGTGCGCGTAGCGCAGGCCTTCGCCGACGATCACGCCCTCGTCGTCATGGGTCTCGGTGGTGAAGGCCAGCACGCCGCCAGCGACCAGCACGCGTCTCGCCTCGGCCAGCACGGGCGCAAGATCGGCGAGGTAAATCATCGCGTCCGCGGCGAGGACCAATTCGGCGCTGGCATCGGGCTTGCTGCGGATGCCCTGCACCATGTCGTCGACCTCGAGCTCGGCATAGTGCCCGGTGGCCCGCGCCTTCTCGATCATGCGCGGCGACAGGTCGATGCCGATGAAGCGGTCGACGTTCTTCGCGAAGGCGCCGGCCACGAGCCCGGTGCCGCAGCCGAGGTCGATCGCGCGCTTGAAGAAGGCGGGCTTCCTCGCGGCCGCCCGCACCGAGAGCACCGCCTTGAACAACAGCGCCGGGCCGCGATAGCCGAGATCACCGACCAGCGCGGCCTCGAAGCGCGGCGCATACTGGTCGAACAGCGTTCGCACATAGGCCGGCGGCATCGGCGCCACCGCCTCCGCACCGAGATGCATCAGACGCAGGCCGGCACCGTGGCGATCCTCAGGGTCGGCATCGCGCGCGGCACGGAAGGCTGCGATCGCCGCCTCATCGCGGCCAAGCTGCCGCCGGATCTCGCCCAGAGTGAACCAGGCGGAGGCGAATTTCGGCGCGATCTCGATCGCCTGCTCGAGAAGCTCGGCGGCGGCGGGCAGATCGCCTTTCAATTGCAGGTCACGCGCGAACTCGAAGCGGCGGTCGGCAACGAGATCGCCGGAGGTCAGGAACAGGCGCAGAGGCATTTCGTCTAAAGAAACCAATCTTGCCATGGCCTGATGCCGGTCCACACCCGTTCGGGGAGACCCGGCCAGCCATCAAAGCAGCGACTTTTTCCGGAGATGGATGTGCGGGTCAAGCCTGCGCGTGACGGCTAAACATGGCGGATCGAGCGCCTATATAGGGGCAATGCGCCCGCAAGACATCCTGATGCCCGTCCCGGCCGGGCTTTGCTGCAAGCCCGGCGGCTTCCATATCGATCCTGTCCGGCCGGTCGAGCGTGCGCTGATCACCCACGGCCATTCCGACCATGCGCGCTCCGGCCATGGCGCCGTGCTTGCGACGCAAGAGACGCTCGACATGATGCGGCTGCGCTACGGCGACAATTTCGCCGGCTCGACCCAGGCGGTCAGCTATGGCGAGACCATCAAGCTCGGCGGTGTCACAGTCTCGTTCCATCCCGCAGGCCACGTGCTGGGCTCGGCGCAGATCTCCGTTACCTGCAAGGACACCCGCATCGTCGCCTCCGGTGACTACAAGGACACGCGGGATCCGACCTGCGCGCCATTTGAGCTCGTGCCCTGCGACGTCTTCATCACCGAGGCGACGTTTGGGCTGCCGGTGTTCCGCCACGGCGACGCGGCCGACGAGGTGAGAAAGCTATTGGCCTCGGTGAAGCTGTTTCCGGAGCGCGCGCATCTGGTCGGCGCCTATTCGCTCGGCAAGGCGCAGCGCGTCATGGCGCTGCTGCGCGAGGCCGGCTACGACGCGCCGATCTATCTGCACGGGGCGATGGAGAAGATCACTTACTACTATCAGGAGCGCGGCATCCGGCTCGGTGAGCTCAGACCCGCGCGTGGCATGAAGAAGGCGGATCTTGCCGGCACCATCACGGTGGCGCCGCCGAGCGCGACCTCCGATATCTGGACCCGGCGTTTCCCCGATCCGGTCACTGCCTTTGCCTCGGGCTGGATGCGCGTGCGCGCCCGTGCCCGCCAGAGCGGCGTCGAACTGCCGCTGGTGATCTCGGATCATGCCGACTGGGACGGGCTGACGGCAACGATTGCCGCGACCGGCGCCGGCGAGATCTGGGTCACGCACGGCCAGGAAGACGCGCTGGTGCATTGGTGCACGACCAGGGGACTCGCGGCGCGGCCGCTCGATCTCGTCGGCTATGGCGATGAGGATGAAGGCGAGACGGCGGCACTGACCGGCGAGGCCGGTGCATGAACCGCTTCGCTCAATTGCTCGACCGCCTCGCCTACGAGCCCGGCCGCAACAACAAGATCAAGCTGCTGGTCGCTTATTTTCAGGGGACAGAGGATCCCGACCGCGGCTACGCGCTGGCGGCGCTGACCGGCGCGCTGTCGTTCAAGCACGCCAAGCCCGGATTGATCCGCGACCTGATTACGGAGCGCGCCGATCCTGTGCTGTTCGGATACTCCTACGATTACGTCGGCGACCTCTCGGAGACGGTCGCGCTGATGTGGCCGAAGAGTTCCCCCTCTCCCGCTTGCGGGGGAGGGCCGGGGTGGGGGTCTCTCCACCCAATGGACAAGCGGGGAGAGCCCCCACCCGGATCGCTCGACCGCGCTTACCCGCCGCCGAACGATCCGAGCTCCCGCGCAAGCGGGAGAGGTGAAGAAAATCCGTTACACAGCTCCCTCCACAACAACCCGCCCCCTCCGACACTGACCGAAGTCGTCAGCACACTGCGCACGCTGGGCAAAACCGAACTGCCCGCGCAGCTCGCGCGCTGGCTGGATGAGCTCGATGAAACCGGGCGCTGGGCGCTATTAAAGCTCGTCACCGGCGCGATGCGGATCGGGATCTCGGCGCGGCTGGCGAAGACCGCGGCGGCCGCGCTCGGGAATAAGGACCCGCACGAGATCGAGCTGATGTGGCCGGGCCTGTCGCCGCCTTATCTCGACCTGTTCGCCTGGCTGGAAGGCCGCGGCGACAAGCCGATCAACCGCGATCCTGCGCCATTCCGCCCGGTGATGCTGGCGCATGCGATCGAGGATGCGGATTTCGCCAATCTCGACGTCGCCGACTTCAGCGCAGAATGGAAGTGGGACGGCATCCGTGTGCAGGCGGTGTCCGGCCGCGACGACCGCGGCCACGTCCAGGCGCGGCTCTATTCGCGCACCGGCGAGGACATCACCGCCGGCTTCCCGGATCTCGTACCGTCGCTGCATCTGCCCGGCGCGATCGACGGCGAACTGCTGGTGCTGCGCGACGGACGGGTGCAGACCTTCAACGTGCTGCAGCAGCGGCTGAACCGCAAAGTGGTCTCGCCAAAACTCATCAAGGAATTCCCGATCCATCTGCGCGCCTACGATCTGCTCGGCGACGACGAGAACGATCTGCGCGAGCTGCCTTTCGTCGAGCGCCGCGCGCATCTCGAGAGCTTCATCGCGAAACTGAACGACCCGCGCATCGACCTGTCGCCGACGATTCCCTTCGCGAGTTGGACGGAGCTCGCGGCGGCGCGGGCCGATCCGCGCAGCGCCGGCGCGGGCGATGATGCCGACGCGGTCGAAGGCGTGATGCTGAAGCGGCGCGATGCGCCCTATCTGCCGGGGCGGCCGAAGGGACCGTGGTGGAAGTGGAAGCACGATCCGCACATCATCGACGCCGTGCTGATGTATGCGCAGCGCGGCCACGGCAAGCGCTCGTCCTATTATTCCGACTACACGTTCGGCGTCTGGACCGATGGCGACGAGCTCGTGCCGGTCGGCAAGGCCTATTTCGGCTTCACCGACGAGGAGCTGTTGCAGATCGACCGCTTCGTTCGCCGCAACACGACGGAGAAGTTCGGCCCCGTGCGCCATGTCGTGCACGAGCCGAACCAGGGCCTGGTGCTGGAAGTCGCGTTCGAGGGATTGCAGCGCTCGCCGCGTCACAAATCCGGCGTCGCGATGCGCTTTCCGCGCATCAATCGTCTGCGCTGGGACAAGAAGCCGCGCGAGGCCGACCGGCTGGAGACGCTTGAACGGCTGTTAATGAGCATGACAGGAAATTAAATCCCGCCGATGCATGGCAGCCATTGATCGCGGTTCCCGGGTTCCCCACGTGCCCGGCCGTGACATATAATGCGCGGCGATTCCGCAAGGAGACAGAGATGCCAAATGACGTCCGGGATTTGCCGGCCAGCCAGAATGACGGCCTGTACCGCTTCCTCGGCGGATCGCCGCTTTCGGTGGCGTTCCGGCTGATCCTGCTCTCGATCCTCGTCGGCGTCGTGCTTGCCGCGATCGGCTTCGATCCCTGGAATATCCTCTACAGCATTCGCAAGCTGTTCCAGAACATCTGGGATTTCGGCTTCGACGCGATTAACTGGGCCTGGCGCTACTTCCTGCTCGGTGCCGTGGTCGTGATTCCGGTCTGGTTGCTGTCGCGGCTGTTCGGCGCGCCGCGCGGCCGCTGACCCAGAGGAGCGCTGGCAGCCGATGCAATTGCGATTTGTCGGCTGCGGCGACGCGTTCGGCTCCGGTGGCCGCTTCAACACCTGCTTTCACGTCACGGGCGAGCGCGTCAATGTCCTGATCGATTGCGGCGCGTCCTCACTTCCCGCGATGAAGCGGCTCGGGATCGACCGCGACACGATCGACCTGATCCTGATCACGCATTTCCACGGCGACCATTTCGCCGGCCTGCCGTTCCTGCTGCTCGACGCGCAGTTCTCTCGGCGCACCCGGCCGCTCACCATCGCAGGGCCGAAAGGCATCGCGACCAAGCTGCCGCAGGTGATGGAGGTGATGTTCGAGCATTCGTCGAAGACCAAGCAGCGCTTCGATCTCTCAGTGGTCACGCTCGAACCTTTGCATACCAGCAGCTTCGGTGCTGTGACCGTGACGCCCTACCCGGTCGTACACGGTGAGTCCGGCGGGCCGTTTTTGGCCTATCGCATCGAAGCGGAAGGCCGCGTCATCACCTATAGCGCCGACACCGAATGGACCGACGCGCTGATCCCGGCCGCAACGAATGCCGATCTCTTCATCGCGGAAGCCTATACCTACGACAGGATGGTCAAGAATCATCTCAGCCTGAAAACGCTGGAAACGCATCTCCCCGCCATCAACGCGAAGCGCGTCGTACTCACCCATATGAGCGACGACATGCTCGGCCGCGTCGGTGACCTGCCCTATACCGCGGCCAGCGACGGCATGACGATCAAACTCTGACCATGCACGCGCCCATTCATCCCAGGATCACGACGCGGCAGGTATTCGCCATCGCCGGCCCCGCGATGGTCGCCAACCTGACGACGCCGCTGATCGGTATCGTCTCGACCACGGCCGTCGGCCGCCTCGACGACGCCGCGCTGCTCGGCGGCGTGGCGATGGCCTCGGCGATCTTCGACTGCCTGTTCTGGCTGTTCGCCTTCCTGCGCATGAGCACGCTGGCCTTCACAGCCCAGGCGCAAGGCGCCGGGGAGACGCGGGAGTTCGCCGCGATCCTGGTGCGCGGCTTCATCGTCGCCGGCCTGATCGGCACAGCCTTGATCGCGCTGCAACTGCCGCTGGCCGCTGTCACGTTCAGCGTGATGGGCGGCAGCGAGGGCGTGACATACGCGGCCAGGACCTATTTCATGATCCGGATCTGGTCGGCGCCGCTGGCGCTCGCCAATTACGTGATCCTCGGCTGGCTGGTCGGACAGGCCCGTCCCAATCTGGCGCTGATGCTGCAGATCGTGATCAACCTGATCAACATGGCGGCCACTGTGCTTCTGGTGCTGGTCTATGGCGCAGGTATCGCGGGTGCTGCGATCGCCGCCGTGCTGGCGGAGGCGACCGGCTTCGCGCTCGGCGTCGTGGTGGCGTGGCATCTCGCCGGAGGCGGCTTCGCGGTGCCGCGTGCCACCCTGTTCGATCGCGCCAAGCTGATGCGGATGCTGGCCGTCAACCGCGACATCATGATCCGCACAGCGGCGCTGATCATCGTGTTTCTGTTCTTCACCGCGAAAGGCGCGCGCGAAGGCGACGTGACGCTGGCGGCGAATTCCGTGTTGAACAACTTCCTGCTGGTGTCGGCCTTCTTCCTCGACGGCCTCGCCAACGCCGCCCAGCAGCTCTGCGGCCGCGCCTTCGGAGCGCGCGACGCCAGAGGCTTTGCCGACTCGACCCGACTGGTGCTGCTGTGGGGGATCGGCTTTGCGCTGGTCGTCTGCGCGCTGTTCGCGCTGTTCGGGCCCGTCCTGATCGACCTGATGACGACCAGCGACGGTGTCCGCCGCAGCGCGCGCGACTTCCTGCTGTTCGTGATCCTGGCGCCGCTGCCCGGCGTCTTCGCGTTCGGCTTCGACGGCATCTATGTCGGCGCGACCTGGGCGCGCGAGATGCGCAACCTGATGCTGCTGTCGCTTGCGATCTTCCTCGCCAGCTGGTGGGCGTTCAGCGCGTTCGGCAACGCCGGACTTTGGACGGCGCTGCTCGGCTTCTACGTTGCGCGCGGCGGCCTGCAGGGCCTGCGCTATGCGGCGCTATTCCGGAAGTCGTTCAAGGCGGTATAGATCAGCTACCGTACCGGCCAGTCCTCGGCCGTGATCGTCGCGGCATCGGCGCCGACAATTTCGGACAGCGAGTCGCGCCCGGTGCGCAGCAAGGTCGAGGACAGGTCGCGCTTGATATCATCGACCAACCCGAGGCCTTTGTAGACCAGCGATGAATACAGCTGGATCAGGCTGGCGCCGGCGCGGATCTTCGTCAGCGCCGCGCCGCCCGAGTCGATGCCCCCGACACCGATCAGCGGGAATGCGCCTTCGACGCGCACATAGGTTTCGGCCACCATCCGCGTCGAGAGCCGAAACAGCGGACGGCCCGACAGGCCGCCCTGCTCCTTCGCCCGGCCCTCCTCGCGCAAGCTCGAGGGACGCGCCAGCGTGGTGTTGGAGACGATCATGCCGTCGACCCGGCGCGAGCGCGCGATGTGCACGACGTCGTCGAGCTCGGCAAGGCTGAGGTCCGGCGCGATCTTCAGCAGAACAGGTGAATCGCCGGCGTTTTTACGCACCCGCTCGCGGGTGTCGATGACGCGTGACAGCAGGTCGTCGAGCATGGCCGATTGCTGCAGGTTGCGCAGGCCGGGCGTGTTCGGCGAGGAGACGTTGACGGTGAAATAGCTCGCAACCGGCGCAAAGGTCTCGATCAGCTTCACGTAATCGGCGATGCGGTCGGGCGAATCCTTGTTGGCCCCGACATTGACGCCGACGATGCCGCCGAGGCTGGCGCGCGAGGCGAGCCGCCGCAGCACGGCCTCCGCGCCGTCATTGTTGAAGCCCATGCGGTTGATCACGGCCTCGTCGCGCTCGAGTCGGAACAGCCGCGGCCGCGGATTGCCGGCCTGCGGCTTCGGCGTCACCGATCCGATCTCGACAAAGCCGAAGCCGAGCCGCAGCAAGGCGTCGGGTGCTTCCGCGCTCTTGTCGAAGCCCGCCGCCATCCCGATCGGGTTCGGGAAGTTGAGCCCGAAGGCGCGCACCGCGAGCTTTGGATCATCCGGCCGCTGCCTGATCGGCGGCAGCAGTTTCAATCCCTGGATCGCCATGCGATGGGCATCTTCGGGATCGAACCAGCGGAGCAGCGACAGCGAGAAGGCATCGAAGGCGCGGATCACGGCTTGAGCTCCGGAACGTCGTGACCACCGTCAGACCGCGCGCGCAGCTCGAGGATCTCGATGACCGCGCCGAGGTCGAGCTCGCCATAAAGATGCGGGAACAGCTCGTCGTTGCGCGACCGCTCCCAGCGCAGGGCGTCGCCCAGCGCGTCCGCATCGACCGCGACCAGGAACAGGCCGGTCTGCCCGAAGAAATGCTTGCGCGCAGTCTCGGCGACCTGGGACGCGGTGGAAAAGTGGATGAAGCCGTCGCGTTTGTCGTCCGCACTGCCCCGGTACACGCCCTGCCGCTCGGCCTCGCGCCAGGCCGAGGCAGGGGTGATTTTGTAGATCATAGGCACGTGCCGGCCTTCCCTTTTTGTCCTTGAGTCTCTTGGGGTTTTGTCCGGATTGGGGCGAAAAGCCCCAGACGCCACCGGGCGAGCCAGCGACCGTATCGGCGGCGGCGGCGCAACTCAAGCGGCGCGGTGCAACACCGGAGCAGAATTGCAGACGCCGCCTGTTTTGGGGTAATAATTCCTAGGTCTCCCACACCGGATCCTCGCGATGGCCAAACAGCCGAAAGCCGCTCGACCGCTGACCCACAGCCAGGTCTGGGCCGCCCTCGACCGGCTCGCCGAACGCGCTGGCCTGTCGCCCTCAGGCCTCGCCAAGCGCTCCGGCCTCGACCCCACCACCTTCAACAGGTCCAAGCGCATCACCGGCGATGGCCGTGAGCGCTGGCCATCCACCGAATCGGTGTCGAAGGCGCTGGCCGCGACCAATTCCAGCATGGAAGCCTTCGTGCAGCTGCTCGGCGACGGCGGGCGCGGCGGCCAGTCGGTGCCGCTGATCGGCTTCGCCCAGGCCGGCGCCGGCGGCTATTTCGACAACAGCGGCTTTCCCTCCGGCAAGGGCTGGGACGAGGTGGCGCTGCCGGCGACCAATGACGAGCATGCCTATGCGCTGGAGATCGAGGGCGACTCGATGAAGCCCGCCTATCGCGAGGGCGACATCATCGTGGTCTCGCCGGGCACCCCGATCCGCCGCGGTGATCGTGTTGTCGTGCGCACGACAGGCGGCGAGGTAATGGTGAAGGAGCTGAGGCGGCGCACTGCCAAGGTGCTGGAGCTCGCCTCCCTCAATCCGGCACATCCCGACCGCACGCTCGACGCAGACGAGGTCGAGTGGATCGCACGCATCGTGTGGGCGAGCCAGTAATTGGCATCGCAAGACGCCACTTGCGCCGGTGTCGTCCCGGGCAAGCCAACGGGTCGCGCGAATGCGCGCCCGATGACAGGCTCCGCGCGACCCGGGACCCACGGGACCAAACACGAAAGCAGGGACGACGGCGGAGATGGCGGTGCGCCTCGCAGCCTGCCTTATGTCGCGTAGTCCGGCTCCCTGCGGTCCAGCATCCGCTTCAGCGCATCGAAGTGCCGCTGCGACGGGCTCGGGCCCTTGTAGAGGTGATCGTCGCGGAAATCGCGCTTGGTCTTCTCAACCACCTGCTGCGGCAATTGCTTCAGCGGCTGGTGGGTCCACATCGCGTAGATCTGCACCTGTGCGGCGCGCTCGATGTAATACAGCCTGTCATAGGCATCGGCGATGGTTTCGCCGACAGTCGAGATGCCGTGATTGGCCATGAACAGAATGCTCTTGTTGCCGATCACCTTGGCGAGCCGCGCCCCTTCGGCCGGATCGAGCGCAGGACCGGTGTAGAGATCGTCATAGGCGATCGCCTCGGACAGTCCGACCTCGGTCTGCCCGATCTCCTTGATGCGCGGATCTTCGAGCCGCGTCAGCGCGCTGGCGAACGGCATGTGGGTGTGGAACACCGCCTTCGCTTGCGGCAGCGCCTTGTGGATCGGCGCATGGATGCAATAGCAGGAGCGCTCGACCTCGCCCTCGCCCCGCTTCACCTCGGCGTCGTCGATGCCGACCTCCATGAAGGACGATGCGGTCACTTCCGACCAGTGCATGCCGAACGGGATCTGGTAGTAGCGATCGGTGCGGCCGGGCATCACGAAGGTGAGATGGTTGAAGATGCCTTCCGAGAAACCGTGGATGTAAGCGAGCCGATGCGCCGCCGCGAGATCGACCCGCGCCTGCCACTCCTCGGCGCTCGAGCTGTCCTGCAGCGATGTCGGCGAAACTCTGAACTGCATGCGCGTGCTCCCGTCTATGCCGGCCCCTCGATGGCGGCCGTGTTGATTTTATAAGCACAATTGTAACGCAATCCGGCCGCGAGCTCCGGTGAAATTGCCGATGGCCTGCCATCCGGATTTTGCGGGCCCGCCACGGTTATGGGATGATGCACTGCGAAGATGGCCGCTTTGGCGGTCCGATATAGGAACACTCAGCCAAACACTGGTGACGAGATCAGCTCTCCCGACGTCGACATGCACGCCGCGCTCGGAGCCGCCGGCGTGTACAAGTTCACGACGAAGAGGGGCGAGCCGTTGTAGGCTTCGTACCGCCGTAGATGGGGTAACGGGCCGACGGATATAGTCGCCCGGTCGCGACGGCGCGATGTGGAAGCGCGCTCGCGTGCGGCTTTTCGGGCAGGCGGTCGTCCCTCAAACTGATGGTGTTCAAACGGAGTCGGGCGAGCCCGCTCCAAGCATCATTAAGGGACGACCATGTACCACTATGCAGGAATCGACGTGTCTTTGGAAAGCTCGAGCGTTTGCGTTGTCGATGGCGCGGGCAAGATTTTGCGGGAGGCGAAGGTTGCCAGCGAGCCGGAAGCGCTGATCGCCTGGTTCCGATCGCTGGGCCAGGCGATGGAGCGGATCGGACTGGAGGCCGGTCCGTTGTCGCAATGGCTGTCCACGGCGCTGCGCGCGGCCGGGCTTGCCGTCGAGCTGCTGGAGACCCGGCACGTCCGCGATGCCTTCAAGGCGATGCCGGTGAAGTCGGACCGCAACGATGCCCGCGGCATCGCCCAACTGATGCGGCTCGGCTGGTTCCGGCCGGTCCACTGCAAGTCGATTGAAGCGCAGGAGACGCGGGCGGTTCTGACGGCCCGCAAGCTGCTGCAGTCGAAGCTGCGCGACATCGAGAACAGCGTACGTGGCGTGCTGCGGGGCTTTGGCCTGAAGGTCGGCAAGACCACCGAGCGCACGTTCGCCAACCGGATCCGGGAGCTCGTCGCCGGCCACCCCGGACTTGAGCTGGTGGCGCAGGCCCTGCTCGAAGCCCATGCCGTGTTGCTGCGCGAGTTCAATGGCCTGGACAGACACACCCAGAAGCTCGCCAGATCGCATCCCCCGGCCCGGCTTCTGATGACAACGCCGGCCGTCGGCCCGATCGTGGCGCTCACCTATGCCGCCGCGATCGACGATCCGATCAGGTTCCGTTCCTCGAAGGCGACCGGCGCGCATTTTGGGCTCACCCCGAAGAAGTATCAGTCGGGGCAAACCGACTACACTGCCCGCATCAGCAAGATCGGCGACGCGTCGGTGCGGGAGGCGCTGTACCAGGCCGCCCACGTCATGCTGACCAAGCCGGTCAGGAACTGCTCGGCGCTGAAGAGCTGGGCCATGCGGCTTGCCAAACGTGCGGGCATGCGCAAGGCCAAGGTGGCGCTGGCGCGCAAGCTCGCAGTCATCCTGCATCGGATGCTGGCTGATGCGAAACCCTTCAATCCGATGGCCCACGCAACCTAAGGAAGGAGCCTCAACCGATCTGGGCAGGCCACGACACCAGGCCTTCCCCGAGCGAAGTCCCTTTGCCGGGACGACGGATCCGGTCAGGCCGCCATCCGGGAAGTCGGTTCACAACCACGCTTCCGTAGATTGGCCGGCCGGCTCCTCAATGCACCCCATCAGGCGACGGCCACTGCGCCGATCCCGTACAGAAGCAAGTGCCCGGCAAGTGGACCACGCAAAAAGGGATTGACTAACCAAGGCCCGTTACAGAAGCCCGGATGGAGCCAACGGGCAGCGCGAATGCGCGCCCGATGGCTCCGCGCAATCCGGGACAACTGAGACCGCTTGCAAGATTCCCGGATTGCGCTGCAGCCGGTCCCGGCTAGCCTCGCCCCGCTTGCGGGGAGAGGCCGGAGCGCATACAGCAGAGCGGAATGCGATCCGGGTGAGGGGGAGCTTCCGCACGTCTGTCTCTCACCGTCTTTGCGGAAAGAGCTCCTCACCCTAACCCTCCAAGAGCGAGCTTCGCCCGTCTCGACCCCACAAGAGCGGGACGAGGGAGAACTGCGCCCAGCCCGAAAACTACGACGACCGCGCCAGCGCGCCGTCGATCATGTTGACCGCGTTCGTCACGCCATACACCGCGACGAAGGAGCCGAAGCGCGGGCCCTTCTCCTGGCCGAGCAGGACCTGGTAGAGCATGTTGAACCAGTCGAGCGAGACGCCGGGGCGGCCGTCCCTGCCCTTCTTGTTCAGGTCGAGGAACGGCTCGCGGCGGCCGATCTCGTAGACCACGTTCTGGATGTCCTCCGCGGTCGCGTCCGGAGCCATATTGGCGAGCGCATCGCGCAAATCCTGCAACGCGGCGCGTTCACTCTCGGTGGGCTCACGGAACTGCTTGGTCGGCGCCACGAAGTCGCGATAGTAGTTGATGGCATAGCCGACCATCGCATCGAGCTTCGGGTGGCTCTGCGGCGTCACGCCCGGCCGGTAGCGGCCGATGAAGCCCCACAACGTCTCGGCGTTTTCCGCATTCGACGACGACACCAGCGTCAGCAGGAGCTGGAAGGTGACGGGCATGTCGGCCTGCGGCGGCTTCCCCGCGTGAATGTGCCAGACCGGGTTCTGCAGCTGCTGACGCGCTTCCTGCCTGGGGAAGCCGTCAAGGAACTGCTGATAGTCGTCGACGTTGCGCGGAATGACGTCGAAGAACAGCCGCTTCGCGGCCTTCGGCTCGCGATACATGAACAGCGACAGCGATTCCGGCGAGGCATAGCGCAGCCACTCGTCGATGGTCAGCCCGTTGCCCTTCGACTTCGATATCTTCTGGCCCTTCTCGTCGAGGAACAGCTCGTAGTTGAAGCCCTCGGGCGGCGTGCCGCCGAGCGCGGCGCAGATCTTGCCCGACAGCTTGACCGAGTCGATCAAATCCTTGCCGGCCATTTCATAGTCGACGCCGAGCGCGTACCAGCGCATCGCCCAATCCGGCTTCCACTGCAGCTTGCAGCGACCGCCGGTGACGGGGACGGTGACGCTTTCCTTGGTCTCGGGATCTTCGTAGGAAATCGTGCCGGCCTTGGCGTCATGCGCCGTCACCGGCACGTAGAGCACATGGCCCGTGCGCGGACAGATCGGCAGGAACGGCGAATAGCTCGCTGCGCGCTCCTCACGCAACGACGGCAGCATGATCGCCATCACCTTCTCGATCCGCTCCAGCATGCGCAGCAGCGCGGCGTCGAACCGGCCGGAGGTGTAATACTCGGTCGAGCTGGCGAATTCGTAATCGAAGCCGAACTGATCGAGGAAGGCGCGCAGCCGCGCGTTGTTGTGCTGGCCGAAGCTCGGATGGGTACCGAACGGATCCGGCACCTTGGTGAGCGGCTTGCCGAGATGCTTCTCCAGCAGCTCCTTGTTCGGCACGTTGTCGGGCACCTTGCGCAGGCCGTCCATGTCGTCGGAGAAGGCGAGCAGGCGCGTCTTGATCTTGTCCTCGGTGAGTACGCGGAAGGCGTGGCGCACCATCGAGGTGCGTGCGACCTCGCCGAAGGTGCCGATGTGCGGCAGGCCCGACGGGCCGTAGCCGGTCTCGAACAGCACCTCGTCCTTCGGATTTTTCTTCAGCCGCGCCACGATCGCTTTCGCCTGCTCGAACGGCCAGGCGTTGGATTGTTCGGCGAGCGCACGCAGGTCGCTCAGGCTGGCGGCAAGATCAATCACGGACATTTCTTCAGGCTCTCTCCAAAAAAGGCCGCAAAACTAACGCTTTCGCGGCAAATTGCAAAACGCGCCACCGGCGCTTACCTCACTCGCCCCGCTCTTGCGGGGAGAGCGTTGGCGAGGGGCTCGATCCGCATCGGCTGCAGCAGACGGAATCGCGGATGGCCCCCCTCACCCGGAATTCAAGCTGCGCTTGAATTC
This sequence comes from Bradyrhizobium sp. ISRA436, assembly GCF_029910015.1. Classification (NCBI taxonomy): domain Bacteria; kingdom Pseudomonadati; phylum Pseudomonadota; class Alphaproteobacteria; order Hyphomicrobiales; family Nitrobacteraceae; genus Bradyrhizobium; species Bradyrhizobium sp. ISRA436. Next base: position 6,832,024 of record NZ_CP094519.1, read on the forward strand.
CGACCTCTCCCGCAAGCGGGGCGAGGTGAAGACCTCCGCGTCAGAACGGGCTGATCGAGAAATAGCGCAGCCACAGATCGGTGAAGCGGCCTTTCTCCCAGATCCGGAACAGCGCCCAGTTCAGCGACTGCCGGAGCAGGTCATTGCCCTTGCGCACGGCAATGCCGATGCCCTCGCCGAAATAGCGGCTCTCGACGAAAGGACCGCCGGAGAAGACGCAGCATTCCGCTGAGTCGGTGCCGTTGATCCAGAATGCCAGCGAGATCGCGTCGCCGAAGATGAAGTCAACCTCGCCGCGGCGCAGCGCGGCACGCAGCGCGTCGTCATTGGGATAGGAATGGATCTCGGCGTCGGTGAACATCGCCTTGAGATAGGCCTCGTGCGAGGTCCCGGCGATGACGCCGACCTTCTTGCCCTCGAGATATTCGGGACGGATTTCCGCCATCACGTTATCGCGGCGCGACACGAAACGCGCCGGTGCGCGGTAATAGGGATCGGTGAAATCGACCCTGGTGCGAAGCTGCGGCGTCACCGCCATCGAGGCAACGATGGCGTCGCCGCGATTGGTCGCGAGCGCATCGATCAGGGTCTCGAAGCGGCGCATCTGGATGGTGCAGGTGACCTTGATCTCGTCGCAGAGCGAGCGGGCCAGATCGACGTTGAAGCCGGCCGGATTGCCGTCGGGGCCGGTGAAGTTGAATGGCGGGTAATCGGTCTCGGTCAGGAAGCGGATCACGGTGAGGCGCGACAGGTCTGGCCGATCCGGCCGCCGCCGCGGGTCCCAGAAGCCGGGCACCGCCTGCGGCGCGGCCTGGGTTGCGGTCTTCGGCGTCGGGGCCTGCGCCGTTGGTGCCGGGGCGGCGGGCGTGGGGGGCGCCGGCGCCGGAGCCGGCTTGGCGGATGGGGTCTGCGCGGGCGCCGTTTGCGCCAGCGGCGTCTGAGCGGTCGCCGGCCCGGTCAGACCCAGCAGCGCAGCCCCGACCACCCACCCGGCCAGCCGGACGGCGGGGCGAGACGAGACGGCAACGGACTGGACAGACTGATCGGGCATAACAGGCAATTTAAAAGAAATTGGATGGGCTTATAGACCATCCGGCGCCCGAAGCGAGCGCCGATTGGGTTAATTCTGAACCGGAATTACGGCATGACGCGACAAGCGAAGGCCGGCTGCTCGCACGGGGCGTGCCCAGCGAGGGGCTTAGAGATACCGTTTCAGATCGGCCGCCGCTTCGTCGGGTGTCCGTTTCAGGTTGAACGGCGAGACGAAATTGCCGTCGCGATCCATCAGATAGATCAGCGCGGTGTGATCCATCGTGTAGTCGCCATCCTTGAGTGGCACCTTCTTGGCGTAGACGCGATATTCCGACAGCACCTTGGCAATCGCCGCGGGATCGCCGGTGAGACCCTTCAGGTGCGGATCGAAGCTCGAGAGGTAATCCTTCATCGCGGCGGCGGTGTCGCGCTCGGGATCGACCGAAACGAAATAAGCATTCACGCGGTCGGCATCCTTGCCCATCGCCTTCAGCACCTCCGACATCTCGAATAGCGACGTCGGGCAGACGTCAGGGCAATGGGTGAAGCCGAAGAAAATCAGCGTCGGCTTGCCCTTGAGGTCCTTGTCGGTGACGGTCCGGCCGGACTGGTCGGTGAGCTGGAACGGGCCGCCGATCGCGGTCGGCGCGGCGACGGTGCGCAAGCCGCCGACCGCCCACAGCATGAGCGCAAGGCCGACAGCCAGACTGGCGGCGAAGGCGGCGAAGATCACCAGCGGGCGGGTGGTCCGAGGCATGATGGCGATACGTCCCCTATCAGAAGCAGGCGGAGATGCCGGCGGTGATCATTTCGAAGAACACCGCAGTCCCGTAATGGAACCAGAGCACGGCAGCGGCAAGCAGGGCCAATCCGCCGACACTGGCCGCGCCCCATAGGATCACGGACGCCACCCGGCCCTGCGCCGGGGCGGCGATATCACGGGGCTGGGCGAAGATCGGCTGAACCATATATTTCAGATAAGCCGAGCTCCGCCGGCCGGCAAGCACGATGGGTGCAGGCGTGATCACGTCATGCGGAGGCTGCGCCCGCCGAGGGAACGCCCCGGCTCTCAGCCCATCATCCCAGTCCACCTCGTGGCGGTGACGGGACGAGGACCAACCAAACCGCCGACGACTCAGTGCGAGAACGGCCTGCCCGCCGACACCTGGGCGTCGAGATAGCAGGGCTTGTAGAGCGCCTGCAGCTGTTTGCCGCGCAGGAAGATCATGCGCGGCGTCAGGCCACCGCGCGCCGCGATCCATTTGCGCACCGCGCGCGGGTACATTGAATACAGCATATGGGTTGCTTCGGGATTGGTGACGGCGCGGCCATTGGCGCCGAAGTCCCAGGCGGCATGGAAGCCGAGGCTGGCGTGCGAGGTGACGCAAATGCGGTCGTGGGGAACGGCGCCGAGCACGATGGTGCAGGCCGAAGCGCAAAGCCCATCGATGATTACGGTCTCGCCCGATGAGCGCAGGTTTTGATATCTGTCGACATAGGTTCCGATCCGTCCGCCACGATCATCGGCGATCCTGACCACCGCATGCGACGCCCCCATCCCCGCCAGCAGCAGAACCGCAGCGAGCAACCCCGTCATCAACTTCATTGGCCTGCCCCAGTCGAAACCGAATCTGCTTGTCTTGTGATGCAAGATGGGCGTGAGCGTGTTGCGAGACCGGATTTTTGTCCAGACGAGCGCGGCCCCTCAAATCAAATTCAAATTGGGTGTTGCGCGCACGCTGCAGTCGAAGACTGCAAGGTCCCAAACTGGAACAACTTGCCGCAACCGCTTGGTGCCTCGCCGCCACAGGCAAGGGCCGTTTGACGTTGACCGCGCGCAATGAGGCGGTCTTGAATCACGGCAGGGCTGGGGGAGGGCTGGAATGGCTGACGATTCAGATGTGATCGTGGTTGGCACGGGGCTCGCCGGCCTCGTCGCCGCAACCGAGATCGCCGATGCCGGCAAGCGCGTGATCGTGCTCGATCAGGAGGGGGAACAAAGCCTCGGCGGACAGGCGTTCTGGTCGTTCGGCGGATTGTTCCTGGTTGATTCGCCGGAGCAACGACGGCTCGGCATCAAGGATTCCCTCGACCTTGCGCTACAGGACTGGTTGGGCACCGCAGGCTTCGATCGTGATGAAGATCACTGGCCGCGCAAATGGGCCGAGGCCTATGTCGCCTTCGCCGCGGGCGAGAAGCGCGACTGGTTGCGCGCGATGGGCCATCGCATCTTCCCGATCGTCGGCTGGGCCGAGCGCGGCGGCTATGACGCGATGGGCCACGGCAACTCGGTTCCGCGATTTCACGTCACCTGGGGCACCGGCCCTGGCCTCGTCGAGCCGTTCGCGCGGCGGGCACGCGAGGCGGCGAAGAACGGACGGCTGATTTTCAGGTTCCGCCACCGTGTCGATGCGCTGAGCGTCACCAATGGCGTCATCGATGGCGTCAGCGGCGCGATCCTGGAACCGACCACTATCGAACGCGGCAAGAGTTCCTCGCGGACGGTGATCGGCGAGTTCTCGCTTCGCGCACAGGCCGTGATCGTCGCCTCCGGGGGCATCGGCGGCGATCATGCTCTGGTGCGGCAGAACTGGCCGAAGCGGCTCGGCGAGCCGCCGAGGTTCATGATTTCCGGCGTGCCTGAACATGTCGACGGCCGCATGATCGGCATCACGGAAGCCGCTGGTGGACGGGTGATCAACCGCGACCGGATGTGGCACTATGTCGAGGGCATCCAGAACTGGAACCCGATCTGGCCGCGCCACGGCATCCGTATTCTGCCGGGGCCGTCATCGCTGTGGTTCGACGCCACAGGCAAGCGGCTGCCGGCGCCGCTGTTCCCGGGCTCCGACACGCTCGGGCAACTGCACTACATCATGAGCACCGGCCACGACTATTCGTGGTTCATCCTGACCCAGAGCATCATCAAGAAGGAGTTCGCGCTCTCCGGCTCGGAGCAGAACCCCGATCTCACGGGCAAGAGCTGGCGCATGACGATCAAGCGCGCCACCAACAAGGGCGCGCCGGCGCCGGTGGAAGCGTTCAAGCAGCATGGCGCCGACTTCATCGTGCGTGACAACCTCGCCGACCTCGTCGACGCCATGAACGCGCTCGCCGGCAACGACCTGTTGAAGCTCGCCCCCATCAAGGCCCAGATCGAGGCGCGCGATCGCGAGATCGCCAATCCCTTCGTGAAGGACGCGCAGGTGATGAACCTGCACAATGCGCGCCGCTATATCGGCGACAAATTGATCCGCACCGCGAGGCCGCACCGCATCCTCGATCCCGAACACGGCCCGCTGATCGCGGTGAAGCTCAACATCCTGACCCGCAAGACGCTCGGCGGCTTCGAGACCGATCTCGACTCGCGCGTGTTCGGGCATGACCACCAGATCATCCGCGGGCTCTATGCGGCGGGCGAGGCCGCCGGCTTCGGCGGCGGCGGCATGCACGGCTATCGCTCGCTGGAAGGCACCTTCCTCGGCGGCTGCCTGTTCTCGGGCCGCAATGCGGGCCGCGCGGCGGCAAGGGCCATTGGATGAATGGTGGGGACGCGCGGCCCGACGGCGTCGGGACGATCCGCCCCTTCTCCAGGCGATTTCCGTGAAGCGGCTTGCAAATCGCGCAGTGGCGGCGGACGCGCCGGCGCGCTAGAGGTTCGGTTCTGAGCAAATCAGAACCCAACCTCTAGCCTTCCTGTCTTGACGCGTTTTCTTCACGCGGACCGGTAGCCGCGTCGCCCGAAAACGCTATAGAAAACTGCCGCCATTCAAGTGGAGACCCAAATGAGCATTCAGCGTTTCGAAACCGGCCCGCGCATGAGCCAGGCCGTCGTGCACGGCAACACCGTCTATCTCGCCGGCGTCGTCGCCGGCAAGGCCGCCGGCGGCAGCGTCACCGACCAGACCAAGGACATCCTCTCGATCATCGACGGTCACCTGGCCAAGGCCGGCACCGACAAGTCGAAGCTCCTCAGCGCGACGATCTACATCACCGACATGAAGACGTTCCCCGAGATGAACGCGGTGTGGGACGCCTGGGTCTCGCCGGGCAACACGCCGGCCCGCGCCACCGTCGAGGCCAAGCTCGCGGCCCCGCAATACAATGTCGAGATCATGGCGGTCGCCGCGAAGTAGACGCAACACGTCAACCGCGACAGATGTCTGATGCCCCGGATTGCAGGACTGCAATTCGGGGCATTTTTCATGCGCAGCTCAGGCGCTGATCCGCGGCCGCTCGCCCGAGGCATCGCCGAGGTCGGACTGAAGCCAGCGCACGATCCGGCGCCACGAATTCGTCAACGCCTTGCTGCCCATGAACAGGCCGAGATGACCACCTGCCTCGGTCTCGCATTCCAACCACGCGGGTGGCGTGCCCAACAACCGCCTTGTCGCCAACGCCTGGTCGCGCGGGACAACGATGTCGTTCTCCGCGGCGAGCAAGAAGACCGGCAGCTTGACCGCGGCAGGATCGACCTTGCGGCCGAGCGCGACAAAACTTCCTTCGGCGATGCGGTTCTGGCGAAAGATCCAGTCGGTGACTTCGAGGTAGTAGGTGCCCGGCAGATCGAGCACCTCGCAATTCCAGCGCGCGAAACGATCGAGCAGCGCCCTTGCATCCTCCGATTTGTCGTCGAGCTGCCGCTGCAGCGCGGCCTCCACATCATGCAAGCCGAAGGGGATGCTCCAGAATTGCAGCATGTGCTTGCCACTGACGATGCCGTCTCCCCGATGCACCAGCGCCTCGAAGCCCTGTTGCGGAAGCGAGGCTGCCATTCTCGAAAGCTGCGACGGCGCCGAGACATCGATCGGGCTGCCTGCAAGCACGAGCCGCCGTACCTTGCCGGGGAAGCGCGCCGCATAAAGCAACGCCAGCCAGCCGCCCTGACAGAGGCCTGCAAGGTCGACCGGCGGCCCGACCGCATCGACGGCCACATTGAGATCAGACAGATAGGTGTCGATCGAGAAATAGCGCATCTCCGCTGTAGCGGAGCGCCAGTCGGTGAGATAGAGACGCGCAACGCCCGCCTTCTGCAGCGCCTCCATCAGGCTGTGGCCGGGTGCGAGATCGGCGATCAGCGCTCGGTGCAGCGCATAGGGCGCGCACACCAGCAACGGCTGGCCTTCGACCGCACTCGAGAAGTCCAGCAGGCGCATCGACGGCAATTGCAGCGCGACCGTGTTGGACGTGGTCCAGGGCAGCGGCGCCTCGTCAGGCGCTCCTCCGGGCGCGCGCCTGGCGTACCATTGCCAGTATGAGTCCAGCACCAATCGTGTGGCTTCAAACGGCCATAACCAAACGTGCTGCGTCGGGTCGACGCTCGGACTCCGTTCCGGTGGGCTCACCTTTTCGATCAAGTTCATTCACCGATCGATCGCCGGCGGGATGGTTCGGCCCGCACGGGTCGCAACCTCGACCCCGATCAAGATCCGACGAATTCAGATCCATCAGTCTACGCCAATCCCGCTGGCGCGGCAGCCACGCCGGGACGTCACGATCTCGCGATCCCGGCATGGCAGTGCGACCCAGCAGTGAAAGCGGCTATGCCGCTTGCGCAGCGCCTCGTTCCGCCTCGAGCTTCCGTGCGAACAGCCAGCGGAAATAGGTCAGCGGCGCATCCGCACCGATGGCAAGGAGCTGATGGTTCGGGTCCGCATCGAGCACCTTCTGCTGCGCCTCGATGAAGTCCTTATCCTCGTTGAAGCCCTCCTCGAGGGAATGCCGCAGGGAGAGCGCGATGTTAGGGTTGTCGATGTCGAAGTCGTGCAGGTAGTTCCAGAAGAAGTGAGTGCTCGAGCGGGTCTCCGGCGTCATGAACTGCGCATTGCGGTATTGCCGCGTCCCCGGAACCTGAACGCCCTTCTCCACCCCCTGCCCTGCTGGCGCAAATGTGGTGTCCAGCGTGAAGATGCCGGGAATAAGCATGCGGCCGATATTGCGGCGGTCGACCGCGTCGGTTTTGTTCGCGATGACCTTCCTGTGATACGGCGGCGGCTCGGCGCCCATGTGCCAGCGCTCGACGCGGAAACCGTCGTCGAGCTTCTCGATCGCCACCGGCTTGGTTTTGTAAGCATATTCCTCGGAACCGCCGAGCGTATTGGTGTGCACGAAGGCGAGATGGGCGAAGTCGCTGAGATTATCGACGATCAACAGCCAGTTGGCCTTGTAGTGCATATAGCCCGGCAATCCCCGCCATTTCGGATCTTCGAGCGGCGGATAATCGAGGATCAGTTTCGGATCGGCCTTCTCGGGATCCCCGGTCCAGATGAAGATCATGTTGTAGCGCTCGACCACCGGATAGCTGCGCACGCCGAGCTTGGCGGGAATGACGTCCTGGCCGGGAATCTGGATGCATTTGCCGTCGGCTGCGAACTTCATGCCGTGATACATGCACCTGATGTCATCGCCCTCGACCCGCCCCATCGAGAGCGGCGCGGCGCGGTGGCAGCACCGGTCGTCGAGCGCGACCACCTTTCCGCTCGATCCGCGATAGAGCACGATCGGCCGCTCCAGGATGGTGCGCGCCAGCTTCTTGCCGTCGATCAGCTCCTGGTTAAGCGCCGCCACATACCAGGCGTTGCGCAGGAAGATTCCGTCGTGATCAGTCAAATCACCCTCCCGGTGCAATATTCGTTGCAGCGAGGTTAGGTGATCCCGATGGTCAGGATAATCCGATTTAGCTGGACACACTGTACCGGTGGATGGACAATCCAACCATGGAGTGGCGCGACTGGGAGCTGTTTTGCGAAGTTGTCGAGCACGGCGGCTTCACAGCCGCCGCGCGCGTGCTCGGGCATCCCAAATCGAGCCTGAGTGCTGCGGTGCAGCGACTGGAAGCCAATCTCGGGCTGCGGCTGATTGAGCGCACCACGCGGCACCTGCGGCTGACCGACGTCGGCGAGACCATCTATCGCAAAGTGCGCCCGCTGTTCGCTGCGCTGCACGACACTCACAACGAGGCGCTGGCGATGAGCAGCGCGGTCGCAGGCACCCTGCGTATCAAGGCGCCCTACGAATTCGGCGCCCATCATGCGGGGCCGGTCGCCTGCGCGGTGATGAGCCGCTACCCGGAGCTCGCGATCCGGATCGATGTCGAGCACGACATCGTCAACCCGATCGCCGAGAACTACGACATCGTGTTCGCCATGCTGGAGGCGCCGCTGCCGTCGGCCGGCATCGTGATCCGCCGCGTGTTCACCCTCGAGCGCGGCCTGTTCGCGGCGCCGGTGTTGCTGGAGAAATTCGGCGAGCCGCGCACGCTCGAGGAGCTGAAGAAACTCCCGTTGCTGACCGGCCCGAGCGATCCGCCGTGGGCGATCACCGCCCCTGGCGGGGCGGTCGAGCATCTCGCGGTCGATCGCGCGCGCCTCACCAGCTCAAACGCCCATGTCCGGCTGCAGGCGGCGCTCGCCGGCCACGGCGTGCTGCGGGTGACTGCGAGCTACACCCGCGCGGCGGTCGCGGCCGGCCAGTTGCGGCGGCTGCTGCCGGACCATGCTTGCGAGCCGCTGAACGTGCACGCGCTGCTGCCGGCGCGGCAATTTGTCCCCGCCAAGGTGCGCTGCTTCCTCGACGCGATGGAAGCCCACGCGCGCGGCGATCCCGAGGCCTATATCAGGCCATAGACCCTGTCCGGATGCTTTGCCTTTCCGAAACGGCAGTTTTTTCGGGAACCTATCTGCTCAGCCGGCATCGAATGTACGTCAACCGTGAGAGTGAGAGCCGTCATGCGCCAGGCCCAGGTAATGACCACCACCCCGATCGCCGCAGGAGATGCAGGATTGGTGCAGCGCGCACTCGCGCGGGACGAGGCCGCGGTGCGCGCCATTATGCAGGCGAACAATCGCCGCCTGTTCCGGCTGGCGCGCGGCATCCTGCGCAATGACGGCGAGGCCGAGGACGTCGTGCAGGACACCTACGTCCGCGCCTTCACCCATCTCGACCAGTTCCGCGGCGACTCCAGCCTGTCGACCTGGCTGTCGCGGATCGCGATCAACGAAGCGCTCGGCCGGGTGCGCCGCAAGTCGGCCAGCGTGGAGTGGTCCGACCTGCCACAAGCCGCCCTCGAGGCCCAAATCATCCAGTTCCCCCTGTCGTCAGTTGACGATCCGGAAAAATCCATGGCCCAGCGCGAAATCCAGCATGTGGTCGAACATGCCATAGATGAATTGCCCGAAGCATTCCGCCTCGTCTTCATCACCCGCGTGATCGAGGGCATGACGATCGAGGAAACCGCCGCAATTCTCAGCCTCAAGCCGGAGACGGTAAAAACGCGCCTGCACCGGGCCCGAACCATGCTGCGCGACAATGTCGAGCGGAGGATCGGTCCGGTGGTGATGGAGGCCTTCCCCTTCGCCGGTCGGCGCTGCGAGCGGTTGACGGACACCGTGCTGAGACGGCTCGGCTACACAGCATAAATTCTTGGGAACCTCCGCGCGCCAGCACCATCCAACTCCTGTGCAAACAACCCCCCGACGGGCCATGCCCGCGCAACAGGAGTGTCATACTATGTTGGTTCGATTGAGCATCGCGGTCGCAGCGCTTAGCCTGTTGGGCAGCGCTGCATTCGCCCAGAATGCAAAACTCACCGATCCACAGATCGCGCACATCGCCTATACGGCCGGCGTGATCGACATCAAAGCCGCCAAGCAGGCGGAATCGAAAGCATCCAACAAGGAGGTCAAGGCCTTCGCCAAGGACATGGTGCGCGACCATGAGGCGGTCAACAAGCAGGCGCTGGATCTCGTCAAGAAGCTGAAGGTCACCCCCGAAGACAACGACACCAGCAAGGCGCTGTCGAAGCAGGCGGCCGACAAGCTCGCCGAGCTCGCGAAGCTGAAAGGCGCCGCTTACGACAAGGCCTACATCGACAACGAGGTCGCCTATCACAAGACCGTCAATACGGCGCTGGAGACGCAGTTGATTCCGTCAGCCAGCAATCCCGAGCTGAAGAATCTGCTGCAGACCGGCCTGAAGATCTTCCAGGGCCACGAGCAGCATGCCGAGCACGTCGCGTCCAACCTGAAATAGGGAGACGCTCTCATGTCGTCGGGACGCCATCTCGCAATGCTTGCTCTGCTCACGCTCGGCGCGATGGCCGTCCCGGCGCATGCAGCCACCATCCAGATCGTGATGGAGAACCTCGAGATTTCGCCGGCCGAGGTCTCGGCCAAGGTCGGCGACACCGTCGAATGGGTCAATAAGGACGTCTTCGCCCACACTGCGACCGCCAGGAACGGCAACTTCGACGTGACGCTTGCGCCGAAGCAGTCCGCGACCCTGGTGCTGAAGAAGGCCGGCACAGTGGACTACTACTGCCGCTACCATCCCAACATGAAAGCGGTGCTGAAGATCGCACCGTAGCGCGCAGCATGACGTCAGAGGTAATCGATCGGGCGCTGCAAACCTTCGATAGTCCGGACAGCCGAATGATCCGGCACCATCGAAGGAGAGAATCATGACCGACCACGCAACTATCGCCCGCCGCTACATCGATCTCTGGAACGAGCGCACGGCGAGCCGCCGCCGCGAGATGCTGAGCGAGAATTGGACCGCGGATGCCCGCTATATCGACCCGCTGATGAGCGGCGACGGTCACGAGGGCGTCGATGCGCTGATCGCAGGCGTGCAGCAGAAATTTCCCGACTTCAGGTTCGAGCTGATCGGTGAGCCGAACGGCTTCGGCGACCACGTCCGCTTCTCCTGGGGTCTCGGCCCGGACGGTGTCGACAGCCCGATCAAGGGCACGGATTTCGCGACGCTGAAGGACGGCCGGATCAGGAGCATCACCGGCTTCCTTGACCAGGTGCCGCAGGGGAGCTGAGCCCGGAAGACGAAGGGCGGATGGCCCGCGGGCCGCGCGAGGCGCGGCCCGACCACAGGCTGCGGCGCAATCCCCTCTTTCTCCAGGACCGCGGCGGGTTATGCTTCCCGCGAACCCGCCGCGTGGACTGCGCGTCTCGCCCCTTTGCGTCAGGCTGCCCGGACCGTTGTCAGGAAATTCTCGACTTCGATCTTGAGTCTTGCGCTATCGTTCGACAGCGTTTTCGCAGATGCAAGCACCTGACTAGACGCCGAACCTGTTTCGGTCGCGCCGCGCTGCACGTCGGAGATACTCGAGGCCACCTGCTGGGTGCCTTGCGCCGCCTGCATGACGTTGCGGGAAATCTCCTGGGTCGCCGCCCCCTGCTCTTCCACCGCGGAGGCGATGGTCGACGAGATTTCGGAGATCCGGCCGATGGTCCCGCTGATCTCCTTAATCGCGATCACCGAGTCCTGGGTCGCTGCCTGCATGCCCGCGATCTGGTGACTGATCTCGCCGGTCGCCTTCGCGGTTTGCTCGGCCAGCGCCTTGACCTCGGATGCGACCACCGCAAAGCCGCGCCCTGCCTCTCCGGCCCGTGCCGCTTCGATGGTTGCATTAAGCGCCAGGAGGTTGGTCTGGCCGGCGATGGTATTGATCAATTCCACAACATCGCCAATGCGGGTCGCCGCCTGTGACAACGCATTGACGCGATCATTGGTCTTCTGCGCCTGCTCCACCGCCGCACCGGCAATCCCGGCGGCCTCCTGCACCTGACGGCTGATCTCGTTGACCGAGGCGCTCATCTCTTCGCTGGCAGAGGCCACCGACTGAACGTTCGCCGATGCCTCCTCGGACGCGGCGGAGACCATGGTCGATAGCTCCTGGGTGTTCTCGGCGGTCTTGGTCAACGTGTTGGCCGCGGCCTCCAACTCGGTCGAGGACGATGACAGCGTCTCGATGATTTCCCCGACCGCGTTCTCGAACTGGCCGGCCAAGGCGTGCATGTCCGCCTTGCGTTGGGCAGCGGCACGAGCCTCCGATTGCGTCTGCTCGGCGCGCAGGCGATCCGCTTCGATCATGCTATCCTTGAAAATCTGGACGGCGCCAGCCATCTCGCCGATCTCGTCGACCCGTTCGACCCCGGGCACCACGAGGGATGTGTCGCCGCCGGCGAGTTTGCCCATAGCGGCGGTCATCCTCTGGATGGGCGTTGCTATTGCGCGCGCCGTGAGCAGCGCAATGATCGCGCTGATTCCGAGACCCGCCGCAAGCAATACCCACAGCACGATCGTGAGGAACGATACGCCCGACTCTACCTCGTGCTTCTCCTGGTCGAGCATCTTCTTCTGGTTCGTCTTGATGCCTCCGGAGCGGGTGCCGTCGGCGCCCTTGGGTCCATCAAGCAGATCCAGGATCTTGAGCGCGCGCGGTGCTGCCTGCGTGACGAGAATTTCGACCGGAGCATTCCAGCCCGGGGATTCCCGCAGGGAGAATATCTTCTCGGGCAACGGCGCAAATTCGCCGCGTGCCCTTGTGATCTTGTCGAAAGACGCCAGCTCGGAGGTCGTGAGGAGCGCCTTTTGCGCACTCACGGCGGCAAAGCCTTTTTCGAACAGCTCCCACGGTCTGACGAACTTTTCCTTGTCAGTCTTGTCACCGGACAACAGATACATGCGGAGCTGGGCTGTCGCAGCGGCAAAATTGCCCCGCGTATCCGCCATCGCCTTGAGCAATCTCTTGCGGTCCGACGTTGCCTCCAAGCCTTCCTCCTCGTTGATCATCCGGGTGATCTCGGAAAATATCACCTCGGAGTGCGGGCCTGCTTCGGTAACCAGGAGCTTCGTCGCCGGATATGCGTCAGAGGTGAAGGCGATTGCTTCGGCCTTGTCTTGAGCAGCGCGGAACTCCGCGAGCAGGGTCTTGGCCTCGGCCCATTTCCGCTTATTCTCGGGGTCCGTAAAATGCACCGACTGCTCGTCGAAGGCGACCACCGTGGCATCCACCTCTTTCCACATGGCCATGCGATCGAGCTTGCCTTGCGGATTTCCCGTCAGCAGATAGCCGCGCAACGTCGCGAGCGTGGAATAGACATTGCCAACCAATTCCGTGCTTGCGAGCGCCACGGGCGTACGCAGGTTCACCATGCGACTGACGACCGTGGAAACTCCACCAACGGCAAAAACCGTATATCCGACGGCAAGCGCGAAGATGGCGCATACGGCGATAAAGCAGGCAATCAGCCGGCCACGAATGCGCAATTTCAATTTAATGGACATGACTGGGGGACCCTTTGAGAAAATTATTGGCAGAATGGATTTGTGTGTGATGCGCCTTGGCGCGGCACAGCGGGGGGCGAGCGAATTGGGCGGCGGACCGATCAGGCTTGGCTCGAGCACCTCCCTGGTTGAGAGGGATGGCGAAGGATGCGTGGGAGCGGCCGGGCCACGGGATCAAGCCAGCGCCTGGTGCAACCTCGAACCGATCCCGCTGGAGTCTCGCTCATCCTCATCGAGCTCGCTCCGGAAACGCTCGACTGGCGCACCGCAACCACTGCGTTCTGCATGGTCTGTTCCCGTGCCTTACGTGTGGGAGCAATGTCGCAGACAATGCTTATAAGTGCGTTAAGGAAAAAATAATCTAGATTGCCTCATGCGCGCAAAAAGCTGCGCTTCCGTACCGCAACGAGATCAAAGATTGCAAAATTTGCGCGAACTTTGACTCTGAATCGACAGAGATCGCAAGAACTGAGCCAACCAGCGAGCCGACGACAAAAATTAAGAGCCCTTATCGTGGTCGGACACTTGGCTTGCCGTCCGGCGAAAACGAGAATTTCGATCCCCGCATCTGAAAACGTATTCCGAAGGACCTCCATCGTTTCGTCGCGCGTGGGTGCAGTGTCATTATGCTCCTCAAGCCGGCGGATGATGGCGGAAGAGATTCCGGTTCGCCCGGCCAGATATTTCACCGACCAATTCAGCATGCCGCGGGCCGCGCGTATTTGCGCGCACCGGTCAGCCGCGACGCGGCCGCGCGCGGCGCGTGACGCGAAAGTCCCGCCACCGGCGGTAGCCGCTCCGCCGGGCGCTTTCGCACCAGCGATGTCGCTGATAGTCTCCCCGAAAACGAGAGAGACCCGGAAGGACACCATGAAGGCAGAGCTGGCCTTCAGGCAATCGGCGATCAGCGACATCACCCCCGCCCTGCTCGCGATCGGGCGGGACAGTTTCCCGCAGGCGCTGATCGGCGCGCTGCGCCGCGTCGCCGGCGTCGGCCATTGCATGGTGTTCTCGTTTGCAGGCGCGCGGTCGGCCGCATGCCTGCTCGACGTCGGTAATATCCCGATCGGGGGCGACCTCGGCATCGCCTATTCCGAGCATTTCCACCTGTCAGACCCGAACCGCGATGCGGTGTTCGAAGGGCAGGCGCAAGCAGCGCCGATCCTGCTGCCGAATTTTTCCCGCCGCATGTACAGCGACAGCTATCGCAAGATCTTCTTCGACGACTCCGACATCGTCGACAAATTCGCATCGGCGATCTGGGTCGACGACACCTGCTTCTACGTCAACTTCTATCAGATCACAGCGCAAGGCCGCTTCAGCCGCGACCAGATCGCGCGCCTGACCGCGATCGCGCCCGTGGTGACCGCGGCCGTGGCACGCCACTTCCAGCGCGACGCCATCGAGACTGATCCGATGGGCCGGCTGAAGACCCTGTTTGCGACCGCCGAGCCATTGGTCAGGCTGACCGGGCGCGAGAAGGAGGTCTGCCTGCGGATCCTGTCCGGCCTCAGCTCGGAAGCGATCGCAGCCGAACTCGGCATCGGCCTGCATTCCGCCCTCACCTACCGCAAGCGCGCCTATGACAAGCTCGGCATCTCCTCGCAGAACGAGCTGTTCGCCATCGCGCTGCGCCTGATGGCATCGTCCCGTCAGCTGAACTGATCAGGCGGCCCGACGGCGCCTGTCCCAAACCGTAGGGACAGACAGCGACCGTGCTTCGGCCTAGTCTGGCGTGCGGATCGAGCCTTGAGGTAACAGCCGTGAGCACCGCGCCGCATTTCGACATCGACGTCTCAGCCTTCTGGCAGGATCCCTATCCCACCCTTGCGCGGATGCGGAAAGAGGCGCCGATCGCCTTCGTGCCGCAACTCGGCAGCACGCTGCTGTGCAGCCGCAACGATATCTTCATCTCCGAGAAGCAGATCGACGTGTTCTCGTCGCACCAGCCCGAAGGGCTGATGAACAAGCTGATGGGCCACAACATGATGCGCAAGGACGGTGACGCGCACATGAACGAGCGCAAGGCGATCTTCCCGGCGATCTCGCCGAAGACGGTGCGGTCGCACTGGACCGCGCAGTTCCAAGGACACGCGACGCGCATCCTCGACGAATTGAAGCCCGACGGTGTGATCGACTTCGTGCAGGCTTTCGCACTGCCGTTTTCGGCCGAATGCCTGAAATCGATCACCGGCCTCACCAACATGCGCTACCAGGACATGAACGCGTGGTCGCAGGGCATGATCGACGGCATCGCCAACTATATCGGCGATCCCGCGGTCGAAGCGCGCTGCCACGCGGCGACCTCGGGCATCGATGCCGCGATCGACGACATGGTGCCGGTACTGCGCAAGACGCCCGACCTCAGCCTGCTCGGCGTGCTGCTGCAAACCGACATGCCGATGCAGAGCGTGCGCGCCAACATCAAGCTCGCGATCTCCGGCGGCCAGAACGAGCCGCGCGACGCGATCACAGGCACGGTGTGGGCGCTGCTGACGCACCCCGATCAGCTCGAACTGGCGAGGAGCGGCGCCATCCCGTGGCTACAGGCCTTCGAGGAGTATGCCCGCTGGATCTCGCCGATCGGAATGTCGCCGCGGCGGATCGCAAAGCCCTGGACGATCCGGGACATCGTCTTCGAGACCAATGAGCGCGTGTTCTTGATGTTCGGCTCGGCGAACCGCGACGAAAAGCATTTCGACGAGCCTGACAGGTTCGATGTCCGGCGCGACGCCAGCAAGAGTATCGCGTTTGGCGCGGGTCCGCATTTCTGCGCCGGCGCGTGGGCCTCGCGCGCCATGGTGGCCGATGTTGCGTTGCCCGCGATCTTCGGGCGGCTCAAGAACCTGCAGTTGGTTGCGGATCAGCCGCCGCGGATCGGCGGCTGGGCATTCCGCGGACTGCTGGATCTGCCAGTGATATGGGATCAATAGCAGGGAACGTTGCTCGCACGCTCCCAAGCCGCCTTTGAATGAACACGCGGCCGGCGGCGAAATATAAATGAAACAGATCGGCCGACAGCGCCGCGCCGATCGGCGCAGGCGTCTCGCCAAAGCGACCAGCGCAATCAACGCCCCCAACGCAGCACAACTGGATCGAGCTGGCGCGCGATCTCGATCAGGCCGGCGCGCGTCGCCGGATGCAGCGGCTGCAGCGGATGGCGGACCATCTCCGACTTGATGACGCCGCCCTCGCGCATCAGAACTTTGCAGGCGTGCAGTCCGCATTGGCGGTTCTCGTAATTGATCAGCGGCAGCCAGCGCGCATAGGCCTGCATCGCCTCGTCGCGGCGACCCGCGAAGAATGGATCCATGATCTGCCGGATGCCGTCGGGATAGCCGCCGCCAGTCATCGCGCCGGTGGCGCCGGCGTCGAGATCGGCCATCAGCGTGATCGCTTCCTCGCCATCCCAGGGTCCCTCGATCACGCTGCCGCCCTTCTCGATCAGGCCACGCAGCTTGTTCGCGGCCATCGGCACCTCGATCTTGAAGTACCTGATATTGGCGAGTTCCTTGGCCATCCGCGCCAGGAAATCGACCGAGAGCGGCGTGCCCGCGACCGGCGCGTCCTGAATCATGATCGGAATGCTGATGGCATCCGACACGACTTGATAGAATTCATAGATACTTCCCTCCGGCACGCGGAAGGTCGCGCCGTGATAGGGCGGCATGATCATCACCATGGCAGCGCCGGCGGCTTCCGCCTGGCGGCTGCGCGCGGCGCACACCGCCGAGGAGAAATGCGTCGTCGTGACGATCACCGGAATGCGACCGGCCACATGTTCGAGCACCGCATGCATCACGGTCTCGCGCTCGGCATCGGTCAGCACGAACTGCTCGGAGAAGTTGGCGAGGATGCAGATGCCATGGGAGCCGGCATCAATCATGAAATCGACGCAGCGGCGCTGCCCGTCGAGATCGAGATTGCCGTTGGCGTCGAAGATGGTCGGCGCCACGGGGAAGACGCCGCGATAGGGACGCTGTACCGGAATAGTCATGCCAGAACCTCCCTTGCGATCGGTCACACCTTGCGGAACGGCAGCGGCGGCCCTTCGAGCCTGCGCAGACCCGGCTCGCGCCGTTCCAGCCACCAGCCATACTGCTTCGGCCAGGACGCAAAAATCTCGCCGCTTCCGCCGTCAAGCGCAAGCTCGGCATGCAGCGGCCAGTTCGGATCGAACAGCGCCTCGCGGCCGATCGCGATCACATCGGCATGGGCGTTGGCCAGAATGTCCTCGGCCTGCTGCGGATGCAGGATCAGCCCGACCGCAATGGTGGCGACATCGGCAGCGCGGCGGATCTCATCGGCATAGGGCACTTGGAATCCGTAGCCGCGCGGAATCCGCGCCGCGGTCGCCGAGCCGAGCAGACCGCCGGAGGAACAGTCGATCAGATCGACGCCACGCGCCTTGGCTTCGCGGGCAAACGCAAGCTGGTCGTCGAGCTGCAAGCCGCCATCGATGCCGTCGACCGAGGAAATCCGCACCGACAGCGGCCGCTCGGCGGGCCAGGCCGCACGCACGGTTTCGATGATCTCGAGCGGATAGCGCATGCGCCCGTCGCGATCGCCGCCATAGGCGTCGGTCCGGCGGTTCGACAGCGGCGACAGGAATTCGTGCAGGAGATAGCCGTGCGCGCAATGCACCTCGACGAATTCGAACCCGGCCTCCAGCGCGCGCAAGGTGGCGAGACGCCATTGCTCCCTGAGGGCGGCCAGCTCGTCGACCTCAAGCGCATGCGGCATCAGCCAGCCCTCCTCCATCGGGATCGCGCTCGGCGCAACCGTCCGCCATGGCAGATCGCCGCGTGCACGATCGGCTGCATCGAGCGCGGCGTTACCGTACCACGGGCGCTGCATGCTGGCCTTGCGGCCGGCATGCGCGAGCTGGATCGACGGGACGGCGCCATTGTCCTTCAGGAAGGCGGCGATGCGCTCGAGCGGCGCGATCTGATCGTCATTCCAGATTCCGACGTCGCCATGGGTAATGCGGCCGTCGGCCGAGACCGCGGCAGCCTCGACCATCACAAATCCGGCACCGCCCTGGGCGAACTTGCCGAGATGCACGAGATGCCAGTCGTTGGCGAGGCCGTCGATCGCCGAATACTGGCACATCGGCGAAATCAGGATACGATTGCGGGAGGTCACGCCGCGAAGCGTGATCGGCTGAAACAGAAGCGGCTGCGACATCAGGACCTGCGGGAGCGTGCTGGCGGGCAAGTGGTGGCCGAAAGCTAGGCGGCACGCCGCCTCACCGCAAGCCGCGCAACGACGCAGGCGACAGGAGCTGGATGCATGCGAGGAGCGAGGGAACGGTCATCCACGCCGGAACCGCAGCCGCAGCTTCAGCAAATTTGGTCGGTTGGTAAATGCTTTCCTTCTTCGTGACGGCACATCGATCGCAAACCATCCCGGACATGATTACATTGGCCGTATGAAGAAGATCGGATTCCTTTCGTTCGGGCACTGGACGCCCTCGCCGCAATCACAGACGCGCTCCGCTGCGGATACGCTCCTGCAATCCATTGACGTTGCCGTCGCCGCCGAGGAATTGGGTGCGGACGGCGCGTATTTCCGCGTCCATCACTTCGCCCGCCAGCTTGCCTCGCCCTTCCCCCTTCTCGCTGCGGTCGGAGCCAAAACCAGCCGCATCGAGATCGGCACCGCCGTGATCGACATGCGTTACGAGAACCCGCTGTACATGATTGAGGATGCCGGCGCAGCCGACCTGATCGCGGGCGGCCGGCTGCAACTCGGCATCAGCCGTGGCTCGCCCGAACAGGTGATCGATGGCTGGCGCTACTTCGGTTACCAGCCGCCCGAGGGCGAGACCGACGCCGAGATGGGGCGGCGTCACGCCGAGATCTTCCTCGACCTGCTGCGCGGACAGGGTTTTGCGCGGCCGAATCCGCGGCCGATGTTTCCCAATCCTCCCGGCCTGCTGCGGCTCGAACCCCATTCGGAAGGTCTGCGCGACCGCATCTGGTGGGGCGCCGGCTCCAACGCCACCGCGGTGTGGGCGGCGAAGCTCGGCATGAACCTGCAGAGCTCGACCCTCAAGAACGACGAAACGGGCGAAGCCTTCCACGTCCAGCAGGCTGCCCAGATCCGAGCCTACCGTGCGGCCTGGAAGGAGGCCGGTCATGCGCGCGAGCCCCGGGTCTCCGTGAGCCGCAGCATCTTCGCGCTGGTCGACGACCGCGATCGCGCCTATTTCGGAAACGACCAGGCGGAAGACCAGATCGGTTTCATTGACGAGAAGACGCGTGCAATCTTCGGCCGCAGCTACGCAGCCGAGCCGGACAAGCTCATCGAGCAGCTCAAAGCCGACGAGGCCATCGCAGAGGCCGACACCCTGCTGCTGACGGTCCCCAATCAGCTCGGGGTCGCCTACAACGCACATGTCATCGAAACGATTTTGACACAGATCGCACCCTCCCTCGGCTGGCGCTGATCATATCCGCGACAGCTTCACGTGGCTCGGCAGTCAGCTTCCGCTAACTGGGACCAGCACGCTGTGATGCGGCAGAATGCCGGCGCGTAGATCTGGATGCACGAAAACGAGCGTTGGAGCGGGCGAAGGGAATCGAACCCTCGTATGCAGCTTGGGAAGCTGCCGTTCTACCATTGAACTACGCCCGCGATCTCAGTCGCTTAGGTTGGCCTCACCTTGCGAGGCCTGCCGGACCATAGCCCGGGGCAAGGCAAGGGATCAAGCGCGCATTCGCATTGGTCCGCGGGTCTCCCCTGACGAGAGCGCTTTCGAGCGAAGTGGACACCGGTTCGCGCGAAGAAAACGCGTCAAAACAAGAATCTAGAGCTTCGGTTCTGATTCAACCAGAACCGAAAATGCTCTAGTAGTCGAGCCGCACCAGCACGTCATTGATTGTAAATGGCGCCGCGGCGGGTATGGCGCCGCAGGTCCCGTTTCGGGCAAAGATGCAGGCGTCGCCGTTGCCGACTCTGGCGCAGCTGCGCCGTGAAAATCCTGCCGGGAGATCGGCTGCCGAGTCCGGGCGCGCGAGGACTCGGTTGAAGGCAGGGTTTGTCGCCTGGACCACGGCCGGGAGGCGTCCCTGTGCGAGCAGGTCGTTGGGCTGAAGCGAATAAAGCGGCGACGAGCCCGACAGTCGTTCCCGCCCCGGCAGAAGGTGGAACGGAAGATTGTAGAGCGCGAGACCGCAGAGTTCTGGGTCACCGCGCAGGTCTGCCGCCAGGCGTGCTGCACCGACGCCGCGCATCCAGTCGTCACGCATCTCTTGGCTCGCCCCAACAAGCAGCACCGAGAGCAGCGCCCACGCGCCTGTGATCATCGGCAACGCCCAGGGCCGCCATGCGCGTCTCGCACGCAACGACTGGATCCAATCGGCTGATCCCAGCGCCGCCACTATGATCAGCAGGACCACCGACAGGAATATGAAGCGGTATTCCTTGTGCCCAATCAGGCTGTGGCAGCCGAGGTTCACGAGCGCTACTGCGAGCAGGAGCGGTGCGTGCCGAAAGCCCCGCCAGATCGCCCAGGCCAGCGGCACGATCGCCACGGACCATACCACCAAGAAACTGACGAGATAGGTCACCCAAGACGTCACGCCGAACTCAGCCGCGCGATCGTGCAACAGGTTCTGTTCGACGTTGGCGACCAGCCAACTAAACGGGATTACACCGTGCGCGACATCGATCACTGCCGCGAACGCCAGCAGGACCAGCCCGCCGGCCACCATCGGAATCGCATTTCGCCAGCACTGCCAGCACGCCCCGATGGCAAGCACGGTAATGGCCGGCGCGTATTGAAAGCGACAGAGAAAGGCGAGACCAAGCAAGGCCCCGCCGATGACGAGGCGTCGCTGCGACGGCCCGTCGGTCAGCAGCAGCGCCGCCGGCACGATGAGCGCCGTCGCCAAGGGCTCGCTCAACGTATGCGGTGCGAACAGGATGAACTCGAACCAGGTCGCGGCAACGAAGGCCGCGACGACGGCGTGGGTTCGCGAGACCCGCGCGCCAAAGAACCAGGCGCTGACCACGATCGACACCGATGCGAGCGCGGCGACCAGACGAGGCACGACGAAGGCCCCTGCGCCATCAGGCGCGACAAGGTCACCCAACGCGGCCGGGCCCGCCAGCAAGGTCGGCAGGAACCAGCTGCGAATACCGTAACGCCACTCCCACGTGACGATGCCGTCATGACCCAGCAGCCGCCAGGCCGGCTCGAGATATTGGAAGATCTCGTCGGGATGGATGATGTTGGGCCAGAACGCCAGCGGGAGGCGTAGCGCCAGGGCGAGCAGCACCAACGCTGCCAGACCATGGACGCGGCCGGTCGATGCTTTGGCCATGTCATCCGGCGATGGATCGGCGCCTGGTCTCGTCATTCGTCCGCCGAACCCATCGGGAGGCCGCAATGTCGCGGAGCTGCAAATTCGAGCGAAATAGATATCGCTCAAGCCTTTAAGATGGGTGAGCGAACGCAGGTGCTCGACATCGGCCACCCCATCCGTCGTATCCTTAACCGAATGTAAAGATTCCAGATGCGCGCGATCCCGAGGCTGTTATGATCCTTTTGCGGGGGTTGGTGGCGTCATGGCGGGGCGACATGACCGGCATCCCGGCCTTCAGCCAGCGCGTCTACCAGTTGACCCGGACGATTCCGCGCGGCGACCGGATCTCGCCAAGCGGCGGCAGCATCTCCAAGCGGCGATTGCTCTCGATCGAGGGCGGGCAACCGAGCGCGGGCAAAACCCTGTTCGACGTGCTGCTGTTCGTTGCGCCGCCGCGGCCTCACCCCTAAATTCGGGGTATGAACCACACCACGCTGTTGCAGCGCGATCGCATGACCGTGAACGAATTTCGTTGCACGGCGGAGCCTGGCGACAAGCCGTTCGCCGAGCAATTTGCCTGCCATTCGGTGTCCTATGTACTCAAGGGCAGCTTCGGCTGCCATTGCCGCGGCCGTTTCCACGAGTTGGTGGCGGGATCGTTCCTGATTGGCCATCCCGGCGACGAATACACTTGCACCCACGACCATGTCGTCGGCGACGAGTGCCTGTCGTTCTTCCTCGATCCGGAGTTGGTGGAGAGGATCGGCGACCGCGCCGCGGCCTGGCAGGTCGGCTCGGTGCCGCCGCTACCGGAACTGATGGTGCTCGGCGAGCTCGCGCAAACGGCGGCAGATGGCAACAGCGACGTCGGCCTCGACGAGGTCGGGCATCTCCTTGCCAGCCGCTTCGTCGAGGTGGTGTCCGACCGCAAGGCAAAGCCCCTCACGGCCGGCCTGCGGGACCGCCGCCGCGCGGTGGAGGCCGCGCTATGGATCGACGCCCATTCGCATCGCGCCATCGATCTGGACGATGCGGCGAAGCAGGCCGGCCTCAGCACGTTCCATTTCCTGCGGCTGTTTTCCGCCGTGCTCGGCGTCACCCCGCATCAATATCTCGTGCGCTCACGGTTGCGCCATGCGGCACGCCGGCTTGCCGACGACGACAGCCCGATCACCGACATCGCCTATGACGTCGGCTTCGGCGACCTCTCCAATTTCGTGCGCAGTTTCCACCGCGCCGCCGGCGCCTCGCCCCTGAAGTTCCGCCAGGCCTCCCGCGGCGACCGCAAGATTTTCCAAGAACGACTTGCACTGCAATAGCTAGGGTCGCTCCAGGCCGCGCGTCGCCGACGCGCCCATTTCTGGAGACCATCATGTACGACCATATCGGATTGCGCGTTGCTGATCTCGATGCCAGTGTCCGCTTCTACACCGCAGCGCTGGCGCCGCTCGGCTTCGTCCTGTGCTCACGCGACGACCGTGGCGCCGGCTTCGGCCCGAAGGGTCAGCCGGCGCTCTGGCTGCATCTGCACAAGGGCGAGGCTGCGGGCGGCGCCCATGTCGCCTTCCGCGCCCCGAGCCACGAGGCGATCAAGACATTCCACACCGAAGGCATGAAGGCCGGCGGCAAGGACAATGGGGCCGCGGGCCACCGCAAGGATTACAGTCCGACCTACTATGCTGCGTTCCTGATCGACCCCGACGGCAACAATGTCGAGGCGGTGTGCGCCTGAGTCTCATCGTCATTGCGAGCGAAGCGAAGCAATCCATGGTGCGGCTTGCAAGGAAGCATGGATTGCTTCGTCGCTTCACTCCTCGCAATGACGACAATCCAACGCGCGAGAGGACCGAACCATGGCCTCGATTCACAAGGATATCCCGATCGACGCGCCGGCGGACCATGTCTGGGACGCGCTGCGCGATTTCGGCGCGCTGCACACGCGGCTGGTGCCGGGCTTCGTGACCGACACCGCGCTCGACGGCGACGCGCGCATCGTCAGCTTCGCCAACGGCACGGTGGCATGCGAACTGCTGGTCGATTGCGATGATGCGCGGCTGCGGCTGGTCTATGCCGTGGTCAGCGAACGGCTGAAGCAGCATTCGGCCTCGGTGCAGGTGTTCGCCGAGGGTGAGGGACGCAGCCGCGTAGCCTGGATCGTCGATCTGTTGCCGAACGAGATCGCGCCGTACATCGCCAGCCAGATGGACCAGGGCGCGCTCGCGATGCAGACGGCACTTGCCCAATCGGCCAGGACAGCAAGCGCAGCGTGAGCTGCGCCGTAATCTTCACGGGCGCATTCGAAACCATCACCGTCACCTTGAGGAGGCCGCGAAGCGGCCGTCTCGAAGGGCGACGGCCCGGCTCTCACCGTGACCAGTGCGAAATATCGGGGACCGTGCATCCTTCGAGACGCGCTATGCGTTCCTCAGGATGACGGTGCAAGAGTCGTGAAACCTCGTTTACGACAGCGCCGGCTGCACCTTGGCGACTGGCGCGGGCTTGCCCCAGCGCGTGAGGATCACGCTGAGGCAGGAGAGCACGCCGAGCACACCCATCGAGGCGGCGGCGAGCGCGAAGAAATTCTGCGCGGTCGCCCCATGCGTCGTGAGCCACCAGCCGCCGCTGCCGATGAAGATCAGCCGTGCGGTCTGCGCCAGCACCGGGCCCAGCACCTTGGCGGCGCCCTGCGAGGAAAAGTACATCGACATCGCCAGGCCGATGAAGGCGTACATCGGAGCGGCGGTCGAGAGATATTGATGGCTGGTGCTCCGCACATGCGGATCGTCAGTGAAGAGATTGACCCAGAGGTCGGGGAAGACAGCGATGAAGCTGCCGACCACGCCGACCGCGAGGAACGACACTGTGCCGGCAGTCCATGCGATGCGCCGGGCGCGCGCGACGCGCTCGGCGCCGACGGCCATGCCGATCATCGGGACCGACGCGATGCCGACGGCGAAAGCCACCGAGGTCAGCATGAATTCGAGCCGCGCGCCGATGCCATAGCCGGCGAGCACCGCGGTGCCGAACTGTGCCAGCATGTGGGTGAAGATCGAGATGGTCAAGACCGACTGCAGCGGCGAGAAGCAGGAAACGGCGCCGACCTTGAGGATGTCGATGAACATCGCCCACTGCACACGCAGGCCTTTGAGCTTCGGCCTGACGCGGGCGCGGCCGGAGAACAGGTACCAGCCCATCACGCTGATGCTGATCGAATAGGCGATCAGCGCGCCAGCGGCGACGCCGCGCATGCCGAATTGCGGCACCGGTCCGAGGCCGAGCCCGAGCGCGCCGCCGAACATGATCTGCCAAATTGCCGATGACAGGATCATCGTGGAAGGCAATTTCATGTTGCCGGTGCCGCGCAGGATGCCGGCCATGGTGTTCATCAGCCAGGGCAGGATCGCGCCGCCGAAGAAGACTTGCGAATAGGCGATCGCCTGCGCCAGCACGTTGCCGCGCCCGCCGAGCAGCTCGAGCAGGCGCGGCCCGAAGAGCAGCATGCCCAGCATGAACGTGACGCCGAAGGTCAGGCCGATCAGCAGCGCGTGTGCCGCGAGCGTCGAGGCGCGCTCGGTCTCGCCGGCGCCGAGCGCGCGCGCGATCGACGATGCGACGCCGCCGCCCATGGCGCCGCCCGACATCGTCATGGTCAGGATCACGCAGGGAAACACCAGCGCCATCGCCGCGAGCGACTCGACGCCGAGGCGGCCGATATAGGAGGTCTCCGCGATCACCACGCAGGTGCCGGCGGACAGCGCGATCACGTTCGGCCAGGCGAGCCAGAGCAGCGTACGCAGGATCGGCCCATCGAGCAGTGCATTGCGCGCCGGCCTGGTGACCGGCGGCGGCAGCGGACGTTCGCCTTCATCGACGGGTATTTCGGCGAGGCCGAGATCGGACATTTCAACTCCCGCGCGCGATCTTCGGGAGCCGCGCCATGGTGCTTCCCTACCATGACCGCGGCAGATTCCACGTGCGCGGAACGCAAGGGGGACCTGCGCGATTGCGGGTGAACCTTTGCGCCAGCCCTGTCGACTATGGCGCGATACGAAATCCGGCTTACGGAATTTTGCTACACGCGAAAATGCTTCGAGAGCTTCAGGCCCTGTGCCTGGTAGTTCGAGCCGATGCGCTGGCCGTACAGTGCGTTGGGGCGCTCCAGCATGCGTTCATAGACGAGACGGCCAACGATCTGACCGTGCTCGAGGATGAACGGCACCTCGCGCGAGCGCACTTCAAGCACGGCGCGCGCGCCCTTCCCGCCGGCGCCGGCATAGCCGAAACCGGGATCGAAGAAGCCCGCATAGTGGACGCGGAATTCGCCGACCAGGGGATCGAACGGCACCATTTCCGCGGCGTAATCCGGCGGCACCTGGACGGCCTCCTTCGACGCCAGGATATAGAATTCGCCGGGATCGAGAATCAGGCTGCCGTCGGGGCGCGCCTTGATCGGCTCCCAGAATTCATCGACCGGATAGCCGCCACGGCGATCGATATCGACCACGCCGGTGTGGCGCTTGGCGCGGTAGCCGACGAAGCCGTTCGAACTCTCACCGGACAGATCGACCGAGAGCGCAACCCCCTGGGTGAGATCCGCATCGTCGATATCGACTAGTCGCTCGGCTGCATGCAGCGCGTCGAGTTCGTCGGCAGTGAGGACCGCATCGCCGATCCGGAAGCGGATCTGGCTGAGCCGCGAGCCCTCACGCAACAGCACGGGAAACGTCTTCGGGCTGATCTCGGCATAGAGTGGGCCGTGATAGCCGGCGCCGATCACGTCGAAGCGGCGGGTGCCGTCGGCGATCACGCGGGTGAAGACGTCGAGCCGGCCGGTCGAACTCTTCGGGTTGGCCGCGGCGACGATCTGCGGCGGCAGCGCCAGGCTTTCCAGCAGCGGGACGATATAGACGCAATTGGTCTCCAGCACCGCGCCGTCGGAGAGGTCGATCTCGTGCAGCTTCAACTCGTCGATGCGCTCGGCAACGGTGGAGTCGGGGCCGGGCAGAAAGCTGGCGCGGACCCGGTAGGCGATATCGCCAAGGCGCAGGTCGAGGCTCGCCGGCTGGATCTGGCTCTCGACAAAGTCATAGGCAGGCAGAATGAGGCCAGCATCGGCCATCTCCGCGATCATGCGGTCGGGCAGAATTCCATTGGCTTCGTTTTCCAGCTCGAATGACACGGCGTGGGTCCCCTAGGATGACCCGATCATACCCTGAACGGCCATCCAAGCCCCAAAATATGGGCATTTACGGGTTATCTGATGACCGCCTTGACGGAAAGGGTACGAGGGAATATCAGCAGCACTTATCCCGTGGTGATTTGAGCCGGCCGGCTTGCAGCCACGTAAAATAAGTCGCTAAACAGGCCGGGGACAGTGTGATCCCGGCCTGTGGAGATTGCTCCAGGCCGGTTTTTTTGTGGCTGTTTTTCGTAAGGAAATGGCCGCGTCGGAGGTCACATGTCTGAATCTGAAGCTACCCGCCGCTATCGCCCCGAAACCCGCCTCGTCCACGGCGGCACGCTGCGCTCGCAATTCGGCGAGACGTCGGAGGGGCTGTTTCTCACCCAGGGCTACGTCTACGACACCGCCGAGCAGTGCGAGGCACGCTTCAAAGGCCAGGACCCCGGCTTCATCTATTCGCGCTATTCCAACCCGACCATTGCGATGTTCGAGCGCCGCATGATCGAGCTCGAGGGCGCGGAAGCCGCGCGCTCGACCGCAACCGGCATGGCCGCCGTGACGACCGCGATCCTTGCGCCGCTGAAGGCAGGCGATCACGTGGTCGCGTCGAAAGCGCTGTTCGGCTCGTGCCTTTACGTGGTGCAGGACCTGCTGCCACGCTACGGCATCGAGACGACGCTGGTCGACGGCCTCGACCTCGACCAGTGGCAGCGCGCCTTGCGGCCGAACACCAAGTCGTTCTTCCTGGAAAGTCCGACCAATCCGACCCTCGACGTGCTGGATATTTCCGCAATCGCCAAGATCGCACACAGCGGCGGCGCACGGCTGATCGTCGACAACGTGTTTGCGACCCCGATCTGGCAGAGCCCGCTGTCGCTCGGCGCCGACGTCGTGGTCTATTCCGCGACCAAGCACATCGACGGCCAGGGCCGTTGTCTCGGCGGCATCATCCTGTCATCAGAAGCGTTCATTGCGGAGCACATCCATAATTTCATGCGCCAGACCGGCCCGTCACTGTCGCCGTTCAACGCCTGGGTGCTGCTGAAGGGGCTCGAGACGCTCGGCATCCGCGTCCGCGTGCAGACCGACAACGCGGCGAAGATCGCCGAGGCGCTGGCGAAGCATCCGAAGATCACGCGGCTGGTCTATCCCGGCCGCGCCGATCATCCGCAGGCCGAGACGGTGAAAAAGCAGATGGGAGCCGGCTCGACGCTGGTCGGCTTCGAGGTGAAGGGCGGCAAGGCCGGCGCCTTCCGCTGCCTCAATGCGCTGAAGATCTCGCGCATCTCCAACAATCTCGGCGATGCCAAGAGCCTGGTCACGCATCCCGCGACCACGACGCATCAGCGCCTGGCACCGGAAGCGCGCGCCGAGCTCGGCATCAGCGAGGGCTTCATCCGCTTCTCGGCAGGGCTGGAGCATGCCGACGACCTGATCGAGGATTTCGAGCAGGCGCTGGAGAAGGTGTGAGGCTGACGCGACACCCCGGAATGAGCTGTCCTCCCTCTCCCGCTTGCAGGGGAGGGCTGGGGTGGGGGCTCTCTCCACGAGTCACGTCGCGGAGAGAGCCCCCACCCGTCGCGCTACGCGCGTCGGCCTAAGAGCGAGCTTCGCTCGTCTCGACCCCGCAAGCGGGAGAGGCGAAGCAAGTCAGCCGTTACGTCGCCGCCGTTGTGACGCCGCCATCGATCACGATGGTCTGCCCGGTCATGAAGGTCGAGGCGTCGGAGGCAAGATAGGCCACCGCGCCCGCGATCTCGTGGGGTTCACCGATTCGGCGCAGCGGCGAGGACGCGGTGCGGCGCTTGAGGTTCTCCGGATCCTCCCATAGCGCGCGGGCGAAATCGGTCTTCACCAGGCCCGGCGCCACGCAATTGACGCGCACGCCCTTCGGGCCCCACTCGCCGGCGAGGCTGCGGCACAGCGCGAAATCCGCCGCCTTGGAGATGCCGTAGGCGCCGATCACCGTCGACCCCCGCAGGCCGCCGATCGAGGAGATGATCACGACCGAGCCCTTGCCGCGCTCGGCCATCTGCGGGACCGCCAGCGCACAGAGCCAGATGTTGCTCTTCACGTTCGAGCCCATGATCTTGTCGAAGGCCTCGTCCTTGATGTCGAGCAACGGGCCGTAATACGGGTTCACCGCGGCATTGCAGACCAGGGTGTCGATCTTGCCGTAGTGCTTGATCGTCCCGGAGATCAGCGCCTCGACCTCTTCGCGGCGCGATATGTTGCAGGGGATGACGATCGCATCGCCGCCAGTCTTGTTGATGCCGTCGGCCACCTCCTTGCAGGTGTCCGCCTTGCGCGAGGAGATCACGACCTTGGCGCCGAGCTGCGCCAGCAGCTCGGCCGACGCGCGTCCGATGCCGCGGCTCGATCCAGTGACGACGGCGACCTGGCCGGTGAGATCGAATGGAGTGTTCTTCATGGTGTTGCCTCCCTGTTATTGACGCGTCATTCCGGGATGCGCCGCAAGGCGCAGACCCGGAACCTAGAGGTTGTGGTACGAGATTCTCAGGCACGCAAACGCGCACCATAGTTCTCGCTTTCGCGAGCCCCGGAATGACGTGTGCAGCCTCAGGCCAACAGCCCGCCACCCTCGCTGACGCGACGGAGGTGGTAATCGGTGTCGCCGAGCGTGTTCTCGATCATGGTCAGCCGCTTGAAGTAGTGGCCGATCTTGGCCTCCATGGTCATGCCGATGCCGCCATGGAGCTGGATCGACTGCTGTCCGACGAACTTCAGCGACTTGCCGACCTGCACCTTGGCGGCCGCGACCGCGGACGAGCGCTCCTTGGCATCGTCGAAGTCGGACGCCATGGTCGCGAACATCGACATGCTGCGGGCCTGCTCCAGCGCCACGAACATGTCGGCAGCGCGGTGCTGCAGGCTCTGGAACGAGCCGATCGCCACGCCGAACTGCTTGCGCGTCTTGATGTACTCGACGGTGGTCTTCAGCGATTCATCCATCGCACCGACGGCCTCCGCACACAGCGCGGTGCGGGCCTCGTCCGCCACGCGCTCGATCAAGGGCAGGCCGTTCTCGGGCTCGCCGATCGCAGCGTCAGCACCGACCTCGACGTTAGTGAAGGTGATGTCGGCTGCGTGCAGGCCGTCCTGGGTCGGATAGCCCTTCCGGGTGATGCCCTTGGCGTCCGCCGACACCAGGAACAGGCCGATGCCTGCCTTGTCGCGCTGGCCACCCTTGGTGCGCGCGGTGACGATCAGCGTGTCCGCGGCCTCGCCGTTGAGCACCACGAACTTCTCGCCGTCAATCACCCAGCCGTCGCCTTTCTTCTTCGCCGTAGTGACGACGTCGTGCAGATCGTAGCGCGAGTTCTTCTCGAGCTGCGCAAACGCAAAGGTCTTGCTGCCGTCGATGATGCCCGGAATGTACTTCGACTTCTGCTCGGCCGAGCCGCCGTGGCGGAGGAAGCCGCCGGCGATCACGACCGTCGCAAGGTAGGGCTCGACCAACAGCGCCTTGCCGAGCGCTTCCATCACGATCATGGTCTCGACCGCGCCGGCACCGAAGCCGCCATCGGCTTCCGCGAAGGGCAGGCCGAGCAGACCCTGCTCGGCAAGCCGGCCCCAGATGGCTTTGCTCCAGCCACCTTTCTCCTTCATGTACTTCTTGCGCGCATCGAAGTCGTAGGCGTCAGCAAGAAGCCCGTCGACGCTGTCCTTGAGAAGCCGCTGCTCCTCGGTCAGATCAAAATCCATTTTACCGTCTCTCCAAAATCACGCGGGCGCCTGCCCTGATCTCTGCTCGTCATCCCCGCGAAGGCGGGGATCCAGTCATCGCCGGCCATCATTGCGAACCACGACCGCTGGGGCGTACTGGGTCCCCCGCCTGCGCGGGGGACGACAGTTGAAACGTGTGGCTCTACAGCCCCAGCACCGCCTTGCTGATGATGTTGCGCTGGATCTCGTTGGAGCCGCCGTAGATCGAAACCTTGCGGTTGTTAAAGTAGCTCGGCGCGATCTGCGCGGTCCAATCCATGCTCTCGTTGGAGCCGGCGTCACCGTGCTCGTCATACGGCGCGGCGAACGGACCGATCACCTCCATCAGGAGCTCGGTGGTGGTCTGCTGGATTTCCGAGCCCTTGATCTTGAGCACCGACGACGCCGGATTGGGCTTGCCCTTGCCGTGCTTGCCCTCGTCGGCGACGACGCGGAGCTGGGTAAGCTCGAGCGCCTTCAGCTCGATCTCGCAGGCCGTGAGCTTCTCGCGGAACGCCGGATCCTCGATCACGGGACGGCCGCCAGCCTCGACCTTGGACGCCAGCGCGCGGATGCGGCGCAGCCGCTCCTTCGACACGCCGACCCGGGCGATGCCGGTGCGCTCATTGCCGAGCAGGAACTTTGCGTAGTCCCAGCCCTTGTTCTCCTCGCCAATCAGGTTCTCGTAGGGCACCTCGACGTCGTCGAAGAACACCTCGTTGACCTCGTGGCCGCCGTCGATGGTCTGGATCGGACGCACGGTGACGCCCTTCGACTTCATGCTGAAGACGATGAAGGAGATGCCCATCTGCTTCTTCGCGGCCGGATCGGTGCGGCAGAGGCAGAAGATCATGTCGGCGTGCTGAGCGAGCGTGGTCCAGGTCTTCTGGCCGTTGATGATCCACTTGTCGCCCTTGCGCTCGGCCTTGGTCTTCAGCGAGGCGAGGTCCGAGCCCGAGCCCGGCTCCGAGAAGCCCTGGCACCACCAGTCGTCGACATTGGCGATGCGCGGCAGATACTTCTTCTTCTGCTCTTCGTTGCCGAAGGTGTAGATCACCGGGCCGACCATGCTGACGCCGAAGGCGAGCGGCTGCGGCGCCGGATAGGACTGCAATTCCTCATTGAAGATGTAGTGCTGCACGCTGCTCCAGCCGGTGCCGCCGTATTCCTTCGGCCAGTGGGTGACGCCCCAGCCCTTCTTGTTCAGGATACGCCACCAGGTGACCATCTCGTCTTTCGACAGATGACGGCCTTCCTGCAGCTTGCGCCGCGTCTCCGGCGGCACGTTGTTCTTGAAGAACTCCCGCACCTCCTCACGAAACGCTATCTCTTCCTTGGTAAAAGCGAGATCCATCGGATCCTCCTTTTGAAATTCAACTGCCTCGTCATTCTCTTCCCGTCGTCCCTGCGAAAGCAGGGACCCAACCACCGGCCATCGCAACTGGTAAAGCCGGCTGCCGCTTGTGCCTCTTACGAGGGCCGCGGCGTATGGGTCCCGGCTCGCGCTTCGCTTGGCCGGGACGACAGAATTAATGCACCACCTCGAACAGACCGGCCGCGCCCATGCCGCCGCCGACGCACATGGTGACGACGGCGTATTTCGCCTTGCGGCGGCGGCCCTCGATCAGTGCGTGGCCGGTGAGCCGGGCTCCCGACATGCCATAGGGATGGCCGACCGAAATCGCGCCACCATTGACGTTGATCTTCTCCGGATCGATGCCGAGCTTGTCGCGGCAATAGAGCACCTGCACCGCGAACGCCTCGTTCAGCTCCCAAAGATCGATGTCGTCAACCTTCAGGCCATGGCGCTTGAGGAGACGCGGCACGGCGAACACCGGGCCGATGCCCATCTCATCCGGTTCGCAGCCGGCAGAGACGAAGCCGCGGAAGATGCCGAGCGGCTTCAGCCCGCGCTTAGCGGCTTCCTTGTCGCTCATGATGACCGAGGCGCTGGCACCATCCGAGAGCTGGCTGGCGTTGCCGGCAGTGATGGTGAACCCCTCGCCGCGGACCGGCTTGAGGCCGGCGAGGCCTTCAGCCGTGGTGTCGGGCCGCGGGCCCTCGTCCTGCGACAGCGTCACTTCCTTCATCGACACCGCGCCGGTCGCCTTGTCGGTGACCGCCATCGTGGTCTTGATCGGCGCGAGCTCGTCCTTGAACTTGCCGCCCTGCTGGGCGGCCGCAGTACGGCGCTGGCTCTCCAGCGAATACTCGTCCTGCTTCTCGCGTGAGATGTTGTAGCGCTTGGCGACCACCTCGGCGGTGTCGATCATGGGCATGTAGACCTCGCCCTTGATCTTGAGTAACGCAGGATCCTGGGCGTGGAAGGTGTTCATCTTGTCGTTCTGCACCAGCGAGATCGATTCGCCGCCGCCGCCGACCGCGATCTCGACGCCGTCGAAGATCACCGAGCGTGCCGCGAGCGCGATCGCCTGCAGGCCGGAGGCGCACTGGCGGTCGATGGTGGTGCCGGCGACCGTCACCGGCAGCCCGGCGCGCAGCAGCGCCTTGCGCGCGATGTTGCCGCCGGTCGCGCCCTGCTGCAGCGCCGCGCCCATCACCACGTCCTCGATCTCCTTCGGATCGACCTTGGCCCGCGCCACCGCTTCGCCGATCGCGTGCCCGAGCAGGGTCGCGCCCTCGGTGACGTTGAGCGCGCCGCGATAGGCCTTGCCGATCGGCGTGCGGGCGGTGGAGACGATAACGGCGTCGGTCATGAGCGGGATCCTGCTGCGGTCTGGTGGGGTGTGGGTTGGGATGTCCTCGGCTGCTGCTCGCGCAGCTCGTGGCGCGACAGCTTGCCGACTGGGGTACGCGGCAGCTCGGCGACGAACTCCACCGCGGCCGGCAGCTCGTGCTTGCCGACCTTGCCGGTGAGGAACGCGCGCAGCTCGTCGATCGAGAATGGCTTTTCGCCGTCACGCAGCTTGATGAAGGCCTTGGCCGCCTCGCCGCGGTAATCGTCGGGAATGCCGATCACGATCACCTCCTGCACGGCGGAATGCGTGTAGATCGCCTGTTCGATCATCTGCGGATAGACGTTGAAGCCCCCGGAGATGATCATGTCCTTCTTGCGGTCGACCAGATAGAAATAGCCGTCGGCATCCATGTAGCCGATGTCGCCGGTCAGGAAGCGGTCGCCGACGAAGGCCTCCGCGGTCTCCTGCGGCCGGTTCCAGTAACCCTTGGTGACGTTCGGACCGCGGATGCGGATTTCGCCGACCTCGCCGACCGGCATCACCTTGGTGGAGTCCTCGAGCGACACCACGTCCAGCTCGATGCCGGGCAGCATCAGCCCGATCGAGCCGGGCTTTTCCGGCCCTTCCTTCGGATGGCCGGTGCCGGGCGAACAGGTCTCTGTCATGCCCCAGCCGCTCTTCAGCTTCATGCCGACGCGGCGCTCGAAGATCTTTGCGACCTCGACCGGCAGCGGCGCGCCGCCGGAGCCGGCGACCACGAGCGAGGAGAGATCGCGCTTGTCGAGATCGGGAAGCGCCGCGATCGCGATCCACATCGTCGGCACGCCCGGGAAGACGGTCGCGCGCTTGACCTCGATGTCGCGCATCACCGCCTCGACGTCGAAGCGCTGGTGCAGCGAGATCAGATGGCCGCGCCGGATTGCCGACAGCAGCACGACGGTGAGCGCGTAGATATGAAACAGCGGCAGCACGCAGATCACGCGCTCGATCGCATTGCGTTCGAGCCGGCCCGGCTTGCCCCAGACGTCGTAGATCGACACCGCGGCCGTGAGATTACCGTGGCTCAGCATTGCGCCTTTCGGCAGACCGGTGGTGCCGCCGGTATATTGCAGGAGCGCGACGTCCTCGACGTTGACCGCGGGCCATTGCACGGGCTTGGTCGCACCGTCGATGAACTGCCTGTGCGTGATGATCGCAGGGTTGTCGGGCAATGCGGTTTGCGGCGTACCAACCTTGCCCCAATTGTCGTCCTCGCAGACGATCAAACGGTCGAGCAGACCCTTGTCGAGGAATTTCAGTGCGGTCGGCAGCAGCGCCGACAGATTGCTGGTGACGAGTACCCGCGCTCCGGAGTCGGAGAGCTTGTGTGACAGCGCGATCTCGCCGTCGAGCGGTGACAGATGCACGACGCGGGCGCCCGCTTTCAGCGCGCCGAAGAAATTGATCGGATGATCGGGCGTGTTGCCGAGAAATAGCGCGACCGATGCGCCCTTGCCGTAGCCCGCGCGCATGAAAGCGCTGGCGACGGTCTCGACCAGGGCCTCCAGCTCGCTGTAGCTGATCGGCCGGTCGCGGAATTCGATCACCGGACGCACGCCGAACTCAGCGGCCGCGGTCGAGAGCAGGTCCGGCAGCGTGCCGCGCGCGATCTCGTCGCTCCAGTGCACGCCCTTCGGATAAAATTGTTTGCCGGGATAGGTCATGAAAACACTGACTACCGTGAGGTGAGCACTGTGCTCAGGCTCCCCTCCCCCTTGTGGGGAGGGATTGGGGAAAGGTGTTCACACGGGCAGTGCCGATGCGGCCACCCCTCTCCCTAACCCTCTCCCACAAGGGGAGAGGGAACCCTGTCACTGCCGTTGTATTGCCGAAGGTGATCAAGCCGCCTTCGATGGCGCGGCAAGCGAGGCGAAGGTCTTGCCCTCGTCCGCGAGCTTCTTGAGCAGTGGCGCCGGCTCGAGCGAGGGATCGTTGGTCTCCTTGGCGTAGAAGGCGAGACGATCGGCGATGTGCTTCAGGCCCACCGTGTCGGCCCAGTACATCGGGCCGCCGCGATAGATCGGCCAGCCATAGCCGTAGAGCCAGACCACGTCGATGTCGCTCGGCCGTGCCGCGATGCCCTCGGCGAGGATCTTCGCGCCCTCGTTGATCATCGGGTACATCATGCGCTCGAGGATCTCGTCGTCGGTCACCACGCGCTTCTTGCGGCCAAGGCGCGCCAGGGTCTCGTCGATCAGCTTCTCGACCTCCGGATCGGGCAGCGCCGCGCGCGAGCCCGCCTCGTACTTGTAGTAACCCTTGCCGGTCTTCTGGCCGAAACGGCCGGCTTCGCACAGCGCGTCCGCGATCTCCGACTTGATGCCGCGGTCCTTGCGCGAGCGCCAGCCGATGTCGAGGCCCGCGAGATCGCCCATCGCGAACGGGCCCATCGGCATGCCGAACTTGGTCACGACGGCGTCGACCTGCTGCGGCAGCGCGCCCTCGAACAACAGCTTCTCGGCCTGCTTGCCGCGCTGCGCCAGCATGCGATTGCCGACGAAGCCGTCGCAGACACCGACCACCGCCGGCACCTTGGCGATCTTGCGGGCGATCGAGACGGCCGTGACTAGCGCGTCCGGCGCGGTCTTGTCGGCGCGGACGATCTCGCACAGTTTCATCACGTTGGCCGGCGAGAAGAAGTGCATGCCCAGCACGTCCTGCGGACGCTTGGTCTCCTTCGCGATCTCGTCAATGTTCAGATACGAGGTGTTGGAGGCAAGCACGGCGCCGGGCTTGGCATACTGGTCGAGCTTGCCGAACACCTCCTTCTTGACCGCCATGGTCTCGAACACGGCCTCGATCACCAGGTCAGCTTCCTTGACGTTCTCGAGTCCCACGACGCCGTTGATCAGCGCCATCCGCTTGGCCGGGGCATCCGCTGGGATGCCACCGCGCGCCGCGGTCGCCTCGTAGTTCTTCTGCATGATGCCCATGCCGCGCTTGAGCGGCTCCTCGCCGGTCTCGATCAGAGTGACCGGAACGCCGGCATTGGCAAACGACATCGCGATGCCGCCGCCCATGGTGCCGGCGCCGATGATGGCGACGCGCGTCACCGGGCGCGCCTTGGTGCCGTCGGGCACGCCCGCGATCTTGGCGGCCTCGCGCTCGGCGAAGAAGGCGTAGCGTTGCGCCTTCGACTGGTCGCTCGAGACCAGCTTGAGGAAGCCCTCGCGCTCCTTCTTCAGACCTTCATCGAACGGCAGGTCGATCGCGGCACCGACCGCGTCGGCGGCCGCGAACGGCGCCTCGAGCCCGCGCGACTTCTTGGTCATGGCGGCAACGGCATTGGTGAAAATCGAGCGATCAGCCTTGGCCGCGGCGAGCTTGGAGTCGTCGTCACGCAGCCTGCGCAGCGGACGCTTCTCGGCGACCACCTTGCGCGCAAATGCCTCACCGCCCGATGCCGGGCCTTCGACGATCTCCTCGATCAGGCCGGCCTTCAGCGCGGCGTCGGCGCTGATCGGATCGCCGCCGACGATCATCTTGACGGCGAGCTCCGGCCCGACCGCGCGCGGCAGCCGCTGAGTGCCGCCGGCGCCCGGCAGCAGGCCGAGCTTCACCTCGGGCAGGCCGAGCCTGGCATCCTTGGTGGCAACACGGTAGTGGCAAGCCAGCGCGACCTCGAGGCCGCCACCGAGCGCAGTGCCGTGAATCGCGGCGACGATCGGCTTCGGCGAGTCGTCCATCAGGCTCAGCACTTCGGCGAGACCGGGCGGCTTCGGCGGCTTGCCGAATTCGGTAATGTCGGCGCCGGCGATGAAGGTGCGGCCACCGCAGGTCAGCACGATGCCCTGCACCTGCGGGTCGGCAATCGCGCTCTTCATGCATTCGAAAATACCGCCGCGCACCGCAGCGCTCAGCGCGTTCACAGGGGGGCTGTTAACCGTGACGACAGCAATGTTGTCATGACGCTCGAGCTTGACGACTTCACTCACGGGGACTCTCCCTGGCTGCTGTTCTTGAACTTGTGTTGAGTAGCTGCGCGACTTGCGTCACGCCGCTATGCTTCGACTAATTTCGCACTGCGAAATTAAATTCCACATCTTGACAGCGAGGGTTATTTTGAAGCACGAGCCTTGTCAACGAGCATGACAAAGCGGCAGGGAATGAAACGTTCTGGCAAGAAAGTTGCGACCGATCGCAATTTTGTCGTCGCGCTTTCCCGCGGACTGGATGTTTTGCGCGCATTCCAACCCAATGACGGGCTTCTCGGCAATCAGGAGATTGCGGCGCGCACCAAACTGCCGAAGCCAACCATTTCCCGGCTGACCTATACGTTGACCAAGCTGGGTTACCTTACACCCGTTCCAAAATTCGAGAAGTACCAGCTTGCGCCGTCGGCGATGGCGCTCGGCTATGCAGCGCTAGCAAATCTGGGCGTTCGGCATTTGTCCGAGCCGTATCGAGAAGAGGTGATGCGCGCGACCGGCGGGGCTGTTGCAGTGGGTGGCCGCGACCGTCATAGCATGATCTACTTCGGCCAGAGCCGGAACGGCCTGACGCTCGGTGTGCAACTGGACGTCGGTTCAAGGATACCCATCGCAACCACCGCGATGGGGCGTGCCTATATTTGGGCATTGCCGCCGGATGAGCGTGCGGCATTATTGCGCGAACTGCGGGACCACTATGGCAGCCGCTGGGCCAAGATGCGCGACGGCATCGAGCGTTCCGGCGAGATGGTGGCGAAGTACGGATTCGCGATGTCCACGGGCGACTGGCAGAACGATGTCGCTGCGGTGGGCGTTGGATTGAAGCTGAATGACGGAACCGGTCCTTATGCCTTCAACTGTGGCGCACCGGCATTCCGCTTCACGGAAGATAGATTGCGCAACGACATTGGACCTCGCCTTGTCGCGATGGTAAGGAACATCGAGCAGGCGCTCGGTGGGATGGCGCCGCAATCAAAAAAAGAAGAAAGCAAAAAGTCCAGAGTAGGAGGGAAACTTGCACGTTTGGCCGAGGGGATCAGATAGCTTCCATCACGACCGGCGAACCATATCGCAAGGTCACTCGCACCGCGAAATGATGGCGGGCGAGACGAGATGACGCAGGCACAGCTCGCGCAGGGACAACAGCCCCTGCTCGCGGTTCGCGACGTCAGCGTCGTGTTCGGCGGCATCATCGCGCTGAACGGCGTGTCCTTCGACATGCGGCAGGGAAATATCCTCGGCCTGATCGGACCGAACGGCGCCGGCAAGACGACGCTGTTCAATTGCCTGTCGCGGCTCTACCAGCCGTCGTCCGGCGACATCCTGATGGAAGGCCAGAGCATCCTGACGCGTCCGCCGCACCGGATCGCCGAGATCGGGATCGGCCGCACGTTCCAGAACGTCGCGTTGTTTCCCAATCTCTCCGTGATCGACAATGTGCGGGTCGGCGCCCATGCGCGCACCTCGAGCGACATCATCAGCGACTCGCTCCGCCTTGCCTGGGTCCGCCGCGGCGAAGCCGACATGAACAGGAAGGTGCACGAGATCCTCGCCTATCTCGACCTCGAGAATGTCGCCCACACCGTGGTCTCCGGCCTGCCCTTCGGCACCCAGAAACGGGTCGAGCTGGCGCGCGCGCTCGCCGCGGATCCCAAGATCCTGCTGCTCGACGAGCCGGCCGGCGGCCTCAACCATGAGGAAGTACATGTGCTCGGCGACCTCATCCGAAAAATCCGTGCCGATCGCAGGATCACAGTCCTGCTGGTCGAGCACCACATGGGCCTCGTGATGTCGATCGCCGACCATGTCGTCGCGCTCAACTTCGGCCGCAAGCTCGCCGAGGGAACGCCGGCCCAGATCCAGGCCGACCCGGATGTCATCAAAGCCTATCTGGGGAGCAAGGACCAATGACCGCGATGCTCAACGTCAAGGACCTTCGCGCCTATTACGGCCAGGTCCAGGCCCTGCACGGCCTCAACTTCTCGCTCAACGAAGGCTCGCTGACCACACTGCTCGGCGCCAACGGCGCCGGCAAGACCACGACGTTGCGGGCGATCTGCAACATGGTGCGTTCGACCGGGTCGATCGAGTTCGAGGGCAAGCCGATCGGCACCCGCTCGACCGAGAACGTCGTCCGCCTCGGCATCGCGCATGTGCCACAGGGCCGCGGCACCTTCACCACCATGACGGTGGAGGAGAACCTGCAGCTCGGCGCCATCACCCGGACCGACAAGAAGAACATCGTCGCCGACATCGAGCGGATGTACGACCACTTTCCGAAGCTGAAGGAGCGCTACTCGCAACAGGCCGGCACGCTCTCGGGCGGCGAGCAGCAGATGCTTGCGGTCGCCCGCGCGCTGATGTTGCGGCCGCGGCTGATGCTGCTCGACGAGCCGTCGTTCGGGCTTGCACCGCTGATCGTGCGCGACCTGTTCCGGATCCTCGGCAAGATCAATCGTGAGGAAAAGGTGACGATCCTGGTGGTCGAGCAGAATGCGCAGCTCGCGCTTGAACTCGCCGACCAGGCCTATGTGATCGAAACCGGACGGATCGTGATGTCGGGAAATGCCAAGGACATCGCGAACAACGAAGACGTCCGCAAATCCTATCTCGGCTACTGAGGAGCTGGCACAATGGAGCTTTTTGCCAACCAGATCCTGGCCGGCATCGCCACTGGCGCGATCTATGCCTGCATGGCGCTCGCGGTGGTCATGATCTACCAGGCCATCGACCACCTGAACTTCGCCCAGGGCGAAATGGCGATGTTCTCGACCTTCGTGTCCTGGCAGCTGATGCAATGGGGCGTGCCCTACTGGGGCGCCTTTGTCATCACGGTCGTGTTCTCGTTCGCCGCCGGTATCGTGATCGAGCGGTTGTTGTTCAAGCCGCTGGCGAAGGCGCCGGTGCTGACCAACGTCGCCGGGTTTATCGCGCTGTACGCGATCATCAACTCGGTCGCCGGCCTGATCTGGGACTTCACCATCAAGCAGTATCCGACGCCGTTCGGCTCCGCACCGTTCCTCGGCAGCCAGCTGATCTCGACTCACCAGGCCGGCATGATCGGTGTGACGCTGTTGATGCTGGTTCTGCTGTTCTTCTTCTTCCGCTTCACCCGGGTGGGCCTTGCGATGCGCGCGGCCGCGGCACTGCCTGAATCGGCGCGGCTGGTCGGCATCAACACCTCGTGGATGATCGCGCTGGGTTGGGGCATGGCGGCCGCGATCGGCTCGATCGCCGGCATGATGATCGCGCCGGTGGTGTTCCTCGAGCCGAACATGATGCTGGGCGTGCTGATCTACGGATTTGCCGCCGCCGTGCTCGGCGGCCTGAGCAGCCCGTTCGGTGCGGTGATGGGCGGCTTCTTGGTCGGCATCTTCGAGAACCTGGTCGGCACCTACATCCCCGGCGTCGGCAACGAACTGAAACTTCCGATCGCGCTCGCGCTGATCGTCATCGTCCTGGTCGTCAAACCGGCAGGCCTGTTCGGCCGCGCCATCGTGAAGCGAGTTTGATCATGAGCGCAGCTGAAGAAGTCGTCACGGAAGCCCCAGCCGTCGAGGCCGTGCCCAAGCGCGCCATGACGCTCGGCTATGGCACGTCGCTCGTCCTGCTCGCCGTGCTCCTCATCGTCCCGCTGTTCGTCAAGAACTTCATCATCTTCCAGTTGACGATGCTGCTGATCTACGGGCTGGCGGTGCTGGCGCTGAACATCCTCACGGGTGGCAGCGGACAGTTCTCGCTCGGACAGAGCGCGTTCTATGCGGTCGGCGCCTACACGTCGGCGATCCTGATGGAGCATGCGGGCATGAACTATGCCCTGACGCTGCCAATCGCCGGCGTCATCTGCTTTGGCTTCGGCTTCCTGTTTGGCCTGCCCGCGCTGCGGCTGTCCGGCGTCTATTTGGCGCTTGCGACCTTCGCGCTCGCGACCGCGATGCCGCAGCTTCTGAAGCTCGGCTATTTCGAGGACTGGACCGGCGGCGTGCAGGGCCTCGTCGTGACCAAGCCGGATGCGCCCGAGGTGCTGCAAAGCGTGCTGTCGGGCCTCCACCTGAAGATCTCGCAGGACATGTGGCTCTACTACTTCACGCTGGCGATCACGATCGCGATCTACGTCGCCTCCGTGAACCTCCTGCGTTCGCGCTCGGGCCGCGCCTTCATGGCGATCCGCGACAACGAGATTGCGGCTTCCGCAATGGGCGTCGACGTCTCGCTCTACAAGACGCTGGCGTTCGGCGTCTCCGCCGGCATCACCGGCGTTGCCGGCGGTCTCGGGGCCATTGCCGTGCAGTTCGTGGCGCCCGACGGCTACACGATCCAGCTCGCGATCTCGCTGTTCCTCGGCATGGTGGTCGGCGGCGTCGGCTGGCTGCCCGGCTCGATCGTGGGGTCGGCCTTCATCATCTTCGTGCCGAACATCGCCGAGAGCGTCTCCAAGGGCCTTTCCGGCGCGGTGTTCGGCGTGCTGCTGTTCCTCGTCATCTTCCTCGTGCCGCACGGCGCCAGGCAGGTTGCGATCGTTGCCCAGCAACTGATCGGGAAGTTCAAGAAGAACTAAGAACCCCCAAGAAGACCAACCAGGAGATACTATGCTTTTTGCACTACGGATCGCCGCGGCTTCCGCGGCGGTCGCCGCCTTTGCTGCGTCGTCCACTGCCGCGTTTGCCCAGAAGAAATACGATACCGGGGCAAGCGATACCGAGATCAAGATCGGCAACATCATGCCCTACAGCGGCCCCGCGTCCGCCTATGGCGTGATCGGCAAGACTGAAGAAGCCTATTTCAAAATGATCAATGACCAGGGCGGCATCAACGGCCGCAAGGTCAACTTCATCACCTATGACGACGGCTACTCGCCGCCGAAGGCGGTCGAGCAGGTGCGCAAGCTGGTCGAGAGCGACGAGGTGCTCGCCGTCTTCAATCCGCTCGGTACGCCGTCCAACACCGCGATGCAGAAGTATCTCAACTCCAAGAAGATACCGCAGCTGTTCGTCGCCACCGGCGCCACCAAGTGGAACGACCCGAAGCACTTCCCGTGGACCATGGGCTGGCAGCCGAGCTACCAGAGCGAAGCGCACATCTATGCCAAATGGCTGATGAAGGAGAAGCCCGACGCCAAGATCGCGATCCTCTATCAGAACGACGATTTCGGCAAAGACTACCTCAAGGGCACCAAGGACGGCTTCGGCGCCAAGGCGGCCTCCAGCATCATCATGGAGGAGAGCTACGAGGTGTCCGAGCCGTCGATCGACGGCCATATCGTCAAGATCAAGGCCGCCAACCCGGACGTGCTGTTGATCTACACCACGCCGAAGTTCGGGGCGCAGACCATCAAGAAGACCGCCGAGCTCGGCTGGAAGCCGCTCCAGATCATCACCAACGTCTCGATCTCGGTCGGCAGCGTCATGCAGCCGGCAGGCTTCGAGAATGCCCAGGGCGTGCTCTCGGCGGCCTATGCCAAGGATGGCTCCGACCCGCAATGGGCCAACGATCCCGGGATGAAGAAGTGGAATGCGTTCCTCGACAAGTACATGCCGGGCGTCGACAAGACCGACAACGGCGTCGTCTACGGCTATGGCGCGGCGCAAACGCTGGCCAAGGTGCTGGAAATGTGTGGTGACGACCTCACCCGCGCCAATGTGATGAAGCAGGCGGCGAGCCTGAAGGACTTCACGCCTGACACGCTGCTGCCCGGCGTCAAGATCAACACCTCCGCGACCGACTTCGCCCCGATCGCTCAGTTGCAGATGCAACGCTTCAAGGGGCAGAAGTGGGAGTTGTTCGGCGAGATCATTTCGGGCGACGTTGCCTCGGAATAACGCTGCTGTGCAGAAACAAAACGACAAGCCTCCGCGACTGATGTCGCGGGGGCTTTTTGTTGACGCCCGGCGCCGATGGTATTGAATGCACGAACCAAAAAAAGAGGTGGGGAAACCATGACAGCAGTACGCCTGTCCCTGACGGCGCTCTCGTCGGCGCTCGCGCTGATCGTGACGAGCTGTAATGCCGCAATGGCTCAGAAGACATACGACGCCGGGGCCAGCGACACCGAGATCAAGATCGGCAACATCATGCCGTACAGCGGTCCCGCCTCGGCCTATGGCGTGATCGGCAAGACCGAGGCCGCCTACTTCAAGATGATCAATGAGTCCGGCGGCATCAGGGGCCGCAAGATCACCTTCATCTCCTACGACGACAGCTACTCGCCGGCCAAGACGGTGGAGCAGGCGCGCAAGCTCGTCGAGAGCGATCAGGTATTGCTGGTGTTCAACTCGCTCGGCACCGCGACCAACTCCGCGATCCAGAAATACATGAACGAGAAGAAGGTGCCGCAGCTGTTCGTCGCCTCCGGCGCCTCAAAATGGAACGACCCCAAGGAATTCCCTTGGACCATGGGCTGGCAGCCGAGCTACCAGAACGAGGCGCACATCTATGCGAAATACATCATCAGGCATAAGCCGGACGCCAAGGTCGCCTTGCTCTATCAGAACGACGACTTCGGCAAGGACTATCTCAAGGGCCTGAAGGATGGCTTTGGCGACAAGGCCTCGATGATCGTCGCCGAGGAAAGCTACGAGATCTCGGAGCCCACGATCGACAATCACATCGTCAAGCTGAAGGCTTCCGGCGCCGACACCTTCATCAGCATCACGACGCCGAAATTCGCGGCGCAAGCGATCAAGAAGGTCGCCGAGATCGCGTGGACGCCGCTGCAATTCGTCACCAACGTCTCAGCCTCTGTCGGCGGCGTGATGCAGCCGTCGGGATTCGAGAACACACAAGGAATCCTCTCCGCAGCCTTTCTCAAGGACGGTTCCGATCCGCAGTGGGACAAGGACCCCGGCATGCGGAAGTTCCTCGCTTTCCTGAAAAAGGACTATCCGCAAGGCAACAAGCTCGACGGTGCCATCGCCTTCGGTTACGCCGCGGCGCAGACCATGGTGAAGGTGCTGGAGATGTGCGGTGACGATCTCACCCGCGCCAACGTCATGAAGCAGGCGGCGAGCCTGGAGGGCTTTGCTCCCGACACGCTGCTGCCGGGCATCACCGTCAACACGTCGGCGACCGATTTTGCCCCGATCAAGCAGCTCCAG
This sequence comes from Bradyrhizobium sp. ISRA436, assembly GCF_029910015.1. Lineage (NCBI taxonomy): Bacteria > Pseudomonadati > Pseudomonadota > Alphaproteobacteria > Hyphomicrobiales > Nitrobacteraceae > Bradyrhizobium > Bradyrhizobium sp. ISRA436. The sequence continues at coordinate 6,876,118 of NZ_CP094519.1, forward strand.
TTGATGCGCTTCAAGGGCGAGACATGGGAACTGTTCGGCGACATCATGTCGGGCGACCTGAGCAACTGAGCTTGCGCCGGCTAGGCGTTCCCGGGCTTGCACCTTCGACTAAATGACGCCCCCCGCGACCCGGTCGCGGGGGGCTTTTTGTTGCTGGTGCCAGGCGAAAGGTATTCAATGCCGCGAGGAGCCGCGAAGTGCTCCCAATCCAAGAAACGTGACACATTCAACGTGATCCAAGGGAGATCAAAATGCCTGCTATCCATCTGCGATTGGGGGTCTTTTCGGCCGCGCTCGCACTGCTCGCAGCGACCACGAGCCCCTCCATCGCACAGAAAAAATACGACGCCGGCGCCTCCGACACCGAGATCAAGATCGGCAATATCATGCCGTATAGCGGTCCGGCGTCCGCATACGGGGTGATCGGCAAGACCGAGGAAGCCTTCTTCCGCAAGATCAACGCCGAGGGCGGCGTTAACGGTCGCAAGATCAACTTCATCAGCTATGACGACGCCTACACGCCACCGAAGACGGTGGAGCAGGCGCGCAAGCTGGTCGAGAGCGACGAGGTGCTGCTGATCTTCAACTCGCTCGGGACCCCGCCGAACTCGGCGATCCAGAAATACATGAACCAGAAGAAGGTGCCACAGTTGTTCGTCGCGACCGGTGCCACCAAGTGGAACGATCCGAAGGACTTCCCCTGGACCATGGGCTGGCAGCCCAACTATCAGAGCGAATCCAGGATCTATGCCAAGTACATCCTGAAGAACCATCCGAACGCCAAGATTGCCGTGCTCTACCAGAACGATGACTACGGCAAGGACTATCTGAAGGGATTCAAGGACGGGCTCGGCAAGAAGGGGGCGTCGATGATCGTCGCCGAGGACAGCTACGAGGTGACGGAGCCGACCATAGACTCCCACATCGTGAGGTTGAAGGCGTCCGGCGCTGACGTGTTCTTCAACATCACCACGCCGAAATTCGCTGCGCAGGCGATCAAGAAGAACGCCGAGATCGGCTGGAAACCGCTGCACTTCCTCAACAACGTGTCCGCTTCGATCGGCAGCGTCATGAAGCCGGCAGGCTTTGAAAATGGGCAGGACATCATCTCGTCGGCCTATTTCAAGGATCCCACTGATCCGCAATGGAAGAACGATGCGGCAATGAAGGCCTGGAATGCGTTCCTAGACAAGTACTATCCCGAGGCCAACCGGGCCGACGGTTCGGTGATGTATGGCTTCATCGTCGCCCAGGGCCTTGTTCACGTGCTGAAGGCCTGCGGCGACAACCTGACCCGCGCGAACGTCATGAAGCAGGCGGCCAGCCTGAAGGACTTCGAACCTCTCGGCCTGCTACCGGGCGTCAAGGTCAACACCTCGGCGACCGATTTCGCGCCCATCTCACAACTGCAACTGATGCGTTTCAAGGGCGAGACCTGGGAGCGCTTTGGTGACATCCTGAGCAGCGATGTCGGTGGTTAAGCCTTAACGACAGACTAAAGACGCAGCCCCTGCGGCAATGTCGCAGGGGCTTTTCATTGAGGCGCCCCCAGCAAAATGATAATCACGTCGAACAATAAAAGAGCCTTCGACATAAAAGGCCGCGATACATCAGTCTGACAACAGGGAGAGAGACGTTAATATGTCCGCTACTCGACGCTTGGCGGTCCTTGCGGCCGCATTCGCGCTTGTCGCCACATCAGGTGGTGCGGCGCTTGCCCAGAAGAAATACGACACCGGGGCCAGCGACACCGAGATCAAGATCGGCAACATCATGCCCTACAGCGGCCCCGCATCCGCCTACGGCATCATCGGCCGCACCGAGGCCGCTTACTTCAAGAAGATCAATGACGCCGGCGGCATCAACGGCCGCAAGATCAATTTCATCTCCTATGACGACGCCTATTCGCCGCCAAAGGCCGTGGAGCAGGCGCGCAAGCTCGTCGAGAGCGACGAGGTGCTGTTCATCTTCAATTCGCTCGGCACGCCGTCGAACTCGGCGATCCAGAAATACATGAACTCCAAGAAAGTGCCGCAGCTGTTCGTCGCGACCGGCGCCACCAAGTGGAACGATCCGAAGGATTTCCCCTGGACCGTGGGCTGGCAGCCCAACTACCAGAGCGAGACCCAGATTTACGCGAAATACATCCTGAAGAATCTGCCGAATGCCAAGATCGCCGTGCTGTATCAGAATGACGATTACGGCAAGGACTATCTGAAGGGCTTGAAGGACGGGCTCGGCCAGAAGGCCGCGAGCATGATCATCGCCGAGGAGAGCTTCGAGACCTCTGAGCCGACCATCGACAGCCACATCGTCAAGCTGAAGGCGAGCGGCGCCGACGTCTTCATCGACATCGCAACGCCGAAATTCGCGGCGCAGGCGATCAAGAAGGTCGCAGAGCTTGGGTGGAAGCCGACCCATTTCCTCAACAACGTATCGGCCTCCGTCGGCAGCGTGATCAAGCCCGCCGGCTACGCGAATGCGCAGGACATCATCTCGGCGGCCTATCTGAAGGACGCCTCCGACAAACAGTGGGACAATGATCCCGGCATGAAGGAATTCTACGCCTTCATGGCGAAGGACTTCCCCGAAGGCGACAAGCTCGATGGCGGCACCGTGACCGGCTACGGCGTGGCCCAGACCCTGGTCCAGGTGCTCAAGCAGTGCGGCGACAATCTCACCCGCGAGAACGTCATGAAGCAGGCCGCGAGCCTCAAGGACTTCCGCACCGAGGTGCTGCTGCCCGGCATCAAGATCAACACCGGCCCGACCGACTTCGCCCCGATCAGCCAGCTCCAGCTGATGAAGTTCAAGGGCGAGAGGTGGGAACTGTTCGGCGACGTGATCAGTGCCGACGTCGGCGGCTGACCTGCCGCCAAAATCGAATGACGCGGCCCCCTGCGATACCGTCGCAGGGGGCTTTTCGTTAGCTATAAGCCCGGACGGCCTGACCGGAAGAACCGACCGCGGGCGCTGCCTGCTTACACTTTGCCTGGCAATGCGCTAGGTAGACCGGCGGCAGACCAACGAGAAACCAGCCGTCTCAGAAAGGCGGCAGCAAATAGGGAGCTTTCAGGACATGCCGATGCCGATCCGACACCGTGTCGCAACCGCCCTTCTCGGCCTTGCCGTCGCCGCCGCGACCGGCAACGCCGCGCTGGCGCAGAAGAAGTACGACACGGGTGCGAGCGACACCGAGATCAAGATCGGCAACATCGTGCCCTATAGCGGCCCGGCCTCGGCCTATGGCGTGGTCGGCAAGGCAATGGCCGCCGTGTTCAAGAAGGTGAACGACGAAGGCGGCATCAACGGACGCAAGATCAACTTCATCTCCTATGACGATGCCTATTCGCCACCGAAGGCGGTCGAGCAGGCCCGCAAGCTCGTCGAGAGCGACGAGGTGCTGCTCCTGTTCGGCACGCTCGGCACCGCCTCCAACACCGCGATCCAGAAATACCTCAACGCCAAGAAGGTGCCGCAGCTGTTCGTCGCGACCGGTGCGACCAAGTGGAACGCCCCGAAGACCTTCCCCTGGACCATGGGCTGGCTGCCCAGCTACCAGAGCGAGTCGCTGATCTACGCGAAATACCTGCTCAAGGAGAAGCCGGCCGCCAAGGTCGCCGTGCTCTACCAGAACGACGACATGGGCAAGGACTACCTCAAGGGTCTCAAGGACGGTTTTGCCAGCGATCCCTCGCGCATTGTCGCCGAGGAGAGCTACGAGGTCGCCGAACCCACCATCGACTCCCACGTTGTGCGGCTCAAATCGTACAATCCTGACGTCGTCATCTTCTTCACCACGCCGAAGTTCGGCGCGCAGGCGATCAAAAAGCTCGGCGAGATGAACTGGAAGCCGGTCACCATCGTCTCCAACGTCTCGGCCTCGACCGCGGCGGTGATGCGGCCGGCGGGGCTGGAGAATGCGCAGGGCGTGATCTCGGCGGCCTATGCGAAGGATGCCAGCGATCCGCAGTGGAAGGACGATGCCGGCATGAAGGCCTTCGACGAACTGCTCGCAAAGTACATGCCTGACACCAACCGCGTCGAATCCTCGGCGATGACCGGCTACAACATGGCGACCACCATGGTTGAGGTGCTGCGCCGCTGCGGCGATGATCTCACCCGCGCCAATGTGATGGCGCAGGCGGCCAGCCTGAAGCAGTTCGCGCAGGGCGGCCTGTTGCCGGGCGTGACGCTGACCACCGGGCCTAACGACTTCCAGCCGATCGAGCAGCTGCAGCTGATGCAGTTCAAGGGCGAGCGCTGGCAGTTGTTCGGCGACGTCGTCAGCGGCGAGATCGCCGGCAACTGAGACGAGATGGCTCTTGTTTCGATCCAAGCGCCGCAATTTCCCCCTCACCTCCCCCGCTTGCGGGGGAGGTCGGATCGCATCAAAGATGCGATCCGGGTGGGGGCTTTCTACGCAATACGACTCGTGGCAACACCCCCACCCTAACCCTCCTCCGCAAGCGGGAGAGGGAATGCAGCGTGCAATTCGGCCCGACCTCACTCGCGCCTCGGCTCTCGCGAAAGCACAACCATGACCGACCGACGTCCCTTCCTGCGTTCGATCTTCGATGCGGCGGTCGCCGCTGCGCACCCCGACGTCGTGCTGGCGTCGCGGCTGCGACCGGTGCCGAAGGGACGCGTGATCATCCTCGCCGCCGGCAAGGGCGCCGGCGCGATGGCTGCAGCGGCCGAGCGCCATTACCTCGACGCGCTCGGCCTCGATCCGGCGCGGCTGGTCGGCATCGCGACCACCCGCCACGGCCATGGCGTGCCGACGCGGCGCATCACGGTGGTCGAGGCCGGCCATCCGGTGCCCGATGAGGCCGGCTTGAGGGCAGCCGACGATACGCTGCAGCTCGCCGCGGAGGCAACGCCTGACGACCTGCTGCTGGTGCTCCTGACCGGCGGCGGTTCGGCGAACTGGATCGCGCCGGTCGAGGGCGTTACTTTTGCGCAGAAGCAGCAGGTCAACCGCGCGCTGCTGCGCTCAGGCGCACCGATCGGCGAGATGAACACCGTCCGCAAGCACCTGTCGCGCATCAAGGGCGGGCGGCTGGCCCGTGCCGGCCAGCACGCCGCCGAGATCGTCACGCTGGCGATCTCCGACGTCCCGCATGACGATCCCTCCGCGATCGCATCTGGACCAACGGTCCCCGATCCGACCACGCTGGCGGATGCCCGCGCTTTGGTCGCCAAATACAATCTCTCGATCGACGATGCCGTGCGCCGCGCGCTCGACGATGTCAGCAATGAAAGCTGCAAGCCGGGCGACCCCGCTTTCGCCCACGCGACCTTCGAGTTGCTGGCGAAGCCGAAAGCCTCGATCGATGCCGCGGTGAAGGTCGCGCGCGACGCCGGCTACGAGACCATTGCGCTCGGCGCCGATCTCGAGGGCGAGGCGCGCGAGGTCGCAGCCGACCATGCGCGCCTCGCGCTCAAGGCGCGCAGCGAAGGCAAGCGCGTTGCGATCCTGTCCGGCGGCGAACTCACGGTGACCGTGCGCGGCAGCGGTCGCGGCGGCCCCAACCAGGAATACGCGCTGGCGCTCGCCGACCTGCTCAAGGATACGCCGAATGTGTCGGCGCTTGCCGCCGATACCGACGGTGCCGACGGCGGTGCCGGCAGCGCCACCGATCCGGCCGGCGCCATGATCGATCACGCGACATTCGCGAAAATGAGATCGATGGGCCTCGATCCCAAGGCCTATCTCGAGAACAACGATGCCACCGGTTTCTTCGCCAATACCGGCGATCTGCTGCTGACCGGCCCGACGCTGACCAACGTCAACGATGTGCGGGTGATTTTGGTCGACTGATTGATCGTCATTCCGGGGCGCGTGTCAGCGCGAACCCGGAACCTGGAGATTGTGGCACGAGATTCCGGGTTCGTCGCTGCGCGACGCCCCGGAATGACAGACCCTCAAAACTCCTGCGCAAGCTTGGCCAGCATTTCCAGAAGCGCGGCATGGTTGGCGGGGCCGAGCACCTCGATCAGCCGCGCCTCGTGCTTGTTGGCAACGAGCTTCTTGGCGCGCGCCAGCACGGCGCGGCCCTTGTCGGTCAGCACCAGGATGTGGGAGCGGCGGTCGTTGGTGGATCGCATCCGGGCGCAGAGGTCGCGGCTCTCCAGCGCATCGAGCATCGCGACGAAGTTCGGCCGCAGGATGCCGAGCGTATTGGCGATCTCGGTCTGGTTGCGGCCGGGATTCTTGTCGAGCAGGAGCAGTACCGAGAACTGCGCCGGCGTCAGCTGCAGCGGCGCGACGCAGCGCAGGAAGTCCTCGAATACCTTGAGCTGTGCGCGCTTCAACGAATAGCCGAGCAGTCCGGACAGCTCGCCCAGTTGCAGCATGCTGTCGTCCCCGACGGCATCGACCGGTTCCCTGCGCAGGGCGCGCGGTGGTCTGACGGCGTCGGAGGCGGTCTTGGAAACAGTCATCGCTCCAGGCTCGTAATCCCGGTACAAGGATCCCGCGCGACGTTCGGGGATCTTGAGATTATGTTCGATAATTGTTATCCACTATATCAAATATCGGCCGCTATCAACAGCCGATATCGGCCGACCTGACCAGCATAAACGGTTGCGGCGGCCCGACGCTTAAGGGGGAGCGCTCGGCCTTGAATACAACGATCATGCTGTTCCTGCTGCAGGACGGCATCACCAACGGCGCGATCTACGCACTGCTCGGGCTCGCCCTGGTGCTGGTGTTTGCTGTCACGCGGGTGATCCTGATCCCGCAGGGCGAATTCGTCACCTATGGTGCGCTGAGTTACGCCATGCTGGCGACCGGACAGGTGCCGGGCACGGTGCAACTCGCCGTCGCGATGGGCCTCGTTGCCTTCGCGCTGGACCTGTTCTTCGCACGCAAATCGCTGCATGCGCGGCTCGTCTTGCGTTCCGCCGCGCTCAACATCGCCTTCCCCGTCGCGCTGCTTGGCCTCACCTATGCGCTGGTCGGCCCCAGCACGCCGGTCGCGGTCAACATCGCCCTGGCGCTCCTGATTGTGGCGGCGATCGGACTGTTTCTCTACCGCATCGCGTTCCAGCCGATCGCCCACACCTCGGTGCTGGTGCTCTTGATCGCCTCGGTCGGCTGCCATCTCGCACTGCAGGGTCTTGGCCTGGTGTTCTTCGGTGCCGAAGGGCTGCGCGCGCCGGCACTGTCGAATGCCGCGGTGACCGCGGGGCCGCTGCGCTTCACCGGCCAGAGCCTTGCGGTGTACGGCCTGACGATGGCCTCCATCGTCGCGCTGTGGCTGTTCTTCGGCTACACCAAGACCGGCAAGGCGTTGCGCGCCACCGCCGTCAACCGCCTCGGGGCCCGCCTCGTCGGCATCCGCACCACGCTGTCCGGCCAGATCGCATTCCTGCTCGCCTCCGTCATCGGCGCGATCTCCGGCATCCTGATCGTGCCGATCACCACGCTCTACTACGACACCGGCTTTCTGATCGGCCTGAAGGGCTTCATCGCCGCCATCATCGGCGGCCTCGTCAGCTATCCCTTGACCGCGGTGGCGGCCATCCTGGTCGGCATCGTCGAGGCCTTCTCATCGTTCTACGCCAGCAATTTCAAGGAAGTCATCGTCTTCACGCTGATCCTTCCCGTACTGGTGCTGCGCTCGCTCGCGGCGCCAGAGGTCGAAGAAGAGAAGGATTGAGCGCGATGACGCAGCGGCTTCCCCTCATCATCTTCACGCTCGTGATGGCGGTGATCCCGCTCGTCCCGGGCGTCCCGCCGTTCTGGATCGTGCTGCTCGACAATGTCGGCCTCGCCGCGCTGGTCGCGATGGGGCTGGTGCTGCTCACCGGCGTCGGTGGCCTCACCTCGTTCGGCCAGGCCGCGTTCTGCGGCTTCGGCGCCTACACCACGGCGGTCCTCACCACCGCCTATGGCATGTCGCCGTGGCTGACGCTGCCGGCCTCGCTGCTGGTCAGCGGCATCGCGGCCGTGCTGCTCGGCATCGTCACGGTCCGGCTCTCAGGCCACTACCTGCCGCTCGGCACCATTGCCTGGGGCATCGGCCTGTTCTACCTCTTCAGCAAGCTCGAATTCCTCGGCCGCAACGACGGCATCTCCGGAATTCCGCCCCTCTCGATCAGCTCGTTCAAGATGCTGAGCCCGGACGCGATCTATTACGCGATCTGGGTCGCGGTGCTGCTCTCCGCGCTGCTGACGATGAACCTGCTGGATTCCCGCACCGGACGGGCCATCCGCGCGCTACGACGCGGACATATCGCCGCGGAGGCATTCGGCGTGCAGACGCCGCGCGCCAAGCTCCTGGTGTTCATCTATGCCGCGGTGCTGGCCGGCCTGTCCGGTTGGCTCTACGCGCATTTCCAGCGCGCCGCCAACCCGACGCCGTTCGGCGCGCAGGCCGGCATCGAATATCTGTTCATCGCCGTCGTCGGTGGCGCCGGCTATGTCTGGGGCGCCGTGCTCGGCGCCGGCATCGTCGTGGTGCTCAAGGAAGTGCTGCAGAGCTACCTGCCCTACATCTTCGGCGGTCAGAGCCAGCTCGAGACCATCGTGTTCGGCATCATGCTGGTGCTGCTGCTGCAGCTCGCGCCATCGGGGGTCTGGCCGTGGCTGATGTCCCGGCTGCCGTTCAAGCCGGCCCGCAAGACACCCGACACGTCGCTGAAGCTGGAACATCGCGCGCGGGCGCCCGGATCGTCGTCGGTGCTGCTGCATGTCGAAAAAGCGCGTAAGCAGTTTGGCGGCGTGATCGCCGTCAACGACGTCTCCTTCGACGTGAATGCCCGGGAGATCGTCGCACTGATCGGCCCGAACGGCGCCGGCAAGAGCACGACCTTCAACCTGATCACCGGCGTCTTGACCGCAACCAGCGGCGCGATCTCGGTGTTCGGCCGCAAGGTCGAGAACGCGCCGCCGCAGGAGATCGTCAAGCTCGGCGTGTCCAGAACCTTCCAGCACGTCAAGCTGGTGCCCGACATGACCGTGCTCGAGAACGTCGCAATCGGCGCGCATCTGCGCGGATCATCCGGTGCGATCTCCAGCATGCTGCGGCTCGACCGTGCCGACGAGGCGAAGCTGCTGGCGGAGGCCGCGCGGCAGATCGAACGGGTCGGCCTGTCCGACCAGATCGACCAGCTCGCGGGCTCGCTGTCGCTCGGACAACAGCGCATCGTCGAGATCGCGCGCGCCCTGTGCGTCGACCCGATGCTGCTGCTGCTCGACGAGCCAGCCGCCGGCCTGCGCCACATGGAAAAGCAGCGGCTGGCCGCGCTGCTGCGGCAATTGCGCGACGGCGGCATGTCGGTGCTGCTGGTGGAGCACGACATGGGCTTTGTGATGGACCTCGCCGACCGCATCGTGGTGCTCGATTTCGGCACCAAGATCGCGGAAGGCACGCCAGCCACCATCAAGACCAATCCCGACGTGATCAAGGCCTATCTCGGAGCCGCAGCATGAGCGCGCTGCTGACAGTTGCCGACGTCCATATCTCCTACGGCAAGGTCGAGGCCGTGCGCGGCGTTTCACTCGACGTCGCCGAGAACGAGATCGTCACCATCATCGGCGCCAACGGCGCCGGCAAGACCACGCTGCTCAACGCCGTGATGGGCATCCTGCCGCTGAAGGGCCGCACGACCTTCGCCGGCACCGACCTCGTCCCGCTCGACATCGAGGACCGCGTCGCCACCGGCTTGAGCCTGGTGCCGGAGCATCGCGAATTGTTCGGCACCATGAATGTCGAGGACAATCTCGAGCTCGGTGCGTTCCGCATCCCGAAGGCGACCGCGGCAACCTCGCTCGAGCGGGTCTACACGCTGTTTCCGCGCCTGAAGGAGCGGCGCAGGCAGCTCGCCGGCACGCTCTCCGGCGGCGAGCAGCAGATGCTGGCGATGGGCCGGGCCCTGATGGGCGCACCGAAGCTATTGATGCTGGACGAGCCGAGCCTTGGGCTCGCTCCGATCATCGTCGCCGACATCTTCCGCATCGTCGGCGAACTCCGCGCTGCCGGCGTCTCGGTGCTGCTGGTCGAGCAGAACGCGCAAGCAGCGCTGCAGATCGCCGACCGCGCCTATGTGATGGAGCTCGGCGAGTTCGTGCTCAGCGGCTCCGCGAAAGACATCGCTGCCAACAAGGCCGTCGCGGCGAGCTATCTCGGCTTCCAGCACGAAGGCGAAAGCGCGATTTAGGGCGCGCTATCATCGCAGCAAAAAAGCCGGCCTCGCTGAGACCGGCTTCTTCGTTTCACAAGCCCGCAACCAGCTTACATCGCCGGAACGTACTTCCCGTCCTTCACCGTCAGCAGGATGCGCGAACGGTCGTCGAGGCCGTAGCGGTCCTTTTCGGTCCAGTTGTAGACGCCCTGGGTCGCGACGATTTCCTTTTCCGAGATGAACGCCTTGCGGATCGCCTCGCGGAATTCCGGCGTGCCGGGCTTGGCCGTCTTAAGCGCCACCGGGACGACGCGTTTCAGCACCTCGAAGGCGTCGTAGGAGTGGCCGGCGAACTGGCTGCGGCTGTTGGGACCGTATTTTGCCTCATAGGCGGTGTTCAGCGCGAGGCCCGGCTTCTTGGTCAGCGCGCTGTCCGGCTGCGTCTCCGGCGACATCACAGGACCTGCCGACATGATGACGCCTTCGGCGGCCGCACCCGCGATCCGGATGAAGTCCATGCTGGCGGCGCCATGGGTCTGATAGATCAAGCCCTTGTAGCCGCGCTCGCGCAGCGCGGTCTGCGGCAGCGCCGCGGCGGTGCCGGAAGCTCCGATCAGGATGGCGTCGGGATTGGCGGCGACGAGCTTGAGCACCTGGCCCGCGACCGAAGTATCGGGACGCGCGAAGCGCTCCTCGTCGGTCATGGTCAGGCCCATCGGCACCGCCTGCTTTTTGAAGTCGTTGACCCAGAGGTCGCCGTAGGAATCGGAGTAGCCGATATAGCCGACGGTCTTGATGTTGTGCGCCTTCATATGCTCGTAGAGCACCTTGCCCATGATCGGGATCGACTGCGGCAGGTCGACCGACCACTTGGCGCGCGCCTCGTTGATCGGGAACGGCGCAAGACCAAGATGCGGAATGCCGGCTTCGTTGGCGACCGTCGACACCGCGATCGACGGCGGCGTGGTGCAGGAGCCTATGATGATGTCGGCCTTGGACTCGGTGACGAAGCGCCGCGCATTGGTGGTCGCAGCGGTCGGGTCGCCGCCGTCATCAAGCACGATCAGCTTGAGCGGCACGCCGCCGATCTCCTTCGGCACGAAATCGAGCGCGTTGCGCTCGGGGATGCCAAGGGCTGCGGCAGGTCCGGTGGTCGAGATCGAGATACCGATGGTGATTTCGTTGGTCTGCGCCAGTGCTGGCGCTCCCGGCAGCGCAACAGCCGCCGCGAACGCCGCGGCGGCGAAAGTGGCCTTCCTCATCTATTCCTCCCTGCGGATAGTGTTTTGGGTTTAAACCAATTTTGCGGGGCAAATTCAGCCCCTTCTTTAGGTCATGGAGGGCTGCGAGTCAGTCCTTCATGAAACGGTCAACGATCTCCTGCGGAAACGGCGCCGATTTCAATTTGTTGGGATCGTCCGGGTGGCGGCCGACCAGCACCCGGGTTTCGAACGCCTCGATCGCAAGCGCCTCGCCCTTGAACACGCGGTGCACCACCTCGAAGCTCGAGCGCTTGATGCTCTCGATCCGGCTCTCGATGGTGATCCAGTCGCCGTAGGTTGACGGGATATAGAATTTCGCCCGCGTGTCGACCATGGGAATGCCGGCCAGCCCGTATTTGTGGATGATATCCTGCTTCGAGAAACCGGCTGCTTCGAACATGATCGAGGTCGAATCGTCGAACATCGCGAAGTAGCGCGGGTAGTAGACGATGTTGGCGGGGTCGCAATCGCCCCACTGGATCTGCACGTCGCGCCGATGAACGAACATGGTTTAGCGAACTCCGATAGTGCGGCACCAGCGATTGGCTCCCTCTCCCACGGGGAGAGGGCTGGGGTGAGGGGGTACGGTCTTCGTTGTTGATCGCAACCCCTCACCCGGATCGCTGCGCGATCCGACCTGTCCCAATGGGAGAGGTGGAAGCGAGCTCGCCAGACGCTCTCGACCTATGCTCATGGCCATACTTAGCGCGGCGCCATTCGGAGCGCGGCATCGAGCCGCACCACTTCGCCGTTCAGATAGGGGTTGTCGATCATGTGCAGCGCCAGCGAGGCGAACTCGTCGGCCTGGCCGAGCCTGCGCGGGAACGGAATCGCTGCGGCAAGCGAATCCTGCGCCTCCTGCGGCAGGTTGGCGAGGAGCGGCGTGAGGAACAGGCCGGGCGCGATCGTCAGCACGCGGATGCCGAACTGCGCGAGCTCGCGGGCGATCGGCAGCGTCATCGCAACGATGCCGCCCTTCGACGCCGAATACGCCGCCTGCCCGATCTGGCCGTCATAGGCGGCGACGGAAGCGGTGCAGATCACAACGCCGCGTTCGCCGGTCGCAAGCGGCTCCAGCTTGGACATGTCAGCGGTCGCAAGCCGCAGCATGTTGAAGGAACCGATCAGATTGATCTTGATCACCTTGTCAAAATCGCCAAGCGCCATCGGCCCCTCGCGGCCGATCACGCGCTTTGCGACCCCGATGCCGGCGCAGTTCACCAGCACGCGCGCCGGGCCGTGCGCCTTGGCGGCTTGCGCGACCGCGGCTTCGGCGGCCGCCGCATCGGCCACGTCGCAGACCAGCGGAATGCCGCCGATCTCGGCCGCCACGCTCTCCGCGAGCTTGGCATTGAGGTCGCAGACCGCGACCTTGGCGCCTTGCGCGGCCAGCCGGCGCGCGGTTGCGGCGCCCAATCCCGATGCACCTCCGGTGACGATGGCGGCCTGATCCTTCAACTGCATAGCGGTTCTCCTCTTCGAAATCAGGTTAGCGTGATGACGGATGCCGGCGGCACCGGCGCATAGAGCGTTTCGATCAACGCAGCGCGATGCTCCAGCACCGCGCGCTGGTTGATCGAACCCTTGTCGGTGACCTCGCCGCGGTCGATCGATAGCGGCGTGTCGAGCAGGATCGCGCGGGTGATACGGTTCGACGAACCGGTCGCGCTGGCGAGGAATCGCGCGAAGCGTTCGTGGAAGGCCGCGCGCACCAACGGATCGGCGGCAGCCGCCGCGACGTCGTTGGCCGCAAGATTGGGATTGATCAGGCGGCAGCCGTCGAGGTCGAGGATGACGATCGCCGAGATCTCGTCGCGGTTGAGGCCCGCGATCACGACGTCGCGCACCAGCGGCGCGCAAGTGCCGACGAAGCGCGCCCTTAAAGGACCGACGCTGACCCAGGTGCCGCTTGCCAGCTTGAAGTCTTCGGCGATGCGGCCGTCGAAGTCGAAGCCGGCATCGAAATCATTGGGATTGGCAGGCTTCAGCGCATCACCGAATTTGTAGAAGCCCTCCTCGTCGAAGGCCTTGGCGGTCAGATCCGGCTGGCGCCAGTAGCCCGGCGTCACGTTCGGTCCCCTGGCGCGGACTTCCAGCTTGCCGTTGTTCGGCACAAGCTTGGCCTCGTTGCCCGACACGGGAAGCCCGACATGGCCGGAGCGGCTGGTGGCGGGGCGCACCGACATGAAGAACGGTGAAGTTTCAGTGGCGCCCAGGCCAGTCAGAACAGGCACGCGATAGCCCTTCTCCCGCACCGCGAGCTCATCGAGGCTGTTCCAGACGAACGGCGACAGCGCCGCGCCCGAGAAGAACATCGCATGCAGACGGTCGAAGAATTTCGCCCGCAAGCTCGCATCGTCGCGCAAGTAAGGCAGCAGCGATTCGTAGCCCTTGGGTACGTTGAAATAGACCGTCGGCGAAATCTCGCGCAGGTTTCGCACGGTCTCCTCGATGCCGCCGGGCATCGGCTTGCCCTCGTCGAGATACATCGAGCCGCCGTTGTAGAGCGTCAATCCGATATTGTGGTTGCCACCGAAGGTGTGATTCCACGGCAGCCAGTCGACGATGACGGGCGGCTCATCCTTCAGGAACGCCAGGGTCTCGCGCAGCATCACCTGATTGGCGCAGATCATGCGCTGGGTGTTGATGACGGCCTTGGGGTCGCCCGTCGACCCCGACGTGAGCAAGAACTTTGCGATCGTGTCCGGGCCAATTCCCTGATGGACCGCGTCAAGACGCGGGTTTTCCGGCGTCGCCAGGAGATCGGTGAGCCGGATGACGTCGCGGCCGGGCACGGCACCGCGGCTGGCCGCGATCTCGATACCCGCAGGCACATTGGCGATCAGCGCATCGGCGAATTTGTCGGCGTCGTCGACGAAGACGAGGCCCGGCGTCAGCAGCTTGATCAGGAAACTGAGCTTGCCGTAATCGCGCGACACCAGCGAATAGGCCGGCGAGACCGGACAGAACGGAATGCCGGCATAGAGCGCGCCGAACGCGATCAGCGCGTGGTCGACCGAATTGCCAGACAGGATCACGATCGGCCGCTCGGCGGACAATCCGCGCGCGATCAGCGCCGACGCGAGATGCCGGGTCGTCTCCAGCAGTTGCGCGTAGGTGATCTGCCGCCAGCCACCGCCTGGCGCGCGCTCGGCCATGAACACGCGGTTCGGCTCGGCCCTGGCCCAGTGATGCAGGCGGTCGGTGATGCGAACGGGATAGTCGGCAAGCTTCACCTTCGGACGAAGATAGATCGTGCCGTCGGCGCGGCGCTCGACGGTGACGACTGGATTGCCGAAGGAGATCGGGCGCAGCGGATGTGCGCTGGCGGCTGTCGCGGACGGGGGGGTATCAGGCTCGGCGCTCATGTCGGCTTCACCTTGGCGGTCTTGCGGTCAAGGAATTCGCGGATCCGCCGCTTGGCTTCCTTGTCGCTCTGCGCGACGGTCGCCATCAGGGATTCCATCAGCAGCCCGGTCTGCGGATTGGCCTCCGCGATCATCGGCAACGCCTGCAGCACCGCGAAATTGGTCAGCGGCGCGTTCGCGGCGGCGCGCTCGGCAAGCTGCAGCGCCTTCGGCAGCGAGCCGCCGGCCTCGGTGAGATATTGCGAGAATCCGTAGGAGGCGCCTTCGGTCGCGGAATAGACGCGGCCGGTCAGCATCATGTCGGCCATCCTCGGCACGCCGATCAGCCGCGGCAGCCGCACCGATCCGCCGCCGCCGACGAAGATGCCGCGCTGCCCCTCCGGCAGCGCGAAATAGGCAGAAGGCTCGGCGACGCGGATATGCGCCGCGCAGGCAAGCTCGAGCCCGCCGCCGATCACGGCACCCTTCAGTGCGGCGATGACCGGCACGCGGCAATACTGGATGCGGTCGAACACGCGATGCCACATCTGGGAATGCACAAGCCCTTCGGTCGCGTCGCGCTCGGTCAGTTCGGACAGATCGAGGCCGGAGGAGAAGTGATCGCCGATGCCGTGGATGACGACGGCGCCGATCGTATCGGGAATGGCGGAAAAGCAGCCCTGCAGCGCAAGGATAATGCCGTCGTTCAGCGCGTTGCGCTTGGCGGGACGGTTGAGGCCCACGGTCAGCACGGCGCCGGACTGTTCGATCTTGAGCAGCGCCGCATGGTCAGCGGCGGAGGCGTTTCCCATGGCGTTATTGTTTCCTGTTCAGAATAGTTATGTTGTATAACTATCATCGCAGGAGTCAATATGCCCTGGGACTTCACACTCCTCCGGACGGAGCGGGCTATTCCGTATGGCGACGGCGACTCTGGAGCTGAGCCGGGTTTGCAGAACCTACAGCACCTGATGCACGTCGATCACGACGCGGTCGGCGTGGCGCGCGGCGGAGGCGATGAAGATGTGCTCCATCAGCCAACGATATTTCTCGGCACCGGTCTCGAACTTCGGCACGGTGCGGAAATAGATCAGCTTTGGATCAACCGGCTCGCCGCGCTTCAGCTTCTGCAGCAGATCGACCGGCCCGAACCGGATGCCCTTGTTCTCGACATAAACCACGGCGCCGTCGTCGGTCTCGAATGCATATTTCGCCTCCAGCTCGATCAGCTCGTTGGGCCGGATCATCTGGAAGTCGGCGCCGAAGCTCAGCACCTTGCCGTTGACCTTCTCTCCCCTCACCTCGCCGCCGGTGATCGGGATGATGCGGCGGACGCCGGTCCCGATGTCGCCGGCGGAAGTCACGTCAGCGATACGTGCGGTGATCGTGAAGACGTAGCGAGTCTGGATTTCAGGCGCCATCGTAAGCTCATTCGCTGATCGGCATGATCCGTTTCCGGATCATGCCTAGCCAATCATGCGCTGCGGCAACCAGGTCGCGAGCAGCGGGAACAAGATCAGGATCACCAGCCGGATCAGATCGGTGATCACGAAGGGCAGCACACCGGCAAAGATCGTCGACATGTTGACGTCCTTGATCACGCTCTTGATCACGAACACATTCATGCCGACCGGCGGATGGATCAGGCCGAGTTCGACCGTCATCACGATGATGATGCCGAACCAGATCGGGTCGAAGCCGAGCGAGGTGACGACCGGGAACACGATCGGCACGGTGAGGATCACCATCGCCATCGCGTCCATCAGGCAGCCCAACACAATATACATCAGCAGGATCAGCGCCAGTACGCCATAGGGGCCGATGCCGAGCCCGGTGAGGAAGGCGGTGACGTTCTGCGGCGTCTGGGTAATGGTGAGGAAATAGCCGAAGCAGAGCGCGCCGATCAGCACGGTGAACACGGCGGCCGCCGTGCGGGTCGCCTGCAGCAGCGATTGCAGGATACCGTCCTTGGAGAGCCTGCCGCGGAGGATGCCGATGATGAAGGCGCCGACCGCACCGACCGCGCCGGCTTCGGTCGGGACAAAGAAGCCGCCGTAGAGGCCGCCGATCACGAACAGAAACAGCAGCAACGGCGCCCAGACATCGCGCAGCGCCAGGACACGCTCGTGCCATTTGGCCTTTGGCCCCGCCGGCAGGAATCCGGGCCGCGTCACCCCGATGATGCCGATCGTGATCATGTGCATGAGGATCGCGAGCAGGCCCGGGATGACGCCGGCGATGAACAGCTTGCCGATATCCTGCTGGGTGATGATGCCATAGACCGCAAGCACCGTGGACGGCGGCAGCATCGCCCCCAGGGTGCCGCCAACCGCGATCACGCCGGTCGAGAACGATTGCGGATAGCCGAAGCGGCGCATCTCGGGATAGGCCACCGCGGAAAATGTCGCGGCGGTCGCGACCGACGAACCGGAGATCGCGGCAAAGCCGCCGCAGGCGGCAATGGTCGCAATGCCGAGCCCGCCCTTCCAGTGGCCGACGAACGTATTGGCGGCGCGGAACAACTCGCGGCTGATGCCGGAGACGGACACGAAGGCGCCCATCAGCAGGAACATCGGGATCACGCCGAAGGAATAGTCCGTCACCGTGCGCATCGTGGTCTGGCCGACCAGTTTCAGCGCCGGCTCGAAGCCGGTGAGATAGCCAAAGCCGGTGATGCCGACGAGGCCCATCGCCATGCCGACGGGGACGCGCAACAGCATCAGCACGAACAGGCTGACAAAGCCGATGACGGCTACGGTCTCGCTGCTCATAACCGGCTACTCCGCGGTCTTGATCTTGGCATCGTGGATGTCTTCCGGATGGAAGATCAGCCGGTAGGTGCGGATCGCAATCAGCAGCACCGCGGAGACGTCGCCGATCCACGACACCAGGAAGAACGGCCAGACCGGCACACCAAGATCCATGGTGACGATGTGGCTGTTCCTGGTGTCGATCACCTTGTCGACCAACGTGTAGGTTTGCACCGTGACGACGAACAGCAGCACCAGCGTCGCGAAGATGTCGATCCAGCGCTGGTAACGCGGCGAGGCATTGGCCCACACCAGGTCCACGGTGATGTGAGTGCCGCGATAGCTGGTCGCCGCAATGCCCCAGAAGATCAGGATGCCGAGCAGGAACTGGCCGAAATTGTAGTAGTCGGGGATCGTCACCGAGAAGAATTTGCGCATGAACACCGCAGTGAAGGTGTTCAGCGCGACGACGCCGACGAAGAATGCTGCGACCCATTCGATCGAATCGATGAAGCGGTCCATGAAATTCTTGCGGGCCGGCTCGGGCGGACCGGTGATGACGCCGTCTTGAGTGACTTCAGGATTGGCAGCCATGATGTCGGACTATCGCTGTCAGGAGCGGTCATTCCGGGAGTTCACAAGGCGAGCGAGCCCCGGACCTGGACGTTATGAACGAGCTTCCGGGGACGCGCCAGCGCGCGCCCCGGAATGACGGAATCAGAATCCGGCGTCGTACTTTTTCAGGGTCGCCTGCAGATCGGCAGCGATCTTTTCCGGATCGCCACCGGCCTTCTTCACCGCCTCGGCCCAGCTGTCATGCAGCGGTTTGACCGCCTTCTTCCACTCGGCGAGTTGATCCGCAGTCAACTGATAGACCTCATGACCCGCCAGCGCCTTCATCTTGGTGCGGCCATTGGCCTCGAACTCGGTCCAGGGGTCGGTGACCTTGGAAGCCCATTCCGGCGTGCAGTGATCGTCGATCACCTTCTTCTGGGCATCCGACATCGAGTTATATTTGGCGAGGTTAATGTTGTAAGTGAACACGGTCGTGTAGAGCGGCACGTCCATGTGGTACTTCACCACCTTGTCGATGCCGAACAGGAAGATCGAGCCCCAGGGGAAGGTGATCTCGTCGGCCACGCCGCGCTCGATAGCATCGCGCGCTTCCGGCGCGGACGCCTGCACATTCGTGCCGCCGAACATCTTCACCATCTCGCCGATCGTGCTCTGGGCGGGGCGCACCTTCACGCCGTTGAGGTCGGTCGGCAGCAGGATCTTCTTCTTGCCGTGCAGCGCGCCCGGATCGTGGATGAAGGCGAAGCAGAGCTTGGTGTCCTTCATCTCGGTCGGCGCGTATTTGTGGTACCATTCGTTCAGCGCCAGCGTGCCCTTCTTGCCGTCGGAGAACACGAACGGAAGCTGGCCTGCGGCCGCGATCGGGAAGCGGCCAGGCTGATAGCCGGGATTGACGTAGGTGACGTCGGCGATGCCGTCGCGCGCCATGTCGTAATGATCGAATGCCTTGCCGAGCTGCTCCGACGGGAACACGGTGATCTTGATGGTGCCGCCCGAGGCCTTTTCGATGTCGGCGGCCCAGGCCTGCGTCGCCGGAACCAGCGGATGTGCCGGCGGTACCCAGAGCGACACTTTCAGATTGACCGTCTTGTCCTGCGCCAGCGCAGGTGCAACAGCCAGCGTGACACCCGCGGCCACGAGCAGCGCCAACAACGCCTTCTTCATTCGATCTCCTCCTCTCCATGACGGCGGGCTTTGCGCCCGGTCTCGTTACTTAACATGTTATATATCTTGCGCGTTTGTTCAAGGCGAAATGCGCCCGCCAGACACCGCGTCGCACCGGCGGTCATCCGGCCGAATCGGTCTCTTGCATTGCGGCGAAGTCCCCTCGCTGATCAAACGCGCTTTGCGAAGACTGTTATATGATATAATCACCATGGCAAGCCGACGACGGCAGCCCGCGACGTGCGGGCCATGATCAAGCCTACCTTATCGGAAGGAGCGGGTATTGCGGACAAAAGTAGCAATCATAGGCGCAGGTCCGGCCGGACTGTTGCTTGGGCAACTACTTCATACCTTTGGCGTAGACAACGTGATCCTGGAGCGCCAGACCCCGGAATATGTGCTCGGGCGCATCCGCGCCGGCCTGCTCGAGGAAGGCACGGTGTCCCTGCTCGAGAAGGTCGGCGCCGCCGACCGGTTGCATCGCGAAGGTCTGGTCCATCACGGCGTCGAATTGGCGTTCGGCGGCGCGCGGCATCGCATCGACATGCATGGCCTGACCGGCAAGTCCGTAACGATCTACGGCCAGACAGAGGTCACGCTTGACCTGATGAACGCCCGCAAGGCCGCCGGGCTGACCTCGATCTACTCGGCCGCCGACGTCAAGCCGCATGATTTCGACACCGATCATCCGCGCGTCACCTATGTGAAAGACGGCGTCACCGATGAAATCGCATGCGATTTCATCGCAGGCTGCGACGGTTTCCACGGTATCAGTCGTGCCAGCGTGCCGGCGTCGGCGATCACGAGCTATGAGCGGATCTATCCGTTTGGCTGGCTCGGCATCCTCTCGGAAACGCCGCCGGTGTCGTCGGAGCTGATCTACAACAACCACGAGCGCGGTTTTGCGCTCTGCACCATGCGTTCGACCCACCGCAGCCGCTATTACGTGCAGTGCCCGCTCGACGATCATGTCGACCAGTGGTCGGACGAGCGGTTCTGGGACGAACTGAAGCGCCGCGTCGACCAGAAGGCCGCCGACGAGCTCGTCACCGGACCCTCGATCGAGAAGAGCATCGCACCGTTGCGCAGTTTCGTCGCCGAGCCGATGCGGTTCGGCCGGATGTTCCTTGCCGGCGACGCCTCGCATATCGTGCCGCCGACCGGCGCCAAGGGCCTGAACCTCGCCGCCAGCGACGTGCACTACCTGTCGCAGGCGCTGCGCGAATATTATGACGAGAAGTCCTCGGCCGGAATCGACGGCTACTCCGCCAAAGCGCTGGCGCGGGTCTGGAAGGCGGTGCGCTTCTCCTGGTGGATGACCTCGATGCTGCACAAGTTCCCCGACGACGGCGAATTCGCCGCGCGCATCCAGATCGCCGAGCTGGACTATCTCGTGAGCTCGAAGGCCGCGTCGACCTCGCTGGCGGAGAATTATGTCGGGCTGCCGTTCTAGGCACCTTGCCGGGCTCTTTGCGGTTTTCATCGCCGCCTGCCGGTCGTCATACCCCGCGCATGCGGGGTATCCAGTACGCCGCGGCTCCTCGATTCAAGCGCTGGCGTCTCTGGAATACTGGATCACCCGCCTTCGCGGGTGATGACGAACCGGCCGCATTCAAACACGAGCGCAAATTTCGTTTAAAACTTTGTAGGCGGTGAAACTGTCATCGACATCGCGTTCAATGGCGCAAACGAAACGCCAATGCGCGAGCCTCAGATGAGCACCGATACGCCAATCCTCGACATCCCCGCCGGCTTCGAGCCGCATTTCCGCAAGAGCCCGCTCACTGATCCCTGGGAGCCGCTTTACGCAAAGAAGACCGACAAGGCCGTGATCCTCGGCCTGCGGCTGGCCAAGCCACACACCAATGCACGCGGACTGATCCATGGTGGGCTGATCGCCGCACTCGCCGACAACGCGATGGGCTATAGCTGCGGGCAGGCAACGGGCTGGACCACCACTTTTGTGACGATCTCGCTGGCGGTCGATTTCGTCGGCACCGCGAATATCGGGCAATGGCTCGCGGTAGAGAGCGAGGTGATCAAGACCGGCAGCACGATCTGCTTCGCGCAGAGCCTGATCAAGGCCGACGGCGTGACGATCGCGCGCGCCAACGGCACCTTCCGCGTGGTGCCGAAGAAGGCGTCGGGCTGAAGCGTTTACGGGCGCAGTGGACCCCGGTTCGCGTGAGGAAAGCGCGTCGAACGAAGGTCTAGCCGAAATGCCAGTCATCGATCTCGGTGACGAGATCGATGAAGGTGCGGACCTTGGCCGACAACAGCCGCGAGGTCGGGTAGACGATGTGGATCGGCAGCGCCGGCTGCTCGAACTCCGCAAGCACGATTCTGAGCCGCCCGGCCTTCAGCGACGCGGCCGCCTGGTAGGCCAGCACCCGCGTCAGGCCGCCGTCCTGCTCGGCATATTGGATGGCGGCATCCGAGCTGTTGCTGGCAAAGCGCGGCGAGCTCGCGACCCTGATCTCGCGACCGTTCTCCGCGAAGCGCCAGTCGGGCGCTGCGGTCATGGCGCCGAACTGGATCATGTCATGCGCCGCGATGTCCGCGGGCCGCTTCGGCTCGCCGCGTGCCATGAGATAGCCCGGCGAAGCCACCACGATGCGCCGCATCTCGCCGACATGCCGTGCCACCAGCGTCGAATCGGGCAGATGGCCGATCCTGACCGCGGCATCGACGCCGTCCTCCACGAGGTTGACGACCCGGTCCGTCAGACGCAGGTCGACGCCGACGTCGGGATAGCGCTTCAGGTAGGCGGTCACGACCGGGCTGACATGCAGCCGGCCGAAACCGACCGGGGCCGAGATCACCAGCCGGCCCTCAGGGTGCGTGCGCTCGCCCTCCACCGCATCCTCGGCCTCCTCGACATCAGCGAGGATCCGCCGCGCCCGCTCCAGGTAGCGCGAACCGGCGTCGGTCAGCGTCACCTGCCGAGTGGTCCGCTGCAAGAGCCGCGCGCCGAGCCGCTCCTCCAGCGCCGCAATCAGCCGCGTCACGGCCGACGGCGACAGGCCGAGCTTGCGGGCGGCAGGCGCGAAGCCCTCCAGGTCAGCCACGGCGACGAAGGCCTGCATAGCGTCGAGACGATCCATACCACTATTGCATAATCCGCAACAGTGAAGTGTCAACTCACAAGATTACTTACTTCCATGAAACGACCATCTTTCCCACCAAGGACGACCGCTTTGGCGCCCGCGACGGGAGGCTCAGATGTCAGACGTTCACGCCTATTCCAGCGATGTTGCATTCAGCCCGGCGGTGAAGGCGATCCAGAGCCGCAAGGGTTCGCGCGAGGCCTACGCCCAGGTCGAGGCACGCGGCGGCTGGCGCACCGAGATCGACGAGAACCTCGCCGCCTTCCTCGCCAATGCCAACAGCTTCTACTTTGCCACCGCCTCCGCCGACGGCCAGCCCTATATCCAGCACCGCGGCGGGCCGAAGGGCTTCATCAAGGTTCTCGACAAGCGCACGCTCGCGTTCGCCGACTTCAGCGGCAACCGCCAGTTCATCACGCAGGGCAATCTGTCGGAGAATGCGAAGGCGTATATTTTCGTGATGGACTATGCGCATCGTCGCCGCGTCAAGATCTGGGGCGAGGCGCGCGTGGTGGAGGACGATCGGGCACTGACGCACGCGCTGATGCCGCAGGGCTACCGGGCGCGGCCCGAGCAGGTGATCCTGTTCAAGATCGCGACGTGGGATACCAACTGCCCGCAGCACATCCCGCAGAAATTCGACGCGGCCGATGTCGCGGCGGCGCTGGCCTCGCGCGATGAACGCATCGCCGAACTCGAGGCCGAGCTGGCCGCGTTGAAAGGCCAGCCCGCTCCTGCGGCCGCCGGCTAAGCCGCCTGCTGCAGCGGTGCCCAGCCGAACTCCGGATAATATTGCTGCATCATCCGGTCGACATAGGCGGTGAGATTCTCGAACCTCTCGGTGCGCTCGCGCAGCGGTGATGCGAAGAATGGCGTCAGGATTCCGGCAAGCGCGCCGAATGCCGTGGCGTCGGTGCCGCAGGGCGTATCGCCCATCAGGTAGGTCTTGTCACCGAGCTGCACCGAGAGCGCGAACAGCGAACGCATCGCGAGATCGATATCCTCCTCCGGCGCGTGGCGACCAAGCCCGCTCAGCAGATAGTTCTCGGCGACGCGGAACTGGGCGTCCTCGCGCATCTTGTCGCGCATGTGATCGGGCGCGCCGTCGAAGAAGTGCGCCGGCCCCTTGGCGAAATTCGTATCGTCGACCCAGCGTGCGCCGACCAGCGCCCAATAGACGTGATGCTCGATCATGCGTTCGAAGGCCCAGGCCTGTGCGCGCGCCTGCAGGCTCAGCGGCGCGTCGAAATCAAAGCCGTATTTGCCCTCGATATGGGCGCGGATGAAGGTCGAGTCGGCAATCGTCTCGCCGTCATCGGCGATGAAGGGCAGTTGGCCTTTGGGAGATGCCGGCGGCGTCGCCTTCTCTTTGCGATAATCGAGCCCGGCCATCTTGAGCTGGACTTCGGTCTTGGTCACGAAGGGGCTGATTTCCGGCAAGCCGAACCCCGTGCCGAAGCCAAAAAGCGTAATCATCTGAAGCTCCCGATTGCCTGTGGCCGTGAATGGAGGCTAGCGCCCCCCTGCTGCCACCATGGTGTCAGCAGCAGTGATATTCACTGTCGAGCGGACGAACGGGAGCGAGACGGCGAACCGCCTCGCGAACCCGTTTGACCACCCGCGCCCGCCCGTAGGACCAGGCGGCAACGACTGATCGCGCAATCATCACAACCAGGGCCCAGCGCAGATCGCTGGAGGTGGAGTAGACTGTAACAAGCTGTTCCAGCGCGAACGTCTGCGCCCGCCGGAAACCGAGTTCATCTAGATTTGCCATGGACAAATTCCCTTCACTTGAGGTGTTGTCTTGGTATAGCTCCCACCTGCTGCCAACATGCTGTCAGCAGCAGTGACACGGGGGCGCAAAACGGCGACGGACCGAGACCCAAGATCCGCCAACAGCGAACAAGAGACTTGCGAAGAGACTTGCCATGAGACGCGCCGACCGGCTGTTTCAGATCATCCAGGTGCTCCGCCGCACCCGAAAGCCCTTGACCGCGGATGCGATCGCCGCCGAGCTCGAGACATCCAAGCGCACGATCTATCGCGACATCGCGACCCTGATCGAGCAGCGGGTGCCGATCCGCGGCGAGGCCGGCATGGGCTACATCTTGGAGAAGGGTTTCGACCTGCCGCCGCTGATGCTGACACCCGATGAGATCGAGGCCTGTGTGCTCGGCGCGCAATGGGTCGTCGGTCACGCCGATCCGGCACTGGCGCGCGCGGCCGAAGACCTGATGGCCAAGATCGCCGAGACGGTGCCCGACCGGCTGCGGCCGTTCGTGCTCGAGCCGGCAAGCCGCGCGCGGTCGGCCTGGAACCGGGAGCCGGACCGCATCGACATGGTCAAGACGCGCAGCCAGATCCACGAGGGCAAGAAGATCACGCTGAACTATCGCGACGAGCATGGCCGCGACAGCGAGCGCACGATCTGGCCGATCGCGGTCGGCTATCACGAAGCGGTGCGGCTGCTCGCGGCCTGGTGCGAGCTGCGCAGGGATTTCCGCAGCTTCCGCACCGACCGCGTGGTTGCCGCGATCTATCACGACGAGAAATATCCGGAGCGGCGCGACCTGCTCAGGGCGCGCTGGCGGCGCAGCCTGGTCTGGGAAGCGCCGAAGGACACATGATGGCCGCGAACGCTACCAAGGCGGCGGAGAGCAGCCCTTGCCAGTCCTGCGGCGCCTGCTGCAGCTATTCGGAGAACTGGCCGCGCTTCACCGTCGAGGATGACGACCAGCTCGACCTGATCCCGGAGCAGTTCGTCAATGCGCGGCTGTCCGGCATGCGCTGCGTGGGCGACCGCTGCGCGGCACTGTCAGGCGAGATCGGGGTGGCGACGCGCTGCGACGTCTATGCGGTGCGGCCGGAGGTGTGCCGGACCTGCATGCCCGGCGACGCCGAATGCGCAATGGCGCGCCGGCGCCACGGGCTGCCGGTGATCTGAGGCCACAGCGGCGGCCGGCCTCAGGCGGTCACCGTCTGGGTGACGTCCTCTTCGTCGTCGTCGAGTTCTTCATCGACGATCGGCGCGAAGGTCGACAGCGGCCTGGTCGACAGCGTGATCGGCTTGCGTCCGCCGTGCGAGGTCGCAGTGGTGCGCGCGGGCTCACGCGACAGCGCGTACAGGGTCGAACCGACGCGGCCACCGAAATGGATCAGCTCACGCTCGGTGCAGCGCGAGGCAATCGCCAGCGCCAGCGCGTGCAGGTGGCTGCGGCGATAGCAGAACAGCGCCAGCCTCGCCCGCGCGTCGGGCGACACGTTGGCGACCAGGAGCGACAGGCCATTGGGATTGGCGCGGTACATCTGGCCAAGCAGGTCGTCCGCAACCGGGCAGGCATCGTTCTCGAAGGCGTCGCGGCTTGAAAACATTTGCAAATCCCCCTCGATCGCGAAGATGCCGCGCAATTCTCTAACGAAAGGTTAACCACGGCTCCGGGTCGTCATCGGGACCCCTTGCCCGTTGCACGCGAATCACTTTCGCGCGCGGCGAGCGGCGGGGTTCGCATTCCGACAGGCTTGAGGAGACGGGTGGCGCCGGCCGCTCAGTTCGCGGCCATGTAGATCGACAGCACGAAACCGGTGAGGTGGTGCAGCGCCTGGTCGACGCCGATCAAGGTCCAGAACCAGGGATGCCCCGACTCCAGCGTCACGCCGAAACGCGAGGCGCAGATTCCCTTGGCGCGGTCGACGGCGATGTGGATGACGAAGTCCACGAAGGCGACGTACCAGAAGCGCGGCGCAACGGCGAGGATCAGCACCAGTGCGACGGCGAGGTGCACGAGGCAGTGCGCGAGCAGCGGCATCGCCCAGCCGGTCTTCTGGTCCTTGCCGATCGCCATCCAGGCGTTCTGCAACATGAAGTCGGCGATGATGTGCTTCGCGGTGAGAAGCAACATCCATCCCACCAGGGCCCCAACCGCGACCGACGATGACATGGAAGGAAACAACAAGCTGACGCCCTTCACTGGGATGAATGTGATTGCAAGAAAATCCGGGTCAGGCCGTCAGCACAATTCCGCAAACCAAAGCGTGTCTCATTTATGACACCTCCCGCGCCGGAATGCACCTCCGGCATCTCAAAATCATATGGTGTGCCCCTCTGACGATAGTGGCAATCGTCATGCGGCATCCGGGCGCAGCTCCCGTTAGGGTATGCGAGCGGGGCCACACAGACGGCATCGGGACACGGCCTCGGCTTCTCGGCAAACAGCGATGGGGGTGCGCAGGCGCCTTCTCGCGACGTGAGCCGTCCGAGTCTTGCGTTACTTTCCACCCTCCTTCCGAGCAGAGGGCGCAGGGAAAGCCGGGTGCCGATCGCACCCATGGGTCCCGAGCAAATGGAAAGCTCGGGAGGTAGGACCACAGGTGAAACCGGAGCAGTCCCGGCTTTCCCTGCGCGATGGTTTACGGCTTATACGTGCTCGCCCCGGCGAGACTGGGCTTTGTTGTCACCGTCATCAGCAGAGGCATAGCCTCTTGCTGATGAGACACCTGCCACTAAGGTCCGGACTCAATCAGGTCCACCAAATGATAGCGGCAGCAAGATTGACGGCCGAGAGGAAGTTTCTGGCGAGCTTGTCATAGCGGGTTGCAATGCGCCGCCAGTCCTTGAGCCTGCAAAACATGCGCTCGACGAGGTTGCGCCGCTTGTATGCGGCGCGGTCGAACGGATGGAAGCGTTTTCGGGTGGGATTGTTTGGGATGACCGGGGTTGTTCCCCGTTCGATGAGGAATTGCCGCAGTTCGTTCGCGTCATAGGCCGTGTCGGCCGCACAGCAACGCGGTGGTGGCAGAGAGCTGAGCAGGGGCAGCGCCGCGCGGATGTCACCACGCTGACCTGGCGTTACTTCGAGCGCGATGGCGCGTCCGAGACTGTCGCAGACGGCGTGGATCTTGGTGGTCCTGCCACCGCGGGAACGACCGATGGCCTGAGCCTCCGCCCCCCTTTTCCACCGGCCGCCGCACGGTGCGCCTTGGCGGTCGTGGAATCGATGGCCTGGAAGTCGTCATCGGGCGACAGGCCCCGAAGTGCTTCGAACAGATTGCGCCAGACCTCGCGCCGCGACCAGCGGTTCCAGCGATTGTAGACGGTCGTGTAAGGGCCGAACACTGCCGGGCAATCGCGCCAGCGGCAGCCGGACTTCAACACATGGATGATGCCACTGATCACGCGGCGATCATCGACTCGACGAGCGCCGGGCTGATTTTGCGGCAGCAAGGGCTCGATTGCTGCCCACTGCCGATCATTCAACCAAAACTCGCCCGCCATGATCCAAGCCCCGCAAATGCAGAGCTTGAATCATATCTCCACGTAAAATTATACATCTGATTGAGTACAAACCTTAGGGCGTCAGGCCTGCACGACTTCACCGTCCGCTATCTGCCACGCTCGTCAGCCGTGACATCGGCGTCCACCGCATCCCAACCCAACACTCGTGACGACCGCGAAGCGCCCCTCAAGCGGGTGAGACGGGCGGATTCGTGCCACTGATTTGCCCGACGGTGGAAGCGGAATATTTTTTGCGCGAGGACTGGACGGCCTAAATCGCCTTGAAAAATTTGAAGAAATTAGCCTCTGCGCGCACGCCAAAGAGAACAGATGACCCGTCGACCGGGGGGCCTCACAGCGCCGCCGCCATTCCGGCGATGGCACTGAAGACAACAACCACAAGCGGCGGCGCGCGCCAGACCATGAGCAGAACGAATCCGACCAGCGCGATACCGAAATCGCGCGGACCGAGAACCGTGCTCGTCCACACCGGATGATACAGTGCCGCGCCGAGAATACCGACGACCGCCGCGTTGACACCGCGCATCATCGCCTGCGCATCGGTCCGCTTCCGGAACGTCTCCCAGAACGGCAGCGCGGCGAGCAAGATCAGGACGCCCGGCAGGAAGATGCCAAGCAGTCCGACGATCGCGCCGCCGACGCCATGCGGCTCGATCCTGACCACCGCGCCCAGATAGGCCGCGAAGGTGAAGAGCGGGCCCGGCACGGCCTGCGCGGCGCCATAGCCGGTCAGGAACGCGTCGTCGCTGACCCAGCCGGGCGCGACGACGGCCTCGCGCAGCAGCGGCAGGACCACGTGGCCGCCGCCGAACACCAAGGCGCCGGAGCGATAGAAGGCCTCGAACAGCGCAACGCCCGAGCCTGGTGCCAGCCGCGCCAGCACCGGCAGGCCGATCAGCAGAATCGAGAACGCCGCCAGGGCGACCGCCCCCATGGAGCGGGACACCGGCATGGCGAAGTGACCGCCCCCGTTGCTCTGCCCGGTCCGGCACAGCGCAAGGCCGGCAATGCCGCCCAACAGGATGGCGCCGATCTGGGCGATCGACGAGGTGCTGAACAGAATGAGCAGCGCCGCGACCACCGCGATCGACGCGCGCACGCGATCGGGACATAGCGTCCGCGCCATGCCCCAGACCGCTTGCGCGACGATTGCGACCGCCACAAGTTTCAGCCCGTGCACCAGGCCGGTGCCGACAGGTCCGCTCAGCGCACCGGCACCATAGGCAAACAGCACCAGCGCAATGGCTGACGGCAGCGTGAATCCGGTCCACGCCGCCAGCGCGCCGGGATAGCCCGCGCGCATCAGACCGAGCGAGAAGCCGACCTGACTGCTTGCCGGCCCGGGCAGGAATTGACACAGCGCCACGAGGTCTGCGTAGGCTTGTTCGTCAAGCCATTTGCGGCGCTCGACGAATTCATGCCGGAAGTAGCCGATATGCGCGAT
The DNA here is from genome assembly GCF_029910015.1 of Bradyrhizobium sp. ISRA436. NCBI lineage: Bacteria > Pseudomonadati > Pseudomonadota > Alphaproteobacteria > Hyphomicrobiales > Nitrobacteraceae > Bradyrhizobium > Bradyrhizobium sp. ISRA436. The sequence continues at coordinate 6,905,195 of NZ_CP094519.1, forward strand.
CGGCCCGCCGAACGAGCTCAAGCCAAGTTTCAGGAACGCGGCGAAAACCTCGGCTGCAGTGCCCTCAAGTTGCTTGTCACTCATCGTGCACTACCGTCGAAATTTCCTGTTCGAACGCCCTGCGGTGGTCAAGCGTTGCGGCATGATCATATCGCGGAAGATGTGAAATGGCTTCAGCGGCCGACCGGCATGGTCATCGGCCCGGTCACCCGCAAAGCGGTCTCTGCGCGCGGCTTTGCGAATTGCAATTGACAACGGCAATTATTTCAATACTTGCTGAAATATAGAAGGACAGATGCCGTCGCGGCCCTCGCGGCGCTTGCCCGGGACAATCGGCCCAGGACAATCGGCTGGATGTGTTCAGGCTGCTGGTGCAGGCCGGTCCCGACGGCAAGCCCTCGTCCGCGTGCTGCTGAGACGAACGCGATGGATGTGATCATCTACCATAACCCGAATTGCGGCACGTCGCGAAATACACTCGCGATGATCCGCCACGCGGGCATCGAGCCGCACGTCATCGAGTATCTGAAGACGCCGCCAGCGCGGGCCTTGCTGCAGCAGCTCGTCGCGCGCATGGGACTCTCGGTGCGCGACCTACTGCGCGAGAAGGGCACACCGTACGCGGAACTCGGGTTGGGCAACCCGGCCTTGACGGATGACGACCTGCTGGAGGCGATGCTGGCGCATCCGATCCTGATCAACAGGCCGATCGTCGTCACGCCGAACGGCGTGCGGCTTTGCCGGCCGTCCGAAATGGTCCTCGACCTCCTGCCGCCGCAGCGCGGCGAATTCGTCAAAGAGGACGGCGAACGGGTCAAGCTGGACCGCGGGATCTGATGCCGAGCCTCGCGCGGCGCGCCTTCGCCGAGTGTCTTGGAACGGCCTTCCTTCTTGCTGCCGTCGTCGGCTCCACAACGGTGACCATCGCCTGCTCGCTGTCGAACACCTTCGCCGGCATCGCGCCAGATGGAGTCGTGCCCTTTGTCGCCGCCCAGCTAGAGCATGATCCGGAAAAGTGTGAAGCGGTTTTCCGAAAAGATCATGCTCAAACAAAGAGCTAAAGCGCGATGACGATTCAAACCTAATCTCATCGCGCTTTAGTTGGCGCGTTGCTCGCAATTCCGCTTGCACTCTGGCTATGGCGACCGTACGGCAGAGCATGCGCAGGTTCAGGGGCCGACTGAGCGAGGGTTGCACTGGCGCCGGCCTCCCGGAGGAAAAACATGATGCGGCAATTTTTCGTCATCCTCTTAGCCACGCTGGCCTGGTGCTCGCCCGCCGGAGCACAAGACCGCACCATCATCGTCGCTTCAACGACGTCGACCGAACAGTCCGGCCTGTTTGGCTATTTGCTGCCGCAATTCACCAAAGCGTCGGGAATTGGCGTGAAGGTCGTCGCCGTCGGCACCGGTCAGGCGCTCGATATCGGCAGACGGGGCGATGCCGATGTGGTTTTCGTTCATGACAGGCCTGCCGAGGACAAGTTCATGTCCGAAGGACAAGGCGTGAAGCGCTTCGACGTCATGTACAACGACTTCGTCATCGTCGGGCCGAAGGCCGATCCGGCTCACATTGCCGGTGACAAGGACGTCGCCGACGCCCTGAGAAAGATCGCGGCAGCGAAGGCTCCCTTCATCTCGCGTGGCGATCGATCCGGCACCTACGAAGCCGAGTTGCGGCTTTGGAAGGACGCAGGCATCGACCTTGCCGCGGCAAAGGGTAGCTGGTACCGCGAGATCGGTCAGGGAATGGGACCGGCACTCAACATGGCGGCGTCGTCCAATGCCTATGTGCTGTCAGATCGCGGCACGTGGTTGTCCTTCAAGAACCGGGGCGACCTCACGATCCTGACCGAAGGAGACAGGCGGCTGTTCAACCAGTACGGCGTGATGCTGGTCAATCCCGCGAAGCATCCGAACGTCAAGGCCCAGGACGGGCAAGCCTTCATCGACTGGCTGATCTCGCCGGCCGGGCAGACAACCATCGCCGGCTACAAGGTCGGTGGGCAGCAGCTATTTTTCCCCAATGCGTCCCACTAACAGAAACGCCACGGTGGAGACCGCGACGCTCAGGGCCAGCAGGATCAGCCCGAGTCCAAGCGCGAGCGCCAGATCACCCTTGCTGGTCTCGAGCGCAATCGCCGTCGTCATCGTCCGCGTATAGCCGCGAATATTGCCGCCCACGATGAGGATGGCGCCGACCTCGGCAATGGCCCGGCCGAAGGCGGCGAGAAAGGCGGTCAACAGGGATGCCCGGCCCAACGCGAACAGCAAGGCAATGCTGCGCAGCCGCGACAGGCCGTCGGTGCGCGCAAGATCGCCGAATTCCACCCACAGCAGCGATGACGGCCGATGCACCAACGCGACCACGATCGGCGTTGCGAGCAGCGTCTGGGCGATCACCATGGCGGCCGGCGTGAACAACAATCCGGCAGACCCGAAGGGCCCCGATCGCGACAGCAGCAGATAGAGCGCGAGGCCAACGACGACCGGCGGCAGGCCAAGCAGCGCGTTGGTCAGCACGATGATGACGTGCCGGCCTTGAAAGCGGACAATCGCCAGCCAGGCGCCGATCGGGGCCCCGATCAACAAGGCAAGAATGCTCGCCGTCAGGCTGACCCGCAATGACAGCGCGACGATGCCCAGCAGTTCGGGATCAGCATCGCCAATCAAAGTGAGGGCTGCGCTGACCGATCGTGCGAAGTCGTTCATCCGCTTCTGCGGTGCAGCACCCGGCGCGCGGCCTCAGGCACGCGGGACACTCTCGCCACGATCGATCCGGGGCCACTGATTTGCCTTGGGATGCCGATCTGCATGTCGTCAACGCCCCCCGCCGTCCGTTGGGGGCTGCAGATGTCCTCTGGCGAATGGGGGCTACCGAGGCCGTGGACGCGTTTCATTCACCGAAATCCGCTATGTTCGATGGGGACAGATCAGCGGCCCGGTCGCGGCCTGACCGACCAATAGCGCAGCATTGCTCAACCGGCTGCGGCGGAGCATAGCGCAACTCGACCGTGAAAGGTCAAGACCTCCGTCGCTGGAGCCAGACAATCCGCGATTGGTGACGACCCGTCACGTCATCCGGCCGCAGCGTCGGTGACCGCAGCATCGAGCTGCCGACCCTCGTGATCCATGTGCAGATAGTTCGGATTGAACAGGCCGGCATGCATCAGCCGGAATGGACAGGGTCCTGCCCTTGAGGATGATGAGTCCGTCGGCACGCAGCTCCTGCAACGTGCGGTTGATATGGACCTTGGACAGGCCGGTGGCGTCGGCGAGATCGGCCTGGGTCAGCGGAAAATCGCAACTGTCGCCTTTGGTCAGCCCGGCCAGACGCAGGCGCAGCCAAACTTCGCAGAGCAGATGGGCAGTCCGCTCGAGCGCCGTGCGCTGGCCAAGATTCATCGTCCATTCGCGCTGGATCGCCGCGTTGACGAGGGTCTCCCACCAGAATGCCGTGACGATGCGCGGATGCCGCGCGGCGATATCATCGAAGAATTCGCGCGAGAGATCGGCGATCGACACCGGCGTGATGGTGCCGATCGAATGATCCATCTCGCGCAGGATGAAGACGTTCACGTCGCAGATATCGCCGGGCAGGAAGAACGACACCACCTGCCGCCGGCCGTCGTCGAGCTGCTTGTAGCGGCAGGCCCAGCCGGACAGGATCAGATGCACATCCTTCGGCGTGTCGCCCTCGCGCACGATATCGACCCGCGGGCCAAAGTGGCGCACCCGTTCGGATGCCGCGCGATTGAGAACAGCATGATCCACCGGCGAGAGCCGTACGGATTGCTCCAATTTTCGGACTAACGATGCCAACGACATTGGTCTCCCCGCATGTTCATCGGGTAACCGCCGGGCTGATTCCAATAACGTATTATGTGCGCTGCATGGATATTGGCGATATTGGCGAATGTTCGCAAGTGCGCACAGGCGCGATTTATTGAACACCTCGACTCACTTCGTCGCCCGGCGCGTGGCGCCGATATCAGCCCAATTCCAGTCCCCGCTCGCGACCATATTTCGGCGCATCACGAAGCTGGTCCACGGTGACGCCGGTGACATAGCCGCCCAGCCGCGTATCGTATTTCAGCGACTCCCAGGGCAGCGGATAATGGTTGTTGCCAAGACCGAGAATGCCGCCGAAGCCGAGCACGGCATAGGACATACGTCCGCTTTTTTTGTCGATCATGACGCGCTCGATTGAGCCGATCTTGCGATCGTCGGCGCCGTAAACGGCGGTGCCCTCCACCTTGTCGCTGCCGATGAGATTCCCGCTCTCCCTCTCATCCATCGCCATTTGTCGGATCTCCATCAAGTGTCTCGCGTCGTCAACGGCCGGGCAAAATCATCGTTCCCGCGACAATTGCTGCAGCGCATGACGTCACCACGCGGGCCCCGACGACGAAATTCGCCGAGGCCCGTCACCGGAGTGGTCCACTGCCCTCGGGGAGCAAAGCAGTGAACGCACGGGTGCTACGCATGGCCGGCGAGATCGTTCCTGCGATCTTGGGGGCGATTTTTTCGATGTGCCCAATGTCATAGGTTAACGACGGTGCTTCGGAACCCGCCTAGCATCCTGTTTCCACCTCGGGACCCCACCTCGGAGGCGGCATGAAAAAGAAACGCAACAAATCGCGACCGGCCGGATCGTTCGAGCACCGCCTCCAGAAATTCGCCGAGAACGCGCGCATCGCGGCCCGCAAGATGCCACCGGGACGGGAACGTGAAGCGCTGATGCGCAAAGCCAGGCAAACCGAGACTGTCATGGAGGTCAGCGACTCGCTGACGCTCCGCAAATAACCGTGCCCGAACGGGCCTACAGGGAGGGCTGCTATGATCGAGGAGAGATTTGATTCACGTACGCTCGCCGCTATGAGCGCGGCTCTCGACCACGTATGCGCCGACGCTCTTCACGGCGAGGAACATGCCACCCGCAAGCGCGTTGCCAGACAGATCATCAGATGCGCCAAGAGCGGCAGGACGACGCTCATAGAGCTGACCGAAGCCGGACAACAGGCGGTGGTCAAGCTCGGTGCTCGGCAGGATAGCCGCCCCCATTAGCGCCTGCTGCTCTCGGCCTTCAGCAGAGGCAGATACGCATGCGCGTCGCAATCATTATCGTCCTGCTGGCCTTCCTGATCGCCGTCGGCGTTTACGCCTATGAGGGCTTGATGGTGCCCAATGCGCCGGTGCCGACCTATGGTGTCGTCGCATTCACCGTCGGAGTCGTCGTCCTGGCCGTTGTCGGCGTCGGTCTGATGGGCCTGCTGTTCTATTCGAGCCGCCACGGTTACGACGAGCCTCCGCATATCAAGCGATAGGTTCGCGACAGAGCAACCGCGACGCCATCAGATCCGTCATCCCCGCGCAAAGGCTTCGCCTTTGTCGCGTGAGGTGCGTGCTCTCGCGCGCGTCTCGAAGGATGCACGGCCACCAGCCGGGCTGCCGCCCTTCGAGACGGCCGCTTCGCGGCCTCCTCAGGGGTGACGGTGATAGGTGGAACGCGGGGACCAATACGCGCGGCGCAAGTGCGCCTTTGCCATCCTGCAAATCTCAAGGCAACGGCCGGCTGGCCGGCACGTGCGCGCGGATCTCCGCGATCTTGCGCTTCAATGAGGCCTGGCGCGGGTCGGGCATGATGGCAGCGCGCGCCTCCGCGATCGCGCCGGCGAGATCGGAGAGCGCGAGCGTGCCGTCGAAGACAGGCTTGGCGAGGCCGTCGATGATCGCATGCCAGTCCGCAATGCCCTGGCGGTACGGATCGCCGTAGCCGTTGATCATGGTCGCAGTCTGGATGACCGCCACGGTTGCGCTCGGCTGCTTGGTCAGGCTGCGATCGATCATGTGCAGCCAGCGCTCGACCCAGACGCGCTCCTTGGCATAGCGCACCGAGAACATCCGCCAGCGTTTCAGCCCGGCTTCGATCCTGAGCCTGCGAACACTGAAGCGGCTATTGGCGCTGAAGCGGATCGAGACCCTCCGCCGCCGCCAGCCGAGCCAATCGAGCGCGCCGAGCACGGGGTCGGCGACCACTGCCGGCAAGGCATCGATCAGTTCGTCGAGGCGGAATTTCTTCACGTCGTCGGCGGAGCGTGCCGCCCGGCCACCGGCCGCGTGGACCTCGCGTAGCTTGAGCTGCGCGATGCGGATCGGGTCTTCATAGGCCATGCGCTGCGCCATCAGCCGCGCGATGTCGGCGAGCATGGCGTCGTCGACCCCGCGCCGGCCGACGAAACGCTCGAGCCGCTCGATATAGAGCCTGGCGTAGCCGGCGCTCTGATACTCGGTCAGCAGATGAATGGCGTCGCTGACAACCGGGCTGAGCTGCTCGGGGCAGGCATCCGGTGGCACTAGCGGTCCGTCGTCCTCGTCGCCGATAATGTCGGCGAACAGGTAACGGAGCGAAGCCAGGAGACTGTCGTCGTCCGGCACTGCGGCGTCTCCAGAACTCGTCACAGCGGGCTCATGCAGGTTTTGGCTCCGCAACCTGCGGGGTGGCGTGCTGCGCGAGCCGCTGCTCGAGCGTCGAGATGTTCTGGAACAGCCGCGCGCTGGCGAGCCGCAGGAAGTAGAAGCCGAACGCAGGATTCTGGACGTAAAGCTGCTCGACCTGGTCGTAGGTCACCGACAGCACCGTACCAGTCTCGACGCATTCCAGCGTCTGGGTCCGCGTATTCGACGGCGACAGCATGCCGAACTCGCCGACGATGGCGCCGACCGGCAGCTCGATGCCCGACTCGACCAGGCGGAAGCGGCCGCTGACGATGTAGAACATGCTGTCGGCCCTCTCATCCTTGTAAAACAGCACTTCGCCGGCGGTGCATTTGCGCTCTGTCGTGAACGGCCTGAGCCAATCCATCGACAGATCGCTGTTGACGGATTTCTTCACGTTGCGGACGAGTTGCAGCATCTGGTGCAGGCGGTAGGTGTTCACCGGCAACAGCACGGAATGCAGGATCAGCGTCGCGTAATTGTGGGTCGGGACCGCGGTCGCGATCAGGATGATGTTGGTCAGGATGGCGAAGACGCGCAGCGGGATCATGGTTCGCATCGACAGCGTGGCGACCACGAAGATCGATGCGAAGAAACTGCCGGCGGCGCCGGCGTGCTGCACGAGATGTGAGGTATCCATCGGAAACCAACCAATTCTCAAGAAGTGAACACAATCGCCCTATTAGTCGCTCCAGGGCGGTCGAGGTCGCATATCCGAACCGCTTCCCTGGTATACGGGAAAAAGCGACGTTTTGTCGGGATTCTCACATTTGTGGAAGCAAAATCAGGACAGTATAGCCGGACGTTCGTCGAACAGATGGGAGGTCGGCCGCGGCAGCGCGTCGACCCGCATGCGTTGACGGCCTCACCCGGGACAGGGCAGGTTGTGGCCTCGGCCCCGGCTTCCGGCAGGGTCCCGTTTCAAGCAGTTCGTCGACAGGCAACATACGTCCGATGTTCAAGCGGCTCGCCTTTCCGGTTTTGACACAATTCGTGTCTGCCACCGCCGGCCGCAACATGACCACGGTCGCCTATGTCGCGGTGACCCTCGGCGTCGCCATGATGACGCTGCTGACGGTGGAGCCGGCCTATGACGCGGCCGCCCGCTGGGTCGACGCACTGCTGTGGGTCTGCCTCGCCTATTTCGTATTCGAGTGGCTGGTGCGGCTGCGCCACATGGGACGGCAGGGCCGGTTCTGGTTCTATGCCTTGTCCGGCGCCGGAGTGGTCGACGCGATCGGCGCGCTCGCCGTGCCGATCGCCCTGTTCGCCGGTGTCGAGCCGAAGACGGCATGGCTGCTCGCGATCCTGTGGGCGCTCAAGGTGGTGCCGGGGATTCCCGGCTTGCGGCAGCTTCGGCGCGTGCTGGTGCAGGAGTCCGGGCCGCTGATCAGCGTGCTCGTGATCTTCCTGATGGTGGTATTCCTCGCCTCGGTCGCCGAATATTTGGCGGAGCGCGACGTGCAGCCGCAGACCTTCGGCAGCGTGCCGGCCGCGCTGTGGTGGGCAGTGGTGACGCTGACCACCACCGGCTATGGCGACGTGGTGCCGATCACGCCGCTCGGCCGGATGGTCGCGGCACTGGTCATGATCGCGGGCCTCGGCGTGTTCGGGCTGTGGACCGGTATTCTGGCGACCGGCTTCGCCGCGGAGACGCGCCGCGACAATTTTCTGAAAACCTGGGAAACCGTCAGCAAGGTGCCGTTCTTCGCAACCCTCGGGCCAGCGGCGATCGCCGACGTCACCCAAATGCTGCGGACCGTCGACCTGCCGCCGCGCACGACGATCATCCGCAAGGGGACCAGCGGCGACTGCATGTATTTCGTCGCCGCCGGCGAGGTGGCGGTCGACCTGCCGGGCCGCAAGGTGAAGCTCGGCGAAGGCACGTTCTTCGGCGAGATGGCGCTGCTCGGCAATACCATGCGCGGCGCCGATGTCACGACCACCAAGGTCTCGCGGCTGTTGGTGCTTGACCTGGTCGATTTCCGCCTGTTGATGGCACGACATCCCGATCTCGCCGAGACCATCGATGCCGAGGCAAAGCGGCGCGAACTCGAGAACCAATAGTGATGGAGACAACCATGCCTGATGCGGCCGAGACCGGCAGCTCACCCGTGCTCGAGATTGCGGGCGCGCGCGCCACGATCCGCCTCAACCGGCCACGGCACCTCAACCGCCTGCAGGCCGAGGATCTCGGCGATCTCGTCAAGCTGTTCGACCGGATCGAGGCTGATCCCAAAATCCGCGTGCTGGTGCTGACCGGCACGGGACGCGCCTTCTCCGCCGGTTACGATCTCAACTCGGTGGCCGAGCGCGCCGTGAGCGCGAACGAGCAGCAGAGCGCGGGCTCGGCATTCGAGGTCGTGGTCAACCGGCTGGAGGATCTGACCGTGCCGACGATCTGCCGGCTCAATGGCGGCGTCTATGGCGGCTCGACTGATCTCGCGCTCGCCTGCGATTTCCGGATCGGCGTCGATACCGCGGAGATGTTCATGCCGGCGGCGCGGCTCGGGCTGCACTACTACCGGAGCGGCATCAAGCGCTACGTGACCCGGCTCGGCGTCGACAACGCCAAGATGCTGTTCCTGACCGCGCAGAAGATCACGGCGCCCGAGATGCTGCGGATCGGCTATCTCACGGCGATGGTGCCGGTGGAGCTTTTGGATGAGGAGGTCGACAAGCTCGCGGCGATCCTGGCCGGCAACGCGCCAAAGGCGATGGCCGGCATGAAGCGCGCCATCAACGAGTTCGCCCGCGGCGAGCTCGACGAGGCCGCCGCCGACGCCCGCCATCGCGACAGCATGCGTGGGCCCGAGATCAAGGAAGGCATCAAGGCCTTCGCCGAGAAGCGGCCGCCGAAGTTTTAGTTCGGCGCCTCCGCGCCCTCAGAACCGTCACCCCGAGGAGCGCGGAACGCGCTCCGCCGTCATTGCGAGCGAAGCGACTTGTCCGCCGAAGCCTTTGGCGAAGGCGGAAGCAATCCATCGTGCTACACACGCGGAAGCACGGATTGCTTCGTCGCTATCGCTCCTCGCAATGACGGTCGTAACCGCCTCCTTCTACGCCCGCTTGGATCGCATCGCCCGCACCTGCGTGAGCTTGGTATCCGCGGCGAGCGTCTGGTAGCGCTTGCTGTCGATGGCGTAGATCGCGATGCGGCCCTCGGCATCGGCGTGCACGCCCCAGCCGAAACGCTTGCCCAGCGGCGAAGCCCGCATGCAGGCCTGCCCCCTGGAGAAGAACGTCTCGCGGGCAAGGCTGCGCTCGCTCTTCGTCGCCTTCGCGCCGAGCGCGCGGCCCGGCGCCGACGTCGCGAACACCACGTCGTCGGAGGTGTATCTGTACGGCGCACCTGCGATCATCCGATATTGCAGCGTGGCGACCGTCGGATTGCCGCCGCGCGGCTGCGGTTCCTCGCCGGTGCGCGCCGGACAATCCTCCGCGACGCGGATGAAGGTGTTGAAGCAGTTGGTGGTGTGCAGCGTCCTGGCCATCGCAACGCTCTATCACACTCCCGCGGCCGCCGCGTGCTGCGCGGCCATCTCGTCGTCGGCCTTCGATATCAGCTGGAAGGCCGGACGCGCGGTGATCCGCTCGGCGTAGCGGACGAAGACGTCCTTTTTCGGCACGAGGCCGAACATCATGGTCCAGCTGAAGGCGATGCCCCAGAGGATGTCGGCCGCGGTGATCTCCTCGCCGAACAGATAGGGTCCTTTTGCAAGCTGCGATTCCAGCGCGCCCAGCATGGTGTCGTAATCGGCATAGGGCGACTGCGAGACCGGCGCGGGCTCGCGCTTCATGAATTTGTCGATCAAAGCCGGCTCGAACGACGAACCGTAATAGGCGATCCAGCGCAGATAAGAGCCGCGGCGCGGGTCGTTCAGTGCGGGCGTCAGTCCGGCCTGCGGAAACAGATCGGCGAGATAGATGAAGATCGCCACCTGCTCGGTGACCAGCGCGCCGCCATGGCGGATCGCGGGCACCTTGCCGAGCGGATTGATCGCAAGATAGGCACTTTGGCGCTGCTCGCCCGCCTTCATGTTGAGGACGTGGAGATCATAGGGCGCGCCGAGTTCCTCAAGCAGCACGCGCGCGCCGGTGGCGCGGGTCTGCGGCGAATAATACAGCGTGATGCGGTCGGTGGTGGTCGCGGTGATCATGGGCAGTCTCCTTGCGCCGTTCGGGTCGCGGCTCCGTTATGCCCGCCTATACCTGACATCCTGTGTCAGGTATGATCGGCCATGCGTGCGAGCCGGCTGTTTTCCATCCTCACCACCCTGCAGGCGCGGGGCCAGGTCACCGCGCCCGAGCTGGCCGAGGCCTGCGAGGTCTCGGTGCGCACCATCTATCGCGACATCGACGCGCTCGCCGCCGCCGGCGTCCCCGTCTATGCCGACCGCGGCGCCGAGGGTGGCTACCGGCTGCTCGACGGCTATCGCGTGCGGCTGAACGGCCTGTCGCAGGGCGAGGCCGAGGCGCTGTTCATGGCGGGACTGCCAGGGCCTGCGGCCGCGCTCGGCCTCGAGCCTGCGATGATGGCGGCACAGACCAAGCTGATGGCAGCGCTGCCGGAACATCTGCGCCCCAACGCCAGAGGGATGCAGCAGCGCTTCCACCTCGACGCGCCCGGCTGGTTCGGCGAGACCGAGGAGCCGACGCATCTGCGCGCCATCGCTGGCGCGGTGCTGCGCGAAAACCTGATCGAGATCCGCTACCAGAGCTGGAGGGCCGAGAAGCGCCGGCGCGTGGCGCCGCTCGGCCTCGTGCTGAAGGGCGGCAGCTGGTATCTCGCCGGCCTGGTCGACGGCAATGTGCGCACCTATCGCGTCGCGCGCGTGCTGGATTGCACTGCGCTGGACACCCCGTTCACGCGGCCGGCGGACTTCGACCTCGCCGCTTACTGGCGCGCCTCGATCGAGCGGCTGGAGGCCGAGCTGCATCCGAACCAGGCAAAGGTGCGGCTGTCGCCGTTCGGCCTGAAGCTGTTCGATGCGCTGGCCCATCCTTATGTCAAGGCGCGGATGCAGCTTGCGGAGACCGCCGACGCGGACGGCTGGCGGATCGCCACCATGCCGGTCGGCAAGACCGTGTGGCATGCCGCCACCGAGCTGTTGCGCCTCGGCGCCGAGGCCGAGGTGATCGAGCCGCCCGAGCTGCGCGAGAAGATGGCGGAGATGACGGCGACGATGGCCGCGCGCTACGCACCGGCGCCGCAGCGCCGGGTGATCGAGGCTCGGCGAGCCTGAACGTCTTACTTGTCCACGAATGTCGCCGTGTCGGCCACCTTGGCGCGCGAGGTGCGATAGCTGTTCACCTTGTGGGCATGGTCAGCATAGCCGAACGAAATGCCGCAAACCACGCGGCGATCGTCGGGCAGATCGAAGTGGCGGCGGATCAGGCCGGAGTGACGGGCCAGCGCCGCCTGCGGGATGGTGCCGAGCCCGAGCGCCTGCGCCGCCAACATGAAGTTCGAGACATAGCCGCCGCAATCGATCGCGCCATAGATGCCGAGCGGCTCGTTGGTGTGGATCACGGCGACATGCGGCGCGCCGAAGAAATTGTAATTCTCCAGCGCCTGCTTCGCATAGGCCGCCTTGTCGCCGCGCGCAATGCCGAGCGTATTGTAGAGCTGGAAGCCGCTCTCGCGGCGGCGCTCCAGATAGACCCCGACATATTCACGCGGCGGCGTGAAATCGTAGTCCTCGCCGAGGCCGCGCGACGCCTCCGCATAGATCGCCTTGCGGAACCGCTCCTTGGCCTCGCCGGAGACGATCAGCACCTGCCAGGGCTGGCTGTTGCACCAGGACGCGGTGCGCTGTGCCACGTTGAGCACATGCTCGATCGTCTCCCGCGGCACCTCGCGCGGCAGGAAGGCGCGCACCGAGTAACGCTCGTTGAGCAGCTCCTCGAGCGCGCCGATGCGATCATCCGTCGCGTAACGCGGCTTCGTCGCGGCGTCCATGCTCAGCGCCCCTTGGTCGGGATCTTGTTGTAGGGCACGTCCTTGTCGACCCTGATGTCGCCGGGTAGCCCCAGCACGCGCTCGGCGATGATGTTGCGCAGGATCTCGTCGGTACCGCCGGCGATGCGCATCGAGGGCGACGACAGCAGCATCTGCTGGAACTGGCCGCGCGCCAGCTCCTCGCTGTCGCCGGCGAGGCTGCCGGCCGCGCCCTCCAGGTCCATCGCGTAGGTCGCGATATCCTGCAGCATCATGCCGGAGACGAGCTTGCCGATCGAGTTTTCCGGTCCCGGACGCTCGCCCTTCGACAGCGCCGAGATCGCGCGGTAGCTGGTGTATTTCAGCCCACTCGCCTTCACCGCCCAGCTCGCGAGCTTGGAGCGCACCGCCGGGTCGTCGATCGCCAGCCCATCTTCCAGCATCAGGTTGGAGCAGAACTCGAACATTTCAGGCACGCCGGTCGCAAGCCGCGCGCCGATCGACATGCGCTCGTTCATCAGCGTGGTCAGCGACACGCTCCAGCCTCCGCCAACGGCCCCGAGCCGTTGGCTGTCTGATATCACGACGTCGGTGAAATAGACCTCGTTGAACTCCTGCATGCCGTTGGCCTGCTTGATCGGCCTGACCTCGACGCCGGGACTCTTCATGTCGAGGAAGAACATCGTGAGGCCCTTGTGCTTGGGCACATTGGGATCGGTACGCGCGATCAACAGGCCGTAGTCGGAATAATGCGCGCCGGAGGTCCAGATCTTCTGGCCGTTGACGACCCAGTTGTCGCCTTTCTTCTCGGCGCGGGTGCGAAGGCCTGCGACGTCGGAGCCGGCCGACGGCTCGGAGAACAGCTGGCACCAGATCTCTTCGCCCGACGCGAGCTTCGGCAGATAGCGGCGCTTGGCCTCCTCGCTGCCCCAGGCCATCACGGTCGGGCCGCACATGCCCTCGCCGATCTGGAACGGCTGCGTCAGCTTGCCGTAGACGCCCTCCTCCTGCTGCCAGATCACGCGCTCGATCGGGGTCGCGCCACGGCCGCCATATTCCTTCGGCCAGTGCAGGCAGGCCCAGCCGCCCTCCGACTTCTTCTTCTGCCAGGCCTTGCCGACCTCGACCATGTCGTGCTTGGCGAGCTTGATGCGGCCGAGCGACGACTTCGAGAGCTCTTCCTCGAACTCCTTCGGCGCGTTAGCCGCAATCCACTTGCGGGCTGTGGCGCGAAACTCGGCTTCCTGCGGCGTGTCATCGAAATTCATGGCGAACCTCTTGCTTCCAATCCTGTGTGACTCTCTCCTCATGGTGAGGAGGCGCTTGCGCCGTCTCGAACCATGAGGCCCGACCGTGGCCTCATCCTTCGAGACGCCGCTTCGCGGCTCCTCAGGATGAGGGTCTCTAAGGTCTTCCCTTGGTCGGGATCTTGTTGAAGGGAACGTGCTTGTCGACCCTGATGTCGCCGGGCAGGCCCAGCACGCGCTCGGCGATGATGTTGCGCATGATCTCGTCGGTGCCGCCCTCGACGCGGGTGCCGGGCGCGCGCAGCAGCATCGCCTGGAATTTGCCCGCGACCTCGGCGTCTTCCGGGCCGTTCAGCGCGCCGGCGGCGCCCTGCAGGTCGAGCGCGTAAGCCGCGACATCCTGGATCATCGAGCCGGCGACCAGCTTGCCGATCGAGTTCTCCGGCCCCGGACGCTCGCCGCGGGAGAGCGCCGAGATCGCGCGCATGCTGGTGTATTTCAACCCGCTGGCCTTCACCGCCCAATTCGCAAGCTTGGAGCGCACCGCGCGGTTCTCGATCGCAGGACCATCTTCCAGCATCAGGCTGCTGCAGAAGTCGAACAGCTCGGGGAAGCCGGTCGCGACGCCCGCGCCGATCGACATGCGCTCGTTCATCAGCGTGGTCAGCGAGACGTTCCAGCCGTCATTGACATTGCCGAGCCGCTGCGAGTCGGGAATGCGGACGTCGGTGAAATAGACCTCGTTGAAGTCCGACGCCCCGCTTGCCTGCTTGATCGGCCTGACCTCGACGCCCGGGCTCTTCATGTCCAGGAAGAACATGGTGAGGCCCTTGTGCTTCGGCACGGTCGGGTCGGTGCGGGTGAGCAGGATGCCGTAGTCGGAATAGTGCGCGCCCGAGGTCCAGATCTTCTGACCGTTGATCACCCACTCGTCGCCGTCTTTCTCGGCGCGGGTGCGCAGGCCTGCGACGTCGGAGCCGCCGGCGGGCTCGGAGAACAACTGGCACCAGATCTTCTCGCCGGAAGCGAGCGGCGGCAGGTACTTGCGCTTCTGCTCCTCGCCCGCGAACGCCATCATGGTCGGGCCGCACATGCCGTGGCCGATGATGAACATCGCGCTGAGGCGGCCGAACGGGCCCTCCTCCTGCTGCCAGATCACGCGCTCGATCGGGGAAGCGCCGCGGCCGCCATATTCCTTCGGCCAGTGCAGGCAGGCCCAGCCGGCCTCGGCCTTCTTCTTCTGCCAGGCCTTCGCGACCTCGAGAATGTTGGCGCCCTTGAGCTGGACGCGCCCGAGCGAGGCCTTGCGCAACTCGTCCTCATATTGTTTCGGCGCATTGGCGGCGATCCAGGCTTTCGCCTCGGCGCGGAACGCGGCCTCCTGCGGGGTGTCGTCGAAATTCATGGCGCTTCTCTTCCCGTCATTCCGGGGCACGCGGAGCGTGAACCCGGAATCTCGAACCAAACCTCTGGATTCCGGGTCTGCGCTTCGCGCATCCCGGAATGACGACTCGTATGGTTACGCCGCGTTCTTCTTGCGCATGCGATCGATCAGCGCGTCTTCCCAATAGGACAGGCTGCCAAGGCCGAGCGCCACCGCGTTGGCGCGGCGATAGTACATGTGGCAGTCGAACTCCCAGGTGAAGCCCATGCCGCCATGGACCTGGATGTTGTTCTTGGCGCAGTGCTGGAACGCCTGCGTCGCGCTGATGCGCGCGGCAGCGGCGGCTTCCGGCAGCTCGCCGGCATTGGTCGAAAGCGCCCAGGCGCCGTAGTAGCAGTTGGAGCGCGCCAGCGTCGCCGAGACATACATGTCCGCAAGCATGTGCTTGACCGCCTGGAACGAGCCGATCGGGCGACCGAAGGCGATACGGTCGAGCGCGTAGTCACGGCCCATCTCCAGCGCGCGGTCGGCGCCGCCGACCTGCTCGAAGGCCATCAGCACCGCGGCGCGGTCGAGCACCTGCGTGATGACGCCCCAGCCTTCGCCGGCAGCACCAAGCGGTTCGGCCTTTGCATCCTTGAACGTGATCTCGGCCTGGCCGCGGGTCGGATCGATATTGGTCAGCGGCTTGACCTCGACGCCGCCGGCCTTGAGATCGACGATGAACAGCGAGATGTCGGAGTCGCGACCGCTCGATCCGGTGCGTGCGGCGACCACAGCAAAATCGGCGATCGCGCCATCGGGTACAGGCTTCTTGACGCCGTTGAGCGCGCCGCCATTGGCAGTGAGCTTGATCGCCTTCGGTGACGGATTTCCCTTGCCCTCGAACAGCGCCAGCGTGCCAATGGCTTCACCGCTCGCGATCTTCGGCAGCCACTTCTGCTTCTGCGCATCCGAGCCTGCAATAAGGATCGCTTCGGCCGCGAGATAGACCGTGGATGAGAACGGCACCGGCGCCAGCGCGCGGCCCATTTCCTCGGCGATCACGCAAAGCTCGAGATGGCCGGCCCCCGCGCCGCCGAACTTCTCCGGAATCGCGACGCCGAGGAAGCCCATCTCGGCGAGGCCCTTCCAGAGCGCCTTGTCGTAGGACGCTTTGCCGTCGAGCACTTCGCGAACAGCCTTGGGCGGGCACTGTTCGGAAAGGAATTTCCGCGCCTCGTCGCGCATCTGCTTCTGTTCGTCGGAGAAATCGAAATTCATGGCGCTTACCCGCGTTGCTGTTGTTACTTTGGCTTCGTAGGATGGGTGGAGCGAAGCGATACCCATCGATATCTTGGTTGGAGATGATGGGTTTCGCTGCGCTCTACCCATCCTACGGTCAGTTCAAAATGATCACCTCATCGCCGGGCTGGTCGGCGTAAAGCCTGTCCACCAGCGCGGCGCGGCGCTCGAGGCCGGCGCGCTGGTTGATGTAACCCTTGTCGGTGAGTTCATTGCCGTCGATCGACGGCGGCTCGACCATCAGCATCGCGCGCGCGACGCGCATGCTGCTGCCGGTGGTCGAGGAATTATGCGCCTGCAGCCCCGTCTTGAGCCGCGCGATCACCTCGGGATGCCGGATCACATCCTCGAAGGTCGCATCCGCGTTGCCGACAAGCTGGCGGCACGCGTGCAGGTTCGGCCAGCACAGCAAGCCGATGAACGGACGATCCTGGCCCGTGACCAGTGCGTCATGCACCACGGGCGTCGCCGCCGCGATCGCATCGGTGCGGAGCGAACCGACATGGACGAAGGTACCGGTCGTCAGCTTGAAGTCCTCGACCACGCGGCCGGCGAAGATGATGCCCTGCAGCGGATCCTCGGCATCGACGAACACGCCGGCATCGCCGATGCAGTAGAAGCCCTCGTCGTCGAACATCTTCTTCGTCAGCTCGGGCTGGCCGAAATAGCCGGGCGTGACGTTGACGCCGCGCAGCCGTAGCTCATATTTCGAGCCGCACGGCACCATCTTCAATTCGACGCCGGGGAACGGCAGGCCGATCAGGCCGACGCGCTCGGTGTCCCAGTAGGTGCCGGTCGAGGTCGGCGCGGTCTCGGTCGAGCCCCAGCCGGTGTAGAACACGACGCGCTCGCCGGTCGTCTTCACCGCGAGCGCCTGCATGCGATCATAGAGATCGTCAGGCAGCCGCGCCCCGCCATAGGCCATGATCGAGAGGTTCTTGAAGAAGCTGCGGCACAGCGCGTCGTCCTTCTCCATCGCTGTCGCCAGCGCGGCGTAGCCGGCCGGCACGTTGGCGTAATAGGTCGGCGACACCTCGCGCAGGTTCTTGATCGTTTCCTCGAACTGACCCGGCATCGGCCGGCCGTCGTCGATATAGAGCGTGCCGCCGTCGACGAGGATGGGATGGAACGCGGCGTTGCCGCCCATGGTGTGATTCCACGGCATCCAGTCGAGCATGGTCGGGATCGGACCATTGGCTTCACGCGGACGCACCTGCATCATCATCGCCGCATTGGCGCACATCATCTCCTGGGTGTTGATGACGGCCTTGGGCATGCCGGTCGAGCCGGAGGTGAACAACAACTTGCCGACGGTCTGAGGCGTGATCATCGCGATCGACTGCGCGACCGCAGCCGTTACCGGCGTCGCGGCAAGATCGGCAAAGGCCACGCTCCTGATGCCCTCGCAGGGACGCTGCACGTGGACGACGGTGATGCCTGAGAGGTCGAGCGCCTTCAGCGCCTTCTCGAAGGCGGGTCCGTCCTGCACCATCACGACGGCGGGCTTGATCAGGTTGAACAGATATTTGAGCTTGAGGTGATCCTGGCTCATCAGGGAGTAGGCCGGCGAGACCGGCGCCGCCGGCAGCCGCGCCTGCATCGCGGCCTGCGTCATCAGCGCGTGCTCGATCGAATTGCCTGAGAGGATCGCGACCGGGCGGCCTTCCGCGAGGCCAAGATCGAGCAGCCCTTGCGTCAGCGCATCGACGGTGCGCTTGGCCTCGCCATAGGACATCTTGCGCCACTGCCTGTCAGGGCCGCCGCGCTGCGCGAGCCAAATCCGCTCCGGCGCCTGCTGCGCCCATTTGGCGAGATAGGCCGGAATATGCGTCTCATACGCCTGAAGCGGAATGCGCGACTTCAGGACGACGGTGCCGTCGTCGCGTCGCTCGACCGCGATGTCTCGCGCCAGCCAGTTCACCTTGCGAAAGGCGGGCTTCGTCAGCATCGCCGCCGCACTCCCATCCATTTTGCGTCTCCCGGAATTCTTGTCCTTTGAAGGATCTGTTCTCAGCGCCTGATATAGACAGGCTTTCGTTTCTCGAGAAAGGCCCTGATGCCCTCCTGGAAATCTTCCGAGCGGCTGCACAGGACCTGATTGCGATCCTCCATCGCAATCACGGCCTCGATCGAGCCGGCATCGACGCTCATGTTGAGGCATTCCTTCGACAGCCTCAGGCCCACCGGTGACGCCGTCATCATCGCCTCCACATAAGAATTGGCGGCGGTATCGAGATCGGCGACGTCGACAACTTCGGACACAAGGCCGACGGCCAGCGCGCGATCGGCGTGGATGAAGCGTCCGGTGAGGATCAATTCCGCGGCAACGGAAACGCCGACGAGGCGCGGCAGGAAATAGCTGGTGCCGATGTCGCAGCCCCCTAAGCCGAGCTTGATGAAGGCGCAGTTCATCCGCGCGTTCTTGGCCACGATGCGGATGTCGGCGGCGAGCGCTAGCGCAAAGCCGCCGCCGGCCGCGGCGCCGTGCACCAGCGCGATGATCGGCTGCGGGCAGCGCCGCATCAGCATCACGATGTCGGCAATGCGGCGCTGCGAGTCGAGCGATTCGGTGACGCCGGGCGGCTCGGCCTGTCCACCGCGGCGGGCCATCGCGTGCTTGAGGTCGAGCCCAGCGCAGAAATTGGCGCCGGCGCCCTTGAGCACGACGACGCGCGTATCACGGTTGCGTTGCAGACCCTGGAAGTAAGTGTTGAGCGCATCGATCAGCGAAGGATCGAGCGCGTTGAGGCTCTCCGGGCGATTGAGCGTGACCCAATCGACCCCGTCGTGATGTTCGATCAGCAGCGGTTGAGACACGCCTTACTCCTGCATCTGCGGATGCGGTGCCAATTGATGCGCCCTCTCCCCTTGCGGGAGAGGGCATGTGCGGTCGTGCCACGTGCTCACTCCGGAGACGGGTGGTCGCGGAGAGAACCCCTCTCCCGGCAGCCTTCGCTGCCGCCCTCCTCCGCAAGGGGGAGGGCAAAGCAGCGGAGTCCGCGTCTATCGAGGAGCCATACGGATGGCGCCGTCGAGACGGATGGTTTCGCCGTTGAGCATCGGGTTCTCGACGATGTGCACCGCGAGCGCGCCATATTCGCTGGCGTCGCCGAGGCGGGCCGGATGCGGCACCTGGGCGCCAAGGCTCTTGCGGGCTTCCTCGTTGAGGCCCATCAGCAGCGGCGTCAGGAACAGGCCGGGTGCGATGGTATTGACGCGGATCTTCAGGCTGGCGAGGTCACGCGCGGCCGGCAGTGTGAGGCCGACGACGCCGCCCTTCGAGGCCGAATAGGCAATCTGGCCGATCTGGCCCTCGTAAGCGGCGACGGACGCGGTGTTGATCGCGACGCCACGCTCTTCGCCGATCGGCGCCTCGGTCGCCAGGCGCTCGGCGAACAGGCGGAGCACGTTGAAGGTACCGATCAGGTTGACGTTGATGATGCGGACGAACTTCGCCAGCGGATAGACGCCGTCCTTGCCGACGATGCGCTGCGAGCCGCCGATGCCGGCGCAATTCATCAGCACACGTGCGACGCCATGCGCGGCTTCGGCCTTGGCGATCGCTGCCTTGATCGCCTCTTCGTCGGTGACGTCGGCGTGCAGGGCGACGCCCTTCACTTCCGCCGCGACCTTCTCGGCATTCTCCTTGTTCTGGTCGATCACGCCGATCTTGGCGCCCTTGGCGGCCATCGCGCGGGCGGTCGCGGCACCGAGACCGGAGCCACCGCCGGTGATGAGAACGGCAACGTCTTTCAACTGCATGAGGACAACCTTTCCTTGAGCGTTTCTTCTCTAGACTTGCTTATGGCGAATGGTGAGTAGCCAATGGCGAGTAGAACGGAGGACCTGACTCCATTCGCTATTCGCTATTCGCTATTCGCCATTCGCAATTCCTTCTCTTTCAGCACGCCGCCGAAGATCAAGGCTTCCATGTGCTTGATGTAATCGCGGCAGACTTCGCCGGTGACCGGACCGACGCCGACCGCACGCGACATCGCGTGGCGGCCGAAGAACAGGTGATCGCAGGCGCCGATCAGGCTGGTGTAGAACAGCACCGGATCGATCTTGCGGAACTCGCCGGCCTTGATGCCTTCGGCCAACAGGCGGCGGTGGAAATCCAAGAGCGGCGCGACGAAGAATTTCGACACCTCGTCGGCGGCCTGCGGCGTGCTTTCGTGCAGCAGATAGTGGATCAGCCGGTTCATGTAGGGGAACTGGTGATAGGCGCGGATGATGCCGCCGATGTGCAGGCGCAGCTTCGCGGTCGGCGTGATGGGCTGAGCTAGCAGATATTCAAGCTGCGACATTTCGGTCGCGGCGTCGCGGGCCAGCAGCGCCAGCAACAGCCCGTCCTTGTTGCCGAAATGATACTTCACGAGCGCGGCGTTGACGCCGGACTTCTGCGCGATGTCGGACAACGAGACATCGATCGACGCGCGCTCGATCATCAGCTCGCTGGCTGCGACCAATAGCTTGTCGGCAGTGGCATTTCTGCCGGCCGGAAGTCTCGTCGGTATGCTGGTATTCAACTGCGCTCTGGTCCTGGGGCTGTCGGCACGTCGAGGCCGCACATAAGCCCATGGCGGGGCTGCACTCAAGAGTTAATTGATTGATTGACTAAATGCGGGACCGCCCATTAAATCCGGCCCATCTTTGAACCACGCCAATCCAGAACATCAGGGAGATCAGACATGGCCGAGGCATATATCGTCGCCGCCGCCCGCACCGCCGGCGGCCGCAAGGGAGGGCGTCTTGCCGGCTGGCATCCGGCCGATCTGGCCGCCACCGTGCTGGACTCGCTCGTCGAGCGCACCGGCGTCGACCCCGTGCAGGTCGAGGACGTGATCATGGGCTGCGTGATGCAGGCCGGCGAGCAGTCCAACAACATCGCCCGCAACGCGGTGATGGCCTCGAAGCTGCCGGAAAGCGTGCCCGCGACCTCGATCGACCGCCAGTGCGGTTCGTCGCAGCAGGCGCTGCACTTCGCGGCGCAGGCGGTGATGAGCGGCACCATGGATTGCGTGATCGCCGCCGGCGTGGAATCGATGACCCGCGTGCCGATGGGGCTCGCCTCCTCGCTGCCGGCCAAGAACGGCTTCGGCCACTACAAGAGCCCAGGGATCGAAGCGAAGTATCCCAACATCGTCTTCAGCCAGTTCACCGGCGCGGAAATGATGGCGGAGAAGTACGGCCTGTCGAAGGACGAGCTCGACGAATATTCCTACAACAGCCATCAGCGCGCGATCGCGGCGACCCAAGCCGGCCACTTCAAGGACGAGATCGTGCCGGTGAAGATCACCCGCGCCGACGGCTCGACCGATACCCATCACATCGACGAAGGCATCCGCTTCGACGTTAGCCTCGAGGGCATCAAGGGCGTCAAGCTGATCGCCGAGAACGGCAAGCTCACCGCCGCCAGCGCCAGCCAGATCTGCGACGGCGCCTCCGGCGTGATGGTCGTCAACGAGAAGGGCCTGAAGGCCCTCGGCGTCAAGCCGATGGCGCGCATCCACCACATGACCATGATCGGCCATGACCCGGTGATCATGCTGGAAGCGCCGCTGCCCGCCACCGAGCGCGCACTGAAGAAGGCCGGCATGAAGATCGACGACATCGACCTGTTCGAGGTCAACGAGGCGTTCGCTTCGGTGCCGACCGCATGGCTGAAGACGACGGGCGCCGATCCGGCCCGGCTCAACGTTAATGGCGGCGCGATCGCGCTCGGCCATCCGCTCGGCGGCAGCGGCACTAAGCTGATGACGACGCTGGTCAACGCGCTGAAGCAGCGCAACAGGCGCTGGGGCCTGCAGACCATGTGCGAAGGCGGCGGCATGGCGAACGTCACCATCGTCGAGCGTCTCTAAGAACAAGAAGAAGCGATTGACGACTGGCGAGCAGGGAGTGCGCTTCCTGCTCGCCATTTTCATGTTGAACACACGAGGAAACGTCTGTGACCCATCCGTCTGTCCACGCACGCAACACGCCTGACAAGATCGCCTATCAGATGGCCGGCACCGGCAAGGCGATCACCTATCGCGAGCTCGACGAACTCTCGAACCAGGGCGCGCATCTGTTCCGCGCGCTCGGCCTGAAAGCTGGCGACCATATCGCGCTGTTGATGGAAAACCGCCTCGCCTTCATGGAGCTGTGCTGGGCGGCGCAGCGGAGCGGACTCTATTACACCGCGATCAGCCGCTACCTGACCGAGGAGGAGATCGCCTACATCATCAAGGATTGCGGCGCCAAGGTCTTCATCACCACGCCGCAATGCGCCGACAAGGTCAAGGGCCTGATCAAGGGCGAGCCGGGCGAACCGCTGTTCTACATGATGGACGAGCCGGCGACTGGCTTCCGCTCCTATGACAAGGAGGCCGCCGCGCAGCCAACCACACCGATCGCGGACGAGGTCGCGGGCTACGACATGCTCTATTCGTCCGGCACCACCGGGCGCCCGAAGGGCATCAAGAAGGAGTTCGAGGGCAACCGGATCGACGTGCCGAACCCGTTCCTGCGCATTCTGTGCGGCGACATGTGCGGCATGAATGCAGACAGCATCTATCTGTCGCCGGCGCCGCTCTATCACGCGGCCCCCTTGCGCTTCAACATGATGGCGATCGTGCTCGGCGGCACCTCCGTGATCATGGAGCATTTCGACGCCGAGGAATTCCTGAAGCTCGTCGAGAAATACAAGGTCACGCAGTCGCAGCTGGTGCCGACCATGTTCGTGCGCATGCTGAAGCTGCCCGACGAGGTCCGCGCCCGCTACAACGTCTCGTCGCTGAAGGGCGCGATCCACGCGGCGGCGCCCTGCCCGGTCGATGTGAAGGCGAGAATGATCAACTGGTGGGGCCCGATCCTGATCGAGTATTACGCTGGTTCCGAAGGCAACGGCGTCACGGTCTCGACCTCGCAGCAATGGCTGACGCATCGCGGCACGGTCGGCCGCGCCGTGGTCGGCAAAGTCAAGATCCTGGACGAGAACGATCAGGAAGCGCCGACCGGCCAGATCGGCCAAGTCTATTTCGCCGACGCGCCGGTGTTCTCCTATCACAACGATTCCGAGAAGACGAAGCGCGCCTACAACGCCAAGGGCTGGTCGACGCTCGGCGATGTCGGTTACCTCGATGACGAGGGCTTCCTCTATCTCACTGACCGCAAGAGCTACATGATCATCTCCGGCGGCGTGAACATCTATCCGCAGGAGACCGAGGACGTGCTGATCACGCATCCCGCCGTCTCCGACGTCGCGGTGTTCGGCGTGCCGAACGAGGAGATGGGCGAGGAGGTCAAGGCGGTGGTGCAGCCGCACGACATGACGAAGGCCGGCAAGGATCTGGAGGCCGAGCTGATCGCGTTCTGCCGCACGCATCTGTCGCCGATCAAATGCCCGAAGAGTATCGACTTCGAGGCCGAGCTGCCGCGCACGCCGACCGGCAAGCTGGTGAAGCGCCACTTGCGCGACCGCTATTGGCCGAAGCCGGCGGTGAAGGCGTGATTGCGCTGCCCTCCCCAGAAAGGGGGGCCGGTTCGCATGTAGCGAAGCCAAATGCGAACCGGGGGAGGGTGAAGGATGCGGCGCATCGCCCTTGAGGCGCCACCGTTGTCATGGCGACTCTCCGGGACGCCTTCCTAAATCGAAGCCGCCGGCTCGCAGGCGGCGGACGACGCCGCGTGCAGATGCAATTGTCCCTGCTGGCCGGACGCCGTGGTGGTCCATTGCGCATCGATTCTTTGCAGGTCGTCGGACAGCTTGCCGCGATGGCTGCCGCCGGTCTCGAATGCCGTGCCGTCCTCCGGCGGCTGCTCGAAAATCTCGACCTGCAGATCCGGCAACCTGACGAACATGCGAATCTTGATCGTCGTCACCTCGCGCCCAACCTGATACGCCCCGCAGCCGCTCGCCTCCGCATTTTGCTCGTTCAGGGCCCGCACCTTGTCAAAGGTGAAAACGACATTCTGCACCGTCTTGTCGCCATCCCAAAGAAACTCGCCGATAAAGGCGCGCGGCAGCTTTTCGGTCAGCTCCTTGAGGTCGGCTGCATGGGCGACGGACGCAAGCAACAGGCTCGCGGCCACGATCATCGCAACGAGGCGGGACAAACTTCTGCTCCTTGCACAACGCATGCGGCATGCATCCCTTGAACAGAGTTGCTATCGTTCGCCCTGAGAGGCCGATCGCTCGAACTTCTCGTCCTCGCCCGCTACAAGGCAAACAGGTAGCATTCAATGGCCGCCGGCGTACAGTCACATGCGCTGCATCCGCGGCGATGTTGATCAAGGTGGTCTGCACGATGGAAGCACTCCCCGACGTCCCGCTCCCCTCCACGATCCGCTCGCGTTATGTCGACGGCATCAACGGCCTCACCATGCACGTGCTGGAGGCCGGCTTCGAGACGCCGGGCCGGCCGTGCCTGTTGCTGCTGCACGGTTTCCCCGAGCTCGCCTTCTCGTGGCGCAAGGTGCTGCCGGCGCTCGCCGCGGCCGGCTATCACGTGATCGCGCCGGACCAGCGCGGCTATGGCCGCACCACGGGCTGGAGTGCAGATTACGACGGCGATCTCGCGCCGTTCCGGCTGCCGAACCTGGTGCGCGATGCGCTCGGGCTGGTGGCCGCGTTCGGCTACAAGAGCGTCGATGCCGTGATCGGGCACGATTTCGGCTCGTCGGTCGCGGCGTGGTGCGCATTGATCCGGCCCGACGTATTCCGCGCGGTGGTGATGATGAGCGCGCCGTTTGCCGGACCGCCGGCGCTGCCGTTCAACATTGCGAACGCGCCGGCGAAGCTGGCGGGCGAGGATCCCGTGCACCGGGAGCTGGCGGTCCTGCCGCGGCCGCGCAAGCACTATCAATGGTACTATTCGACGCGCGAGGCCAATGGCGACATGCATCGCGCGCCGCAAGGCGTGCACGATTTCCTGCGCGCCTACTACCACCACAAGAGCGCGGACTGGACGGACAACAAACCCTATCCGCTAGAATCATGGTCGGCGGACGAGCTCGCCAAGCTGCCGACCTACTACGTGATGGATCTCGCCAAGGACATGGCGGCGACGGTCGCCGAGGAGATGCCCTCGCGCGAGGCGATCGCCGCCAACAAATGGCTGCCGGACCACGAGCTTGCCTATTACAGCGCCGAATATCGGCGCACCGGCTTCCAGGGCGGGCTGCAATGGTATCGCTGCGGCACCTCGGGCGCATTCGTGCCGGAATTGCAGACGTGGAGCGGACGCACCATCGACGTGCCCTCCGCGTTCATCTCGGGCAGGCAGGATTGGGGCACGTATCAGCGGCCCGGCGTCTACGAGGCAATGCAGACGAGAGCCTGCACGCGGATGATCGGCTGCCACCTCGTCGACGGCGCCGGCCATTGGGTGCAGCAGGAGCAGCCCAAGGAGGTGAGCCGCCTGCTGCTCACATTCCTGCGAGAAGCCGGCACAGCGGAATAACGACGCCGACCGACTTATCTCGTTGTCCTAGCGTGTGTTCTTTGCTCGCATCTGTCCGCGGACCGGCGCCGCCGCGGCGATCGCCCTTATTTGACCTGGCGGTGGCAACCCTCTATAGATTAGAATTATTCTAATTCTAATCTATAGAGCGCCACCGTGAAGAATTTCGCCGATTTGACCGAGCGCGAGGTGTTGGCGGTCGCAATTGCCTCCGAAGAGGAGGACAGCCGCATCTACATGACATTCGCCGAGGACCTCGCGGGCCGCTACCCTGATACGGCGAAGATTTTCGAGGAAATGGCGGAGGAGGAGCGCGGCCATCGCCACCGGCTGCTCGAAACCTACGAGCAACGCTTCGGCCCGCACCTGCCGCCGATCCGGCGCGAGGACGTCAAGGGATTCCTGCGTCGCCGACCGATCTGGCTCACCAAGAACCTGCCGCTCGACACCATCCGCAAGGAAGTCGAGACCATGGAGCTGGAGGCCGAGCGCTTCTACGCCAAGGCCGCCGAAAAGGCCGAGGATGTCGGGGTGCGCCGCCTGCTCGGCGATCTCGCCGAGGAAGAGAGGAGCCACGAGAAGCTCGCGGTCCAATTGACCGGCGAGATCCTCAAGCCCGACGTGCGCGCGGCGGAAGATCGCACACGGCGGCGGATGTTCGTGCTGCAATATGTGCAGCCGGGCCTCGCCGGATTGATGGACGGCTCGGTCTCGACATTGGCGCCGCTGTTCGCCGCCGCCTTCGCCACGCATCACAACTTCCAGACCTTTCTGGTCGGCCTTGCCGCCTCGATCGGCGCCGGCATCAGCATGGGCTTTGCGGAAGCGTTGTCCGACGACGGCTCGCTGACCGGGCGCGGCTCGCCCTGGCTGCGTGGGCTCACCTGCGGCCTGATGACGACGTTCGGCGGATTGGGCCACACAATTCCCTATCTCGTTCCCGACTCCTGGCCGAATGCATTCTGGATCGCGACCGCGATCTCCGGCATCGTCGTATTCTTCGAGTTGTGGGCGATTGCCTTCATCCGCGCACGCTACATGGACACGCCGTTCCTGCAGGCGGTGTTCCAGATCGTGCTCGGCGGCGCGATCGTGCTGGCCGTCGGCATATTGATCGGAGCGGCGTAGAGAAGATTGCCGATGTGCAGTCTCAGCCAACACGGATTCCTGGCCGGCGCCGCGCTGACCATGCTGGCCGCGCTCGGATGCAACCGTAGTGCGAAGGCAACCGACGAGATCCAGGTCTACAATGCCGGCATCGCCGAGCCTGGCCAGTTCACCGTCCAACAGCACCTCAACTATGTCGGTATCGGGCAGAAGGACCCACCCTTCCGCGGCGGCTTTCGCTCCAACCACAGCCTCAACGGCACGCCGGAATTCGCCTATGGCATGACCGACTGGTGGGAGGTCGGACTCTATCTGCCGTTTTCCGTGCAGGACCGGCAGTTCCTGTCCGATGCCTTCAAGCTGCGCACGCTGTTCGTCTCGCCGAACGCCGACAAGCGCAACCTGTTCTACGGCGTCAATTTCGAACTCAGCTACGAGATGCCGAAATTTGCGCAGACTCGCTGGGGTTCTCGAGATCCGGCCGATCATCGGCGTGCGCAACGAGGACTATGAATTCATCGTCAACCCGATCATCGATGTCGGCTTCGGCAAATATGGCGAGGCGGATTTCGCACCGGCCGCCCGCGTGGCGCGCAAGCTGAAGGACGATGTGTATGTCGGCCTCGAATATTACGCCTACTTCGGCAAGATCGGCGACTTCAGTCCGCTCGCCAAGCAACAGCATACGCTGTTCGCGGTGACCGATTTCAAGCTCGGCGATGTCGACGTCGATTTCGGCATCGGCTACGGCCTCACGCCGGCCTCTGACCGATTCGTCGTCAAGACCATTATCGGCTATGCGTTTCCGGTACCCGGAGCCAGGGAGAGTTCGGGAGAGCGCACAAGCGCGAACGGCCCGATCAATCCGATGGCGTATCTTTCGGCACGTACCACGCCCTATTCGGATCGGTCCAATCCTCCACGTCTGGAATACCCATGAGCCGCCTGTCCTACGACACCACCGCAAAGCTCTTCCACTGGACCATCGTGGGCTTGTTGGCCGTGCAGTATCCGATCGGCTGGCTGATGCCGGACATCCATCGCGGTCAGACCCCAGGAGCCGCGATGACGTTCCACATCTCGTTCGGCATCCTGATCCTCGCCCTGATCGCGCTACGATTGATCTGGCGCTTGACACACCCGGTCCTCGCCGAGCCGTCGCTTCCAGCGTGGCAGCGGATCGGTGCTTGGGTCGCGCACTGGATGCTCTATCTGCTTGTACTGGCGACGACCGTAACCGGCTGGCTGTTCGCATCGTTCCGGGGCTGGTCAGTGTCGTTCTTCTACATGTTGCCGCTGCCGATGCTCGCCTCGGACAACGCCGCGGCCGACAAGGCCATCGACGGGCTGCACCAGGTCGCGGAATGGTCTCTGCTGGTTCTGATCGGCCTCCACGTCGCGGCGGCGCTGGCGCATCTCTTGATCTACCGCGATCGCGTCATGCACCGCATGCTCCCAAACTAGAGCGCTTTTTCGAGCGAAGTGGATGCCGGTTCGCGTGAAGAAAACGCGTCAAAGCAAGAATCTTGAGCTTCGGTTCTGATTCAATCAGAACCGAAAACGCTCTCGACCGGCCGCGCAATTGCGATCAAGCTGGCCTTGCTCGCCTGCTCCATTCTGAGCATGATCACGCCCGAACAATGGAGCGCACCATGGCCAAATCGCAATGGAGTTTCAAGACCGCCGTCGAACTGTCGGCGGCGCTGAAGGCAAAGCAAGTGTCAGCCGTCGAACTGGCCGAGGACGCGATCAGCCGCATCGAACGCCATGACACCAAGATCAACGCGATTTGCGTGCGCGATTTCGAGCGCGGCCTTGCTGCGGCCCGCGCCGCCGACGCCGCGATCGCGCGCGGTGAGCACCGGCCGCTGCTCGGCATCCCGATGACCGTGAAGGAATCCTTCAATGTCGCAGGATTGCCGACGACCTGGGGCAATCCCGCACAGAAGGATTTCACCCCGGTCGAAGACGCGCTCTCGATCACGCGGGTGAAAGATGCCGGTGGCGTG
This sequence comes from Bradyrhizobium sp. ISRA436, assembly GCF_029910015.1. Taxonomy (NCBI): domain Bacteria; kingdom Pseudomonadati; phylum Pseudomonadota; class Alphaproteobacteria; order Hyphomicrobiales; family Nitrobacteraceae; genus Bradyrhizobium; species Bradyrhizobium sp. ISRA436. Next base: position 6,934,110 of record NZ_CP094519.1, read on the forward strand.
ATCCTCGGCAAAACCAACGTACCGCTCAACCTCGCCGACTGGCAGAGCTACAACGATGTCTACGGCACCACCAACAATCCCTACGATCTCGGCCGTACGCCGGGCGGCTCGTCCGGCGGATCGTCGGCGGCGCTGGCCACAGGTTACGGTGCGCTGTCGCTCGGCTCTGACATCGGCGGCTCGCTGCGCGTGCCCGGCTTCCATTGCGGCATCTATGCGCACAAGCCGACCTTCGCGCTGTTGCCCTCGCGCGGCCACACGCCGCCGCCTTTGCCGCCGCTGCCGTTCGACCGTGATCTCTCGGTGATCGGCCCGATGGCGCGCGGCGCCGCCGACCTCTCGCTGTTGCTTGACGTGATGGCCGGCCCCGATCCGCTGGAGGCGGGCAAGGCTTACCGCCTCGAGCTGCCGGCTGCGCGGCATGCGTCGCTGAAGGATTTCCGTATTCTCGTGATCGACACCGATCCGGTGCTGCCGACCGACAAAACGATCCGCGGCATGATCGACAAGCTCGCCAGCAACCTCGACAAGGCCGGCGCCAAGGTCTCGCGCTCGAGCCCGTTGCTGCCGGATTTCGCGGCCTCCTCGCGTCTCTATATGCGCATGCTGCTGTCGTTCCTCGGCGCAACCTTCCCCCCGGAAGTGTATGCCGGTGCATGCGCGGCAGCGGCGGCGCTGCCGGCCAGCAACACCAGCCTGCAGGCCGAGCGCCTGCGCGGCATCGCGCTCAGCCATCGCGACTGGGTGATCGCCGACGGCGCCCGCGCTCGCCTGCGCGCGCAATGGCGCGAGCTGTTCAAGCCGTTCGACGCGGTGATCTGCCCAATCATGCCGACCCCGGCCTATCCGCACGATCATTCGCCCGACCAGGAGCAGCGGCGGATCATGATCGACGGCGAACCGCAGGTCTACACCGACCAGCTCGCCTGGCCCGGGATCGCGACCCTGCCCGGTCTGCCCTCGACCGCAATCCCGACCGGCTTCGCGCCCGACGGCTTGCCGATCGGCGTGCAGATCGTCGGCCCCTGGCTGGAAGACCGCACACCCCTGAAGCTCGCCGAACTGATCGAGCGCGACTTCGGCGGGTTCGTGCCGCCGAAGATGTTCGACGATTGACCAAGGCCGCGCCGTCATTTGCGAGCCAACGGGTCGCGCGAATGCGCGCCCGATGACAGGCTCCGCGAAGCAATTCATCTCTCCGCATAGGCGGATTGCTTCGTCGCTTCAGCGCAAAATTGCCTTGCAATTTTGTCGCGAGCTCCTCGCAATGACGGTGGCATGAACCGGGAGGACCAATAATGAACAACGACATCGAGGAGCTGACGAAGCTCAACAAGGACTACGTCGACTCCGTTCAGAACTGCGACGTCAAACGCTTCGACGAGATCCTGGCGGAGGATTTCTACTGCACCAATCCCGACAAGAGCCTTGTCGATCGCGCTGCCTTCCTGAAGCAGACGGCGATCCCGGTGAAGATCAAGGGCCTGAAGGCCGAGGACGTCAAGATTCGCATCCTCGGCGATTTCGCCATCATCCACGCGCAAACGAGCTACATCGGCGCGGACGGCCAGCCCGCGCATGGCCGTTACACCGATTGCTGGGCCAGACAGAACGGAAAGTGGCTTGCGGTATCGGCGCACGTAGCGCGGTAAGGGCCACGCTCGCAGCGACACGCTCCGCCGTCATGCCCCGCTTCATGCGGGGCATCCAGTACTCCGCGGCCGCAGTTGATTCACACAACTTCCGCCGCGGCGTACTGGGGCGCCCGGTCGAGCCGGGCGACGACAAATTCCCTAACTGTCGAACACGATCACGCTGCGCAGCGTCTTGCCGGCCTTCATGTTGGCGAAGCCTTCGTTGATTTCCGAGAGCTTCAGCTTGGCCGAGATCCAGTCCTCCAGATGCAGCTTGCCGCGCATGTAGAAATCGACGAGACGCGGCATGTCGACGCGGAAGTGGTTGGAGCCCATCGACGAACCCTGGATCCGGCGTTCGCGCAGGAAGTCAAAGCCGTGCAGCTCGATCTTCTGGCCAAACGGGATCATGCCGACGATGGTCGCGGTGCCGCCGGCAGCGAGCATGCCGAACGCCTGCTCGGCGGTGTCCTTGCGGCCGAGCACCTCGAAGGAATGATGCACGCCGCCGCCGGTCAGCTCGCGCACCTGCTGCACGACGTCGCCGTTCGCGGGATCGACGATATCGGTGGCCCCTAGCTTGGTCGCGAGTTGCAGCTTGGCCGGATTGGTGTCGATCGCGATGATGCGGCCGGCGCCCGCGATCTGCGCGCCGTTGATCGCGGCCATGCCGACGCCGCCGCAGCCGATCACCGCCACCGTCTCGCCGGCGGTCACCTTCGCGGTGTTCACCACGGCGCCATAGCCGGTGATGACGCCGCAACCGATCAGCGCTGCGAGATCGAGCGGCATCTCCTTCTTGATCTTTACGATGGCATTCTCGTGCACCAGCATCTGCTCGGCGAAGGACGAGAGATTGAGGAACTGGTTGAGCTTCTCCGGCCTGTTCCACTGCAGGCGATTGGATGCGCCGGGCAGCATCTTCACCGTGGTATCGGTGCACAGCACGGTGCGGCCGGTGGTGCAGTTGTCGCAGGTGCCGCAGAACACCGACAGGCAGGTGACAACGTGATCGCCCGGCTTCACGTAGTTGACGTCGGAGCCGACCTTCTCGACCACGCCGGCCGATTCATGACCGAGCACGGCCGGCAGCGGATGCGGATACAGTCCTTCCATGAAGTGCAGGTCGGAGTGGCAGAGGCCGGCGACCGCGGTGCGGATCAGGACCTCGCGCGGCCCCGGATTGGGCACGCTGACGTCTTCGATCACCAGCGGCTTGTTGACTTCATGCAGGACGGCGGCCTTCATCGGAATTTCCTCTCGTGTTTATCGTTGCGTACGCTCTCCACCTCTCCGATTGGGAGAGGTCGGAGCGCATCGAAGATGCGGTCCGGGTGAGGGGTTGAACTATCGAGAGAGCGATACCCCTCACCCGGATCGCTAGCGCGATCCGACCTCTCCCGATGGGAGAGGTGAACTGCGGCCACGGGTGAGCCTACGCTGCGACGAGCAATTCGCCAACCTCGGCCATGCCGACAGCGCGATCGCCGAGCAGGTGCTCGGTCATCGTGCGCTGAACGGTATTTTCCGTTAGCCGGAACGGATCGCCCGGCATCACGCGGTGGTCGATCACCATCCGCGACAGCAGGAGCCGGCGCGCATCGCCGCGCATCTCGTGAATGCGTCCGCCCTCCCACGCCAGCGCAACCGCGCTTGCGACATGATAGAGCAGGCTGGTGGCACGACGCGCATCGCCCTCGTTGTCCATGCGACTTGCGACCTCGCGCGCAAACACGACGGCGCGGTCGCTGAGATCGCGCAGCCTGTTGCGCCAGGCCTGCGGGATATCGGGGCTGTCGTCCAACCGTGCGTGCAAATCGGCCGCGAGCGCACTGTCCGCACCATGGCGTCCGACCGCGCGCTTTAGCGCATCGATCGCGACGATATTGCCGGTGCCCTCCCAGATCGAGCCGAGATGCGCGTCGCGCAACAGCCGTGGCGTGACGAACTCCTCAATGTAGCCGATGCCGCCGCGCATCTCCATCGCATCGCCGCAGATCTTTCGGGCGTCGCGGGTGGCGCGGAATTTCAAGGTCGGCGTGAGGATACGGAGCAGCGTCGCGGCGTCCTGGCTGCCGGCCTCGGCGCGGTCGAGCGCGTCCGCAGTCAGGAAGCTCATCGAGAGCGCCTGCTCGGTCGGCAGCATGATCTTCATCAACTGCCGCCGCGCCAGCGGCAGGTCGATGATGCGGCTTCCGAATACCACGCGTCCCCTCGCGACCGTGATGGCATCGTGCCAAGCGCGGCGCATCAGCGCGGTGGATTTGACGCCGTTGGAAAGCCGCGACGAGTTCACCATCTCGGCCATCTGCACGAAGCCGCGATCGAGCTTGCCGACGGCATAGGCGATCGCGCCATCGAACTTGATCTCGCCCGAGGCCATCGAGCGGGTGCCGAGCTTGTCCTTCAGGCGCACGATCCGGTAGTGGTTCTGCGAGCCGTCGTCGAGGAAACGCGGCATCAGGAACAGGCCGACACCGCGCGTGCCCGGCCCTGCGCCCTCGGGGCGTGCCAGCAACATCACCACCTTGGCATCGGCATTCGAGCAAAACCATTTCTCGCCATAAAGCCGCCAGTGATCGCCCTCCTGCACGGCCCGCGTCGCCAGCGTGCCGACATCGGAGCCGCCCTCCTTCTCGGTCATGAACTGGCCGCCCTGCGTCAGCGTGCTCATGTCGGTTTGCGTCAGGCCGTCGAGATATTTCGCCTTCAACGCCTCGCTGCCGAACTTCGCCAAGAGCTTGGCGCAGCCATCGGTGACGTTGATCGGGCAGCCCATGCCGAATTCGGTCTGGTTGAACAGGAAGGTGAAGGCATGCTTGGCAACGACGGGATACTTGTCCGGCCAGCCCATGATGCCCTTGCGGATCGACAGCGCGTGAATGCCGAACTCGCCGAAGGCAACTTTCTCGATCTCGCGATAGGCCGGGTGGTACTCAATGTGCTGCACGTCGCGGCCGAATTTGTCGCGCTGGTGCAGCACCGGCGTATGCCTGTCGGCGAGCCTCGCGCATTCATCGAGATAGCCGCCGGCGAGTTCGCCGAGCCGGTCGAGATGCGGCTCGATGTGACGGAACAGCGCATCGGGCAAATGCAGTTTCAGCAGATCAGTCAGCGCGGGGTCGGCCCGGTAGAAGTTCATGCCTGTGGTATCGGGAGCCAGGAGCCCCGGCTGGCTGGCGTATGACGGCTTAAGGTCCTGCTTGAGCGGCTGCATTGAATTCCCGGCTTTGTTGCTCATCTCTTCAGGCAGACTATCCTCTTCCGGCAGAGCAAAGGAAAGCCCAATGGACATGCCAAAGTACAAGATCGCCCTGATCGTCGGCGCCGGCGAGGGGCTCAGCGCCTCGCTCGCACGGCTATTTTCGCGGGAGGGAATTCGCGTGGCGCTGGCCGCGCGCAGCATCGAGAAGCTCGGCGCGCTCTGCACCGAGACCGGCGCGCGCGCCTATGCCTGCGATGCCACCAAGGTCGAGGACGTGGAACGGCTGTTCGGCCTCGTCGAGCGCGAGATCGGGACGCCCGATCTCGTGGTCTACAACGCCTCCGGCCGCATGCGCGGTCCATTCGTCGAATTGGTGCCATCAGAGGTCGAGCGGGCGATCGCGGTCTCCGCCTTCGGCGGCTTCCTGGTGGCGCAGGAAGCTGCGAAACGCATGCTGCCGAACAAGAAGGGCGCGATCCTGTTCACCGGTGCGTCCGCCAGCGTGAAGGGCTACGCGCAATCGGTGCCGTTCGCGATGGGCAAGTTCGCGTTGCGCGGCCTGGCGCAGAGCATGGCGCGCGAATTGTCGCCGCAAGGCATCCATGTCGCGCATTTCGTGATCGATGGCGGCATCCGCAGCGCGGCTCGCGCCGAGCCCGCCGACCGGCCGGACTCCATGCTCGATCCCGACGCGATTGCATTGAGTTACTGGAGCGTGCTGCAGCAACCGCGCAGCGCCTGGAGCTGGGAGCTCGAATTGCGGCCCTGGGTTGAGAAGTTTTGAGATGACGGAAGTCATGTAACTAGCGTAACGTCCGCGAAACGATCCGCCGCATCCGTCATTGCGAGCGGAGCGAAGCAATCCATATCGCCACAAGCTGAGGAGTGGATTGCTTCGTCGCGGGGCCTGTCATCGGGCGCGCATTCGCGCGACCCGTTGGCTCCTTGCGATGACGGCAACGATCAGCCCTCGGGAAGGAAACATGACCAGCGAAATCAAGATCGAGACCGGCACCGACGAACTGCTCTGCGTGATCCGCGACCGCGTCGCCGTCATCACGCTGAACCGCCCCGAGGTGCGCAATGCGATGTCGGACAATCTGACGCCGGCGCTGCGCACGATGATCAGGACCTGCGGCGAGAACCCCGAGGTCGGCGTGCTGCTGCTCACCGGCGCCGGCAAGGCGTTCTGCGCCGGCGGCAACGTCAAGGGCATGGGCGCGCATCGCGACCCGAAGAAGCTCGACATGTCCTATGAGGACAAGGTCGCCGATCTGCAGGAACGCCAGCGCCTGCTCACCGGTGCGCTCGCCTCGGTGCGCAAGCCGACCATTGCCGCGCTGCCCGGCCCCGCGGTCGGCGCCGGGCTCGCGCTCGCGATGGCCTGCGACCTCCGCATCGCCGCGCAATCGGCCTTCGTGTCGACCGGCTATCTGCGCGTGGCGCTGAGCGGCGATTACGGCATCGCCTGGCTGCTCACGCGCCTAGTCGGCACTGCACGCGCCCGCGAGCTGATGTTCACGGCCGGGAAGGTCGATGCCGCCAGATGCGAGCAGATCGGCCTCGTCAACCGCGTGGTGCCGGACGAGACGCTGCAGGAGGAAGCCTTCGCACTCGCCAAGGCGATGGCCGAGGGCCCGACGCTGGCGCTGCGCTACATGAAGGACAATCTGGATGAAGCGCTGCTGTTCGATTTCGCCACCGCGCGCGATCATGAGGCCGAACGGCTGATCCGGCTGACCACGACGGCCGATCACAAGGAAGCGGTGCAGGCCTTCATCGACAAGCGCAAGCCGGTGTTTCGGGGCAACTGAGTGGCCGCTTGGTCACCCGTCATTGCCGGGCTTGGACCCGGCAATCCCTCGCAAAGAGACGCTTTTGTTCGATGGATGCGCGGGTCGAGCCCGCGTATGAGGAGCGCGTAGCCCGGATGGAGCGCAGCGAAATTCGGGACAGGGCTCCCCCCAAGAGAGACTGATCCCCGATCGCGCTTCGCTCCATCCGGGCTACGGATTCGGAGAGCGCGCGAAATCCACGAAGGCGCGCAGCGCGGCCGGCAGCTGACGGCGGCTCGGGTAATAGAGGAAGAAGCCGGGATAGGCCGGGCACCAGTCGGCGAGCACGCGCACCAGCTTGCGTTTCGTAATCAGCGCGTCGATCTGCGCCTCGAACACGTAGGCGAGCCCTGCCCCGTCGAGCGCCGCGTCGACCATCAGGTCCTGGTCGTTCAGCGTCAGCGGTCCCGCGACGTCGATATCCACCTCGATGCCGCCGCGCTCGAACTCCCAGCGATAAACCACGCCGCTGGTGAAGCGGTAGCGGATGCAGGGCAGACCTTTCAGGTCGTACGGCGTGATCGGCGGCTTGTGCGTCCTAAAATAAGCGGGTGAGCCGACCACGGCAAAGCGATGCCGCGGACCGATCGGGACGGCGATCATGTCGGCAGCAATCGTCTCGCCGAAACGCACGCCGGCATCGAAGCCGGCAGCGACCATGTCGATCAACGCGTCGTTGATCATGACCTCGACACTGACATCGGGAAACGCCTTCAGGAAGCGCGTGACGATCGGCAGCAGCACCAGCTGTGCCGACTGGCGCGCCGCGGTGAAGCGCAGCGTGCCCACCGGGCGACCACGGAAATTGTTGAGGTCCTCCAGCGCATCGTCGATGTCGCGAAACGCTGGACTGATCCGCGCGAACAGCCGCTCGCCGGCTTCGGTCAGTGCCACGCTGCGGGTGGTGCGGTTGATCAGGCGCAGATCGAGCCGCTCCTCGATGTTGCGCAGCGCGTGCGAGAGGGCCGACGCGGACACGCCAAGCTCGGTCGCCGCCGCGCGAAAGCTCTTGTGGCGGGCGATGGCGAGAAAGGTGGCGAGGTCGGAGGGATTGATCCGCATTAATGAATTTTCCTCATCAGCCTTACGAATATATATCTGATTATCTCATCACTGACCAGGCGCTATCCCTTTGCCCAGGCCGGCATCGCGCCGGCCACCAAAGGAAAGGGCAAGATCATGCGTGTCTGGTTCATCACAGGAGCTTCCCGGGGTTTTGGCGCCTTGATCGCCGAAGCGGCGCTCAAGGCAGGCGATGCGGTGGTTGCCACCGCGCGCGATCCCGCAACCGTCACCGCCCGCCTCGGCCAGCATGAGCGGCTGCTGGCCGTCAGGCTCGACGTCACCAAAGAGGCCGAGGCCCATGCCGCCGCCGGCGAAGCGGTCAAGCGATTCGGCCGCATCGATATCCTGATCAATAATGCCGGCTATGGCCTGCTCGGCGCGATCGAGGAGGCGAGCGCGGCGGAAACCCAGCGACTGTTCGGCACCAATGTGTTCGGCCTGCTCGACGTCACGCGCGCGGTGCTGCCGCATATGCGCCGGCAGCGGTCCGGCCATGTCATCAACATCTCGTCGGTCGGCGGCTACGCCGGCTATCCCGGATGGGGCGTCTACGGCGCGACCAAGTTCGCGGTTGAAGGCATCAGCGAGGCGCTGGCCGGCGAAGTCGCTCCGCTCGGCATCAAGGTGACGGTGGTCGAACCCGGCTTCTTCCGCACCGACTTCCTGGATGAGAGCTCGCTGTCGCGCACCGCGCAACAGATCGATGATTATCATGCGAGCGTCGGCAGAACCCGCGCGCTTGCCGCCGACTTCAACCACGGCCAGCGCGGCGACCCGCGCAAGCTCGCCGGCGCGATGCTTCGGCTCGTCAACGCCGAAAAGCCGCCGCTGCGGCTGCCGCTCGGTAGCGACACGGTGGAGCGCATCGAGGCCAAGAACGCGCTTGTCGCGAAGGAGCTGACGGAATGGCGCACCGTGGCGACCTCGACTGACTTTGCGAAGGACGCCTGACCGTCGTTGCCGGGCTTGACCCCGCAATCTATCGCGCAAGATGCGCCTTCTTTAGATGGATGCGCGGGTCAGGCCCGCGCTTGACGAGCAGAGGTTACGGCAACAGGTTGGCTACAAAAAAAGGCCCGGTTCTGGAGGGGCCAGAACCGGGCGCAGTGTATCAAACCGCAAGCGAGGACGTCGCGGCCATGCGGGAAGCGGCGGCGAGCCGCCAGCTGGCACAGGGACTTTCTTGTGGTTTGACGTGGATATCCTTCTGGAAGCGCACCAGCTTCCAGTTGCCGGGGCTGTTCGTGAAGGCGTAACCGGACTTGCGGGCAAGCCCAATCATGGTCGCGTTGGAACGCAGAATGTCGCCGAAGATGCGCCCGGCTCCGAAGGACGCCGCGCGGCATTCGAGATTTTTCAAGAGCGCCTTGCCGATGCCGTGGCCCTGCCACCGGTCGTCGATTGACAGGCCGAACTCGACGCTCGACCTGTCAGCATGGAAGGCGTAGCGGGCTTCACCGACGATGGTTTCGAAGCCGTCGACCACCATCGTCGCGACCACCGTGAACCGGTCGGCCTCGCCGACGTGGATGAAACGCTCGAGCTCCATCTTCGGCAGCTCTCTCATCGCGCCCAGGAAGCGGTTGTAGCGCGCCCTCGCGGAGAGCGAACGGATGTAGCTCTGCAGCTCCTCGCGATCGCGCGGCTCGACGAAGCGCACCTTGATCTCGCGACCGTCCTTCGCACGCAGCACGTCGGAATATTGCTTGAGATCGTCGAGACGCAGCGCAGCCATGACACGCTCCTCGGGGGTGAAGAAATTGGCCGGCGCCCCTCATCGGAGGCGACGCCGGCGAAGGCGTCCTTGTTAGGCCCGCCAGAACGGCTTTTCGGTTTCGAAAGCCACGTCGCTCCGGGATACGCCGATGTCGTGAAGGTCGCGGTCCGACCACTGGGCCAGCTCGCGCCGGCGCTCGTAGCGGTCCCACCACACATGAAGGGTCTCGTTGACCTGGTCCAAAAAGCCATGGGCATGATGATTTGTCATCGATTCATTGGTAAAAATGGACATTCACGGCTCCTATCGGTAACCTGTTGGCGGTAATATTGGTGGAGTCGCAGCTTTCCACAAACGACACTTTGTACCGTTTCGCATGAATTAAAGTCATGCTTTGGGAGCCATCCCGGAATGACCAGCCGACTGCCTTCGCTGAACGGGCTGCGCGCTTTCGAGGCCGCCGCGCGGCACATGAGCTTCACGATCGCGGCATCGGAGCTGAACGTGACGCAGACCGCGATCAGCCATCAGATCCGGCGGCTCGAGGAAGAGCTCGGCGTCCGCCTGTTCGTCCGGCAGAACCGTTCGCTCAGCCTGACGCCGGAAGCCGCCGAATACCTTCCCGGTGTGCGCGCCGCCTTCAACGACCTGCGGCTTGCGACCGACCGGCTGTTGCGCAGGGACGACGGCCACGTACTGACCGTCTCCACCCTCGCCTCGCTTGCCGCAAAATGGCTGCTGCCGCGGCTCTCCGCATTCCAGGAGGCGCATCCCGGCATCGACGTCCGCATCACCACCTCGACCAGCCTGGTCGATTTCCAGCGTGACAAGGTCGACGCCGCGATCCGCTATGGCCGTGGCCAATGGTCCGGCCTGCGCGCCGAGTGGCTGATGGCGGACGAACTGTTTCCGGTGTGCAGCCCGTCCTTGCTGCAGGGAAGCAAGCCGCTGAAATGTCCGGAGGACCTCCGGGATCACGTGCTGCTGCACACCAGCAACACCAACAGCGACGACTGGCGGCTGTGGCTGACCGCGGCCGGACTGCCGACCGACATATCGAAGCAGCCGGGCATTACCTTCGACCTCACCTTTGTCACGGTCCAGGCCGCGATCGACGGGATCGGCGTCGCGATGGGCCGAACCTCCTATGTGAAGGACGACATCGCCAAGGGCCGCCTCGTGGTTCCCTTCAAGATCACGCTGCCGGCAGACGCCGGCTTCTATCTGGTCTCCCCGCAGGGACGGGCGGATACGCCCAAGCTCGCGGCATTCCGGAACTGGCTCAGCGCGACCGCGCGCGCCACGGCCTGATGCCGCGCACGCTGCGTCGAGGCGTTTTCCACTACGGCTCTTTTTCGATGGTTCGGACGCGTTTTCGGGTTGGTCGCGCCGGACAGGCGTGCCAAATTGTCGCATAAGGCGGCTAACTGCCTTGGCTGGCGGGACAATTTTCGTCAGCCCTTCTGCCACGGGGAGGAAAGGGCGTTATGTCGCAGTCGAATCCATCGCAATCACCGCAGATCAAGTCGCGCATCGGGGCCATCCTGCGTGCGACCAGCGGCAATTTCCTCGAGCAATTCGATTTCTTCCTGTTCGGCTTCTATGCGCCGGCGATTGCAAAGGCCTTCTTCCCCTCCGGGAACGAGACTGCGGCGCTGCTCCACGCGTTCGGAGTGTTCTGGCTCGGCGCCCTGATGCGCCCGGTCGGCGCGGTCGTGCTCGGCGCCTATATCGATCGTATCGGCCGCCGCCAGGGCCTGATCGTGACGCTCTCGATCATGGCCGTCGGCACCATCGTGATCGCGTTCTGCCCGAGCTATGCGACGATCGGCATTGCCGCGCCGATCATCGTCCTGATCGCCCGACTGCTGCAGGGCTTCTCCGCCGGTGTCGAGCTCGGCGGCGTCTCGGTCTATCTCGCGGAGATTGCCACGCCCGGCAACCGCGGTTTCTACACCTCGTTCCAGTCGGCGAGCCAGCAGGTGGCGATCTTCGTCGCTTCGATTCTCGGCTATCTGCTCCACGAGAGCATGCCGGCCGACACCGTCGCTGCCTGGGGCTGGCGCATCCCGTTCTTCGTAGGCTGCCTGATCATTCCGGTGATCTTCTTCCTGCGCCGGACGCTGGAAGAAACCCCCGCATTCCTGGCGATGAAGAAGCATCCGACGGCAAGCGAGGTGTTCGCATCGGCGATCGCGAACTGGCGCATCGTCGTGCTGGGCATGATGATCGCGGTGCTGACCACCACCATCTTCTACTTCGTCACGGTCTATACGCCGACCTTCGGCAAGAGCGTGCTGAAGCTGACGACCCGGGATGCGCTCTTGGTTACGCTGCTGGTCGCGGTGACCAACTTCATCTGGAATCCGGTCGGCGGCGCGGTCTCCGACCGGCTCGGCCGCAAGCCGGTGCTGCTCGCGATCGCAGGTCTGTCCTTCGTGACCGCCTATCCGGCATTGCACTGGCTCGTCACCGATCCGACGTTCGGCAAGATGCTGGCGGTCGAGATGATGTTCTCGTTCTATTTCGGCGTCTACAGCGGCACCATGCTCGGCTGCCTGGTCGAGATCGTGCCGGCGCACGTCCGCACCACCTGCTTCTCGCTGGCCTTTGCGCTGGCGGCGGGGCTGTTCGGCACGTTCACGCCGTTTGCCTCGACCTGGCTGATCCAGCATACCGGCGACAAGGCCTCGCCGGGCTTCTGGCTGATGTGCGCGGCGGCGCTCGGCATCGTCGCCGCGCTGATCGTCTATCGGGGCGGCCGCCGGACCGTCGCGCAGCGCGAGACCGTTGCGGCCTGATATTCCGCAGCATGGTCGGGCGGATCAGGTATCCGCCCGACCGTGTTGCTTTCCATGCCGACAACGATAACAAGAGTGCATGGTTGATCTGACGCGCAGGTTCGACGTGCTGGTGATCGGGGGCGGCAACGCCGCCCTCTGTGCTGCAATCAGCGCCAGGCGGGCGGGCGCCTCCGTGCTGGTGCTGGAAGGCGCGCCGAAGTTCTACCGCGGCGGCAACACCCGCCACACCCGCAACATGCGCTGCGCCCATGACGCGGCGACCGAGATCCTCACCGGCCCCTACACCGAGGAGGAATTCTGGAAGGATTTGCTGCTGGTGACCGGCGGCCAGACCGACGAGGAACTGGCCCGCTTCATGATCCACGAGTCCAAGGACATCCTGAACTGGATCGTCGAACAGGGCGTGCGCTGGCAACCCTCGCTCGGCGGCACGCTGAGCCTCGGCCGCACCAACTCGTTCTTCCTCGGCGGCGGCCGCGCCATGCTGAATGCGCTGTATCACACGGCCGAGCAGCTCGGCGTCGACATCCTCTACAATGCCGAGGTCACCGATCTCAGGATCGAGGACGGCATGTTCCTCTCGGCTCAGTTGAAGCAGCCGGTCAACGGCAAGACCGAGGTGCGCGCCTCCGCCCTGGTGGCGGCGGCCGGCGGCTTCGAGGCCAACATCGAATGGCTGAAGGAACATTGGGGCGAGGCCGCCGACAATTTCCTGATCCGCGGCACGCCCTATAACCGCGGTTCAATCCTGAAGATGCTGCTCGCCAGGGGCGTACAGGAGATCGGCGATCCCACGCAGTGCCATGCGGTGGCGATCGACGCGCGCGCCCCCAAATTCGACGGCGGCATCATCACGCGCCACGATTCGGTCGTGTTCGGCATCGTCGTCAACAAGCACGCCCAGCGCTTCTATGACGAGGGCGAGGACATCTGGCCGAAGCGCTATGCAATCTGGGGACGCCTGGTCGCGGCGCAACCCGAACAGATCGCCTACATCATCTTCGATTCGACCGTCGTGACCAGCTTCATGCCGACACTGTTTCCGCCGATCGCGGGACAAACCATTGCCGAGCTCGCCGGCAAGCTCGAGCTCGATCCGTCGGCATTGGAAAAGACCATCACCGAATTCAACGCCGCGGTACAGCCCGGCACCTTCGACCACACCATTCTCGACGACTGCCGCACCGAGGGCATCACGCCGCCGAAGACGCACTGGGCGCGCAAGATCGAGACGCCGCCCTACCTCGCCTATCCGGTCCGGCCCGGCATCACCTTCACCTATCTCGGCACCCGCGTGAACAAGCAAGCACGGATGCTGATGAAGGACGGCAAGCCCTCCGCCAACATGTTCGCCGCCGGCGAGATCATGGCCGGCAACGTGCTGGGCAAGGGTTACGCCGCCGGTATCGGCATGACCATCGGCAGCGTGTTCGGCCGCGTCGCCGGCCGGGAAGCGGCAAAGAATGCGCGGAACTGAGGACAAGGCTCGCGAGATGCACGGGACGAGGATCTTGCAGGAAGCCGACCGTCTGATGACGGTGTGCAATTCCTGCCGCTACTGCGAGGGCCTGTGCGCGGTGTTTCCCGCGATGGAGATGCGCCGCGCGTTCTCCGACGGCGACCTCAACTACCTCGCCAATCTCTGCCATGCCTGCGGCGCCTGCTACACCGACTGCCAGTTCTCGCCGCCGCACGAATTCAACGTCAATGTACCGAAGACGCTCGCGATTGCGCGCGCCGAATCCTATGCCGCCTATGCCTGGCCGCGCGTCTTCGCCGGCGCATTCGCGCGCAACGGCCTCGTCATCAGCCTGATCGCCGCGCTGAGCGTGGCCGCATTCATCTTCGGCTTCGCTGCGGCCAATGACCCGAGCGTGCTCTATGGCATCCACACCGGCTCCGGCGCGTTCTACCGGCTGATGCCGCACAACGCGATGGCGCTGTTGTTCGGCCTGGCCTTTCTTTACGCGATCCTCGCGCTGGTGATGGGCGTGCGCGCGTTCTGGCGCGACATCGGTGAGCCCGTCGGCATGACGACCGACAGCAAGGCGCTGCTGCAGGCCATCCGCGACGCCGGCGAGCTGCGCTATCTCGACGGCGGAGGGGTCGGTTGCTTCAACGAGGACGACCGCCCGACCGACCGCCGCAAGCTGTTTCACCATTTCACCTTCTACGGCTTTGCTCTCTGCTTCGCCGCGACCTGCGTCGGAACGCTGTATCACTATCTGATGGCACGCGAGGCGCCGTATGCGTGGTGGGACCTGCCCGTCGTGCTGGGCACGCTCGGCGGCATCGGCCTGGTGATCGGCCCGATCGGCCTGCTATCAGAGAAATGGAAGCGCGACCGCGTGCTGGTCGACGAGCAGAGGATGGGCATGGACACCGCGTTCATCGTGATGCTGTTCCTGACCAGCATCACCGGCCTTGCGCTGCTGCTCTGGCGCGAGACGGGCGCGATGGGCCCGCTCTTGGCGCTGCATCTCGGCGTGGTGTTCGCGCTGTTCATCACCATGCCCTATGGCAAGTTCGTGCACGGCATCTATCGCTTCGTCGCGCTGGTACGCTACGCGCGAGATCGGCAGGCCATGATGAGCGGCGTGCGGCAATAGAATTTAGGTGGGTTAGCGAAGCGTAACCCACCTCTTTCCCATTCGACGCGAGAAATGGTGGGTGATACTACGCTAACTCACCCTACGGTATCTGCTGCATGGCAAGCTCCGTCCTCGTCATTGCGAGCGAAGCGAAGCAATCCATGCTTCGGCGTATGCGGAATGATGGATTGCCTCGTCGCGGAGCGTGTCATCGGGCGCGCTTTAGCGCGACCCGTTGGCTCCTCGCAATGACGGGAACGGTCAGAGCTCCACCACGACGTAGTTGCTCTCGATCGCGACCTTGATGGTCTCGGCGACATATGGCCCCTTCACGAGGTTCGTGCCCGCCTCGACATTGACCGGATAGGCGCGCGCGCGGAAGCGGCGAGGGTCGCAATAGGACTGGCCGGTGCGGATGTCGAATTCCCAGCCGTGCCACGGGCAGCGCAGGATCTCGCCAAGCTTGGTATATTCGATCTCGCCGGGATCGGATGACGACGCCAAGCCAATCAGCGGGCCCTCGCACAGCGCGGCGCCCTGATGCGGACAGCGATTCAAGAGACCGAAGAACTCGCCCTTGACGTTGAAGACCACGATCGGCCGTCCGTCGACCTCGATGGATTTTCGCGAACCCGGCGGCAGCTCATCCACCGAGGCAACCACATGACGCGCCATTAGTCTCTCTCATCCATGATCTCTTCTGAAAACCGGTTCCCACTTTGCGCTGGCGCGGCCCTTCGGGTCCGGATCATGTTAGGCGATACCGTACAGTTTCTTCGCATTGTCGAGATAGAACGCCTGCTTGTTGGCGTCGCTGACGCCGGCCGGCAGCACGCGCGACGGCTCGTCGTAATCCCAGTGCGGATAGTCGGTCGCGAACAACAGCTTGTCCCAGCCGATCCATTCGATGGTCTGGAACAGATGATCGCGGCTTTCCGGATCCTCCATCGGCTGCGTCGTCCACCAGATGTGGTCGCGGATATAGTCCGATGGCTTGCGCTTCAGATACGGCACCTCGGCGTGCAGCCGCTCGAACACCTTGTCGAGACGCCAGGCCAGCGACGGCGCCCAGCCGAAGCCGGCCTCGACCATCACCATCTTCAATTTCGGGAAGCGCTCGAACACCCCTTCGAGCACCAAGCTCGCCAGTGCTGTCTGCTGGCACTGCGAATGGCCGACCATCTCTTCGATGTAATAGCTCGGCCAGCCCGACGCGGTGATCGGGTTTCCGCCAAAGCCGAAGGCATGCACACCGATTGGAAGCCCGGCCTCTTCGGCAGCCTGGTAGATCGGCCAGTAGCGGCGCTGACCGAGCGGCTCGACGTTGCGGCTGAGCAGGAGGACCTGGACGAAGTTGTTGTCGCCCGCGCGCTTGCGGATTTCAGCGGCCGCTAAGACGCCGTCCTCGTTGGCGACGACCACCGAGCCCTTCAGCCGCGAATCCTTGCTGGTCCATTTCTCGATCTGCCAGTCGTTGATCGCCGAGCAGATCGCGCCGGCGAGATCCTGGTTGCGAATGCCCTGCCCGGTGTTGAGCGGATTGAGCACCCCGAGCGCGACGTTGTTGGGGTCGAGATGCTGCTTCTGCATGAAGGACAGCGAGGAGCCCTGCGGCCCGCCCTCCGGCGGATAGGCGTCCCGGCGCGAGGCGTTGGGCTGCGCCTTCGGATAGGGCGGTCCGCCCATCATGCCCTGATAGGCATGGACGCCGAAGGTTTCGAGATGCGCGTGCCAGCGCTTTGCCAGGAACGGATACAGCTCGTCCGCCGTCGCGCGCGCCGGATGGATGTCGCAATCGGCAATCGCGGTCTTGATGGCGGTGGACGATGCGGCTTGCGGAGGTTCGCGAAGCTGGACGTTCATGGCGTCGTCTCCTTGACTTTCAAGCGCGTATAGGTCGCGTGCGGATTGTCGACCATGATCTTGCGCACGAGATCCGGCGATAATCCCTCCGGCAGCACGTCATCGCCGTCGAACTGCCAATGCGGATAGTCGGTCGAGAATAGGAGCAATTCGTCCGACTGCATATGGTCGAACAGCCGGTTCAGCGTATCGGGTTCCGGCGGCGCGTCGACCGGCTGCAGCGAGAATCGGATGTTGCTGCGCACAATCTCCAGCGGCGCGCGGTCGACCCACGGCGTTTCCATGCGCACGCCGCGCCAGAACTTGTGCAGTCGCCACAGGAACGGCGGCAGCCAGGTGAAACCCGATTCCAGCATCACCATCTTCAGGTTCGGATGGCGCGCGAACACGCCCTCGACGATCAGGCTGGTGAGCTGGGTCTGGAATGCCTGCGCCTGTGCGACATAATCCTCGATGTGATAGGAGCCCCAGCCCACCGAGGTCGGCGGATTGTGATAGGCGCTGCCGGCATGGATCCCGATCGGCAGGCCGAGGCGCTCGGCCGCCGCGTAGATCGGCCAATAATGGCGCTTGCCGAGCGGCATGTCGCCCATGACCAGCATCAGCACCTGCACGAAGCGCTTATCCTGCGCGCAACGCTCGATCTCGGCGACCGCCTTCTCGATGCTTTGCACCGGAATCACGATCGAGCCGCGCAGGCGATCATCCTTGTCGAGCCATTCCTTCGCCAGCCAGTCGTTCAGCGCGCGGCAGAACGCGTTCGCCATGTCCTCGGAGAACACCATCTGCACGCCGTAGAGCGGATTGCAGATGCCGTAGGCGGTGCCGAACTTGTCGAGCGCCTGGCGCTGCATGTCGGCCAAGCTCGAGCCCGGCTTGCCCTGCGCCGGCCGCCAGTCCGGCCGCGACGAGATCGGCGAATTGAGCGGATAGGACTGCGAGATCAGGTCCGTCATGCCGCGCGTCGTCACCTGGTCGCGCCAGTAGTCGTTCATATAGGGCAGCAGGCTGGTGAGATGAGGCACGGCGGGATGCAGATCGCAATCTACCCCGCCCGCGATCGGCGACGTCATGATGTTTCCTCTGATCGGCGCGCCCGTCGCGACGCCTACTTGTTTGGACGGCATTCAAGCAGGCCTGCCGATGGCGGGCAACTCGGCAGAGGGCGATGTGGTGTGCTAGGACGGCAGGACGCCCCGGAGAATTTTCATGGCACAACAGAAAGGCCGCCGATGACTGAGCTGGTATCCATCGCCGAGCAGATCGCTGCAAAACTGATCGAAAAGAAGCAGACGATCGCCGTCGCGGAATCCTCGACCGGAGGATTGATCTCGGCATCGCTGCTCGCGGTACCCGGGGCATCGGCCTATTTCATCGGCGGCGGCGTGATCTACACCCGCGACGCGCGGCGCGTGCTGATGGACATTCCCAACGACGCCATGCGTGGCATCCGCTCGGCGTCCGAGCCCTACGCGCAACTGCTCGCGCGCCAGATCCGCGAGCGCCTCTCGACCGATTGGGGACCGTCGGAAACCGGCGCAGCCGGCCCGACTGGCAACCGCTACGGCGACGCCGCCGGCCATAGCTGCATGGCGATCACCGGCCCGCAGCACGAGGTGATCACGCTCGAGACCGCGAGCGGCGACCGCCAGGCGAACATGCAGGCATTCGCCAAGGCGGCGCTGGAATTGCTGCTGAAGAATCTCATGCGCTGACTTCAGCCCCGTAGCCCGGAGCGAAGCGCAATCCGGGGCAGCTCCATCTACGGCGCGAGTGTTCCCGGATTTCGCTGCGCTCCATCCGGGCTACGAGGATTGGAAGACTCACTTCTCGCGGAACGAGCGCATGAACTGATCGCTCAGCGGCTTCATCAGATAGGACAGCATGGTGCGGTCGCCGGTCTGGACGAAGGCTTCCACCGGCATGCCCGGGATGATCTTGACCTCGCTGCCGAGGCGGGCGACCTCCTCCGGCGGCATCGAAACGCGGATGGTGTAATAGGCCTGCCCGGTGCGCTGATCCGTGGTGGTGTCGGCGGAGACGCGGGTGACGACGCCGTTCAGCTCAGGCGTGGTGCGCTGGTTGAAGGCGGAGAGCCGCAGCAGCGTTTTCTGGCCGATCTGCAGCTTGTCGATGTCCTGCGGGTTGACCTTGGCTTCGACCGAAAGTGCGTCGGCTTTCGGCACGATCATCATGATGGCGTCGCCCGCGGTGATGACGCCGCCGACCGTATGCACCGTCGACTGCAGCACGACGCCGTCCTGCGGCGCGCGGATATCGACGCGGCGGAGCTGGTCTTCCGCGGTGACCTTGCGCTCGACATACTCGCCGATCTTGTCGTTGGCCTCGCGCAGATCCTTGGAGACCTCGGCAAGCATGTCCTTGTCGACCTGGATAATCTGCAGCTCGGTCTCGGTGATCTTGCCCTTGGCCTGCGCCCGCGAGGCGATGTACTGGGCACGCTCGCCGGCGAGCCGGGCGGCGTCGCGTTCCAGCGTGGTCAGGCGGGTGAGCTGCACCAGGTGCTGCTCATAGAGCTGGCGGACGCCGACCAGTTCCTGCTGCACTAGGGCAATTTCCTTGTCCTTAGCCTGCTCCTGGGCCTCGAGCCCCGCGATCTCCTCATTGAGCTGGACGACGCGCTCGCGCAGCTGCGCCTTCTGGCCAGTACGGCCATTCACCCGGACCTCGAACAGCTTGGTCTCGCTCGCCATGACGTCGCGAACGTCGGGATCGTTGGCCTGCTCAGTGAGCTGAGGCGGAAACACGATCTTGTCACGGCCCTGCTGCTCGGCCTCGAGGCGGGCGGCGCGCGCATAAAGGCCGTTCAAGGTCTTGACCACGATCGCAAGGCTTGCCTTCACGACGGTCTCGTCGAGCCGCACCACGACGTCGCCAGCCTTCACCGTGTCGCCGTCACGCGCCAGGATCTCGCCGACCACGCCGCCGGTCGGATGCTGCACCTTCTTGACGTTGCTATCGACGACCACCGAGCCCGGCGCGATCAGCGCGCCCGAGATCGGCACCGTCGAGGCCCAGCCGCCGACGCCGCCGGCCAGAACCAGCACCACAGCCAGGCCGACGATCAGATGCTTCTTGATCGACTGATGTGCGTTGCGCGGGAGATCGGTCATGACTTGGCTGCCCCCGCATCGGCGACGATCCTGACCGGCGTGGGCGGCGCAACACGCTGCAACACCTGCCCGAGCACGACATCTTTCGGCCCGAAGGTCTGCATGCGGCCATCCTTCAACACCAGGAGCTGATCCACGCCTTCGATGCCGATCGGCCGATGCGCGACCACGACGACGATCGCGCCGCGCTCCCGCGCCGCGCGTACCGCGCGGGTCAGCGCTTCGTCGCCCTCGCTGTCGAGATTGGAATTCGGCTCGTCGAGTACGACCAGGAACGGATTGCCGTAAAGCGCGCGCGCCAGCGCGACGCGCTGCGCCTGGCCGGCCGAGAGCGCACTGCCCTGCTCGCCGACCTGGGTGTCATAGCCCTCGCGCATCTTGATGATCATCTCGTGGACGCCGGCCTCCTTGGCCGCGGCGATGATGCCGTTGGACTTGGCGTCGGGATCGAAGCGGCAGATGTTCTGCGCGATCGAGCCGCCGAACAATTCGACGTCCTGCGGCAGATAGCCGACATAGCGTCCGAGCACGTCCGACGACCACTGGTCGAGCGCGGCGCCGTCGAGCCGCACCTTGCCGCGGACCGGCGTCCAGACCCCGACCAGCGCCCGGATCAGCGACGACTTGCCGGAGCCGCTCGGGCCGATCACGCCGACGCCGCTGCCGGCTTCGACCGCAAAACTGACATCCTGCACGATCACGCGCTGGTCTCCCGGTGCGACCATGGTCACGCCCTCGACTGCCAGCTTCTTCGTCGGCGGCTGCAACAGGGTTTGCTCGGGCCGCGCCGGCATCTGCTGCAGCAGCCGGTTGAGCCGGTGCCAGCTCTGACGCGCGGCGACAAAACCTTTCCAGTGCGCGATCGCCAGATCGACCGGCGCCAGCGCCCGCGCGCTCAGGATCGAGCCGGCGATGATGATGCCGCCGGTCGCCTCCTGGTGGATCACCAGATAGGCGCCGACTGCGAGCACGGACGACTGCAGCATCATGCGCAGCACCTTGGCGACCGCACCCAGCCCGCCGGTGACGTCGCTCGCGCGCTGGTTGCCGGCCAGATAGTCCTCGTTGGCCTCGTTCCAGCGCTTGTTCATCCGCCCGGCCATGCCCATCGCGACGAGCACCTCGGCATTGCGGCGGCTGGAGGCCGCGATATCGTTGCGTCGCGCCGCAAGCGTCAACGCATCCTTGGCGGGCGTGCGCGACATGTATTCGGTGATCAGTGTCAGCGTCACGAGAATAACGGCGCCGACCAGCGCGGTGACGCCGAGCAGCCAATGGAACGCGAAGCAGATCGCCATGTAGAACGGCAGCCAGGGCAGATCGAAGAATGCGCCGGGCCCCATGCTGCCGAGGAAAGAGCGCACATTGTCGAGGTCGCGCAGCGGCTGCAAACCCTCGGTGCGATTGCCGACCATGAGCGGCAGCCGGATGATGGTATCGAACACCCGTGCGTTGAGGGCTTCGTCGAGTGAGGTTCCGATGCGGCCGAGGATCCGGCCGCGCAGGAGATCGAGCACCCCTTGGGCGATATAAAGGCCGGCGGCGATAACCACGAGGCCGACCAGGGTTGGAACACTTCGGCTCGGCAGCACCCGGTCGTAGACCTGCAGCATGAACATCGAACCTGTCAGGTACAACAGGTTGATCATGCAACTCATGAGACCAACGCCAATGAAGGCACTGCGACATGCGCGCAGCGCGTCACCGAGTTCGGAACGCCGGACGGCGGGAACGGCTGCCATAAATTCCAGTCTCTGCAAAAGGGGTTATGTGAAAGCCACGTTGTACCGACGTTTGTGGCCGTCGTCCATTTTTGTGACCATCCACCATTTAAGTCGCGTTAACCGGACCGCATGTCCGTGATGGCACGGGGAGTTGAAGGAATGATGGCTAGTTTGTCGCCGAACCGAGCCCTGTTCTTGGAAAAAGGCACGAGAATGACCGGCATCGAGACCCGGCCGATCTCGCCATAAACGTCCAGCAACACGCCGCTGCCGACGCCAAGCCCGGCCTCCGGGCGCCAACGGGCCTCGACCCGGACGCCGATCCGCTCGCCCTGTGGTTGCCGGAACAATTGGACGGTCAGGTTCGGATTGGGGTCCGCCACAATGTTCCGGACCGGGCGCCTGAGGAACCACGCCGCCGCCGAGATCGCCGTTCCCCAGTTGCGCGCCCCGCGGTGCGGCGCTGGATCGCCGACGCCGTCGCCCGCGCGAGCTAAACCGCGGCTACCGCCGGCTCGGCCAGAACGCAACGCGCCAGACGTCCGGGCGCGATCTGCACGTTGGGCGGCAGGCTTTCGCTGCAGCGCGGCTGGGCGAGGCTGCAGCGGGGCGCGAACGAGCAGCTGGCCGGCGCGGCATCGAGCGCGGGCGGCGTGCATGGGATGGTCTCCAGCCGCTCCCCGCGCTTCGCGCCATGAACAGTCGAGACCAACAGGCCCTTGGCGTAGGGGTGGACCGGCGAGCGCACAATGTCGCGCAACGCGCCCTGCTCGACGATCTGGCCGGCATACATCACCGCGACACGGTCGCAGATCTCGATGGCGACGCCGAATGTCGTGGGTGACGAAAATGACAGACATGCCGAGCTTGCGCTGTAGCTCGCGCAGCAGGAGCAGGACCTGGATCTGCACGGTGGCGTCGAGCGCGGTGGTCGGCTCGTCCGCGAGCAGGATCTTCGGCTTGCAGGCGAGCGCCAGCGCGATCATCGCGCGCTGCCGCATGCCGCCTGACATCTCGTGCGGATAGGACTCCAGCCGCCTCTTGGCGGAGGGGATCCGTACCACTTCCAGCATCTCGAGCGCGCGCGCCATCGCCTCGCGTTCGCTTTGCCTTCATGCCGCATCACGGTTTCGGCAATCTGCCGCCCGATCGTGTAGACCGGATCGAGCGCGAGCGCCGGCTCCTGGAAGATCATCGAGACGGTCTGTCCGCGGAATGTAGACAGCGCCTCGTCGTCCATCGCCAGCACTTCCCGGCCCAGCACCTTGACGCTGCCGGACATCTGCGTGCGCTTCTTCGGCAACAGCCGCATCAGCGCCCGCAGCGTCACGCTCTTGCCCGAGCCGGACTCGCCGAGCAGCCCCAACACCTCGCCCTCGCCAAGCGACAGGATGAGATCGTTCACGGCATGGACCGTGCGATCGCCGGTGAAGCGGATGTTGAGGTTGTTGATCTCGACGAGGTCCATCATGCGAGTTTCGGCACCCTTGCGTGATAATCGGTCGCGCGCTGGAAGGCGGCGCCGATCCGAAGCAGCGTGGCCTCCTCGAAGGAGCGGCCGATCAACTGCATGCCGACCGGCAAGCCCGCTTTCGTGAAGCCCGAAGGGATCGAGAGCGACGGCAGGCCGAGATAGTTGACCGGACGGGTGAACCGCGTCAGCCGCTGCAGCACCGCGTCGGCACCCGGACCATTGCCGACATCGCTCTCGACAATCGTCGGTGCCGGCACCGGGGACGACGGCGCAATCACCGCATCGACGCCGCTGACCGCCGCGTTGTGCGCGGCCAGCGCAGGACCGCGCCAGCGCATCGCCTCGAGATAGGTGACCGCCGGAATCGTGAGACCGTTCTGCAGCCGCATCAACACCTGCGGGCCGTAATCCTGCGGCCGCTCGATCATCCAGCGCTTGTGGAAGGCGGCGGCTTCGACTGCGAGCACCAGTTGCGACGCCGAGCTGAGCTGGCGCTGGTCCGGCAGCTCGACCTTGACGATTTCGGCGCCTTCCTTCGTCAGCGTCGCGATGGTCTCATCGAGGATGCGCGCTACCTCGGAATCGAGGTCGTCGACATAGAACGCCGTCGGCACGCCGATCTTGAGACCCTTCAGCGACTGCTTTGTCGCAGCCATGTAATCCGGCACCGGCTGGTTCGAGGCCGTGAGATCCTCGGTATCAGCGCCGGCCATCAGGCCGAGCAGCAAGGCGCAGTCCTCCGCCGTCTGCGCCAGGGGACCGACGGTGTCGAGCGACTGCGACAGCGGCATCGCGCCGGCGCGGCTGACGCGTCCGACCGTTGTCTTCAGGCCGGTAACGCCGCAGAAATGCGCGGGCATGCGCACCGAGCCGCCGGTGTCGGAGCCGAGCGCCGCAAAGGTCAGGCGCGCCGCGACCGCCGCGCCGGAGCCTGACGACGAGCCGCCGGTGATGTGATCGACATTCCAGGGATTGTGCACCGGGCCGTAGTGCACATTGTGACCGGTCGGGCCGTAGGCGAACTCGACCATCTGCAGCGAGCCGAGCCGGATCGAGCCGGCATCCTTCAGCCGCTGCAGCGCGGTCGCGGTCGTCTTCGGCACGAAGTCGCGGCGGATCAGCGAGCCGCAGGTCACGACCCTGCCGGCCTCGTAATACATGTCCTTGTGCGCCATCGGCACGCCGTGCAGCACGCCGCGGCTGTTGCCCTTCGCCAGCTCAGCGTCGGCCTCAGTGGCCGCAGCGAGCGCCTGTTCCGATTCGATCGCCATATAGGCGTTGAGACGTGGTTGCCACTCTGCGATCCGATGCAGCACGGCGCGCGTCACCTCATGCGACGAGACGTTCTTCTCGGCAATCGCCTTGGCGACTGCGGTCAGGGTCATCAAGGCGGGATCGGTGCTCATTTCGACACCTGTGCGATCTGGGCCAGCAGGAAGCTCGCGGGTTCGAGGTCGAAGGGCAGCGTGCCGGAGATCGGCGCAAAACCGTCGAATGCGGGCCCGATCGAATTGGCGATGCGGTTGGCCACCTCGTCATCGGCGGGCACGTCGGCCACGTGCGCGATCACCTTGACGTCCTTAGGCGTGAGTCTGGTCATGCCGCGTTTTCTCCTTGTGCTTTTGCCGGCGCGCGGCTGTGCCCCGAGCCGGGAATGGCCTTGTAGCACGCCGCTTGATGGCCCATTGTATCGAGATCGCTGAGTTTTGGCGTGCCGATTGCGCAGAGCGGCTCCGCAAACGGACAACGGGTGTGAAACCGGCAGCCCGAAGGCGGATCGATCGGGTTGGGCGGATCGCCCGAGATCGGCGGCACCTCGGTACGCCGGTCCGGATCCGATGACGGCATCGCCGCCAGCAGCGCGCGGGTATAGGGATGCGCCGGCGCATCCCAGACCGCATCGACCGGCCCGAGCTCGACGACCTCGCCGAGATACATCACCAGCACGCGGTCGGAGGCCAATGCGCGCACCGCGGGAGCCTGTCATCGGGCGCGCGTTCGCGCGGACCATTGGCTCACAATGATGGAGCCTCTTCGGCCGCTTCTCTCGCCCGCGCATGACGAGTTTTTACCCGTCACTTCGTCAGCAGCGCGAATGCGCCATTCCAGTCGTCAGGCGGCGGGGCCTTTTGGAAGGTGCGGATGCGCGCCTCGTAGAGGCTGTAGAGCTGTTGCAGCGCCTGCGCCTCGTCGGTCTTGCGCCCGCGCTCAATCGCGGCGAGCGCGCCGTCCCAGTCGCGGCCGCGGTAGCAGGCGAGCATTTCGATGGTCAGGTTGCGCAACCGCTGGAAACGGCCGGAATTCGCCACCTCCTCGCGGCCGGCGATCGCATAGATCACCTCGGGCTCCTTCTTGCCCTTCACCATGATGAAGTCGAGCTCGAGGATCGCGAATTTGTCCTTCACCGCGAGCGCGGTCTGCGATCCCACGATGATCGGGAAGCCGTACTCCTTGGATTGCCCCTCCAGGCGCGACGCCAGATTGACGCTGTCGCCGAACACCGAATAGTCGAACCGCACGTCGGAGCCCATGTTGCCGACCACGCAGGTACCGGTGTTGAGGCCGACGCCGATGTTGAGAGGCACGTAGATGTGACCGCCTTCGCGCGCCTCCCGCTCGCGCGCCTGATTCAGCTCGTCGACCCTCTCCAGCATGTCGAGCGCGGCTTCGCAGGCGTTGATCTGGTGTTCCTTGTCGTCGAGCGGCGCGTTCCAGAACGCCATGATGGCGTCGCCCATATATTTGTCGATCGTGCCTTTGCGGGCGAGAATCGCATTCGAGAGCGGCGTGAGAAAGCGATTCATCAGCGCCGTGAGGCCCTGCGGATCGCGCTTGTAGGTCTCCGAGATCGAGGTGAAGCCGCGCATGTCGGAGAACATGATGGTCATCTCGCGCTCCTCGCCGCCGAGCACAAGCTTCTCCGGCGACTGCGCGAGCTGCTCGACCAGCGCGGGCGACATGTACTGCACGAATTGCGTCCGGATCTGCCGGCGCTGCTGCTGCTCGCGCACGAAGGCGGAGAAGATCAGCGTGAGGTAGATCGCCGTGGTCGACATCAGCGGATAGGTGAAATCGATCAGCAGCCGGTGCTGGCTGTAGAAATACCAGGATGTGCCCACCAGCACCGACGCGAACAACCCGCCGACCGCGACCAGCGTCACCGGTCCGAATTTCGGCGCAAAAGCGATGACCAGAAGACCCACGATCATCGCACCAAAGAACTCGAGCGCAATGCCGTAGCTCGGCTGCTGCACCACAGCCCCGGTCAGCGCACTCTCCAGGAGCTGGGCATGAATCTCCACGCCCGGCATCGCCGCCGACGCCGGCGTCGTCTTGATGTCGTTCAATCCGACCGCCGAGGTACCGATCAGCACCAGCTTGCCGGATATCTTGTTGACCGGCACATTTCCGTCGAGAACATCGGATGCGGACACATAGATCGACGGATCCTGACGCGCGAAATGCACCCAGAGCTCTCCGTTGCGATCAGTGGGGATCTCAAGCCCTCGCAGATTGATGCTCTTGACGCCGGCCTTGTCGGTCTTGATCAGCACCGTCGGCGTGCCGGAGACGATCCGCAATATTTCGAGACTGAGCGATGGCATCAGCATGCCCTGCGCCCGCATCACCATCGGCACCCGCCGGACGATGCCGTCCCGCTCGGTCTTGATCGTGAACAGGCCGCGCCCGGCGGCGGCGCGCTCCAGCACAGGCACGTTTCGCAGCAAGCCGGCAAACTGGTACAGAAAAGGCTCGGCTTCCTCGCCGAGCGTCGCAAACGCCGTCGTCGGCAGGGTTTCGTCGAGCTCCGACCTCACTTGCGCGAGCCCCGTCTCGCCCAGCACCACGCGCGACCGGCGGATTGCATCGGACAGGATTTGGTCGTTGGTCGGCAACTCCCGCAGTCGCTTCCTGGTGACCTCGTCGATGAACCGCATCTGACCCGCGACCCTGTCGGGGTTGAGACGGTCCGGCTCCGAGAAAACCACGTCGAAGCCGATCGCGGCTGCGCCGAGACTGGTCAGATTGATGATGATGTCGGCGATGGTCGTTCGCGGCCATGGCCACTGGCCGAGCTTGGCCAGGCTTTTCTCGTCTATGTCGACAATGGTGACTGGACGGATCGATTTCTTGCGGGGATCGATGCGCTGGAACGAGTCGAAGACCCGGACCCTCAATTCCTCGACCGGCGCCGGATCCACGATGCGCAGCGCGGCGATGCCGATCAGCAGCACCACGCACGCCAGCCGCGCATAGCCGAAGCGTCGCGCGAACGATCTCTGTATCGCCCTTAGCCGTTTCATGCGATCTGGATATCATGCACGGGAGCTTGTTCCAATCGGGCACGACGCACACAAGGCGGGCAGCTTACGATCGACGCCGCCCCCAGGCGCCGCACGCCGGTCAGGCGATATGAAGGATGAAGTCGTTCTGCGACAGGCTCGCCTTGGTGACCCCGTGCAGCGTAATCGTGTCGGTGGCATCGACCGTGATCAGCGTATCGGCCGAATTCGTCGGCGAGACTGCAACGTGCTGGTTGAACCAGGTGATCGCGTCGGCGGTCGATACGACTGCGGACAGGTCGATATGGTCCTGGCCGGGCGTGAAATTCATGATCGTGTCGTGATTGAAATTCGGCGCGAACACGAACTGGTCCTGATGACCCGGCATGCCGAACAGCACATCCCTGGCGGTGGTACCCGTCAATGTCACCGGTTCGGTCGAATTCTGCTGGACGTCGAAGATCAGATTGACCGTATCGCTCGCGCCATGGCTGTCGGCCACGGAGATCGTGACCATGTCCGTCGGCGCTTCGCCACCCTCGTGATAGGTGAGGCCGGACGCCAGCGTCGCATTGATGTCGGTCAGATGCCCTGTATCGGACGGCGGAGTAACGGTGCTGCTGCCCCGGTTGGCCGTCGCGGCGGTCAGGGTGAAGGTCTCGTTGGCGCTGGCGCCCGCATCCGCGACGGTCAGGCCTGAAATCGTGTCCGTGCCATTGACGGCATCGTGCGTCACGGTGAGGTTGTCGACATTGAGCACCGGAACGGCACCGGTGCCGAGGATATCGATCGTCAGCGTGGCCGTACCCGTGGCGCCGTGAACATCGGAGGTCTCGATGCCGAACGTGTCGGTGTATGCGCCTGCGGGGAGCGCCTTGATTGCGGTCGCATCGGGAACATAGGTGTAGGTGCCGTTGGCGTTCACCGTCAGGGAGCCGTAAAGGCCCTTGATCGCCGTGTTCGTCGCCTGATGCGATGCATCGAGCGCACCATAGGTCAGCGTTGCGGTCTCTCCGTGATCGACATCGTACCCATGGAGCGTTCCTGCCATCGCGCCGAAGCTGCCGTCGGCGGCGGGAGCGAGGACCGTGCCAAGGTCGGCGAGCGTCGGCGCGTCGTTGGTGCCGGTGATGGTGATGGTGGCCGGCTGATCGACCACGCCGTGAGCGTCCTCGACCTGGATCGTGTAGGCGAGCGTCAGCGTCTCGCCGGCGGCGAGATTGTCGAAATTGCTGTCGGCTGCGGAGAACGTCCACGCGCTCGATCCGGTCACACCGTTGGTCGAATCCGCTAGCGTGCCCAGGGACAACCAGCTCATCACGACGCTCTGGTCGGGCAGGCCCGAAGTCGCCCCGGTCTCGGTCACGCCAGCGATGGACACTTTGTGCGTGTCGCTGAGATCGGGATCGGTAAAGGTGATCGTGCCTTTAGCAGTGTCCGGTGCGGACGAGCCGGTCGTGTCCGGCACCTCGGTGATGGCTACGGTCTGCGGGGCCGACGTGACGACAGGTGCGTCGTTGGTGCCGGTGACCGTGATCGTCACCGGCTGGGTGACCACCCCGCCGTGATGGTCGTCGATCTGGACCGTGTAAGTGAGCGTCAGCGTCTCGCCGGCGGCGAGATAGTCGAAATTCTTGTCGGCCGCGGAGAACGTCCAGGAACTCGATCCGGTCACACCGTTGGTCGAATCGCCCAGCGTGCCCAGCGACAACCAGTTCAGCACCGATTCCTGGTCGGCCAGGCCGGTGGTGACGCCGGACTTGGTCACGCCGGTGATGCTCACGGTGTGGGTATCGCTGAGGTCGACATCGGTGAAGGTCACCGCGCCCGAGGCCGTACCCGGATTCAACGAATCGGTCGTATCCGGCATCTCGGTGATCGCAGCCGTCTGCGGGGCGGATGTGACGACGGGCACGTCGTTGGTGCCGGTGACCGTAATCGTGACGGGCTGAGTGACGACTCCGCCGTGATGGTCATCGACCTGGATGCTGTAGACGAACATCAGCGTCTCGCCGACGGCCAGATAGTCGAAATTCTTGTCGGCAGCCGAGAACGTCCACGAGCGCGATCCCGTCACGCCATTGGTCGAATCGGTGAGTGCTCCCAGCGACAGCCAACTCAGCACGGTCGCCCGGTCGGCAAGACCGGTGGTGACACCGGACTCGGTCACATCAGCGACAGTCACGCTATGGCTGTCGCTGAGATCAACGTCGGCGAAGGTCACCGTGCCGGACGCGGTGTCGGGCTTCAGCGAGCCGGTTACCCCCGGGGCTTCAGCGATCGCAGCGGCCTGCGTCGGCGACGTGATCACCGGCTTGTCGTCAGTGCCGACGATCGTGATCGTGACGGGCAGCGTGACCACACCGCCATTGTGGTCGTCGATCTGAACCGTGTAGGTGAGCGTGAGCGTCTCGCCGGCGGCGAGGTAGTCGAAATCCTTGTCGGCGGCCGAGAACGTCCAGGAGCGCGATCCCGTCACGCCATCGGTCGAATCGGTGAGCGCCCCGAGCGACAACCAGCTCAGCACGGTCGCCTGGTCGGCGAGGCCGGTGGTAACGCCTGACTCGGTGACGCCAGTGATGGTGACAGTATGGGTGTCGGTTAGGTCCGGATCGGTGAAGGTGACCGTCCCACGCGCCGTATCCGGCACGGCGGAATGCGTCGTCCACGGCAACTCGGTGATCGTGGCCGCCTGCGCCAACGACGTCACGATCGGCGCATCGTTGGTGCCGGTGATCGTGATGGTGAAGGTCTTGAACGCGGTCTCGTTGAGAAGCGCGTAATTGTTGTCGACGCGCGCCGTGTAGGTCAGCGTCAGCGTCTCGCCGGCCCCCAGGAAATCGAAGGCGCTATCCGGCAGGCTGTAAGTCCAGGTCGCGGAACCGATGTTGGTGTTGCGAGGGTTTTGCTCAACGAGCAGCGGGATCTCGACCGCCTTGATGGCCGCGAGCTGCTGGGCCGTCAGCGAAGCGGTGAGGTCGTTGTGCTGGGCGTCCTGGTAGGTGAACGACGTAAAGCTCGCCGTTGCACTCGGTATATCGCCGAGGTTGACGTCAACCCATCTGATCACGCTCGAAACCGTGTCAGGGGACGCGCTTTGGGTCAGCCCGGGCTGCTCGGTAAACGCGGCATTGAACGTCACGGTCTCGGGCGCCCCGGCGACGTGGTCGTGGCCCTTGGTCGCGACATTCT
Organism: Bradyrhizobium sp. ISRA436; assembly: GCF_029910015.1. Lineage (NCBI taxonomy): Bacteria > Pseudomonadati > Pseudomonadota > Alphaproteobacteria > Hyphomicrobiales > Nitrobacteraceae > Bradyrhizobium > Bradyrhizobium sp. ISRA436. The sequence continues at coordinate 6,964,631 of NZ_CP094519.1, forward strand.
GCGCCGGGCCGTTGACAAAGGTCAGCAGGAAGATCGTTGGCGCGACGATATCGCCACCAACGAGCTTGAAGCCTGTCGTGGTCGGGACGATCGAGTCGGTGAAGTTCGATGTGAGCTTGGTGTTGGGGTTGGTATTGTCGGTGAACTTCAGCGCGAAGACGTCGGAGATGAGCTTCTGCGCATCGGTCGACAGTTGCGCCGACGACAGGAAGCTGACGCTGCCCGCGCCATTGACGATGGTTTGCGTACCGGCCCGATCGACGGTCGCGATCGGATTGAGCGTGGTCTTGTCGAACAGGATGTAGGAGCCGGTGGTGCCGTCCGGCTCGACCAGCACCTGGAATTTGGCCGGCGGCACGCCGCCTGTTCCCTGCACGTCGAAGTCGATTTCGACCAGCACCGCCGTGCCGCGAATGCCCATGGTCGCGACCGGCGTATCGACCTTCATGTCGCCATGCTTGGCGGTCGCGCCGGCGACGAACGAGATCGTGCCCTGGACCAGGCTCAGCAGCGATGAATTGTTCGACCCGTTCGGGTCGTAGATCATTTCGTTCAGCACCATTTTCGCGTTCGGCCCGAGACCGAACACGGTGCCGTCGATGAAGGTGATGCCAAGCGTCGAACCGGCGCCGGACTGGACCACGTCGCCCTTATAGACATTGTCGCCCTGGTTCAGCACAACCGCGACGCCGTTGCGAACAACGGTAGCGCTGCCGACAAGCTTGCTGACGTGACCAATGACTTTCGGCGGCTCGACAGCGCCGCCGGCCTGGGCAAATTGCGTGTAACCGGTGAGCGCGTTGACGATGTCGCCGGTCAGATGCGCGCCGTCGGGCGAGGCCAGGGGCGCGCGTTTTTCACCCCTGAAGTAGTCGTGCAGGACCAGCTCGCGATCATCCTTCGACAGGACCAGATCGAGGCCGGAACGTTTGAAATCGCCGGTGAAGAGCAGTTGGGCGTCGTCAACGATGATCGCGCCGGGCAGCGCATTTCCCGAAACGCTGTCGACATGGACCTGCCCACGGGCGTGAGCGTCCAGGCTCGGCAAGAAGCCGTCAAATTTATCGACAAAGTTCACCGCGGATCACCGCACGTAAGGGGGAAATATTTATGGAATATGCAAACGACTATGCTTGCATATCATCTGATGGAACCCGGCGAAACCGGCCTGTGCTTACGCAAAGGCCATCCCGTCGCGCGTTTCGAACAGGTTGACCGCGGCTCTTACTGCCGAGTCTCGTCTGGTTTGAGCTTGATTCCGGGTAATCTGAGGTAAGTTTTGAGCTGTGTAGGTATTGGTCCACGTATTCGTGGTATTGACTACCATTTTTCTACTTTCCTCTATTTTCCCTCAAATTCCCGACCGGATTTGAGTCCAAGTTCCCGGCTAAGGCTGTGAATTGGCTTACAAATCGCACAATTCCGTACAGCCCTGGCGGATTAAACCAGAAAGCAAGGATAAGGCGCCGGCAGACGGTGAAAGGTTCGCCGGACGCGTTCACAAAACCGATAAAGTTTTCGGGACGCTGACGAGGCGCCCTTCAGCGTCTTTTGCGCATCCGGGCCCGATTCGACGGGCCTTTAAGCAGATTCAAAACATCGTGTCCCACCCTGACGTATGAAACGATCCGGTCACGCCAGGGTGTACAATCACCCCACCGATGCCCGGACGGGGGTGTCCCATGACGGACTCGCTTCAGTCGCGCGCACTGCGCGGCGTCATGCTTGTCTGCAGCCTGGTCTGGCTCACGCCGGCTGCCGAGCTGAACGCCGCGTCGCTGTTGACGCCCGGTCCGGCGGAGCTGATCAGGAAATCAACCGAGCCGTTCGGGTTTCCGACCGCCCTGCTCGCCGATGGCGGGCTGCACAGCAAATGGCTCGGGGTGCAGCGCCAGCTTGCCGATGAACTTGTTCAGCTTGCGCACTGCGACGGCGATCGCGAGGGCTGCGGGTCGCCGGAGGCGCTGCGTTTCCTGGCGATCATCGATGCCGGACGGGCGCGTGACGGCCGTGCCCGGCTTGGCACGATCAACCGCGCCGTCAATCTTGCGATCCGCCCGGGCAGCGATCTTGCGCTGTACGGCGAGATCGACGTCTGGACCTCGCCGCTCGCCACCTTCGCCAAGGGCGCCGGCGACTGCGAGGACTATGCCATCGCGAAATTCGTGGCGCTGCGAGAGGCCGGCGTCGCCCCTGATGATTTGCGGATCGTCATCATGCATGACCTGCTCGGCGGCGAGGACCATGCCGTCGTCGCGGCGCGGCTCGACGGCCGCTGGCTCACGCTCGACAACCGCCGGATGGCGATGATCGAGGATTCCGACGTCAGGAATTTCCGGCCCACCTTCGTGATCGACCAGCACGGCGTCAGCAAGTATATCGACGCGCCGCCCGTCGTTGAAGCCGCGGTGCGGCCGGCACACGTGAACTGATCAGGTCGCTCACGCACGCGAAAGCGGAAGCAATCCAGTTCTCCTGCTTGGGAGATGGATTGCTTCGCTCGCGATCACGGTATGGTTTGAGTCCTGAGCGACGGCTCAGAACATCAGATTGTCCTTCACCAGGACCCAGCGACCGTTCTTCACCTGCTGCACCTGGGTGATGGTGTTGGCGAGGTGATCGGTCTTGGAGAACTTGGTCGGCGGCGAGTTGAAGATGTCGAGGAACTTGTCACCTGACTCAAGCGAATCGAGCATCTTCTGGCCGGTCAGGTCCTTGCCCGCCTTCTGCGCGTAGAACGCGAAGGTCATCACCGCGTTGTAGCCGATGATCGCCTGCGTGTTGGCCTCGGTGCCGAACATCTTCTTGTAGTTGACGAGCCAATCCTTCACCTTGCCCTTGGCGGTGTCTTCATAGGGGATTTCGAAGCCTGAGGCCGCATAGAGCCCTTCCACCGCCTCCTTGCCGAGCGTCGGCACTTCGAGCACGTTGGTGGGCGTGGCGCCGAGGAAGGTCACATCCCAGCCGAGCTTCCTGGCCTCGCTCATCGCGCCGATGGTCTCGCGGATCACGGTGCCGAGCACGACGAGATCGCAGCCGTCGGACTTCATCTTGGCGACCTGCGCCGAGAAGTCGGAGGCGCCGCGCTTGTAGCTCGTGATCGAGGCCGGCTGCACCTTCATCGCTGCGAGCTGCTGGTTGAAGCCGTCGAGCACGTTTTTGCCGTACTCGTCGTCCTGATGCATGATGCAGGGCTTCTTGAAGTTCTTCCACTCCATCATGTATTTGAGCGCGGCGCGCGTGCTCTCCACATAGGGCAGCAAATTGTTGAACTTGAGCCGCTCCTGCGGCTTGTTCGGATCAAACTTGAAGGTGAACTCAGCCGCGGTGAGCGGGAACAGTTGCAGCACGCCGGCGTCGAACAGGATATCCTGTGCGGCGAGCACGGTCGGCGAACCCATCGCGCCGATCATGGCGAAGATCTTGTCGCGTTCGACCATTTTCTGCGAGGCCAGCACGGCCTTCTTCGGATCATAGCCGTTGTCTTCCAGGATCATCTTGAGCTTGCGGCCGTTGATGCCGCCGCTCGCATTGATCTCCTCCACCGCCATCTTCATGCCGTTGGACACCGGAACGCCCCAAACCTTGATCGGGCCCGAGAGGTCCTGATGCGTCCCGATCACGATCTCGGTCGGCGAGATGCCCTCGTTGGTGACCTTGGTTTGGGCCGCCGCCGGCAGACAGGTCAGCGCCAGGGCGCTCACCGCAAGGCCCAGCGCTTTCAGCGATTTCGACATTGCAGTCTCCTCCTTCGATGGCCCGTGTTGAGCGAAGGGCTGGGCCTTACTCACGCCTTCGCCATTTGCCTGGTCGCGCCTTGTTTGAGCATGATCTTTTCGGAAAACCGCCTCACACTTTTCTGGATCATGCTCTAAGCCACCGCGCGCTCGCCATACATCGCATCGATCTCGGCCGCGTAGCGCTTGTTTACGAAACTTCGCTTCAGCTTCATGGTCGGCGTCAGCTCCTCGTCTTCCGGCGTGAGCTGGCGTTCGATCAGGTAGAACTTCTTGATGGTCTCGACGCGCGCGAAACTGGCGTTCACCGTCTCCACCTCGCGCTGGATCAGATCCTGGATTTCGCGCGCGCGGCACAGGCTCGCGTAGTTGGTGAAGGGGATATCGTGATCCTGGGCGTATTTCTCGACATTCTCCTGGTCGATCATGATCAGGCAGGTCAGATAGGGCCGCTTGTCGCCGATCACGACCGCGTCCGAGACGTAAGGCGAGAATTTGAGCTGGTTCTCGATCTCCGACGGCGTGATGTTCTTGCCGCCCGAGGTGATGATGATGTCCTTCATCCGGTCGGTGATCTTCACATAGCCTTCATTGTCGATCGAGCCGACGTCGCCGGTGTGCAGCCAGCCCTTGGCGTCGATCGTCTCCGCGGTCTTTTCCGGCTGGTTGAGATAGCCCGTGAACAGAAAGTCGCCCCTGATCAGGATCTCTCCCTTCGGGCAGATCATCACCTCGCCCCATGGCGCCGCCTTGCCGACCGAGCCGAGCTTGATACGGTCCGCCGGCATCATGGTGGCGACGCCGCAATTCTCGGTCTGGCCGTAGACCTCGCGCATGTCGATGCCGAGCGCGAGATACCAGCGGATCAGGTCCGGGGAGATCGGCGCCGCGCCGGTGAAGGCGATCCGGCAGCGGTCGAGCCCGAGCATGCGGCGGATGTTGCGGAACACCAGCCAGTAGGCTGCGCGGCTCAAGAGCCTGAGCGACAATGGCGGCGTCGCGCCCTTAAGGCGGCACTCGGCCATGCGATTGCCGATCGCAAGCGCGCGGGCATACATCCAGTTCTGGAACGGGGTCGCATCCTTCAGCGCGATGGTGATACCCGAATAGAACTTCTCCCAGATCCGGGGCACCGCCAGGAACGCGGTCGGCTGCACCTCGCGCAGATTGTCGGGCACCGTCTCCGGACTCTCGGCAAAGTTCATGACGGAGCCGAGTGCAACCGAGATGTAGTAGCCGCCGACCCGCTCGGCGACATGGCAGAGTGGCAGGAACACCAGCCGCTCCTCGCTGTCTGTGGATGGAAACAGGTCGTTGGCGTGGCGCATCTGGTGCGTCACGCTGCGGTTGGAATGCATCGCGCCCTTGGGCGGGCCGGTCGTGCCCGAGGTGTAGACGAGGATCGCGAGATCGGAGGCGGTGCGGCTGCCGGTCATTTCCTCCCACAAGGCGTCGTTGCCCTGCGAATGGTTGCGGCCGAGCGCCATGAATTCGGCGAGCGACAGCACCATCGGATCGGAGAAGCCGCTTAATCCCTCCATGTCGAAGACGACAATCTTCTCCAGCGTCGGACAGCGCGCGCGGCAGGCCAGCACCTTGTCGAGTTGCTCCTCATCCTCGACGAACACAATTCTCGTACGGGAATCGTTGATCAGATACTCGACCTGCGTCGGCGAGTCGGTCGGGTAGATGCCGGACGAGACACCGCCGGCGCAGAGGATACCCATGTCGGCATAAACCCATTCCGGCACCGCGTTGGCGATGATCGAGGCGACGTCGCCGGGGCGGAAGCCTGTCGCATGCAGGCCGTAGGCGATGTCCTTGGAGATCTGCAGCCATTCGCGCCAGCTGGTCGGCTGCCAGATGCCGAACTTCTTCTCGCGGATCGCAGGCCTGTCGCCACGCGTCTCCACCGCGAGCAGAAAACTCTTCGCGATCGTGTCGGCGACCGTCAGCACCGCCGGTCCGGCCATGCGCGTTCCCTCCTCTGCCGCCTGCCCCGCGCGCCGGATCATCGCCGGTCTTGTTCGCGAAACGAGCCTGAAATCTAGCTCCAAGTACCGCTCAACGCCAAGTCTTGCTCAACGCCACGTCTTCTTCTTTTTCCAGCGCCGCTCGCCCCGCGCGCCGGCCTCCTTGGCGCCGAGATAGAACTCCTGGATGTCGGGTGAATTCATCAGCCGCTCGCAGCTGTCGTTCATGACGGCGCGGCCGATCTCCAGCACATAGCCGTAATGCGCCGTCTCCAGCGCGATCTTGGCATTCTGCTCGACCAGCAGGATCGACATGCCCTGCTCCTCGTTCACGCGGCGGATGATGGTGAAGATCTCCTTCACCAGGATCGGCGACAAGCCCAACGACGGCTCGTCGAGCAGCAGCAGCGTCGGGCGGTTCATCAGCGCGCGTCCGATCGCGAGCATCTGCTGCTCGCCGCCGGAAAGCTGCCCTGCCGGCTGGTCAAGCCGCTCCTTCAGCCGCGGAAAATAGCCGTAGACGCGATCGAGGTCATCAGCCACGCCGTCGCGATCGTGGCGCGGATAGGCGCCCATCATGAGGTTCTCGCGCACCGACAGGAACGGAAACACCTCCCGTCCCTCGGGCACATGGCTCAAGCCGAGCCGCACGATCTTGTCGGCTTCCATGCGCTGGATCGGCTTGCCCAAGAACTCGATCGTGCCCTTCTGCGGATCGAGGATACCGGAGATGGTCTTCAGGACCGTGGTCTTGCCGGCGCCATTGGCGCCGAGCAACGTCACGATCCGGCCGCGCGGCACCTCGAGGCTGATGCCGCGGATCGCCATGATCGGTCCGTAATAGCTTTCGATGTTGCTGAGCTTCAGGATGATGTCGGGCGTGCTCATGGCATCATCCTCATGCACCGAGATAGGCCGCGACGACGTCGGGATGATGCTGCACCTCCGATGGTGACCCCATCGCCAGCACGCGGCCGTAGTTCAGCGCGATCACGCGGTCGGAGACGCGGTTGACCAGCGTCATGTCGTGCTCGACCATCAGCACGGTGATGCCGAGCTCACTCTTCATGTCGCGGATCCAGAACGACATGTCGTCGGTCTCCTCGACATTGAGACCCGATGACGGCTCGTCGAGCAGGATCAGCTTCGGCTCGGAGCACAGCGCTCGCGCCAGCTCGATCACCTTGCGCACGCCATAGGGCAGGCCCGAGATCAGCTTGTCGCGGTAGGGCTCCAGATCGAGGAATTCGATGACCTGTTCGACCCGGTGGCGATGCATCTTCTCGTTGGCGCGCACGCTCGGCAGGAACAACAGCTCCTGCCAGAGCCGGGTGGTTGAATGGCGATGGCGACCGACCAGGAGATTGCTCAGCACAGTCGCGTTTTCGAACAGCTCGATGTTCTGGAAGGTCCGCGCGATGCCGAGCCCGGCGATATCGTAGGCCGGCTGCTGCGTGATGTCCTGATCCTCGAAGAAGATCCTGCCCGAGGTCGGCGGATAGATCCGCGAGATCAGGTTGAAGATCGAGCTTTTCCCGGCTCCGTTTGGCCCGATGATCGAGAGGATCTCGCCTCTCTCAACTGCGAAGCTGACGGCGTCGACAGCTTTCAGGCCGCCAAAATGCAGGGACAGGTTCTCGGCGCGGAAATAGCTCATCGGTTCCGCTCCGATTTCACGTAGATCTTCTGCCGCTTGAACGTCGCACGCTTGTAGAGCGGGAAGAGCTGGAAGAACAATTTGATCTTCAGCCAGCGGCCGTAGAGCCCGAGCGGCTCGAACAGCACGAACACCACGATGATGATGCCGTAAATCGCACCCTTCAGCCCGTTGGCGGAAGCAATGGCGGAGACGGCATCCTGGATATGGCCTGCGCGCTCCGGTCCTGCGCCCAGCGTCGCCGCAGCGCCGGCGATCACACCGGGCATGTCGTCCTTTAGATAGGTCAGGAACGGATCGATCATGACGAGGAAGATCGCGCCCAGCACCGCGCCGTGCAGGCTGAAGATGCCGCCGATCAGGATCACGATGATGAACTCGATCGAGAGCTGCAGCGTGAACATCTCCGGCGAGATGAAGGAGAGCTTGTGCGCGAACAGCACGCCGGCAAAGCCGGTGATGGCGGCCGAGATCGCGAACGACTTCACCTTGTAGAGCGAGACGTTGATGCCCATGCTGCGCGCGGCCGTCTCGCTGTCGCGGATCGCGACGAAGGCGCGCCCGGTCGGGGAACGCAACAGGTTGAGCGTGCCGACGATGGTCAGCACCAGCACCGCAAGACAGAGATAATAGAAGGTCGGGCCGTCGCGCGACACCGTGGTGCCGAGCAACTGGATGGTCTTGACCCGCATGCCCTCATTGCCATTGGTCACGCTTTCCCAGCGCGCCATAATCTCCTCGACGATGAAGGCAAAGGAGATCGTCGCGATCACGAGGTAGATGCCCTGCAGCCGCAGTGCCGGAAACCCGACCAGCGCGCCGACCACGCCGGTCAACAGCCCCGCCGCGAGGAAGTAGACGGGGAACGGCACGTTGAATTGCTGCAGATAGGCCGCGGTGTAGGCGCCGATGGCGAGGAAGGCGGCGTGGCCGAGCGAGGCCTGCCCGGTGAAGCCGGTCAGGATCATGAGCCCGACGCCGACGGTCGCATAGATGCAGACGAAGACGAGCTGACTCATCAGATAACTGGAGAGGACGTAAGGCGCGATCAGCAGCGCGGCCAGCAACAGGCCGTAGGAATAGACATAACCCGAATGCGGAAGCAGTCTGATGTCGTCGTCGTAATCGGTCTTGAAGAGAAAGCGCATGCGTAGCTCCTCAGACCTTCTTGCGGGCGTGGACGCCGAACAAGCCCTCCGGCTTGAGCAGCAGCACTGCCAGCAGCACGATGTAGGGCGCGACGTCCTTCCACCCCTGCGGCAGGTAGAAGCCGGCCATGCTCTCGATCACGCCGATCAGGACGCCGCCGACCACGGCGCCGGGGATCGAACCGAAGCCGCCGAGCACCGCGGCCGGAAACGCCTTCAACCCCAGCACCAGACCGACATTGGAATGGATGAAGGTGATCGGCGCCAGCAGCACGCCAGCGCAGGTCGCGACCGCCGCCGAGATCGCCCAGACGATCGACACCACGCGCTTGACCGGAATGCCCATATAATAGGCAGCCAGCATGTTCTCGGAACTCGCGCGCATCGCGGTGCCGAGCGTGGTGCGGTTGAAGAACAGATAGAGCAGCGCGCACAGGATGACGGTCGCCGCGATCACCGAGAGCTTGTCATAGGCGAGCACCAGGCTGCCGATCCGCAACACGCCCTGGCTGAACGGCGTGTCGATCTTGAAGTCGTCGGTGCCCCAGATCATGCCGGCGACCGAGCGCAGGAAATAGCCGAGCCCGATCGTCGCCATGATGATGGAGAATTGCGGGTAGCCGAGGATCGGCCGCACCACCAGCCGCTCGGCCAGCATGCCGAACAGCGCCATGCAGATCACCGCGCCGGCAAAGCCGACCCAGTAGTTCAGCCCGAGCATGCCGATGAAGGTGAAGGCGAAGAAGCCGCCCAGCATCATCAAATCGCCTTGCGCGAAATTGACGACCTCGGTTGCCTTGTAGACCAGCACGAAGCCAAGCGCGATCAGGCCGTAAACGCAGCCAAGCGCGATGCCGCTGACGAGCTGCTGAACAAAGTCCAGCATCGTTCCCTCCCCGATGCACTGGCGATTCGTGACGATCGCCTTTGTGCATCCCGCCTTCGCGCCCTGTGTCGGGAGCGCTGAAAGCCGCCTATGTCCCACCCAATTGAGCCAAAAGCCCCGATCCCTGTCAACAAAGCCCGGATCGTCGGGTATTATCACAATTGCCGAGATATGCCGCGGCGCGGAGTTTTGTTCATAACGCGTTCGATTTGCCTGAGACGATTCACCGCGCCGAAACAGTTTTTGCCCAAGGTGCGCAACCGAAGAGCGAACTCCGGGATCGCCACACATCATGACCGCAGGACTATCCGCACTCGAGGTGCGAGGGTTAAGGAAGCGTTTTGACCGCCCGGCGGTCGATGCGCTCGATCTCACCGTGCGTGTCGGCGAGTTCTACGCGCTGCTCGGGCCGAACGGCGCCGGCAAGACCACGACCCTGCGCATGGTCGCGGGCCTGCTGCGGCCCGACTCCGGCTCGGTGTCGGTGCTCGGCATCGATGCGCTCTCAGATCCGGTCGCCGCCAAGCAGGTGATGGCCTGGGTGTCGGACGAGCCGATGATCTACGACAAGCTGACCCCGCTGGAGTACCTCGAATTCGTCGCCGGCCTGTGGGGCGTCGATCCCAGGCAGTCCGAGACGTCGGCGCGCGATCTCCTGGTGTCGCTCGGGCTCGAGCCGCATCTGCACGAACGCTGCGAGGGATTCTCCAAGGGCATGCGCCAGAAGGTAGCGCTCGCCGGCGCGCTGGTGCACGATCCCCGCCTGATCATTCTCGACGAGCCGCTCACCGGCCTCGATGCGCTGTCGGCGCGCCATGTGAAGGGCCTGCTGCAGGAGCGCGTGCGCACCGGCTGCACCGTGATCATGACGACCCACATTCTCGAGGTCGCCGAGCGCATGGCCGACCGGATCGGCGTGATCGCAGCCGGCAAATTGATCGCCGAAGGCACGCTCGCGGAATTGCGCCAGCAGAACGGACGCAACGACACCAGCCTGGAAGACATGTTCATCGCGCTGGTCGATACCGAAGCGGCGGCCGCGTGAGCTCGGCCGCTCACCTTTCCTGGTTCGTGCGCCACGAATTCCGCCTCGCCTGGCGCGAATGGCTGGCGATGATGACCGGCGGCCGGCGCCGGCGTAACCGCGCGGTGATCGGGCTCCTGATCGTCGCCGCGATCCTGCACCTGCCGGCCTATGCGGTGGTCGGCCGCTTTGCCGACCTGCAGTTTCCGCTCGATCCCTCGTCGCTGATCGTGCTGACCGCGACGATCTTCCTGTCCTGGGCGCTGATGCTGTCGCAGGCGATCGAATCGGTGACGCGCGTGTTCTATGCCCGCGCCGACCTCGACCTGATCATGTCGTCGCCGGCGAAGCTCACCAATATCTTCTCCGTCCGTATCGCTGCGATCGGGATGTCGGTGACCGGCATGGCGCTGCTGCTGTCGGCGCCGTTCGTGGACGTGCTGGTCATCCTCGGCGGCGCGCATTGGCTTGCGGGCTTCGGCGTCGTCGTCGCAATCGGCCTGACGGCGGCGGCGGCCGCGATCGCCATCGCGGTGCTGCTGTTCCGCCTGATCGGGCCGAGCCGGACGCGACTGATGGCGCAGATCGTGTCCGCCATCATCGGTGCGGGCTTCGTGATCGCGCTGCAGATCGTGGCGATCCTGTCCTACGGCACGCTGTCGCGCTTTGCCGTGCTGACCTCGGACACCGCGGCGCGCATTGCCCCCGGCCTGAACAGCCTCGTCTGGTGGCCGGCACGCGCTGCGCTAGGCGACCTTGAAGTGATGATGCTGCTGGTCGCCGGCGCGCTAATCATGCTCGGCGTCGTCATGGCAGTGTTCGCGCCGCGGTTTGCCGATACCGTCACCAGCGTGGCGGCCAATCCCGCGGCGGCCACGCGCAGGCGCGATCGGTCATTCCGGGTCGGCTCGCGGCAGCAGGCGCTGCGCCGGAAGGAATTCCTGCTGCTGCGCCGCGACCCGTGGCTCCTCTCGCAGAGCCTGATGCAGATGCTCTACCTGGTGCCGCCGGCGCTGATGCTGTGGCGGAGCTTCTCCGATTCATCGACTGCGATCGTTCTGATAACGCCGGTCGTGGTGATGGCCGCGGGCCAGCTCGCCGGCGGGTTGGCCTGGCTGACGATCTCAGGCGAGGACGCCGCCGATCTGGTGGCGACGGCGCCGCTGCCGCCGTCGCGCGTGGTCCGCGCCAAGATCGAAGTGGTGCTGATCGCGATCGCCAGTATCTTCGCGCCGCTGGTCGGAGCTCTTGCATTTGTTTCGCCACGGCAGGCCGCGGTGACCACTATTGCGGTCATTGTGGCCACCGGATCAGCCGCAGCGGTCCAGCTCTGGTTCCGCGCGCAAGCCAAGCGCAGCCAGTTCCGCCGGCGCCAGACCTCCTCGCGCGTCGCGACCTTCGCGGAAGCGTTCTGCTCGATCGGCTGGGCCGCGACCGCGGCGCTGGCGTTGACGATTCCGGCGGCCGCGATCGTCAGCGGAGTTCTGACGCTGATGACGCTCGCCATCGCCTGGAAGATCAGCCCGAAACGCGCGTGACGCGCGCTATCCAGCTCTCGTCGATCACAGCGGGCTCCAGAAGCTTGACGGCATCAACGGCATGGTAGCTTCCGGCCGGATTAATCGCAGGAATCGTGTTGCAGCGCGCGCCAAGGAGCGATGCGCCGTCATCATCATGACGGAAGATCAATTCGGCGATACTGTTGTGCCTGGGACGTCGTCACAGACGGAACACGCCATGCTGAGACTGCTCGCGGTGCTCATGCTGTTCGGAGCCTTCGTCGCTCGCGCCGAAGCCCAGGAGGCCCAGCGCAGCGAATGCCTGGCGATGGCGAATGCGCCGCCGCGGGCGACGCCGGTCAGCCTCCGGCGCACGGCGGCAAAGGCCGACGAGGTCGCGATCACCTATGCCGGCCATTCCACCTATTACATCGACACGCCCGGCGGCATTCGCATCGCGACCGACTATAGCGGCGCCTATCAGACCGGACGGTTGCCCGACATCGTCACCATGAACCGGGCGCATTCGACACATTACACGCTGTTCCCCGACCCCCGGATTCCCCACGTGCTGCATGGCTGGGGCGAGAACGGCCAGGCCGCGCACTACGCGGAACGGATCGGCGACGTCTACATCCGCAACGTCACCACCGACATCCGCCGCTACTGGGGCGAAGGTCCCGGCGGCGAGATGATCAAGGACGGCAACTCGATCTTCATCTTCGAGGTTGCAGGCCTCTGCATTGGCCATCTCGGCCACCTCCACGTCAAGCTCGACGACAGCCAGTTTGCCGCGATCGGCCGGCTCGACATCGTGATGGTGCCGATCGACGGCACGTATACGATGTCGCTCGACGGCATCTCCGAGATCACTAGGCGGCTGCGCGCCTCCGTGGTGTTGCCGATGCACCGCTTCGCGACCCCGCTCGACGAATTCATGCACTTGATCGGCAAGCAGTTCGAGATCGACCGGCGCGGCGGCGAGCGCACTTTGAGGATTTCGCGAGATACGCTGCCGGCCACGCCGACCGTGATCATCCTCGACGGGGTCTGAAGCAGACTGTCCCTGACACGATTTCGTGCGCCACCATTTTCGCGCTTGACCTGGAGTGTGCTCTAGCATGCTCGCTCGGGACTACCCGGCGCAGGCCGGCGACCAGGGCCGGAGCGGCCTTGGGCTCGGCCTCGCGGCAAGACCGCTCTCGGCAACGGCCGCCGGCCACGTCACCCCCGCGCGCCGGCACCGCCGCTGCACTCATCAATGTCGCCCGCATCAGCGGCGCCACCATCGGGGTCGCGGTGCTGGGCGCGTGCTATGCCGCGGCCGGCGGCGATGCGCGGTCTGTTGTTGTCGATAGTTGCAGGCAGTCTCGTTCACTTCATGGGCGTGGCATGGATGGTGATGCGCGAGAGAATGCAGCCCGCACTCGTTTGACCTGCTCGCTCGCCTCGTTATCCTTCCCAAAGCCGACATCGTATCGGCGGCCGACAAGAGCAAGAACGGGGAGCATCATCCATGGCCAGCACTCTGCCCGCCTCCGCGAGCGGGCTCTATGCCAATCCACGCGAAGAGTGGCTCGCACAATATACCGAGGAGATCATCGATCCGGGCCGGCCGATTGTCGATCCGCATCACCATCTCTGGGATCGCGGCGGATTGCGCTATCTGATCGAGGAGATGTGTGACGACATCGCCTCCGGCCACAACATCGTCGCAACCGTCTATGTCGATTGCCGCTCGATGTACCGCGCCGATGGCCCGGAAACGTTCCGTCCCGTCGGGGAGGTCGAGTTCGCAAACGGCGTTGCCGCGATGTCGGCAAGCGGCGGCTACGGCAAAGCCGCGATCTGCGCCGGGATCGTTAGCCACGTTAACCTTTTGATCGGCGACCAGGCCAAGGCCGTGCTGGAGGCGGAAATCGCCGCCGGCAATGGCCGGTTTCGCGGCATCCGCCACTCCTCGGCCTGGGACGAGGACCCCAACGTCGCCCACATGTACGCGAACCGCCCGAAGGGCCTGTTGCTGGATACCACCTTCCGGAGGGGCTTTGCCTGCCTGGCGCCGCTCGGCCTCAGCTTCGATGCCTGGCTGTTCCATCCGCAGATCGGCGAGCTAGCCGACCTCGCCCGCGCCTTTCCCGACACCCGGATCGTGCTCGACCATTGCGGCGGCCCGGTCGGTATCGGCCGCTTCGCCGGCAAGCGCAGCGAGACCTTCCCGGTCTGGAAGGCGTCGATCCAGGAGCTCGCCAAGTGTCCAAACGTCGTCGTCAAGCTCGGCGGGCTGGCGATGTGCCTGCTCGGCTACGACTTCCACCTCCGTCCGAAGCCGCCATCATCGAAGGAACTTGCGGCCGCTTGGCGGCCTTACATAGAAGCCTGCATTGAGGCCTTTGGTCCAAGCCGTTGCATGTTCGAAAGCAACTTCCCACCTGATAAGGGTCAATGCAGCTATCAGGTGATCTTCAACGCGTTCAAACGACTGGCTTCACAATATAGCGAAGTCGAGAAGACCGCGTTGTTCTCGAAGACGGCAAGGGATGTCTATCGCCTCGAGATCGGGTAAACTCATGACTCATGGATGACGGCATCACCATCCGGCCGCTCCGAGAAGCTGATGCGGAAGCGGTGGTAGCACTCTACAGCAAGGCCGCGGCGGTGGAACCGCGGCTGGGCCCGGTCACGCTGCCGCAATGGGACCAATTCCTCAAGCTGCCGCAGAATCGCGGCGGACGCGACTTTCGTATAGCCGAGCGGAACGGCCAGCTCATCGGCCTCGCCGAATCCTCCCTGCGCGATCAGGGCGCGCAGCATTCCCGGTTCCTCAAGATCGTCGTGGCGCCTGAAATGCGGCGCCGCCGGATCGGTTTCGCCCTGTTCAACGACGTGCTCGCGATCGATGCTGGCGCGGATCTCACGGTGCAGACGCTGGTGAGCCGCGATTGGCCGGCGGGAATGGCGTTCGTGTCCGCGTTCGATTTCGTTCATGTCGGGTCCGAGATCGGGATGAAGTGCGTGGAACCGCTGCAGCCGGCCCGCACGCTTGCAGCCGCGCGCGCCGCCATCGAACGAGCCGGCGACGTGACAGCCTGCGCCGCCGAAGTCGCGCGCATCCACAATGCCGCCTACGCCTCGGACGCCGCGTTCCGCCTGTACTCGCCGGAGGAGATGGCGCAGGTGCTGACCGAGAGCGAAGTCTGGGTGGCATCTGAAGACGGACAGATGTCGGGTTTTTGCCTGACCGAATCTGAACAGAACTCGATGTGGATCGAGTCGGTGGCCGTCGACCCGGCGCGCCAGGGCCGCGGGCTCGGCCAGGTCCTGGTCTATCATGTGCTGACCGCTCACGAGGTCTCGGTCGAGCATCCCTGCTGGCTGAATGTCTCGAGCCAGAATGCCGCGGCGCTAAAGATCTATCGCCGCCTCGGCTTCCGGCCGCAGTACGAAACCTGCCGCTTCAGCGCCACGAGAGGCGAGCTGATCGCCTCACGCGACCGCCGGTTCCACTAAAGCGCGATGAGATTGGGTTGAATCGTCATCGCGCTTTAGCCTCCTGTTTGAGCATGATCTTTTCGGAAAACCGCTTCACACTTTTCCGGATCATGCTCTGGCGGCGTCTTACGCCCACTCACCTTTCCGGAACACCGGCACGCTGCGGCCGTCGGCGTGGATGCCATCGATGTCGGTGTGAGCCGAGCCGATCATCCAGTCGATGTGGATCAGGCTCTTGTTGCCGCCCTGCTCGGCGATCTGTTGCGGCGTCAGCTTGTCGCCGTTGACGAAGCATTTCGAGTAGCACTGGCCGAGCGCGATGTGCGAGGCGGCGTTCTCGTCGAACAGCGTGTTGAAGAACAACAGCCCGCTCTTGGAGATCGGCGAGGAATGCGGCACCAGCGCCACCTCGCCGAGCCGGCGCGCGCCCTCGTCGGTGTCGAGCACCTTCTTCAACACCTCCTCGCCGCGCGAGGCCTTGGCCTCGACGATGCGGCCGTCCTCGAACTTCACGGCAATGTTGTCGATCAGCGTGCCCTGGTAGGACAGCGGCTTGGAGCTGACGACACGGCCGCTGACGCGCCGGCAATGTGGCGTGGTGAAGACCTCCTCAGTCGGGATGTTGGCGTTGCAGACGATGCCGTTCTTGGCCGTCGAGGCGCCGCCTTCCCATTCATGGCCGTCGGCCAGCCCGATCGTCAGATCCATTCCGGGGCCGGAATATTTCAGCGCGTGGAAGCGTTGGCCGTTCAGCCATTCGGTGCGCTCGCGCAGCTTGGCATTGTGCTTCTCCCAGGCGGCGACGGCGCCGTCCTGATCGACCCGCGATGCTGAGAAAATCGCGTCAGCGAGCTTGGCGACCGCGACGTCCTCGGCATCATCGGGGAACACCTGCTTCGCCCAGGATACGCTGGGATAGGCGATGATGTTCCAGTTGGTGTCGAAATTGACGATCTTCTCCAGCGCCGGCTGATAGGCCACCGAATTGGCCTTGCTGGCGCGCGCGACCTTGGTCGGGTCTTCGCCCGACAGCAGCATCGGATTGTCGCCGACGATCGCCAGCCGCGCGGTGTTGGCGCCAAAGGCCTTGGCCATACCCTCGTAGAGCCAGTTCGCGGCCCGATCGAAGCTCGCGTCATTGGCGTAGCGGTAACGGGCGAGCGTGAGCTCCTCGTCCGAGAAGAACGGCGTCACCAGGCCGGCGCCGGCCTTGTAGGCGTGCTCGGCGAGCCGTCGCACCAGCGGCATCGCCACCGCCGGTGCCGTCAGCAGGAGATCCTGTCCCGGCTGCAGCTGCAGGCCGACCTTCACCGCGACTTCGGCGAGCCGATCAAGCTTCACGGGATCGATCGAGGCGGAAAGGTTGCGTTGATGTGCAGTCATGAAACGTCCGGCGCTGTCGGTTGAGGATTTTACAGATTCGTAGTCCAATTCGATCCGCATCCGCAAGGTTCCTGCGCTTGCCGCCAATCACGCGACAGCGAGCGAATGCGCCGAAATCTACCGCTTTACTGAAGCCAGCACCCGGTCGACCATCTCAGGCGCGAGCCCGAGATAGTTCTTCGGCGCGGTGAGGCGGTCGATCGTCGCCCGATCGATACGGCTCGCCACGCGCGGATCCGCCGCCAGCGCGTCGGCCAGCGATAGCCCCTTGTCATTGGCGGCGCGGCAGGCGTCGTAAACGACGTCATGCGCCTCCTGCCGGCCGATCGCGGGCGCCAGCCCCATCATCACGGCTTCGGCAACGATCAGCCCGCGGCTGATGTCGAGATTGTCGGCCATCCTTGTCTCGTCGACGATCAGGCCGCCAAGCGCGAACTTCGCCTGATGCAGCGCGCCCGCGGTCAGCACGAAGCTCTCGGGGATCGCCATCCATTCGGCGTGCCACGGACCCGTGGCGCGCTCGAAATCCTGCACCATCGCGTCCAGCATCAGGCCGGCATGCTGGCGTACGGCCTTCGCGGCAGCCAACATCAACTCGGACGAGATCGGATTGCGCTTTTGCGGCATGGTCGAGGAGGCGCCGCGCCCCTTCACGAAGGGCTCATAGACTTCGGCGAACTCGGTCGAGGCCATGATCATGATATCGAGCGCGATCTTGCCGAGCGATCCCGTGGCCAGCGCGAGGAAGTTCACCACCTCCGCCAGGCCGTCGCGCGCGACATGCCAGGTCGAGACCGGGACGCCGAGGCCGAGCTCCTCGCACAGCGCCTGCTGCACGTCGAATCCCTTGTCGCCGAGCGAGGCCAGCGTGCCGGCGGCGCCGGCGAACTGGCCGACCAGGACGCGCGGCTTGAGTTGCGCCAGCCGTTCGGCATGGCGATCGAACGCCGCCAGCCAGATCGCGGTCTTGTAGCCGAAGGTCACCGGCAGCGCCTGTTGCAGATGGGTGCGGCCCGCCATCGGCGTGTCGCGATAGCGCTTCGACAGACCGGCGAGGATGCCGCGCAGCGCGGCGATGTCGTCCTCGATGACCTTGAGCCCGTCGCGCAGCTGCAGCACCAGGGCGGTATCCATGATGTCCTGCGTGGTCGCGCCCCAATGGACGTAACGGCCGGCATCGCCGCATTGCTTTGCCATCTGGTGCACCAGCGGCAGGATCGGGTAGCCGACAATGTCGGTTTCCCGTCGCAACAGGTCGAAATCGAGTGCGGCGACATCGGTGCGTTTCGCGATCTCGTCAGCCGCCTCCGCCGGGATCACGCCGCAGCGCGCTTCGGCCTTTGCCAATGCGACCTCGACCTCGGCATAACGAGAGATCAGCCGCAGATCCGAAAACACCTCGCGCATCTCACGCGTGCCGAAGGCATCGCGGAACAGCACGGAATCGAGAACGGTGGTCGAGGTCGGGAAGGCGGGCATGGGCGTATCCTGTTGTCGATCGCAGCTCGGTCACGTCCCTATCATGCCCGGTGCGGATGCCCTAACCCTCCGCACGCACCGCGCCGAATCCGAATACCTTCGCCGCGATCGTGCTGGTTTCGGTCGCGGCCGGGACCGCTCTCGCCCGAGGAATCGCCAAGCGGCGGGCTGACCGGCGCCGGCCTGCATGTGCCTGCTCGGCCCCGCGCGCCCGCCTCAACGCGCGCGAGGCCGGGCCGCCGGCGCTCGACACCGCCCCTCCCGCGATCGAATTTGTGAATGGCGTCAGCGCCACACTTGCGACGGTGCGCGCGACGCCGTTCTATTGGCTGGTTCACGTGTTCGGGACGAAGGGATCGGCCGAGGTGCTCGACGAGGTGACGATGGTGCTGTGGAGGTCGGGCGAGACACCGGCGACGATCCGCCATGGCTGACAAACCGCCCCGCGCGAGATCGTCCCGTTACCGCGACATCGCCACCGAGCTGCAGAAGGACATCCGGCTCGGCACCTACGCGGTCGGCAATCTGCTCCCGACCGAGACCGAGTTGATGGCGAGCTACAAGGCAAGCCGCCAGACCGTGCGCGAGGCGCTGCGCATCCTGATCGACCAGGGCCTGATCGTGCGCCGCGCCGGCCTCGGCTCGGTGGTGATCGCGGACGAGCCGCCGGTGCTGTTCACCCACAGCGTCAAGTCGCTCGGCGAGTGGCTGCGCTATTCCAACGAGACCTATCGCGACGTGGTGCGCAGCGGCGATATCGTCGCCGACCGCAAGCTCGCCGCGCTGTTGAAATGCGAGCCCGGCAAGAGCTGGTTCCTGATCGAGGCGGTCCGCCGCTCCGACCAGTTCGCCGCGCCGCTCGGCTGGACCGAGATCTACGTGCTGCGCAAGTTCGCCGACGTCGTGAAGCGCAGCGACCACGGCCGCACGCCGGTGCACGAGCAGATCGCCAAGAGCTACGGCCAGGTCACCGAGCACGCGCAGATGGAGATCTTCGTGCGCGGCATGCCGACGCTGATCGCCAAGGCCCTCGGCGTCAAGACCGGCTCGCCTGCGCTGACGGTGGTGCGCCGCTATTATGGGCTGCGCGAGGAACTGTTCGAGGTCACCATCACCACGCACCCGGAAGGGCGCTACACCTACACGATGGACATGCAGCGCTCGCTGCGACCGCGGCTTTAGCGCAAACTGATCGAACCCGGCGCATTGCCCTCGCGCGAGGCGTCGACCTTGCGCCGATACCGGATCGGCTAGCGGGTGCCGGCGTAATGCTGCCTGGCCAAGGTGTGTGCCATCTGCGGCGATCCGACCGCGCCCCAGATCGCGACTGCGAGCAAGGCGGCCGCCCACATATACGGCATGGCTTTTGGCGGCTTCATCAGTAACATCACCCCTCAGGACAATCGGGCCTCTCCGCACGTCGGCCCGTCTGCGAATCACCTAGCGCAAGAGCGTGTCCGTTTCAGGACAGCTTCATCGGAATGCAGAAATGATTTCGCAGCAATGGGACATAGGTCTGATGGGCGGCATCCCTTCCGTATTGGCTGCAAATGGAGCAAACCTGATCCAGGCGGCGTGCCCAACAAAGAATCTTCTGCCTAATTTCAAGTCAGCGGCGCATGGAATTTTCCAAGACTTTGATCCTAAATTCTTTTTGATTGTCGGGCTGACTCAAGTCGTGCGAAGAGCCGGTTTGACAGTACGATGACAAGGGTTCCCCTGTGACCGCTCACCCTGAAGACGCCAAGGGCGCCCGGCGCGCCGCTTCCAAGTCATCGCAGGAGGAGGTTGCGCGGTCGCTCGAACGTGAACTGAGGCTGTTGACCGAGGAACGCCAAGACCGTGCGCGGCAACTCGGCCTCGATATCGGAGTCGCAGCGCCGAGGGTGCAAGACTAGCCGGTCGCCTCCAGCCTAGCGTCGCACGCCCAAGCCTTTGTTAGTACCCAAGCCTTTGGTCGTATACGGCGCGATTTTCATATTTCCGCTGATTAGTACGTCCGTACGACGGGCGCACGTGTTGACGTGCGCCGTCAGGACGCGATGGAATCGGTTCCATACTCAATTTTCAAACAGCAGAAAGGATATGCGTCCGCGATCTCGCGACGTGAACCCGTCCGAGCTTTGCATCTCGTTCCGCCCTCTCAATTCGCAGAGGGCGCAGGGAAAGCCGGGTGCCGATCGCACCCATGGGTCCCGAGCAAATGGAAAGCTCGGGAGGTAGGACCACAGGTGAAACCGGAAAACACTCCGGCTTTCCCTGCGCGATGGTTTACGGCTTATACGTGCTCGCCCCGGCGAGACTGGGCTTTGTTGTCACCGTCTTCGCAAAAGCGCTTCGCGCTTTGCAAGGAGACACCTGCCACTAGGTGTGGAGCCTCAAGAGGTTGTTCCCGGTTAATCCGAGCCTGCTGATCGGCGGCTTTGAGCCGATACTGCCATGAGGACGATGCCAGTTGTAGCGGTGAAGCCATCGTGGCAGCTCCGCGGCTCTTTCTGTTGAGGTGTTGTAGGCCTGCGCGTAGGCCCATTCTCGCAGGCTGGTCTGAATGAAGCGTTCGGCCTTGCCATTGGTTTTGGGCGTATAGGGCTTGGTGCGGATGTGCTTGAGGCCGAGGCGCTGACATGCCTTTCGGAAGGCGGCGGATTTGTAGCACGCGCCGTTGTCGGTCATGACGCGCTCGACCTTCACGCCCAGGCTCACGTAGTAGGCCACCGCCGCCTTGAGGAAGGCGACGGCACAGCCCTTTCGCGCGTTCTTCATGACCTGGCTGAAGGCGATCCGCGACGCATCGTCGATGCAAACATGGACGTATTCCCAACCTGGTCCTTGACGGCGAGAACGCAGGTTGCTCGCCCCACGTCGATCGCCGGTGATCCGATGGCCGATCCGATTGAACTTGCCGAGCTTTTTGATGTCGATGTGGATCAGCTCACCAGGATGCTGGCGCTCATAGCGCCGGATCGGCTCAGCCGGCTCCAGCGCAGCCAGCCGGTTCAAACCGAGCCGGCGCAGGATCCGGCTGACGGTTGCTGCTGAGACCCCGACCTCGCGCGCGATCTGCTTGCCGGTGTGGCGCTGCCGGCGGAACGTCTCGACAGCGGCGCATGTGGCGGCCGGGGTTTGGCTTGGCAAGGAATGCGGCCGTGAGGACCGATCCTGCAAACCATCGACGCCTTCTGCGCGGAAGCGCTTGACCCATTTGGCGACTGTCTTCGCCGTAACATTGAATTGGCGCGCGGCGGCGGCCTTCGTCAGGCCGCTCTCGATCACGCTCCGCGCCATCGCCGCTCGACCTTTTGGCGTCAAAGGCGCATTCTTGTGGATGTTCATCTGGTCTCTCCGGGGAACCCTGAAGCGTCGCAGCCTCAGCTTCCTCGGTTCAGACCAGATGGACAACCTCCTGAAAGCTCACAACTAGGGCGTCAGGCCTGCACGACTTCACCGTCCGCCTCACGCATGCTCGTCAGTCACACGCTCGGCGTCCACCGCATCTCACCGCAACACTCGTGACGATCGCGAAGCGCCCCTCAGGCGGGTGAGACGGGCTATTCATACACTGAGTTGCGCTTCCGAAAAACAGAAATATTTTTCGCGCGAGGGCTTGCGCCGTCGGGCAAATCAGTGATTGGGCCTTTTGGCAGCTCGCGGTGCCGACGAGGGCAGGAAACGGGCGCGCACGTCTGCTGTACCCTCGAGCGGTGACGTTGAAGCCGACATGGAAGCATGTCGGCTTTGGGCCCAATTCCGGACGTTCTTGTTGCGCAAAGCCACTGCGCGGGAGTCTATTCGCGTCGGGTTTAGCAGAGCACCAGCTCTACTTTTGGGAGATAGGCTCGCATTTAGCCAAGGTTCACTGCACCACAAGCTTGGCCTGGCTAAATCCTCCGAGAATTTACGCCCGCCGAATGCGCCAACTATTTCCGAAATTCGAGCTATGCCAATGCCAAAAGCATGTTGCTTAGGCTTCGTCCGGCTCGCGCACGACCGGCGGTTCGTCGTCGCCGCTCTCTTCTTCGTCCTCTTCCTCCGCGTCCTCGTCCTCTTCATCAGGATCTCGGGGCGGCATCGTGTTGCCTACGATCGTGAAGGGACTCCGGTCGATCTTGGTGGAAAGTTCCTCGGGGAGGTGTGGGCTCATGTTGCTCCTCCTAGGATGTGACACTAAGGATTTTACCCCTCTTTTCCGAGTTGGGTTACAACCAGATAACTCAATGAGACTACAAGATCTGAGCTCGCGAAGCTAAGGTGTTTTTTTAGACGGATTGCTTCTGCACGCCGATGAGCGATTAGTTGCTTCAGTGGAGACTTTAAGGTTTGTACTCAATCAGATGTATAATTTTACGTGGAGATATGATTCAAGCTCTGCATTTGCGGGGCTTGGATCATGGCGGGCGAGTTTTGGTTGAATGATCGGCAGTGGGCAGCAATCGAGCCCTTGCTGCCGCAAAATCAGCCCGGCGCTCGTCGAGTCGATGATCGCCGCGTGATCAGTGGCATCATCCATGTGTTGAAGTCCGGCTGCCGCTGGCGCGATTGCCCGGCAGTGTTCGGCCCTTACACGACCGTCTACAATCGCTGGAACCGCTGGTCGCGGCGCGAGGTCTGGCGCAATCTGTTCGAAGCACTTCGGGGCCTGTCGCCCGATGACGACTTCCAGGCCATCGATTCCACGACCGCCAAGGCGCACCGTGCGGCGGCCGGTGGAAAAGGGGGGCGGAGGCTCAGGCCATCGGTCGTTCCCGCGGTGGCAGGACCACCAAGATCCACGCCGTCTGCGACAGTCTCGGACGCGCCATCGCGCTCGAAGTAACGCCAGGTCAGCGTGGTGACATCCGCGCGGCGCTGCCCCTGCTCAGCTCTCTGCCACCACCGCGTTGCTGTGCGGCCGACACGGCCTATGACGCGAACGAACTGCGGCAATTCCTCATCGAACGGGGAACAACCCCGGTCATCCCAAACAATCCCACCCGAAAACGCTTCCATCCGTTCGACCGCGCCGCATACAAGCGGCGCAACCTCGTCGAGCGCATGTTTTGCAGGCTCAAGGACTGGCGGCGCATTGCAACCCGCTATGACAAGCTCGCCAGAAACTTCCTCTCGGCCGTCAATCTTGCTGCCGCTATCATTTGGTGGACCTGATTGAGTCCGGACCTTAGTCAGCAATCAGAGAGATCTGCCCGTTCATGCCTTGACCGAACCGGCGGTGAGGCCAGCGACGTAGTGCTCGACGAAGAACGAGTAGATCAGCGCCACCGGGATCGACCCGAGCAGGGCGCCGGCCATCAGCTGGCCCCAGTAGAACACGTCGCCGCGGATCAACTCGGCGATGACGCCGACCGGCACGGTGCGCACCGAAGTCTTGGTCAGAAAGATCAAGGCGTAGAGAAACTCGTTCTGCGAGAGCGTGAAAGCGAAGATGCCAGCGGAGATGAACCCCGGCGTGCACAGCGGCAGGAAGATCTTCCACATCGTCTGAAGCCGGCTGGCGCCGTCGATTCGGGCCGCCTCCTCGAGCTCCTTCGGAACGGCCTTGAAATAACCGAGCAACAGCCAGGCGCAGAACGGCACCAGCATGGTGGGGTAAGTCAGGATCACCGAGGTGAGCGTGTTGCCGAGGTCGAGCCGGTTGATCACGTCGGCGAGCGGGATGAACAGCAGGGGCTGTGGCACGAGATAGATCGCCGCAATGGTCATCGCGATCAGCGACGCGCCCGCAAAGCGCATGCGCGCCAGCGGATAGGCGAGCATGGTGCCGAGGATCAGCGAGATCGCCGTCGCCACAACCGCCACCAGCATTGTGTTCCACGTCCATAACAGGAAGCTCGACTTGGTCAAAAGGTCGATGTAGTGCTTGAGCGTGGGCGCATGCACGATCAACGGCATCACGCTCTTGTTGTAGAGCTCGGCGTTCGGCTTGATCGACGTGATCGCCATCCAATAGAACGGAAATAGCGCGACCACGAGAAAGAAGCCGACCGGCACCCACACCCGCAACGCCTGCTCGATGCGTCCATGGCCGGTTACCATCACTCCCTCCTCAGGTAGATGGTCAGCGCCACGATTAGCAATGCCAGTGCCGGCAACATCGCCAGCGCCACCGAGGCTCCAAGCCCCAGCTGGCCTGCGCCCATCGCGATATCGAACGCGTAGGTCGCAAACAGTTGCGTGGCGTTCTGCGGCCCGCCGTGGGTCAGCACGTAGACGAGCTGGAAATCGGCGAACGTGAAGATGACCGAGAACAGGGTGACGATCAGGATGATAGGCCTCAGCAGCGGCAAGGTAATAAAGCGGAACCGCTCCCAACCGCCTGCGCCATCGATGGCGGCCGCCTCGTAAAGTTCGGAGGGCACCGTCTGAAGGCCGGCGAGCAATGTGATTCCGTAGAAGGGCAGCCCGCGCCAGGTGTTGATGATGATGATCGAAACCATCGCGAGCGTCGGATCGCCGAGCCACGATGGGCCCGGCTTGGGCCAGCCCAGAGCTACCAGCAGCCGGTTGACGACACTGAAGGCCGGGTCGAGCATCCACAGCCAGGCGACGGTGCTCAGTACGGTCGGAACGATGAACGGCAAGAGCAATAGCGCCCGCACCATGTTCTTCATGCGGAAGTGCTGGTTCATGGCCAGCGCCAGGCCGAGCCCGCCGGCCATCTTCAATAGCGTCGCGGCGCCGGTATAGACGAACGTGTTGATCGCCACCTGCCAGAAGATCGCATCATGCAGGTCGGTTACGAAATTCTTCAGCCCGATGAAGGTACCGGCGTGCGCGACCGGCCGATCCTCCAGGCTCAACAGGATGCCGTAGACGAACGGATAACCCACGAGCGCCGCGAGGAAGGCGAGCGGCAGGGCCATCATCAACCAACTGAATACGCTTTGGCGGTCGAGCAGAGCCGATGGCGGCGCGCGCCGGCGCGCCGCTTTGGCAAGCACAGGGAGACGCTCAGACGCAATCGTCATGTGTCAGGCCGAGCGATAGATTCCTTTCTCAGGCCGCGCGATAGATTCCCTTCAGCTGGGCCTCTGCATCTTTTATGACCTCCTTGGTCGACGTTCCGGCACATGCCTTCGCAAACATGTCGACGACCACGTATTTGGCGACGCTTTCGGCCATATGCCGGCTCGCCGGAGCAGGCCAACCCGGCAGATGGGCGCTTCCGAGCGAATCGCGGTAGGGCAAGTTGCGAGGCTCGACGCTCCACATCGGCGCATTGTCGTAGCCGTGCAGCAGCGGCTGGTAATAGGAATCCGCGATCGCGTACCAGCCACCCAGCTGCTTCGGCGTCATCAGCCAGCGCATAAAGGCGCGCGCCTCCTCCCGGACCGGTGAGAAGCTGAAGATCGAATGGCTGATCGAGTCGAGCAGGTGGAAGCGCCCCTTTGGCCCCGCGGGGTTCATCGCCTGGTCAGTGACCTTGCCGATTTCGGGAAACTCGCGCTTGGCGAACCACAGGATGCTTTCGGCATTGTTGGTGCAGGAGATCTGCTCCGCCATCCACGCCTTGTTGTTGCTCACGTCGGTCCAGCCGAGCACGTCGTCGAGCATCGTGTCCTTGAAGAACTTGCGGCTGAAATCCACGGCGTGCGCGGTCTCATCCGAATCGATGACCACTGTCTTGCCGTCAGGCGCCACCTCGGCGCCGCCGTAGGACCACAGCAACGGGTAGAGCCAGCCGTGGTTGTCGCCGAAGCCGTGGCCGAGCTCGAAGCCGAAGGGATGGTCCTTGGCTTTCAGCTTCTTGCCGACCTCGTAGAGCTCTTCCCAGGTCTCCGGGAACTTCTTGACTCCGACCTCGGCGAACCAGTCGGTGCGCCAGTTCATCAATTGGCCGATATTGGCGAAGGGGATTGCCTTCCATTTGCCCTCAACCAGAACGGCCTCCCTACCGGCGTCGTACCAGCCGCCCTGCGCCTTACCGATGTCCTCGGCAATGTCGCCAACGTCGAGATATTTGTCGCCGAACTGGATCACCTGGAGCAGGCCATTCATCGTGATGTCGGCGCCCGACCCGGTCTCGGCAATCGTGCTGATCCGTGTCGGCAAGCTGCCGACACTGGTCACCTCGTAATTGATCTTGATGCCGGTCTCTTTCTCGTAAGCTGGGGCGAGCGTGTTCGCCACATAGTCGTCAAACGGCTTGATGAACGAGCTTTCGTGCAGGATCGTGATGGTCTTCTCTGCAGCGCCCGCCGGTAGGGGCCGGCTCAGCGCCGCAGCGGTGCCCGCGGCCGCGAGCTTGAGAAATCCCCGCCGCGTTGTCGGATAGGCTGCCGGCTCTGTCATACCGCGTCCTCCCTGAGTTGATACCCTGGGGGGTTTGACTACCCGCTTCTTTGGATGTTGGAGCGTAACACTACATCAAGATCGGGTCTGGCACAGTCAAGAATCGCGGCCGAGTCGCGCGTCCTTACCTACTTCGAGTATCGGACGGTTTTGAACTAGCTGAGTAAGCTTGATAAAGCTCCACGCACCGCACTCGCAAGAAGGACAACATTGCTGACGGAAGTGCGATTGCGGACACGTTGAACCTGAGGTCGCCTTTGGGTCTTAGCCGTGTAAAGCCGACCGCGGCGACTGCCATGAACCGAAAAGGATGCCGGCTCAACGGCGCTATCCAGAGCGTCGCTGCGCGCGTGAGCAGTCCGCAGCATAGGCCCCCGACAGCGGTGAAGACGAAGTGCAGGCCGAAGAGCGACGCGAGCCCGCCGCCTGCCGTCGCATCCGCGTATGTCGCGAAGGCGAGAGCGGCGCAGCCCGTAATGATAAGCGAACGTCACCCCGGCAGTGCGAGGCCGACAAGAAATGGGAGCGTGTACAGGGTCGCGAACTGGGTGTCGTCGAGCAAGAACATGGCGGCTCTCGATAAAAATGCCTCCGTGACGCATGACAAGCCTGCTGCCCGATCGCCACAAACATCAGCCCGTAGGCCTAACGAACGTTTATCGCCACGGCTCGAAACAGAGAGTGTAAAATTCCGGAAATATCTGGAATCGACACCGGAAAAGTCAGCCAGTTTTCCGCTTGTCGCCTTTAGGCAACCCTCGTTGTCAGCCCCAATGTCTGCTTTGGGGTCCCCTCGGAAGTCCATGAGGGCCGATGGGATGTCCCTGTGGTCTCGCAGTCGTGACGATCAGCGCTTCCTGCGCGCAACGCGCTGCACCTCCGGCATAGACATCGCCATACCTTCGTATAGCTCCTTTCATCCCTTTTCATGGCCTGGGCTTACGCTCGTACAATTGAGCGACCGCGGGGGATTGTTATGTTTGCTGCTACTCCGGCCGGACGCGCAAACGTCCGCAGGAAGCGCGAGCCAGGTTCCGAGCTCTGTGATCAGGATCACTGCTCCGATGAACGAATCGCACGACGGTCGCGTCAAACAAGTATTGCTGGAATGCGGGATCTTCGAGGAACACTCACATGAATGTCTTCATTCAGAAGCTCAACGGCCTGTGGCACCTCATCGTCGGGTCGTGCAAGATCCGAACACCATTCCTTGAGACCCAGGATCGGGAGTTGGTTGTTGCTTACGCCAGGCGTGTCTATCCCGGCGCCAAGATCTTCGAACGCGACTGACTCTCGCATGAGAGACGGCGATCATGGCCCGCAGCTGCGAGGGTGCGCCTCCTCCCCGCGCCTTCCGAATGCGGATGCCCCTAAAGCGCGATGAGATTGGGATCAATCATCATCGCGCTTTAGCTTCTTGCTTGAGCATGATTTCCGCGCAAACGGCGGCAATTTTGCCTTCCAATTCTCTCGCCACGGGTCTCCACCCTGAACTTGGGATCACCACACGTGCATCAACGGCACGCGCCTAGGGATCGATCAGGACGCCCGGGTTGAGCATGCCGCGGGGATCCAGTTCGCGCTTGGCGGCCCGCAACGCGGCGGCAAAAAGGTGTGGCCGCTGCCGGTCGTACCAGGGCCGGTGATCGCGGCCGACGGCATGGTGATGCGTGATGGTGCCGCCTGCCGCGATCAGCGCGTCGCTCGCCGCGTCCTTGATGGCCTGCCACTGCGCGAGCAGCGCACCGTGCCGACCGCGCGCGTGGAAGGAGAAGTAGGGCGCCGGCCCGTCCGGGTAGACGTGGGTGAAGCGACAGGTGACTTCACCCTTCACCCCGGTCGCTTGCAGAATCGCGCGTTCGGTTGCCGCCTTGACCTGATCGTGAAAGCTTTCGAACCGATCCCAGGTGATGGCGGTCTCGAACGTATCGTTGATGATAGCAGCGGGCGTCAAGAATTCGCGCGCATAGGGCATGCGAATGAACGCGTTGCGCCAGATGCCTGCCGCGCCTTCGAGATGCGCGTCGCCGGCCTCTGCGGGCTCCGGTGTCCCGCGGTGGTCGGCGCAGCATTCGAGCGCACGCTCAAACCAGGCGTCCAGGGGATGATCGCCCGATTCGAATGCCAGCACCATGATGGCGGAGCTGCCGTCGGCCGCACCGGTGTTGAACGCCTCCTGCGGGTCCAGGATACGGCAATTGGAGGGATAGAGGCCGGCTTGCGCGACCGCACGCACCGCGCGCGCGGCATCGAAGAACGTGGGAAAGCGAACCGATGCGCCGGCGCGGAATTTTGGACGCGGCTGCAATCGCATCCATGCGCGCGAGATCACGCCTAAAATTCCTTCCGAGCCGATGAACATGCGATCGGGGCTCGGCCCCGCACCCGAACCGGGAAGCCGGCGCGTCTCCACGACGCCAACCGGCGTCACGACACGCAGGCTTTCGACGAAATCGTCGATATGGGTGTAGAGACTGGCGAAGTGGCCGCCCGATCGCGTCGCGATCCAGCCGCCCAGGGTCGAATATTCAAAACTCTGCGGAAAATGCCGCAACGTGACGCCGTGCGGCTTGAGCTGGTTTTCCAGCGATGGACCGTAGGTGCCGGCGTCGATCAATGCGGCGCGCGAGACCGGATCGACTTCGACGACCTTGGAGAGATTGCGCAGGTCGAGCGTGACAGCCGCCTTGTGCCTGATGCCATCGGCCTGCGGCTCGACGCCACCGCACACGCTCGATCCGCCTCCGAACGGCGTCAGCGAAGCGCCGACGGACCCCGCCCAGTCCATGACAGCCAATATCTCCGACTCGTTGCGTGGATAGGCCACGACATCGGGCGCGCAATCGTAATCGCCGAGCATGGCCCTGACGTAATCCGGATAGGACTTGCCGTAAGTGTGCGCGGCGCGGTCGTAGCGTTCGGTCGTGCAGAACGGCGTGAGCGAAGCTGGCGGCACCACACGCGGCTTGCGCAAGGACAGCTCTTCAAGGCCGGGAACAGCGACCGTGTCGAATTCGCCGGCGCCAAACTTGGCATGGTAGCGGCCGAGGACAAACGCCCGCTCTTCCGCGCTCATGCCTTCGCCTTCCCGTCCCCAGCCGTAATGTTTCAGCCTTGTGCCGGTCATGAGCGTTCCCCGTGTTCCGTTTCGAAAGTTTTTTGAATCGAAGAACAAGATACTCTGAACGACAGCGCTGCAGAGTGAGCTCGTTCGATCGAAACAATACGCTTTCGAAAGGGAGCATGAAAGACGGCGGCGGCGGGGCAGTTTCTTCAGCAAACGGCGCCGCAGCAGCCGCTGCACCCGGCTCAGTCTTACCCCCATGGGGTACGACCAAATGTCAGGCCGCCGTATTCCGCGCGAGTGGACATTATGCGACAACGTTGAGAGAGCTTTGGCCTGCTGAATTGCGATAGACTGCACAGACGAGTGGAATACCCCGTCTGCTTCGGAAGGTGCGCATTTGGTCTCTGAAAGCGACCTCGAGCTTGCTCTTGATTTCGTCCGGGCTCGGGCCGCCGGACCGGTCGAGGGCATTTTTGGTCCAGGCTCGATGACCTGGCGGATCGACCGAGAAGCCATCACCTTTTTGGGCGCCGGTCGTGCCTTGCTGCTTCAGCTGGCGCATCCCTGGGTCGCCGCCGCCGTGGCCGAGCGCTCGCGGACCTTCGTGGATCCGATCGGTCGCTTCCATCGAACCTTTGACGTTGTGTTTACGACGGTGTTCGGCTCGCTCGATGCGGCCCTTGCCGCGGCCCGGCACCTGCACCACCGCCATACCATGATCGTCGGCCGCCTGCCCGAAGCAATCGGTCCGTTCGAGAGCGGCACGCCCTACCGCGCCAACGAGGTCGCAGCGTTACGCTGGGTTCACGCGACCCTCGTCGACACCGCTCTGGCCGTCCACGACCTGATCCTGCCTCCGTTCTCGGTCGAAGAGCGCGAGCGCTATTGGGCCGAAAGCCGGCTGTTTGGGGCATTGTTCGGGCTGACGCCGAGCGACTTGCCGGCGGATTGGGATTCATTCTTGGCCTACACCACGGCGATGATGCAATCGGATACATTGTCCGTCAGCACCGCCGCGCGCGAGGTGGCTCGAAAGATCTTCGCCGGTGGACGACCATGGTTGCGGCCGCCGCGCTGGTATCAAACCCTGAGTGCCGAGCTGCTGCCGGACCGATTGCGCACCGGCTTCGGATTTGCCTTTGACGAACGCGACAGGAAGGCCGCAGAGCGTGCCCTTGCGAGGATACGACGCATCTATCCCAAAATACCGACCCAGCTTCGCTACGTCGGCCCCTACCAGGAAGCTCAAGCGCGACTGCAGGGAACGCCGCGGCTGGGCTGGACAACCCGGTGCCTGAACAGGGCCTGGATAGGACGACCCCAGCTGGATGACCGCTGGAACAGGTGAAGCTGTCCCGGACAGCCGCTGACGTTCGGATGCGGCCGACCGCCGCCTGCCGCCGACGCTGCGCCACCCGCCTTATGTTGTCACCTCCCGCAACAGAACCGCGAGAGCTTTCCAAAGCTTCACCGCGCGTTCTTGCCCACCATGAAGACATACATGTCCCAAAACGTCTCCGGATGCTCGGCTTCGAAGCGGTGCCACTGATCCAGATTGGACTCATCAGCCGCGCCCGGAAACTGCTTGCGAAATCTTTCGATCACCGTCGGATCGTCAAACGGTTCGAAGCCCAGGAAGGACAGACCGTTGTCGTTCAGGAATGCCGCGATCTCGGGGATGGTGAAGCGATGCTCCATGACGTTGAACAGCAAATCGCGACAGCCGCTCATGCTGTAGAAATCCTTCGCGCCGATCAGCGGCTTCCAGTCGTCCGCCTCGCGGATGATGTCCTGGCGACACCTTCTGATATCGTCGGCGGTCGCGCGATAACCGCGCGCCGCGATGCGGGCGCGGGCCTCCACGATGACGCGGCGCGCCAGATTGCTGTACAAGCCGATGCGAATCCTGCCGCCCGGCCGCAGCAGCGACACCAGCACGCGCCACCCGGCCGTCGGCTCGGCAAGATGATGCAGCACACCGACCGACTCGATATGATCGAACGTGCGATCGATCGCACCCAATTCCAGAATATCCGCCTGCGCATACTCGATGTTGCGCAAGCCGAGTTCCCGTGTCTTTCGGCGCGCGTAGGCGAGACTGGGCCGGCTGACGTCGACTGCGAGCAAACGGGCGTTGGGATGGACTTGCGCGATCTGAATCGCGTGCGAGCCGGTACCGCAACCCGCGATCAGAATATCCAGTTTGGCCTGCCGTTCCGCCGTCGGGACGATCCTTCCCTGCGCCTGATCCGCCGCGAATGCGTGCAGCGGATTGATGGTCCAGCGCGGATAGGGATTTTCCTCGTATTGACGCATCACCTCTATCGATACGCTGTCCTTGACAGGGGTGAGCGTCGCAATGGTGGTGCGCTCGCCTGCTTCCTCGAGCGGCTGGCGGAGCTGCACCTGTAACAGGCCGGCCACGGTGGCAGGCCAGTCCCGCCGCAGCAGCGCGTCCGCCATCGGCATGGCATGCAGCGGGACATAGGCCGCAACCACCGCCAGCGCGAGCGGCGTTATGGCGGCTCCCGATGCCAGGTTCTGCAGCAATCGATCGCGCAGGACGCTCGCAAGTGCGCTCTCTGCTTCGGCCTGATCATAGACATATTCGCTGATGAAGCACTGCCGGGCGAGCGCGCAGGCGAAGGCGACGATATCGTCGTCGATCTCGCTATCGTCGTCGCCCTGCTCGCCCGCAAGCCGCAGCAGCTCGGCGCGGGCATGGCCCAGCAACAGCTCAAGTTGCACACTTGCCAGCGTCGTCGCTTCCATCGCACAGCGGAGGAAAAGGTCGTTTGCAAGCGGAGTGAGGCCCTCAGTGCCGAACAATTCGACGTTCGTGACCGCCAGCGGCCACTTGCCGGCGATCCGCGCACCATAGGTGGCGATGACAGGGCTCTGCAGGATGAAGCCGACGGCCTTCGCGTCCATGCCGAGCGCCAGCGCCTTGCTGAAATGCGCGACCGCCTTGGCATGACTGCCCAACGCCTGGTACGAGTTGCCGGCATTGTAATGGCACGCGGCGTTCAGCTCGTCCGCAGCGATCGCTTTCGCGAACATCTTCACTGCGGCCCGATGGTCGCCGGAGGCCTGCGCCATCAGGCCGAGAAGGTTCAGGCCCTGCACATGCGCCGGCTCGCGCGCGAGAATTTGACGGCAGATCTCCTGCGCTTCGTTGACGCGGCCCATGCCGCGCAAACGGCTTGCCTCAGCCGCGAGGTCGGCAATGCCGACGACCGCCGAGCCGAAGGCAAGCGCCTTTGGCCTCTTTCCGGCCTCGTCGCGTCGCTTGTTGGCCGCACGTCGCTCTTTCCGGTTCATGTCCCGTCAACTGGTCCAAACTGCAAAACGCCGCCAAACAGCGCACCGCAGAGGCGGCGGTTTTAAGCGGCGCATCAACCAAACCACGCCCGGCAGACATAGAGCTGATCGCGCCTACAGCCAAGGATAATCTGCCGCATCATTGTTGGACGGCGGACGCCTCCGGCGCATCATCAGCCTTTATGGGGTCACACCGGACGGCTTGACCCAGCGCTGCACGGCGGCTGCGCTGTCGGCCGGGTTGGTGTTGAAGCAGATATGGGCATCCGGGGCGAGCCGAT
The DNA here is from genome assembly GCF_029910015.1 of Bradyrhizobium sp. ISRA436. Classification (NCBI taxonomy): domain Bacteria; kingdom Pseudomonadati; phylum Pseudomonadota; class Alphaproteobacteria; order Hyphomicrobiales; family Nitrobacteraceae; genus Bradyrhizobium; species Bradyrhizobium sp. ISRA436. The sequence goes on from NZ_CP094519.1 coordinate 6,997,864, forward strand.
GCATGATCGCTGCTCCGGGTTCGATGATCCGTGACCGAGCATGCGACCGCATTGAATTGAAATCGCGAACGCTCAATGGCCGGCGCGATCCCGCGCGGCGCGCGCCGCGACCGCCGCGCGACGCTGCAGGAGATCGCGCTCGCGCGCGTTGCCGGCAAGGCGGGCGGCCGCTTCGAACGCCGCGCGCGCCTCGTCGTGGCGGCCGAGCTTCTGCAGCAGGTCGCCGCGCACGCTCGGCAGCAGGTGATAGGATTTCAGCGCCGGCTCACGGGCGAGATCGTCGACGATTGCAAGCGCGGCCTGCGGCCCTTCCGCCATGCCGATCGCGACCGCGCGATTGAGCTCGATCACGGGCGACCGCACCAACGCGGCGAGATCGCCGTAGAGCGCAGCGATGCGCGGCCAGTCGGTCGCCTCGGGCGTATCGGCTTCGGCATGACAGGCGACGATCGCGGCCTGCAGCGCATAGAAGCCGCCGGCGCCGCCGAGCTCGCGGGCGCGCGCCAGCGCCAATTGCCCGCGGCGAATCTGCAGGCGGTCCCATAACGTGCGGTTCTGCTCCATCAAGAGGATCGGATCGCCGGCCGCATCGGTGCGCGCCGCCATCCGCGAGGCGTTGAGCTCCATCAGCCCGAGCAGCCCGTGCGTCTCCGGCTCCCGCGGCGCGATCGCGGTCAGCACGCGGCCCAGGCGCAGCGCCTCGTTGCAGAGCTGCGGCCGCAGCCATTCGTCGCCGCGCGCGGCCGCATAGCCCTAGTTGAAGATCAGGTAGACCACCTCGAGCACGGAGGCGAGCCGCTCGGACAGCGCCTCGCCGCGCGGCGTCTCATAGCCGAGGCCGGAGTCCGACAACGTGCGCTTGGCACGCACGATGCGCTGGGCGATGGCCGTTTCGGTCTGCAGGAACGCGCGCGCGATCTCTTCGGTGGTGAGGCCGCAGATCATCCGCAGCGCCAGCGCCGCACGGGCCTCGCGCGACAGCAGGGGATGGCAGGCGGTGAAGATCAGCCGCAGCAACTCGTCGCCGATGTCGTCATCGAGCGCGGCATCGAAATCGGGCATGGCTTCCTGCTCCCGCGCCAGATCGTGCGCCAGCATGCCGTGCTTCTGGGTGAGCGTGCTGACGTGACGCAAATGATCGAGCGCGCGCCGCTTCGCGGTCGTCATCAGCCAGGCGCCCGGCTTTTCCGGGACGCCACTGGCCGACCAGTGCTCGAGCGCCGTGATCAACGCTTCCTGGGTCAGATCCTCGGCGAGCGGCACGTCGCGCAGCATCCGCGACAGGCTGGTGATCAGCCGCGGCTGCTCGATGCGCCACACGGCGAGGATGGTGGCCTGGATGTCGGCGGCCGTCATCGCCGTCGACCTGAGAACATCGCGGTGCGCATCAAGCGCAGGCTGGCGCGTCGATCTGACAGCCGCCGTCGGCGCCCATGGTCGCAAACGGACGAACCTCGCAGGTCCCGTCCCAGCCCGGCATATGCTCCTTGTGAAGCTGCATGAACTCCACGGCCGCCGCGACCGCCTCCTCCTTGTTGCGGAGCTCGAAGATCGCGTAGCCGCCGATCATCTCCTTGGTCTCCACGAAAGGCCCGTCGATGACGTTGAGCTTGCCGTCCGTGATGCGCACCTGGGCGCCCAGCGCAACCGGCAACAGACCGCCGTTGTCGATCATGCGGCCGGCCTTGATTTCCCGCTCGGCGAGCTTGCCCATCGCCTCCATCAAGGCCGGCGTCGGCGGCCGAGGGGGCTGCGAGGAGGTGACGATATACATGAAGCGCATCGGAAAACTCCTGTTGGGCGAGAAGCGGCGATGATCGCCGCAAGACCGGCTCGCTACAGGGGACGACGATCCGGGATGGACAGGATCGACATGGGCAGGGAATTATTTTTTGGGCCTAAAGCATAATGGGATTTCGGGAGCGCAAAGCTCCTCACCCGGATTGCATCGGACGATGCTTCGCATCGCCGAACGCAATCCGACCTCTCCCCGACGGGGAGAGGTGCAGCACGCCGTGCCGAAAGGCCTACTGCTCCCGCAGCATGATCAGCGGATCGGCGCTGTCGGGAACCCGGCGCCATTGCGCGTTGTCGTCGGCCTCGAACTGCCAGGTCTCGCCCTTGGCCGACATCAGGATGATCTGACCGTGGTCGAGCCGCCACTGCGTCGGGTTGAAGGCCGCGACCGCGGAATCGCATTTCGGCTTCAGGAAGACCTGGAAATTGTCGTTGCCGGCATCGTTGTTGGTCAGCGTCAGGCCGCAGATCGCCTGGCCATTGCCGCGGACCATCGACCAGTCGCCGATCATCTGGTCCATCGACTTGGCGAGCGAGCGGGCGGCGGCGAGGTTCTGCAGGATGTAGACGCCCTCATTGGTGCGCAGCCCCTCGAAAATGCCGGTCTCGACCTCGGAGAAATCGATCACGGCTTCGCCGGTTGCGTTCTGCAGCCGCACGATGTCGCCGAGGCCCTTGATGCTCCAGCCGACGATGTCCTTGGTGAAGGGCAGCGCCGCGGGGCAGGACGGCTCGAGCTCGAGCTTGAAGCCTTGCGGTGTCGTATCGCTCTTCAGCGTCACCACGCAGGTCTTGCTGCGGTCGGTGGTGGCAAGCTCCCACTGCCCGATCATGTCCTTCTTCAAGGTCGTGACGTCCTGCGCCCGCGCCGGCAGGATTCCGGCCAGCAGCAGGACGAGCACGACACTGAAGCGGACCAGCGACATCAGCGGCCCTTCACCGGGGTTTCGGCCACCGGCGTCAGCGGCGGCTTGCCGGCGAACCAGTTCTTGATGTTGTCGACCACGAGCTGATCCATCGCGTTGCGCGTGACCACGGAGGCCGAGCCGATGTGCGGCAGCAGCACGACATTCTGCATCGCCTTCAGCTCGTCCGGCACGTTCGGCTCGGCCGCGAACACGTCGAGGCCGGCGGCGAGGATGGTGCCCGATTTCAGCGCCGCGACCAGCGCCGGCTCGTCGACCACGGAGCCGCGCGCGACGTTGATCAGCACGCCGCGGGGCCCGAGCGCGTTGAGCACATCGGCGTTGATCATCTTTGCCGTCGCGGCGCCGCCGGGCACGATCACGATCAACGTGTCGACCGCCTTCGCCATCTCGATCAGGTCGGGATAATGCGTGTAGGAGACGTCGGCGGCGGGTTTGCGCGAATGATAGGACACCGGCACGCGCGAGGCTTCGAGCCGGCGGGCGACCGCCTGACCGATCCGGCCCATGCCGACGATGCCGACCTTGCGGTCGCGCAGCGAGCCGACACTGAGCGGATAGTTCTGGGTCTGCCACAGTCCGGAGCGCACGTAGCGGTCGGCCTTGACGAATTCGCGCAAGGTCGCGATCAGCAGGCCCATCGCGACGTCGGCGACCTCCTCGGTCAGCACGTCAGGCGTGTTGGTGACCACGACATTGTGATCGCGCGCATAGGCGGAATCGACGTGATCGTAGCCGACGCCGAAGCTCGCCACGATCTCGAGCTTGGGGAAGCGCGCAATCGCGGTCTTGTCGGTCGCCATCGTGTGATAGGTGACGGCGATGCCGCGGATATTGCCCGCGACCTCAGGCGTCAGCCGCTCGAGATCGCCGCGACTTTCCGCCCGATGCAGCACATATTTATCGGGAAAGCCGTTCTCGAGGATTGGCCGGATCGGTCCATAAACCAGCAGATCGATCTTTTCGGAAGACATCGGGGCCATCAGCTTTCCTTTCCAAGCGCACTTTCGTGCCAGCGTCGCAGCAAGAGGTATGAAATTAACGCCAGCAACCCATAGATGACAATCCCGGCCAGCGACAGCAGCAGCAGTGCTGCGAACATGCGGGGAATATTCAGGCGGTAACTTGACTCAGCGATGCGGAACGCGAGGCCCGAACCGGCGCCGGCGCTGCCGGCCGCGATCTCGGCGACCACGGCGCCGATCAGCGACAGCCCACCCGCGATGCGTAAGCCGCCGAGGATATAGGGCAGCGCCGCGGGCAGCTGCAGGAACATGAGCGTCTGCAGTCGTGACGCGCCATAGAGCTGAAACAGGCCGGCGAGGTTGCGATCGACCGAGTTCAGCCCAAGCGTGGTGTTCGACAGCACCGGAAAGAACGCAACGATCCAGGCGCAGACGATCACCGCGGTCTGCTGCTGCAGATAGATCAAGAGCAGCGGCGCGATCGCGATGACCGGCGTGACCTGCAGGATGACCGCATAGGGAAACAGCGAATATTCCAGCCATTTCGACTGGTTGAACAGCAGCGCCAGCGCGACGCCGCCGATCGCGGCCGCGATGAAGCCTTCGAGCGTGGTAAGCAGCGTGACGCCGAGCGATTGCGACAGGATCGGCCAGTCGCTGACCAGCGTCTTCAGCACCAATAGCGGGCTCGGCAGGACATAGGGCTGGATATCGTTGACGCGGACGATCACCTCCCAGAGCACGAGGCCAGCGGCGAACACCACGGCAGGCAACAGGAAGCGCACGATGTCTTGCGGAGATTTCATGCGCCCGCCTGCCCTGCATAAGACGGCGCCAGCGCCTTCGAGACCTCGCGGCAGAAGGCGGCATATTCGGCCGAGGTGCGGAACTCCTCGCCGCGCGGCTCCGCTGCAGCGATGCGAAACTCCGCGCCGATGCGGCCGGGACGCGCCGTCATCACGATCACGCGCTGCGAGAGATAGACCGACTCGAACACCGAATGCGTCACGAAGACGACGGTCTTGTGCAGATTGCGCCACAGCGACAACAGGTCGTTGTTGAGGCGGAAGCGCGTGATCTCGTCCAGCGCTGCGAACGGCTCGTCCATCAGCAGGATGTCCGGATCGGTCACCAGCGCGCGCGCCAGCGACACCCGCATCTTCATGCCGCCGGACAATTCGCGCGGATAGGCATCAGCGAATTCCGAAAGCCCTACCTGCGCGAGCGCCTGATTGACGCGCGCCTCGGCATCGGCGCTCGCCGCATGTGCAAGCTTCAGCGGCAGGCGGACATTGTCGCGCACCGTGGCCCAGGGCATCAGCGTCGGCTCCTGGAACACGAAGCCGATCGGGTGACTGCCGCGCCGCCCGGCGCCCCGATGCGACAGCTCGACCGTGCCCGCGCTGGGCGCTGATAGCCCCGCGATCAAGCGCAGCGCGGTGGATTTGCCGCAACCCGAGGGCCCAAGCAGCGAGACGAACTCGCCGCGCTGGACATCGAGATCGAGCGGTCCGAGCGCCGTCACGCCGCTGTCATAGGTCTTGGTGACGCCGCGCAGGCGAACGGCGGGGCCCGACGCATCCGTTTTTGGCGCGGCCATGCTCTCTACCATCCGCAATTCGGCGATGATGCGCGCGGCCGTGCCGCGAACACCACCTCTCCCCTTGTGGGGGAGGTCGGATCGCATCGCAAGATGCGATCCGGTTGAGGGGTTATGCTCTCTCGTGCGACCAGTGCCCCTTCACCCGCGCCTCTGGCACGACCTCTCCTGGGTGGGGAGAGGTGGGCTGCCGATGCGGCGCTATCTCGAGCCAATCGCACCACTCGCGTCCGGCCCGCTCAGTTCTTCGGCCTGAGCTCGACGCCGACCGCCTTGTTGACGAAGCGCAGCGTGTAGCCCTGGCGATAGTCGATCGTGCTCTTGACCACGCCGGCGGCGGCCATCGCCTCGAAGAAGCTCGCCATCCGCTCGTCGGTCATGGCGCCGATGCCGTTCTTCAAGGTGTCGCCGGAATCGACGATGCCGTGCTCCTTCATCTGGGCAACCGAATAGGCCAGCAGCTCATCGGTCATTTCCGGATTGAGCTTCTTGATCATCGCATTGCCGGCCGAGTTGTCGCCGTAGAGATAATGATACCAGCCGACGATCGAGGCATCGACGAAGCGCTGCACGAGGTCCGGCTTCTTGTCGACGAGGTCGCGGCGGGTCTCGATCAGGGTCGAATAGGCGCTGAAGCCGTAATCGGCGATCAGCAGGACGTTCGGCTTGAAGCCGGCCGTCTTCTCCACCGCATAGGGCTCCGAGGTGACGTAGCCTTCCATCGCGACCTGCTTGTTGACGAGGAAGGGCTGCGCGTTGGAGGTATAGGGCTTCACCTTGCTTTCGCTGAAGCCGTATTTGGATTTCATCCATTGGAAATAGCTGGCGATGCCCTCCTTCGAGACCAGCAGCGTCAGCGGCTTCAGGTCCTCGATCTTGCTGACCTTGGCCTCGGGATGGGTCAGGAAGACCTGCGGGTCCTTCTGGAAGATGGCGGCGACCGCGACCAGCGGCACCTTGTTGGTGACGGCGTCGAAGGTCTGCAGCGAGTTCGCGCTCATGAAGAAGTCGAGCTTGCCCGCGATCAAGAGCATGCGGTTGTTCTCGTTGGGGCCGCCGGGCACGATGGTGACGTCGAGGCCATATTTCTTGTAGGTGCCGTCGGCCACCGCCTGGAAGAACCCGCCATGCTCGCCCTCGGCGACCCAGTTGGTGCCGAACGAAACCTTGTCCAGGGTCTGTGCGCGGGCCGGGGTGAGCGCCGCGAGGACGGCAAGCAGGCCTATAGTTAACGCTCGCGGCAAAAAGGCCGGGTTCATGGTTGGACTCCGTCGATCATTCTGGCCCATGATGGAGGGTGAAGGACGTGGACCGCGCCCCAGGGATCGAGCCGCGCCCGAGGCGCGTAGAACGCCCCGGAGGCATGGTTCGCATCCCCGCGAAAGATGGACAAACTACCCTGCAAATTCATCCAATGAAACGCTTCGCTTGATGACTTCTCAACTTCCGCCCCGCGACTGGACCGCCATCCACTGGCCCGACATCGGCAAATCAGCGCCTTCGCGCTGGATCGCGGTGCTGCCGCTGGCCGCGACCGAACAGCACGGGCCGCATCTGCCTGTTGGAACCGACGTCATGATCGGCGAGGCCTACCTTGCGCGGGTCCGCGAGCTGTTGCCGGCGGCCGCGCCGGTGACGTTCCTGCCGCTTCAGCCGGTCGGCATCTCGACCGAGCACATCGATTTTCCGGCAACGCTGACGCTGTCGAACGAGGTCGCGCTTAGCACCTGGACGGCGCTCGGCGAGAGCGTGGCGCGCGCCGGCCTAAAAAAGCTCGTGATGGTGACCAGCCATGGCGGTAATTCCGCCGCGATGTCGCTGGTGGCGCAGGATCTGCGCGCACGGCACGGGATGCTCGCGGTCACCACGAGCTGGTCGCGCTTCGGCGTGCCAGACGGATTGTTCGAGGCCAGCGAGCTGCGTCACGGCATCCATGGCGGGGCGGTCGAGACCTCGATCATGCTCGCCCGATATCCGCAGCATGTGCGGACGGATGCGATCGCGGACTTCCATCCTGCGAGCTTACGAATCGAAAAGGATCACCGCCATCTGTCCACGCAGCGGCCGGCGCCGTTCGCCTGGCAGGCGCAGGACCTGCATCCGAGCGGCGCGATCGGCGATGCCACCAAGGCCTCCGCCGAGAAGGGCGAGGCGCTGCTCGACCACGGCGCGCGCGCGTTCTGCGAGCTGCTGGAAGACGTCGATAAATTCGACATGAGCGCGCTGGCCGCCGTGCCCCGCTGGCCGGCCCTGTAGCGCGACCGGCCGGCGATCGGACGGAACCAGCCGCCGCAGGCAGCCACTTTGCGCCGACCTCCGCACGCGGACGGTCAGAGATACTTCGCAATCAGCTTGAAATCCTTCAGCACGGCGCGGCCCTTCGGGCCCGCGGCCTTCAGGGTGTCTTCGAGGCTGTGGCCGATATGATCGTGGATCAGCGCCTTCTTGGCGCTCTCGATCGCGCTCTCCACGGCCTGCAATTGCTGGGCGATCTGCGCGCACGGGCGGCCCTGCTCGATCATCTCGACGATGGTCTCGAGATGGCCGTTGGCGCGCTTCAGGCGCCGGGCAATTGCGGCGTGCGGGTGGTCGTCGGACATGCGGTTCTCCTATCCTCCCCGAAGGATAATCACGATCCTCCCCGGAGGATAGAGAAGTCGGCTTGACAGCCCGCTGCATGGGGCGTAGTGGCGGATTGTCGGAACAGCCGTTCCGCACCGGGGCATTCGTCCCGACCACGAGCCAGCAAAGAAGGCAAATGGGCAGTAGCAACTCAGGCGACAGTACCCCGACGATGACGGGACTCCTGCCGCCGCACGACAGCAAGACTGATCGCGCAGGCTCCCGCTGCGTGGATAGGTGGTCGCGCCTTAGCTGACCGCCCGCTCCTCACCGGCCTGCCGCACGACCAGCGGATGTGGAGGTGAGCGATGTTCGAAAAGCTCGCAAAATTTCGGCCATTCGAGCCGCGGCAGATGACGCCGTGGACGGCTCCCTATGCCAATGACAACCTCCCGGGTTTTCGCCGCCCGGAGGGCCAGCGCCGCCGTCCAACCTCGGCGCCGGCATGTTATTGGGTCCTGATCGACGGCCGCCTGGAATGCCGATGGACCGTCGAAGACACCATCGGCTCATTCATCGATGATCTCGATCATCAGCGACGCGCGGGCTTGGGTTACGGCCCGCGCGCAACAATCGCGCCCCCCGCCGCGTTGAAGACAACGGCGAGTGCCTAGAGCATGATCCGGAAAAGCGGAGACCGGTTTTCCGTCGCGACAAGCGCGGAACGCGTTTGCGCGGAGATCATGCTCAAACGAAGAGACAGACATGGACGAAGGACCTAGTTGTCCCGTTGCGCGCCATCCCGGCGCGGCAACGGGACTCCCTTCGGGGAACGACATCACGTTTGGACTAGCCGCTGCTCACGGCAGCGGAGGTTGCGTGCGCGCTTAAAGCCGCTCCGCGTCCTCGCGCCGTGCCCGACGGGCAGCGCGGAGACGGTTGGAGCAGGCATGAGAGAGGCCCCAGACACTTCGAGACAGATCTATTATCCCGTCGACAGAGACGCCTCCTCCGGCAGGCCGGAGGACGTCCCCACGACAGGCCGGGCGCGTCGTCAGCTGCCGCAATGCCCCTGCCCGCGCCGAACACAGACAACGTCATCGGCTTTCCGGCCCTGCGAAATACCAAACCACGCGAATAAACAGGGAATGAGTCATGGCCGTCGTCAATGACTTGAACAACCGCGAAACCAGAACACCGGCGATCCGGACCGCCGTCCTGGACCAGGCCCATCTCGGCGACATCCACGGCGCGCTCGGCAGCATCGCCAGGGACGACGTTGCGCCGCGCGCGACCTTCCTCGCACGGCTGAAGACACTGCTGGCGATCGTCGGCCCCGGCCTGATCGTCATGGTCGGCGACAACGACGCCGGCGCGTTCGGCACCTACACCCAGGCCGGGCAGAACTACGGCACCACCCTGTTGTGGACGTTGATGCTCCTGATCCCGGTGCTCTACGTCAACCAGGAGATGGTGGTGCGGCTCGGCGCCGTCACCGGCGTCGGCCATGCGCGGCTGATATTCGAGCGCTTCGGCAAGTTCTGGGGCGCCTTCAGCGTCATCGACCTGCTGCTGTTGAACGCGTTGACGATCGTCACCGAGTTCATCGGCATCACGCTCGCGCTGAGCTATCTTGGCTTGTCGCAGTTCTGGGGCGTGCTGGCATCGGCGGCGATCGTGATGATTGCGGTCTCGACCGGAAACTTCCGCCGCTTCGAGCGCTTCGGCATCGTGCTGGTCGCGGGCAGCCTTCTGCTGGTGCCGGTGGTGTTGATGGTGCATCCGCCAATCGGGCAGATCGCGACCGACTTCCTGGTTCCGAGGATGCCCGAAGGCGCCAAGCTCAGCGAGGTGATGCTGCTGATCGTCGCCATCGTCGGCACCACGGTGGCGCCGTGGCAATTGTTCTTCCAGCAGAGCTACATCGTCGACAAGCGGATCACGCCGCGCTTCATCCGCTACGAGCGGATGGACCTCTGCATCGGCATCGTGCTTGTCGTTGTTGGGGCGGTCGCGATGATCTCGTTCTGCGCCGAGATCTTCGCGGGGCAGCCCGAGTTCGGCAACTACACCGACGCGCTGGGGACCGCGAGCGGGCTCGAGAAATATGTCGGCAGGCTTCCGGCGGTGCTGTTTGCCCTCGCGCTGCTCGACGCCTGCATCATCGGCGCGGCGGCGGTCTCCCTCGCAACCGCATACGCGATCGGCGACGTGTTCGCGGTCAAGCATTCGCTGCATCGCAAGCCGTGGGACGCCAAAGGCTTCTACGGCGTCTATTGCGGCCTGATCGTGCTCGCCGCCGTGCTGGTGCTGACGCCGGGCACGCCGCTCGGGTTGCTCACCAACGCGGTGCAGACGCTGGCCGGCGTGCTGCTGCCGAGCGCGACGGTGTTCTTGCTGCTGCTCTGCAACGATCGCCACATCCTGGGGCCCTGGGTCAATTCGACCCGATTGAACCTGTTCACGGGGGCGGTGGTCGCCGCGCTGGTGATGCTGTCGGTGATCATGACGGCCGCGGTGCTGTTCCCCGGCGTCGGCGAGGAGTGGATCATGGGAATCCTGATCGGCGGAAGCCTGTTGGCCCTGGCACTCACCGCAGCCGTCAAGCTGTACGAGATGTCGTCGCGCCGCAACGCGGTGTTCCGCTTCAAGCCGTACCAGCTACAGCTTAGCCGCGACAGCTGGCGGATGCCGCCGCTCGATCAGCTTCCGAAGGCCCGTCTCGGTGCGCTGAGCCGGATCTGGATGATCGTACTGCGTGGCTATCTGGTCGTCGCCGCTGGCCTCGTGCTGATTCGCATTGTCCAGCTGGCCACGGTCGGGGCGTGACCGGGACGCTCTTAGGCCGCAGCCGGCGATGGGTGCGGTCGCGCTGCTGGCCTTCCGCTGTTGCATGGCCGTCATAGTGCCGTGCAAATCGGGTAGGTAGTTGGCGGCCCTCAATTGCAATTGCGAACCATTTGCAATAAGGCTGGTGTCAAGATGACCGGTCTGGCTTTGCTCGGACCAACACAGATCGGACCGGGGACGGCGGGCGATGACTTCAAATCTCGGGTGGCGAGCGGCTGCCAAATCTGCAGTGATGGCAGGCGATACCTCCTACCGCTCGCGGGGCAACGCCGCGTCATGACCTGCGTCCGCCTCTTCCGTGTCCAGATCGCCGCCAGCGCAGCGCTCGGCGCTGCCGCTTTCGGCACGCCTGCGGCCGCAGCCGACATGGCCGTCAAGTCGCCGGCCATGAGCGCGGTTTACACCTGGACCGGTTTTTACGTGGGCGGCCATGTCGGCTATGGCGATGGCAGTCTCGGTCCCGGCACCAATCCGCTCGCGCTGCAGGGCGTGTTCTTTCCGCACACGATCACCGGCGGGATCGGCGGCTTCCAGGTCGGATACAATCACGAGTTCGCCAACCACTTCGTGCTCGGCGTCGAGGCCGACGCGACTTTCGTGAGTCCTCCCGACCTGCCACGGCGGACGCCGGGCCCCTTCAACAGCTCGATCGACTATGTCGGCACCGCGCGCGGCCGCATCGGTTACGCCTTCGGCGGCTGGATGCCTTATGTCACCGGCGGCTTCGCCTGGGGACGCACCCAGGCCAGGGTGAACGACGCGGCGGGCGAGGTCGTGTCCGAGCCGGGCCAGTACCTGACCGGGTGGACCGTCGGCACCGGCGCCGAGTTTGCGTTGAGCGGCAATTGGACCGCCAAGGTCGAATACGACTATATCGACCTGTCGCGCCGGACCCTTGGTCTTGCCGACTTCGGCATGCCCGGCGTCACCATCGACCCGCGCCTCCATCTCTTGAAGTTCGGCCTGAACTATCAGTTGGGCGACACGCCCTGGTCGGCAACACCGACCCAACCCCGGTTGCCGGAATCGGACAATTGGTCGGTCCATGCGCAGACGACGCTGATCGGACAAGGCTACCCCGCGTTCCGCGCCGCCTATAGCGGCACCAACAGCTTGCCGCCGGGCGGACAGGTGCAGCAGACCTGGACCACGACGGCGTTCCTCGGCGTGCGGCTCTGGGAGGGCGGCGAGCTCTACTTCAACCCGGAAACCGCACAGGGCTTTGGCCTCAACGGCACGCTCGGCCTTGCCGGCTTCTCGAACGGCGAAGCCCAGAAGGCCGGCGCCGCGTATCCGAGGATCCGGCCGCAGCGCTACTACATCAAGCAGACCTTCGGCTTCGGCGGCGAGCAGGAAGACGTCCCTGATGGCCCCAACCAGATCGCGGGCAAGCGCGACATTGATCGCCTGACGCTGATCGTCGGCCGCTTCGCGGTCGGTGACTTCTTCGACGGCAACTCCTATGCCAAGGATCCGCGCGCCGATTTCATGAATTGGGCGATGTGGGCATCCGCCGCCTATGATTTCCCCGCCGACCTGCCCGGCTATACACGCGGTGCCGTGGCCGAACTCAACCGCAAGGATTGGGCGGTGCGCGCCGGCCTGTTCCAGGTGCCGGATGCGCCGAACAGCGACATCCTGACCTTCAAGACCGGCGGCGCCGTCGTCGAGTTCGAGGGGCGCTACTCGATCTTCGACCAGCCGGGCAAGCTACGCGTCGGCGTGTTCGGCAACCGCGGCAGCACCGGCAATTACAGCCAGGCGCTCGCGATCGAAGCCATCGACCCGGCGCTCGACATCAACAGCGTGATGGCCGGTATCCGCAAGGACAATCTGAAATACGGCTTCTACGTCAATGCCGAGCAGCAGATCGCCAAGGATGTCGGCCTGTTCGGCCGCCTGAGCTGGAACGACGGCCGGAACGAGATCCTCTCATTCACCGATGTCGACCGCAGCCTTTCGGGCGGCGTGTCCGTGAAGGGCAGCTACTGGGGACGGCCGGACGACACGATCGGCATCGGCGGCGCGATCAACGGACTCTCCGCCTCGCATCGCGACTTCCTCGCCGCCGGCGGCCTCGGCCTGCTGATCGGCGACGGCGCGCTCAGCTACCGCAACGAAGGCATCTTCGAGAGCTATTACGCCTACTCGGTGAACAAGCACCTGACGCTGACCGCGGACTACCAGTTCATCGCCAATCCCGCCTACAACGCCGACCGCGGCCCGGTGCACATCTTCTCGGGCCGGGTGCACGGCGAGTTCTGATGCTGACGTAGCCCGGATGAAGCGCAGCGAAATCCGGAGCCTTTCCTTTACCCGCACGCGTGACCGAGTCGCTCCCACCGCCGTGCTGATCCGGCCTGACGGGGATGTCGCCTGGGCCGGAGGCCCGGCCCAGCCGGGACTCAGAGACGCGCTGACCAGATGGTTCGGCGCGCCTGTCGCGGCATAGCGCAGCTAGCCCGCCGGCTGGAACGAATCCGCGCGCGCCATCGCCCAGGCGTCGCGGAAGCGGCGGTCCTGCGTGCCTTCCAGCAACTCGCCGGGCCGCAGCGCCGGATAAAGCTCGGCAAAGGAGCAGACCTCGGTGGTCGAGCTCCGCTGCGAGAAGTGGATCGGCCGCAGCTCCTGGGTATGTTCGAGGCCGGCGGCGGCGAGCAGCTCGGTCAGCGCGTGCAGGGTCGAGTGATGATAATTGTACACGCGCTCGATCTTGTCCGGCACGTACAGCGCGCGGTTGCGGATCGGATCCTGCGAGGTGACGCCGGTCGGGCAACGGTCGGTGTGACAGCTCAAGGACTGGATGCAGCCGAGCGCGAACATGAAGCCGCGCGCCGAATTGCACCAGTCCGCCCCGATCGCCATCGCCCGCGCCATGTCGAAGGCGGTCGCGATCTTGCCGGACGCGCCGATCTTGATGCGGTCGCGCGCGTTGATGCCGATCAGCGCGTTGTGGACGAAATTGACGCCCTCGCGCATCGGCATGCCCAGATGGTCCATGAACTCGAGCGGCGCGGCGCCGGTGCCGCCTTCATTGCCGTCGACCACGATGAAGTCGGGATAGAGCCCGCTCTCCTTCATCGCCTTGCAGATCGCCAGGAATTCCCAGGGATGGCCGATGCACAGCTTGAAGCCGGCCGGCTTGCCGCCGGACAGCTGTCGCATCTTCGCGATGAACTCCATCATCTGCAGCGGCGTCGAGAACGCCTTGTGATAGGCCGGCGAGATGCAGTCCTCGCCGAGCGGCACGCCCCTGATCTTGGAAATCTCCTCGGAGACCTTTGCGGCCGGCAGCACGCCGCCATGGCCGGGCTTGGCGCCCTGGCTGATCTTGAGCTCGACCATCTTGATCTGGTCTTCGCTCGCGACGCGCGCGAATTCGTCGGGGTTGAAGGTGCCGTCGCGGTTGCGGCAGCCGAAATAGCCGGAGCCGATCTCCCAGATGATGTCGCCGCCCATCTCGCGGTGATAGGGGCTGACGCCGCCCTCGCCGGTGTCGTGAGCAAAACCGCCCTTCTTGGCGCCGGCGTTCAGCGCCCGCACCGCGTTCGGGCTCAGCGCGCCGAAGCTCATCGCCGAGATGTTGAACACCGAGGCCGAATACGGCTTGGTGCAGTCGGGACCGCCAATGGTGATGCGGAATTTCTGGTCGGCGCGAGGCTTCGGTGCCACCGAATGGTGCATCCACTCATAGCCCTCGCGGTAGACGTCCTCCTGGGTGCCGAACGGCCGCTTGTCGAGCACCGCCTTGGCGCGCTGATAGACCACCGCGCGGGTGTCGCGGGAGAACGGCATGCCGTCCTTCTCGCTCTCGAAGAAATACTGCCGCATCTCCGGGCGGATTTCCTCGAGCAGGAAGCGCACATGCGCCGAGATCGGATAGTTGCGCAGCACCGCGTGGTTCTTCTGCACGAGGTCGCGGATGCCGAGCAATGTCAGCGCACCGAAGATCAGGAGCGGGACCATGACCACGTTCCAGATCTTCGGATTGTGATCGAAGACGCCTATCGTCAGCAGGAGCGCCGTCACCACGGCGCAGGTCGTCAGCACGATGAAGCGCGGCGAGAACGGCAGCAGCAGCGTTTCCATAGAACCCCTCAGCCAATGGACAAGGCTACCTTGTCGGCCGTGAGCCTAATCCAACTCGCCGAACAAGTCCTACACGGTTATAGCGCCGAACAGTCACAGATATGACAACCGCCCGAATGGGCGGTATCCCTGTCGTATCGCTCAAGTTGAGCTCGCATTTCGCAATGCAACGAACGGCCTCCGAGGAGGCTTTAAGGTCCGGACTCAATCAGGTCCACCAAATGATAGCGGCAGCAAGATTGACGGCCGAGAGGAAGTTTCTGGCGAGCTTGTCATAGCGGGTTGCAATGCGCCGCCAGTCCTTGAGCCTGCAAAACATGCGCTCGACGAGGTTGCGCCGCTTGTATGCGGCGCGGTCGAACGGATGGAAGCGTTTTCGGGTGGGATTGTTTGGGATGACCGGGGTTGTTCCCCGTTCGATGAGGAATTGCCGCAGTTCGTTCGCGTCATAGGCCGTGTCGGCCGCACAGCAACGCGGTGGTGGCAGAGAGCTGAGCAGGGGCAGCGCCGCGCGGATGTCACCACGCTGACCTGGCGTTACTTCGAGCGCGATGGCGCGTCCGAGACTGTCGCAGACGGCGTGGATCTTGGTGGTCCTGCCACCGCGGGAACGACCGATGGCCTGAGCCTCCGCCCCCCTTTTCCACCGGCCGCCGCACGGTGCGCCTTGGCGGTCGTGGAATCGATGGCCTGGAAGTCGTCATCGGGCGACAGGCCCCGAAGTGCTTCGAACAGATTGCGCCAGACCTCGCGCCGCGACCAGCGGTTCCAGCGATTGTAGACGGTCGTGTAAGGGCCGAACACTGCCGGGCAATCGCGCCAGCGGCAGCCGGACTTCAACACATGGATGATGCCACTGATCACGCGGCGATCATCGACTCGACGAGCGCCGGGCTGATTTTGCGGCAGCAAGGGCTCGATTGCTGCCCACTGCCGATCATTCAACCAAAACTCGCCCGCCATGATCCAAGCCCCGCAAATGCAGAGCTTGAATCATATCTCCACGTAAAATTATACATCTGATTGAGTACAAACCTTAGGGCTTACGCGGCGACCGCGAGCAAGCTGCGCCCCCTCTCCCGCTCGCGGGGGAGGACTGGGGTGGGGGTATCGCCACGAGTCAGAATTTTCGAGATGAGAGAACCCCCACCCGTATTGCATCTGCGATGCAATACGGCCTCCCCCGCAAGCGCAGGGCAATCGCACATGCCGGTTATGCCGCGCGTTCGATGCCTGTGGTTGGTCTACCCACAAACTCGTCATGCCCGGCGCCTGGCGATGTCCTATGCGATTGCCCTGCCCGCAAGCGGGAGAGGCGAAGGGCGCACGCGGACACACTGTGCGAAATGCAAAAGGCTGGAGCCCGATGCGGCTCCAGCCTTCCCAAAAGCAAGAACGGTAGCGATGAGCCCAGCGTGCGCCGGGCCAACAAGATCAGCGCTCGACGAACGCCTTTTCGATCACGAAGTGGCCGGGCGTGTTGCCGCTGCCTTCCTTGAAGCCGCGGGTCTCGAACAGCTGCTTCAGGTCTTCCAGCATCGCCGGGCTGCCGCACATCATGATGCGGTCGGTCTCGATGTCGAGCGGGCCCTGATGCAGGTCGGCGAAGAGCTGGTTGGAGGTGATCAGATCGGTGATGCGGCCGCGGTTGCGGAACGGCTCGCGCGTCACGGTCGGATAGTACAGCAGCTTCTCCGAAAGCAGCGGCCCGAACAGCTCGTCTTCGCGCAGCTTGGCGACCAGCTCCTCGCCATAGGCGAGCTCGGAGACCTGGCGACAGCCATGCACCAGCACGATCGAATCGTAGCGATCATAGACCTCGGGGTCCTTGATCAGGCTGGCGAACGGCGCGAGGCCGGTGCCGGTCGACAGCAGCATCAAGCGCTTGCCGGGGATCAGATTGTCGGTGATCAGCGTGCCGGTCGCCTTGCGGCCGACCAGGATGATGTCGCCCTCGCGGATCTTCTGCAGCTTCGAGGTGAGCGGGCCGTCCTGCACCTTGATCGAGAAGAACTCGAGCTCTTCCTCATGATTGGCGCTCGCCATCGAATAGGCGCGCAGCAACGGCCGGCCCTCGACCTCGAGGCCGATCATGGCGAACTGGCCATTCTGGAAACGGAAACCGGAATCGCGGGTGGCTCGGAAGCTGAAAAGCGTATCGGTCCAGTGGCGAACGGAAAGAACCTTCTCTCGATAGAACGCGCTCATGTGTTTTCGTTTTCTCGATTGACCAGAATTTAGAATGGTTTGATTTTTCAGGCTGCCCGCGACGGCGCGGAAGTGGCCGAAATCATTGAAGATCTCGCGTTTCCATCGCGCCGCCGCATCACATAGTCAAGATCACGTGGCGTGCAATTGCGATCTCAGAATGGCAGTCGCTCGATTTCGCGGATAGGTTCAGCCACGACGTCGTTAACACGCTGGGATGGACGCAATTTACTTGCTGAGATCTCCGCCGATCTGGCAAATAATTGCTACGAGAACCGCGGCGAAGGGAAAATGATTTAGTGGTCCTCATCAGCCAGCGTCTTTTTCTGGAAACCATCAAAAAATATTGTCTCGCGCACAATATCGCGATCGAGATCAGGTCCGGCGGCTGGCTGGTCATCATGCAGCGGGGCGCGGAGCGGCGGCTTGCGATCGGCTACGACGTCGGACTGAACAGCGCGGTTGCGCATCAGATCGCCAACGACAAGGCGGCCTGCGCCGAGGTGCTGGCAACGGCCGGCGTCGCCGCGATCCCGCACACTTTGTTTCTCGGCGCGAGGCTGAGCCCGCATATCCCGGGATCGGGATCGATGGAGGCGATGCTGCGGCTTCTCGATGCCCATCCGCGCGGCCTCGTCGTCAAGCCGAATGAGGGCACATCAGGCGAGCTGGTGTTCCGCGTCACGACAAAGGCGCAACTGGAGCAGGCTGTCGCGCGCATCCTTGCCGCGCACCCGAGTCTGGCGATCTCGCCCTATGTCGAGATCGCCGACGAGGTGCGCGTCGTGCTGCTCGATGACCGCGCGCTGATTGTCTACAGCAAGATGCGCCCGCAGGTGACGGGCGACGGCGTCCATTCGCTGCGCGAGCTTGTACGGAGCGCCGTGCCGGCGGGGCAGCTTGAGACCGTCGCGGATGACTTCGAAATCGCAGAGCTCGACGCCGTCCCGCCCGCCGGCGAGCGGCGCACCATCAACTGGCGGCACAATCTCGATTCCGGTGCCGCGCCGGTGCTGCTGATGGACGGCGCGACACGCGAAGCCTGCATCGCGCTTGCGATCAAGGCCGCGCAGGCGCTGCGCATCCGCTTCGCCTCGATCGACGTCGTGCACGCCGACGGCGCGTGGCAGATCCTCGAGGTCAATTCCGGAGTGAAGATGGAAGCGCTGGGCAAGCGGCATCCGGAGCTGGTCGAGGCGGCGTACTGGGCCGCGATGGACGAGGCGTTCGCGTAATTTCCGCACGCGGTCGCCGCGTATCCCACTTCGCCTCTCCCTTGTGGGAGAAGTGGAGTTCAGGACGCTCGTTCGTGACAAGTCACTCGTTCTCGTCGAGCACCTTGAAGGCCTCTTCGAGCTGCGGCGAGAGCGCGACATTGAGCTTCTCGCCGGTCGGCAGGCGGGCGACGAAGCACTTGTTGTAGAGCGGGATGATGTCGTGGTTTGTGGCGAGCTTGCGGAATGCGCGCTCGACCACGTCCTTCGCGTTTGGCGGGACTTTGCCGAAATGTTCCCGTTGTGGAATGCCAGCATGCGGACTAGCGTTCACGCAGCGCACAATGGGTGCAACGACGCGCCCGCGGCGCAGTCAGTTGCCTTAGGAACGACCAATGCGAGGGGAGACATCACCATGAACGACACCGTCAATCGCATGATCCTGCTGGTCGAAAAGCCGACCGGCAAGCTTGGCCCCGAGCATTTTCGTCTGACCAAGGGCGCGATCCCCGAGCCGAAGGACGGCGAGGCGCTGGTGCGCACGCGTTACATCTCGCTTGATGCCGCCAACCGCGCCTGGATGCACGGTGCCACCTACCGCGCGGCAGTCGAAGCCAACACCGTGATGGCCGGCGGCAGCATCGCCGAGGTGGTGTCGTCGAAGGACCCGAGCCTGAAGCAGGGCGACATCGTGTTCGGCGACACCGGTTGGCAGGATTACGCCGCGGTGCCCGCCAAGCATCTGTCGAAGATGCCGAAGCTCGAACCAATGACGCATCTGCTCAGCGTCTTCGGCGTTGCGGGGCTGACCGCATATTTCGGCCTGCTCGATGTCGGCAAGCCCCGGGAAGGCGAGACTGTGGTGGTGTCCGCGGCCGCCGGATCGGTCGGCTCGATCGTCGGGCAGATCGCGAAGATCAAGGGCTGCTGCGTCGTCGGCATCGCCGGCGGCAAGGACAAATGCCACTGGCTGACCAGCGAGCTCGGCTTCGACGCCGCGGTCGACTACAAGGACGGCGCCACCTACAAGGCGCTGCGAGCAGCGGCGCCGAAGGGCATCGACATTTATTTCGACAATGTCGGCGGCGACATCCTGGAAGCCTGCCTGTCGCAGATGAACAATCGCGGCCGCATCGCCTGCTGCGGCGCGATCTCGCAATATGACGGCATCCCCTCCGCGCACGGCCCGCGCGGCGTGCCCGGCCTGATCGTGGTGAAGCGGCTGATCATGCAAGGCTTCATCGTGATGGACTACATGGACCAGCGCGACGCCGCGCTCGCCGACCTGCAGTCCTGGGTCGCGTCGGGCAAGCTGAAGGTACAGGAAGACGTGATCGACGGTCTCGAGAACACGCCGCGGGCGCTGATCGGGCTGCTCGCCGGCGAAAACCGCGGCAAGCGCATGGTGAAGGTGTAGCACGAGTGCTCTCAATCCGGTCATCCTGAGCGCGGAACGCACGTCTCGAAGGATGTAGGTCACGGACAGGTTTCATGGTTCGCCTGGCGATGCGAAGCATCGTCCAGAGACGTACGGAGCCTGTCATCGGGCCGCGCCTTACGCGGACCCGTTGGCGCTCCCGACCATGAGGGACGACAATTTTCCCTCTGGCGTTCCCGCCGAAGGGCGGCTAGTCTGGCCTCAAATAGTCAGTACACTGTCAATCTGGGAGGCAGACGTTGCGGATCGCCGTGATCGGCGGAGGGCCCGGCGGGCTTTACTTCGCCTATCTCTGGAAGAAGCGTCACCCGGACGCCGAGATCGACCTGTTCGAACAGAACGCGGCCGATGCGACCTGGGGCTTCGGCGTGGTGTTCTCCGAGCAGGCGCTGGACTTCCTGCGCGCCGACGACCCCGAGACGGTCGATGTCATCGTGCCGCAGATGGAGAGCTGGAAGAACATCACGCTCAATCTGCGCGGCGAAAGCGTCGAGATCGACGGCGTCGGCTTTTCCTCGATCGGCCGGCTCGCGCTCTTGACGATCCTGCAGCAGCGGGTGAGCAGCGTCGGCATCACGCCGCGCTTCGACACGGTCGTGCAATCGGTCGACCAACTCGAAGGCTACGACCTGATCGTCGCCGCCGACGGGCTGAACTCGATGGTCCGCCGCAGCTTCGAGAGCGCGTTCGGCGCTTCGGTGTCGCATTCGACCAACAAGTTCGCCTGGTACGGCACGACGAAGACCTTCGCGACGCTGTCGCAGACCTTCGTGGCAACGGAGCGCGGCCGCTTCAACGCCCATCACTACCGCTATGCAAAGGATATGAGCACGTTCCTGGTCGAGTGCGACGCGGCGACCTGGGCGGCCTACGGTTTTGCCGACAAGACGATCGAGGAATCGCAGGCGATCTGCGAGCAAGTGTTCGCCGCAACCCTTGACGGCCACCGGCTGATCTCGAACAAATCGGTATGGCGCAGCTTCCCGTGGATCTGGAACGAGCGCTGGTCGCACGGAAACATGGTGCTGATCGGCGATGCGCTGCATTCGGCCCACTTCTCGATCGGTTCGGGTACCCGGCTCGCGATCGAGGACGCGATCGCGCTGACCAAGGCGCTGGAAGGAGAGAACGGGATCCCGTCGGCGCTCGCGCGCTACGAGAGCGAGCGCAAGCCGATCGTGAAGAAGCTCGTGACCGCTGCACGGACCAGCGCCGACTGGTACGAGCGTTTCCCCGAGCACATGAAGCTCGGGCTGATGGATTTCGCCTACAGCTACATCACCCGCTCAGGCCGGATCGACGACGTGCGGCTGCGCGCAATGTCGCCGGCCTTCATGGCCCGCTACGAAGCTGCGAAGGAACAATCATGACCGAGATCGCCGACCAGGTTCCTCCAGAGAATCCCGGCGCGCGCGAGGTCGGCTTCACGATCCCCGAGCGCTACAATGCAAGCCGCATCCTGTTCGACAATCTCGCGAACGGCAATGCCGAGCGCATGGCGCTGACCGGCCCGGCCGGCACGCGGACCTATCGCGAGCTTTGCGCCGAGGCCGCGCGCTGGGGCCATGGCTTCCGGTCGCTGGGACTGAAGCGCGGCGACCGCATCCTGCTGTTCCTCGACGACACGCCGGCCTACCCGGCCGCGTTCTTCGGCGCGGTGCGCGCGGGTTTCGTGCCGCTCCTGATCAACACGCTGACCACGCCGGACCTGCTGCAATTCTATCTGTCCGACGCCGGCGCGCAGGTCGCCGTCACCGATGCCGAGTTCTGTTCGCGCTTCAACACGGAGGCTTGTAAGGACACGCCGCTGCGCACGCTGATCGTGGTCAACGGCACAGCCGGCGACCATGCCGTGGCAGAGGCGCGCAACGCCAGCGAATGGCTGCCGGGATTTCCCGGCGAGCTCGATGAAGCCGACACCCATCGCAACGAGATGGCGTTCTGGATGTACTCGTCAGGCTCGACCGGCCGCCCCAAGGGCATCGTGCATCTGCAGCACGACATGGCCTATAGCGAGCTCGCCTTCGCGCGCAACGTGCTGAAGCTTTCGCCTGACGACATCTGCTTTTCGGTACCGAAGATCTTCTTCGCCTATGGCTTCGGCAACTCGATCACCTTCCCGTTCTCGGTCGGCGCCGCCACGCTGCTGCTGCCGGGCCAGCCGAAGCCGGCGGCGATCTTTGCCGCGATCGAGACCTATCGCCCGACCGTGTTCTTCGGCCTGCCGACACTCTACATCTCCTTGACCAAGGCCGAGGCCGCCGAGCGAACCGACTTCTCCTCGCTGCGGATGGCGATCTCGGCCGCGGAGGTGCTGTCGGCCGATGTCTTCAACGGCTGGAAGCGGCTCACCGGGCTCGAGATCATCGAGGGCCTCGGCTCCACCGAGGTGCTGCACATCTATCTCTGCAATCGCGCGGAGAAGAAAAAGCTCGGCGCCGCCGGCCTGCGCGTGCCCGGCTACGAGATCATGCTGCGGGACAGCGATGGCCGCGAGGTCGGCGACAACGAGGAAGGCATCCTGTGGGTGCGCGGCGATTCCGCGACCCCGCTCTACTGGAACCGGCCGGACAAGACCGCCGAGACCGTGCGCGAGGACGGCTGGATCTACACCGGCGACCGCTTCATGCGCGACAGCGACGGCTTCCACTTCTTCCGCGGCCGCGCTGACGACCTGGTCAAGATCTCCGGCCAGTGGGTCTATCCGCTCGAGGTCGAGCTCTGCCTCGCCGACCATCCCGACGTCCGCGAATGCGCCGTCTATGCCGCCGAATTGCCGGACCGCCGCATGACGCTGAAGGCGGTGGTGGTGATGAACCAAGCCGGCTTCGACACCAACGAAGCGACGCGGCGGCTGCAGGATTACGTCAAGACTAAGCTGTTGCCCTACAAATATCCGCGCGAGGTGAAGTTCATCGACGAGCTGCCGAAGACCGGCACCGGCAAGATCGACCGGCAGGCGGTGATGCGGATGTGACGCATGATGCGGAGATCATGCTCCGCAACTCCGCCACCTCCCCTGTCTGAACACACACACAAGGGGGAGGAGCCCAAGCAGCGTGCTCACCTCACCCCCGTTCACAACGACAGCGCCTCAAGCGTCACTTCTCGAGATACTTCTTCATGTCGGCGCGCAGGCCCTCCCGCAGATCGTCGCGCTTGAGGCCGAAGGCGATGTTGGCGCGCAGGAAGCCGGCCTTCGAGCCGCAATCGTGACGCTCGCCCTCGAACTCGACGCCGTAGAACTTCTGTGTCTTCGCAAGTCCGATCATCGCATCGGTGAGCTGGATTTCGCCGCCGGCGCCGCGCTCCTGCGTCGCCAGGATATCGAAGATCTCCGGCTGCAGGATGTACCGGCCGGTGATCGAGAGGTTGGAGGGTGCCGTGCCCTTCGGCGGCTTCTCCACCATGCCGTCGACCTCGAAGATCTTGCCGGTGCGCTTGCCGACGCCGCAGATGCCGTACTGATGGGTAAGATGATCGGGCACTGCCTCGACCGCGAGCACATTCGATTTCTCGCCGAGCTTGGCTGCCGCCTCGATCATCTGCTTGAGGCAGCCCGGGGTGTTCAGCACCAGCTCGTCGGGCAGCACCACGGCGAACGGCTCGTTGCCGACGATGTCGCGCGCACACCACACCGCATGGCCAAGGCCCAGCGGCGCCTGTTGCCGGGTAAAGCTCATCGCACCGGCTTCGGGCTGGTTCTGCGCCAGGATCTCCTGCTCGGCCTTCTTGCCGCGCTGCGCGAGCGTGGTGTCGAGCTCGAACATGCGGTCGAAATGGTCTTCGATCACGCCCTTGTTGCGACCGGTCACGAACACGAAGTGCTCGATGCCGGCTTCCCTGGCTTCGTCGACGACGTACTGAATTAAAGGCTTGTCGACGATGGTCAACATCTCCTTCGGCATCGCCTTGGTGGCGGGCAGCACGCGGGTACCGAGACCGGCGACGGGGAAGACGGCTTTACGGATTTTCATGGGATTATCGGAAGCCTTCAAACGGGTGGGAGGGCAATCAGCCCTTGGTAGCTCGTTTGCAGCCGCTAACAAAGGCAGATGAAAGGCAGATGTATGGGTGCGGCATATTTCCGCCGTTCCAGCCGGCGAGATGCAGCGGCATCAAAATCTCGCCTTTGTTAAGCGATTGGAAACCGTGACAGGGCCTTCTGAAACGGCAGTTTTTTGGGCAGGCGCATCACTATGCGGTCGACGGGAACATCGAGAACCAACCGGATCGGCGCGATCACGATCGCGCTGTCGCTGCTGATCCCTCTGCTGATCCCTTGCAGCGCCCTTGCCCAATCGGCGAGCAACGGACTGACTGACCTGATCGACAGCATCTTCTCGAGAGCGAACCAGCCGCCGCAAGCCGCGACGGGACCGGACGGCGCCGCGCCGCCCTGGAGCGGGGAAGACGGCGCTTCGGGCCATCCGCTGATGACTGCCGCCGCGATCCGTGAGGCGGCGGCGAATTTTCCGAACTGCATCGCGCAGATGTGGCCAGATGCCGCACGGCGAAACATCAGCCAGGAGAATTACGAGCGCTTCACGGCGGGCCTGGAGCCCGACCTGCGCATCATGGACCTCCTGGATTCGCAGCCGGAGTTCACCAAGGCGATCTGGGACTATCTCGACATTCTCGTGAGCGACGCCAGGCTCGCCAAGGGCCGCGAGATCCTCGCGAAGTACAAGCCGCAGTTCGATGCAGCCGAGCGGGCCTACGGCGTCGACCGCTACATCATCGCGGCGATCTGGGGCATCGAGTCGAACTACTCGACCCAGAGGGGCGACCGCAGCGTGGTGCAGTCGACCGCGACACTGGCCTGCATCGGCCGCCGCCAGGCCTATTTCAAGGACGAGTTCCTCTCGGCGCTGGAGATCCTGAACCGCGGCGATCTCAGGCCAGGGCAGATGCGCGGCTCCTGGGCCGGCGCCTTCGGCCCGACCCAGTTTATGCCGACCGCCTTCAAGCGTTACGCCGTCGACGCCGACGGCGACGGCCGCCGCGACGTCGTCGACAATCCGGCCGACCTGATCGCCTCGACCGCCAACAACCTGAGCAAGGACGGCTGGCGGAGCGGCGCGAGCTGGGGCTACGAGGTCGTGGTTCCCCGGGGCTTCAACTACATGCTGGCCGACCGCGCCAAGGCGATGCCGCTATCGCAATGGGCGCGTCTCGGCCTGAAGCGCGCCAACAACCAGCCGTTCCCGCGGCCCTCCGAAAAGGCCTATCTGCTGGCGCCGGCCGGTGCCGAGGGCCCGGGCTTCCTGATGCTGCAGAACTTCCGCGTGATCATGAAGTACAACCCGGCGGAAGCCTATGCGCTCGCCATCGGCCACTTTGCCGATCGCCTGCGCGGCGGATCGCCTTTCGTGCAACCTTGGCCGCGCCAAGAACGGGTGCTGTCGCGCGCCGAACGGTTGGAATTGCAGCAGCTCCTCGCCCAACGGGGCTTCTACAAGGGCACCCCCGACGGCCAGATCGGCGGCCTGACCCGCGAGGCCCTGCGCGGCTTCCAGGTGTCGATCGGCGCGCCCGCCGACGGGTTTGCCACCTCCGAGGTGCTGGACCGGCTTCGGGGGCGGTGATCCGTCCTATCGCTCGGTTCACGGGCGCTCTCCACCTCTCCCGCGTGCGGGGGAGGTCGCCGTGCTCGAAGAGCACGACGGGTGGGGGCTTCCTCCGCTCAAAGACCCTTTCGAAAGCCTCGTTGCGGCAACACCCCCACCCAAGCCCTCCCGCAAGCGGGAGAGGGAGTGCACCATCGTCGCGGCGACACCTTCGGACTTTCCCCGCCTCCAAAAGTAACCCTGAAATCAGCTATCCGCCCCGCGCCTTGACGGCGGCCGGACAAGCCCGATTTATGGTGGAAAAGCTGCCCGCTTGCGGCCCGATTCCGCTAATATGCTGGGCACTTCCAGCTGATCGCGACCGAAATTCAATGCCGAAGCCGAGATCCTTTTTGCGCATCTTCACCGAAGCCGGCCCGCTGGTCGCGCTGACGGTCGCGATCGTGCTGTTGCTCGGCCTCGCCGCCCCCGCCTCGGCCCAGTTCTTCAACTTCCCGGGCTTCGGCGGACCGCCCCAGCGCCCGGCCCCGCAACACCGCGGCGGGGGCGGCTGGTTCGGGTCGGACTTCTTCGCACCGTTCCAGCATCAACCGCCGCAGCAGGCCCAGCCGCAGCGGCCGCGCGAGGATTTCTCACGCGCCCCGCCGCCGGCCAAGCGGGAGGCTGCGGCCGAGCGCAATGTGCTGGTGCTTGGCGACGCCATGGCCGACTGGCTCGCCTACGGCCTCGAGGATGCCTATTCCGACCAGCCCGACATGGGCGTGATCCGCAAGCACAAGACGGTGTCGGGCCTGATCCGCTATCAGCCCAAGGGCGAGCCCGCGGACTGGGCCGCCGCCGCCAAGGGCATTCTCGCCAACGAGAATCCCGATGCGATCGTCGTCATGCTCGGCCTCAGCGACCGCACCGCGATCCGCGAACCTGTCGCGGAGAAGAAGGCCGACAAGAAGGACGAGAAGAAAGACGCGCGCGCCAAGCCGGACGCGAAGCCCGGCGATGCCAAGCAGGACTCCGCAGCCAAGCCTGACGACAAGCCGACCGACTCCGAATTGTCGCCCGACGATGAGAGCGACGCAGCACAGGCCGTGCCCGCGAAGACCGCGCGCTCGCCGAACGGCCTTTACGAATTCCGCGACGAGCGCTGGGTCGAGCTCTACAGCAAGAAGATCGAGGAGATGATCAACGTGCTGAAGAGCAAGGGCGTGCCGGTGCTGTGGGTCGGCCTGCCCGCGATCCGCGGCCAGAAGGGCACCTCGGACATGCTGTTCCTCGACGCGCTCTATCGCGACGCGGCCGGCAAGGCCGGCATCACCTATGTCGACGTCTGGGACGGGTTCGTCGACGAGTCCGGCCGCTACCTGCAGAAGGGCCCCGACTTCGAAGGCCAGATCCGCGTGCTGCGCACCTATGACGGCGTGTTCTTCACCAAGGCCGGCGCGCGCAAGCTCGCCCATTATGTCGAGCGCGAGATCAACCGCCTGCTAGCCGCACGCTCGGGTCCGATCGCGCTGCCGAACGAACCTGCAACGCCGGACACCAGCGCCGAGCCCGGCAAGCCCGCGCCGCGTCCGCTGGCCGGACCGGTGCTGCCCCTGGTCGCCTCCTCGGTCGGCACCGATCAATTGCTCGGCGGACCGGGCTCGCGGCCCGCCGCCGTCGATCCGCTCGCCGCGCGCACGCTGGTGAAGGGCGAGGCGCTGGCGCCGCCCGCCGGCCGCGCCGACGATTTCATCTGGCCGCGGCGCGAGATCGAACGCGAGCCGGCGAAGGGGGACGTGCCGGTCGCCGCGACCACGCCGGCCGCACCGGCGACGCCGGCCAATCCGCCGCCCACGACCACGGCGATCGCGCCCGACGGCTCGATCATCACGGCACCGCACAAGCCGAAGCGGGTGTTCCGTCCGGTCCAGACGCAACCGCCGCCGCAGCCTCAGCCCTGGTTCCGCGAGTTCTTCGGTTTTGGCGCGCCGCAGCAGCGCCCGCTGGTGACGCCGCCACGGCCGCCACGACCGCCAGCCAATGTCGGCCGATCCGCGTCGGTGCCGCCGCGCAACCCCGTGCAGTAAGCGTGTGGCGGTTACGCCGCGCGACGCGCTCACCCGTACGATTGATGGAAAATTGCAGGGCGGATGAGTCGAAGGCAAATCCGCCGATGAACTCTGACGCGTGAGCTCAGTCGTGGCGGGCTGCGCGTTGCCAACCCGCCACCTCCTAGAGCCCGATGAGATTGGGTTGAGATGGAGCGGCGGCGGTTCACCTCTCCCTTGGGAGAGGCATAGGCCGCCTTCGGCGGCCGTCCTTAAGAGAACGCCGAAGCGCTGCTTCGGCTATGGCGCAGCGCCGGGTGAGGGACTACGGTCTCTCGTTGGAGCCGCGGCCCCTCACCCGATTTGCTGCGCAAATCGACCTCTCCCCGTCGGGGAGAGGTGGCCGAACCGATTCGATCCAAATTCATTGCGCTCTATAGGATCAGCCCGCCGTCGACGACGATGGTCTGACCGACGATGTAGGACGCCAGCGGCGAGGCCAGAAACAGCGCAGCGCCGGCCATGTCGGCAGGCGTGCCGAGGCGCTTCAGCGGAATGCGCTCGAGCGCGCCTTCGAGACGCTTCGGATTTGCCGTCGTCACCTTGGTCATCTTGGTGTCGACGAGGCCGGGCGCGATGCCGTTGACGCGGATGCCGTCCTCGGCCCACGCCTCGCCGAGCGTGCGCGTCAACCCGACCGCACCGGTCTTCGAGGCGTTGTAGGCCGGATTGCCCATGGTGGAGTGATAGGCCGCGGTCGAGCTCACGATGATCAGCGCCCCCTTGCTCGCGCTGAGCATGTCATGGAATTTGGTCGCGCAGGCCATCAGGCTCATCAGGTTGACCTCCATCACCTTGCGGAAGCCATCCATCGCGAATTCCCCACGGCGGTAAATCACCGCGCCTTGCGCCAGCACCAGCACGTCGAGCCGGTCGAAGGACGGCTTGAACGCGTCGATCGCCTGCGGATTGCTGACATCGAGCTGCGCATAGGCGAGGCCTTCGAGCTGCGAGCCGTCCTCGGCGGCATAATCGCTCGCCTGCGCACGCGTGCCGCAGACGGCGACGCGCGCGCCCTTGGCGCGGAACGCTTGCGCGATGCCGTTGCCGATCCCGCTGGAGCCGCCGACCACCAACACCTGCTTGCCTGAGAAATCGAGTTCGTTCATCGCGTTCCTCTCCCGTTTGCTGTTTTCTTGATTGAGCTTGATCCTTTTCGAAAAGCCACCGGCGGACTTGCGTTAATGCGCTGCCGACGCGCTCGGATCCGATCACCGGTTTGACGTATTTGCGGATCGGTGCCAGCCTTGTCGATCTCACAACGCATCAAGCATCCTTCCGCGAGTACGATCATGTCCGAATTCAAGCAGCTCAGCCGTTCGGTGAAGGGCCTCACCGTCCTCGTCACCGGCGCCGCCAGCGGCATGGGCCGCGCCACCGCACGCGTGTTCGCCGATGAAGGCGCCAATGTCGCGGTCACCGACCTCACGGCGGAAGGCACGCAGGCCGTGGCCAACGAGATCACCGCGGCGGGCGGTTCGGCAAAAGCCTGGGTGCTCGACGTTGCCGACCGCGACGCGATCACGAAGGTTGTCAATGACGTTGCCGCGCATTTCGGCGGGCTCGACATCATCGTCAACAATGCCGGCATCTCGGTGCGCGTGCCGATCGACGATCCCGCTTACGAGGACGCCTGGGCGAAGGGCATCGCGGTGATGCTGACGGCGCATCCGCGCATCATCCGCGCCGCGCTGCCATATCTGCGCAAGTCGGCTTCGCCGCGCATCGTCAACATCGCCTCGACCGAAGCGCTCGGCGCGACCGCGCTGCACAGCACCTACTCTGCGGCAAAGGGCGGCGTCACCAGCCTGACCCGCTCGCTCGCGGTGGAACTCGGGCGCGAAGGCATCACCGTGAACTGCATCTGCCCAGGACCGATCCGCACCGGGATCACCGACCGCATCTCCGAGGAGCACAAGACGATCTACGCCAAGCGCCGCACCGCGCTCGCCCGCTACGGCGATCCGGAAGAGGTCGCGCATATGACGCTGAGCCTATGCCTGCCCGCCGCCTCCTTCCTGACCGGCGCCGTTATTCCGGTGGACGGTGGCCTGATGGCCAGGAACGCTTGATGCGGGCGCCATAGCTCAGAGCGCGAGCCGCCCGGCGCTTCAACGCCGGAAGACATCGCAGACACAAATCTGCGCAACCCCGCATGCGGTACGATGCGTTGACAGGGCGCGCGCCGGGAGTAGCCTTCCCGCCAACGAAAGCGGGAAAGCCGCCCGCAACGCACGGGGAGATGCGCCATGACGGTCCTGATCCGGCAGCTTCACAAGCATTTCGTCGGCGAAGTATCCGGCGTCGATCTGCGCAAGCCGCTGACGAAGCAGGAAGCGATCGACATCGAGGCCGGCATGGACAAGTACGCGGTGCTGGTGTTCCACGGCCAGGACATATCAGACGAGCAGCAACTCGCCTTTGCGCTGAATTTCGGCGAGCGGGAAAAATCCCGCGGCGGCACGGTGACCAAGAAGGAGGACTATCGCCTCTCCTCCGGGCTCAACGACGTGTCCAATCTCGGCAAGGACGGTAAGCCGCTGCCGAAGGATCACCGCACTCATTTGTTTAACCTCGGCAACTGCCTGTGGCATTCAGACAGCTCGTTCCGCGCCATCCCGGCCAAGTTCTCGCTGCTGTCGGCGCGCGTGGTGAACCCGAAGGGCGGCAACACTGAATTCGCCGACATGCGCGCCGCCTATGACGCGCTCGACGACGAAACCAAGGCGGAGATCGAGGACCTGATCTGCGAGCACTCGCTGATGTATTCGCGCGGCTCGCTCGGCTTCCTCGACTACTCTGACGAGGAGAAGGAGATGTTCAAGCCGGTGCTGCAGCGCCTGGTGCGCACGCATCCGGTGCACGGCCGCAAGTCGCTGTACCTCTCATCCCACGCCGGCGCGATTAAGGGCATGAGCGTACCGGAGGCGCGGCTGCTGCTGCGCGATCTCACCGAGCACGCCACCCAGCCCGAGTTCGTCTATGTGCACAAATGGACCGTGCATGACCTCGTGATGTGGGACAACCGGCAGACCGTGCACCGCGTCCGCCGCTACGACCAGTCGCAACCCCGCGACATGCGCCGCGCCACGGTGGCAGGAACGGCGCCGACGGTGGCGCAGGACGCGGCGGCATAAGCGCGCCGACGCCGCAATATCCATGCCGTCATCGCCCGGCTTGACCGGGCGATCCAGTATTCTAGGACATTTGTGGTTTGCGGACGGGCCGCGGCGTACTGGATGCCCCGCCTCCGCGGGGCATGACACGGAGCGAGCGGCGTACGAGCTACGCGTGCCCGGCGTCGTTCGAGAGCATGCCGAGATCGATGCCGATCTTGCGCAACGCGCGCGCGTACTTCTCGTCGACATCGTCGCCGAAGATCAGATCCGGATCGGCGTCGCAGTGCAGCCAGCCATTGTGCTGGATCTCGTTCTCGAGCTGACCCGGCGCCCAGCCGGCATAGCCGAGCGCGAGGATCGCGTGCCTCGGACCGGCGCCCTTGGCGATCGCCTTGAGGATGTCGACGGTCGCTGTCAGCGAGATGCCGTCGTCGATGTTCAGCGTCGCATCCTGGATGTAGAAGTCGCTAGAATGCAGCACGAAACCGCGGCCGGTGTCGACCGGGCCGCCCTTCATCACCTTCATCATCTCGGCATTCTCGGGCAGCTTGATCTGGTCCGCCTTCTTGATGATGTCGAGCTGCACCAACAGCCCGGGGAAGTCGATGCTGCCCGCCGGGCGGTTGACGATGATGCCCATGGCGCCCTCGGACGAGTGGGCGCACAGGTAGATCACCGAGCGTTCGAAGCGCGGGTCGCTCATCACCGGCATCGCGATCAGCAACTGCCCATCAAGGTAGCCATCATCGGCTGCGTTGTGACCGATGCCGGCGCTTCTACCCGTGGCGGTCTTGCGTGTTTTGCCTTCAGGGCTCATCGGCAGAGGCCTTTCCTGCTGATCCGCCATCCTGATATTGGGTGGCGGTTCTGTCAATCAACCTCCGCGCCGCGCGCGGCAATGCATCACAAGCAATTCAATGGTTTGCAACGAAAGTT
Source organism: Bradyrhizobium sp. ISRA436 (assembly GCF_029910015.1). Taxonomy (NCBI): domain Bacteria; kingdom Pseudomonadati; phylum Pseudomonadota; class Alphaproteobacteria; order Hyphomicrobiales; family Nitrobacteraceae; genus Bradyrhizobium; species Bradyrhizobium sp. ISRA436. Next base: position 7,029,225 of record NZ_CP094519.1, read on the forward strand.
GCAGGTAAAGACGTCTCATGATCGTAATAGTTCCATTACGGACCGCATTTGGCTTTGCCGCCTTAATTTTATCCGTCGCATGCATGGCAACGCAGGTTCGCGCCGACGACGCCTCGCCATGGCAGCAGGATGCACATTCCGCGGTCAGGCTGCTGGCGGGATCGCGCAGCGGTGCGGTGCTGCTCGGCGGCATCGCCTTCCAGCTCCAGGACGGCTGGAAGACCTATTGGCGGACGCCCGGCGATTCCGGGGTACCGCCAAGGTTCGACTTCTCGAAGTCGGACAATGTCGAGGCCGTGACCGTGATGTGGCCGGCACCACGGCAATTCGACGACGGCGCCGGCGGAACCTCGCTCGGCTACAAGCATCAGGTGGTGCTGCCGCTGCGCATCGTCGCCAAGAATCCTGACAAGCCGCTGACGCTGCGCGCCGACATCAACTATGCGGTGTGCGAGAAGCTCTGCGTACCCGTGGAAGCGAAGGCCGAGCTGGCGTTCGCGAGCGTCGCCAGCACCGAGGACGGCGCGCTGTCGGAGGCCCTCAACGCGGTGCCGAAGCCCGCCAATATCGGCGATCCCAACCCGATCACGATCCGCGACGTCAAGCGGAACGGGAACAACGTGCTGGTCGATGTCACGGCGCCCGAGACCAAGGATGTCAGCCTGTTCGTTGAGGGGCCGACGCCCGACTGGACACTGCCGGTGCCGAAGCTGGTCGAGCACTCCCCGCCCGGGGTGAAGCGCTTTGCCTTCGCACTCGACGGCCTGCCCCCCGGCGCCAACCCGGAAGGCGCCGCGCTGAAACTGACGCTGGTCGGCGGCGACAAAAGTTACGAGTTCAACATCAATTTGAACTGACCCGAGCGGTCGTTCCGCGGCGGGGGGTGCGGTGCCCGTGCCCAACCCAATCTTAACGTTTCGTTGATAGATCGGACCATTGCCGCCGCCTCGCGGCGTTTCAGGAATTTCCTGCTTTGGCCGTGATGGATACCCAGTCCGCAACCACTGCGCCGTCAGGCCCGATCGCACGCCTGCGCAGCGTCACCTCGCGCATGCTTGGCGGAACCAACGAGGCCTCCGTCACCAAACGGCTCGCCGGCACCATCTTCGTCATCCGCGTGATCAGCGCCGCCATTGCCTATCTCGCGCAGATCCTGCTGGCGCGCTGGATGAGCGGTTCGGACTACGGCATCTATGTCTATGTCTGGACCTGGGTGCTGCTGCTCGGCAGCACGATGGATTTCGGTATCGCGGCCTCTGCGCAGAAGATCATCCCGGAGTACCGCACCAGCGGCGACCACGCCCTGCTGCGCGGCTTCCTCTCCGGCAGCCGCTGGATGACCCTTGGCGCGTCCACCGTCGTGGCGCTGCTGCTCGCGGGTCTGATCCGGCTGCTGTCGCCCTGGATCGACGCCAATACGATCGTGCCGCTCTATATCGGCTGCCTGACGCTGCCGCCCTTCGTCGTCGCCAACACGCAGGACGGAATCTCGCGTGCGCATGACTGGATGCAGCTCGGCCTGATGCCGCAGTTCATCGTGCGCCAGGGACTGATCATCGGGCTCACTGCCGGGGCGCTGGCGCTCGGCCTTCACCTCGGCGCAACCGCTGCGATGGCCGCGAGCGCGGCGGCGGTGTACATCGCCGCGATCGGCCAGATGATCGTGCTGAACCGCCGCCTCGCCGCGCATATCGAACCCGGCGAGAAGGCCTACGATGTCAGGGGCTGGCTCGCGATCTCGTTGCCCATCCTGCTGGTCGAAAGCTTCTATATGCTGCTGTCCTACACCGACGTGCTGATGCTGCAGCAGTTCCGCCCCTCCGAGGAGGTCGGCATCTACTTTGCCGTGGTGAAGACGCTCGCGCTGGTTTCCTTCATCCATTACGCGATGTCCGCAACGACGGCGCACCGCTTCGCCGAATACAACGCACTCGGCGACAAGGACCGGCTGTCGGCCTATGTCGCGCACGCGATCAACTGGACGTTCTGGCCCTCGCTGCTTGCGACGGTCACCCTCCTGGCGTTCGGCAAGCCGCTACTGTGGCTGTTCGGCCGGAATTTCGTGGGCGGTTACGACATCATGCTGGTCGCCGCGATCGGGCTCGTCGTGCGCTCGGCGATCGGGCCGGTGGAGCGGCTGCTCAACATGCTCGGCCAACAGCGCATCTGCGCGACCGCCTACGCCGTGGCCTTCCTCATGAATGTCGGGCTGTGCTTCGCGCTGGTGCCGCGCTATGGCGGCATGGGCGCAGCGGCGTCGACCTCGATGTCGCTGACATTCGAGACGATCCTGCTGTTCTACGTCGTGCGCTCCCGCCTCGGACTGCATGTGCTGGCCTTCGGAAAGGCGCGGCCAGCGCCATAGCTTTTCTGCCGGCCACAAGCGAAAGCCGGCCCTGATCCAATCAGAGCCGGCTGCGCGTAGCTGACAGATCCCGCGTCCGTTCGCGCGGAAGGACTACTCCGCGGTCCACCCGCCGTCGATCGAGAGGTTGGCGCCGGTGATCTGCGCGGCATCGTCGCTGCACAGGAACAGCGCGAGGGCTGCGACCTGCTCCGAGGTCACGAATTCCTTGGTCGGCTGCGCAGCCAACAGCACGTCCTTGATGACCTGCTCCTTGGTCATGTTGCGCGCCTTCATCGTGTCCGGGATCTGGTGCTCGACCAGCGGCGTCCAGACATAGCCGGGGCTGATGCAGTTGCAGGTGATCTTGTGCTGCGCGACCTCGAGCGCGACCGTCTTGGTGAGGCCGGCGATGCCATGTTTCGCCGATACATAGGCCGACTTGAACGGCGAGGCCACCAGCGAATGCGCCGAGGCGGTGTTGATGATGCGGCCCCAACCGCGCTTCTTCATGCCGGGCACCGCGGCGCGGATGCCGTAGAAGGCGGACGACAGGTTGATCGCGATGATCGCTTCCCACTTCTCCGGCGGAAACTCCTCGATCGGCGAGACGAACTGGATGCCGGCATTGTTGACGAGAATGTCGACCGAACCGAAGGTCTTCTCGCCGAGCGCAACCATTTCGGCGATCTCCGCCGGCTTGGTCATGTCGGCTGGCGAATGCACGGCCTTCACTTTGAAATCGGTCTCGATGCCGGAGCGTTCCTTCTCGATGTCGGCCGGAACGCCCATGCCATTGAGGACGATGTTGGCGCCGGCGCCGGCGAAGGCGCGCGCATAAGCCAATCCGATGCCGCTGGTCGAGCCTGTCACAACGGCGGTCTTGTCTGTCAGCGTACCCATTCTTATTCGCTCCTATCTGCTTTCACGGGACTTGGGTTCGTCCCCCGTGAGGTCGTAAGTCACCATCGTTTCCCCGGACTGCGGCCGTTCTAGCCATTCTTTGTGACGCATCGACAAATGGACGTCGCGGACGCCGGCGTTCCAGTGCTCGACCATTGCGACATGGGAGAAATCGTAGTCCTTGGAATTGGTCTCGTAGTTCTTGCTCTTGTAGATCAGGTGAACCACCGTGACAGTGTTCTCCTTCGAGGCCTTGCGCAACAGCTCGACCGAGGGATCGTTCTTCAGGTAGTCCGGCAGCTTGCTGATCAGGTCGCGCACCGCCATGCGGGCGTTGTGGATCTGCTTGTTCTTGTCGGTGTTCATCCGCGTCCGGCTGGAATAGCGGATGTCCTTTTCGCGCTCGGCGGCTTCCAGCAACGTCTCCGGCAGCTGGCCCCGCGCGCTGAACAGGTCGACCTGGAAGATCAGGAGATCGCGGTTGACCTCCCCGTCGAGCACGAAATCGAGTGGCGTGTTGGAGGCGATGCCGCCGTCCCAGTAATACTCGCCTTCGATGACGACGGCGGGAAAGCCCGGGGGCAACGCGCCGGACGCCATGATGTGCTCCGGACCGATTTTCTTGCCGAGCTTCTTGAACTCGTAATTGTCGAAGTAGCGGAAATTGCCCGAGGTGACGCCGACCGCGCCGACCGACAGGCGGGTCTTCAGATCGTTGATGCGATCGAAATCGACCAGGCGCTCCAGCGTCTTCTTCAGCGGCGCGGTGTCGTAATAGCTCAGCGATTGCGAACTGCCGGGCGGCCACAGCGGCGCCGGCGGAATGCGCGGCGTGAAGAAGCCCGGCACGCCGAAGGTCGCGATGATCGCGGCGCTGGTCTCGTTGAACAGCGAGCGGGCGCGCTCATGGTTCGAGACCGGATTCCAGGGCACCGGCGACGACACCATCTCCCAGAATTCCTTCAGGCGCGGCACCCGCTTGTTGGGCTCGTTGCCGGCGATGATCGCGGCATTGATGGCGCCGATCGAGATGCCCGCGATCCATTCCGGCTCGAAGCCTGCGTGACAGAGAGCCTGGAAGGCGCCGGCCTGGTAGGAGCCGAGCGCACCGCCGCCCTGGAGAACCAGCACGCGCTGCGCATGCGCCGGCGCAGAGGCTGGCGCGGAGTCCGACATGTTCATTCGAAACCGTTCGGTCAGGGAATGACTTCGGCCACACCGTGGCGGCTGTTCGCCGCGGCGTCAATCGGTCAGATGCGACGTTGGATCACGCGGAATTTATCGAGATCAGGTTGCCGCGAGAATGAGCGTCCAGAACACCTTGTATTTGGTGTTCGGAGCATAGACCGCTGCAATGCCGATCCTTGTGACACCGCTCTTCAGCATGTTGGCCTTGTGCGGCGGTGAATCGCGCCAACCCGAAAATGCTTCCGCGAGCGTGTGGTAGCCGGCGGAGATGTTTTCAACCGCGACCGTCGCGGGATACCCCCCGGCCTCCAGCCGCTTGCCGAGCGGGGCCTTCACGTCGTGATCCATCTTGTTGCGGGCGGCCATCGCCTGCGACTGCTGCTCGGCAAGCCTGACCAGGTCCGGATCGACCACGACGGTGCCGAGCCCGTTGTTCTGGCGGTATTGGGAGAACATGATCGCCGCCGCCTGGGTGTCCAGAACCGCGCCGGGCTGAGCCATGTTCATATACATGGCCGGCTCTTCCGGGATCTTGGTCTCAACGGCGCAGCCGGCAAGCACCAGAAGCCCGAAAAGGGCGACGATCGTCCGTTTCACTGAGACCCCCCCAAGGTTGGAGGGCCGTTGTTGCATGCCAACCGTGGCTGAATGGTGAACAGGGGTTGATTTTTGGCCGTCTCAACGCCGTCATTCCGGGGCGATGCGTAGCATCGAACCCGGAATCTCGAGATTCCCCGATGCGCAATTGCGCATCTGAGGTTCGCTTCGCGCCCCGGAATGACTAGGGGCTACCGCGGGGCCGCAAAGATCCGGTAGCGGCGGGGCTGCAGCGAGACGATGTCGCCGGCCCGCAGCTCGCGATCGCGGGGAGCGTCGATCTCGATCACGGTCTTGCCCTCGCTCCCGGCCAGCGTGACCTCGGCGCGCTGGATCGGGCCGAACGAGCGGACATGCCGGATGGCGCCTTCCAGCGCGCCGGCTCCTGCCGGACCGATCGCCATGTCATGGCGGCGGACAAACAGCCTCGCCGCGCCCGGCGCCACACCATGGGCCAGGAGGTTCAGCGGACGGCCATCCAGCCGCACCGCGTCGCCGCCGACATCGACCGGGAGCACGATGGATTCGCCGATGAAGCCGTGCACGAAGGCGGTCGCCGGGTTGTCATAGACGTCGCCGGGCGAGCCGATCTGCTCGATCCGGCCCTTGTCCATGACGACCACGCGGTTGGCGACCTCGAGCGCCTCCTCCTGATCATGCGTGACGAAGATCGAGGTGACGTGGATCTCGTTGTGCAGCGAGCGCAGCCATTGCCTGAGCTCCTTGCGCACCTTGGCATCGAGCGCACCGAAGGGTTCGTCGAGCAGCAGGATCCGCGGCTCGATCGCGAGCGCGCGCGCCAGCGCAATGCGCTGCCGCTGGCCGCCGGACAATTGGCTGGGATAGCGGTTGGCGAGCCAATCGAGCTGCACCAGATCGAGCAGCTCCTTGACGCGGGCGCGGATCGTCGCCTCGTCCTTGCGAATGGCGCGCGGCTGCACGCGCAAGCCGAAGGCGACGTTCTCGAACACCGTCATATGGCGGAACAGCGCGTAGTGCTGGAACACGAAGCCGACTTGGCGTTCACTGGCGCCGCGGGTCAACGCATTCTCGCCGTCGATCGTGACCTCGCCGGTATCTGGCCAGTCCAGACCGGCGATGATCCGCAACAGCGTCGTCTTGCCGGAGCCGGAGGGCCCGAGCAGCGCCAACAGCTCGCCGTCGGCGACCTTGAGATCGACATTGTCGAGCGCGGCAAAGCTGCCGAACCTCTTCACGATGTTCCTGACTTCAATCGCCATCGGGCGCCTCATTTTCATCCAGCCGCCGCTCGAGGATGGTCTTCACCACCAGCGTGATCAGCGCCAGCATCGCGAGCAGCGACGCGATCGCGAACGACGATACGAACTGATATTCGTTGTAGAGAATCTCGACCAGGAGCGGCATCGTGTTGGTCTCGCCGCGGATGTGACCCGAGACCACCGACACCGCGCCGAACTCGCCCATCGCGCGCGCGTTGCAGAGCAGGACGCCGTAGAGCAGGCCCCATTTGATGTTGGGCAGTGTGACGCGGAAGAAGGTCTGCAGGCCGGACGCGCCGAGCGAGATCGCCGCCTCTTCCTCCTGCGTGCCCTGCTCCTGCATCAGCGGGATCAGCGCGCGCGCCACGAACGGGAAGGTGACGAACACCGTCGCCAGCGCAATGCCCGGCACCGCGAACAGGATATGGACGTCGTGCGCCTGCAGCCACGGGCCGAAGTAGCCCTGCGCGCCGAACAGCAGCACGAAGACGAGGCCGGAGATCACCGGAGAGACCGAGAACGGCAGGTCGATCAGAGTGATCAGGAAGGTCTTGCCGGTGAACTCGAATTTCGAGATCGCCCAGGCCGCGATCACGCCGAACACGAGGTTGAGCGTGACCGAGATCGCAGCGACCAGCAGCGTCAGCCAGATCGCCGCCAGCGCCTCGGGCTCGGCCAGTGCGGCTAGATAAGCGCCGATGCCCTTCGAGAAAGCCGAGGCAAATACGACGACCAGCGGCAGCACGACGAACACGCCAAGGAAGGTCAACGCGAGCGCGATGATGATGAAGCGCACCGGTCCCGGCTCGGTGCGCAGATTGCGCGGCGCGGTGACCGGCTGCGCGCGAGTGATCTCCAGGCGCGGCGCCGGAGCCGCCACGCTGACGTCGGTCGCGGGCGCGTAGGTCCGCAACTGCGGCGTCGAGGAGACCAATCCCGTTTGCAACGACATCGCGGGGTCCCTCAATGCACGGGAATGCGGGCTTGGGCCCAGCGCTGCAGGCGGTTGATCAGGAAGATGATCAGGAACGAGGCCACCAGCATCACGACCGCGATCGCGGTGGCGTCGGCATAGCGAAATTCGGACAGCCGGATCACGATCAGGAGCGGCGCGATCTCGGAGACATTAGGCAGATTGCCGGCGATGAAGATCACCGAGCCGTACTCACCGATGGCGCGGGCAAAGGCGAGCGCGAAGCCGGTGAGCAGTGCCGGGATCAGGCTCGGCAGGATGACGCGGAACACGGTGTGCCAGCGATTGGCTCCGAGGCTTGCCGCGGCCTCCTCGATCTCGGGATCGAGATCGATCAAGACCGGCTGCACCGTGCGCACGACGAAGGGGATGCCGATGAAGATCATCGCGACGAAGATGCCGATCGGCGTGAACGCGACCTTGATGCCGAGTTCGGCGAGCGGTGCGCCGAGCCAGCCCTTCTGCGCGAACAGCTGCGTCAGCGCGACGCCGGCAACCGCGGTCGGCAGGGCGAACGGAATGTCGACGATGGCATCGAACAGCCGCCGGCCCGGAAAGCGGTAGCGCACCAGCGCCCAGACGATGATGGTGCCCATCACCAGATTGACGCAGGCCGCGGCAAACGACAATCCGAACGAAATCTTCAACGCACTCAGGGTGCGGCGGCTGGTGATGATGCCCCAGAACTGATCGAGGCTGAGCTCGAAGGTTTTCAGGAACAGGCCGGCCAGCGGGATCAGGATGATGACGGACAGCCATGTCAGGGTCAGTCCCATGGTGAGACCGAACCCCGGCAAGGTGCTGCGCCGTGCGACCGCTATGCTCACATATCCCCCTGTTGGCCAGTGCTTCGGGTCAGCCGATCAGTTCTTGTAGATCTGATCGAAGATGCCGCCCTCGGCGAAGTGGTCTTTCTGCGCCTTGGTCCAACCGCCGAAAACGTCGTCTATGGTGAAAAGTTCAACCTTGGCGAAGGATTTTTCGTACTCCTTGGCGATCTCGGGATCACGCGGCCGATACGAGTTGCGCGCGGCGACCTCCTGGCCTTCCTTGGTGTACCAATATTTCAGATAGGCTTCGGCGACGGCGCGGGTGCCCTTCTTGTCGGCAACCTTATCGACCACCGCGACGGGCGGCTCGGCGAGGATCGACTGCGGCGGCGCCACGATCTCGAACTTGTCCTGACCGAATTCGCGTTGCGCAAGAAAGGCTTCGTTCTCCCACGCAAGCAGGACATCGCCGACGCCGCGCTCGACGAAGGTCACCGTCGAGCCGCGCGCACCGGTGTCGAGCACGGGGACGTTCTGGTAGAGATCGGCGACGAACTTCTTCGCCTTCTCGACCGATCCGTACTTCTTCTGCGCATAGCCCCAGGCGGCCAGATAGTTCCAGCGCGCGCCGCCCGACGTCTTCGGGTTCGGCGTGATCACGGCAACGCCGGGCTTGATCAAATCATCCCAATCCTTGATGCCCTTCGGGTTACCCTTGCGCACCAGGAACACGATGGTCGAGGTGTAGGGCGAGGCGTTGAGCGGCAGCCGCTTCTGCCAATCGGGAGCGACAAGGCCCTTCGCCGCAATCGCATCGATGTCGTAGGCGAGCGCCAGGGTGACGATGTCCGCCTGCAACCCGTCGATCACAGAACGCGCCTGGGAGCCGGAGCCGCCATGCGACTGCTTGATCTCGACGGTCTTGCCGGTTTCCTTCTGATAGGCCGCGGCGAATGCCTTGTTGAAGTCGACGTAGAGCTCACGCGTCGGATCATAGGACACGTTGAGCAGCGAATAGTCGGCGGCGAAAGCCGAGCTTGCCCACAGCAATCCCGCGACCAGCGGCAGGATACGACGGATCATTTCTGTCTCCATTCAACCCGAGAATGTCGGGGAACACGCCCGGACATAACTCGCGGTGAAGTGGCCTTAAGTCAACGAAACCGCTTTTCATTGTTTGCGGCCGCGCAGCGTAGCTGTGCTACGGACCCGTCGCGCTACGAAGTCTTTGTCGTGTGACGCTTCGTTTGAGCATGATCTCCGCGCAAACGCCTTGCGCTTGTCGCGAGGCAAACCGCTTCACACTTTGCGCTAGCGCGGCTCTCGGGGTCTGGATCATGCTCTACGAAATCTTGGCCGTATGGATGCCGCATTCCGTCTTCGCCCGGCCACGCCAGCGGCCGGCGCGTGCATCCTCGCCGGGTGCGGACCGGCTGCTGCAAGGCATACACCCGACCGAGAGATAACCCGATGCGACAAGTGGATGCGGCGGCAGCTTGCCAAGCGCGTAGATCGCCTCGATCTCCTCGCGCGAGACGTTGGCAAACGGGTTGAACTTCAGCCGCGTAACGTCGTCCTCGACGACCGGGATGTCGGCACGGGCACCGCCTTGGAACCGCTTGCGGCCATTGATCCAGGCCGAGAACGGCTTCAACGCCCGCGCCAGCGGCTCGACCTTGCGGATCCGGCAGCAAGCGTCGGGATCGGTGAACCACAGCTCGCGGTCGGGATCCTCGCGCGACAGCGTCTCTTCGAGCGGCTTGATCGAGCGCACATCGGTGAGGCCGAGCGTTGCGATCAGCGTGTCGCGGTAGGCGAGCGTCTCCTCGAACAGCCAGCCGGTGTCGAGGAACACCACGGGGATCGACGGATCGACGTCCGCCATCACCTTGAGCAGCGCGGCGGACTCGGTGCCGAACGACGACACCAACGCCAAGCGCTCGCGACCGACCGTCTTCAGCGCCGTGGCGATCACCTCGGCGGGCGAAGCCGCGCGCAGCGCTTGATTGAGCGCATCGGCCGATGGCAACGTGCCGCGCGGCGGCGACGTCAACTCTGGTGCGACTATGCTCACTGGCCGGCGCTCTCCGAGTGGCGCTGCTGCATGCGGCGGTTCAGCGCGGTGACGCGGCCATCACCGGTCGGCTGGTAGAACACCGAGTAGCGCTTCATGGTCTCGGCGAAGGCATCGGCATCCGCCTCCTTCTTCACCTCGAAGGCGTCAAAGCCGGCGCGCGTCATGAACACGAACTGGTCGCGCAGCACCTGGCCTGTGGCGCGCAGCTCGCCGTCATAGCCGTGACGCTCGCGCAACAGACGCGCCTGGCTGTAGGCGCGGCCGTCGCGGAAGGTCGGGAACACCAGCGCGACCACCGCGAGACGATCGAGATACGGTACCAGCTCGTCGAGATCGCGGTTGTTCGGCCAGACCACGCCGGTCCTGCCGGAGTGGCGCAGCAGCGCCTCCGGATCGGTGAGGAACCGCTCCGCCGTGACTAGGATCGCCCCGTCACCCGGCAGCTCGGCGCCGTCGGCGACATGGACGAAGAGATCGGTGGTGATCCGCCCGTTCTTAACGAGTGGCATAGACGCGCTCCCTGAAAGGCTCGACGCCCAGACGCTTCACCGTATCGACGAACAGCTCCTCGGGACGGTCGCGCAGCGCGAGATAGGCTTCAACAATGTCTTCGATCACGTCGGCCACTTCAGCGAACGGAACGGCCGGGCCGATCAGCGTGCCCATCTGCGCGTTCTCGTCGGCGCGGCCGCCGATGGTGATCTGGTAGAATTCCTCGCCGTTCTTCTCGACGCCGAGAATGCCGATATGACCGACATGGTGATGGCCGCAGGCATTGATGCAGCCGGAGATGTTGATGTGCAGGCGGCCGATCAGGTCGGCGGTGTCATGGTTGGCGAAGCGCCGCGTCAGCTCCTGCGCGATCGGGATCGAGCGCGCGTTCGCCAGCGAGCAGTAATCCAGTCCCGGGCAGGCGATGATGTCGGTGACGAGGTTGACGTTCGGCGTCGCGAGGCCGAGCCGGTCGAGCGCCTTGAACAGCGCCGGCAGATCGCGCTTGGCGACATGCGGCAGCGCCAGGTTCTGCTCGTGGCCGACACGGATCTCGCCGAACGAATATTTGTCGGCAAGGTCGGCGATCGCATCCATCTGCTCGGCGGTGGCATCGCCGGGCGGGCCGCCGACCGGCTTCAGCGACAGCGTCACGATGGAATAGCCCTGCACCTTGTGCGGCGCCACCGAGTTCTTGCGCCAGCGCTCGAACAGCGGATCATGCGCGGCCCGCTTCAGCTCGTCCGGCATGTGCGGCAGCTTCTCGTAGGTCGGATAGGAGAAGCGGGAGCGGACCTCCTCGATGGCGGCACGATCGAGCGTGAGCCCGACATCGCCCATCTGCTGCCATTCCTCCTCGACCTCGCGTGCGAACTTCTCGACGCCGAGCTCGTGCACCAGGATCTTGATGCGCGCCTTGTAGATGTTGTCGCGGCGGCCGTACTGGTTGTAGACGCGCAGGATCGCCTCGACATAGCTCAGAATGTCGCGGCCGTGGACGAACGGCTTGATCGACTTGGCGATGAAAGGCGTTCGGCCGAGGCCGCCGCCGACCAGCACCTCGAAGCCGGTCTCGCCGTCGGCATTCTTGTGCAGGCGCAGCCCGATGTCGTGGATCTTGATCGCGGCGCGGTCGTGTTCGGAGGCGGTGATCGCGATCTTGAACTTGCGCGGCAGGAACGAGAATTCCGGATGCAGCGTGGTGTGCTGGCGCAGCAGCTCCGACCAGATGCGGGGATCCTCGATCTCGCCTGGCGCGACGCCGGCCCACTGATCCGAGGTGACGTTGCGCATGTTGTTGCCGGAGGTCTGCATCGCATGGATGCCGACCTCGGCGAGATCGGCCAGCGCATCCGGCAGCTCGGCGAGCTTGATCCAGTTGAACTGGATGTTCTGCCGCGTGGTGAAGTGGCCGTAGCCGCGGTCGTAGCGGCGCGCGACATGGGCGAGCCGGCGCAGCTGCTTCGAGGACAGCGTGCCGTAGGGGATCGCGACGCGGAACATGTAGGCGTGCAGTTGCAAATACACGCCGTTCTGCAGCCGCAGCAGCTTGAATTCGTCCTCGGTGAGCTCGCCGGAGAGCCGGCGCTTCACCTGGTCGCGGAATTCCGAAACGCGCTCGTTGATGAGCGTGCGGTCGAGTTCGTCATAAGCATACATGATCGATGAACCTTACGCCGGCACCCGGAGGTCGATGGTGACGCCCTTGGCGCGGATGTGTTCGCGGAGATTGCCGGGCCTGACCTTGCCGCCGTCCTTGAGCTCGACCGGTGCGATATAGGCGCCGACCGCGCCGACATCGTCGGCCACCGCGTCGGCCAGCAGGGCACGTGCATCGTCGGACGTGCTCACGATCGCCGCGTCGGGCAGATCGGTCGACCAGCCCTTCTGCGCGGTGCGGTACACGACGGCGCCGTCCCAGGTGCGGTTGGCGGTCACCACCGACGGCCCAGTGATCCGGATTTTCTTCTGTTCGAGCGGAGAGGTCATTGGGCAGCTTCCAGCAGTTCTGTGATGACTTGGTTGAGGTTGGATTGACGCCAGGGCGCGGAATGCGCGACCACATCGCCAATGATGAGGATGGCGGGACCGCCATCGATTTTCTTGACCAGTTCGGGCAGCCGCGCGAGCGTGCCGACCGCGGCCTTGGCGTCCGGGCGCGTCACGCGCGCGAACACGCCGACCGGCGTTTCCGGCGAGCGCCCTGCGGCGAGCAGGCCGGCGCGGATCGAGGGCGCCGCGGTCATGCCCATGTAGACGACGACAGTCATCTTCCTGTCGGTCAGCACCGACCAATCGACGACCGCGGCGTCGCGCGCCTTGTGCGCGGTGAGAAAGGTGATGCGCAGCGCCTCGTGCCGATAGGTCAGCGGCGCCTCGAACTGCGCAGCAGCGCCGAGGCCGGCCGTGATGCCGGGAACAACCGAATAGGCGACGCCGGCGTCGCGCAGCACCTCGATCTCCTCGCCGCCGCGGCCGAACACGAAGGGATCGCCGCCCTTCAGCCGCACCGCGCGCTGGCCCGACTTCGCAGCCTCGATCATCAGCTTGTTGATGGCGTCCTGGCCGATGCCGGGCTTGCCGACACGGCGGCCGACCGGAATCCGCGCGGCATCGCGCCTGATACGGTCCAGAATCTCAGGCGACACCAGCTCGTCGTAGAACACGACGTCGGCGTCCTGCAGCGCGCGCAACGCTTTGACCGTCAGCAAATCGGGATCGCCCGGACCGGCCCCGACCAGCGTCACATGCCCTTCGGCCTTGCCTTCCGGATTCGCGCCCGCAAAGGCGGCGGGATCGGCGATGGCGGTCAGCGCCTGCTCGGCCTCGTCGTTGCGGCCGGCCAGCACCAGCGCGCCGATCGGACCGTCAACAATGCGCTCCCAGAAGCGGCGGCGCAGCGAAAACTCAGGAATATGGGCGTGGATCGACTTGCGGAAGCGTCCGATGAAGCCGGCGAGATCGCCGATGCGCGCCGGCAGCACCGCCTCGATGCGCTCGCGGACGCGGCGAGCCACCACGGGCGACGCGCCGCCGGTGCCGACCGCGACCACGACATCGCCACGATCGACGATCGCCGGGAAGATGAAACTGGAATGCGCGAGGTCGTCCATCACGTTGACCGGCAGGCCAACCGCCTTTGCGCGCGCAGACATCGCGACGCCGACGTCGCCTGCACCGGCGCACAGAATGGCGATGACATCGGAGAGATCGGCCGCGAGCGGATCACCCTCGGCGCGCTCGACGCGCGCCGTTTCGCCTGCTGCGAGGCCCGCGAGCTCATGATCGCCGTCGGTCGCATACCAGCGGACATGGGCGCCCGCAGCCGCCAGCAGGCGCAACTTGGCGCGCGCAAGCTCGCCAGCTCCGACGAGCAGCACTTTGCCGCGTTGCAGATCCAAAAAGACGGGCAGGTATCGCATCAGACACTCGCTTCCCCAACTTGGGGGTTGACTGAAATTATTTTCTATTTATCTCTCGATCAAGGCCGATAAATAGAAAATTATTTCTTCTCTATTGCGGCGCAACTTTAGAATTTTCACCCCCACGGGCCAAGGGCCGATAGATGCATCTTCTCGACAACGAATCCGCCGCCGCCGCCGGATCGCGGCCCGCAGTCCTTCCGAAAGCATCTTCCGTGCCGAATTTTTCGGCCGGGCGGGATGCGCCGACGATGGATCACCTCGACGAGCTCGAGGCGCAGAGCATCTACATTTTGCGCGAGGCGTTCGCGCGGCTGAAGAAGCTGGCCCTGCTGTGGTCGCTCGGCAAAGATTCGAACGTGATGATCTGGCTGGCGCGGAAGGCGTTCTTCGGCCGCGTCCCTTTCCCGGCATTGCATGTCGACACCGGCAAGAAATTTCCGGAGATGTATGCGTTCCGCGACCACTTCGGAAAGGAATGGGACCTCGACCTGCGCGTCGAGCCCTGCCCGCCGATCGACAGCGTCGATCCGACCCTGCCGCCGGCCGCGCGCTCCGCCGCGCGCAAGACCGAGGGCCTCAAACTGGCGCTGGTCAAGCACGGCTTTGACGGACTGATCGCGGGCATCCGCCGCGACGAGGAGGCGACGCGCGCCAAGGAGCGGGTGTTCTCGCCGCGCGGCGTCGAGGGTGGATGGGACGTGCGCGACCAGCCGCCGGAATTCTGGGATCATTTCAATGCCTCGCCGCCGCAGGGTGCGCACTTGCGCATCCATCCGATCCTGCATTGGACCGAGGCCGACATCTGGGCCTACACCAAGCGTGAAAACATTCCGATCATCCCGCTCTATCTCGCCAGGGACGGCAAGCGCTATCGCTCGCTGGGCGATGCCGACATCACCTTCCCGGTCGCATCGACCGCATCCAACATCGACGAAATCCTGACCGAGCTCGACGCCACCAAGATCCCGGAACGCGCCGGCCGCGCGCTCGACCACGAGACCGAGGATGCGTTCGAGCGGCTGCGTGTCGCCGGTTATCTCTGATCTCATATTGGCGCGAGCGTTTCGATGAACATGATCCTTCCCACCGCCTCGATCTCGGCCACGCCCAACGGCACCACGCGGCCGCAGGTTCGCATCGTCATCGTCGGCCATGTCGATCACGGCAAATCCACCCTGGTCGGCCGCCTGCTGCATGAGACCGGCAGCCTGCCCGACGGCAAGCTGGAAATGCTGAAGGCGGTCAGCGCGCGGCGCGGCATGCCGTTCGAATGGTCGTTCCTGCTCGACGCGCTGCAGACCGAGCGCGACCAGGGCATCACCATCGACACCACGCAGATCCGCTTCCGCACCCGCTCGCGCGACGTCGTGCTGATCGACGCCCCCGGCCACGCCGAATTCCTGCGCAACATGATCACCGGCGCCTCGCAGGCCGACGGCGCGGTGCTGATCATCGACGCACTCGAAGGCGTGCGCGACCAGACGCGGCGGCACGGCTATCTGCTGCATCTGCTCGGCGTGAAGCAGGTCGCAGTGGTCGTCAACAAGATGGACCGGGTCGATTTCAGCGCCATCAGGTTCAAGGAGATCAGCGACGAGATTTCGGCGCACCTGATCGGCCTCGGCGTGACACCGTCCGCGGTGATCCCGATCTCCGCACGCGACGGCGACGGCGTCGCCGAGCATACGCCGCGGATCGGCTGGTACTCCGGACCGAGCGTGGTCGAAGCCCTCGATGCGCTCGAGCCGGCGCGGCCGCTGGCGCAGCTTCCGCTGCGGCTGCCGGCGCAGGCGATCTACAAGTTCGACGACCGCCGCATCGTCGCGGGTCGCATCGAGTCCGGCAGCCTCAAGGCGGGCGACGAGATCGTGATCATGCCGGCCGGCAAGATCGCCAGGATCAAGACGGTCGAGAGCTGGCCGGTGACGCCGGTCGACGGTCCGCAGACCGCGGGACGTTCGGTCGGAATCACGCTCGACCGCGAGCTGTTCATCGAACGCGGCGACATCATCGGCCATCCCGGACAGAGCCCACGCGATACCCGCCGCATCCGCGCGCGCATCTTCTGGCTGCACGACAAGCCGCTCACCAAGGGCGAGCAGATCCTGATCCGGCTCGGCACCAGGGAGAGCCGCGCCACCGTCGTCGCGATCGAGAAGGCGGTCGATCCGGGCGCGTTGTCGAATGAAGAGAACGCGGCGATCGCGCGCAACCATGTCGGCGAGATCGACATCTCGCTGGCGCAGCCGGTCGCGACCGATCCCTACACCGAGAATCCGCGCACCGGCCGTCTGGTGATCGAGGTCAACGGCCGCATCGCCGGCGGCGGCCTCGTGCTGTCGGTCGACGCCGGCCGTCCTGCCGTGCCCGTCGACATCGTGCCGGTCGAATCCGCGCTGCGTCCCGACGAGCGCTCCGCGCGCTATCGTCACAACGGCGCGGTGATCTGGCTGACCGGCCTGCCCGGCTCCGGCAAGTCGACGTTGGCACGTGCGCTGGAGCGGCGGCTGTTCAGCAATGGCGGCTCGCCGATCCTGCTCGACGGCGACACGCTGCGTGCCGGGCTCAACGGCGATCTCGGCTTCTCGCCGCAGGATCGAGCTGAGAACATCCGCCGTCTCGCCGAGGTCGCGACCCATCTCGCCCGCAACGGCCATATCGCGATCGTCGCCGCGGTGTCGCCATCGGCAGCCGATCGTGCGGCAGCGCGTCGCATCGCAGACAGCGCGTTCCGCGAGATCTACGTTGCGACGCCGGCCGAGGTTTGCGAGACCCGCGACCCCAAGGGCCATTACGCCAAGGCCCGCTCGGGCGCGCTGCAGGGCTTTACCGGCATCGCCAACGACTATCAGCCGCCGACCGGCAACGAGCTGACCATCGATACCTCGAACCGTTCGGTCAGCGACGCCACCGACGAGATCGAGCGGATGTTGGCCAGGACCGGTATCGTGTTCGACGAACTGACCGATCTCGCGGCGAATATCTGACGCCTTTGACCTGTCGTCGCCCCGGCGACAAAGGGGCCTTCTCAGAGCCGCGTTTTTAGGGCTAAAAGGGCGGTGAACGCGGCCCTTTGGCGCGTTTTTTGCTGTTTTCGCTTGAAAACGGCCTCGAAACGCCCGGTTCTTTTGAGAAAGCCCATCATGACTCGTGTCGACGCCTACGGATTGAAGATCGCCCCTGTCCTGTTCGATTTCATCGCCAAGGAGGCGACGCCCAAGACCGGGATCGCGCCCGATGCGTTTTGGGCCGGACTGGCCGCCATCATCCAGAAGCTCGGGCCGCGGAACCGCGAGCTGCTCGCCGTCCGCGACACGCTGCAGGCCAAGATCGACGACTGGCATCGCGCCCACAAGGGCAAGGCCTTCGACATCAACGCCTACACCGCATTCCTGAAGGAGATCGGCTATCTCCTGCCTGAGCCGGCGACCCACAAGGTCGAGACCGCCAATGTCGACGAGGAGATCGGCAAGATCTGCGGCCCGCAGCTCGTGGTGCCGCTCACCAATGCCCGTTACGCGCTGAACGCCGCGAACGCGCGCTGGGGCTCGCTCTACGACGCCTTCTACGGCACCGACGCGATCCCGCATGATCCGAGCGAGTCCGGCAAGGGCTACAACAAGGCACGCGGCGACAAGGTGATCGCCAAGGCTAAGACTTTCCTCGATGCCGCGGCGCCGCTTGCGACCGGAAGCCACACCGATGTCACCTCCTACACCGTAGTCTCCGGTCAGCTCTCCGCCAAGCTGAAGAGCGGCAGTGCCACCGCGCTGAAGAACGGCGCGCAGTTCGCCGGCTACCAGGGCGATGCCGCCGCGCCCAGCGCGATCCTGCTCGTCAACAACGGCCTGCATGTCGAGATCAAGATCGACCGCAACAATCCGATCGGCAAGGACGATCCGGCCGGTGTCGCCGACATGATCATGGAAGCCGCCGTCTCCACCATCCTCGACATGGAAGACTCGGTCGCAGCGGTCGATGCCGAGGACAAGGTGCTGGTCTATCGCAACACGCTCGGCCTGATGAACGGCACGCTGTCGGCGGATTTCGAGAAGGGCGGCAAGACCATGACCCGCTCGCTCAATGCCGACCGCATCTACAAGACGCCCGCGGGCGACGAGCTGAAACTGCATGGCCGCAGCCTGCTCTTGATGCGCAATGTCGGCCACCACATGTTCACCGACGCCGTGCTCGACGCCAAGGGCGAAGAGATTCCGGAAGGCATCCTGGACGCCGCCGTGGCCGGCCTGCTCGCGATCCACGACCTCAAGGGCAACTCCAAGGTCAAGAACAGCCGCACCGGCTCGGCCTACATCGTCAAGCCGAAGATGCACGGCCCCGACGAGGTGCAGCTCACCTGCGACCTGTTCGCCGAAGTCGAGAAGATGCTCGGACTACCGGAGAACACGCTGAAGGTCGGCATCATGGACGAGGAGCGCCGCACCACGGTCAACCTCAAGGCCTGCATCCAGCGCGCGTCCAAGCGCATCATGTTCATCAACACCGGCTTCCTCGACCGCACCGGCGACGAGATCCACACCTCGATGGAAGCGGGGCCGATGATCCGCAAGAACGACATGAAGGCGCAGCCCTGGATCAAGGCCTATGAGGACTGGAACGTCGACATCGGCTTGATCGACGGCCTGCCCGGCCATGCCCAGATCGGCAAGGGCATGTGGGCGGCGCCCGACAAGATGGCGGACATGCTCGCACAAAAGCTCGGCCACCCGCAGGCTGGCGCCACCACCGCCTGGGTGCCGTCGCCGACCGCCGCGACGCTGCATGCGCTGCATTACCACCAGGTCAACGTGATCGCCCGGCAGCAGGAGCTCGCCAAGGGCGGCCAGCGCGCCAAGCTCTCCGACATCCTCACCATCCCGGTGTCGCAGTCGAACTGGGCGCCCGACGACGTGAAGCAGGAGATCGACAACAACTGCCAGGGCATCCTCGGCTATGTCGTGCGCTGGATCGACCAGGGCGTCGGCTGCTCCAAGGTGCCCGACATCCACGATGTCGGCCTGATGGAAGACCGCGCCACCCTGCGCATCTCGAGCCAGCATCTGGCGAACTGGCTGCATCAGGGCGTCATCACCAAGGACCAGGTGATGGAGTCCTTGAAGCGCATGGCCGTCGTGGTCGACAAGCAGAACGCCGCCGATCCGCTTTACAGGCCGATGGCGCCCTCGTTCGACGGCGTCGCCTTCAAGGCTGCCTGCGACCTGGTGTTCAAGGGCCGCGAGCAGCCGAACGGCTACACCGAATACATCCTCACCGCGCGCCGCCGCGAGGCCAAGGCCGCGGGCTGATTTGCGCGCCCGCGACGACGTGACAAGCACAAGCCCCGGCGTGAAGCCGGGGCTTTTTTGTTGGAGATACCCTTCCGGCAGGCACCGACATCCGCTACTCCCGCGCCACCACAGGCGGGTACCCATACCTGGCACGGATACGCTCCGGCACCGGCGTGAAGTTGAGCTGCGCTCCGCGCCGGTCCGCACCTCGGCCGACCGACATCAGGCCATCCTTGCCGGCGACGATGTCGCCCTTGCGCAGGGTCGGATCGTCCTCGATCTTGATCGCGGCCAGCCCGACCGAATCCTTGCCGTTGCAGGTGCAGCCCGTAACGATCTCGTCGCGATAGCGGAATGCGTTGGGCAGTTCGGAGTATGGCTGTCCGTTTTCGGTGGCGGCGTTGTCGATGCTGCTGCCGTAGACGACCCTGGTCTCGCTCGCCGGGCAGAAGCTGCTGCAAATCTCGGCCTTGCTCGCTTTGCCGGAGGTCGAGATCGGGAAGTAGCGGCCGTCGCAGGTCCGCACGCAATAGGCCTGGCCGCCGCCAGTGCTGCCATAGCGCGGACGCTCGACCCGCGGCGCGACGGGCGCATTGCCGTCGTCGAACGGCACGCGGATGAGCGGCGGGCGTCCCTGCATCAGGCCGCCGAACAGCTCCGAGAAAAAGTCCTGGGCCTGCGCGGCGGGCGCAAGCGAGAGGCCGAACAATGCGGCCGTCCCGCGCACCCACCGCTTGGTATTCCATTTCACCATGCCGATCCTCAATACAGCGCGGACGAGACCGGGATGTTCATCGCCTGGCGACCCGAGCGCTGCGTCATCACCGTAGGCCGCGGCGACATCGGACCCGGGCGCACCGAGATCTCGGTCGTCGTCGGACCGAGCTCGCGTGCGGCGACATGCGGCCCGTTCTTCGGCAGCACCACAACCCTGGTCCCGACATTGACGCGGCTGAACAGATCGGTGACGTCCTCATTGGTCAAGCGAATGCAGCCCGACGACACGAACTTGCCGATCGTCGTCGGATCGTTGGTGCCGTGGATACGGTATTCGCTCGAGCCGAGATACATCGCCCGCGCGCCGAGCGGATTGCCCGGACCGCCCGCCATGAAGCGCGGCAGATAGGGCTGACGCTTGATCATCTCGGCCGGCGGATGCCAATCCGGCCACTCCGCCTTGCGGCTGATGCTCTGCACGCCGGACCAGGTGAAGCCCGCGCGGCCGACGCCGACGCCGTAGCGGATCGCGCGACCACCGCCGAGCACGTAATAGAGCGCGGTGTTGCCGGTGTCGATGATGATGGTGCCCGGCGCCTCGGTCGTGTTGAGCGCGACGGTGGTGCGGCGGAAGCGCGCCGGCAGAGCACCGTCCTCGGCCGCGGGATCGTTCAACACCTCGTCGCTCGGAAAGGCGCCTGATTGGGTCGACGCGTAGCCGAGTGTCTGGGGATTGGCCTGCGCGTTGGCCGCGCTGGTGGCGATGAATGGCGTCACGAACAGGACGCTGGCGAAGGCAAGAGTGCGGGCAAGGGTGCGCGTGGCGCGCGACGAAAGCCGGCGGCTGACGAGAGACTGCTGTGTCATGTGCTGCCCCTGAAGGGATGCGCATCGTGGTGATGCGATGGCGGACAAACGCGCGTTGCCGCCATGCGGTTCCGCCGCGAATCATCTCAAGGCCGCGACTGTCAACCCACGCAGCCTCACGATTCCGCGATGGAACCTTCGTCCGGATGCACCGTTGTCGTTTGGTAATTCGACGCGCGGGGCGACTTCGCGGCGCGGATGTGTTTGTCCCCGCGCGGGAGAGGTCTGGTGCGCGTCCTTCCAAGTGAACGTTTCCTCGCCGATACGCCGGAGGGCACCCCGGTCCCCGACAGCAAGGCCGAACGGCCGCCAGTGATCCGCCGCGCCGAGGTCGTGGCCTTCGCGCTGGTCGCGCTTCTCGTGATCGTCGTCGTTGTGGTGCTCTATCTGGCACGCGCATTCTTCCTGCCGATCACCATGGCCTTCATCATCGGCACCATGTTGTCGCCGGCGGCGAGCTTCCTCGAACGCTACCGGATCCCGCGCCCACTCGGTGCGGTGCTGCTCGTGATCGCGGTCGGAGCGGCGGTTGCCTTCCTGGTCGGGCTGATCTCGTCGCCGATCGTGGAATGGAGCTCGCGGTTGCCGGAGCTCGGCGCGATCCTGAAGCAAAAGCTGCACGTGTTCGACCCCCTCCTTGCGCTGTGGCAGGAGCTGCAGAGCATGGTCGGCGGCTCCGAGACGCTCCCCGCCTTCCAGCTCCCGAAGTTCGAATGGGTGCAACCGACGCTGGAATTCCTGTCACCGACCTTCGCCGAATTCCTGCTGTTCATCGCGACCCTGATCCTGTTCATCGCGAGCTGGAAGGATCTGCGTCGCACGCTGGTCATGACCTTCCGCGAGCGGCAGGCGCGGCTGCGCGTGCTGCGGATCCTGAACGAGCTCGAGACGCATCTCGGCAACTACCTGCTGACCGTGACCGTGATCAATACTGGCGTCGGTATCGTCACCGGGGCGATCTGCGCGATGACGGGCATGCCGAGCCCGGCGGGTCTCGGCGCGCTCGCCGCGACGCTGAACTTCATCCCGATCATCGGACCGGTCGCAATGTTCGTGGTGCTGGTCGTGATCGGAATCATCGCCTTGCCAACGATCGCTGCCGGACTGATCGCGCCGGCCTGCTTCACGGTCGTGACCTTCCTGGAAGGACATTTCATCACCCCGACCATCGTCGGTCGCCGGCTGTCGTTGAATGCGCTCGCGGTCTTCCTCGCGCTGGCGTTTTGGACCTGGCTATGGGGCCCGATGGGCGCCTTTCTGTCGTCGCCGCTTTTGATCGTCGGGCTGATCGTGAAAGAGCATTTGATGCCGGTCAATTCGCCGCAGCTGCCTGAAGGCTAGAAGCGCTTCAAGCGAAGTGGGCACCGGTTCGCGTGAAGAAAACGTGTCAAACGAGAATGCGCGGTTTCACGCCAGGAACTTTGCCGACAGCGAGGCGTTTTTTCAACGCAGGGTTTTTCCGAGGGTGCTTTCGATGTCGGGCACGGACAGCGCATTTGGGATCAAGAACATGACGGACAAAGCGACCTACGAACGTCTCGAGAAGGATGTCACCGCCGTGAAGAACGATATCGCCGCCCTCACCGAACAGATCACCCAAGCGCTCAATTCGTTTGCCGGCAATGCCGGCAAGCAGGCCCGCCGCCGCTACAGCGAGACGCGCGCCAACGCGGAATCCGCGCTCGACGACATGTCGGAGCGCAGCGGCGCGATGATGGGCGCGGCGCAGGATGCAGCCTCCTCGATCGAGGAAACACTGGAAGAGGTGATCACGCAGCGGCCGCTTGCGACCGTCGGCCTCGCGCTCGGCCTCGGCTTTCTGATCGGCCTCACCTGGCGCCGGTAAACGACCAATGGCTTCCGGCGAGTAAGGTCAGCGATGGCAATCATGCACAAACCACGCCTCATAGCGCGTTGGCGACGCTGGCGCGCCGCCGCGTCGTTTGTCGAAGCACTTTACAGGGCAAGGCATCGCAATGCTTCAGCGGCTGATCGATGACGTCAAGCAATCCGCCGGGAACGCCCTGCGGCTGACCTCGCTCGCCGGCGCCGTCGCGGCTGCGCTGTTCATCACCATCGTCTTCCTGTGCGCGGCCGCCTTCGTATTCGTGCTGCAGCACTACGGCCCGGTGGAGGCATGCCTTGCCGGTGCCGCGCTGTTCTTCGTGGTCACGCTGATCGCCGCCATAGCGTACACAGTGCGCAAGCGCGAGATGCGGCGGCAGGCCGAGAAGGCCGCCAAGGCTGCTGCGGCCAACGCTCTTACCGATCCGGTGGTGATCGCCACCGGCTTGCAGATCGTCCGCGCCATCGGCGCCAAGCGGCTGATCCCGATCCTGGCGGTGGGCGGCCTCGCACTCGGCCTGATGGCAAGCCGCAGCGCTGCCGGCAGCAACGAGCCGACGGAAAAGTAGCGGCCCGCGCGGTTGTTCCGGCGGATGGCCGGAAACGTCGTCGCGGATGGACCTCGATTTGGCGATTTAAAATGTCAAACAGCGCGGTGTCATCACCCGCACCTGCGGGTGATCCAGTATTCCAGAGACGTGGAGCTTGACCGACAGGCCGCGGCGTACTGGATCGCCCGGTCGAGCCGGGCGATGACAGAAGTGGATGGGAACGCAACTTTACATTCTCGCGACACGATCTGTCCGAGCTTTGCATCTCGTTCCGCCCTCTCAATCAGCAGAGGGCGCAGGGAAAGCCGGGTGCCGATCGCACCCATGGGTCCCGAGCAAATGGAAAGCTCGGGAGGTAGGACCACAGGTGAAACCGGAGCAATCCCGGCTTTCCCTGCGCGATGGGTTACGGCTTATACGTGCTCTCCCCGGCGAGACTGGGCTTTGTTGTCACCGTCATCAGCAGAGGCATAGCCTCTTGCTGACGAGACACCTGCCACTAGGGCGTCAGGCCTGCACGACTTCACCGTCCGCCTCCTGCGCCCTCGTCAGTCGCGCAGTGAGCGTCCACCGCATCTCGACCCAACACTCGTGACGATCGCGAAGCGCCCCTCAAGCGGGTGAGACGGGCGGATCATAGACTGAGTTGCATTTCCGGAAAACAGAAATATTTTCGCATCGGGGTCTTGCGCCGTCGGGCAAATCAGTGCCAGGGGCGGCGTTCCATCCTCCACCGTCGTTCCGGCAGGGCAACTGCATATGCAGATCACGCTGCGCGTTCGATGCGTGCGGTTTGGTTGGTCTAGCCGCAAACTCGTCATGGCCGGGACAAGCCCGGCCATGACGACGCGGAAACAACGTTAGCCCCTGAGGCCAGTGATGCTTTATGCGATTGCCGCGGTCGTTCCGGGGCGCGCCATTTGGCGCGAGGCCGGACTGACAAGAGCGTGGACGCTGGCCGCGCCGACCGGTCACGGATCAGCGCAATCGGCCTCAGGTCACGCAGCGGCCGGGTTGCAGGAGCTTGGCGACGTCAGTCAGCACGCTGACCACGGGCTCGCAAGCAACCTTGCGGGCCTCGCCGGGCCGGGCCGGAGCGGGCGCCACCGGGCGGTTGCGCGCTTCTTCCTTGGCCGCGGGAACACGGACCACGACGGAGGTGGCTGGAAGTCCGTCGAACTTCAACGCGATGGTCTTCGTCTTCTGACCGGCCACCGGCGCCGCGGCACGGTCGGCCTTGGCGGCGCGATTGACGGCGCTCTCGGGCGCCGGGGTCGTGGCGACCTGCTGGCCGCCGATCAGATCATGGCCCGACGCGAGCTGGACGGCTCCGAGCGTGAGGCCAATAGCGAGCACGCCGAAAATTCCCATATGAATCTGTGACATGGTGATGTCCCTCGCCCCGTGAAAAATTCCCTTAAAATTCCCTTGGCGATCCCGGACACAACGCGAACAAAAGCTGGGGGGTTCTGGCCTCCCACAATCACTTAACCGTGTACAAAAAATATTTTCGCTCGCCCGGAACGAGTCCGGGGGTTTCTGCGTCATTTCGGCAGCCGGTTATTCCCCCTGCCCCATTGACCGGCGACGTAGGGCGCGATCGTGGTGATGCCGGTCGCGCCCTGCTTTTTGTGCATTACGCGCGGCATAGAGCCGACTGATCTGCGCGCCTCATCGCGCGCCGCGGCTACTTCCGCAAGCTTGCCCAGACGCCGCCGAGGATCAGCACGCCGCCGAGCACGTGGAGCGCGGTCGGCGGCTCGCCGAGGATGATCCATGACAGGATCGCGCTCGCGATCGGCGCGACATAGAGCACCAGCGACGTCCGCACCGAGCCGAACTTGCCGCCGAGCCAGGCGAAGCCGGCGTAGGCGAGCAGGCCGGGCACGAGACCGGCGAAGACGTAGGCCTCCAGCGCCCTGGCGTTGAAGACCTGTGCCGGTTCGATCCACATCTCGCGGATCGCAGGCGGCAGCGAGCACAGCGCGCCAGCCGCGGCGAAGAGGCTGACGCGCGCCAGCAGCGAGGCACGCGGCGCGACGCGCGATTGCAGGAGGGTGTAGCCGGACCACCCGAGCATCGCGAACACGACCAGCAGGTCGCCCCATGCCGCCGCCGATTGGGTGAAGGTTTCCAGGTGACCGCCCGAGACGATCAGGAGCGCGCCGGCGAGCGCAAGACCCGTCCCGAGCCACTGCAGCGGGCCGATATGCTCGATGCCGAGCGCTGCCGATATCAGGAGTACGACGATCGGCGACAGCGCCATGATCAGCGCGATGTGGATTGCCGTGGTCGTGATGCCGGCGACATAGACCGGGCCGCCGCAGAGGAACATGCCGAGAAAGCCCGCGGCGAGGATTGGCCAGGCGCTGTGCGCCAGCGGGATCTTGCCATCGCGGATCGCCGCGATCGCAAAGGGCGCCAGCCCGATGGCGATGATGCTCCAGCGGAAGTAGGCCAGCGAAAACGGCGGCACCGAGCCGGCAAGGCCGCGCGCCAGAACCTGGTTGGAGGCTTGCCCGGCGGCAACCAGGATGAAGCCGATCAGCGCGACCGCGTCCTGCCAGCCCGTAGCCGAGCGGCTCATCGAAGCTTTCGGCAACTCCGCATCCATAACACGCCCCCCTCAGTCGGCGCGCAATCGACGAAGGTTGTTTGCGTCAGCGCCGTCATCCGCCGAGACACCCGCCCGCTACTGCTCAGCAGCCTCGCGCTCCATGTCGCGGCCGGAGAGGTCCTCGCCATGCATGTCGGCATATTCGCGCGCCATCTCGCGCATCAGGAATTTGGCGGGCACGTCGTGGTAGGTGCCGTGGTCGTTGACATACTGCATGTAGGCGCGCCCGGCGCCGTCGAAGGGATGCAGCAGCGCGTCCGAATGGCCGTCGAAATCAAGCGGCTTGACGCCGAGCTTGGCGCACAGCGTATCGTTGAAGGTCGGCGTCGCCTTGCGCCAGGCGCCGTCGACGAACACCTCGGTGAAGCCGTGCCAGGTGAAAAGGTCGGTCCCCATGCTCTGGCGCAGCTTCTCGGTGGTGAGGTGGTTGCGGACGTCGGCGAAGCCGACACGGGCCGGAATGCCGTGGACGCGGCAGGCGGCGGCGTAGAGCGCCGCCTTGCCGACGCAATAGCCGTTGCCGGCGGCGAGCACGCTGGAGGCGCGGTAACTCTCGGGCGTTCGCATGCTGACATAGGGGTTGTAGCGGATGCCGTCGCGCACCGCCTTGTACAGCAGGCTCGCCTTGTTGCGCGCGCTCGCCCCGGCAGGGACGGCGGCACGGGCGAATTGCTCGACCGCGGGATGATCGCTGTCGATATATTCGCCGGGGTCGGTGTAGAGGCGGCTGATCGTATCGGGGAGCGTGTCGGCCATGCCGCAAACCCTTTGCCTTGATGCGTTTTCCTCGCGCGCGCGGTTTTCGCTTCGCTTGGCAACGCTATAGCAAGCCGCCTCGGCGCGGTTCAATGCAGCAATCGCACGCCTGCCCTGCTCAGTTCTTGAAGCGTTCGTCCCATCGGGGCGGCGGCCCGTAGCTGTGCCGCTTCGCCTTGAAGTATTCGCGTGCGAAATGAATGCCGATCCCGATCAGGAACGGCGGGGCGAGTGCGCCCGCAATCATCAGCGCGGTGATGGACTTCGGCGTCAGGATGTCCAGCACCATCGACGCCAGCAGCCACAAGGTGGCAGCAATCACTGCGACGTCGACGTGCTTCATTCCCTGGTCTTTCCTTGGTCTTGCCTTGGTCTTGGGCCCCAAACGGGTTCCATACTACCGACTGGTCCTGCACGAGCCAAGGATTCCGGCCAGTGGATCGCGCCGCCAGCCCTTCACATTTTCGGAACGACGCGCGAACGGGCAACGTTGGTCCGGATGAAACCGCAAGCGGAGCCCGCCATGGACGATTCCAGCGATATCCACAGCGGCACCAACGGACCGGTGAGCCAGCATGGGGTCAACGATCCGGTCGATGGGACCGACGTGAAGCGGACATTCGACGACAACCAGACCTCGCACGAACGCGCACAATGGGCGGCCGACGTCCGCGCCGACGCCTCGCCCAAGCGCAGCGAGGCGTTCCTCCCCGAGGCACTGCGGCGACGGCCGACCGACCCATTGAACCCACGCACCGGCCGGCACCCGACCGATTAGCTGTTTCGGCTCTGATCGACGCGTCCGCTTCGCGCGAAGGGATATCCACTTCGCTCGAAGATGCTCCAGAGCGCTACGTCGCGAACGTCCTCACCAGGAACAGGCCGCCGAACAGCGCAGGATCGGCAGCGCAACCGACGCCGCGATGTAGCCCCCGGCGGTGCAGCACCGGTGCAGGCAAGACGTTTTTTCGAATTGGATGTCGGCGGCGCAAAACCGATGCATAACGAGCGGCGTCGCTTGCAATCAACCGTCGTGCGAATAGGACCGCACGGGCAAGGCGATTGGAATTGATTAGGTCTTTTCATGTAGCAGCGGATCGTTGTCGTTGCTTTGTTGATCGCAACTGCCACTCCGTCGTTCGCACAGAGCCGCGCGGTCGATGCATGGAGAAAGGAACTGGTAGCGCGCTTGGACGCCGCCAAGCGGCCGTCCACACCGCCCGAGGGGAAGACCGCGACCGTCAAAGTCAGCTTGCGCCTCGACCGGATGGGCAGGCTGCTGTCGACCTGGCTAGTCGAGAACAGTGGAATTCCGCGCTCGACAACGAAGCGTGTGCGATTGTCGAACGTGCGCAACCCCTTCCGCCACCGCCCGCAGAAATGGACGAGGATGCGCTCAAGTTCACCTTACCCATTATCTTTCTGGCAAGGCCAGCAAGGCCGGATTGGGAACGTCCCGGATGGGAAGGCCCTTCCCCGGCGGGATGGGCACGCCCCAGTTGGCTCGGCCCTCCCACGGAAAGCTCGAAGGATAGCGCGGAAGTCAGCGCCAACATACGTTCGATCTGCCGCGGCTGCTAAGCCGGCCCCTCCGCGCGCAATCGCTCATGCCTATAGTGACAGCATCGCATTCAGCTCGGCTGCGGCCCGCAATTGCTCGATGCGCGAGATAAGCTGCTCACGCTTGGCGCCGGCCGGCAGCCGCACCAGTTCGCGCTCGAGCCGCACCCGATGCTCTTCCAGGCGTTGCTCGAATGTATGGGGCTCAGATCGCTTCCGTCTTTGAATCACTTTCTGCATCGTCTTCTGCATCGTCTACCTTTGGCGGTTGAAGACCGGGACTGTTGGCCCAGCGGTCCAATTGCTCGATGACCCGCGCGTGGCTCGGCCGCAGCGGCTTCGGCGCAGCCGGCTCCTCGGATAGCTTGCGGGGCAGCTTGAGCTCGTCGGCCATGACATCTCTCCGGAGTAGAAAGACGCGGGCACTAGATTCGTTCCGTTTTCACCCACGTAAATTATTGATTTTGCTTGGTAATTTTACTAAGTTAACTTTTTTGTCTGAGCTTGAGGAACCCGACGCAATTTGGTTCGTTCAGCAAATTGCTCAACTGACTAAGTTTGGGTGGTCAGCAATGAACGAGCTTCGTGCCGAACGTCTCCAGGTCATGCTCTCCCCCGAAGAACTGACGGCCGTCGACGATTTCCGATTCAGGCACCGCATGCCGACCCGCGCCGCGGCGGTCCGCGAGCTGCTCAGGCTCGGCCTGGCAAGCTCGGCCGTCGATGCCGCAGCCGGGGTGAAATCCAGCGAATATGGTGTGTTCGATCGAGGGCCTGAGGGGCACACGCAGACGGAAACGGACGCGCCCACAAAGGATTGACGGCGCGTTGCGCGGTCCGTGCCCAGAGCACAATGCGGCGCCGGCTCAAGCCCCGCTGAAGAGGTCCACGATTCCCTTCAGGATGCAGACCACCAGCGCCGACGTAAACATCGCCGTGCCGAGATCCGCGATATAAAGCAGCTGCGCCTTCTGCTCTTCATCAAGCTGCGCGAGTACCTTGCGCATGGCCAAGCTCCTTATCTTGCAGAGAACGCGCCCCAGTGACGTCGGTTCCCTTCAGACCCGGCAGGAAACAGCGCGCGTCAGGCCCGCCGCAGCGCCAGTGTCACGCCGCCGAGGGTGAGCACCATGGCGCCGAGTTCGCGCAGGCCCAGAGGTTCGCCCAGGATGATCGCGGCGGAGACCACGCCGATGACGGGCACCAGCAGCATGCCGGTCGAGGCCGAGGTCGGCGGCAGACGGCGCAGGGTCTCGAACCAGGTGAGGTAGCAGATGCCCATCGGCATCAGCGTCATGTAGGCGAAGCAGCCAATGCCGAGCGGCGTGATCGCCGTGTAGTTCGGGTGCTCGAACAGCACGCCCAGCACCAGCATCACTAGGCAACCGATGCCGACCTGCCAGGCGACCACGGTAAGCGGCGGCATCGGCAACGGCTTGCCGTTCAGCACGTTGCCGAGCGCGAACAGGATCGCGCAGGAGAGCGCGAGCGCAATGCCGGTCAGCTTGCCGGCGGTGAAGGCAAAGCCGGCTCCGCCGAGCAGCAACGCGACACCGGCGACGCCCAGCACCAGCGCAGCAAGGTCGCGCAGCGTCGGGCGGAGGTGCAGGACCGGCCAGGCGAACAGCATCGCCCAGATCGGCATCGTGTAGGCCAGCAGCGCACCCTCGCCGACGGTGACGAACTTCATCGCGATGGTGCCGAAGCCCATCCAGGCGAAGACGTTGGTGAACGACGCGAACAGCAGCCGCGGGATCGCTTCGCGGGGTACCGCGAGCGACTGCCCGCGGACCAGTGCGAGGAGCCCAAGGATCGCCGCCGCGCAGGTTCCGGCCAACCCGCGTGCGAACAGCGGCGGCCATTGCTGCAGCAACAGCTTCATCAGCGGCCAGTTCAGCGCCCAGCCGGAGGCCGTCACCAACAGGCAGAGAAAACCGATCGATCTGTCGCGCCGCGTTGTGTCCATGGCATGCGCTTAGCAGGCGGACACGTGAGGCTCCACCGCCTGCGCCGCATGTCGGGCCGCGCGAAACGCGCACGAAGGTCGCCTGGAGCATGATCCGGACCCGGAGGGCCACGCTAGCGCAAAGTGTGAAGCGGTTTTCCGAAAAGATCATGCTCTAAAGAAAAACGGCGCACCTTGCGGCGCGCCGGTACCAGGTTCTGCCAGCCTATCTGAATCAGGACATCATGCCGACGCCGCGCGCGCCGTGCGGTTGCGCGAGTTGCGCTGGAAGAACAGCGCCTGGCTCGCGACCGCCGACACCATCGCCGGCTGGAACGGTTTTGAGATCAGGAACGCCGGCTCCGGCCGCTCGCCGGTCAGGAAGCGCTCGGGATAGGCGGTGATGAACACTACCGGCACCTCGAAGGTACGCAGCAGCTCGTTCACCGCATCGAGGCCCGACGAGCCGTCGGCGAGCTGGATGTCGGCGAGGATCAGGCCGGGCTTCTTGTTCTTGGCGAGCGCCACCGCATCCGAATGGGTGCGGGCCACGCCGATGACGTTGTGGCCGAGATTCTTCACCAGGCTCTCGAGGTCCATCGCGATGAAGGTCTCATCCTCGATGATCAGCACGTCGGTGGCGATCTCGGCGGCCATTTCGCGGCCGGCGGCGTCGGTGAGCTTGCGCGTCTCGGCGATGTCGGTGCCGAGGATATAACCCACCTCCTCTTCCGAGAAGCCTTCCAGCGAAAGCAGCAGGAAGGCCTGGCGCGGCAACGGCGTGATATTGGAGAGCCTGCGCTCCGGCGGCAACGACAACGTCGCCACGTCGGCGTTGTCGTTGTTCACGGACACTGAATTCCATATCTGGGTGAACAGCCGGAACAGCCCGGCGCGCGGGCCGTAAGTCTGATCCAGCAATGATCCATCCTGCAGCAGGGCCTCGAGCATGGCCCCGACATAGGCGTCTCCCGACGCCTGGTTTCCTGTCAGCGCGCGCGCATAGCGCCGCAACAACGGAAGATGTTCAGCAACGACCTGCGATCGGGACATTCCCACTCCATCCTTGTTCTTGAGCCTATCGGCCTGAAACACGTTGCCCTGGGGTGACGTATCAAGCTCATAGGGCGACCCCTGTTCCCCCGCATGCCGGACTACGCGCGAAAGGCGAAAAAGTTCCGTGAAATAGTTCCAGCATTTCGGAACTTTCTGCGCAACTTTGCATTAGCTCCGAACCGACGAGGTGACGCGGCCAACCTCTGTGCTCGAGGAAACGACTTGGAAATCAGAGACTTAACTCCCGGGGAAGCGTGGATCAGATCATGAAGGAAGTAAAGAAGCAGGGCGGTCTCAACGCCGAGATTCAATCAAGAATCGGCCACCAGCTTCGCGCCATGTACGACGACGTGGTGCGACAGGGGGTGCCCGACCGCTTTGCGGAATTGATCCGCAAACTCGACGGGCCTGAGGCTGCTGCGGCGGCCGTTGCCGGGGGCGATGCTGACAAGAACAATGGAGGGGACTAATGCCTCTCACGAATGAACTTCGCGACGACATCTTGGCGTCCGTGCCGAGCCTGCGCGCGTTCGCGATCTCGCTTTCCGGTAATGGCGATCGCGCCGACGATCTGGTGCAGGAGACCCTGCTGCGCGCGATCGCCAACATCGACTCGTTCCAACCGGGCTCGAACCTGCCGGCGTGGCTGTTCACCATCCTGCGCAACCTGTTTCGCTCCGACTACCGGAAGCGGCGACGCGAGGTGGAGGACGCCGAAGGCAACTATGCCAAGACGCTGAAGAGCCAGCCGTCGCAGGCCGCGCATCTGGAGTTCGAGGAATTCCGCGCCGCGCTCGACAAGCTGCCGCAGGACCAGCGCGAGGCATTGATCCTGGTCGGCGCCTCGGGCTTCTCCTACGAGGATGCCGCGGCGATCTGCGGTTGCGCGGTTGGCACCATCAAGAGCCGCGTCAACCGTGCGCGCTCGAAACTGAGCGCCCTGCTCTATGTCGACAGCGCCGAGGATTTCGGCCCCGACAACACCGTGCGCGCCGTGATCGGCGGCAATGGCGGCTAGGCGCGAGACATGCGGATCAGGAAAGGCGGCCCGACCGGGCCGCCTTTTCGTTTGGGGTGCAAGAGGGACTCGGCGAGCGCGATCACGCGCCGCTAAAGCGCGATGAGATTGGGTTGAATCGTCATCGCGCTTTAGCCTCTTGTTTGAGCATGATCTTTTCGGAAAACCGCTTCACACTTTTCCTGATCATGCTCTAGCTCGCCATCGCATTCCTGAACGAGTCTGCCTTGAAGCCGTTTCTCAGCTCCAGAATCTTCGCCGCGATTTCGGTCACCGGGACCGGAGGACTGAACAGGAAGCCCTGGGCCTCGTTGCAGCCTTCCGCTCTCATATGGTCCAGTTGCTCGACCGTCTCGACTCCCTCGGCGATGGTCGTCATGCCGAGGCTTCTGCCGAGGCTGATGACGGCGCGGACGATCGATTTCGACCCATGGGTCGCCGTTGCGTCCCGGACGAACGACTTGTCGATCTTGAGCTTGTCGAACGGAAAGCTGCGCAGATAGCTCAGCGACGAATAGCCGGTGCCGAAATCGTCCAATGCGATGCGCAGCCCCTGCGCCTTCAGCTCGTGGAGCATCGCAATCGTCTCGGTGCTGTTTGCCAGGAAGATGGATTCGGTGATCTCGAGCTCAAGCCGGCGCGGCGGCAGCTTTGAAGCTGCGAGTGCGCCGGAAATGATGTCGATCAGCCCCGGATCGCGAAACTGGGCCGCAGAGACATTGACCGCAAGCTTCATCTCGCTCGGCCAGGTGACCGCCTGTTCGCAGGCACGATTGAGCACCCATTCTCCGAGCTTGACGATAAGCCCGATCTCTTCCGCGATCGGAATGAACTGGTCGGGCGGCACGAGTCCGCGCTTGGGATGATGCCAGCGCAGCAAAGCCTCAAAGCCGCAGATGCGGTCGAGATGCAGATCATAGAGAGGCTGATAGAACAGCGCGAACTCGTCCTTGGCCATCGCCTCGCGAAGATCCAGCTCGAGCGCGCGGCGCCGCTGCAGGCTCGCGTCCATCGCAGGCTCGAAGAACCGCCAGGTTCCCCTGCCTTCCATCTTGGCGCGGTACAACGCGACGTCGGCGTTCTTCAAGAGCTTCTCGCCGGTCGTGCCGTCGCCCGGCGACACCGACATTCCGACGCTGCACCCGACGACGACGCGATGCCCGCTCACCTCGTACGGCGCTGCGACACATTCGACGATGCGGCGCGCAAGACGCTCGGTGTCCTCGGGATTCTGGATGCCGCATTGTATGACTGCGAACTCGTCGCCACCCAAGCGCGCGACGGTGTCGACCTCGCGGACGCACGCATTCAGGCGGTCCGCGACCGCGCACAGCAATTCGTCACCCACCGGGTGCCCGAGTGTGTCGTTGACCTGCTTGAAGTTGTCGAGATCCAGGCAGAAGACGGCAAAGCCAAGGCCCCGGCCGGCCTGCGCAACCGCCTGCTCGATCCGTTCGGCGAGCAAGGTTCGATTCGGCAGCTTGGTCAGGGCGTCATGCCGGGCCATGAACGCGATTTGCGACTCCGCCCTTTGTTGCTCGGTCACGTCCTCACAGGTGACAAGCCACCCGCCGTCGGATGTCGGTCGCTGCGCGATCGAAATGATGCGCCCGTCGCTCAGATGCTGGAGATAGTTGCCTCCCTCGCGCGCGTTGATCGACCGCTCGCGCTCCGCCAGCAGATCGGCCACGGTCCGGGTGCCATGATTGCCCGCGGCAACACTCATCTCGAGGATGTCTTCCAGCGTCATCCCCGGCACGATCAATTCGGGCGAAACATCGAAGATCTCGCAGAACCGCGGGTTGACGACCTGCAGCCGTCCGTCTCTGTCGTAGAGGCACAGGCCCTGCGACATGTGCGTCAGCGCCGCATCGAGCCGCAGATTGGTCGCGTGCAGCTCTGCCTTTTGCTGCTTCAGCGTGGTGATGTCGCTGTAGACAAGGACGACGCCGCCTTCCTGGGTCTCGCTCCGGCTCACGCGCAACCATCGTCCATCGGAAAGCTGGGCCTCACTCGCGAATCCATTGACCTCGCCATCGGCCGGCGCCGCGGCATCGAGTCGATCCGAGCGCAGAAGCCGCGGGGAGAGGCGGATGAACTCGCTTGCGCGCGAATTCGCCAGAGCGATTTCGCCGTCCGCGCCCAGAAGCACGACGCCTTCATGCGACGTTTCCAGCGCATCGGACAGCCTCGCCTGTGCCGACCGGCGTTGCGACACTTCCTGATCGACCGTCCTTCTGATGTTGTCCCGCATGGTTTCCATTGCGGTCAGAAGCGTGCCGAGTTCGTCGGTGCCGCCCTTGGGGATCGTTGCATCGAGATCGCCGCCGGCGATGCGCCTTGCCGCCTTCGACGCAATGGCGACCGGTCCAATGATGCGGCGCGCCAGCAACCACGAAAAGAGCGCGGACAGAAACAGCGCAGCGGTCAGCCCTGCCACATTGAGCTGCAGATCCCGCTTGATCGTCGAGAGTGCCCGCTGCCGAAACAGAAAGCCGTCGCCTGCCGTATAGTTGACCAGCAGTTCAACCTGCTGACTGACGATCTCGGCGTATCGGTCGACGTCACCGACCGACGTGCCCGGTGCATGCGACCCGGACGCAGCAGCTTCCTGCGAAGACGATTCGACGGCGCGACGGTGCAGCGCCATCCAGGCGTCGGCGGCTTCCTGAACCTTGGCGGCGGCTTTCGCGGCCCGGGACGACTGCGACCGATCGGCAGCGACGGTCAGATCTTCCGAAAGCGTCTTCGCGAGCGCTTCGATCTGGCTGTCGAGCCTGGCGCGGGCCGTCGGGTCGGTGGTCAACAGGCGTTGCGACGATGCCACCCGCATTGCGGCGAAGTCCGCGCCCGCAGCGCGGGCGTAGTTGATCGACATCAAAGACTTGTCGAACGTCCTGGCCACCAGATCGCCGGCATGGCGGATTCCAAGCACGGAGTATCCCCCGAGCGCCACCGCAATGGCGCTCATCGCAAGGGAGAAAATGAGAATTTGGGTACGAATTGAGCCTTTGGTCAAAGCGACACGCGACAGGCAGCCGGAAACAAACCGAAACACCGCAACACTTCCCGTTTTCAGGCTCAAGAGAAGGTCCATGTCCGTGTCCGGCTGCAGTGTACGTTACTCGAGCCACGCAGAACACCTGACGCAGCGGAAAGAAACTGCTTGCGTAAATTGCGCTAGTTGTGACTACAACTCATGCCAAAATCGTTAAGATCAACTGCCGATAATCATCATGACAAAGTAACCCTGAAGGCACCATTTGCGCCGTAGGATGTCTGATGTCCGACTTTCGAGCGGGGGTCAAATGCAGTCAGGCTGGTTGTGCGCTTTGCGACTGGGCAGGTTCGGCCGCGTGGAGATTGCGGCCGCGATGATCGCGGGAGCGCTGGCAGGAACGGCCTTGGGCGCGAGCCCCTATGCCATCTCACAGAAGGATCGGGAGTTCAGACCCGCGGAGATCTCGATCAGGCGTGGCGAGACTTTACGGTTCATTAACGACGACGGCGAACTGCTGCATCACGCTTATTTGAGCTCGGACAAGTTCAGCTTCGATTCCGGCGATCAGCAGCCGGGCAGCAAATATGACGTCGCCTTTCCCGTATCCGGTGACTACACGGTGTTATGCGGCATTCATCCGAAAATGAAGCTCACCGTCCACGTCGCCAAGTAGTGGTCTCGGGCAGCGATCCCGGCGGCCCTACAATATCGATGTCTTGAACAGCGCGGCGTGACCGGCATAGTAGACGAACAGCGTCACGGTCAGCGCCGCGCACAGGCTGACGGGCGCAAGCCACGCCGCACGAACGTCGCGCGCGGACGTGCGGTTGTCACAGACGATTGCGAGCAGGACGGCCACGATCGCCGAGTGCCCGATCGCGTCGATCTTTCCGAATTCGAAGCATGCGCCGATAAACATCCCGGTAAGCACCACGGCCGCGCAGCGCCGGATCAGCGGCGTCCACAGCAGCGCGAAGGCGAGGGTGAATTCCACCATGCCCGCAGCACGCATGTAGAATTCGTTGTCGAAGCCGAACGTGATGGTGGCGTGCTCGATGAGCAGCGGGAAGCTCCATTCCGGGTAGGCCCATTTTTCGATGGAGGCCCACATCAACGTCACGCCGGCCGAATACCTGACCACGTCGAGCGGCGAAATTCCGAACAGGTCCTTCTTGAGCCCGACAAGCGCCAGGTAGGCAGCGACCCCGAGAAAGATCGGATAGTCGGCAAGGTGAAAGATGCCGTAGTCGCGCACGCCGATCCCGAACAGGATCGCGATCCCGGCTGCAGACAGCGGCAGCGTTCGTCGCGACAGCATGCCGGCAGCGATGCCAAGCTGCAGCATGCCCACGAGGGGCGACGTCGTCTTCAGCTCAGGGGTCAGCAGGATTCCGCCGACGGCCCAGATCGAGATGAAGAAGAAAGCACAGACGGCGCGGATCATCGTCTCCGTGCGCAGCCGCAGCGGCTCGGTGATCCGGTCGAGGACGCGGATCGTTGCCGCACCCAGAGCAGTTGGCTCGATCAGGCAGCCGGCGAAGAGCCAGAAGACGGCAACGCCCAGCAGCAGTTCGAAATCCTGGCACAGGACATTTTCGAGACCGCGGGGCTGCCCGGCGACGTTATAGGCACAAAACCATTTGACATGCGCATCGGCCTCTCGTGCCGCGATGACGCAAAACAAAATCCCGAGAATGCACTTGGCGAAGACGGAGCGCCCACGCGGTGCCGAATTGGCACCCCGCTCCCATCCACTGAACATTTCAACTACCGCCCACCTTTAACGATCTGTTCATCTTACATCAAATTTTAGCAGTTTTTGCAGGCCAACACCCATTGGTTGTTTCGTGGTTAACGATGAACAGGCCGGCGCCTTTACGCCGCTTTCCGCCGATTGTCTCGGATTTTAGCTAATTCCTGGACGGAGCCTCAATTCGACCTGTCGTAGTGAAAGCGCAGACAAGGCGGATAGGGAGCCGATGCATGCTCGAAGCGTTGAGTGTCGTGAGTGTCGGGGTGGGCTCGGTGCTCGCCCTCGGAGCAAAACGGTATCCGGAGCGGACCGATGCCCTGGAGACCTGCGCGGGGGCGCTTCTGATCGTGGGTCTAGGCCTGTTGGGGTGCGTCCTGCCGAGCGTGTCCTGACACGCGTCAGTCGGCCGTCATCGCGGCAGCCTTGGCGCCATGGACGCTGGCGCGGATGCGGTCAGCGTCTGAAGAAAGGCGATGAGGTCCTTCTTCTCGCTGGCTGTCAGGGACAGCGGCTTGACGTCCGGAGACCGGCTCGGCCGATCGATTCCGCCCTTGTTGTACAGCTCTATGACGTCTTCCAGGGTCGCGACCGATCCGTCGTGCATGTAGGGCCCGCGACGCGCAACGTCGCGCAATGTCGGCGTCTTGAACGCGTATCGCAGCTTGACGGAGGTCGGAAAGAAACTGCCCCGCCCGATGTCCTTGCCCTTCGCGGTACCGATGTCCTGAAAGGATCCGTCCGAGAAGGACGGGCCGCTGTGACAGGACGAGCAACGTGCCTTGCCGTTGAAAATTCGAAAACCGTGCTGCGCCGACGCGCTGATGGCGGTGTCGTCTCCCTTGATCCACCGGTCGAACGGCGCCTCACCGGCCAGGATGGAGCGCTCAAACGTCGCCAGCGACGCTTCGATTCGCGGCCGCGTGATCGCGCCGTCGCCAAAGGCACGGGCGAACGCGTCGACGTAACCGGGGATCGCCGAGAGGCGGGCGATCAATTCCGGCTCCGTCATGTTCATGTTGGCGGGGCTCTCGATAGGTCCGAACGCAACGGACTCGAGAGTCTTGAACTTGCCGTCCCATCCCAGGGGCTCGGTGAAGGCCACGTCGATCAGGGTTGGTGCGCGAAGCGGTAGCCCTTTGGGATCCTCCCCGATGGCGCGCGGAAGCCCGTCGGCCCAGGAGAGGGCTGGGTTGTGGCAGGACGCGCATGAGTGCGTCTTCGACCGCGAAAGCAGCGGGTCAAAGAACAGCATTTCTCCGAGATCGGATTTCGCCTTGGAATAGGGGTTGCTGCTTGGGAAGGGAACGGCGTCCGGCCGGCGATAGCTGGCACGGACCTTCGCAAGCTCGTCCGACGTCTCCGTCCCGGTCAAGGCGAACGACAGCCCCGCCGGCAAAATTGCCGCCAGCAAGGTCAGGCTGACCCAAAGCCTCATCGGGGTCCTCAGACGGTATCCTGCTCGATATGCCCCAAGCATGCTCAATGAAGGTTTAACAATGAGTTGCAAAACCGGGAGTGCGACAGGTGTCCGGCGGGAAAGTTCCGAGGGACCGTCATAACGGCATCGCCGCAACGCGGAATGAGCCCCCGCCAGCCCATGATTGCGGCATTGCAGGATGCCGCCGGCCGCTACTTTGCCTTGACGGGGCGAACCGGGGCGGAGAACTGCTCGGTACGGTCGCGCTCGGTCATGTCGACGACGGTGCCCATCGGCGCGATCAGCTCATAGACATAGGAGACGTCGGTGAAATAGCGCTTCGCGGTGCCGCCGAGCGCCTCGGGCGCGACGCGGTCGAGCAGGATCAGGCCGAAGTCGCTGTCCGGCCGCCGCGTGGCCTCGCTGGTGTTGAACTCCTCCCAGCGGAAATGGAAGATCGCGTCCGCGCCGTCGCCGTTGACTTCCCAATTGGCGACGATGTGCGGGTGCTTGCCGACCAGCGACAGGCCCTCGTCGGAATGCGAGGCGAGCTCGAAGAACAACAGCGACAGCGATTGCGCCGCGCGGGCGCTGACGGTGATGTCGGGGCCGTTCACCGCGATACGGTCGGCATGCGGGATCGATCGCGATTCGAACAGGCCCTTCAGCTTGACGCCCTGCCACTGGCTCTCGCTGAGCAGCGTCACGACATTCGACATTGCGTGGATCCGGCCGATCAGAAGCTCGCGCGCGACCTCGATGTCGGAACCGTGGCGCAGCGTGCGCGTCACGATCGACTGGATCACCGCGAGGATGTTCTTGACGCGATGGTTGAGCTCGTCGATGACGGCCGTCAGCCGGCGCTCGAAGCCGATCCGGACTTCGATCTCGCGGCTCAGACGCAGGTTGTTGTAGGCGACATAGCCGAACAGGCCGCAGACGATACCGGTCAGTGCCAGTCCGATCGCGGCGACGATGGTCGCGGTCTGCTGCGCGCGCATCGTGGCGTTGCTCTTGGCGTAGTAGTCCAGCGACCAGTCGCGGCCGCCGAAGGTCACCGTGCGGACTATCGATGGCGCCGGCCCTTCCTGGCGCACCGCGCGCGAGGTGACGACGCCCTGCTCGTTGGCGGTGAACTCATCGTTGGAATCGCGAGGATCCTTCAGCGCCACCGAAAATAGCGAAGCGTCGTCGTTGGTCAGCATCAGCGACGCCAGCTCGTACGAGAACGTGATGAAGCCGGCCGGCTCCGACGCATGCTCCTGGAACACCGGCGCCGCGAGCACGACGCCAACCGGGCCATTCTGTCGCAGCAGCGGGATCGGGTCCGACGCGACCGGCTTGGCCTCTGCCATGGCCCGTGCGAGCATCGGACCGACCACCGAGTGGTGATCGAAGGCGCGGCCCGGGATGCTGAGGGTTTCCTGGTTGCGCGGCTCGACATCCATCAGCACGTTGATCGGCCTGTCGAGCGCCTTGAGATCAAGCGGCTGATCGTCGAAGTCGCGGATCGACGGGTTGGTGAAGCCCGCGGCTTTCAACTCCGCCTCCGCCGCCGACAGCTCATTCGGCTTGAGCCGAGCAATCCAGGCGGCGACAACGAAATCGGTCTTGAAGGCGTAGATCGCCGAGCGCAGCGGCTGCAGCATATTGGCCTTCACCGTCGACGGAGAGCGGAACAGGCCCGAAGCCACCCGCGCCAGCAGCTCACGCTCGGTCAGGCGGTCCTGCACCAAGCTGGCGTGGACGTCGATCGCCCGCGCCAGTGCGATGCTGTCGAGCGCGAGCTCCTGATCGTGCACCCGATAGGCCGCGAGACCGGAAAGCAGCACTCCGATCAGCGCGATCAAGGCAACGATAAAGCCCAGCCGGACCACTCGCTTACTCGGCAATCAGGGGGTGGCAAAAGCGGATGGAATTCATCTGAGATCTGCGGGGCGGCAACAAATCAAGGTGTGATGAACGCCAACCGCAGCGGAATATGGAATAGCGATCATCGGTACGCAACAAGAGCTGCTCGGCAACATTAACGCCCACGGCACCTGGCTGATCTGAGGCGACGCTAGAGCATGCTAATCGGTGAACTGGGAAATTGTTCCGGCGATTGCGCAGCTTTTTTGCGGCGCACCTCCCGCGGCAACGTCACGTTGCCGCGGGGATGACGGGGGAGAGCCGGGCGGTGCCACAATGATTAACGCGCTAGCCTGCCTCGGCGGCCTTGCCTGGAGCCTGCGACCGAAGGCCGCCCTTGGTCTCGATGAAGCTGACGATGCGGTCAAGGCCGTCGCTCTTCTTCAGGTTGGTCATCACGAAGGGCCGCTCGCCGCGCATCCGCCTGGCGTCGGTATCCATCTTCTCCAGCGACGCGCCGACATAGGGGGCGAGGTCGATCTTGTTGATCACCAGCAGGTCGGACCGGGTGATCCCGGGGCCGCCCTTGGAGGGAATCTTGTCGCCCGCGGCGACGTCGATGACATAGATCGTCAGGTCGGCCAATTCCGGCGAGAAGGTCGCGGCGAGGTTATCGCCGCCGGACTCGATCAGAATCAGATCGAGGTTGGGAAACTTGGCCCGCATGTCGGCGACGGCGGCCAGGTTCATCGAGGCGTCCTCGCGGATCGCGGTATGCGGGCAGCCGCCGGTCTCGACACCCGCGATACGATCCGACGTCAGCGAGCCCGAGCGCACCAGAAACTCGGCATCCCACTTGGTGTAGATGTCGTTGGTGATCGCCGCGATGTCGTAGCGCTCGCGCATCGCCTTGCAGAGCAGATCCATCAATGCGGTCTTGCCGGAGCCGACCGGACCACCGACGCCGACACGCAACGGACCGTGGGAAGTAGGCATGTCAAACCATCCATCGTCGTCCCGGCGAAAGCCGGGACCCATTACCACCAAACCTCATTGCGGCAGCGCCGCTGGAGCCCCAGCCCTTATAACCACAAGAGCCTGTGGCTATAGGTCCCGGCCCCCGTGCGCAATTGCGCACTAGGCCGGGACGACGGCTGAGGACGCTGCGCCAGCATCATTGCGCGATCGCGCATCATGACCGGAACAGCCTCGTATATTGCGTCTCGTGCCGCAAGCTCGCGAGGTCGGCGCGGAAGGTCGCGCTGCCGAGATCGTCGAGCGACGCCGCCTCGGCGCGGCGCGCGGTCGCGGCGACATCGGGCTCGAGATCGGCCAGCACGCGCTGGCTGTCGGTTTGCCCGAGCGGGATCAGCCGGCTGCCTGCGGAAATCCAGTTCGACACCACGGCGTGGAGGAAGGCGTGCAGCGACGGCGCGAGCGGGATGCCGTGTGCCGCACTGACGAGGCCGACGGCGACCGGATAGACGATCGGGCCGCCGCAGGCCGCAATGATCGCGTCGAGGCCGCGCGAATTCCAGGCGGCCTGCGCAATGTCGATGAAGGCGCGCCCCTGCGTCGTGGTCTCGAGCTGCCGTTCGCGCGACGGCACGAGCGCGTCGGCAAGCTCGGCGATCTCGCTCAAAGCGGCATGATCCTGGTCGGACACCGCGCGATGGCTCTGCGCCAGCAAGACGCCGTCGCAAAATCCGCTGCCGTCGGTCAGCATCGCGGCCAGCCAGCCGCGGAGTGATCCGGCATCGGTGATATCGCCGGCCTCCACCGCCCATTCGATGCCGCTGGAATAGGAGAACGCGCCGACCGGGAACGACGGCGACAGCCAGGTCATCAGCCGGTACAGCGCCCTCGCCTCACCTTCCGTCATCCCGTCGCCGACAGCGGCGGGATCCGGCTCATTTGTGGTCATGAGCATGGGAGTGGTCGTGATGGTGATGATGGTCGTGACCGCAATGCGCGTCTTGCTGATGATCATGACCATGGTGATGACCATCACCGTGGTGATGATGGCCGTGATCATGATGGTGTTCATGATCATGATCGTGCGCATGGCCGTGGGCGTGATCGTGCCCGGCATGGCCATGTGCGTGCGGCTCTTCGGCATGCGCGTGCCCGGCATAGGCGCCGCCCTCGGGATCGAACGGCGCTTCGATCTCGATGACGCGGGCGCCGAGCCCCTTCACCATCGCCTCGATCACGTGATCGCGGCGGATGCGCAGGCCCTTCGGCATGATCTGCGTCGGCAGATGACGGTTGCCGAGATGCCAGGCGACCCGGATCAGATGATGCGGATCGCTGCCGCGGATTTCCACCAGCGGCTCCGGAGCGGCGACCACCTCGATGAGGCGACCGTCCTCCAGCACCAGCGCATCGCCGCCGCGCAATGCGACGGCGTTCTCGAGATCGAGCAGGAACTCAAGCCCGCGCGTCCCGGTCATCGCCATCCGCCGCCGGTGCCGGTCATCGAAATCGAGCACGACGGTGTCGGCCGGCGTATCCTTCCAGCGGTGCTGTCCCAGAACCTTGGTCGCGCGAATCATGCTTGTCTGCCTTGATATCCCGGCGTTCGGTGGCTTCATCCTTCGAGACGGCGCTTCGCGCCTCCTCAGGATGAGGTCTCAAACCCTCATGGTGAGGAGCGCGGCGCCGCCGCGCGTCTCGAACCATGAGGCCACCAAACAGGTACACATTAGATCTTCTCGACCTTGCCGTCGCTGACGATCTCGATCACCGTCGGTCCGGTCTTCATCTGCGACGAATATTCCCGCCACACCTTCATGTGCGGCGCGCGGGCATGCGCATTGAGATCTTCGCGACTCTCCCAACGCTCCACCACCACATAGAGGTTGGGATCGTTGACGCTGACATGGCCGTCATAGGCGATGCAGCCCTTCTCCTTGCGGGTCTCGACCGTGCAGGCCTTGTGCCCCTTGATGAAGTCCTCGCGGCTCTCCGGCTTCATCGGCGTGGTGGCAATGACGTAGATCATGGATTGGCTCCTTGTTCTTCTTGGCTAGCGGACGTCAACCTTCTCCGGGGTGATCACCTCGATCCTCGGCGGGGCGGCCATGCATTTCACCGCGACCCGGCCGAACGTCTTCATGTGCTCGGCGGTGCGATGCGGCACCAGCGCCTCGGCGTTTTCCCACTGCTCGACGAACACCATCTTGCTTTGGTCGGTGACGCTCTCGTGCAGGTCGTAGGCGATGTTGCCGGGCTCCTTGCGGGTCTCCTTGATGCAGGCCGTTGCCGCGGCGATGAATTCGGCGCGGGTCTCGGGCTTGATGGTCAGCGTGGCAACGACGTAAATCACGGAAATTCCTCCCGGTTTTCTCTTCTGGTTTCAGATACCGGGAGGGGTTTTAGAACATAAAGTAACGCTGTGCCATGGGCAGCACCTCCGCCGGCGCGCAGGTCAGCAGCTCGCCGTCTGCGCGTACCTCATAGGTCTCGGGATCGACCTCGATCTCGGGGGTTGCATCGTTGTGGATCATACTCTTCTTGGAGATCTTGCCGCGGGTGTTTTGCACCGCGTAGAGCTTCTTGGCCGTGCCGAGCTTGCGAGCGAGGCCGCCCGCGACGGCGGCCTTCGATGTGAACACCACCGATGACGCGGTGAGCGACTTGCCGAAGGCGGCAAACATCGGCCGGTAGTGCACCGGCTGCGGCGTCGGGATCGAAGCGTTGGGATCGCCCATCGGAGCGGCCACGATCGAGCCCCCCTTGATGATGCAGTCCGGCTTGACGCCGAAGAAGGCCGGCGACCACAGCACGAGGTCGGCGAGCTTGCCCTTCTCGACCGAGCCGATCAGCTTCGACACGCCGTGCGCGATCGCGGGGTTGATGGTGTATTTGGCGATGTAGCGCTTGACGCGGAAATTGTCGTTGTCGTTGCCCTTGTCCTGCGGCAGGGCGCCACGCTGCTTCTTCATCTTGTCGGCGGTCTGCCAGGTGCGGATGATGACTTCGCCGAGCCTGCCCATCGCCTGCGAGTCCGACGACATCATCGAGAGCGCGCCGAGGTCGTGCAGGATGTCTTCCGCGGCGATGGTCTCCTTGCGGATCCGGCTTTCGGCGAAGGCGAGATCCTCGGCGATCGAGGGATCGAGGTGATGGCACACCATCAGCATGTCCAGATGCTCGTCGATGGTGTTGCGGGTGAACGGCCGGGTCGGATTGGTCGAGGACGGCAGCACGTTCTTCAGGCCGGCGATC
Organism: Bradyrhizobium sp. ISRA436; assembly: GCF_029910015.1. NCBI lineage: Bacteria > Pseudomonadati > Pseudomonadota > Alphaproteobacteria > Hyphomicrobiales > Nitrobacteraceae > Bradyrhizobium > Bradyrhizobium sp. ISRA436. The sequence goes on from NZ_CP094519.1 coordinate 7,073,707, forward strand.
TTGATGATATCAGGCGCATGGCCGCCGCCGGCGCCTTCGGTGTGGAAGGCATGGATGGTGCGGTCCTTGAATGCCTTCACCGTGTCCTCGACGAAGCCGGATTCGTTCAGCGTGTCCGAGTGCAGCATCACCTGGACGTCGTGATCGTCGGCGACCGAGAGGCAGGTGTCGATCGCCGACGGCGTGGTGCCCCAGTCCTCATGCAGCTTCAGCGCGCAGGCGCCGGCCTTGACCATCTCGACCAGCGCCGCCGGGCGCGACGCATTGCCCTTGCCCGAGATGCCGAGATTGACCGGGAAAGCGTCGAACGACTGGATCATCCGCCCCATGTGCCACGGGCCGGGCGTGCAGGTGGTGGCGAAGGTGCCGTGCGACGGGCCGGTGCCGCCCCCTAACATCGAGGTGACGCCGGACATCAGCGCGTGCTCGATCTGCTGCGGGCAGATGAAATGGATGTGACTGTCGAATCCGCCCGCGGTGAGGATCTTGCCCTCGCCCGCGATCACGTCGGTACCCGGGCCGATGACGATGGTGACGTTGGGCTGAATGTCGGGATTGCCGGCCTTGCCGATCGCGGCGATCATCCCGTCCTTGATCGCGACGTCGGCCTTCACGATGCCCCAGTGGTCCACGATCAGCGCGTTGGTGATGACGGTGTCGGCAGCGCCTTGCGCATTGGTCACCTGCGACTGCCCCATGCCGTCGCGGATCACCTTGCCGCCGCCGAACTTCACCTCCTCGCCATAGGTGGTGAGATCCTTCTCGACCTCGATGATCAGATCGGTATCGGCGAGCCGCACCTTGTCGCCGGTGGTGGGACCGAACATGTCGGCATAGACGGAACGCTTGATCTTCACGGCCATGTCAGCCCCCTGCTTCAGCCAGCGCAGCCCTCGCGCGCGCGATGGTGTCGTCGAAAATGCGGTCAAGCCGCGGATTGATCCCCCGGCAACCTGCGACCACCTTCTTGGCCCAGGCTGCATAATCGGCGAGGTCGTCGCGCTCGTCCCTGCTTGGATGCGGAACGATCCGGGCGCCGATATTGCTGACCTTGTCGGCAGCCTTGATCAGCTTGGCGGCGGGTGATTTGTGCGGGGTATCCTCGATCTGCCTTTGCCGACGCACGGCCTTCGGCAGGCTCATGTCGTCGGTGCACTCGACGACCAGCGAGGCGACGCGCTCGCTGAATTCACGCGCAAGCTCCTCGCGCGTGGTCCCGGTGTCCTCGATGGTGTCGTGCAGCCAGCCGGCCGCCACCAGCTCGGCATCGGTGCCATCTGTGACGGCGGCGAGCAGGTTCGCGACCTCGGCGAGATGGTTGATATAGGGCTCGCTCCCCCGCCCCTTGCGCGCCATCCCGTTGTGACGGCGCGCAGCGAACTCGGCGGCTTCGGAGATCAGGCGGATCGCGGGGAGCATGACGGCTACAGTGCTCCTCGGCAGTGGCGCAGGTTGCAAATCCACTTTGCACCAGATTGCCGAATCTCTTCGGTCGGCGCTCGGAGCCTACCCCTCTCCCCAGCCCTCCCCCGCAAGGGGGGAGGGAGCCCGGCCAGCGTGCTCACCTCACTTGACATCACGGCGTGTCTTGCCCGGATCACAACTTGCCCTTCACCTCGGCCCGGAAGCCGTAGATCACGCGCTTGCCGGCGAGCGCCACGAGCTGGACGTCGCGGGTCTGGCCCGGCTCGAAGCGAACCGCGGTGCCGGCGGCGATGTCGAGGCGCATGCCGCGGGCGCGTCTGCGGTCGAATTTCAACGCCGGATTGGTCTCGAAGAAATGATAGTGCGAGCCGACCTGGATCGGCCGGTCGCCGGTGTTGGCGACCGACAGCGTCACGGTCTTGCGGCCGGCATTGAGCTCGATCTCGCCGTCTTCGATGAAGAGTTCGCCGGGGATCATTTGTCTCTCCTGTCATTCCGGGGCGATGCGCGGCATCGAACCCGGAATCTCGATCAACAATCGCTGGATTCCGGGTTCGGCCTTGCAGCCACCCCGGAATGACGGCTGTCCTATCGGATCGGCTCGTGCACGGTGACGAGCTTGGTGCCGTCGGGGAATGTCGCCTCGACCTGGATGTCGTGGATCATCTCGGGGATGCCGGCCATCACCTGGTCGCGGGTCAGCACCTTGGCGCCAGCCTGCATCAGCTCGGCGACCGTGCGCCCGTCACGGGCTCCCTCGACGATGAAGTCGGTGATCAACGCGACAGCCTCGGGATGGTTCAGCTTGACGCCGCGCTCGAGCCGGCGGCGCGCCACCATGGCCGCCATCGAGACCAGGAGTTTGTCCTTTTCGCGGGGAGACAAATTCATGCGAGCACTCTGTCGTTCAGGAATTCAGTTGAGCCACAGCCGCGGCAGCGTCACGGCGGAGGCACGGCTCAGCACCGTCATCATGTCGGCGCGGAGCCGGGCGGCATCTTGGGCACAGAAGCGCACCATTGCAAAGCCATTCCAGGCGGAGATGCCGACCTCGCCGCCGAAGTTGTCCGATGCCTCGCGGATGCGCTCGACCAGCGCCGCATCGCCCGGCACGATCAGCGCGGTGCCGATCGCCGTGCCGCCACCCGCGATCGCGGGCCTGGCGAGCTTCTCGCCGATCTCGCCGTCGAGACGGACCGTCTCGGCAAACACCAGCCGGCGGCCGCGGCGCATCCGCCAGCGGTCGACGAACTCGCCATGGCGCATGGTCTCGCCCATCGCGGCGCGGCCGAACACCACGATCTCGCAGAGCAAGAGCGAGGCATTATCGGCTAGGTCGATGTCGAAGCGGCGGTGAATACGGGCGCGGTCGAACAGGATGGTCTCCTGCGGCAGCCAGGCCAGATGCGCGCCTGTGTCGGCCTTCAGCGCGATGTCGAGCCGCGCCGCTGCGATCGAGCATGGTGCAATCCGGTTGGATCGCACCATGCTCTCATTTTGTTTGGACGCGTTTTCTTCACGCGAACCGGTACCCGCTTCGCTCGAAAACGCTGCCGGTGCGCGATAGACCTTTTCGGCGGCCGCCGTGGTCAGCGTCACGCGGGCGCCCTCGCCGGCCGAGATCGCGATGTCGAAGCGGTCGCCACCGGCAATGCCGCCGGCGGTGTTGACGAACATGGCCGACAGACCCTCGTCCTCCGGTGACGGGAAGCGGACACGCAGCGAGCCCGACTCGTGCAGGTCGCCGCGCCGGGTGACGCCGTCCTTGAGGTGCACGCCGAACCTGACCGCGCCCTGGGCGCGGTTCGCCGCAAATGTCGCTGAAGCCGCTCCCGCGAGTTCGCTCCGCATCCGCCCCGACGCTCCCTTAATCCCCGTGCCGCTCATTGCGGCGTCAGATTGCATTACAGCGCCATCTGGCGGCTGACCTCGGCGAGATCGAGGTTCGCGCGGTCGCAGGCATATTTCACCGCACCCCGGTCCATCACGGCAAAACTGTCGCCGAGTTCGCAGGCAAAGTCGAGATATTGTTCGACCAGCACGATCGCGATGTTGCCGAGGTTGCGCAGATAGGAAATGGCGCGGCCGATATCCTTGATGATCGAGGGCTGGATGCCCTCGGTCGGCTCGTCGAGCAGCAGGAGCTTTGGCCGCATCACCAGCGCACGGCCGATCGCGAGTTGCTGCTGCTGGCCGCCGGAGAGGTCGCCGCCGCGGCGGCCGAGCATGGTCTCCAGCACCGGAAACAGCGAGAACACGTCGTCGGGGATGTTGCGGTCCTCGCGCTTCAGCGGACCGAAGCCGGTCCTCAGGTTCTCTTCCACGGTCAGCAGCGGAAAGATCTCGCGGCCCTGCGGCACGAAGCCGATGCCGCGCCGCGCCCGCTCATAGGGCTTCAGCGCGGTGATGTCCTTGCCGTCGAAATTGATCGCACCCGAGGCGATCGGATACTGCCCGACCATGGCCCGCAACAGCGAGGTCTTGCCGACGCCGTTGCGCCCAAGCACGCAGGTCACCTTGCCGGGCTCGGCGGTCAGCGAGACGCCGCGCAAGGCCTGCGCCGCGCCGTAGTAGAGGTTGATGTTGTCGACCTTCAGCATCGCTTTATCGCCCCAGATACACTTCGACGACCCGCTCGTTCGACGACACCTGATCGATGGTGCCCTCCGCCAGCACCGAGCCCTCGTGCAGGCAGGTCACCTTGACGCCGAGCTCGCGGACGAAGGTCATGTCGTGCTCGACCACCATGATGGTGTGGTTCCTGTTGATCTCCCTGAGCAGCTCGGCGGTCAGATGGGTTTCGACATCGGTCATGCCGGCGACCGGCTCGTCGACCAGCAGCACCTTCGGGTCCTGCGCCAGCAGCATGCCGATTTCGAGCCACTGCTTCTGGCCGTGCGACAGGCTGCCGGCAAGGCGGTTGCGCGCGTCGGTCAGGCGGATGGTCTCGAGCACCTTGTCGATGCGCTCGGATTCGGCCTTGCTGCCGCGCCAGAACAGGGTGCCGCGAACGGAGTGGTCGACATTGAGCGCGAGCAGCAGATTGTCCTGCACGGTCTGGCTCTCGAACACCGTCGGCTTCTGGAACTTGCGGCCGATGCCGAGCTCGGCGATGCGGGTCTCGTCGAGCCGGGTCAGGTCGACGGTGCCGTCGAACAGCACCGTGCCCTCGTCCGGCTTGGTCTTGCCGGTGATGATGTCCATCATCGTGGTCTTGCCGGCGCCGTTCGGACCGATGATCGCGCGCATCTCGCCGGGCTCAAGCGTCAGCGACAGGTTGTTGATGGCGTGAAAGCCGTCGAACGAGACGTGCACGCCGTCGAGATAGAGCATGGCCGAGGTGGCGCGGGTATCCATCACGTTCATCGGCCTACTCCGCCATCTTCGGTGCGCCGACGCCGTCTTCACGCGCGGCACTTTCGGCATCGGGCGAGCTGCGCTGCGCCCTCCAGGGCTCCCACCAGGAATTGAAGGTGCCAACGATGCCCTTGGGCAGGAGGAGCGTGACCAGGATGAACAACGCGCCCAGCATGAACAGCCAGTACGGCGCGAGCGGCCCTGAGGTGAAGTAGGTCTTGGCGTAGTTGACGACGATGGCGCCGATCGCCGCACCGACCAGCGTGCCGCGGCCGCCGACCGCGACCCAGATCACGGCCTCGATCGAGTTGCCGGGCGCGAACTCGCTCGGATTAATGATGCCGACCTGCGGCACATAGAGCGCGCCGGCAACGCCGGCCATGCACGCCGACAGCGTGAACACGAACAGCTTGTAGGATTCGACCCGGTAGCCGAGGAAGCGGGTGCGGCTCTCGGCGTCGCGCACCGCGATCAGCACCTTGCCGAGCTTCGAGGTCACCACCGCGCGGCAGATCGCGAAGGCGACGATCAGCGCGAGGCAACTCAGCAGGAACAGCGCGCAGCGCGTGCCCTCGGCCTGGACATTGAAACCGAGGATGTCCTTGAAGTCGGTCAGGCCATTGTTGCCGCCGAAGCCGAAATCGTTGCGGAAGAAGCCGAGCAGCAGCGCATAGGTCATCGCCTGCGTGATGATCGAGAGATAGACGCCGGTGACGCGGGAGCGGAAGGCCAGCCAGCCGAAGCAGAAGGCGAGCAGTCCCGGCACCAGCAGCACCATCAGCGCCGCAAACCAGAATTTGTCGAAGCCGTACCAGTACCAGGGCAGCGTGTCCCAGTTCAGGAACACCATGAAGTCGGGCAGGATCGGGTTGCCGTACACGCCGCGGCTGCCGATCTGGCGCATCAGATACATGCCCATGGCGTAGCCGCCGAGCGCGAAGAACGCGCCGTGGCCGAGCGAGAGGATGCCGCAATAGCCCCAGATCAGGTCGATCGAGAGCGCCAGGATGGCGTAGCAGACGTACTTGCCCCACAGCGCCACCAGATAGGTCGGCACGTGGAACACCGAACCCTGCGGCAAGAGCAGGTTCGACAGCGGGATCAGCACGCCGAGGCCGGCGACGATCAGGATGAAGCTGGTCGCGGCGCGGTCCAGCGAACGGGTGAGGATGTGCGGGGTCATGCTTCCACCGCCCGTCCCTTGAGCGCGAACAGGCCGCGCGGCCGCTTCTGGATGAACAGGATGATCAGGACCAGGATCGCGATCTTGCCGAGCACCGCACCGGCCACCGGCTCGAGGAACTTGTTGGCGATGCCGAGCGTGAAGGCGCCGACCAGCGTGCCCCAGAGATTGCCGACGCCGCCGAACACCACGACCATGAAGGAATCGATGATGTAGCTCTGGCCGAGATTGGGGCTGACATTGTCGATCTGCGACAGCGCCACGCCGGCAATGCCGGCGATGCCTGACCCGAGCCCGAAGGTCAGCGCATCGACCCGCGAGGTCGCGATCCCCATCGAGGCCGCCATGCGCCGGTTCTGCGTCACCGCGCGCATCTCGAGCCCGAGCGCGGTGTAGCGCAGCATTGCGAGCAGGACGGCGAACACCGCAAGCGTGAAGCAGAGGATCCAGAGCCGGTTATAGGTGATGGTGATCTGGCCGAGCTCGAACGCGCCGCTCATCCAGGAGGGGTTGCCGACCTCGCGGTTGGTGGGGCCGAACACCGTGCGCACCGCCTGCTGCAACACCAGCGACAGGCCCCAGGTCGCAAGCAGCGTTTCCAGCGGCCGGCCGTAGAGGAAGCGGATGATGGTGCGTTCGATCAACACGCCGATGCCGCCCGCGACCAGGAAGGCGAGCGGCACGGCGATGAACAGCGAATAGTCGAACAGGCCGGGATAGCGGCTGCGGATCACCTCCTGCACCACGAAGGTGGTGTAGGCGCCGAGCATCACCATCTCGCCATGGGCCATGTTGATGACGCCCATCACGCCGAAGGTGATGGCAAGCCCGATCGCGGCGAGCAGCAGCACCGAGCCGAGTGAGATGCCGTACCAGGCGTTTTGCACCGCCGACCACATTGCGAGGTTGCTCTGGATCGACGAGATCGCGCTCGCGGCCGCCTTGGCGACCAGCGGCGGCTGATCGGTGCCGACGTCGTTGAGCAGCGCCAGCGCCTCCTGGTCGCCGCGCGCCTTGATCACGGCCACGGCGTCGAGCTTGTCGCTGTCGGACGCATCGGACTTGAACAGGATGATTGCGGCGCGCGCCTCGGCAAAGGCCTGCTTGATCGACTTGTTGGTCTCCTTGGCAAACGCGCTTTCCACCGTCGGCAGCAGGTTCTCCTCATGACTCTTGAACACCGATTGCGCGGCGGCGAGGCGCTTGGCCGGATCCGACGACAGCAGCGTCAGGCCGCCGAGCGCGGCCTCGATGCTACGGCGCAGGCGATTGTTGACGCGGACGTCCGCGACGTTGTCCGGCAGCTTGTCGACGGCGGCCCCGGTTGCGGCGTCGATGATCTTGCCGTCACTCCGCGTGACGAAGACCTTCTTGGTGTCCGGATCGGCCGACAGCCGGCCATCCTGCAGCGCGCCGAGGATCGCCGACGCCAGCGGATTGCCTGAGGACGCGACCTCGCCGATCGCGGCCTCCGTGTCGGAGAAGTCGTCATTGGCGAGTTTGGCGACCGAGTCCTCGAACGGCCCGGCGAGCGCCGGCACGACAAGGCAGGTCAGCAGCAGAACGGATAGAAACAGCGCGCGAACGCGATCAAAGCAATGAACAAGCACGTCGATAACCCCGGCAGGAGTGTGGGGAGAAGGCGGCGAGCGATGCCGCCTTCTCCGGTGTCTTGGAAGTTTGTGTTGTGTCGTGGATCAGATCAGGAGTTCCTGTTTGAGCATGATCTTTTCGGAAAACCGCTACGCACTTTTCCGGATCATGCTTCGGATCAGGAGCCCTGGCCGCCGCACTTGTTGGTCTTGGTGTTCCAGTTGCCGCACTTCTTGCCGACCCAATCGCCGATCAGGTCCTTGGAGCCTTCGAGCTCCTTCGACCACGCGTCGCCGGCCACCAGGCCCGGGGTCTTCCAGACCACGTCGAACTGGCCGTTGCCCTTGATCTCGCCGATGAACACCGGCTTGGTGATGTGATGGTTCGGCAGCATCTTGGCCACGCCGCCGGTCAGGTTCGGCGTCTCGATGCCCGGGAGCGCGTCGATCACCTTGTCCGGATCGGTCGATCCCGCCTTCTCGACCGCCTTCACCCACATGTTGAAGCCGATGTAGTGCGCTTCCATCGGGTCGTTGGTCACGCGCTTCGGGTTCTTGGTGTAGACCTGCCAGTCCTTGATGAACTTCTCGTTCGCCGGGGTCTTGATCGACTCGAAATAGTTCCAGGCGGCGAGATGGCCGACCAGCGGCTTGGTGTCGATGCCGGCGAGCTCTTCCTCGCCGACCGAAAACGCGACCACCGGGATGTCGGTCGCCTTGATGCCCTGGTTGCCGAGTTCCTTGTAGAACGGAACGTTGGCGTCGCCATTGATGGTGGAGACCACCGCGGTCTTCTTGCCGGCCGAGCCGAAGGTCTTGATCTTGGAGACTTCGGTCTGCCAGTCGGAGAAGCCGAACGGCGTGTAGTTGATCATGATGTCTGCGGGCGCAACGCCCTTCGACTTCAGATAGGCTTCGAGGATCTTGTTGGTGGTGCGCGGATAGACGTAGTCGGTGCCTTCAAGCACCCAGCGCTTCACCTTCTCTTCCTTCATCAAATAGTCGACGGCGGGGATCGCCTGCTGGTTCGGCGCCGCACCGGTGTAGAACACGTTGCGCTCGGACTCTTCGCCCTCGTACTGCACGGGATAGAACAGGATGTTGTTCAACTCCTTGAACACCGGGAGCACGGACTTGCGCGACACCGAGGTCCAGCAGCCGAACACGACCGCGACCTTGTCCTTGGTGATCAGTTCGCGCGCCTTTTCCGCAAACAGCGGCCAGTTCGATGCGGGGTCGACCACGACGGCCTCGAGCTTCTTGCCGAGCACGCCGCCCTTCTTGTTCTGCTCATCGATCAGGAAAAGGATCGTGTCCTTCAGCGTGGTTTCGCTGATGGCCATGGTGCCGGAGAGCGAATGGAGAACGCCAACCTTGATGGTGTCGTCGGCCGCTTGCGCGGGCGAGAACGGCGAGGACGCAGCCAGCCCCAAAACCAGGCCGGCAGTCGCCGCGAGGGCGCGGCGACGGGTCATCGTCGCTATATCGTGAGTAAGCTGAGTAGGCATGAAATGTCATCTCCCTGACGCAGGCGTGAACGCTGCGAAACGGCCGTCTGGCCGCCTGCGGTTAAGAGAATCGCAAGAACCGTGCCACGGCTTGCACGCCCATTAAGCCAATGAACCGGCTGGATAATTTCGCGAGTTCCGGGGAAATACGGAAATCAGCTGCTCATTCATTGGGCTGCGCGAATGAATGCCGAAAGAGCAGACTGATTATTTCATGAGCAATATTGGCGTTTTGGCTAAATTTCCGGCATGGATTTGCGACGGTCTGCGCGACGATCGGGCGGTCTCTAACCTCGCATTTGCAGCATCTTGAAAGCGCCGTGTTCCTGGGCCATATCAGCGGCGTGCCCGCGAGAATCGCGGAGCGACCCGCGAGCTGCGTGTTCCTGGCCGTCCCAACGGCTTCTGGCTCGCCTTATCAGCCAACCAAGCTAGATGCCCTAGACACGCGGGTGTCCCGACGCCCTCGTGCGATCCCGGCGATACCAGCCGGGACGACGACTGCTTTTATGGAAAGACCAACCTTTTGACCTCCTTTCAGGATTTCGGCCTTGCCGATCCCATCGCCCGCGCGCTTCGAGAAGAAAACTATCTCACGCCGACCCCCATCCAGGCCCAGACCATCCCGCCCGCGCTCGCTGGCCGTGACGTCGTCGGCATCGCCCAGACCGGGACCGGCAAGACGGCGTCCTTCGCCCTGCCGATCCTGCACCGGCTGCTCGAGAACCGCGTCCGCCCACAGCCCAAGAGCTGCCGCGTGCTGGTGCTCTCGCCCACCCGCGAGCTGTCCGGGCAGATCCTCGACAGCTTCAACGCCTATGGCCGCCACGTCCGCCTCACCTCGGCACTCGCGATCGGCGGCGTGCCGATGGGCCGCCAGGTCCGCGCCGTGATGCAGGGCGTCGAGGTCATGGTGGCCACCCCCGGCCGCCTGCTCGACCTCGTGCAGAGCAACGGGTTGAAGCTCAACCAGGTCGAGTTCCTGGTGCTCGATGAGGCCGACCGCATGCTCGACATGGGCTTCATCAACGACATCCGGAAGATCGTCGCCAAACTGCCGATCAGGCGGCAGACGCTGTTCTTCTCGGCCACCATGCCGAAGGACATCGCCGAACTCGCCGAGGCGATGCTGCGCGACCCCGCTCGCGTGGCGGTGACGCCGGTGTCCTCGACCGCCGACCGGATCGCCCAGCGCGTGATCCAGGTCGATTTCGCCGCCAAGCCGGCGGTGCTGGCCCAGCTCTTGAAGCAGGAGCCGGTCGACCGCGCCCTGGTCTTCACCCGCACCAAGCATGGCGCGGACAAGGTGGTGAAGGGCCTCGCCAAGGCCGGCATCGAGGCCAACGCCATTCACGGCAACAAATCGCAAAACCATAGGGAACGCGTATTGGCGGCGTTTCGTTCCGGCGAAGTCCGCACACTGGTGGCGACCGATATCGCCGCCCGCGGCATCGACGTCGACGGCATCAGCCATGTCGTGAATTTCGACCTGCCCAACGTGCCGGAAACCTACGTCCACCGCATCGGCCGCACCGCGCGTGCCGGCGCCGACGGGGTCGCGATCTCGCTGATCGCGGGCGCCGAGGAAATGGGCTATTTGCGCGATATCGAGCGGCTGATCCGCATCGCGCTGCCGCGGGAGGACCGCCGTACGCCCGGCAACCGCGACGCCGCGACGCCGGCGCAGCCTCCTTCCCAACCGCACCGGGGCGGCCGCTCTGCGCCACGCGCACATAATGTCCGCGGGAATGAGGCCACTCCAGGCGCAAAAGGCCCTCGCCGCCGCCGCCGTCGAGGTGGTAATAATAGCGCACCGCAGACGAACCGGGGCGAGTCGCTACGTCCGTCGCAGACCGGCAGCAGCGAAGGCATTCAGGGCGTCGCCTTCTTGCATCGCGAGAGCCGGCCGAAACCGCAACCCAACCGCAACAAGCAACCGCAGCACTAGCCGTCGCTCGATCTGGAGAAACACATGGCTAAGGAAGAGCTGATCCAGTTCGAAGGACTGGTGACCGAAATCCTCCCCGACGCTCGTTATCGGGTCCAACTCGATGCCGGACACGAGATCGTTGCCTACACCGCGGGCAAAATGAAGAAGAACCGCATCAAGACGCTGGCCGGCGACCGCGTGACGATCGAGATGTCGCCCTACGACCTCGAAAAGGGCCGACTGATTTTCCGTCACAAGGATGAGCGCCCGAGCAGCCCCGGCGGTCCGCCGCGGGGCGGCCAGCAGCGCGGCGGCCAGTTCCGCCGCCGCTGAGGGAAAATTTTGCAACTGCTGCGCGCGTGACATCCCGATGTCCTGCGCGATAAATGGCCGGCGCGCCGCCGGCCAAAAAATCGCGCACGTCAGGATTGTTTTGAACCGTTCTATCGAATAATATTGGTTATCGATTTTCGGCCGGACGACATTAGCTAACACCGGTACAGCCGGTTCAGACGCTGACGACCCTTCCAAAAATTCGATCTCACCACCCCGCCGACCAAGCGGGTTTTGAACTGTCTATCTGAGAAGGGACTACCCACGTGAGCATGGGAACCGTGAAGTGGTTTAACGCGACCAAGGGTTATGGCTTCATCCAGCCGGATGAAGGCGGGAACGACGTGTTCGTGCACATCAGTGCCGTCGAGCGCGCCGGCCTTGGCACTCTGCGTGAAGGCCAGAAGATCTCCTACGAGATCGTGGCTGACCGCCGTTCCGGCAAATCCTCGGCCGACAATCTCCGCGCCGCTGGATAAGCCGATTTCCCGGACGCGCGAAGCTCCAGGAAATTGCGTCAAGACAACAAAGGCCGCTTCCTCGGATGCGGCCTTTTTTGTCGAGCGGACGAACGGCTGCGGCCTAGAGCATTTTCGGTTCTGATAGAATCAGAACCGAAGCCCTAGATTCTAGTTTTGACGCGTTTTCTTCACGCGAACCGGTGTCCACTTCGCTCGAAAACGCTCTAAGTGGTCGGACAAGTCGTCTGCGCGGTTCCGGAGCTCGCCGTATACAATACGCACAGCGACTGCCGGGGACGGGTATAGGCGACGTCGCTGAGCGTGATGCCGGCCGGTGCCATCACGTAGCCGACCGTCGGCTTGTATGTGTAGCTCACCTCGCTGAAGATCAGATAGGTGCCCGGAATCAGCAGCGCGGACGGAACAATACTGGTCACGACGTCACCCACCTTGCGGGTCGAGGTCGTCAACGTCGCCTGCGTAGAGCCGCTCGTCAGGACCCCAGCCGCGCTCCATTGTATCCGCGCGACCTTCGAGGAGTTGATGTAGATCTCCGACAATGTGCCCTTCGTGAGCGTCGGATCATAGGGCGTCATGATGCCGATGCTGGCACTGAAGAAGTTGCTGAGGTCGCTGTCCGCCACCGAGGTCGACTGCGAGGTCAAATCAGACAGCGTTCGCGCGATCAGCGTCACCTTGCGATCCACGGCGACGCCGGACGAAAACTCGACGGTGCCGAAGAGCATCACCAGCATCAGCGGCAACACCATCGCGAATTCGACGGCCGCGAGCCCGCGTCCGTCGCGCACAAAGTCGCGCAGGCAGAGCCGGAGCCAAGATGTCCGCTGCACGTTTCGCATCAGAAGGGCTCGTTCTTGAAGGCCGCGGTCGCCGTCAGCAGCCGCTTGTTGTTGTTCAGGTTGGCGGCGTTGAAGCCGAGCCCGGTCACGAACAGCGGCCATTGATAGAACAGGCGGACCACGACGATGTTGCCGGCGCCGCCGGGGCTGTACTGCATGGTCGGGAGGAAGTTTCCGGTCAAGTCGATCGGCGGGGTGATCTTGACGGAGCCGAACTGGTTCGCCGGGTAGCTACGGACGTCGACGTAGATTCCGTTGACGCAATCGAACAGCACGTTGATCTTGCTACAGACGTAGTTCTTGAACTGCGCCTGGGTGAGCGCCGCCTTCTGGGCCTGACCGGTCATGATCATGCGCGCGGAGTCCTGCGTCACCGTCTCCAGCACCTGGCCGGCGAAAAACGTCATCGCCGTCTCGATGATCGCGAAGAGCAGCCCGAAGAACAGCGGCGCGATCAGCGCAAATTCGACGGCGGCCGAGCCGCGGCGATTGCGGCGAAAGCGTCGGAGGAGTTTTAGGGAAGAACGAGCGGGCGGCGGCATCAACGACCCCGGATGACTGGCGGCAACGACTACTGAAGACTCATTGTTGAAGTGTTTCGCCGGATCGAGACAGAGCGACCCGTTCCGTTAAGCCAATCTTAGCCGTGTCGGATTGCCGGCCCGCGACCGACCGCGGCGCCGGCGTCGAGGATACGCCGGAGCAATGAGGGGTCAGTTGGTCGGCTTGGCCGCGGCGGCGCCCGAGCCGGAGGCCTGGCTGCTCAACGTGCCGGCCTGGTCCATCGTCGCCTTGAAGTAGGTCTCGCCGTCGCCGAGCGTGATGCGGCGTTGACAGACCGGCATGCAGCTGTAGGTCTCGCGATCGACCCCGCGATAGACCGTGACGAGCTGATCGGTCGGGCCCTCGACCTGGATCTGGCGATCCACCAGCACCTGGCCGGTGCGGTCGAGCGCGATGAAGTTGGTCGCGCCATAGCCCTTGCCGGTGACGACGACGACGCCGCCATTTTGCAGGGTCACGTCAGCGATCAGCGGGTTGCCGACGACGATGGTGGCGATGCCCGAGGGCAGCTTGACCAGTTTGGCCTGGTCAACATTGACCGCGATCCTGTCGGGATCTGGCGCAGCCGTGGAGACGGCGGGCCACAGCAGCATGACTGCGGCGAGGGAGACGAATCCGACGCGCGTGACGGCGCGAATACGCTGGGACTGAAACGACATACTCTACCCCGGGACGTTGACAAGCCGGCAAAAGCGATACGCAGCGGACCGGCGCCCGACGCGGCAAATCTGACCGCAATTCATTTAAGAAGAGCAAAAATCGCTCCGCCAATTGAGCGGATGTCGCGACTTCCGGAGCGGAAATCCGGTGCGACAGACGCGGGCAACGGCGACACCCCGGCCCAGCATCCCGGCGATCTGGATCGGTGGGTTCAACATCGTCGTCGCCTTTGCGGTCCGGCCAGCGGCCGTCGCAACGAACCGCAAAAATACGGTGCTCAAGACCCACGATGACGCATCCGACGTCCGGCTGCGGCGCCATTGAGCGCACGTTGCAGGGTTATAGCAATCTTAAGAGTCTGGCAGCAACTTCTGCGGGAGCCGCAACAGCGAGGGCACCACGTGTCGTCGATATCCGGGATCGAGAAGCCCACCGCCAGCGCTGGCGTGCGCGGCCTCACCCTGGATCCGATCCGGGTTCGACCAGCCCTTGGACGCTGGTTCATGTTCAGCGACTATGGCGCAGTCGCGCAGCGTCACATGGCCATCGTCTGGTCCTGCGTCGTCGGATACGCCCTTGTCGACGTGATCTGGCTGCAAAGCTCAGGGCTTTCGTTCGCTCCTTCTAACTGGACGATAATTCTGAAATGCGTCGCTTGCAGCGCGTTCGCCGGTATCTTTATCGCCGTTGCACACAGCCGCCTTGCCGGGGACCAAAGTCGACCAGCGATTCTGTTGCGAGGGGTTTTGCTTCTAACCGAACTGCTGTGGCGCACCAGCCTGCCCATCGGCGGGCTGCTGCTCACGGGGGTCACACTGACCTATTTGATCACCGCCGCGAACTTACCCTTGAGAGACAATGTGCTGGCGCATGTCGATCGCCTGCTTGGCTTTGACTGGCTAAGCTTTCTACAAGCGACAAACTCCAGCCCGCTCGTCGTGAATCTGCTGGCCAGGGCTTACAATGCGATAGGTCCCCTCTCCAACTTGGTCCTGATCTCGCTTGTTCTACGACGCCGCGGGGACAGGATCACGGAATTCATGGCCGTTCTGAGCCTGAGCACGGTCGCCGTGTGCATTGGCATGGCACTCGTTCCGGCCGCTGGCGCCTTCGCATATTTCCATCCCGCTCCGCAGCTCTTTGCGAACTTCTCGGCGTTGGGCGAGATGTGGCCCTTTCTGCGAACCTTCCTCATGCTGCGCGATGGAACACTCTCCATCATCGACCTCTCGACACCTGACGGGATCGTCAGCTTTCCCTCGTTTCACACCATGCTGGGCCTCATAACGATCTACGCGGCGCGCGATACGCGCTGGCTCCTGATCCCCGTGCTCATCGTGAATGCGACGATGATCCTGGCGACGATGCCCGTCGGAGGTCATCACCTCTCCGATGTGCTGGCGGGCGGCGCGCTGACCATCGGCGCAATCCTCCTGGTCCGTCGCCAGAATACGGCGACGCCCGCTCCAGAACAGGACGCATACGCCACTGGCGCTTGATCGATCGAGGCAATGCCGGGACGCGGGGTCGCATCGCACCTCAGCGAGGTCTACCGCGCTGGCGGCTCCAGCATCGGCGCCGCGCGGCGAAGCGCAAGCACGATGAGCATGACCGTCAGCAACGGAGCCAAGCGGCCCGGGACAAAGAGAAGTGGCGGGCTGACGATCGGCACCAGCCAGATCATGAACATCAGAATCCAGCACCACACCGGCTGCGCGCGCCCTTGCGTCATCAGCCAATACGCCGCCGCCACCACCAGCAGGACCTGGTCATAGGGGCCGGAATGCGGCGCGGCCAGCACCGTGGCCGCCAGAAAGACGGCCGTCTTCTCCATCGTGCTTAGCCGTGAGCGGAAGGCGAGAACGACAGAGGCCGCAGCGCCGATCATCGCGGCAAGCTGGATGGCCGAGGCCAGCCGCGGCGGAGCGCCAAGCAGGCCGACACATGTGTAGACGCTGTTGCCCCACATGCGGCCGTACTCGATCCACTTCGCATCGGGCCGGACCAGATTGTCGATCATGAGGGGGTACCAGCGAAGCCACAGGTCCCACCCGAAGATCAGGCCGCTCGCAACGGCCATGGCGAGCGCGGACAGACCGGCCGCCCACAGCGCGCGCCACTGTCCGGCGGCGATCAGCGCCAGCGGGACCAGAAGGCAGAATTGCGGCTTGAACGTCAGCAGCCCCAACGTCAACCCGCACAAAACCGGGCGCGCCTCGAGAAGCCCCAAGCCGGCGACGATCAGCGCGACGACCAGGAACGCGAGCTGTCCATCGATCACATTGACCGCCGATGCCGGACACAGCAGGGCCATCGCCAGAAGAATTCCAGGTGACGCCGAGCCGGCCGCGTTCAACCGCAGCGCGGCAGCCATCAGGCCTGCGCTCGCAGCCTGGAACGCCGCATAGGAGCCAAAGAACCCCAGCGGGGCGAACGGCAGAAGCAGCAGCAGAAAGCTTGGCGGATAGGCCCACGGCCGGAATTCCAGCGGTTTGGAGAGCCAGCCTGCAAACGCTGTATTGAGAAAGCCGGTGAACCGATCACCGTCGAAGATTAGCGACACGTTGCCATCAAGGACCGAACGGATCGCGCCGCAGAACACCATCCAGTCGGTGCCGAGGGTGTTGTGGTCGAGCCCGATCCTGCCCGGATAGGGAATGGTCGTGGCGAGGATGGCCCAGACATAGACCGACGTCACCAGGCCGACGACGAGCACGACCACAGGCGGCCGCAGGATGTCTTGCCTGCCGTCGTTTCCAGCGTCGGCCAAGCTCGTGCCCGATCCTGCCGAATGGAAACGCGCCGGCATCGATGCGGCGGCAACGGCTGCCTGCTCAATCGGCGGTGCGCACATAAACCACCGCGTGATCGTCAGCGTAGACACGCTGCCAGCCGCCAATCCGGTCCAGCAGTTTGACCGCAGGCGTCGTCGGCTCGAGCATCACTGCGTCGATATCGTAGGTGCGGAGCAGATCGATGAAGCGATCGACATCCTTGAGCTGCAGCGCACGGTAATAGGCGATATCGAACGTCTCGCCATACAGCTCGGCGCGACCGTCGACGAACACCGGCACCTGCCGCCAGATCAGATAGCCGCCGAACGGGAGGTCGTTGAGGACCTGCTTGACATTGCGCGCCTTCAACACGTCCACCGCGGCCGCAGGCGATTGCGGGGGCGGCGGCGCGATACGCTCGCTGCTGGCAACAGCCCAGGTCGAAACGCAAAGTGCAACCAGCAACACCGCTGCCGGTGCGGCCCTGAGCCGGACCACGCCTGCCGCGCGCAAGCCGAATTGGGACGCCACCGGCGTCAGGACGACCATCGGCAACAACAGCGCGAAGATCTCGATATTCCTGACGTGCGACAGCGCCATGTACAGCAGGCCGAGCACCAGGGCGATCCGCGGCAGCGGCAGCCTCACGCCGCCGTAGAGCGCCGCGGCGATCAGAGCGAGAACGGCAAACTCGAATCCGCCGATATGGCCGAAATCCGCCGGCATCCATTCTCCGATGAGATGCAGCAGTTCACCGAGACCCAGAATCTTCAGCGAAGCCAGGATCGAACCCCAGCCATAGGGTGTCACGCAGCATGCGGCCAGCGCGCCGACCCCGAAAGCCAACCAGCGTAGCGCCAGCGATGGCCGCTGCGCCGGCGCGGCATTCCAGATGGCGTCGAGCGCGAATGCACCGACCAGCACCAGGCCGAACAGGAACCCGCCATGCAGGTTGGCCCAGAGCGCAATCAACGGCAGCAGCCAGAACGAAGGCGCCCGGCGGCGCTCGCTGGCGCCCATCAGGCCGTTAGTCCAGGCGATCATGACCGGCAGCACGAGGACATGCGGGCGCGCCAGCAGATGCGGCGTCGACAGCGCCAACGCGGCGAGCGCGACGACGCTCGCATAGGTCGCAGGTATCCGGCCGCTCAGAATGGCGGTGAGCTCCGCGAACGCGGCAGCGATGCAGATCGCGGCCAGCGCCGCGGGGCCGGCCCAGCCGGCCAGATCGTAGGCCTTCGCATACAGAACCTGCGAAAGCCAGGACGACGACATCCATGGTTCGCCGGCCTTGGTGAACGAATAGATATCGACCGAAGGCACCGTGCCGTGATCGAGAATCCACCGGCCCACGGCAATCTGCCAGTAGGTGTCGGAATCGGCGAGCAGCTTGCTGCCGGCGAGCAACAGCAGCGCGTAGACGCCGCACGCCACCAGAAACCACGCGGGCACCTCGCCGAAGACCGAGGCTCTCTCCCGTGGAATGGTTGCGATCTCTGAGCTCATGGCAGCATGCGCTGGTCAATCAACTCATTGACGGAACGGATAGGCCAGTTGTCCGCCGATCTCGGTCGGAATTGCCTTGTCATCGGCGCCGTAATCCGCGGGCAGCACATTGTCGGGCATCCGGAAGGTTCCGAACAGGATATCCCAGATCGGGAAGGTGCCGGCAAAGTTGGTGTCGCCGCCCTCATCGAGGGCGGTGTGATGCCAGCGATGGAAGACTGGCGTCGCGATCACGTATTTGAAGGGACCGAGCGTCCAGTTCAGGTTGGCATGGACGAAGGCCGAGTGGAATGTGGTGAACGGGCCGACCCACAGCATGATGTTCGGCGAGATGCCCGCCATCAGCAGGATGACGTCGACGGAAATCGTGCCGATCAAGAGATTGACGGGATGGAAGCGCGCGGCCGAAATCCACTCGAGATCCTCGGACGAATGATGGATCGCGTGATACTTCCAGAAGTCGCCGCCATGAAACATCCGGTGCAGCCAATAGAGCATGAAGTCGGAGGCGACCAGGAAGATGATCGCCTGCAGCACCAGCGGAAGCTTCGACAGCGGGCCGTGTCCGTTGTCGTAGAATGCGATCAGCTCGTCGGCACCATGCACGTTGAATACGGCCGCGGCGCCGACCACCAGCAGCCCGATGCGAAACACGCGCGCGAACACCGGCACGAAGAACCAGTAGCAGATGTCGGTGACGAGCTCGCGCTTCTGCCACCAGGGCTTGCCGGGATTGCAGGCCCAGAAGTGGGTCAGCACGGTGAAGACGATCGCTAGCATGATCGTGATCGGCACGACCTTGATCATGGTCTGGCCGAGCATCTCGATGACTTCAAGGGGAAGCGTGGGCATGGCGGTCCCGTCCAATGGCAAGTCTCATGGGTATCGACCTGCGCTTAAAGACCTGTGAATCCTCATCAACTTCTGACGTCCGGCAACAACGCGCAATTTTCGCGATCGGCTTAATGCCAAATTTACTGTGCGCAACAACTGCGGGTTCGTCCCGCTTTTGCGCGATCAAATTAACTGCGCCGAAATTGTCGAAACATAGGGTGCCGCAATGGTCACGGTGCTGAGAACGCCGGCCAGACCAAATGTAGTTCGACCAGCCACGTGTACACAGGAGCCATTTATGAAGAACCTTGTTTCGCGCTTCGTGAAGGATGAGTCCGGCGCGACCGCCATCGAGTACGGCCTGATCGCAACCGGTATCGCCATCGCGATCATCGCTGCGGTGAACGGCGTCGGCAAGGCGCTGTCCACCACCTTCACCTCGATCTCGACCTCGCTCAAGTAAGCGGTTTCGGGAAGCTCGCCTCAAAGGTCCCGGCGTTCCCGGGACCTTTGCTATTCCGAGACCATCGTCCGCCGTCTGCGAAGGCCGCGGACGATCTTTTCCCGATTGTTCACCATTGGCCGCTAGCCTCGGATTTCGACCTCAGCTCCAGCTTGATGGCGTTTCATCCATGATCCTCGACATCGCGCGCTTGATGCTGTTTCCGGCCCTGATGGCTTTCGCGGCGGCGAGCGATCTCCTGACCATGACGATCCCGAACCGAGTGTCGCTGGCGCTGCTCGCCGGCTTCGCGATCCTGGCACCGCTGACCGGGATGGGGCTCCACGATATGCTCAGCCATGCCGGCGCCGGCGCGCTGGTGCTCGCGGTGGCGTTCGGCATGTTCGCGATGGGATGGGTCGGCGGCGGCGACGCCAAGGTCGCGGCGGCCGTCGGGCTCTGGTTCGGATTCGATCACCTGCTCGAATACCTGGTGCTTGCATCGCTGTTCGGCGGCGCGCTGACCGTGCTGCTCTTGCAGTTCAGGCTGTGGCCGCTGCCCTACCTGCTCGCCTCCCAGGCCTGGCTCGCCCGCCTGCACGACAAGCAGACCGGCATCCCTTACGGCATCGCGCTCGCGCTCGGCGCATTGCTGGTCTATCCGGAGACCGTCTGGATCAAGACGATTGATCTCGCTCACCTCGCCATGGGCTGAGAAAGACGGGGTAACCGCCCGTTAAGGCGATTTAGATACGCCTCATTAACCATGCTTTGACGAATAGCTGGTCAACTCCCATCACGGCGGCGGCAGCGTCGCGGTGTCATGTGGAAAGTGAAGCGTAATGAATACGGCCCGCATTGTGGTCCTGGCTATCGCAGGCTGCGCCGGCCTCGCGGCCCTTTATCTGGCGAGCGGAAGCGACAACAAGCCGGCGCCCGCCGCGCCGCCCGTTGCGCAGCTGCCGACGGTCGACATCCTCGTCGCACGGTCCGATATCGGTCTCGGTCAGACCGTGAAGCCCGACGACCTGCAATGGCAGACCTGGCCGGCGGCGACGGCCAGCAGTAGCTTCATGCGCCGCGACAACCATGCCGACGCCATCAAGGACGTCACGGGCTCGATTGCCCGCGCCCCGTTCATCCAGGGCGAGCCGATCCGCGAGCAGAAGCTCGTCAAGGCCAATGGCAGCGGCTTCATGGCGGCGATCCTGCCGAGCGGCATGCGCGCCGTCTCGACCGAAATTTCGCCTGAGACGGCGGCCGGCGGCTTCATCCTGCCGAACGACCGGGTCGACGTCCTGCTGTCCCGGCGCGACAAGAATCCGGACCGCACCGGCGCCGACGTCGTCAACTCCGAGGTCATCCTGACCAATGTCCGCGTGCTCGCGATCGATCAGGCCCCGAAGGAAAAGGACGGCACCAACGCACTGGTCGGCAAGACCGTGACGCTGGAGTTGAAGCCCGAGCAGACCGAGACGCTGGCGCGGGCGCGCCAGAGCGGCACGCTGTCGCTCGCGCTGCGCAGCATCGCGGACGTCAACGCGACCGACGACCAGACCGATGACAACCACAACAGACGCGGCGAGACGGTGAACGTCATCCGCTACGGCGTTGCCAGCCAGGCAACGATGCAGAAGTGACGATGAGGGCACACGGGATGAACTGCGGGGCAACTCAACGGACGATGCGGACCATGCTGGTCCGCGCCCTGTCGTTTTCGGCGGTCGCCGCACTCACGCTCAACCCGGCGCTGACCCCGGTCCTGGCGAGCGATTATCGCGCCGCGGCGCCGAATTCAGCCGACGGCCAGATGAATGCGCGCTTCCTGTCGCTCGGCGTCGGCAAATCGGTGGTGATCGACCTGCCGCGGGACATCAAGGACGTTCTGGTCGCGGATCCCAAGATCGCCAACGCCGTCGTCCGCTCCGCACAGCGCGCCTATATCATCGGCGCGACGGTCGGCCAGACCAACATCGTGTTCTTCGACGCCGCGGGCCAGCAGATCGCCGCCTATGACATCGCCGTCAAGCGCGACCTCAACGGCATACGCGCTGCATTGCGGCAGGTCATGCCCAATGCCGATATCCAGGTCGAGGGCATCGGCGACAGCATCATGCTGACCGGCACCGCATCGAGCCCGATCGAGGCGCAGCAGGCCAATGACATTGCAACGCGGCTGGCCGGCAGCGCCGACAAAGTCGTGAACTCCATTACGGTTCGGGGTCGCGACCAGGTGATGCTGAAGGTCACCGTCGCCGAAGTCTCGCGCAGCCTGATCAAGCAGCTCGGCATCGACCTCACCGCCAACCTCAATTACGGCACGGCCGTGGTGAAATTCACCAACAACAATCCGTTCACGGCGAACAACGCCCCGCTCGTGTCCGGCAACGCTCTCGCCACCTCGTTCGGCTCCACACCGTCGGTGTCGGCGACGCTCCGCGCCATGGAAAGCGCGGGTGTCGTCCGCACGCTCGCCGAGCCGAACCTGACGGCGATCTCCGGTGAATCGGCAACTTTCATCTCGGGCGGCGAATTTCCAATCCCGACCGGCGTGACCTGCCAGACGTCGTCAACTGGCACGATCGGAAACTGCGTCCAGACGGTCAGCTTCAAGAAATTCGGCATCTCGCTCAACTTCACGCCGGTGGTGCTGACCGAGGGGCGGATCAGCCTGCGGGTGATGACGGAAGTGTCGGAAGTATCGAGCGAGAATGCGCTGCAAGGCGGCCAGGGCGGAACGACGATTCCCTCGATCAAGACCCGCCGCGCCGAGACCACGCTGGAAATCCCCTCGGGCGGCTCGATGGCGATGGCCGGCCTGATCCAGGACCAGACCAAGCAGGCGATCAACGGCCTTCCCGGCCTGGCGTCGCTGCCGGTGCTCGGCACGCTGTTCCGCAGCCGCGACTTCGTCAACAAACAGACCGAGCTTATGGTGCTGGTGACGCCCTATGTCGTGCGCGCGGTGGCGCAAAAGGACCTGTCGCGTCCGGATGACGGCTTCGTCAACGCATCCGATCCGCAGGCCGACCTGCTGGGCAGCATCAATCGCATCTACGGCGTACGGGGTCGTGCGGAGCCGGCGCGGAATTACCGCGGCACTTACGGCTTCATTACCGACTGAGGCGGGGACAATGACGCAGACGACATTCATGACATCCGCCAGTTGGAAGCGCGCCCTCTGTCTCAGCGGGGCGCTCATCGGGCTTTCCGTGACGCTCGGCGCCTGCCAGCACACCAACGACGACAGTCTCGCGATGATCAACGCGCCGGCCGACTATCGCCAGCGTCATCCGATCGCGGTCACCGAGGCGGATCGCTCGATCGTGGTCTTTGTCGGCCGCAGCCGTGGCGGCCTGACCGCCGAGCAGCGCGCCGAAGTGATGGGGATGGCGCAAGACTGGATGCGTGAAGGCACCGGCGCCGTCACCATCGACGTCCCCGCCGACACGCCGAACGCCCGCGCCGCCCGGGATTCGCTGCGCGAGATCCAGGCCACGTTCGCCGCCGCCGGCGTACCGCCGCGCGGGGTCGTCGTCCGCAAATATCATCCCGAGGACCCGCGCCAGCTGCCGGCAATCCGGGTGAACTATCCGAGGATGACGGCGGTCGCCGGACCATGCGGACTTTGGCCCGAAGACCTCGGCCCATCGATCCACAACAAGTCCTACATCGAGAACGGGCAGTACTACAATTTTGGCTGCGCCACTCAGCGCAACTTCGCGGCCATGGTCGAGGATCCGACCGACATCGTGCAGCCGCGCGCGGAAACTCCGGCCTATACGCCGCGTCGTAACATCGCCTTCGACAAGTATCGGAAGGGGACCACCACCACGACGACCTATCCCGAGGCCGACAAGGCCAAACTCAGCGACACTGGCAAATGATCACCTACGCGAGACAAAACTCCGAAGAGCAGCCGGACGTCACGTCGCCGCCCGTCGAGGATCATATTGCTCCGGCGCCGCGGGTTTCGGTCCAGGCCTTCTGCGAGACGGTCGAGACCGCTGCCGCCGTGCAGTCGGCGGGCGAAGATCGCCGGCTGGCCAAGGCCCATCTCAAGATCCAGATGGGCGGGATGGCGGCGGCCATCGAGGCCTATCGCTCGGCGCCGACGCCCAACGTCATCGTTCTCGAAACCGAAGCCCGCAACGACATCCTGGCCGGCCTCGATCAGCTCGCCACGGTCTGCGACGCCGGTACCCGCGTGATCGTGATCGGCCGCGTCAACGACGTCACGCTGTATCGCGAACTGGTGCGCCGCGGCGTCAGCGACTATGTGATCGCGCCGGCTCAGGCGATCGACGTGGTGCGCGCGGTCTGCAACCTGTTCTCGGCACCGGAAGCCAAGGCGGTCGGCCGCATCGTCGCCGTCGTCGGCGCCAAGGGCGGCGTCGGCGCCTCGACGATCGCCCATAACGTCGCCTGGGCGATCGCCCGCGACCTCGCGCTGGACTCGGTCGTCGCCGACCTCGATCTCGCCTTCGGCACCGCGGGCCTCAACTACAATCAGGACCCGGCGCAAGGCATCGCGGACGCCGTGTTCTCGCCCGACCGCGTCGATACCGCCTTCATCGACCGCCTGCTGTCGAAATGTACCGACCATCTGAGCCTGCTGGCAGCGCCGGCAACGCTCGACAAGGTGTACGATTTCGGCGCCGAAGCGTTCGATGCGATCTTCGATACGCTGCGCACCACGATGCCCTGCATCGTGCTCGACGTGCCCCACCAATGGTCGGGCTGGGCCAAGCGTGCGCTGATCGCGGCCGATGATATCCTGATCGTGGCCGCGCCCGATCTCGCCAATCTGCGCAACGCCAAGAACATGTTCGACCTACTCAAGGCAGCCCGGCCGAACGACCGCGCACCGTTGTACTGCCTGAACCAGGTCGGCGTACCGAAGCGTCCGGAGATCGCGGCCAGCGAATTCGCCAAGGCGATCGAAAGCCAGCCGATCGCCGCCATTCCGTTCGATCCGCAGATCTTCGGTTCGGCCGCCAACAACGGCCAGATGATCGCGGAGATCTCCACCAATCATCGTGCGGTCGAGATGTTCCTGCAAATGGCGCAGCGGCTGACCGGCCGCGGCGAAACCAAGAAGCCGAAGAGTTCGTTCCTGTCACCCCTGCTCGATAAGCTGCGGGCGAAGTAGCGGCCCGCGTGGAGTCAAGACGTCGTGTTTGGTAAGCGTAGCGGAAGCGATTCGGACCTGCGGGCACCCAAGCCCGCATTTCAGACCCCGGAGCCTGCCGGGCCGTCAGCCATGTCGCGCGAGTCCGCCGCACCGGCGATATCGTCGCCGCCGCTCGCCCCGGCAAAGGTGGCGCCGGCTCCCACCGTCGAAACTCGTCGCTCGGACAACTACTATCAGGTCAAGGCGACGATCTTCGGCGCCCTGATCGAGGCGATCGACCTCGCCCAGCTCGCCAAGCTGGACAGCGAGTCGGCACGCGAGGAAATTCGCGACATCGTCAACGAAATCATCGCGATCAAGAACATCGTGATGTCGATCGCCGAGCAGGAAGAGCTGCTCGACGACATCTGCAACGACGTGCTGGGCTATGGACCGCTGGAACCCCTGCTGTCGCGCGACGATATCGCCGACATCATGGTCAACGGCGCGGGCACCGTGTTCATCGAAGTCGGCGGCAAGATCCAGCGCACCGGCATCCGCTTCCGTGACAACCAGCAGCTCCTGAACATCTGCCAGCGCATCGTCAGCCAGGTCGGTCGGCGCGTCGACGAATCCTCGCCGATCTGCGACGCGCGTCTCGCCGACGGCTCCCGCGTCAACGCCATCGTCCCGCCGCTGGCGATCGACGGGCCCGCGCTCACCATCCGCAAGTTCAAGAAGGACAAGCTGACGCTGGAGCAGCTCGTCAAGTTCGGCGCGATTACGCCGGAGGGGGCGACCATCCTGCAGATCATCGGCCGTGTCCGCTGCAACGTGCTGATCTCGGGCGGCACCGGCTCGGGCAAGACCACGCTATTGAACTGCCTCACCAACTATATCGAGCACGACGAACGTATCATCACCTGCGAAGACGCCGCCGAACTTCAGCTGCAGCAACCGCATGTGGTGCGGCTGGAAACGCGCCCGCCGAACATCGAGGGCGAAGGCCAGGTGACGATGCGCGAATTGGTCCGCAACTGCCTGCGTATGCGCCCGGAGCGCATCATCGTCGGCGAAGTCCGCGGACCCGAAGCATTCGACCTGCTGCAGGCGATGAACACCGGCCACGACGGCTCGATGGGCACGCTGCACGCGAACAACCCGCGCGAAGCCCTGTCGCGCTGCGAATCCATGATCACCATGGGCGGCTTCTCGCTGCCCTCCCGCACCATCCGCGAGATGGTCTGCGCCTCGATCGACGTGATCGTCCAGGCGGCGCGCCTGCGCGACGGCTCGCGCCGCATCACGCACATCACCGAGGTGATGGGCATGGAAGGCGACACCATCATCACCCAGGACATCTTCCTCTACGACATTCTCGGGGAAGACGCGAACGGCAAGATCATCGGCAGGCACCGCTCGACCGGCATCGGCCGGCCCAAGTTCTGGGAACGCGCGCGCTACTACAATGAAGAGAAGCGGCTTGCAGCGGCGCTCGACGCCTCCGAAGCCCCGCCGCCGACCTAAGGGAAGCGTACGATGCAGATGCAAACCCTTGCCGTGGCCTTCCTCGCCGCCACCACCGTAGGCGGCCTCGCCTGGGTCTTCCTGTATCCCTATCTGTCCGGGGAGAAGAAGGCCGAGTCCCGCCGCGCATCGGTGGCGCGCTCTGAGCCGTCAGCCGCGCGTGGCGCCGAACGCTCGCAACGCTCCCGCCGCGAGCAGGTCGAAGGATCATTGAAGGAGCTCGAGGCGCGGAGCCAGAAGGACAAGAAGATCCCGCTCGGCATGCGCATCTCGCAGGCCGGGCTGGAATGGTCCGAACAGAAATTCTGGATCATCTCCGGCGTGCTCGGCCTGTTCGGGTTCGGCGCGGCATCCCTGGTGGGCGGCGGTCTGCTCGGCGCGGCCGGCATCGGCTTTGCCATGGGCTTCGGCCTGCCGCGCTGGCTCCTCAGTTTCCTGAAGAAGCGCCGCGAAAAGGCATTTCTGAAGGCGCTGCCCGATGCCGTCGACGTCATCGTGCGCGGCATCAAGGCCGGTCTGCCGCTGTTCGAATCCCTCAAGGTGGTCGCCAGCGACTCGCCCGAACCGCTGCGCAGCGAGTTTCTCGCGATCATCGAGACCCAGGCGATCGGCATGCCGCTCGCCGACGCCTGCGCCCGGCTCTACGAACGCATGCCGCTGCCGGAAGCGAACTTCTTCGGCATCGTGATCGCGATCCAGCAGAAATCCGGCGGCAACCTGTCGGAGGCGCTCGGCAACCTGTCCAGGGTGCTGCGCGACCGCAAGAAGATGGCTGAGAAGATCCAGGCCATGTCAATGGAAGCGAAGGCCTCCGCCGGTATCATCGGATCGTTGCCGCCGATCGTGATGCTGCTGGTGTTTATCACGACGCCCGACTACATCGCGCTGCTGTGGACCAATCCGACCGGCCAGCTGATGCTGGTGTTCTGCGCCATCTGGATGTCGATCGGCGTTCTCGTGATGAAGAAGATGATCAACTTCGATTTCTGACGGTGCAGCATGATCGATTTCCTTGTCGCCAAGCTCCACGATGTCAGGTTCATGACCATGCTGCTTGCCTTCTTCGCGGCAAGTGCCACGGTCTATACGCTGGTAATGCCGCTGTTCGCCGGGGGCAATCTCAACAAGCGCATGAAGGCCGTCGCCAGCGAGCGCGAACGCATCCGGCAGCGCGAACGCGACCGTCTCGCCAAGTCCGAAAAGGTGGCGCTGCGGCAGACG
The DNA here is from genome assembly GCF_029910015.1 of Bradyrhizobium sp. ISRA436. Taxonomy (NCBI): domain Bacteria; kingdom Pseudomonadati; phylum Pseudomonadota; class Alphaproteobacteria; order Hyphomicrobiales; family Nitrobacteraceae; genus Bradyrhizobium; species Bradyrhizobium sp. ISRA436. The sequence goes on from NZ_CP094519.1 coordinate 7,100,997, forward strand.
CCGAAACAGATCGTCTCCAAAGTGGTGGACGACCTGAACCTCACCAAATGGCTTGCCCAGGAGGCCGCGCTCGAGAAGCTCGTGATGGCAGGCTATCGCGGCCACGCCCCCTACGTCACCTTCCTGTTCGCGCGCGCGGTCGCCCCGATCGTGATGCTGATTGCGGCCATCGTCTACACCTTCTTCATCGCGGGCGCCAATTGGTCGATCACGCTCAAGATCGGCATCTGCGTCGCGGCGACCTATGCCGGCCTGCAGGCCCCGATGCTGTTCCTGAAGAACGCCATCACCAAGCGCCAACTCTCGATCAAGCGCGCCTTCCCCGACTCGCTCGACCTGCTGCTGATCTGCATCGAGTCGGGCATGTCGGTCGAGGTCGCCTTCCGCAAGGTGGCCCAGGAGATCGCCGGACAGTCATTGGCGCTGTCGGAGGAGTTCGCGCTGACCACGGCGGAGCTCTCCTATCTGCAGGATCGAAAGGCCGCTTATGAGAACCTGGCGCGTCGCGTCGGGCTCGAGGGCGTGAAGTCGGTGTGCCTCGCCCTGCAGCAGTCCGAACGCTACGGCACGCCGCTTGGCCAGAGCCTGCGCGTGATGGCGCAGGAAAACCGCGACATGCGCATGAACGAGGCAGAGAAGAAGGCGGCGGCGCTGCCGCCCAAGCTGACCGTGCCGATGATCCTGTTCTTCCTGCCCTGTCTGTTCATCGTGATCCTCGGGCCGTCCTACATCAAGATTTCGGCGATCTACTAGGACGCGCGGACACGCGGAAACGAAAACGCCCGGCCTGGCCGGGCGTTGCTTTTTGCGGGTTGCATCGCGCTGATGGCTGCTTGCCTTGTTCGTCTGTTCTAATCGTCCCGCGCGACCACCGGCGCGGATTTCGACGCGGTGCGCGGGCCGTCCTTGCGGTTCAGCATGTCGCGCAGATAGGCGACATTGGCCTCCGCCTCGCCCGGTGGCAGGTCGGCCTTTGCGATGCTTTCGGCTTCGGCGAAGCGGCCCTGCAGGCCGACGACGAGCGCGAGGTTCTGCCGTATCCGTCCGTCGTTGTGGGCGCCGGCATAGGCACGGCGCAGCGTCTCCTCAGCCTTGGGCAGCTCTTTGGTCAGCATGTAGGAGAGGCCGAGATTGGACAGCACCGACGGTTCGTCCGGAGCGATCCGCAGCGCGCTTGCATAATAGCGGCGCGCCTCGTCGTGCCGGCCCATCTTGTCGAGCGTGGTGCCCTGCACCGACAGGATGCGCCAGTCCGGATTGTCCGGGGTGTGGGCGCGGCTGAGCACGTCGAAGGCAGCCTGCGAATTGCCGTTGTCGGCGAGCGCGCGGCCATAGGCCGCGAGCAGCGGCCGGTTGCCCGGATTGGCTAAGGTTGCCTGTTCCAGCACGGCGCAGGCCTGCTCGCGCTGGCCGGTGGCCCGCAGGGCCTGGCCGTAGGCGATCGCGGTGTCGACGTCCTTCGGATTCTTGCGGTAGCGCTCCCCATAGACCTCGACGGCACGGCGTGGATCGTCGGGCGCCGGTGCTGTGCGGGCCGCCAGGGACCCCGTCACGTCGGACATGGTCTGACAGCCGCCGAGGCCTGCAGCCAGGATCGCCACGACGGCCGCGGAAGTGAAATGCCGGGCAGCAAGCCGGCCCAGATTGGACTGTCCACGCATGGCACTTTGACTCACGAAATCGGGCAAATGGAACGAGCCGAACGCGCCAGCAATAGACTGTTAACCCTAACGTCTGGTTAATTGGCGTCCGTCGCGAACGCCGGGCCCGGGTCCGATTCTGCCGGTGCCGCCAACCGCTGCCGCGCTACCATCCGCAGCGAAAGGCGTGTAGTAGCGACCAACGACGCCAGAACAGCCGAGAACCGCATGTCATCCGTGTTCGAAACCGCGCCTGCAACCGACGCCATCCCGATCACCTTTGTCACCAAAACGACATGGGATGCGATCCGGACCGAGCTGCCGGCTCCGGCGCGTCAGTTCGCCGACGCCAACGGCTTTGCGGCAAAGCCCGGCAAATGCTTGGTATTGCCGGCATTTGACGGCAGCATCGCACAGGTGCTGTTCGGCCTCGAGGACGAGAGCCACAAGGCGCGCGATCCGTTCCGGCCGGGCGCCCTGCCTGGCCTGCTGCCGTCGGGTGTCTACCACTTCGCCAATGCGCCGCATGACGTCAGGCTCGCTGCGCTCGCCTTCGCGCTCGGCTGCTATCGCTTTGGCCGCTATCGCAAGAAAGAGGCGACCGATGTGCGGCTGGTGCCACCCGACGGCGTCGACGCCGCCGATATCGCGCGCATGGTGGACGCGGCGGCACTTGCGCGCGACCTCATCAACACGCCGTCCAACGACATGGGTCCGGCCGAGCTTGCAGACGCGGCGCATGAATTGGCGACGCGTTTCGGCGCCAGCTTCAACTGCATCACAGGCGAGGCGCTCGAACGGGGTTTTCCGCTGATCCACGCGGTCGGCATGGCTTCTGCGCGCCCGCCCCGGCTGATCGATCTGACCTGGGGCGATCCGGCACATCCCAAGGTGACGCTGGTCGGCAAGGGTGTCTGCTTCGACACCGGCGGGCTCGATCTCAAGCAGTCGAGCGGCATGCTGCTGATGAAGAAGGACATGGGCGGCGCCGCCAACGTGCTGGCGCTGGCGCAGATGGTGATGGACGCCAGGCTGAAGGTGCGACTGCGCGTGCTGATCCCGGCGGTCGAGAACGCGGTCGCCGGCAATGCGTTCCGCCCGCTCGACATCATCAGGTCGCGCAAGGGCATCACCGTCGAGATTGGCAACACCGATGCCGAGGGACGGCTGGTGCTCGCCGACGCGCTGGCGCTGGCCGACGAGGAAAAGCCCGATCTGCTGGTCGATCTGGGCACGCTCACCGGCGCGGCGCGCGTGGCGCTGGGACCGGATTTGCCGCCATTCTACACCAATGATGAGACGCTTGCCGGCGACGTCGCCGCCCACGCCAAGAGCGAGAACGATCCGTTGTGGCGTCTGCCGCTCTGGCCGGCCTACGACGCCTGGCTCGACTCCAAGACCGCCGACATCACCAACGCGCCGTCGGGCGGGTTCGCCGGCTCGATCACCTGCGCGCTGTTCCTGCAGCGCTTTGTCGAGCACGCGAAGGCGTGGCTGCATGTCGACATCTACGGCTGGACGCCCTCGGTGAAGCCCGGGCGCCCCGAAGGCGGCGAGTGCCAGGCCGCGCGTGCGATCTACAAACTGTTGAGCCAGCGCTATGCGTGATCCGCGTTTGACCCCGGCCCGCGACGACCTCGCTGCGAAATATCTCGAGGGCAAGGTCAAGGCCGCACGCTTTGTCGAGGGCGAGGAGTTCGAGGTCAGCGAGGCCATCGCGCCGCTCCGCAACGCGCCGGCCGCCGATGCCGAGCAGATGACGCAGGCGCTGAAGGGCGAGCGCGTCACCATCTACGACCGCAACGGCGAAGGCTGGGCGTGGGGCCAACTCGCCGATGATGGCTATGTCGGCTGGATTCCCGACGCCACGCTGACCAGGCCCGGAGCGGCGCCGACCCACAAGGTGACGGCGCTGCGCACGTTTGCCTTTCCGGGTCCGTCGATCAAGCTGCCGCCGGTCGACGCGCTGACGATGGGAACGAAGCTGACGGTTATCCGCGAGGACGGCCTCTTCGCGGTGACCCGCGAAGGCTGGCATCTGCCACGCCTGCATCTCGGCCCGCTCGACGCGATGGAACAGGATTTTGTCGCGATCGCCGAGCGTTTCGTCGGCGCGCCCTATCTCTGGGGCGGCAAATCGAGCCTCGGCATCGATTGCTCTGGCCTCGTGCAGGTCGCGCTGACCGCTGCCGGCACCGGCTGCCCGCGCGACAGCGATATGCAGCAGGAGGGACTCGGCCGGGACCTGAGCACGGCCGAGCAGAAGCACCTGCAGCGCGGCGACCTGATCTTCTGGAAAGGCCATGTCGCTGTTGTGCGCGACGCCTCCACCCTCGTGCACGCCAACGCGCATCATATGGCAACCGTGATCGAGCCCACGCAAGCCGCCATCGCGCGGATCAAGGCTACCGGCAGCGAGGTCGCCGCGATCAAGCGGCTTTAGCCAGATCCTGTAGGATGGGTAGAGCGCAGCGAAACCCATCGGGCTGCAACGGCGCGGCGAGATGATGGGTTTCGCTTCGCTCTACCCATCCTACTCGGATCACTACGTCGCCACCGCCCCCTCGCCGTCGGTCTCCAGCCGGAATGCAGCGGCGAACAGCGCGCGGGTGTATTCGCTCTTCGGGTTCTTGAACAGCGCCGAGGCCGGCCCCTCCTCCTCGACCTTGCCGGACTTCATCACGATCAGGTGGCTCGCGAGCGAGGCCACCACGCGCAGATCGTGCGAGATGAACATGTAGGTGAGGTCACGCTTGCGCTGCAGGTCGCGCAACAGGTCGACCATCTGCGCCTGGAGCAGCATGTCGAGCGCCGAGGTCGGCTCGTCCAGCACGATGAAGTTCGGCTCCAGCACGACCGCGCGCGCGATCGAGATGCGCTGGCGCTGACCGCCGGAGAATTCATGCGGATAGCGGAAGCGCCAGTCGGGATCTAGGCCGACATCCTTGAGCGCCTTCACCACCCGCGCCTCGCGCTGCTCGCGCGACAGCTGCGGCTGGTGCACTTCCAGTCCCTCGGCAACGATGTCGCCCACCGACATGCGCGGGCTGAGCGAGCCGAACGGGTCCTGGAACACGATCTGCATGTCGCGGCGGAACGGCCGCATCTCCTTGAAGCGCAGGCCCTGGATATCCTTGCCGAGGAACACGATCGGTCCATTCGACGAGATCAGCCGCAGTAGCGCCAGCCCCAGCGTGGTCTTGCCGGAGCCGGACTCGCCGACGACGCCGAGCGTCTCGCCCTTGCGCACCGCAAGGCTGACGCCGTCGACCGCCTTGATGTGGCCGACGGTGGAGCGCAACAGGCCGCGCTTGATGGGGAACCATACCTTGAGATTGTCCGCCGACATCACGACCGGCGCTCCGGGTTGCGGCGGCGCCGGATCGGGCTTCGGCTCGGCCGCGAGCAGCGCGCGGGTATAAGCGTGCTTCGGCGCCGTGAAGACCTGCTCGACCGGACCCTGCTCGACGATCTTGCCGTTGTTCATCACGCAGACCGTGTCGGCGATGCGGCGGACGATGCCGAGATCGTGGGTGATGAACAACAGGCTCATGCCGAGCCGGGTGCGGATTTCCGCGAGCAGCGTCAGGATCTGCGCCTGCACGGTGACGTCGAGCGCCGTGGTCGGCTCGTCCGCGATCAACAGATCCGGCTCGTTGGCGAGCGCCATCGCGATCATCACGCGCTGGCGCTGGCCGCCCGACAATTGGTGCGGATAGCTCTTGAGCCGCGTCTCCGGGTCGGGGATGCCGACCTGCCGCAGCAATTCCAGCGTCCGCGCCCGGGCCGCCGCGCCGCCGATGCCCTGATGCAGCGACAGGATCTCGCCGATCTGCGATTCGATGGTGTGGAGCGGATTGAGCGAGGTCATCGGCTCCTGGAAGATGATCGAGATATCGTTGCCGCGAACCTCGCGCATCTCCTGGTCGGACGCGGTCAAAAGATCCCGGCCGCGAAAGCGGATCGCACCGGAGGGATGCGACGCCACAGGATACGGCAACAGCCTCAGGATCGACAGCGCGCTGACGGATTTTCCGGAGCCGGATTCACCGACGAGAGCCACGCACTCGCCGTGCTTGATCGAGAACGAGATCTGGTCGACCGCGACCGAAGGGCCGAACGCGACCGAGAGGTTGCGGATATCGAGCAGCGGCTGGTTGATGGCGTCCATGCGTCAGCCCTTCGAGAACGTCTTGCGCGGATCGAAGGCGTCGCGCGCGGCTTCGCCGATGAAGATCAGGAGCGACAACATGATCGCGACCGAGAAGAAGCCGGTGAGACCGAGCCACGGCGCCTGCACGTTGGCCTTGCCCTGCGACAAGAGTTCGCCGAGCGACGGCGAACCGGGCGGCAGGCCAAAGCCGAGGAAGTCCAGCGCTGTCAGCGTCATCACCGAGGACGACACAATGAAGGGCAGGAACGTCATGGTCGCGACCATCGCGTTTGGCAGCAGGTGGCGGAACATGATCACGGCATTGGAGACGCCGAGCGCGCGCGCCGCCTGGATGTATTCGAAGTTGCGCCCGCGCAGGAATTCGGCGCGCACCAGGCCGACCAGCGACACCCATGAGAACAACAGCAGGATGCCGAGCAGGATGAAGAAGCCGGGCGGCAGCACCGCCGAGATGATCAGGAGCAGATAGAGCGAGGGAATCGCGGTCCAGATCTCGATCAGCCGCTGGAAGGTGAGGTCGATCCAGCCGCCGAAATAACCCTGCACGCCGCCGGCGGCGACGCCGATGATCGAGGACAGGATGGTCAGCGTCAGGCCGAACAGCACCGAGATGCGGAAGCCATAGATCAGCCGCGCAAGGACATCGCGCCCCTGATCGTCGGTGCCGAGCCAGTTATATTCGAGGTCGCGGCAGCTCTTCAGGCCCTTCCGCTGCACCACGTCCTTGCACTGCGTTTCGGTCAACCACCAGGTGGGCGGCGATGGCGCCGGGGTCGGCAGATCGAGGTTACGCGTGTCATAGGAATAGCGGATCGGGGGCCAGATCATGCTGCCGCCCTTGGCCGCAATCTGCTTCTGCAGGTAGGGGTCGCGATAGTCCGCCGCGGTCTCGAAGTCGCCGCCGAAGGTGGTCTCGGCATAGCTGAACAGCACCGGCCAGTAGTAGTGGCCGTCATACTTGACGACGAGCGGCTTGTCGTTGGCGATGACGTTGGCGAACAGCGACACCACGAACAGCACGAGGAAGATCCAGAATGACCAGTAGCCGCGGCGGTTCGCCTTGAAGTTCTGCCAGCGCCGCTTGTTCAGCGGCGACGGCGCGAAGCCGTGGCGCGTGGCGGGCACCACCTCGCCGAGCGGCGATTGCGTCGAGGTCTCGACCGGCTTTGGCGCGAGCATCGTCATCAGACCTCCCGCGCCTCGAAATCGATCCGCGGATCGATCCACATATATGTGAGATCGGAGATCAGATTGACCACGAGCCCGACCAGCGAAAAGACGAACAGCGTCCCGAACACCACCGGATAGTCGCGATTGAGGACGCTCTCGAAGCTGAGCAGGCCGAGCCCGTCGAGCGAGAAGATGGTCTCGATCAGGAGCGAGCCGGAGAAGAAGGCGTGGATGAACGCGGCCGGGAATCCCGCGATCACGATCAGCATGGCATTGCGGAAGACGTGGCCGTAGAGCACCTGCCGCTCGCTGCAGCCCTTGGCTCGCGCCGTCATCACATATTGCTTGCGGATTTCGTCGAGGAACGAGTTCTTGGTGAGCAGCGTCATGGTGGCGAAGGCGCTGAGCGCCATCGATATTATCGGCAGCGTGATGTGCCAGAAATAGTCGATGATCTTCCAGTACCAGGGAAACTGCGACCAGCCGTCGGAGGTCAGCCCGCGCAGCGGGAAGATGTTGAAGAACGAGCCGCCGGCGAACAGGATGATCAGGAAGATCGCGAACAGGAAGCCCGGAATCGCGAAACCGATGATGATCACCGCCGAGGTCCAGGTGTCGAACCGCGATCCGTCCCGGACCGCCTTGCGGATGCCGAGCGGGATCGAGATCAGGTAGGTCAGCAGCGTCATCCAGAGCCCGAGTGAGATCGAGACCGGCAGCTTCTCCTTGATGAGCTGGATCACGCTGATGTCGCGGAAATAGCTCTTGCCGAAATCGAAGCGGGCAAAATTCCACACCATCAGGAGGAAGCGCTCCGGCGCCGGCTTGTCGAAGCCGAACTGCACCTCGAGCTTCTTGATGAAGTCGGGATCGAGACCCTGCGCGCCGCGGTATTTCGAGTTGATCGAGCTGGCCGCAGCGCCACCCTGGCCGCGCTGCGCCGCGAAATCACCGCCGCCGCCCGACACGCGCGAGGTGCCGCCCGTATCGGCGCCGTTGATCTGCGCGATGACGCGCTCGACCGGTCCGCCCGGAGCGAACTGCACGACCACGAAGGAGACGAACAGGATGCCCAGCAGCGTCGGCAACATCAGGAGAATGCGACGGGCAATATAGGCACTCATCGTCTACTCGCCTGTTCGAGCTTCGCGGCCTTGGCCGCATCGTACCACCAGTTGTCAGGCGCACCGACGCCCGACGTATATTTCGCCAGCTTCTCCGGATGATCGAATTGATCCCAGTAGGCGATCGGATGCGTGTTGCGGTACCACTGCGGCACCCAATAGCGTCCCGCGCGGAACACGCGATCGAAGGCACGACAGGCAACCGTCAGCTCATGGCGGCTATTGGCGCCGATGATCTTTTCGACCAGTGCGTCGATGACGGGACTGGAGATCCCTGCGAGGTTGTAGGAGCCCTTGGTCTTGGCCGCCTGCGCGGAGAAGAACGGACGCATGCTGTCGCCGGGTGTCGCCGAGAAGCTGAAGCGCTGCATGGTCAGGTCGAAGTCGAAATCTTCCACCCGGGCGCGATACTGCACGGCATCGACCAGGCGGAGCGTCGCATCGATGCCCAGCGTTCCGAGATTCTTGATGAAGGGGCCATGGTGCGGCTGCAACGAGGGCTCGTCGGCAAGGAATTCGATGGTGAACACCTCGCCAGTCGGCAGCACGCGCTTGCCGTCCTTGATGAGGTAGCCGGCGTCATTGAGAAGCTGCGCGGCCTTGCGCAGCAGGGTGCGATCCTGGCCCGAACCGTCGGACATCGGCGGCACATAGGGCAGGCCAAACACCTCGTCCGGCATCTGGCCGCGGAACGGCTCGAGCAGCGCGAGTTCTTCCGGCGAAGGCGGTCCTTCCGCCACCATGTCCGAATTCTGGAACGGCGAGACCGTTCGCGCATAGGCATCGTACATGATGGTCTTGTTGGTCCACTCGAAGTCGAAGGCGTTGATCAGCGCCTCGCGCACGCGGGAATCCGTGAACTTGTCGCGTCGAGTGTTGATGAACCAGCCCTGTGCGCCGGATGGCGTGTCGTCGGGCAGCGTCTCGCGCTTGACGCGGCCGTCCTTCACCGCGGGGAAATCATACCGGGTCGCCCAGACGCGGGCGGTGAACTCCTCGCGGAACAAATAGTTCTTCGCGGTAAAGCCTTCGAAGGCGACATCGCGATCGCGATAGAATTCGTAGCGCACGGTGTCGAAATTGTAATTGCCGCGACTGACCGGCAGGTCGGCTCCCCACCAGTCCTTGACGCGGTTAAATTCGATGTAACGGTTGACCTCGAACTTGCCGACCTTGTACGGCCCCGAGCCGAGCGGTGTATCGAGCGTCGATTCATCGAACGGGCGCGTCGCGTAATAGGCCTTGGAGAAGATCGGCAGGCCCGCGACAAAGAGCGGCACGTCGCGCGCGCGATTCGGCGCGAAGCTGACGACGACGGTCGCATCGTCGGGCGCCTCGGCCTTCACGAAGTCGCGCAATTGCACGACGATCAGCGGATGGCCCTTTTCCTTCAGCGTGCTGAGCGAGAAGGCGACGTCCTGCGCGGTGAGCTTCGAGCCGTCATGGAAGCGCGCCTCTGGCCTCATGGTGAAGCGGTAGGTGAGCTTGTCCGGCGAGATCTGCACCGACTTCGCGGCGTAGCCGTACATCGCGTCAGGCTCATCATTGGCGCGCGACATCAGCGTCGCGAAGGTCATGTCCATGCCCTGCGCGCCCTCGCCCTTCAGGATGTAGGCGTTGAGCGAGTTGAAGGTGTAATAGGATTGGTTGTTGGCGCGCACCGATGGGATCGTCGAGAACACCCCACCCTTCGACGCGTTCGGATTGACATAGTCGAACTGCTTGAAATCCGCCGGATATTTCAGGTCGCCGAACGCCGATATGCCGTGCATCTCGGATCCGTTATCGGCGGCTGCCGGGGCTGCGCGAAATCCTGCAGCGCTCAACGCACCGATGCCGAGACCGAGTGCGTGCCGACGGGTGAGTAGCGCCATGCGCGAATCCTTGACCTTATGAACTCTTGAGCTTGGCCGCCTTGTCGGCGTCGTACCACCAGATCAACGGGAATCCCGAGAGACCGTACTTCGGCAACTGTGCCGGGCGACCGAACCGATCCCAGCGCGCCGTACGCACCTTCGGATAGTTCCATTGCGGGACGACGTAATGATTCCACAACAACACGCGGTCGAGCGCTTTGGTTGCAGCGACGAGATCTTCGCGATCCGTCGCAAAAATCACCCGCTCGATCAGCTTGTCGATCACCGGGTTCTTGATGCCGACGATATTGCGGGATCCCGGCGCGTCAGCGGCTTTCGTTCCCCAAAATTCGCGCTGCTCATTGCCGGGAGAGAGGGATTCCGGCCAGGACCCGACAACAATGTCGAAATCCCAATCGCGAAGTCGGTTCTCATATTGAATTGGATCAATCGTGCGCACACTGACCGACATTCCAAGCCGCTCGAGTGAGGGCTTGTAGGCCAGCATGACCCTTTCAAAATTCGGATCCTGGCTGAGCAATTCGATCGAGAAGGGCTCGCCGCTCTTTGAGTTCACCAGCTTGCGGTCGCGCACCTCGTAGCCGGCCTCCTTGAGCAGGCGCAACGCCTCGCGAAGATTGGCGCGCACGGCTTCAGGGTTTCCCCCGACCGGATTGGTGTAGACCGTCGTGAATACTTCGGCCGGCACCTGTTCACGCAACGGTTCGAGAATGCGAAGCTCCTTGTCCTGTGGAAGGCCTGTCGCCATCAACTCCTCGGCGCCGTCGAAGTAGCTGGTGATGCGCTTGTACTGGCCGAAGAACAGCTGCTTGTTTACTTCCTCGAAGTCGAAGGCAAAGTTCAAAGCTCGCCGGACGCGCGGATCGGCGAATTTGGCGCGACGCAGGTTCGGCGCGAAGGCTTGCATGATGCCGGAACTGCGGTTGGGAAACTCCTCCAGCACCACGCGCTTGTCGGTGACGGCCGGAAAATCATACGCGGTGGCCCAGGCCTTCGCGCTGTTCTCCGTACGCCAATCGATCTGATCGGCCTTGAACGCCTCGATCGCGACCGTGGGATCCCTGAAGTACTCGTAACGCAGCTCGTCGAAATTGTTGGAGCCGACATTGGTCGCGAGGTCGCGCGCCCAATGGTCCTTGACCCGTTCCAAAGTCACAGTCCGTCCCGCGACAAAATCCTTGATCCGATATGGCCCCGACCCGAGCGGCTTCTCCAGTGTTGTCGCGGAGACATCACGCGTGCGGCCTTGGCCATCGGTGCCCTCCCACCAGTGCCTGGGCAGGATCGTCAGTTGGCCCACGATCTGCGGCAGTTCGCGATTGCCCGGCATGTCGAAGACAAACCTCACTTCGCGATCGCTGATTTTCTCCGCCCGCACCACATGGCTGTAGTAGGCAGAGAACATCGGATGGTGCGTCTTGAAGGCGCCGAGCGAAAAGATCACGTCTTCCGGGGTAACGGGCGCTCCGTCGTGCCACTTTGCCTGAGGGCGCAGGCGATAAACGACATAGGAGAAGTCGTCGGGATAACTTGCAGCCTCCGCCAGCAATCCATACTCGGTCGAGACTTCGTCGAGCGAAGGCGTGGTCAGCGATTCATAGATCTGCGCGACACCGCCTGCGATGGAACCTTTCACGCCCGAGACGACGATGTTGAAATTATCGAAAGTGCCGATGGCGATTTGCCGGGCAAGGCCGCCCTTCGGTGCATCCGGATTGACATAGTCAAATCGCTTGAAGTCGGCTGGGTATTTGACGTTGCCGAACAGCGACAGGCCATGCCGCCATTTGAGCCCGTTCGGGGCGCTATCCGCGAAGGCCGGCGTGACCGTGGACAAGCCGGAGTTGAGCCCAAGCGCGGGAGCCATTGCGGCCAGTGCGCTGCCTTGAAGAAGATGTCGTCGGGTGATCGCCAAATTCGTCTTTCCTGCTCGCGGCCCCCCGGTTACATGGGACCCAATATAAGGCAACGGTTCGACAAATTACGTTGCTTTTTCCTCATGATAGTAACCCAAGAATGGTTCCGGTGCGGCGAAACGTCCCGATAACAAGCCCGCGACACTCAATACCCATGCGAAAACGGCCAGGCATTGCCTGGCCGTTTCGTTCCCGCGTAATCGCGAAAAGCAAATCGCTACTTCGAAGCCGTCGGGACCGGAGCGGGATGGTCCGAATTCGAGTTCAGATAGGCGATGATGTCGGCGCGCTCGCTGTCCTTCGGAACGCCGGCGAAACCCATCGCGGTGCCCGGGATGAAGCCCTTCGGGTTAGTGAGGAACTTGTTGAGGTCGTCGAAGGTCCAGGTGCCGCCCTTGGCCTTCATCGCGGCCGAGAAGTTGAAGCCGCGGCCCTCGCCCCGGGGCTCGTTGACGATGCCATAGAGGTTCGGACCGACGCGGTTCGGACCGCCCTTCTCGAAGGTGTGGCAGGCCTGGCACTTCTTGGCCGCGGCAGCGCCCTTCTCCGCCGAGGCGGTCTGCAGGAGCTTCTCGATCGGCTCCGACTTGGCCGGGGCAGCCTCGCCGCCACCAGCGGGGGCCTCCTCCTTCGCCGCGATCTCAAAGCCCGGCTTCTCCGGCGCCTTCGGCGTGAACACCGCGCCAGCGGCAAAGCTCGTCACCAGGACAACAATGCAGGTGCCGAGAAGCGCACCGAGAATTTTATTGAGTTCGAAGGAGTCCATTTTGGGTCAGGCTCCGGGCCTTGAATGTCGACTTCAGGCCGGGAATACGGCCGCGCGGAAGGACCTGGGAATCGGCCTATCGCACCGCCCCCCAAGCAGCGTTTGAGATATCGGTTTGCCCGCGCTCTGGCAACCCGTATAAACGCGCCGGATTCAACCCCCTCCCCATCAATTTCCGCAGGCCGGACGGGCCCCGACACGAATGACCGAACCACGTGCCCTGGTGCTGATTCCCGCCCGCATGGCCGCCACGCGGCTGCCGGGAAAGCCGCTCTTGGACATCGCGGGCCAGCCGATGATCGTCCACGTGCTGCGGCGAGCCGAAGCGGCCCGGATCGGCCGGGTTGCGGTCGCCACCGACACGGCGGAGATCGCCGACGCAGTGAAGGCCGCGGGCGGCGAGGTGGTGATGACCCGCGCCGACCATCCGTCCGGGTCGGATCGGGTCCATGAGGCGATGACGATCCTCGATCCGGACCGGACCGCCGAGATCGTGGTCAATCTGCAGGGCGATTTCCCGACCATCACGCCGGACACCATCCGCAGCGTGATGCCGGCACTGGCCGACCCTGCTGTCGATATTTCGACGCTGGCCTCGCAAATCCACACCGAGGAGGAGGACCGTGCCCCCAGCGTCGTCAAGGCGGTCGGCTCGCCGATCGGGGCGAACCGGCTCCGCGCGCTCTATTTCACCCGCGCCACCGCGCCCCATGGCGACGGTCCGCGCTACCATCATATCGGCCTCTATGCCTACCGCCGCGCAGCGCTTGAGCGGTTTGTGCGGCTGCCGCCCTCGCCGCTGGAATTGCAGGAGAAGCTCGAGCAGCTTCGCGCCCTGGAGGCCGGCATGCGGATTGACATCACGATCGTCGACACCGTCCCGCGGGGCGTCGACACCCCGGCCGACCTCGAAACCGCCAGGCAGATACTTTCCAAAGCCTGACCGGGTGCTAAAAGGCCCCGCAGGAAAGAGACCATGACCAAGAAGCTGAAAATCGCGTTCCAGGGCGAGCCTGGCGCCAATTCCCATATCGCGATCGTCGAGGCCTATCCGGACGCCGAGCCGATGCCTTGCCCGACCTTCGAGGACGCGCTGGCCGCGATCTCCTCGGGCGAGGCCGATCTCGGCATGATCCCGATCGAGAACTCGGTCGCCGGCCGCGTCGCCGACATCCACCATCTGCTGCCGGATTCCGGCCTGTTCATCGTCGGCGAGTGGTTCCTGCCGGTCCGCCACCAGTTAATGGCGATCAAGGGCACCAAGCTCGCCGACATCAAGACCGTGGAAAGCCACGTCCACGCGCTCGGCCAGTGCCGGCGCATGATCCGCAAGCTCGGCATCCGGCCGCTCGTCGCCGGCGACACCGCCGGCAGCGCGCGCGACATCGCCCACCGCGGCGACAGCAGCGTGGCGGCGATCGCCTCGCGTCTCGCCGCCGAGATCTACGGCCTCGACATCCTGGCCGAGGACATCGAGGACGAGGCCCACAACACCACCCGCTTCGTGGTGCTGGCGCGTGAGGCCAAATGGGCCGAACAGGGCTCGGGGCCGCTGGTCACCACTTTTGTCTTCCGGGTGCGTAACCTGCCCGCGGCGCTCTACAAGGCGCTGGGCGGCTTTGCCACCAACGGCGTCAACATGACCAAGCTCGAGAGTTACATGGTCGACGGCAATTTCTTCGCCACGCAATTCTATGCCGACGTCGACGGCCATCCGAACGACCGCGGCCTTGCCTTTGCGCTGGAGGAATTGAAATTCTTCTCGCGCGAATTCCGCATCGTCGGCGTCTATCCCGGCCACCCCTTCCGCGCGACCTTCAGCGAGCGGCAGGACTAGGCCGCCACCTTCTTGCTCAGCCCGAACGCCTCGGCGAGCAGGCTGTACGATTTCTTCCGCGCGTCGTGGTCGTAGACCGCGGTGACCACCATCAATTCGTCCGCCTGGGTCGCCGCGATCAGCGGCTGCAGCTTGGTCATCACGGTCGCGGGGCTGCCGACGAAGAAGCGGGAGCGGTTGCGTGCGATCGAGGCGCGATCGGCGTCGGTGTAGGGATAGGCCTCCGCCTCCTCGACGCTCGGCAGCGGCAGATACTGGCCGCGGTCGCGGCGCAGCCGGTTGAGATCCATCGACATCGCGAGCTTCTCGGCCTCCGCATCCGTCTCGGCCGCGACGACGGCGACCGCAAGGATCGCCTGCGGCGCGGCGCGCCAGCCCGACGGCGTGAAATGCGCGCGATAGTTGGTCATAGCGGCGATCGCATCATGGGTCGCAAAATGGTGTGCGAAGGCAAAGCCCATCCCGACCTGCGCCGCGAGCTCGGCGGAGTAATCGCTCGAGCCGAGCAGCCAGATTGGCGGCAACGGCGAGTCGTCCGGCATCGCCACCACCTTGTTGTAGGGATGACCGGCGGGGAAATCGCGCGTCTCCCACAAGGTCAGCTCATGCAGCCGCTCGAGGAAATCGTCGCCCTCGTGGCGGTCGAGCCGGCTGCGCAGCGCGTAAGCCGTGGCGCCATCGGTGCCAGGCGCGCGGCCGAGGCCGAGATCGATCCGGCCGGGAAACAGCGCCTCCAGCATCTTGAAGCGCTCAGCGACCACGAGCGGCGCATGGTTCGGCAGCATCACGCCGCCGGAGCCGACGCGGATGTTCTGCGTCACCGCCGCGATCTGCCCGATCATCAGGTCGGGTGCGGGACTCGCGACCGACGCGAGGTTGTGGTGCTCGGCGAGCCAATACCTGCTATAGCCGAGGTCATCGACATGGCGCGCCAGGTCGATGCTGTTGCGCAGCGCGGCGGCAGGTCTGATGCCTGATGTGACGACGGAAAGGTCGAGGACGGACAGCGGGATCATGGCGCTCAACCTAGTGTGGCCCGCAGAGCCGACAAAGACCCGGGCCGCGCAGGTCAGTCCCGCGCCGGAAGGTCGATGCTCGTGACCGCGTCCGTCGTGCAGATTGGGACGAAATACGACAATTCGCTAACGACACGACCCTGCCCACATTTATTGCCAACGTAACCGTTTGTTACGCTTTCATATTTTTCTCAACAATTTCAACACATTGGTATTTTACGATGAGACCATCGATTGCCACCCACTCTCCTTGTTCTCTGAGCCATTTGGACCGCATATCTATCTACAATGGGCAATTTCCCATATACGATGGGCTGTATGGAGAAGGCCGTTTCGCTTATCTTAAGGCGTCCATATTCAAGCCAGACGCCTGCCCACGTGTTGCGGAGACCTTTGCGTATCATGACCGAGATCGTCTCGCCCGCGTCGAACGGGCACCGCGCGCTCAAGACTCCCAAGATCTCCTTCGAGTTCTTCCCGCCGAAGACCGAGGAGATGGAGCGCAATCTCTGGGAGGCCATCAAGCGTCTGGCGCCACTGACGCCGAACTTCGTGTCGGTGACCTATGGCGCCGGCGGCTCGACCCGCGAGCGCACCCATTCGACCATCACCCGCATCTTGCGGGAGACCGAGCTGCTGCCGGCGGCGCATCTGACCTGCGTCGGCGCCACGCGCGGCGAGATCGACGAGATCGTCGACCGCTACCACGAGGTCGGCGTCCGCCACATCGTGGCGTTGCGCGGCGATCCGCCGGGCGGCATCGGCACGCCCTATTTCACCCATCCCGACGGCTACCAGAGCTCGGCCGAGCTCGTCGCCGGGATCAAGAAGCGCCATCCCGATATCGAGATCTCGGTGTCGGCCTATCCCGAGAAGCATCCAGAAGCCGCCAGCTTCGACGCCGACATCGATACGCTGAAGGCCAAGGTCGATGCCGGTGCTGCGCGCGCGATCACCCAGGTGTTCTTCGACAACGAGCTCTATTACCGCTACGTCGACAGGGTGCGGGCGCGCGGCATCGAGATCCCGATCGTGCCGGGCATCATGCCGATGCACAATTTCAAGCAGGCCCGCAATTTCGTGACCCGCGCCGGCACCAGCGTGCCGGACTGGCTCGCCGAGAAGTTCGACGGCCTCGACAACGACGCCGAGACCCGCAAGCTGGTCGCCGCCACCGTCGCCGCCGGCCAGGTGCAGAAGCTGTTCAAGCACGGCGTCGACACCTTCCATTTCTACACCATGAACCGCGCGGACCTCGTGTTCGCGATCAGCCATCTGCTCGGCATCCGGCCGAACGGTGCCCAGAAAGCTGCCTGACCCATGACAGTGCCTGTTTCTCCGAAGCGTACCGCCCTGCTCGCGGCTGCCCGCGAGCGCATCCTGGTGCTCGACGGCGCCATGGGCACCATGATCCAGGGCCTGCAGTTCGATGAAGCCGCCTTCCGCGGCGAGCGCTTCAAGGACTTCCATCGCGATATCAAGGGCAACAACGACGTTTTGATCCTCACGCAGCCGAAGGCGATCGAGGACATCCACGCCGCCTATTTGCGCGCCGGCGCCGACATCGTCGCGACCAACACCTTCTCCTCGACCTCGATCGCGCAGGCCGACTACGACATGTCGGACCTCGCCTATGAGCTGAACCGCGAGGGCGCGAAGCTGGCGCGCGCCGCCGCCGAGCGTGTCTCGGCCGAAGACGGCAGGCAGCGCTTCGTGGCCGGCGCGCTGGGCCCGACCAACCGCACCGCCTCGATCTCGCCCGACGTGTCGAACCCCGGCTACCGCGCGGTGACCTTCGACGATTTGCGCAAGGCTTATGGCGAGCAGGCGCGCGGTTTGCTCGACGGCGGCGCCGATATGCTGCTGGTCGAGACTATCTTCGACACGCTGAACGCCAAGGCCGCGCTCTACGCGATCGCCGAGATCATCGAGGAGCGCGGCATCGACGTGCCCGTGATGATCTCCGGCACCATCACCGACAAGTCCGGCCGCCTGCTCTCCGGCCAGTTGCCGGAGGCGTTCTGGCATTCGGTGCGGCACGCCAGGCCGATCACTATCGGCTTCAACTGCGCCCTGGGCGCGGAGGATCTGCGTAGTCACATCGCGGATATCGGCCGCGTTGCCGACACGCTCGTTTGTGCCTATCCGAACGCCGGCCTGCCCAACGAGTTCGGCCAGTATGACGAGACGCCGGACTACATGGCGCGGCTGATCGGCGAGTTCGCGCGCGACGGCCTCGTGAACATCGTCGGCGGCTGCTGCGGCACCACCCCCGACCATATCGCCGCGATCGCCAGGGCCGTTGCCCCGCACAAGCCGCGCGTGGTACCCGAGATCGCACCGCGGCTGCGGTTGTCCGGCCTCGAGCCGTTCACGCTGACCGATGCGATCCCCTTCGTGAACGTCGGCGAGCGCACCAATGTCACCGGCTCGGCGCGCTTCCGCAAGCTGATCACCGCCGGCGATTACACCGCAGCCCTTCAGGTCGCCCGCGACCAGGTCGAGAACGGCGCCCAGGTGATCGACGTCAACATGGACGAGGGCCTGCTCGATTCGGAAGCGGCGATGGTGACGTTCCTCAACCTCGTCGCCGCCGAGCCCGACATCGCACGGGTGCCCGTGATGGTCGACTCCTCGAAATTCCACGTCATCGAGGCCGGCCTGAAATGCATCCAGGGCAAGCCGATTGTGAACTCGATCTCGCTGAAGGAAGGCGAGGAGAAATTCATCCACGAGGCGACAGTCGCGAGGCGCCACGGCGCGGCTGTGGTGGTGATGGCGTTCGACGAGACCGGACAGGCCGACACCTTCACGCGCAAGATCGAGATCTGCAAGCGCGCCTACGACATCCTGGTCAACAGGCTCGACTTCCCGCCAGAGGACATCATTTTCGATCCGAACATCTTCGCGATCGCGACCGGCCTCGAGGAGCACAACAATTACGGCGTCGACTTCATCGAGGCGACGCGCTGGATCCGGAAGAACCTGCCGGGCGCCCACATCTCGGGCGGCGTCTCCAATCTGTCGTTCTCGTTCCGCGGCAACGAGCCGGTGCGCGAGGCGATGCACTCGGTGTTCCTGTATCACGCGATTCACGCCGGCATGGACATGGGCATCGTCAATGCCGGACAGATGATCGTCTATGACGACATCGACCCCGAGCTGCGCCAGGTGTGCGAGGACGTGATCCTCAATCGCGACGCGAGCGCCTCCGAGCGGCTGCTGGCGCTCGCCGAGAAATTCCGCGGCAAGGAGAAGCAGGCCAAGGAGGCCGACCTCGCCTGGCGCGAATGGCCGGTCGAGAAGCGGCTGAGCCATGCGCTGGTGCACGGCATCACCGAATTTATCGAGGAAGATACCGAGGCCGCCCGGCAGAATGCCGCCCGCCCGCTCGATGTCATCGAGGGGCCGCTGATGGCCGGCATGAACGTGGTCGGCGATCTCTTCGGCGACGGCAAGATGTTCCTGCCGCAGGTGGTGAAGTCGGCACGCGTGATGAAGCAGGCGGTCGCCTATCTGATGCCGTTCATGGAGGAGGAGAAGGCGCGCAACCTCGCCAACGGCGTGACCGGCGATGGCCGCAGCGCCGCCGGCAAGATCGTGCTCGCGACCGTCAAGGGCGACGTCCACGACATCGGCAAGAACATCGTCGGCATCGTGCTCCAGTGCAACAATTTCGAGGTCATCGACCTTGGCGTGATGGTGCCCGCCAACAAGATCATCGAGACCGCGAAGGCCGAAGGCGCCGACATCATCGGCCTGTCCGGCCTGATCACGCCCTCGCTCGACGAGATGAGCTTCCTCGCCGGCGAACTGGAGCGGCAGGGCCTGAAGCTGCCGCTTCTGATCGGCGGCGCCACCACCAGCCGGGTGCATACCGCCGTGAAGATCGACCCGAACTATCCGGGCGGGCCGGTGGTGCACGTCAATGACGCGAGCCGCGCGGTCGGGGTCGCCTCCTCGCTGCTGTCGCCCGAGAAGAAGCAGGCCTATGCCGCCGAGGTGCGCGCCGAATACGCCAAGATCTCGGCGGCGCATTTCCGCGCTCAGGCCGACAAGAAGCGGCTGAAGCTCGCTGACGCCCGTGCCAACAAGGTCGCGATCGACTTCGCCGCCGCGCCGCCGAAGCAGCCGGCGTTCTTCGGCCTGAAGAGCTTTGACGCCTACGACCTCGCCGAGCTCGCGGAATTCATCGACTGGACACCATTCTTCCAGACCTGGGAACTGGCCGGCCGCTTCCCGGCGATCCTCGACGATCCCAAGATCGGCGAGGTTGCCCGCTCGCTCTATGACGACGCGCGCAAGATGCTCGACACGATCATCAAGGAGAAGTGGTTCACCGCCCGCGCCACGATCGGCTTCTGGCCGGCCAACACGGTCGGCGACGACATCGAAGTCTATGCCGACGAGACGCGAAGCGAGAAGATCGCGACCTTCCATACGCTGCGCCAGCAGCTCGAGAAGCGCGAGGGCCGCTTCAACGCCGCGCTGTCGGATTTCATCGCGCCGAAGGAGTCGGGCGTGGCGGACTATATCGGCGGTTTCGTCGTCACCGCCGGCATCGGCGAAGATGCTGTCGCCGACCGCTTCAAGAACGCCAATGACGACTATTCCTCGATCCTGTGCAAGGCGCTGGCCGACCGGTTGGCCGAGGCCTTTGCCGAGCGCATGCACCAGCGCGTGCGCAAGGAGTTCTGGGGCTATGCGCCTGACGAGGCCTGGTCGTCGGAGGATCTGATCCTCGAGAAGTACGACGGCATCCGTCCCGCGCCGGGCTATCCGGCGCAGCCCGACCATACCGAGAAGCGGACGCTGTTTGCGCTGCTCGATGCCGAGAACACCGCCGGCGTGAAGCTCACCGAGAGCTTTGCGATGTGGCCGGGCTCCTCGGTCTCGGGGCTCTACTTCTCGAACCCTGCGAGCTTCTATTTCGGCGTCGGCAAGATCGAGCGCGACCAGGTCGAGGATTACGCCGCGCGCAAGGACATGACGCCTGCAGAGATCGAGCGCTGGCTGGCGCCGATCCTGAACTACATCCCGTCGCAGGATGGCGCGAAGGAGCCCGCGATCGCGCCGGCGGCCACGCCAGCCAACGACGTTACCGAAGCGGACCTCGCCTCGCACCCGCAGGGCTGCACCTGCGCCGTTCATCTCGCCTGGCGGAAGAAGAAAGTGGGCGTGGGGTAGCTCTTCGGCGCCGTAGCCCGGATGCAGCGAAGCGCAATCCGGGGTAGCTGCGATTGAACGGTCGCCGATCCCGGATTTCGCTTGCGCTTCATCCGGGTTACGATTGCCCTGACACTTGTCATCGCCGGGCTTGACCCGGCGATCCATCTTCCAACAATCTTCTCGCTGACGTCGATGGATACGCGGATCAAGTCCGCGCATGACGAGCGGAGTAAGCTGCCCATGCAATTCTTCTCCTTCTGGCGGTCGCTGGCGAGCTTTCGGGTGCGGATCGCGCTCAACCTGAAACAGGTGCCGGCCGAGGTGATCCTGGTCGACATCGATGCGGATGCGCACCGCACTGATGCCTATCGCAAGATCAATCCGCAGATGGCGCTGCCGGCGCTGGTCACCGATGACGGCACCGTGCTGGTGCAGTCGCTCGCGATCATCGACTATCTCGACGAGACCTATCCGACCCCGCCGCTGCTGCCGGCCGACACGCTCGGCCGGGCGCGGGTGCGCGCGCTGGCGCTGATGGTCGCCTGCGAGGGCCATCCGCTGCTGACGCCGCGGGTGCGGCGCTATCTCGACCGCGAGCTCGATCTGCGCGACAACCAGCAGAACGCCTGGCGGCGGCACTGGACGGTCGAGACGCTGGTCGCGCTCGAAGGCCACCTCGCCGGCGCCAAGGCGACCGGTCAGTTCTGCCACGGCGATGCACCTGGTCTCGCCGACATCTGCCTGGTCAGCCATGTCACCGCGGCAATCAACCAGCAGATCAACCTCGCGCCCTGGCCGACCGTGAAACGCATCCACGAGACCGCGATGGCGCTGCCCGCCTTTGCCAAGGCGCACCCCTCGGCGCAGCCCGACACGCCGGAGGCGATGCGCGCGAAGTAGTACGCAATCGAAGCCGTCGATCGCGCCGAGGTCTCTCTCGATTCGTCCCGGTGATAACCGAGACGACCTGGAGGACGCGTTCAATTGTCAAACAGCCTGTCGCACTGTCATCACCCGCGAATGCGGGTGATCCAGTATTCCAGCGACGTCGGTGTTTGAGCCGAGACGCGGTGTACTGGAGCCCCGCATGCGCGGGGCATGACGATTGAGGGATATGGGTTCGCAGTCTCGCGACGTGAATCGCCCGAGTTCTGCATCTCGTTTCACCCTCTCCTTGATCAGAGGGCGCAGGGAAAGCCGGGTGCCGATCGCACCCATGGGTCCCGTGCAAATGGAAAGCACGGGAGGTAGGACCACAGGTGAAATCGGAAAACACTCCGGCTTTCCCTGCGCGATGGGTTACGGCTTACTTCGTGCTCTCCCCGGCGAGACTTGGCTTTTTTGTCACCGTCTTCGCGAAGACGCGCTTTGCATCTTGCGAGGAGACACCTGCCACTGGGGCGTCGAGACCACACGACTTCACCGTCCGCCTCATGCGCACTCGTCAGTTGCGCAATCCGCGTCCACCGCATCTCACGCCGCGTTCGTGACGATCGCGATCCGCCCCTCGATCGGGTGAGACGCGCGGATTCAACACCTGAGTTGGGTCAAACGCGAAGCGGAAATTTGCCCGTCGGGGTGATTTGTCGCACCCCTTGCCGGAACGCCTACCCCTTCGGTGGCGCCAGCGGCTGCACGATCTCCTTGAACACCGGCAGCGCCTCGCAGCGTTCAGCGTGGGCCTTCAGCGCTTGGTAGCGATGGTCGAACAGATGCGGATGCGCTTCGCCGGTGAAGCGCAGCGCGCAGGCCAGTGCGATGTCGGAATGCCCGATGCGCTCGCCGAACAGATAGGGCGTCGTGATCGTGCTGCGCTCCTTCTCCAGCGCATCGAGCGCGCCCGTGATCTGCGCCTCGCAACGATCGACCCAGAGCTTGAGCCGCTCCTCGCGCAGCACGCTCTCATAGACGAGGCTCACCGACTTGTCGCCGAGCCCGGTGGCGATCGCGCAGATGCGGAGCTGGTGGCGCCGCTCCTGCCCCCTCGGCGGCAGCATGGCACGCTCGGGCCCGACGGTCTCGTCGAGATAATCGAGGATCGCGGCCGAATCGATCAGCGCCTCGCCGTCGTCGAGCACCAGCGTCGGCACCCGGCGCAGCGGGTTGTAGGGTGCGATCAGCTCGGCATCGCCGAAGGTCGACCACGGCTTGTGCTGGAAGTTGAAGCCATAGAGCCTGAGCGCGATCGCCGTGCGGCGAACGAAGGGCGAGTCGTATTGGCCGATCAGGAACATGTGTCATCTCGTCGGTCATGCCGCAGCGGACCATGCTTCGAAAGCCGGGCATTTCGAAGAGAGACGGCCGCGCCGAGGTCAAAGGTTGCGCTTTGCACCATCCTAGATGGGCTGCGCCGCGTTGCAACAAGATCATGATCTTTGGTCGTGGGTCGCGCTGGAGCTTGCACGAGGGACGCACGCGGAGCTGGCCTATCCATTTACCCTATCATCGGCACATGCTTCGCCGCATCGCGCGGTGCAGTCCCGTCGAGCCGCGGATCATCAGCCACTTCGATCTGCCGCCGAAACGGACGAAAGCCGGAGCGCTGGTAGAAGGCGAGTGCGGACGGGTGATCGAAGGTGCAGGTGTGCACCCAGACGCGCCCGACGTCGTTCCTCCAGGCAAGCTCGAGCGCGCGGTTCATCAGATAGCGGCCGGCGCCGCTGCCGATCAGGTTTGAGCTGACGCCGAAGAAGACGAGCTCGCAATCGCCGGGCTCGCGGAAATCCAGTTCGAGCAGGCCTTCGTCGCGACCCTCGGCGACCAGCGCGTAGACCTCGACGCCGGGCGCATGGATGAGTGCGGCGAGCTCCGCGTCACTCAGCCGTGTGCGGGAGAACCACAGCCATTCCTCGCCGACGCGGCGATAGAGATCGCGGTACCAGTCGAGCGCGGGCCGCTCGACCCGGCGCAGGCGCCATGCACCGGACGGGTTGTTGCGCTGCGGTGGACGCGCGATCATCTCGAGATGGGTGACCACCGCGGCGATCTTGCCGGCGGGGACATCCGAGTAGCCATCGGGCAGCAGCATCACGCGACCTCTGTTTTCACGTTGCAGGCGATGCTCGATCTGCAGGAGATGCAGGCGAAGTAGATCAGTACGCGAGTAACCGGCTCGAACCGGAAGGAAAGGTGCCCTCTCCCGCTCGCGGGAGAGGTCCAGCGAGTCTGCCGTCCCGACCGGATCAAACTAGTTCACCCCTATTCCCCCTCGTCGCTTGCCAGCACGCCCTTTACGGCGCGGGCCCAGCCGGCGAGCTTGCGCTCGCGCGTGGCCTGGCTCATCGCCGGCTTGAAGCGGTGCTCGAGCCGCCAGTTGTCGGCGAATTTCGCGGGCTCCGGATAGACGTCGGCGCTGAGTCCGGCGAGATAGGCGGCACCCAGCGCCGTGGTCTCCTGGATCATCGGGCGATCGACCGGCGCGTTGAGCAGATCGGCGAGGCGCTGCATGGTCCAGTCGGATGCCGTCATGCCGCCGTCGACGCGCAGCACGGTGTTGGCGGCGTTGGCCTCCGGCCAGTCGGTACGCATCGCGGCCCACAGATCGAAGGTCTGGTAGCAGACACTCTCCAGCGTCGCATGCGCAAGCTCGGCCGGGCCGGTGTTGCGGGTCAAGCCGAACAGCGCGCCGCGCACGCGCGGATTCCAGTACGGCGCGCCCATGCCGACGAAAGCCGGCACCAGATAGACGCTCTGCATGGAATCGGACTTGTCGGCGAGCGGGCCGGTCTCGGCCGCATGCTTGATGATGCCAAGCCCGTCGCGCAGCCACTGCACGGCGGATCCGGCAACGAAGATCGAGCCCTCGAGGGCATAAGTGCGCATGCCCCCGAGCTGATAGGCGATGGTGGTGAGCAGCTTGTTCTTCGAGACGACCGGCGTCGCGCCCGTGTTGAGCAGCGCGAAGCAGCCGGTGCCGTAGGTCGATTTCATCATGCCCGGCTCGAAGCAGGCCTGGCCGATGGTCGCGGCCTGCTGGTCGCCGGCGATGCCGGAGATCGCGATCGGGCCGCCGAACAGATCGGCGCTGCTCTCGCCGAAGCGGGCGGAGGAATCCTTCACCTCCGGGAGCATCGAGCGCGGCACGCGCAGCAGCTTGATGAGATCGTCATCCCATTCGCCGGTGTGGATGTTGAACAGCAGCGTGCGCGAGGCGTTGGTGGCGTCGGTGGCGTGCACCTTGCCGCCGGTGAGCCGCCACAGCAGGTAGCAGTCGACGGTGCCGAACAACAGCTCGCCGCGCTCGGCACGCTCGCGCGCGCCCGGCACATGATCGAGGATCCATGCGACCTTGGTGCCGGAGAAATAGGGATCGATGATCAGGCCGGTCTTGGCGGAGATCGCGGGCTCGTGGCCCTCGGCCTTGAGCGCGGCGCAGATGTCGGCGGTGCGGCGGTCCTGCCAGACGATGGCGCGGTGCACGGCCTGCCCGGTGGCGCGGTCCCACACCACGGTGGTCTCGCGCTGGTTGGTGATGCCGATCGCGGCGATATCCTTCGCCTTCAACCCGGCCTTCTCCAGCGCCTCGCGGCACACCATCACGGTCGAGGTCCAGATATCCTCCGGCTCGTGCTCGACCCAGCCCGAGGCGGGGAAATGCTGCGGGAATTCCTGCTGCGCGGCCGCGGCGATGGAGATGTCGCTGCGGAACACCATCGCGCGCGACGAGGTGGTGCCCTGATCGATGGCCAGCACGAAAGACATGAGCGTTTCCTTAAGGCATCCCGAAGGTGATTTATCGGGCCAAAGGAGCGGATTACCGCGGCAACGTCAAGCTTGGGTGGAACGTTAGGTTGGAGCGGTCCGGCGGCAGACTCGCGGCGACCTCTCCCGCTTGCGGGGGAGGTCGCATCGACAGATGCGATCCGGGTGGGGGCTCTCGCCCCACGAAGCCTATTCCCATCGCGGAGAGATCTCCACCCCAACCCTCCCCCGCAAGCGGGAGAGGGAATGCACCTCCTGCGCGGTCACCCAGATCACATCGGCCGATACGCCCGCACATCGGAGGGGACATTGACGCCGAGCTTGATCTGGCCGACCGAGCGGATGATGTCGTCGCCGAGCAGCTGTGCGAAGCAGGCGTAGCCCCAGTCGTTCATGTGCAGGCCGTCGGAGATGACGAAATCGTTGATCGGGATCGCCTGCTGCTCGTGCCAGTCGCGCATCACCTCGAAGCGCGGGAAGATGCCGACGTGACGCAGCGCAGCGATGCGGCTGAGCAGCTTCACCATGCCGCGCGCGCTTTCGGGCCGCTCGGTAACGCGCGGCGAATATTGCGGATCGACCAGCACCACGTCGGCGCCCGCGGCCTGGATGCGCGCCACGCCGTCCTCGATCTGCTTGCCGGTCGCGTGCTGATCGAGGTTGCGCAGCACCGCATTGGTGCCGACCTGCCAGATCACAAGATCCGGGTGCACGTCGATCACCTGGGTCTGCAGCCGCTTCATCATCTCCGGCGCATCCTCGCCACCGATGCCGCGATTGAGCACGGTGATGTCGGCGGACGGATAGTGCCGGCGCAATTGTGCGGCGAGCCGGTTGGGATAGGTGAATTCCGGCGCCGACGAGCCGTAGCCCTGGGTCGAGGACGATCCGAACGCGACGATGACGACGGGCCGGCCCTCGGCGAGCTTGGCGGCGACATGCGGCAGCGAGCCGGTCGTGTTCGGCACGCCCTTGGGCTGCAGGCAGGGCACGCGGCGGAAGATGTCGCTGGCGGATTTCGCAGCCTGCTTGACCTTGTCGATCGCCGCGGCGGCCGCGCTGCGCTGGTCGGTGGGGCTCGCCGGAGCGGCCGTCGTCGCCGCAGCCGCATCAGGCTTCGCGCCGTCGGCTTTTCCGCCCGGCGACAGCGCTGCATGCTGGTCGGCCTGCGCGGTTTGCGCATGAAGCGGTGCGATCGCGGCAGGCATCAGCAGCAGGAGCGCGGCAATGGCGGACACGCTCCGCCATGCGGTCGGGCAAAAAGGGACGGCAAAACTCATTAACTCCAGATCCTTCAATTCTGCTGCACCGAGCCGAGATGGGCAGCGTCGATCACGAATTTCGACAGCGCGCGGCCGAGACAGCCATGCACGCGCTTGGCGAGATCGACACCGTGCGAGGTGCTGAACAGGTCAAAATATCCCGCATCGCTCCACTGCTTCATGATCGCGAACCGGTCGAACAGCGGGACATCGTGCTGCTGTGCCACCACACGCATATTGTCGAGATATGGCGGCGCAGAGATCATCGTCTCCGTACGCGGGCTGTATTGCAGATTGACCAAAACCACGTCGACCCCAGCGTTCCGCAACGCAACAACTCCGTCGTCGACAGCGCCGCGGAAATCATCGGGATCGACCGCTCGCATAGCATCCACGGTTCCGGTCTGCCAGATCACCAAAGTCGGCTTTTTTGCCTCAACAAGATTAACGAGGGCTCCTCCGGTCTCCTCGGCCGTGCGTTTTGCCTGTAATTCTACGGATAGATTGATCGTCGCCGTCGGCAATGCCTCCTTCAGCGCCGCCTGCAACTGGGCCGGGTAGGCGCTCGGCTCGTTGGCGGGGATGGTGGAGGAGCGGCTGCCGACCACGAGCACCTCCAGCGGGCGCCCGCCCTTGACGGCGTCGGTGACCTTCGGCAGCGAGCTCTCGGTCGCCAACAGATAGGCCGGGACCTCGCAAGGCTGCTGCGGCGGTTCGGCCGCGGCGGCGTCACCGGCCCGCGCCGGGGCGGCCGCAAGACACGCGGCCAGCACCGCCAGACCCAGCGTCGTCCGCGCGGATTTCATGCTCCCCCTCCCGCCAGATCAGCGTTGCCGCCGGCGCCCTTCGTTCGCGAGGCGCCTTTGTCGGCGGAATGCTTGTACCACGAAATGATCCACGCCATGCCCCACATGATGAGGATGCCGCAGACGCTGATCAAGGCGTGCAGTGCGGCACCGCCCGACACCTCGGCGAGCACGAAATGACCGGCAAAGGCGAGGAAGACACCGAGGCAGAATGTCTCAAGAGAATGCTGGCCGCACAGGATCAAAGGTCGCAGCCAGGGCGACCTCAGCCCCGGCCAATCGCGCGGCAGGAAGCGCACGGTCAGCGCGGCGAGCGCCAGGAAGTGCGCGAAACGCAGCACGTCCAGGTCCGTCTTGTTGATCGGATACATCCACTGCTCAATGATCTTCGGCATGACGTGACCGAGCTGCGGCACGTACCAGGTCAGCGTCACGAAAAACGCCGCGACCAGATAGGCAATGCAGATCCACATCGTGATCGGCGACGCCAGGATGCGCGACATCCGTCGCGCGCCGCCGAGCGCGCACCAGGCGCCGAACACGAACAGCAATTGCCAGGCGAACGGATTGAACGCCCAGACGCCGTTCGGATAGGCCGAGAGGTAAAGATCGAACTGCCAGGTCAGCGCGTAGAGCAGCACCGACAGGCCCAGCGTGACATCGGGCGTCCATTTCATCAGCCACAGGATCAGCGGCAGGAACAGCATCAGCACGATGTAGAGCGGCAGCACGTCCATGTTGACGGGGCGGAAGCGCAGCAGCAGCGCCTGGACGATGGTGACGTCGGGCTGCTTGAGGAAGTCCATGATCCCCATCTCTTCGGTATAGAGCGGGTTCTCGAACGAGGTCGCGACGTAGGAGATCTCGGCGAGGAAGATCGTGAACAGGAAGACGTGCGCGACATAGATCTGCCAGACCCGGCGCAGCACCCGCGCGGTTGCGATCACGAAGCCCGCCTCCAGCATCGCGCGGCCGTAGACGAAGGCCGCGGTGTAGCCGGAGATGAAGATGAAGATCTCGGTGGCGTCGGAGAATCCGTAGTTGCGGATGGTGAGCCAGGTCAGAAGATTGGTCGGCAGATGATCGATGAAGATCAGCCACAGCGCGAGCCCGCGGAACAGGTCGAGCCGCAGCTCGCGCTCGCCTGCCGCCGGCAGCGTGATCGCCGGCGCGACCGCCTTGGCCTTTGCCACCGTGACATCAGCCGCGGGCGAACTGGCCATGGGATCGGCAATCGAGCTCATCAAGCACCCTGTCGGCTGTGGGACACTCGCACACCATCTAGAAAAGATAATATCGGCCCGCGACTTGCGGACAAAGCGCTGGCGCCGGCGGCATGCCGCCGCGCTCTAGAACGGAACTATGTTGAAACCGGGATGGACCGGCGCCTACCGGCCCGGCTTTTCGCCGCCCCGGCGACCGATTGGTTCCGGCGGCTCAATTCGATATGATGGCTCCCTGTTTCAGCATGATCTTATCCGGAAAACCGCGACAAGGCTTTCCGGATCATGCTCCAAGGCCATCGGAATTTGCTGCATGTACCGCGCCGTAACCCGCCAGATCGAAGTCACCGTCGAGCCGAACTTCATGCCGGAACGCTCGTCGGTTGAGCGGCGCGAATATTTCTGGTCCTACACGATCGTGATCACCAATTCGGGCCCGGAGACTGTCCAGCTGCGCACGCGGCACTGGATCATCACCGACGCCACCGGCCGCCGCCAGGAGGTCCGCGGCGAGGGCGTGGTCGGCGAGCAGCCGGTGCTCGCCCCCGGCGAGCGCTTCGAATACACCTCGGGCGTGCCGCTGCCGACCGCCTCCGGCTTCATGACCGGCAGCTACCTGATGGTCAGCGAGAGCGGCGAGCGCTTCGAGATCGACGTGCCGACCTTTTCGCTTGACAGCCCGAGCCCAGACGGCAAGCGCGTACTGAATTAGCCCGTGGTGTCGTGCTCCGCGCATGCGGGGCATCCAGTACGCCGCCGCCTATCCATCGTTTACAAACGTCTCTGGAATACTGGGTCACCCGCTTTCGCGGGTGATGACGCGCTCGTTGTGGCGACGACCGCGCCTTACTCCACCCCGGCTTCGTCCGGCGTGAATTCGTAGACCGACGAGCAGAACTCGCAGGTTACAACCACCTTGCCGTCCTTGACCATGTCGGCGCGATCCTTCGGCGTGAAGCTCTTGAGCATCGCGGACACCGCGTCGCGCGAGCAGGAGCACTCCGCGTGCAGCCGTTGCGGGGTGAAGACGCGGACGCCGCGTTCGTGAAACAGGCGGTAGAGCAGCCGCTCGCCGGAGAGATCGGGATCGATCAGTTCGACGTCCTCGACGGTCGAGATCAGCGACTGTCCTTCGACCCAGGCGTCGTCCTCAGGCACGCTGTGCGCCTCGGTACCCTCCGGCGCGTCGCCGGGATGCAGATCGGCCTGCTTGGCGCGTTCCGCCGCCTTCGGCAGGAACTGCAGCATGATGCCGCCGGCGCGCCAGTGCAGCTTGCCGCCCTCGCCGCCGCGCATTTCTTCGCCGACCGCAAGGCGGACCCGGGTCGGAATCTGCTCGGAGCGCAGGAAATACTCGTGCGCCGCGTCTTCCAGGCTGCCGCCCTCCAGCGCGACCAGCCCCTGATAGCGGCTCGTGTTCGACCCCTGGTCGATGGTCATCGCGAGATGGCCCTTGCCGAGCAGCTCACCCGAGGTGAGGCCCGGCTTGAGGCGGGAGGCGTCATAGCGCGCATAGGCGCGCAGCCGGTCGGGTGCCCGGAAATCGACGATCAGCAGCGAGACCGGACCGTCGGTCCGGGTCTGCAGGATGAAGCGGCCCTCGAACTTGACGGATGAGCCGAGCAGCGTCGTCAGCACGATGGCCTCGCCCAGCAGCTTGCCCACCGGCGGCGGGTAATCGTGCTTGTGCAGGATCTCGTCGAGCGCGGGACCGAGCCGGGTCAGCCGTCCGCGCAGGTCCAGCGCGTCGACCTCGAAGGCCAGCACCGCGTCGTCAACCGGAATGGCCGATGGCGCGCGGGTCGGCGCCTCGGCAGCGATTTTGGTGTCGGGGGATTGTGGAACCATGGCGCTCTATCTGGGGTCTCGGACCGCTAAACGAAAGGGGTTCACGCGCGAAGCTTGAGCCCAAGCCTCTCGAGCTCAAGTTTTCGCGACAACTCACAGCAGCGGTTACTGGTCCCGGCGCGAGGCCGGGACGACAGCATTAAATGCGCGCTATGCGACCGCGTTAAAACACCAGGCCAGAATGCCCTTCTGCGCATGCAGGCGATTTTCCGCCTCGTCGAACACGACGGACTGCGGGCCATCGATCACCTCGTCGGTGACCTCCTCGCCGCGATGCGCGGGCAGGCAGTGCATGAACAACGCGTCGGGCTTGGCCAGCGACATCAGCTTTTCATTGACCTGGTAGGGCCTGAGCACGTTGTGGCGGTGCTCGCCCTCCTTGTCGCCCATCGACACCCAGGTGTCGGTGACGACGCAATCGGCGCCGCGGACCGCGGCTTCCGGATCGGTGCCGAGCACGATCGACGCGCCGGTGGTCTTGATCCAGTCGCGCATCGCTTTCTTCGGCGCGAGCTCCGGCGGGGTCGCGACGTTGAGATTGAACTTGAAGCGCTCGGCGGCGTGCGCCCAGGAGGCCAGCACGTTGTTGTCGTCGCCGGTCCAGGCCACCGTCTTGCCCTCGATCGACCCGCGATTTTCCTCGAAGGTCATCAGGTCGGCCATCACCTGGCACGGATGCGAGCGACGCGTCAGCCCGTTGATCACGGGAACGGTGGCGTGCGCTGCAAGCTCCAGCAGCGCATCGTGGTTGAGGATGCGGATCATGATCGCATCGACATAGCGCGACAGCACGCGCGCGGTGTCGGCGATGGTCTCGCCGCGGCCGAGCTGCATCTCGGCGCCGGTCAGCATGATCGATTCACCGCCGAGCTGGCGCATGCCGACGTCGAACGATACCCGTGTGCGGGTCGACGGGCGCTCGAAGATCATTGCCAGCGTCTTGCCTTCGAGCGGCTTCTTGCCCTTCTCGTGGGCCTTCAGCTTCGCCTTCATGGCGGCGCCGGCCGAGAGCATGTTGCGCAGCTCGGCGAGCGGCAGCTCGTTGATGTCGAGGAAGTGGCGGACAGGCTTGCTCATCATCCCGCCGCCTTCTTCGGCTGTGCAGCCGTCAGCGCGGCACACGCGCGCTCGAGACTTCCGACCGCATGGTCGATTTCGGCCTCGGTGACGATCAGCGGCGCCAGGAACCGCACGACATTGTCGCCGGCGCCAACGGTGAGCAGCTTCTGCTCACGCAGCGCGGTGACGAGATCGCCCGAGGGCACCACGGCCTTGACGCCGATCAACAGGCCTTCGCCGCGCACGTCGGAGATCACGCCGGGATAGCGATCGACGACCGAGGCGAGCTTCTGCTTGAGCAGCAGCGACATCTTCTGCACGTGATCGAAAAAGCCGGGTTTGAGCATGACGTCGAGCACGGCATTGGCGGCCGCCACTGCCAGCGGATTGCCGCCGAAGGTCGAGCCGTGCGAGCCCGGCGCCATGCCGGCCGCGGCCTTCGCGCTCGCCAGCACAGCGCCGATCGGGAAGCCGCCGCCGAGCGCCTTCGCAAGCGACATCACGTCGGGCGTGACGCCGAGGCGCTTGTAAGCGAACAGTTCGCCGGTGCGGCCCATGCCGGTCTGCACCTCGTCGAACGCAAGCAACAGGCCGTGCTCGTCGCAGAGCTGACGCAACGCCTTGAAGAAGGCTTGCGGCGCCGAGCGCACGCCGCCCTCGCCCTGCACCGGCTCGATCAGGATGCCGGCAGTGTGCGGCCCGATCGCCTTCTTCACCGCCTCGATGTCGCCATGCGGAACCTGGTCGAATCCATCCATCGGCGGACCGAAGCCCTCGAGATATTTGGCGGAACCGGTGGCGGCGAGTGTTCCGAGCGTGCGGCCGTGGAACGCGCCCTCGAAGGTGGTGATGCGGTACCGCTCGGCATGGCCCTTGGAGAAGTGATAGTGGCGGACCAGCTTGATCACGCCTTCCATCGCTTCTGCGCCGGAATTGCAGAAGAACACGTAGTCGGCAAAGCTCTGTTCGCAGAGCCGTGCGGCGAGCACCTCGCCGTCCGGGCTCTTGAACAGGTTCGACATGTGCCAGAGCTTGGTCGCCTGTTCCTGCAGCGCCTTGACCAGATGCGGATGCGCGTGCCCGAGCGCGTTGACCGCGACACCTGACGTGAAATCGAGATAGCGATCGCCGTTGGTTGCGACGAGCCAGGCGCCCTCGCCGCGTTCGAAGCCGAGATCGACCCTGGCGAAGACGGGGAGCAGATGCGACGTGGCGCTATTGGTCATGGCAATCACTGACGGGTTTGAGGCCGACAATTGCCGCGTGCCTTGACGCCAGCGCAGCAACGGCCAGCTTCGGAAAACAAAACGTGCCGCCTTTTCGGGCGGCACGTGGCAAACATTGTATGCTGCGGGCAGTCGCTGTCAATCGCCACGAAGTGGCCTTCCTGCAATGCGAAACGCGCGCGATCCGGTGCATTCCGGTGAGGTGGAAAAGCCTCTTTGCAATGCATAAGTGTGGGAACATGTGGACGCGCTGCCGCGGACTCTTGCGCCAGAGTCACGCCATATTGTAGCGTTTGGCCTGTCGGATACGACATCTCGTGCGGCAGTACTGGACCCTCTAAGTAGCTTTCGTTCTGCGTACACGTTCGGGCGCAAAACCGCGTCCGGCGAGGGCTAAGGGATTCTGCCCGCAGGGATATTTGTCAGATTTGGCTCGCAGCGCCGCTCCAATGACTGGCCGGCGCAAGGCGAAGGGAAGAATGCGATGACGGTATTGACCTGGTCCGATGATCGCGTCGAGCAGCTGAAGAAGCTCTGGGAGGCGGGCCTGTCGGCCAGCCAAATTGCGGCGGAACTCGGCAATGTGACGCGAAACGCCGTGATCGGCAAAGTGCATCGGCTTGGCCTGTCCGGCCGTGCCAAGGCCCCCTCCACCGCGGCCCCGCGGCAGCGCAAGGCCCGTCCCGCCCAACACATGATGCGGGTGGCACGCCCGGTCTCGCGTGGCAACACGGCGCTCGCGCACGCCTTCGAGGTCGAGCTGGAGCCGGATCCGGTCGCCTATGACAATGTGGTTCCGATGAGCCAGCGGCTGTCCCTGCTCGAGCTGAACGAGGCCACGTGCCATTGGCCGGTCGGCGACCCCTCGAGCCCCGAATTCTTCTTCTGCGGCGGCAAGGCACTCACCGGCCTGCCCTATTGCGCGCATCACTCGCGTGTCGCCTACCAGCCGGCCGCCGATCGGCGCCGCCCGGCCAACAAACCGCCGACACGGTAAACACAGCTCATGAAACGAAATCCCCGCGCAAGCGGGGATTTTTTATGCCTGCAGAGCCTGGTGATGTGTCCCGGCAGGCGCCGCGACGACACTCACGCTTAATGCTGCGGCTCGGCCTTGGCGAAGCGGTCGTCCAGCGCATAGCCGGCGCCGCGCACGGTGCGGATCGGATCCTGCTCGCGGCCGGGATTGAGCAGCTTGCGCAGCCGGCCGATATGCACGTCGACGGTCCGCTCGTCGATATAGATGTCGCGGCCCCAGACGCTGTCGAGCAGCTGCTCGCGGCTGAACACGCGGCCGGGATGCTCGAGGAAGAACTCAAGCAGGCGATACTCGGTCGGCCCGAGATCGATCGGACGGCCCGAGCGCGCCACGCGGCGCTTCTCGCGGTCGAGTTCGATGTCGCCATAGGTCAGCACAGTCGCGAGCCGCTCGGGGCTCGCGCGGCGCAACAGGCCCTTCACGCGCGCCAGCAGCTCCGGCACCGAGAACGGCTTGACGATGTAATCGTCGGCGCCGGTGGCGAGGCCGCGGACCCGCTCGCTCTCCTCGCCGCGCGCAGTCAGCATGATGATCGG
This sequence comes from Bradyrhizobium sp. ISRA436, assembly GCF_029910015.1. Taxonomy (NCBI): domain Bacteria; kingdom Pseudomonadati; phylum Pseudomonadota; class Alphaproteobacteria; order Hyphomicrobiales; family Nitrobacteraceae; genus Bradyrhizobium; species Bradyrhizobium sp. ISRA436. The sequence continues at coordinate 7,135,386 of NZ_CP094519.1, forward strand.
GAGCTGCTTGGTCTCGGGCCGCGCGCGCAAGCGGCGGCACAACTCGATGCCGGACAGGCCCGGCAGCATCCAGTCAAGCACCACGAGATCGGGAACACGCTCCTTCAGCCTTGTGTCGGCATCGTCGCCGCGCCCGACCGTTTCGACGTCGTAGCCTTCCGCGTCGAGGTTGTAGCGCAGCAACGTCGTCAGCGCTTCCTCGTCTTCGACTACCAGAATGCGTGCGCTCATCGGTCTATGTTCTTTCTCTGTGTTGATCCGTTGCCCGGACGCGAACCAAGCACCTCAGCTAGCCGTTGCCCGGCACTGTGGTGGCAAAGGTGGTCATATCACCCTTCGGGCGCTTGTCGGTGATCTGCTGGCCTTCGATCATGTAGAACACGGTTTCGGCGATATTGGTGGCGTGGTCGCCGATCCGCTCGATGTTCTTGGCACAGAACATCAGATGGATGCAGAACGAGATGTTGCGCGGGTCCTCCATCATGTAGGTGAGCAGTTCGCGGAACAGCGAGGTGCAGATCGCGTCGACCTCCTCGTCGCCCTTCCAGACGGCCATCGCGGCCGGCAGGTCGTGCGCGGCGTAGGCGTCGAGCACCGACTTCACCTGCGACAGCACGAGGTCGGTCATGTGCTCGAGGCCGCGGATCAGCTTCAGCGGCTGGAAATCGCTCTCCAGCGCCGCGACGCGCTTGCCCATGTTCTTGGCGAGGTCGCCGATCCGCTCGAGATCCGTGGCCACCCGCATCGCGCCGACGATCTCGCGCAGGTCGATCGCCATCGGCTGGCGGCGCGCGATCGTCAGCACCGCGCGCTCCTCGATGACGTGCTGCAGACCGTCGATCTCGACGTCGGCGGCGACGACACGCTTGCCGAGCGCGACGTCGCGGCGGATCAGCGCGTCGACGGATTCGGTGATCATGCGCTCGACGAGGCCGCCCATCTCGGCGACCAGGCGCGTGAGTTCCTGCAGATCGCTGTCGAATGCCTTGGCGGTATGTTCAGAAGCCATCGCGTGTCTCCTCAGCCGAACCGGCCGGTGATGTAGTCCTGGGTGCGTCGATCGCTCGGCGAGGTGAAGATCTTGTTGGTGTCGTCGAACTCGATCAGTTCACCAAGATACATGAAGGCGGTCTTGTCGGACACGCGCGCCGCCTGCTGCATGTTGTGGGTGACGATCGCGATCGTGTAGTCCTCGGACAATTCCTGGATCAACTCCTCGACCTTGGCGGTCGAGATCGGGTCGAGGGCCGAGCACGGCTCGTCGAACAGGATCACCTCGGGCCGCACCGCGACGGTGCGGGCGATGCAGAGGCGCTGCTGCTGCCCGCCCGAGAGCGAGAGGCCCGAGGCGTTCAGCTTGTCCTTGACCTCATTCCACAGCGCGCCGCCGCGCAGCGCCTTCTCGACGCGGTCGTCCATCTCGGACTTCGAGATCTTCTCGTAGAGACGGATGCCGAAGGCGATGTTCTCGTAGATCGTCATCGGGAACGGCGTCGGTTTCTGGAACACCATGCCGACCCGCGCGCGCAACAGGTTGAGGTCGAGCTTGGGGTCGAGGATGTTGGTCTGGTCCAGCATCAACTGGCCGACGGCACGCTGGCCCGGATAGAGATCATACATCCGGTTGAAGATGCGCAGCAGGGTCGACTTGCCGCAGCCCGACGGACCGATGAACGCCGTGACGCGGTTGGTGCCCAGCGTCAGGTTGATGTTCTTCAGCGCGTGGTGCTCGCCGTAATAGAAGTTGAGGTTGCGCACCGTGACTTTCGGCGGTGCCTCCGGAAGCGGCACCTGGGGAACGTGGCTCGCGACAGTCGTCGAAACGGAAAGCTCGGTCATTTTGCGGCCCTTTCGGCACCAAGGATACGCGCGCCAATGTTGAGCGCGAGCACGGTGATGGTGATGAGCAATGCACCGCTCCACGCCAACTCCTTCCAGTAGGCGTAGGGGCTTTGCACGAAGTTGTTGATGGTCACCGGCAGGTTGGCCATCGTGCTGGTCAGGCTCAGGTTGAAGAACTGGTTCGACAGCGCGGTGAACAGCAGCGGTGCGGTTTCGCCGGCGACGCGGGCGGTCGCCAGCAGCACGCCGGTGATCAGACCCGATCGGGCGGCACGATAGGCGATTCGCTTGATCACCAACGAGCGCGGCAGGCCGAGCGCGGAGGCCGCCTCACGCAGCGGGTTGGGCACCAGCAGCAGCATGTCCTCGGTGGTGCGCAGCACGACCGGGATCACGATCACGGCGAGCGCCAGCGCGCCGGCGATCGCCGAGAAGCCGCGCATCGGCACCACCACGGCGCCATAGATGAACAGGCCGATGATGATCGAGGGCGCGCTGAGCAGGATGTCGTTGATGAAGCGGATCACCGAGGTGAGCTTGTCATGCCGGCCGTATTCGGCAAGGTAGGTGCCGGCGAACAGGCCGAGCGGCGCGCCGATGCCGACCCCGATCACCGTCATGATGATCGAGCCGACGATGGCGTTGAGCAGGCCGCCCTCGGTCGAGCCCGGTGGCGGCGTGTTCTGGGTGAAGAGCTGCACGCTCAGGCCCGCGACGCCGTTGTAGAGCAGCGTGAACAGGATCAGCGCCAGCCAGGTGACGCCGAACAGCGCGGCGCCGATGCACAAGGCGCGGACGACGATGTCACTGCGGCGGCGTGATTTGTAGATCGGGTTCATGGCGTCACTTCCCCGCTTTCTTTTCCAGCCGCAGCAGCATTAGCCGCGCTCCGGCCAGCACGAAGAAGGTCAGCACGAACAGGAGCAGGCCGAGCAGGATCAGGCCGGACTGGTGCAGGCCGTCGCTCTCGGCGAATTCGGAGGCGATCGCCGCCGAGATCGTGGTGCCCGGCGCGAAGATCGACGAGGAGATACGGAACGAGTTGCCGATGATGAAGGTCACCGCCATGGTTTCGCCGAGCGCGCGCCCGAGTGCCAGCATGATGCCACCGATCACGCCGACCCTGGTGTAGGGGATCACGACGCTGCGGACGACCTCCCAGGTGGTGCAGCCCATGCCGTAGGCGGCTTCCTTCAGCACCGCCGGCACGGTCTTGAACACGTCGACCGAGATCGCGGTGATGAACGGCAGCACCATGATCGCGAGGATCAGCGAGGCGTTGAACAGGCTCAGATAGGACGGCGGACCGGCGAAGATGCTGCCGAGCACCGGCACGCCGTCGAAGACCCTGATCATGAACGGCTGGAACGTGTTGGCCAGGAACGGGCCGAGCACGAAGAAGCCCCACATGCCGTAGATGATCGAGGGGATGCCGGCGAGCAGCTCGATCGCGATGCCGATCGGGCGGCGCAGCCATTGCGGGCACAACTCGGTCAGGAACACGGCAATGCCGAGCCCGACCGGAATTGCGATCAGCATCGCAATGATCGAGGTCAGCATGGTGCCGTAAACCGGCCCGAGCGCGCCGAGCACCGGCGGATCGGCCGACGGCGCCCAGCGCTGGGTCGTCAGAAACGCGAAGCCGAATTCGCGCATAGCCGGCCAGGCGCCGACGATCAGCGAGATGATGATTCCGCCAAGGATCAGCAGCACCGAGATCGCGGAGATCCGGGTGATCCAGTAGAATGTGAGATCGCCCGCCTTGAAAGCACTCAGCGCCTTGGCGCGGTCGTAGGGTCCGAGAGCGTCGATCACGTTGCTCGTGTCGCTTTGAACGGCCATATCTACCACGCTAATCCCCTGTCCGCTTTTACGTTTCACGGGCAGCATTCACTTGCGCCCTTTTGGCCTGCCATCCGGGTGGCGGGCTGACGTTCGGCGAGCCCGGCGGAGCGTGAGGGAACGCCTGCGAGCGGCCGGAACGTCAAATTCACAAGAGGTAGTCCAGAACTGCCGCCCCTCTCCCTTCGTGGTAGGGAGAGGGGAACGTTTCGCTATCGCAACGAGAGCGCTCAGCTCTTGATGTCGGAATTCCAGGTCTTCTCGATCATCTTGATGACGGAGTCCGGCATCGGGATGTAGTCGAGATCCTCAGCCATCTTGCTGCCCTTGTCGAAGGCGTACTTGAAGAACTTGAGGGCTTCCTGCGACGCCGCCTTGTCGGCCGCTTCCTTGTGCATCAGCACGAAGGTCGAAGCGACGATCGGCCAGGACTTGTCGCCGGGCTGGTCGGTGAGGATCAGGTAGTAGCCGGGAGCGTTGGCCCAGTCGGCATTCGAGGCCGCGGCCTGGAACGCTTCGTTGGTCGGCTGGATGGTCTTGCCGGCCTTGTTGACCAGAGCGGTGTAGGTCAGCTTGTTCTGCTTGGCGTAGGCATACTCGACATAGCCGATCGAGTTCTTGGTCTGACCGACGTTCGCCGCAACACCCTCGTTGCCCTTGGCGCCGACGCCGACCGGCCACTCGACAGCCGTGCCGCTACCGACCTTGCTCTTCCAGTCGGCGCTGACCTTCGAGAGGTAGTCGGTGAAGTTGAAGGTGGTGCCGGAACCGTCAGCACGATGCACGACGGAGATCGCTTCCGACGGCAGCTTGGCGTTCGGGTTCAGCTTCTTGATCGCGGCATCGTCCCACTTGGTGATCTTGCCAAGGAAGATTTCGGCGAGGGTCGGGCCGTCGAGCACGATGGCACCCGGCTTGACGCCATCGATGTTCACCACCGGAACGATCGCGCCCATGATCATCGGCCACTGGGCCAGGCCGTCCTTCTGGAGCTGGTCGGCCTTCAGCGGAGCATCGGTCGCGCCGAACGTCACGGTCTTGGCCTGGATCTGCTTGATGCCGGCGCCCGAACCGATAGACTGATAGTTCACGCCGTTGCCGGATTCCTTCTTGTAGGCGTCAGCCCACTTCGAGAGCACGGGGAAAATGAAGGTCGATCCCGCGCCGGTGATGTCTGCCGCGAAAGCGGGCGTCGACACTGCCAACACGCCGGCAGCGACGATTGTCTTGATGAAATTCATGCTGATCTCCTTTGGTGAGCGAAGCACCGAATGCGCCCGATCGCGCTCACGCCGGTCCATCTAGGAGCGGTCGATGCTGCTTTTACGAAGGTTAGATGACAGTTGGATGACAGCACTAAGTGTCTGAAAACATTCAGCTTTGGGCCGGCATTGGGGTCTTCGGGCGGGGAAAACAGGCGGTAAAAGTCGCACCGTTTTTCGGCACGCTTTCGATCAAAAGACGCCCGCGATGACGGTTAAGAATATGTTTCACCAGCGATAATCCGAGGCCCGTTCCGCCCTGGTTGCGGCTGTCGCCGACGTCTACCCGGTAGAAGCGCTCGGTCAGCCGCGGCAGGTGCTCCGGCGCGATGCCCGGACCGAAATCCCGCACCATGACGCGGATTTCGGGATTCGCCTCGCCCGGCGCCGGCTGACTCAGCGACACTATAACGCGGCCGCCGGAGGCACCGTATTTGAGCGCGTTCTCGATCAGGTTCTCGAACAGCCGCAGCAGCTCCTCCCGATCGCCGGCGATTGTGACCGGCACCGGCGGCAGGTCGAGGTTGATCTCGACCTGGCGCTCCCGTGCCAGCGCCTCGAGCCCATCGACCACCTGGCGGATGATCGGCACGATGTCGATCAGGGCTTCAGGCTGGACATGCGCCGAGAGCTCGACCCGCGACAGCGACAGGAGATCGTCGATCAGCCGCGCCATGCGGGTGGCCTGGATATGCATGATGCCGAGGAAGCGCTCGCGCGCCCGCGCGTCGTCCCGCGCCGGCCCCTGCAACGTGTCGATGAAGCCGGAGAGCGCGGCGAGCGGCGTACGCAGCTCATGGCTCGCATTGGCGACGAAGTCGGCGCGCATCTCCTCGACCCGGCGCAGCGGCGTCTGGTCGTGGAAGGTCATCAGCATGCACTTGTCGGTGCCGCCGAACAGGGTCGGCACCGGAACCGGCGTGATGACCAATTCCATCCAGCGATCGACCGGCACGTGGTCGGTATAGGTGGCGCGGCGCGGCTCGGTGGTCGCGATCGCCTCGCGCAGCGCGGTGATGATCTCGGGCGAGCGCAAGGCAAACTGCGCCAGCTCGTTCTTGCGCAGCGCCGGCGCAAGCTGGGCAGCGGCGGCGTTGAGGTGGATGACGCGGCCGGCGCGATCGAGCAGCACGGCCGGGTCCGGCATGCCGGCGACAACGGCGCTTACGGCGGCGGCCTCGACCGGGTTGACGCCGCGGACATCCTCGCGCGACGTCGCGGTATCGTGCAGCCGCCACGGCACCAGGGCCGCCGCCGCGATGCAGATAAACACCGCGCAGGCCCGCACCAGCGACAGCTCGCCGAGCGTCACGACCACGCTCAGCGCAAGTGCCGCGGCCAGCAGGATGATAGCGGCATGACGCAGCCGGTCCGGCCACGGCGAAAACATGGAGGAGGGCGAATCATCGATTGCCATCGCGGCGGCTTTCTTCCCTTCGGTTCAGATCTCACCCGGGCGAGGCCAAGCCGACGTCGCGCAAGGAGCCATCTGGCCGCTTCAATCAGGCGCCGGAGCACTGCGCTTGCGGACGAAAACCGCCTCGTGGTGCGGCTCGACGCGGGGCCCCGAATCAGCCTGCGGCAGCTGTTTGAGTCGGGCGCCGACAATAACCTCGCGAAACGTCAGCAAGATTACAGATATGACGAACGGGACAATATAGTAGAGGAGCCGGAACAGCAGCATCCCGCCAAGCAGGTCCTCGCGGTCCATCTGCCAGAGGCCGACCAGCATGGCGGCGTCGAAGACCCCGAGGCCGCCGGGGGAATGGCTGGCGAAGCCCAGCAAGGTCGCCGACACGAAGATGACGGCAACCACGACGAAACCCAGGTTCGGCTCGTCCGGCACCAGTACGTACATCGCCAGCGCGCAGAAGCCAAGGTCGAGGATGCCGATCGCGACTTGTAGCAGCGTCAGCGGCCCGCCCGGCAGGGTTACGGTCCACGGACCGCGGCCGACCACCCGCGGCTGGGTCCAGACCCAGACCACATAGGCAACGAGCGCGGTGATGATCGCGAATGCGAGGGTGCGATTGAGCCAGGGCGGCAGCTGGTCGATGTTGGCGGCGGCCTCCGGGTGATAGACGATCCCGAGGCCGAGCACCGCGGCGTTGCCGAGCCAGAAGGTGAGACCGGCGAGGAAGCAGATCTTGGCGACGTCGATCGCATTCAAGCCCCAGGCCGAGTAGATGCGATAACGCACCGCGCCGCCAGTGAAGACGCTGGCGCCGACATTGTGACCGATCGAATAGGAGGTGAACGCCGCGAGCGCGTTGATGCGATACGGGACATGGGAGTGGCCGATCGCGCGCACCGCGAACAGATCATAGAAGGTGAGCGTGAAGTAGCCTGCTGCGACGAACAACGCCGCCAGTACGATCTGGCGCTGCTCGGTGCTCTTGATGGCCTCGATCACCTCGTGGGTGTCGATGCCGCGCAGCATATGGTAGAGAACGTAACAGGCGATGCCGATAACGGCGATGCTGATGACAACACCCAGCTTATGCAGGATTTGCTTCTGGCGCAGAAACGCCATCGCCCTGCGTATTGTTTCCAGCATCTAGACCTCGAATTGCGATCCCGCGACGGCGGCTCCCGGGCGAACCCCGCCGACGCTCCGCTGTTCCCCGAACCCTGTAGCGCGTTTTGAGCGGGAGTGGAATTCGTCAAACAACAATAAAACGCGTTTCTTCAAGATATTAGAGACGATTCATGACGGCGCATGGACAATTTGAGCGTTTCCCGCCGTATGGACAAGAGGTTGACGAGCGGGTGCGTCAGATAGCCCGCCGAGCCGCCCGCGCGGCATTCCGGGAAACTACGGAGAGCGGGCGCGCGCTGCGGCGCGGCGTCTCAGGACTGCGGTCCGGTGTCGGACAGATAGCCGGCGGCAAACGCCTTGGCCGGATTCTCGAAAATCGCCATCGCCGTGGTCATGCGACGAAAGCCGAAGGCCGCATAGAACGGCTCCCTGCCGGGAACGGAATAGAGAATGATCTTGCGGTGCCTCGCCGACATGCGGACCAGCCGTTGCACGATCTCCTTGCCGAGCCCGCGGCCCTGATGGGTCGGATGTACGGCGATGTCGCAGAGATAGGCGCAATCGCGGCCGTCGGCGAGCACGCGGCCGGCGCCGACCAGCCGGCCACCATCGAAGGCGAAGGCGCGAAACATGCTGTTGCCGAACACGAGCTTCAGGTCGGCGCCGCTCTTATCGCCGAGCGGCGCCACGCGATAGAGCGCCGACAGCTCGTCCCAGTCGATCGCGGACAGATCGTCGCTCCAGGACAGCGGAGAGGAGGCGGGTCCGCTCATCGTCATGCCCGCGCCGAAGCCACGGCGGTGACGATCTCCGCGGCATCGGGGAAATGCCCCTTGGTGCGCGTGGCGACGACCTTGCCGTCAAGCTTGACCTCGAAGACTCCGCCCTTGCCGGGCACCAGCTCCGCATCGAGCCCGAGACGCTCGTGCAGGAGCGCGGCGGCCTCCCTGGCACGCTTCTCGTAGCCGCAGGGACGGCAATAGGTGATCGAGATATGGGTCATGGCGTGCTCTCCATCAGTTCATGCTGCGAGGCGTTGTGCGTTGGCGGCCTCGATCCCGGCGATCCAGCCGGCGACTGAGCAACCGATCGCCTCCGGATGATCTTCCTGCAGATAGTGGGCACCGGCGCCGAGTTGAATGACCGCGCAATGCTTGAGCGTCGCGGCGAAATCGGCGGCGAAGGCCGGCGACACCAGGGCGCCGGGAGACCCTGTGAACAGCAGTTTCGGATAGGTCGCGACCGCAAGCGCGGCATGCGCTGCGGTGAGCGCCTGGTCGACGTCGGCCGGCTCGCCTGCAATCGGCAGTTCGCGCGGCAGCATCAAAGTCGGCTTGCGGCTCTCGCGGGTCGCAAACGGCGCGCGGTAGGCGGCCATCTCCTCCTCGCTGAGCTTGCGCAGGACCGAGCCCGGCAGCACGCGCTCGACGAATGCATTGTGATCGAGGACCATCGCTTCGCCCTCGCCTGGCGTGCGGAACTTGCGGAACGTTTCGCGTGCGGCGTCATGCTGGTGGAAATCCGACCAGTCCCGCATCGGGCGGATGAACTCCATGAAGGCGAGCCCGCGGACGAAATCCGGGCGGCGCGCTGCGAGGTGAAACGCCAGCGCGGTGCCCCAGTCCTGGGCGACAAGATAGGCCGAGCGGATGCCGAGATCGTCGATCAGCGCGTCGAGATAGTCCGCATGGTCGAAGAAGCGGTAGGCGATGTCCGGCTTGCCGGACTGGCCGTAGCCGATCAGGTCGGGCGCGATGCAATGGCCGACCGGCGCGACCAGGGGCATGATGTTGCGCCAGATGTAGGACGACGTCGGATTGCCGTGCAGGAACAGCACGTGCGGCGTGTCGCGGCGTCCGGTTTCGCGATAGGCCATCGTGGATCCGCGGATGGGCCGGTGATGCAGGCTGATATCGGCAGCTAAGGTCATGGCAGCTCCTTGAACACGGTTTGGAATGCGATCGTCTTGAAACGGGTGAGCGCGGCCGCGCTGCGTTCGACCTTCATGCGCAGCATCGCGCCCTGCCAGGATGCGAGCAGGAAATCGGCAAGCTCATCGGGATAGAAATCGGACGCGATCTCGCCCTTGGCCTGCGCCTCGGCAATGCAGGCGGCAAACGGCGCGCGCCATTCCCGGAAGATCGTGTCGAGCTGCTCGCGCAGCATCTCGCTGGAGCCGGACGCCTCCAGGCTGAAATCGCCGATCAGGCAGCCGCGGGTGAAGCCGTCATGCGCAAGCTTGCCGGTGATGCGATCGAGATAACGCCTGAGCCGCTCGCGCGCCGTCAGCGACGTGTCCCCCAGCGCTTCCGCCACGAGGCCGCGCACGTAGAGGAAGTAGCGGTCGAGCACTTCGGACGCGAACAGCTCCTTCGAGCGGAAATGGTTGGTGAACGAGCCCTGCGGTGCGCCGGCGGCGGCGGTGACGTCGCGCACGCTGGTGCCGTGATAGCCAGTGCGGAACATGGCCTTCAGGCCGGCGTCGAGGATGGCATCGCGGAGAGAGGGTTTTGGCATGACCGAAATTAATACGTACGTACGTATTAATCGTCAACTGCAAAATGTTCGCGGCTCGCGCCTTGCATGGCGGCGCCGCTCAGGCCCGATGGATCAAGGGGTTGGAGGTCAGTTCGCGGGCTTGCTGCGCGAAACCACCCAGTCACGCAGCCAGGAGCCGACGGCGCAGCCGCAGAGATAGAGCGCGAACATGACCAGGAAGAGATCGAGCCAATAGCCGAAGCGGCCGGGCACGATGTGGGTGAACGACGCGGCAACCAGCGCGACGGCGAGCACGGACAGCCAGCCGATCAAGGCCTTCGAGACGCCCCGCGCCCGATGCACCACGGCGATCCAGCCCATGCCGAAGCCGAGCAGCAGTGCCGCCAGCAGCCAGCCCCAGAAGAATGTTGCGACTGCGATCATCGCTATTTCACCACGAATTCGATGCGCCGGTTCTGCGCCTTGCCGTCTTCGGTGTCGTTGCCCGCCACCGGCTGCGTGCTGCCGAAACCGACCGCGGTGAAGCGGTTGGCCGGCAATCCGGCGCGGACAAGATAATCCACCACTGCCTGCGCACGCTTTTCCGACAGCGCCTGATTGGCGGCTTCATCGCCGTCGCTGTCGGTATGACCGGCGATCTCGATATTGGTCGTCGGGCAACGCATCGCCGTCTCGATCAGGCGATCGAGCAGGCCTACGGAATCGGGCACGATGTCGGCCTTGCCCGACTCGAAGCGGATCCGCCCCTTCACCAGGATGTCGGCGAACAATTGCTGGCACACCGAGGCGTCGACCGGCGCCGATGGCGGCTTGACCGTGACCTCGGCCTTGTACTGCCAGCCTTGCGGAAACTCCTTGCCCAGCCCGCTGCGGATCTGGCCGGCGGCGGCGTCATAGAGCGCATCGCCCGACAGCTTCACCTCGCGGTCGGACACCACCAGCGTTCCCGTCGACAGCCGCGACAGCGCGCCGAGCGCAGGCACCACGGCAGCGGCAAAGCCGGACGGCGCGCCGAGGCTGGCCTTCAGATTGTCAACGACCTTCTCGCTGAAGAAATTGCGGCCGGCGGCAGCGATCAGCGCCGCATGCGTGGTGTTGTCCGGAACGTAGCCGGTCAGCGTCAGCGTCAGGGCGACCGGATCCTTGTAGGCCTGGAACACGTAAGGCGGGGCCTTGATGTCGTTGGCGGCGATCGAATAGCCCTCCGGAAGATTCTTCAGCGCCCCCGCGATCGCCTCGCGGCCGCCGAGTTCGCGCGCCATGCCGGCGAGACTGACCTTGGTGTCGGTCAGCGTGATCTTGCCGTCCTTCAGCTTGCCGATCTGGTCGAGCAACAGCAGCGCGGCAGCGTCGAACCGCGACGGCGCGCCGCGGGCGAGTGCCATCTGATCCGCCACTTCGACGCCGCCGAGATGGGCCTTCGCGGCCTCCACCAGCTTGCCCTTGCTCGATGGCAGCGGCGCATTGCCGCCGAGCGTCACCCGGCCAACATCGCGCTCGGCGGACCAGACATACGGCTTGGCTTCGGCAACAAGGCGGGTTTCGTCGTTCACCAGCCGTACACCGGGCACCGCTTCGACCGATGCCACCGCACTGAGGCGGCCATCCTCGGAAAACGCATTGGCGGCAAACGTCACGTCGCGGCCGTCGACGCTGATGCGGCGCTTGTCGAGGACGGTCTCCTTGAGTGCGGCGTTAGAGCGCGCAGCAAGATCGGCTTCGACCGTCGCCGTGCTGGTCCAGGCTGCAATGCCCCAAAAGATGACCAGCGGAATCACCCCCGGCCACCATTTGCTACTCCACTTGAAAAGTCCGTGCATTCAGGGTCCTGCGGCTCGGGAATCAGAGAGAAAACAAACCCTTGGCTGACTGTCAAACCCCAAATCGCACCCCCGGGCAGAGCCGCCTTGTTCCGATCGGGCTAACAGTTTCTTCAGTGGTCTTTCGCTAAGTTTGCGGCGGAATGCAAATCCGCCCGCCCGCGCCCTCATGAAGCAGCTTCGCAACACCGTGATCCGCGCCGGGCTGGAGGCACTGTATTTTTCCGGCGCGCACGTCCTGCTGCGGCCGATCTTCGCCGGCGTCGGCGCCATCTTCATGCTGCACCACGTTCGCCCGCGGCGCGGCGACGCGTTCCAGCCGAATCACCATCTCGAGGTTGAACCGGACTTCCTGCGCGCGATGCTGACGCATCTGCGCGCGCTCGACGTCGACGTCATCAGCATCGACGAAGCTCATCGTCGCCTCACCGAGCGGAACTTCGCGCGGCGCTTCGCCTGCTTCACCTTCGACGACGGCTATCGCGACAACCGGGATTTCGCATTGCCTGTCATGCGCGAGTTCGACGCACCGCTGACCGTCTACGTCACTAGCGATTTCGCCGACGGCTCCGGCCGGCCGTGGTGGATCGCGCTGGAGCGGCTGATATCAGCGGCGTCCGCCATCGAGGTGCCGATCGGCGGCAGCATGACGCGCCTCGATACCTCCACTGCGCAGGCCAAGCAGGCGGCGTTCGACCGCATCCACGACTGGCTGCGCGCGCTGCCGGGCGAACGCGACGTGCAGCGCGAAATCTCCGCGCTCTGCATCCGCCACGGTGTCGACGAAACCACCATCGCGCGCGAGCTCTGCCTGTCCTGGGATGAGTTGCGCAAATTTGCCGACGATCCGCTGGTCACGATCGGCGCGCACACCGTCAGCCATTGCAATCTCGCCAAGCAAAGCGAGACGATCGCATCGTTCGAGCTCGCAACCAGCCGTGCGCGGATCGAGGACGCATTGCAGCGGCCGGCGCTCCATCTCGCCTATCCCTACGGCGACAGGACGGCCGCCGGACAGCGCGAATTCGCGCTCGCCAAGGCGATCGGATTCCGGACCGCGGTGACGACGCGGCCGGGCATGCTGTTCGCCGAAAGCGCCGATCATCTGACCGCCCTGCAGCGGGTCTCGCTGAACGGTAATTACCAGGAGGCGCGCCTGCTGCCGGTCCTGACCTCCGGCGCCGCCACGGCGGTGTGGAACGGCTTCCGCCGCATCGACGCGGCTTAGCTCTCCGCTTCCCTTCTCCCCTTGTGGGAGAAGGTATTCAGCTTCCTTGACTCGATCCCCGGCTGCGCCCAGAACCACAGGCCACGCAACGGAGGAACGCATGTTCAAGGATCTGTTCTCGCTCAACGGCCGCGTCGCATTGGTGACCGGCGGATCGCGCGGCATCGGCAAGATGATCGCAGCCGGCTTCCTCGCGCAGGGCGCGGCCAGGGTCTACATCACCGCGCGCAAGGCGGGTCCCTGCGAAGCCACCGCCAAGGAGCTGTCGGCCGCCTATGACGGCGAATGCATCGCGCTGCCGATCGACATCTCGACGATCGAGGGCTGCGAAAAACTCGCCGGCGAAATCATCAAGCTGGAGCCGAAGCTCGACATCCTCGTCAACAATGCCGGCGCGGCGTGGGGCGCGGATTTCGACGAATTTCCCGAGAGCGGCTGGGACAAGGTGATGAACCTCAACGTCAAGTCGCTGTTCTTCCTGACCAAGGCGCTGGCGAAACCGCTGCGTGCCGCGGCCAGCGCGGCGCAGCCGGCCAAGGTGATCAACATCGCCTCGATCGACGGCATCTTCGTCAATCCGATGGAAACCTATTCATATGCAGCGAGCAAGGCTGCGGTCATCCATCTAACGCGACGCATGGCGACCAGGCTGATCAAGGACCATGTCAACGTCACCGCGATTGCGCCGGGCGCATTCAAGTCGGACATGAACCGGGCCGCGCGCGACCACGCCGAGGACGTCGCCAAGCGCGTTCCGGCGCGGCGGGTCGGGACCGACGAGGATATGGCGGGGGTTGCGATCTATCTCGCCTCGCGTGCCGGCGACTATGTCGTCGGAGCCACGATCGCGGTCGACGGCGGCGTGGTCTATGCGAATGCCGGCGCCGAGATCGCCGGGTAGGAGCGAGCGGTCGACCACAACCTCACTCTCATGCCCCGGCTTGACCGGGGCATCCAGTACGCCGCGGCCTCTCGATTCCTGCTCTGTCTCTGGAATACTGTCGTCACCCGCATTCGCGGGTGACGACAGGCCTTGCTGGCCGCACTCAAAGGCTCGACGCGAATGCGTCGAGGGTGCGATTGAAGGCTTCCGCCTTCTCCCATTGCGTGGTGTGGCCGGCGCCTTCGATCACGTGGACCTCTCCGCGCCACAGCGTCGGAGCGGACAGCCGCTGCAGATAGCCGAGATCGACGAGCTGTTCTTCGCTGCCCTGCACGATCGCGAGCGGGATTTTCAGGTTGCGCACGATCTCGACTTCGTCCGCGAAGCGGCCGGCCTGCACGCTGGCGCCGAGATAGCCGCGTGCGTTACCGTCGGTGCGACGAAAATCGGCTTCAAAAAAGGACGGACGCGGCGAATAGCCCGGCGCAAAGGCCGATTGCATCCACTCCTCGATCTCGGCATCGCTCGGCGCCGGCGTGAAGGTGGTGGCCGACAATCCCTTGAAGCCGGAAAATCCGTCCGGCGTCTTGGCAACGGGCGGCGTGCCGAAGATCATCAGCCCGGCCGCCATCGGCAGCGACGCGGCTGCATTGAGCACCGTATGCCCGCCGAGGCTCCAGCCCACGACCACCGCATCCTTCAGGCCGATTTCGCGTGCGACGGCTGCAAGGCAAGCGGCGTAGCCTTCGCCCGAATAGCCATGCTCCGGATTGGGCGCGGGCGACGATGCGCCATGCCCCGGGAGGTCGATCGCAACCAGCCGGTATTTGGCGCCGAGCGGTCCCTGGAGTTGCTTCTGCCATATCCGGGATGACGACGAATTGCCGTGGACAAGCAGGATATGGCGGCCGGTGCCCGGGCTCTCGAAGCCGGCGATCGTTTGCCCGCCGATCTGAAGCTTGAGCGGACGCAGGTCCGGGCCAGGAAAAGCTTCTTCACTCATGATGGCACCGCCGAATTCCGGAACCGCGACGCCTGTCGTCGCGGCCCATCGCGTTTGGATTTCGGCGCGAACGCGTGGCGCTTGTCAAGATGGGACGCGCCTCACGCCGTCACGCCGCGCTTCGCGTGCCGGTGGCCATGTCGTCTGGCCACAAGCGTACTGCTCTCGACAAAGAAAAGGGGCAAGCCAGGGACCTCTCGGCTCGCCCCTCTCCTGCTCTCTCCGGGAGGAGAGAGAACCCTCAGGTGATCAGCTCTCGATCCTCACATACTCGAAATCGCCGGGCTTGTTGTCGATGCCGACCTTCGGCGGCGAGATCCAGGACGCGAACTGGCCGGGCTCGGTCACGGGCTTCATCAGCGAGGCGATGAACTCACCGTCCTCGCTCGACGGCAGCCACTCGTTCTTGCGCTTGGCCCAGGTGGCATCGTCGATCAGGAGGCCGTCGGGCGTCGCATGAACGTCCTTGAACTCGCCGATCTGGCGGTGGAAGGCGGTGTTCGGCACCGTGAGCTTGTAGTCATAGCCCGCGGTCGAGATCACCTTGTTCCAGCGCAGCATGCCCTTGACACAATCCTGCGTGTAGTCGTCGCGCAGGCGCATGTTGAGCGCGGTCAGCGCCGGCTCATCGACCATCTTGATCTGGCCATCGACCAGCTTCATGACCGGATAGGTCGAGCTCTTGAGCTGATGATCGTCGTCGATCGTGGTTTCCTTGTAGCGGCCCTTGATGCCGGCATTGAAGGCGTTCGCTGCGTTGGTCGACACTTCCGAGCCAAACAGGTCGAGCGACAGCGAATAGTGCAGGTTCAGCTTCTTCTGGATCGTCGGCAGGTCGATCACGCCGAGCGCGCGGACCTTGGCGATGTCGGTCGGATCGGTGATGCCGGCTTCCTTCATCGCATCGCAGGTGCGCTGCACGACGCGGGTGATGCCGGTCTCGCCGACGAACATGTGATGGGCTTCTTCCGTCAGCATGAAGCGGCAGGTGCGCGACAGCGGATCGAATCCCGACTGCGCGAGCGAATGCAGCTGCATCTTGCCGTCGCGATCGGTGAAGTAGGTGAACATGAAGAACGAGAGCCAGTCCGGCGTCGCCTCGTTGAAGGCGCCGAGCATGCGCGGTGAATCCGCGTCACCCGAGCGGCGGCGCAGCAAATCATCCGCTTCCTCGCGGCCGTCGCGGCCGAAATACTTCTGCAAGAGGTAGACCATCGCCCAGAGATGGCGGCCTTCCTCGACATTGACCTGGAACAAATTGCGCATGTCGTAGAGCGAGGGCGCGGTCTTGCCGAGATGGCGCTGCTGCTCGACCGACGCCGGCTCGGTGTCGCCCTGGATCACGATCAGGCGACGGAGCAGCGCGCGATGCTCGCCGGGCACCTCCTGCCAGGCCGGCTTGCCGTAGTTCTCGCCGAACGGAATCACGCGGTTCTCTTCCTGCGGCGCCAGCAGGATGCCCCAGCGATATTCAGGCATGCGCACGTAATCGAACTTGGCCCAGCCGCGCGGATCGACCGAATAGGCGGTGCGCAGATAGACGAGCGATTCCTGAAAGCCGTCCGGGCCCATGTCGCTCCACCAGTCCATGTAGCCGGGGTGCCAGCCCTCCAGCGCCTTGAGCACCTGGCGGTCCTCGGCGAGATTCACGTTGTTCGGAATCTTGGTCGAGTAATCGACGTTCATGATGTTGACGTTCATTGGGAGTTCTCCCGCGTTGGACCAAATTCGTTTTTCGCGAATGGCGAGTAGCGAATGGCTATTCGCCTTTACACTCTCGTCATGTCGAATTGCGCCTTCTGGCCGGTGCCGTAGCGGCGCAGCGCGCCCTCTTCACCGACCGCGTTCGGCCGCTGGAAGATCCAGTTCTGCCACGCCGTGAGGCGCGAGAAGATCTTCGATTCCATGGTCTCCGGCCCGACGAAGCGCAGATTGGCTTCCATGCCGGTGAGGCCGTCGGGCGAGAACGAGGTGCGTTCCTCGAAAAACACGCGCACCTCGTCGTCCCAGTCGATGTCGTCGAGCGCGAAGGTGACGAGACCGAGCTCCTCGGCCTCCTCGGCATCGAGCGCCTTGCCGATCGACGCCTGCGCGCGCTCCAGATCGGATGGATCGGCCTGGAAGCGCGACTGCAGCCGGGTCAGGCCATGGCTCATCGGATACGGCCCGAAATTCATCGCGGTGAGTTCGATGGTCGGCGGGGCGCGGTTGTCGCCCTGCTTCCGGCCGATCAGCATGTAGGAGCGGTCGGCGGCGAACACGAGCTCGGCCAGCGTCCCGACGAAGCAGGAGCCGGGCTCGACCAGCGTCACCAGCGTGCGCGAGGTAACGTCGATGCGCTTCAGCACGCGCTTCCAGTAATGCCTGATCTCGTTGACCAGCCAGTGCGCCTTGTTGGCCTCGAGGAATCCGTCATAAGCGACGACGTTGGCGGCATCGCCATGGCTCTTGAAAACCAGCATCGCGATCCCGAGCTCGTTGAGGCGCAGATGGAGGATCGCATCGTCGAGCTCGCGCGCGACCTGCAGCGGCCAGAACGACGCGCCTTGCGCGATCATGCCGTCGATGTTTGCCGGCGGCGCCGCTTCCGGCGCCTTGATCGAGATCGTGGCGATCCGTGCCGCGCGATCGATATCGACGCTGACGAAGCCATAGCGGATCGCGCTGTCGTCGATGATCCGCTTGAGCGGGGTCAGCACGATGCCAGGGCCAGCGCCGTTGCGCTTCGACTTCGCGGCAAATTCCTTGACGCGCTCGGCGAGCTTGCCCTCGAGCTTGGAATTCGGCGCGATCTCGTCGACCAGGCGCCAGGCGACCGCACGCTTGCCCTTGATGCCTTCCTCGATGGTGCAGAAGAAATCGGCATGGTCCCGGCGCACCTTGCGCTTGTCGACCACGCGGGTGAGCCCGCCGGTGCCCGGCAGCACCGCGAGCAGCGGCACCTCCGGCAGCGCGACCGCGGCCGCGCCGTCATCGGCCATCATGATGTGGTCGGTCGCGAGCGCAAGCTCGTAGCCGCCGCCGGCCGCGGTGCCGTTGACGACGGTGATGAAGCTCTGGCCGGAATTCTCGCTGGAGTCCTCCAGGCCGTTGCGGGTCTCATTGGTGAATTTGCAGAAGTTGACCTTGTGGGCGTGGGTCGAGCCCGCCAGCATCCGGATGTTGGCGCCGGCGCAGAACACGCGGTTCTTGCCCGAGCGCATCACCACGACCTTCACCTCGGGGTGCTCGAAGCGCAGCCGCTGCACGGCGTCCGCCAGCTCGATGTCGACGCCGAGGTCGTAGGAATTCAGCTTGAGCTGATAGCCCTCGAACAGGCCGGCGTTCTCGTCCACGTCCATGGTCAGCGTCGCGACGTCGCCCTGCACGTCCAGCTTCCAATGCCGGTAGCGCGACGGCTCGGTCTGGAAATCGATGTATTTCGCCCCGCCTGCGAGAGCGCGATCGTCGCCAGCCATTGGGCCACCCTTCAACGTTGGTTGTTTGACTTTGTCGGTTCAGCGATATGCACAATAATGCATGTTTCCGACGTAGTCTAGTTCAAAATGAGAAAACATGCATTTTGTTTCATGTTCACGGAACCACACGATCGGCCAATGACCTAAACGGATGATGGACGTCAGGATGGCCTGATCCATCGTCCGCACGTACGGAGCGATGGATTGCTTCGTCGCTATCGCTCGCGGGGATGGATACATTCGCAACCTCTCACGCCGCCAGCGTCTGGTCGTCGCGGAGCGCCGCCTTGGCGAATTCGGTGACTGTCTGCAACGTCACCGCAGGCGCCTCGCGGTGCGGCGAGTGGCCGGCGCCTTCGATAACCGCGACATCGACCGGGCAGTAGCACTCGTCGCTGGCGATCTCGACCTGGCGCATCGTGCCGTATTGATCGTCCACGCCCTGCACGATCAGCACGGGCACACGGATATAGGCGAGGTAGTCGGAAATATCCCAGTCGCGGAATTTCGGATCGAGCCAGGCGCCGTTCCAACCGTAGAACGCGTTGTCGACATCCTTGTGCCAGCGCGCGAGCTTCTCTTTCAGGTTGGTGGTCTCATAGGCCGTCTTGATCTCGGCGATCGATTTCACCGAGATGTCCTCGACGATGAAATGCGGCGCGAGCAGTGCGATCCCGTGCAGGCGATGATCCTGACGCGAGCCGGCATAGATCGCCGCGATCGACGCGCCGTCGGAATGGCCGACCAGCAAGCCGCGGCGGAAGCCGATCTGATCGAGCAGCTTCGGCAGCACCTCCAGCGCTTCGATGTGCATGTACTCGACCAGGCGCGGCAGCTTGACCGGGCTCGACGCGCCATAACCCGCACGGGAAAAGACGAACACGCCGGCGCCGGTCGCAGCCTGCAGCTTCTCCGGGAAATCGCCCCACAGGCCGACCGAGCCGAGCCCTTCATGCAGCATCACGAGGGTGGGTGCTGCATCAGGCATTGGGCCAATCATGCGGTATTCGAGATCGGCGCCGTCGATGGTGAGGAAGCCGGTTGGTGCAAGATTCGTCATGCCGAATTCTCTCCTCAGTCATTCCGGACGGATCGCGAAGCGAGCCAATCGGGAATCTCGAGATTCCTGGTTCTCGCTTTCGCAGGCCCCGGAATGACGGTGCTACGCTCGCCGTCAGTGCCGCAACTTGAACCGCTGGATCTTGCCCGTGGCCGTCTTCGGCAGGCTGTCGACGACATCGATCCAGCGCGGATATTTCCATGGACCGATCTTCTGCTTGACGTGCTCCTTGAGCGCCTCGTGCAGCCCATCGGTCGAGCTGCCGGGGCGCAGCACCACGAACGCCTTCGGCTTCAAGAGCCCCTCGGGATCGGCTTCCGGCACGACGGCGGCTTCCAGCACCGAAGGATGGGTGATCAGCGCGCTCTCGACCTCGAACGGCGAGACCCAGATGCCCGAGACCTTGAACATGTCGTCGGCGCGGCCGCAGAAGGTGTAACGGCCCTCGGCGTCGCGGACATATTTGTCGCCGGTGCGGGTCCACGCCCCTTCGAAGGTCGAGCGGCTCTTGCCGCGCTGGTTCCAGTAACCCTCGCCGGCCGAGGGCGCATCGACCAGGAGCTCGCCGACCTCGCCGTCAGCCACCTCGGCACCCAGCTCGTTGACCAGCCGCACCTCGTAGCCGGGCACCGGACGGCCGGAGGTGCCGTATTTGATGTCGCCGGGCGCGTTCGAGAGGAAGATGTGCAACAGCTCGGTCGAACCGACGCCGTCGAGGATGTCGACCCCGAAGCGCGACTTCCAGGCATTGCCGACCGATTCCGGCAACGCCTCGCCCGCGGAGGTGCAGATGCGCAGGCGATCGCCGCCACGCTGCGCCTTCGTCGCCTCGTCGTTCAGCATCGCCGCGAACAGTGTCGGCACGCCGAAGAAGATGCTGGGGTGATACTTGTTCATCAGCGCGAACATCACGGCAGGCGTCGGGCGCTCCGAATTCAGCACCGTGGTGGCGCCAACCGACATCGGGAAGGTCAGCGCATTGCCGAGACCATAGGCGAAGAACAGCTTCGCCGCCGACAGGCCGACATCGTCCTCGCGAATGCCGAGCACCTGCTTCGCATACGTCTCCGCCGTCGCGGCGAGGTTGGAATGCAGATGGCGCACGCCCTTCGGCATGCCGGTCGAGCCCGACGAATAGAGCCAGAACGCCGGTTCGTCGGCATGCGTCGGCGCGGTCGCGAACGTGTCGCTCTCGCGCGCGAGCTCGTCGGAGAGCTTTTTGTGGCCGTGCGCGTCCTGGCCCGAGACCACGACGTGCTCGAGATCGGGCATCCGCCCGATCACGTCCTGCACGACCGGCAACAGCGCCTCGGAGACGAACAACACGCGCGCGCGGCAATCGCCGAGGATGTAGGCATATTGCTCTGCGGTCAGCAGTGTGTTCAGCGGCACCGGCACCACGCCGGCGCGGATCGCGCCCAGGAACACGATCGGAAAATCGACCGTATCCAGCATGATCATCGCGACCCGCTCCTCGCGGCGGACGCCGAGCCGGCGCAGCATGTTACCGAGCCGGCGGGTCTGTTGCTGCAGCTCGCCATAGGTGAGCCTCGATACGGTGTCGTCGAAGACGACCTTGTTGCCGCGGCCTTCATCGACGTTGCGGTCGAGCAGCCAGGTCACCGCGTTGTAAGTCATGCCCCGCTCCTCGGACCCAGACGCGCCACGCTTCCCTCTCCTGTGAATTTAAGAATTATAATTCATACAAAGCCACTACATCGGCTTGCTGTCAATCCTCATCGGCACTATGTTTCCGAAAACCCGCGCGCGTCGCACGAGGATCATGACCCAGGATAACGATCCGGAAACCGGCTTCCTCGAACAGCTCGGCCAGCGGGTGCGCACGATGCGTGCCCTGCGCGGCATGTCGCGCAAGGTGCTCGCCAAGGTCTCAGGCATTTCCGAACGCTACATCGCCCAGCTCGAGAGCGGCAAAGGCAATGTCTCGATCGTGCTGCTGCGCCGCGTCGCAGGCGCAATGGGCGCGCATCTCGAAGACCTGATCCCGTCGAGCGAGCCGGTGCCCGACTGGGCGGTGATCCGCGATCTCCTGCGGAAAGCTTCGCCGAACCAGATCGCGCAGGCCAAGGACATCCTCGCCGGCGGCAGCCCGTCGGCGCCGCGGCGCGCGTCGTTCTCCGGCATTGCGCTGATCGGTCTGCGCGGCGCCGGCAAGACCACGCTGGGGAGGATGCTGGCGAAGAAGATCGGCTGGAGCTTCGTCGAGCTCAACAAGGAGATCGAGGCACAGAATGGCCTCTCCGTCGCCGAGATCATCGCACTCTACGGCCAGGAAGGCTTTCGCCGCATGGAGCAGGCGGCGCTGACCCAGCTGCTGGCGCGCAAGGAGTTGATGGTGCTGGCGACCGGCGGGGGCATCGTCTCCGAGCCGCTCACCTTCGACCTGATCCTGTCGTCGTTCTACACGATCTGGCTCAAGGCCGAGCCCGAAGAGCACATGGCCCGCGTCCGCCGCCAGGGCGATTTGCGCCCGATGGCCGACGACCGCTCCGCGATGGCGGAGCTCCGCAACATCCTGGTCAGCCGCGAGCCGCTCTACGCGCGCGCGTCGGCGGTGGTCGACACCGCCGGCCTCTCGGTTGATGCCGCCGCAGCGCGGCTGATCGACTCGGTGCGACCGGTGCTACAGAACGAGGCGCGCTCGTTCGGCCTGCGCAGCGTGGCGCTGTAATCCGCCTCAGAGCAGCCGGCTCTTCACATCCTCCGCGCCGTCGCGCAGCAGCGGCAGGAAACGGTCGATCAACTCCTGCCTTGGCACGCGGTCAACATGTGCGCCCATGTTGATGGCAGCGACGATGGTGCCGTCGTAGCGGCGCACCGGCACCGAGATCGAACGGAAATGCGGTTCGGCCTCGCGGTCGACCAGCGAATAGCCTTGCTCGCGATCGGCGATGATGGTGGCGAGCAGCCGCTTCGGATCGGTCACGGTCTGCGGCGTCACGGACTCGCGGCGCATCGCCTTCAGCCGGGTCGCGAGTTCGCTATCGCCGAGCCGGCCGAGCATCGCGCGCCCCACGGAGGTGCAGAACGCCGGCAGGCGATAGCCGATATCGAGACCGCCGGAGAACACCCGCGTCGGGCTTGAGCGCGCCACGAACACGACGTCGTCGCCGTCGAGAAGCGCGAGCGAACTGATCTCCTGCGCCGCTGTCGCGATGCGATCGAGCACCGGCTGCAATACCGTCACCACTTGGTTCGATTGCAGATAGGAGCCGGCGAGCGTCAGCACATGCGGCGTCAGCGTGAACAACTTGCCGTCGGTCGCAACGAACCCGCCATGCGCAAGCGTGAACAGGATGCGCCGTGCGGTGGCGCGCGGCAGATCGGCGGCGCGTGCGAGATCGCTCAGTGTCGCCGGGCCACTGACGGTGCCGAACACCTGCAACAGACGCAGGCCGCGATCGAGGCTTTCGACGAAGTCGGTAGCACGCTCGTCCTGATCGGTCCGCTTCAGCTTTGGCATCGGTTCCGGCTTTGAACGGTTCAAAAATTGGACTTGCTGTCCGAACCAGACATGGCATAATTCGCACATCCGTTCAATAGGCGAACAAATCCAATCTTGGGAGACGCCGCCATGATGAGCCAGGAACAGAACGACCTGATCACCCGCACGGGGGCTAAGGACCCGTGCGGCAGACTGATGCGGATGTACTGGCAGCCGGCGGCGCTCGTGGACGAGTTGCAGGGCCCGCGCCCGGTGCGCCCGGTCCGGCTGCTCGGCGAGAATCTGGTGCTGTTTCGCGGCGAGGACGGCCGCTACGGGCTGATCGATCGCCACTGCGCGCATCGCGGCGCCGACCTCGCGTTCGGCCGGCTGGAGAATGGCGGCCTGCGCTGCGCCTTCCATGGCTGGCTATTCGACGTCACCGGTCAATGCATCGAGACGCCGGCCGAGCCTGTTGGATCGCAGCTCTGCAAGGGCATCAGGCAACGCTCCTATCCGGTGGTCGAGAAGAGCGGCATCCTGTGGGCCTGGCTCGGCGAAGGCGAGCCGCCGGCGTTTCCGGAGCTCGACTGCTTCGTCGCACCCGACAGCCACACCTTCGCCTTCAAGGGCCACATGAACTGCAACTGGCTGCAGGCGCTCGAGGTCGGCATCGACCCGGCGCACGCCTCCTATCTGCATCGCTTCTTCGAGGACGAGGATACCTCGGCCGCCTACGGCAAGCAGTTTCGCGGCGCCTCGGCCGGCAGCGACATGCCGATGACCAAGATCCTGCGCGAATATGATCGGCCGATCATCAATGTCGAGCACACCGAATACGGCCTGCGCCTGATCGCGCTGCGCGAGCTTGATGACGAGCGCACCCATGTGCGCGTCACCAACCAGCTGTTCCCGCACGGCTTCGTCATTCCGATGTCGACGGAGATGACGATCACGCAGTGGCACGTGCCAGTCGACGACGAGAACTGCTACTGGTACGCGATCTTCACCAGCTACTCGACACCGGTCGACAAGCACAAGATGCGCGACCAGCGGCTCGAGCTCTACGAGCTGCCGGACTACAAGTCGCGCAAGAACAAGACCAACGACTACGGCTTCGACCCGCACGAGCAGGCGACCGCGACCTATACCGGCATGGGTACCGACATCAACGTCCACGACCAGTGGGCGGTGGAATCGATGGGCCCGATCCAGGATCGCACCAACGAGCATCTCGGCCAGAGCGACAAGGCGATCGTGCAGTATCGCCGGCTGCTGCGGCAGGAGATCGAGAAGGTTGCGGGCGGCGAGAAGCCGATGCTGTTCCTCGACGACGCCACCGCGCGCAGCATCCAGGGCCCGGCGACGATGGACGGCATCGGGCCGACACAGGGCTGGGAGCTCTACTGGATGGAGGTCGACGTCAAGCGGCGCCGCGGCGCGCCGTGGGCCGCGCCCGTGCCGCGCGAGATCGCCGGCAAGGTGCATCATCTGACGGCGGCCGAGTGATGGCGAATTCAATGGTGCGTCACCGCTGCTTGCTTCACCTCGCCCCGCTTGCGGGGAGAGGTCGGATCGCATCGCTAGATGCGATCCGGGTAACGGGGTACTGGTCTATCGACGAATCGAAGCGGCGGAGAGAGCCCCTCACCCCAACCCTCTCCCCGCGAAGAGCGGGGAGAGGGAGAATGGAAGGAGTGACGCTGTGAGCTTCGTCGAGCGCCACGGCCTGTGGTCGAACGAGCAGAAGGAGGCCGCACACCGCCTCCGCCGCATCGTCGAGGAGAAGAACCTCGAAGTCATCAGGCTGTCGTTTCCCGACCAGCACGGCATCCTGCGCGGCAAGACGCTGATCGCCAGCGAAGCCGTGCGCTCGCTCGAAGGCGGCTGCTCGATCACCACGACGATGCTGGCCAAGGACACCTCGCACAAGACGGTGTTCCCGGTGTTCACCGCCGGCGGCGGCTTCGGCATGAAGGAGATGGAGGGCGCGGCCGACGTGCTGATGGTCGCCGACCCCACCACGTTCCGCGTGCTGCCGTGGGCGCCCAACACCGGCTGGCTGCTGTGCGACCTCTATTTCAGCGACGGACGGCCGGTGCCGTTCGCCACCCGCAATCTCTATCGCGAGGTGCTCGATCAGCTCGCGAGCCGCGGCTACGACTTCGTGGCCGGGCTCGAGGTCGAATTCCATCTGTTCAAGCTCGACGACGCCCACGTGGCGCCGGAGGATGCCGGCCAACCCGGCAGGCCGCCGTCGGTGAGCCTGTTGTCGCAGGGCTATCAGTATCTCACCGAGCAGCGCTACGACCTGATGGAGCCGGCGCTCGAGATCATCCGCCGCGACATCGTCGCGCTCGGCCTGCCGCTGCGCTCGGTCGAGGTCGAGTTCGGCCCGAGCCAGTGCGAGTTCACCTTCCAGCCGACGGTCGGGCTCGCGCCCGCCGACACCATGGTGCTGTTCCGCTCCGCGGTGAAGCAGATCGCGCGGCGCCACGGCTATCACGCCACCTTCATGTGCCGGCCGAAACTGCCGAACGTGTTTGCCAGCGGCTGGCACCTGCACCAATCGCTGGTGTCGCGCGCCACGGGTGAGAACGCCTTCATGGCTAAGGAGGCTGGCGAGCCGCTGAGCCCGCTCGGCCGTGCCTATCTCGCCGGCCTGATTGCGCATGCGCGGGCCTCGACGGTGTTCACGACGCCGACCATCAACGGCTACAAGCGCTACCGCTCCTATTCGCTGGCGCCCGATCGCGCGATCTGGGGCCGCGACAACCGCGGCGTGATGATCCGCGTGCTCGGCGGCGCGAATGATGCGGCGACGCGGCTGGAAAACCGGATCGGCGAGCCGGCCGCCAACCCCTACCTCTATATGGCGAGCCAGATCCTCTCCGGTCTCGACGGCGTCGACCGCACGCTCGATCCCGGCCCGTCGGCGGATACGCCCTACGAGACCAAGGCCGCGCTGCTGCCGAAGTCGCTGCGCGAAGCGGTGTTTGCGCTCCACGACGATCCGTTCTTCCGCCAGGCGCTGGGGCCGGAGTTCGTCGACTATTACGTCCACATCAAGAATGCCGAGATCGAGCGGTTTCAGGCCGAAGTCTCCGACTGGGAACATCGCGAATATTTCGAGATGTTTTGATCTCGCGATTCCGTCATTCCGGGATGGTCCGAAGGACCAGACCTCATACCAACGGCCCCCGGATTTGACTCACATT
The DNA here is from genome assembly GCF_029910015.1 of Bradyrhizobium sp. ISRA436. NCBI lineage: Bacteria > Pseudomonadati > Pseudomonadota > Alphaproteobacteria > Hyphomicrobiales > Nitrobacteraceae > Bradyrhizobium > Bradyrhizobium sp. ISRA436. The sequence continues at coordinate 7,161,485 of NZ_CP094519.1, forward strand.
TGGGATTTCCAAATCAGTGAGTTTCTGAATCGATGTTGCTGCGTAGACAGGAGCAATATCGATGGGGGCAGCGGTAGCGATTACGCGGCTTGATTTGACCGCGGGCGAGCTTCGGAAGGCGGCGCGCAGAGAGAAGAATAGTACGGTAGCGCGGCGGATATTGGCGCTTGCGCTTGTGCTGGAGGGCGCGGACCGCAAGAAGGCAGCCGAAAGTTGCGGGATGGATCGTCAGACCCTGCGGGACTGGGTGCATCGTTATAACGCCGAAGGCTTGGCGGGACTGCGGTCGCGCAAACCGACGGGACCGCGGTCGCGGCTGACGACAGAGCAGCAGGCCGAATTGGCCGCGTTGGTCGAGGCCGGTCCCGATCCTGAGCAGCATGGGGTCGTACGTTGGCGGCGGGTGGATTTGCGCGACGAGCTTGAGCGGCGGTTTGGCGTCAAACTGCACGAACGTTCGGTCGGCAAGGTTCTGGCCAAGCTCGGGTACCGCCGGCTCTCGGTGCGGCCGCGCCATCCGCAAGCCGATGAAGCGGCTCAGGAAGCGTTCAAAAAAACTTTGCTACGACCCTCACGACAACGCTCCCCGCTCACGCCCAAGGCAAGCCGATCGAAATCTGGTTCCAGGACGAGGCGCGGATCGGCCAGCAGGGCACGCTGACACGCGTGTGGGCCAAGCGTGGCTCACGGCCTCGCGCGCCGCGCGATCGACGTTACGATTGGGCTTATCTCTTCGGTGCCGCCTGTCCTCAACGGGGCGTCGCCGCGGGTCTTGTCATGCCGACGGCAAATGCAGAGGCGACGTCACTGCATTTGGAGGCAATCAGCCGCAAAGTTGCACCCGACGCACATGCCGTTCTCGTCTTCGACGGCGCCGGCTATCACAGTGCCGGCACCGTCCGAGCTCCGGAAAATATCACTCTGTTACAGCTGCCGCCTTATGCGCCCGAGCTCAATCCGATTGAAAACGTCTGGCAGTACCTGCGCGCCAACAAGCTCGCCATCACCGTCTTCGACGACTACGACGATATCGTCGCCAAGACCTGCGAAGCCTGGAACTTCTTCGCAAATGATCCAGGTCGCATCGCCTCAATCACAAGCCGCACTTGGGCAACAGTCAATCCTTAGGGCCATTGGTATCAGATGCGCAATTGCGCATCCGGAAATCTCGAGATTCCGGGTTCGATGCTTCGCATCGCCCCGGAATGACGAGTTCATTGATGGCTCCTCAAATCCCCAGATACTTGTGCTGCAGATCCTGCTCCACGATGAGCTGCTCCGATGTGCCGCTCCACACCGTCCTGCCGCGCTCGATGATGTAGTGGCGGTCGGCGATGCGGGCGAGGTTCTCGACGTTCTTGTCGATCACCAGCACCGACTGCCCCTGCCCCTTCAGCATCGACAGGCAGCTCCAGATCTCGTCGCGGATCAGCGGCGCGAGGCCCTCGGTCGCCTCGTCGAGGATCAGGAGTTTCGGGTTCGTCATCAGCGCGCGACCGATCGCAAGCATTTGCTGCTCGCCGCCCGAGAGCGTGACGCCCATATTGCTGCCGCGCTCGGCGAGGCGAGGGAACAGCGCGTGGATCTTCTCCAGCGTCCACGGATCGGATGCGCCCAGGCGGTTGCCCGACGCGGCGACAAGATTTTCGCGCACGGTGAGATTCGGGAAGATCTGGCGTCCCTCGGGCACGAGCCCGATGCCGAGCTTCGCGATCTTGTAGGACGGCAAACCCCGCACCTGCTCGCCGGCAAAGCGGATGGCGCCGGCGCGCGCCGGCGTCAGGCCCATGATCGAACGGATGGTCGTGGTCTTGCCCATGCCGTTGCGGCCCATCAGCGCAACCATCTCGCCCGCCTTGATCTGTAACGACAGGCCGAACAGCACCTGGCTCAGGCCGTAGCAGGTCTCGATCGCGTCGACGTCAAGCAGGGTCTCAGCCGTTTTGGTGTCGGCCATTTTGGTCTCAGCCATGGCGCGTCACCGCATGCTGTTCGCCGAGATAGGCGCGCTTGACCTCGTCGTGCTTGCGGATCGCATCGGGCACGTCGCAGGCAATGACGCGACCGTAGACCAGCACCGTGATGCGGTCGGCGAGCGCGAACACCGCCTCCATGTCGTGCTCGACCAGCACGATGGTCACTTCCTTGCGCAGCTCCTTGAGCAGCGCGACCATCCGCGCGGATTCGGTGACGCCGAGGCCGGCCATCGGTTCGTCCAGCAGCAGGAGCTGCGGCCTGGTGGCGAGCGCGACCGCCAGCTCGAGCTCGCGCTGCTCGCCATGGCTCAGTTTCGAGACCACGACATTGGCGCGCTTGCCGAGGCCGACGCGCTCCAGCGCGGCGCGCGCCGCCTCGCGCAAATGCCGCTCTTTCCGCGCATTGCCCCAGAAGCGGAAGGAGTGGCCGTCATGGGCCTGCGCTGCGAGCGCGACATTGTCGATCGCCGAGAAGTCCTTGAGCAGCGAGGTGATCTGGAACGAGCGCGCCAGCCCGAGCCGGCTGCGCCTGTAGGACGGCAGCCGCGTGACGTCGCGGCCGCCGAACTGGATGGTGCCGGAATTCGGCATCAACTGCCCGGTGAGCTGGCTGATTAGCGTGGTCTTGCCGGCGCCGTTGGGGCCGATGATGGCGTGCAGCTCGCCCGGCTGAACCTCCATCGAGAGGTTGTCGGTCGCGGTGATGCCGCCGAAGCGGCGCACCAGATTGTCGACGCGAAGCAAGGGATCAGCCAGGGAATCAGTCACGCCTCATCCTCCCGAGCAGGCCCATGATGCCGCCGCGCGCGAACAGCACGATCAAGAGCAGCACCGGGCCCAGGATCAGCCCCGAATATTCGGTGAACTGCGACAGCAGTTCCTCCAGCACCAGGTAGACGATGGCGCCGAGCACCGGGCCGAACAGCGAGCCCATGCCGCCCAGGATCACCATCACCATGAGATCGCCGGAGCGGGTCCAGTACATCACCGCCGGGCTGACGAAGTCGGTGTTGTTGGCGAGCAGCGCGCCGGAGAGTCCGCAGATGGTGCCCGCGATGACGAAGCAGACCAGGCGGTAGCGGTTGGCATGGAAGCCGATCGCCTGCATGCGCTGCTCGTTGGAGCGGACGCCTTGCACCACCAGGCCGAAGCGCGAATTGACGATGCGCCAGATCAAATAGAGGCCGCCGAACAGACAGGCGAGGCAGAGATAGTAGAACTGCGTGCGATCAGACAGGTTGATCAGGCCGGCGAAATCGCTGCGCTTGTAGATGGTAAGACCGTCGTCGCCGCCGTAGCGCGACAGGCCGGAGGCAACGTAATAGGCCATCTGCGCGAAGGCCAGCGTGATCATGATGAAGTAGACGCCGCGGGTGCGCAAAGAGAGCGCGCCGATCACCAGAGCAAACAGCGCCGAGACCGCCAGCGCCGCCGGCCATTGGATGAAGCCGGAGCCGATGCCCTCGGCGGCAAGGATGCCGACCGCGTAGCCGCCAATGCCGAGATAGGCGGCGTGGCCGAAGCTCATCATGCCGCCATAGCCCATGATCAGGTTCAGGCTCGCGGCGGCGAGCGCGAAGATCACGATGCGGGTGAACAGCGTGAGGATGAAGATATTGCCTGACACGGCCGAATAGACCGGCAGCAGGGCGAGGGCGACGCAGAGGAGCGCCGCGACGGCGCCGGGGACGTTGAGCTTGGGCATCATCGCTTGGCGGCCGGAAACAGCCCCTCCGGCCGGACGACCAGCACGATCGCCATCAGGAGGTAGATCAGCATCGAGGACAGCGCCGGCGCCGCGGTCGAGGCCGCAGCGCCGCTCAGGACCTTGCGCAAGAGGTCCGGCAGGAAGGCGCGGCCGAGCGTATCGATCATGCCGACAAAGATCGCCGCCAGGAACGCGCCGCGGATCGAGCCGATGCCGCCGATCACGATGATGACGAAGGCGAGGATCAGGATGTTCTCGCCCATGCCGATCTGCACGGTGAGGATCGGCGCCTGCATCAGCCCGGCGAGGCCGGCCAGCGCGGCACCAAGCCCGAACACCAGCGTGAACAGCAGCTTGATGTTGATGCCGAGCGCGCCGATCATCTCGCGGTTCGAGGCGCCGGCACGGATCAGCATGCCGACGCGGGTGCGCATCACGACGAGATAGAGCAGCGCGGCAACCGCCAGCGCGACCGTGATGATCAGCAGGCGATAGGCCGGATAGTACACGCCGGGAATGATCTGCACCGGCACAGTCAGCCAGGCCGGCAGCGGCAGCGCGAGGCCGGCCGGGCCCCAGATCAGCCGCACGGCATCGTTGAAGAACAGGATCAGGCCGAAGGTCGCGAGCACCTGGTCGAGGTGGTCGCGGCCATAGAGGTGTCTCAGCGCGACATATTCGAGCACGACGCCGAGCAGCAGGCTGGCGCCGAGCGCCATCAGCGCGCCGAGCACGAAGCTGCCGGTCCAGGCCACGAAGGTCGCGGCGAAATAGGCGCCCATCATATAGAGCGAGCCGTGCGCCAGATTGACGAAGTCCATGATGCCGAACACCAGCGTCAGGCCGGCCGCCAGCAGGAACAGCAGGAGGCCGAATTGCAGGCCGTTCAGGAGTTGTTCGACGACGAGATACATGGACGTTTCACATCGGGCTGAAACAAAACAGCGGCAGCGCGCATGCGCCGCCGCATCGCACGTTGCGGGTTCTCCCTCGCCCTGCGCTTGCGGGGCCAGGACGAGCAGAGCTCGCCCTGAGAGGGTTGGGGTGAGGGGCTGTCTCCACGGGTCGAATTTGCGGAAAGAACCCCTCACCCGATTGCCTCGCGATCGACCTCTCCCCGCAAGAGCGGGGCGAGGTGAATGAAAAGCAAGGGTCGGGCCAAAATTGCCCAAGAGCTACTTCATCGGACACTTGTCGTGGAACTGATCCTGGTTGTCCTTGACGATGGTCGCGACCGTCTTCAGCGAGAGCTGGCCGTCGGCGTCCTTGACCACGTCCTGCAGATAGAAGTTCTGAATCGGGATGTGGTTGTTGCCGTACTTGAACGGACCGCGCAGCGACTTGAAGTTGGCCTTTTCCATCTCGGCCTTCATCGCGTCCTTCTTGGTGAGGTCGCCCTTCACCGCGACGACGGCGCTGTTGATGAGCTGGGCGGCGTCATAGGCCTGGGCGCCGTAATAGGTCGGGCGCAGGCCGGTGTACTTCTTGCGATAGTCCGCGACGAATTTCTTGTTCTGCTCGTTCGGCAGGTCGTTGACCCATTCCTGCGCGCCCGGAATGCCGATCGCATTGTCCTTCTGCAGCGGCAGCGACAATTCGTCGACGGTGAACGCGGTGTAGAGCGGGATCTGCTGCTTGATGCCGGCCTGGACGTACTGATTCAGAAACTGGACGCCGGCCGCACCGGGATAGAACACGAATATCGATTCCGCGCCCGAGTTGCGTGCCTTGGTCAGCTCGGCGGAGAAGTCGAGCTGGCTCGGCCACACCGTATATTCCTCGCCGACCACCTTGCCCTTGAAGGTGCTCTTCACCCCGGCGAGCATGTCCTTGCCGGCGGCGTAGTTCGGGCCGATCAGGAACACCGACTTGACGCCCTTCTGGTTCATGTAGAGGCCCATCGCGGCGGGCGTCTGGTCGTTCTGCCAGGAGGTCGAGAACACGTAGGGCGAGCACAATTCGCCGGCGAGTTGCGACGGACCGGCGTTGGCGGAGATCAGGAAGGTCTTGGAATCGACCGCGGTCTTCAGCGAGGCCAGCAGCACGTTCGACCAGATGTAGCCGACGATGAAATCGACTTTGTCCGACTGCACCAGCTTCTCGGTCTTCTGCTTGCCGATGTCAGGCTTCTGCTGGTCGTCCTCGTAGATCACCTCGACCGGCTTGCCGTCCATCTTGCGACCCATGTGGTCGAGCGCCAATTCGAAGGAATTGCGCATGTCATTGCCGATTACGGCGGTCGGGCCGCTGAAGGTCGAGACAAATCCGATCTTGATGGTGTCGGCCGCGATCGCCGGCTGCGCCAGCGCCATGGCCATGGCGCCTGCCAGCCAAAATGCCTTGTTCATATTCACTCCCCTCCTCAACCAGATGAACGTCCCGCCGGACCGGGCTTTAGCCCTGACCTTGCGGGCCGCGCTTGGCGCGCCGTTCCCGGCGACATGTTTTGTTTTTGTGCGCGAAATCGCGCGTGTGCAGCAAGCACGAACCGATGACCCCATTTAGAACCTTCGGCGCATACCCGAGCACCTTGCACCATAATTCGTCCAAGCCAACCGTGGCAAGAATTATAATGCCGGTTGCGAGGGCAACTATTGTCGCAGCGCCCACCTCCCGTGACGCACTGCAGCAGAATTGATGCATTCGGTAAAGCGATCGGAAACCACGCATCGGCGGGGCCGCCGCACCTTCACGGTCCGGAAAGCAGTCCGAGGCAACCGTCGGCCGAAAGGGACGCGTCACATGCTGGGTTACCTGTTCGGCTTCAACGCCCGGATCAGCCGGGTGCCTTTCTTGCTCTGCACCTCCGTGCTCGGAGCCGGCCTTGTGCTGCTGGCCTATGGGGTCACCGGCACGACGCCGGGAAGCGGCAGGACCGACGTGCTGCTGATACAGGCCGCCAGCAGCGGCCCGATGCAGATCACCTTTTTTGCCGCGCTTGCCATCGCCTTCATGCTGCAGTCGATGCGGGTCCGCGACATTGGATGGGATCCGGTGTGCCTGATGGTGGCTTGGATTGCGCTGGTCGTGATCGACCGGGTGATCGCAAGCAGATATCCGGAATGGGCGATCAATCCGCAGTTCACTGGAACGCTGGTTGGCGGGCTCATCAATGCCGCCCTCATGCTGGTCCTGTTCGTCTGGCCGGGCGGCTATTCCGAAGCGTCCTCGCCGCTGCCGCGCGACCAGGGCGGGACAATGGACGACTTCCGGCGCAGCAACGGTGCGCCAGCCGCAGCCACCAACCGCATCGCGCGCATCGCCAATGGCGAATTCGGCGGCAAAGCGAAGTAGGCCGATCTTCACCGGCGTCCTTGCGAAAGATGTCTGAACCGTCATCTTGAAGCGATGAGAGTATGCATCTCGCGTTCTCGCGGCGCGTTGCGTCCGAACTTTGCACTTCGTTCTGAACTTCTGGAAAACAGAAATATTTTTACGTGAGGGGCTTGCCACGTCGGGCAACTCAGTGATTGGCGTGTTAGGGACGCACCTGCAGACAGGTTCCCTCTCCCCTTGCGGGAGAGGGCTAGGGAGAGGGGTGCCACACGACGCGCACTCTCCGTATCGCTACGACGCCAAGCAAAACGCAAGTTGCGAGGACGATGCCCTCATCGATCGTCGCGCCGGCGGCTCACCCCTCTCCCCAACCCTCCCCCGCGAGGGGGGAGGGAGCCTAAGAGCTGTGCTCGCCTTACTTGGAATGGAGGAGCACGCACCCCGCATCCACCGCCCACTCAGCGCCCTCGATGGCATAGGGTGCATGGCGGAAATCCCTGATGGCGGCGATCTTGTCGGCCGACCAGTCGAGCAGCATGAAATATCTCGGCGGCGCGTTCGCTTCGTTCGGGTCGAACACCAGGATGGCCGGACGTCCCTCGACCTGCCCCGGCACCAGGCGCCAGTCGCTGGCCTTGGAATAGTTGCCGAAGTAGCGCGACACCTCGGTCTTGCCGTTCAGCCTGGTGCGGTTGACGAGCTCGAGCCTGATGTCGTCGGCGATCATGGCGCGGATGGCATCGAAGTCGTGCGCGTTGAAGCGATTGACATAGGCGTTCAGCCGGATGCGATCCGTCTCCGACAGGCCGGGCCGCGGTGCATCGTCCGGTTCGCTGGCGAATTGGCGCAGCTGCGTGCGGCCGCGATGCAGCGCCGCCTTCACCGCGGGCAGGCTGAAATCCATGATGTCGCAGACCTCGGCCAACGAGCAGCCGAGCACATCCATCAGGATCACGCTGGCGCGCTGTGCCACCGGCAGCCGCATGAAAGTGCGCAGGCTGCTTACTGCGATCTCGCGGCGGGTGACGTCATCGAGCTCTCCGGTCATCATGTCCACCTCCTCCGGCGAGCGGAGCGCTTCCTGGCGGTTGCGCCGCCTGAGGAAGTCGAGCGCGGTGTTGTGGGCGATCCGAAACAGCCAGGCTTCCACATTCTGGATCGGGGCGGCGGAAGCAAAGGCTTCCACCGCCTTGATCAGCGTGTCCTGCAACACATCCTCGCCGTCGATCACCGAACCGACCATGCGCGCGCAATAGCGATGCAGCTTCGGGCGCAACGCCGAAAGATGCTGGCTGAGATCGACGACAGGCGATGCTGACATCATTCCACTCCGACTCCGGTCAGGACTCCTTCAGCATACGGTAGTTGCCGACGATGCTGGCGCCGCGCACCAATGGCGGTTCGGCACAGCGGTCGCGGATGCCATCCTGGAATGCCTGGAACGCGGCAAGCTTCGGGATCGGGCTCGAGCCGTCTTCGGCCGCGGCCTCGACAAAATGCACGAAGGTATCGTCTTCCAGACGCAGCGTCAGATAGCGCACGCCGTCCGGCTGCGCCGCCTTCAACTCGGCAAACACCGCCTTCACCAGCTCGGCATTCCTGTCCGCCATCTCCGGCTTCGCCTTATACCTGATCAGGGTCCGTCTCATGGGTCGCTCCTTTGGGGTCATCGTGCCCCAAGGACGTTTGCCGGCCCGCAAAGGATGCGGTCCGGGAAAAATAATTTCGCGCTGCATCCTTTGCCTCTCCCGCCTCGTCTTGGCGGCGAAGCGCGCCGCAACCGGGCGGCGCGGCCATGGAGAGCAAAAATGCAGACCCCGATCGCTCGCGCCGAGCAGCTCTGGGTGCTCGGCGTCACCGCGCTGGCATCCTTCATGATAGCGCTCGACGCCATGATCATTACGACGGCCTTCGCAACCATCCGCGCCGATTTCGACAGCGCGGTGGAGACGCTGCAATGGGCCGTCAACGCCTTCAACCTCACTTTCGCGGTGCTGCTCCTGACCGGCGCTGCGCTGGGCGACCGCTTCGGACGGCGCCGGATGTTCGCGGCCGGGATCGCCCTGTTCGTCGTGGCATCGGCCGCCTGCGCACTGGCCGGCAACGCGCAAGCACTGATCGCTGCCCGCGCGCTGCAGGGCGCCGGAGCTGCGCTCGTGATGCCGCTGGCGATGGCGATCCTGAGCGGCGCGTTCGGCCGGGAGGAGCGTGCCCGCGCGCTCGGCATTTTCAGCAGCATCACCGGCTGCGCGCTGATCGTCGGCCCCGCCATCGGCGGCTTCATCACCACCCATCTCGGCTGGCGCTGGATCTTCTGGATCAACCTGCCGATCGGCCTGACCGTGATCGCGCTGGTGCTGACGCGCCTGCGAGAAAGCTTCGGCCCGGCCGCGCCGCTCGACATCACCGGGCTGTCGCTGGTTGCCGCGGCGGCGCTGGCGCTGGTCTGGGGCCTGTTGCGCGGCAACGCTGTGGGGTGGGCGAGCGCCGAGGTGATGGGGACGCTGGCCGCCGGCGCCGTATTCGCGGCCGGTTTCGTGCTGTGGGAATTGCGCACGGCAACCCCGATGTTGCCGATGCGGCTGTTCGCGTCGCGCGCGTTTGCATCTGGGATGGCGGCGAGCGTGCTGTTCTACGCCGCGATGTATGGCGTGCTGTTCCTGCTGCCGCAGTTCCTGCAGACCACGCTCGGCTTCGACGCCTTCAGCGCCGGGCTTCGCCTGCTGCCTTGGACCGCGACGCTGTTCGTCACGGCGCCGGTCGCGGGCGCCGTCGTCAACCGGTTCGGCGAGCGGCCGCTGGTAGTGACGGGCTTGCTGATGCAGGCGATCGGGCTCGGCTGGATCAGCGAGATCGTGAGCCCCACCATCCCCTACGCCGACCTGGTCGCGCCGCTGGTGCTGGCCGGCGTCGGGGTGTCGATGGCGATGCCGGCGGCGCAGAACGCGGTTCTGAGCTCGGTGTCGGTGACCGAGATCGGCAAGGCCTCCGGCGCCTTCAACATGGGCCGCTTCCTCGGCGGGATGTTCGGCATCGCCGCGCTGGTGGCGGAGTTCTCCGCCAATGGCGCCGCCGATTCCGCTGTTCATTTCGAGAGCGGATTTGCCGCGGCGATGAGCCTCGCCGCGACGCTTTCGCTGGCCGGCGCGGCCGCGGGATTTGTCCTGCCGGCGCGGCACCGCGCACTGGGCGCGGCCGCGCCGCAGGACGCGTGACGCTGTGACGATAGGGTTTTGCTATCGGGCGATCACGCAATTCGTCTTGGAATGGAGCTGCGAATGAATGCATAATCGGAGGTGACGAAGCCGTTCGAAACCGGGGGCAAGATCCCAATGACAGACGCGCCGGCCAAACCTCATCGTGTGGTGATTGTCGGCGCCGGTTTCGGGGGGCTCGAGGCCGCTTTCGGGCTGGCCGGCGCGCCGGTCGAGATCACGCTGATCGACCGCCGCAACCACCATCTGTTCCAGCCGCTATTGTATCAGGTCGCGACCGCTTCGCTTGCGACCAGCGAGATCGCCTGGCCGATCCGTTATCTCTTGCGCGACCGTCCCGAGGTGACGACGCTGTTTGCCAATGCCAACGGCGTCGATGCCGCGGGAAAACGCGTGCTGCTCGATGACGGCGACAGCGTCCCCTACGACACGTTGATCCTCGCCACCGGCGCGCGCCACGCCTATTTCGGCCATGACGAATGGGAGCCGTTCGCGCCCGGGCTGAAGACACTGGAGGACGCCACCACGCTGCGGCGGCGCATCCTGGTCGCCTTCGAGCGCGCCGAGCGCGAGACCGATCCGGAAAGACGCGCGGCGCTGCTCACCTTCGTCATCATCGGCGCCGGCCCGACCGGCGTCGAGATGGCCGGCACCATCGCCGACCTCGCCAACGACACGCTGCCGCGCGACTTCCGCCACATCGACACCCGCAAGGCGCGCGTGGTGCTGATCGAGGCCGGCCCGCGCGTGCTGGCGGGCTTTCCCGAGGATCTCTCGGCCTATGCGCAGCGTTCGCTGGAAAGCCTCGGGGTCGAGGTAATGCTGGGCGAAGCGGTCACCGAATGCTCGGCCGACGGCGTGGTCTATGGCGGCAAGAAACTGGCGGCGCGCACCATCGTCTGGGCCGCCGGCGTGCGCGCCTCCCGCGCCGCCGAATGGCTGAACGCGCCGGCCGATCGCGCCTACCGACTGCAGGTCGAGCCCGATCTGACGGTGCCGGGCCATCCCGACATCTTCGCGGTGGGCGACACCATCACGATCAAGGATCCCGACGACAATCCGGTGCCCGGCATCGCGCCGGCCGCCAAGCAGGAGGGTCGCTACGTCGCAGCTGCGATCAAGGCGCGACTCAAGGGCAGGACGCTGCCGCCGTTCCGCTACAAGCACGCCGGCAGCCTCGCGCAGATCGGCAAGCGGCTCGCGGTGATCGATTTCGGCTGGCTCAAGCTGCGCGGCGCACTCGCATGGTGGATCTGGGGCATCGCCCACATCTACTTCCTGATCGGCGTGCGCCACCGCATCGCTGTGGCGCTGAGCTGGCTCTGGATCCACGCCCGCGACCAGCGCGCCGCGCGGCTGATCACGCAGGGCAGCAGCAAGGTGGCGCAGTAGGGCTCGTGCTGCCACGCGATGATCCGAAGGGGGCGCACCGCTGCACGCGGCAACAGCGTCACTTCACCAACGAACACCCACCATCAGCGAGCGGACGAAACGCCTGACCGGCCGGGATGGTCGCGATCAGCTTGTAATAGTCGTACGGATACTTCGACTCCTCCGGCTTCTTCACCTCGAACAGATACATCGGGTGGATGACGCGGCCGTCCTGGCGGATGGTGACGTCGCCGAACAGTTTGTCCTTGCCCTTGAAGGTCTTCATCTGCGGCACCACCACCTTGGCGTCGTCGCTGCCGGTGGCGGCGACGGCGTTGAGATAGGCGAGCGTGGAGGCGTAGACGCCAGCCTGGTTGCCGCTCGGCATCTTGCCGTTCATGCCGGGACGCGCGGCAAACCGCTTGGCGAAGGCGCGGGTGTCGTCGTTCATGTCCCAGTAGAAGGCCTCGAGCAGCTGCAGGCCCTGCGCGACCTTCAGCCCCATGCCATGGATGTCGTTCACGAACAGCAGGAACGCGACCATGGTCTGGCCGCTCTGCTGGATGCCGAACTCGGCCGCCTGCTTCACCGCGTTGATGGTGTCGCCGCCGGCATTGGCGAGGCCGATCACCTTGGCCTTGGAATTCTGCGCCTGCAGCAGGAAGGAGGCGAAGTCGGAGGTGCCGAGCGGATGCTTGCTGGAGCCGAGCACCTTGCCGCCGTGCTTCTCGATGTAGCTGGTCGCCTCAGCCTCGATGCCCTTGCCGAGCGCATAATCCACCGTGACGAAATACCAGTCCTTGCCGCCGCGCTGCATCATCGCGGCGGCTGTGGTGTTGCCGGTCGCCCAGGCGTCGTTGACCCATTGGATGGTGTTCGGCGAGCAGGCCTTGCCGGTGAGATCGGAGCTTGCGGTGGAGGACGCCAGGAACGTCATCCTCGAGTCGCGCACGATGGTGTTGATGGCAAGGCCGACGGCCGAGTTCGGCACGTCGACGATGGCATCGACGCCCTCGACATCAAGCCATTTGCGCGCGATCGCCGATCCGACATCGGCCTTGTTCTGGTGATCGGCATAGACGATCTCGACCTTGATGCCCTTGCCGCCGCCGCCAAAATCCTCCGCCGCCATGCGCGCGGCTTCCACCGAGCCCATGCCGTTGGTGTCCTGGAAGATACCGGAAATGTCGTTGAGCACGCCGATGCGCACCACATTGTCGGAAATCTCCGCGCGTGCGCTGCCCGCGACGCAGGCCAATGCCAGCGCCAGACCAACCCCCAAGCCCTTCATTGTCTCCCCTCCATTGTATCAGGTCTTGCGCCGGCACCGCGCCGGCTAACTGAAAAGCGTCAGACCTGCCGCTCCGGCAGCCGCAGCACGAGGCCGTCGAGCGCGCCTGACAGCTTGATCTGGCAGGACAGCCGGCTGTTGGCGCGGCGCTCGTCGGCGGTGCCGTCGAGCAGCGCGTCCTCGTCGTCGGCCCTTTCGGGCAAGCGGGCGAGCCAGGCCTCGTCGACATAGACGTGGCAGGTCGCGCACATCACGTTGCCGCCGCATTCGGCCAGGATGCCGTCAAGACCGCTGCGGGTCGCTGCTTGCATCGCGCTCTCGCCGTCATTGGCCTCGACGCGCGTGCTCTCGCCGCTCGGATGGATGAAGGTGATTGCAGGCATTGACATCCTCGCTAGGCCGGCGTGATTGACACAGGCAGGCTGTCGAGCCCGCGCAGCGTGTTGTTGAAGCGGCGCTTCGGCTCGCCCGTGATCTCGATCTTGGCGACGCGGCGCGCCAGCGCCGACAGCATCACCTCGCCTTCGAGGCGCGCGACGAGCTGGCCGACGCACATATGGATGCCGGAGCCGAAGCCGACATGGCCGGAGGTGCGGCGCGTGATGTCGTAGGTGTCGGGCTTGTCCCAGCGCCGGGGATCGCGGTTGGCGGCAGCGAGGAACATGAGGACTTTCTCGCCTTCCGGGATCTGCGCGCCGCCGAGCTCGACATCGCGGGCGGTGGTGCGGAAGAAGGTCTGCACCGGGCTCTCGAACCGCACCGCCTCCTCGAAGGCGTTGCGCGCCAGCCCCGGATCCTTGCGCAGGAGCGCCCACTGATCGGGGAAGCGCGCCAGGCAATAGACCGCGGCGCCGAGGCCGTTGACCGTGGTGTCGAGCCCGGCCGACAGCAGCGAGCGCACCAGAAGCGGCGCTTCGGTCGCGGTGATCTCGCCCTCGTCGACCCGGGCATGGATGCAGGCGCCGAAGCCGCCGGGCGCCAGGTTCTCGCGCTGGCACTGCTCGGCGATATAGGCCTGATGCGGCGCCGAACGCGCGATCGCCTCCTGCCGGAGCTGGTTCGGTGGGCCGAAGGCGTTGAACACCAGGCTGGCATAGGGCAGCAGATGCTCGCGCCCCTCCGGCTTCAGCCCCAGCGCGTCCGGGAAGATCGACAGCGGATAGGCTTCCGCCAGGTCCTCGATCGCATCGAACTCTCGCCTTTCCAAGAGCGCATCGACCCGCGCCTCGGCGGCGGCGGCGAAGCGGTCGCGGACCTGCTTCATCACGGTCGGCGACAGCACCCGGCTCAGCACCGCGCGGGTGCGGGTATGCGCCGGCGGATCGGCCTCCAGGATCAGGCTGGGCGGCCGCCACGGCTTCTCCTTGGCAAAGTCGCTCAAGCCCACGCCGCGGCTGGAGCAGAAGGTCGCGGGATCGTTCAGCACCGCGTGGACCTCGGCGTAGCGCGCCACGCCGTAGACATTCCACTTGTCGAGATAGACCACCGGCCCGGCCTCGCGCAGCCGCTCATGGGCCGGGAACGGGTCGGCGAAGAATTCGAGCGCGAACGGATCGACGTCGAGATGCGGGACGGACGTACTGGCTGTTGCAGTCATCAGGACCTCCCGAGGTTTGATCTTGTCAAGACAGGGCGCAAGTCTATTGCTCCCGAATGGTTTCGCAGCGATGATTCGAGAGATGAGCAGTCAGCCCCTTCCCCGAAAGCCCCGCCGGCCGAAACCGGCCGATCCCGCAGAGGCCGCCAACGGCCCGCTGCTCGACCTCAACCGCTATGTGCCGGGGCTCGTCACCTTCATCGCCAACAAGCTGTCGAACAGCGCAACCGCCTATTACCAGAAGAACTTCGGCGTCAACGTCACCGAGTGGCGGATCATATCGCAGCTTGCGATCGAGCCGGGCATTCCGGCCTCGCGGATCTGCCACGTCATCGGCTTCGACAAGGGGCCGGTCAGCCGCAACCTCGCGGCGATGCAGAAGCGCGGGCTGGTGACGATCCGCACCGCACCGGATGACGGCCGCACCCATTCGATCACCCTGACCGCCCGCGGCCGCGCCGTCCACGACAAGGTGATCGTCGCGGCGCTCGAGCGCGAGCGGCGGCTGCTGTCCTGCCTGAAGAAGGACGAGCGCGAGGTGCTGATCGACCTGCTGCGCCGGCTGCACGAGAATCTCGGCACCGTGACCGGGCAAAGCCCGACCTGACCGCACGGCCGGATCGGGCGCGCCATCCGGCGCTTCCGCGGCGTTCCGCAAGCTTCCGACAGTTATCCGTGCCGTTTGCGCCGTGCTGCGCAGCATTTGTCCTCCCAAAACGCAAGGCCGTTGACCGGCCGAGCCTGATTGGAGCGAAAACTCGCACAGCTTAGTTGCCGTGGCAACTAAAAAGACAGACGTGTGCGGCGCGGCGATAGGAAGCAGTCGGGAACCGGAACTCGCTTAGGGCTGCCCGCCGCAGGTTTGCTGCACCTCTCCCGCTCGCGGGGGAGGGGACGTACCCCCGATGCAGCAACTGGAAGCGCGCGTTAATTCGCGCCAAAGACCTCACCCCGCACACGCGATCGGCTCGACCGCGGCATCATCCTGCAACACCGCCACCGCGGCGGCGCGGCGCGTCAGCACGGCGCGCTGGTTGATATAGCCCTTGTCGGTGATCTCGCCGCCGTCGACGGAGGCGGGTTCAGTGAGCAGCAGCGCGCGGGTGGCATGGCCGGAGGAATGGCCGCCCTGCGCCTTCAGCTTCGCCAGCCCCTGCGCGATCGCGCCGCGAACGCCGGGATGGCCGATCACCTCCCGGGCGCCTGCGCTCTCGGGCAGCCCGGCCAGCGCGCGGCAGGCGGCGATATTCGGGAATACCAGGAAGCGGACTTCGTCGCGGCCATGACCCGTGACCACGATGTCCTGCGCGAGCGGCGCCAGCGCAGCGATCCCGGCGACGCGCAGCGTGCCGACGCTGACCCAGGTACCGGAATTGAGCTTGAAGTCCTCCGCGACGCGGCCGTCGAAGAACAGGCCGAGCTCGGGCCTGTCTGGATCGGCGAAGGTGACGGCATCGCCGATCAGGTAAAATCCCTCCTCGTCGAAGGCCTGCGCGGTGAGATCGGGCGCCTTCCAGTAGCCCGGCGTGACGTTCGGGCCGCGCACCCGCACCTCCAACTTGTCGCCCGACGGCACCAGCTTGAGCTCGGTGCCGGGGATCGGCACGCCGATATTGCCGGAGCGTTTGGCGAGGAAATGGCAATCGGTCGCCAGCGGCGAGGTCTCGGTCGAGCCCCAGGCCGACACCATCGGCAGCCGGCGGCCGACGGTTGCAAGGGACAGCTCTTCCAGAGCATCCCAGAGGTTCTGCGGCAGCGCCGCGCCGGCATAGAAGGCGAACTTCGTCCCGTCGAAGAACCTGCGGCGCAGCTCCTCGTCGGTGCGCAACGCCGCGATCAGCATGTCGAAGCCGCGCGGCACGTTGAAATACACCGTCGGCACCACGCTGCGCAGATTGGCGAGCGAGGTCGCGAACAGGCCGGGCGCGGGCTTGCCGCCGTCGATATAGAGCGTGCCGCCGTTGCGCAGCACCAGGTTGAAATTGTGGTTGGCGCCGAAGGTGTGGCTCCAGGGCAGCCAGTCCACGATTATCAGATCTTCACCGGAGGCTTCCAGGAACGTCCAGGTCTGCGCCTTGGCCTGCTGGCTCGAGGTCAGCATGCGCTGGGTGTTGATCACTGCCTTCGGCGTGCCTGTCGAGCCCGACGTGAACAGGAATTTTGCGATCGTGTCAGGCGTCACCGCCGCAAAAGCCGTTGCGACGTCGGGCGTTTCCGCCGTCGCCGCGATGCTGCGGAACGGCAACGCGTCGGCATCGTCGGGATGGCCGCTGACGATGGTCGCCTGATGCAGCGGCTTGATCGCGGCAAGCGCCGCCGCGAACGGCTTGGTGCTCGCGACATAGATCGCGCCGGGCCCGAGCAGGCTGACCATGCCCTTCAGCTTGTCGAAGTCCTTCGACATCAGCGAATAGGCCGGCGAGATCGCGGCCGAGGGCACGCCGACATGCTGGGCGGCGAGCGCGAACAGCGCATGGTCGATGCTGTTGTCGGAGAGGATGACGAGCGGCTGCGCCGCGCTCAGCCCGTGCCCGAGGATCCAGGATGCGGCACGACGCACGATCCCGAGCGCATCGCGATAGGTGACGGTGGTCCAGGGCGCGTCAACATTGCCGCGCTCGCCGAGGAAGATGCGATCCGGCGCCTGCCGCGCCCAATGCTCCAGCCAGTCGCCGACGCAGCGGGCGCTTTCCTTCAGCGGCGTGGTGGAGCGGACCAGGATGCTGCCATCGGCGCGGCGATCGGCGACGATCGCAGGCGTCGCGAACAGGCTGCTCGGATTGTCTCCGCTGGCGGTGGCCATCGTCATGGTTTCCTCCTCGCCCGTGTTGTGGAGACATCGCATGGCAGCAAAGTGCCGCGTGTCCCATCCAGGCTCTTTGGCCATAATGTTGCGGACACCAATTGTTGTCGTCAACAACAATCTTTCCCCCGTGACGGCGTCGCGCTAGCATCTGGTCATGGCGAGGAAACAACAGGCGGCGCGCAAGGCGGCCCGACCGGGAGCGGCAATCCGCCGCCCCTCGGCGCGCAGCGCGAACGGCGGCGCACACGGCGACGACGTGGACGGCGAGATCGGCCTCGACGCGCTGGTCGGCCACGCCGGCTACGCGGTGCGGCGTTTCCAGCTCTGGATCTTCCAGGACTTCATCAAGACGCTTGCTGCGGTCGATATCCGCCCGACTCAGTACTCGGTCATGACCGTGATCGGCGCCAATCCCGGGCTCAGCCAGATGGCGGTGGCGAAACGGCTTGGGATCGAGCGGGCGCGGCTGGTGCATCTGCTCGACAGCCTCGAGGAACGCGACTTCGTCAGCCGCAGCGCGTCCGCCACCGACCGCCGTTCCCATGCGCTGCACCTGACCGTATCAGGCAAAGCCGCCCTGTCGCAGTTCAAGCGGCTCGCCGCCAAGCACGAGCGGCATGTGGCCGACAAGATCGGCAAGGAGAACCGCGAGCGGCTACTGCAGATCCTCTCCAGCTTCACCTGACGATTCGGCAAGCTTGATCAGGCCGCGCCATCAGCCGGGCCAGATCAGCTCCTGCAGTTGCACGAGATCGTCGACCCTGTCCGGCCAGCCTTCGATGCAGATGTGCCTGACGGGATCGGACGCCCGGTGCAGCAGCATCAGCGCCATCAGCCGCCGCTTCAGCGCGAACGTCACGTCCTCGCGTGAAATGCCGAAGCCGTCGAACAGGCTGCGCACCCGGCGCGGATGGCCGGCCGCCATGAACGCGCTCGGGCCGAGCAGGTCGTACTCGCCCCACCCGGTCTGCACGTCGCCGAAGTCGAACAGCCCGGCGACATGCCAGCCGTCGCCGCTCCGCGCCAGCAGGAAATTCTCCGGGATGTACTCGCCGACCAGGATCACCGGCGGCGCATTCATCGGGATCAGCTCAGCTGCGTCGCGCAGGAGATCGTCGAGCCCGGCGAGCAATTTCTGCGGCAGTCCGAGCCGCTCGTGGCGGGCCCTGCACTGCGCGATCTGCCCGCGGATGTACACATCCCAGCGCGGCTCGATCGCCGAGAGCGCGCCCGGCGGCACGCGCTGCACCTCGGCGATCACGGCGCCGATCTCGGCGAGCACGCGCTCCTTCTGCGCGTCGGGCAGCGACGGCCACACCTCCGAGCCCACGACGCCGGCGAGACGGGTGATGACGAGATAGGGCCAGCCGTCGCGTTCGCCGACGGCTGCGATCTCGGGAATCGGAATGCCGAGCCTGCCGCGCAACTGCATCAGTGCGGCGCGCTCGGAGACGAATTGCGGACGCAGGAATGGCGGGAAGATCTTGAGGATCAGATCGTCACCGATCCCGATGACGAGATTCGTGCCGGTCGAGAACACATGCGGTGCATCGCACCGCAGCCCGTGGCCATCGGCGATCTCGCGCGCAACCGGCAGCCAGCGCGAGGTGTCGCCGCGCCAGGCGCGATAGGTGTCGTAGTCGGTGAGGAGTGGGAGGACCGACGTCATGGGTCAGCCGTCATTGCGAGGAGCGAAGCGACGAAGCAATCGATTTCTCCGTGGTACGATGGATTGCTTCGCTCGCAATGACGGGAGGAACAAAGGTCGCTGCGCCTCACTGATCCGGATTGGCGCGCTCGAACTGGCGCAGCAGATGGTTGCCGCGCTCGACGGCGTTGTCCATAGCGGCCTGCGGGGTTCGCTTGCCGGCAAAGACCTGCTCGAGCTCCTCCTCGATCACGTCGCGGATCAAAACGAACGAGCCGAGCCGGATGCCCTTCGAATTGTCGGTCGGCCGCTTCAGCGTGATCT
Organism: Bradyrhizobium sp. ISRA436; assembly: GCF_029910015.1. Classification (NCBI taxonomy): domain Bacteria; kingdom Pseudomonadati; phylum Pseudomonadota; class Alphaproteobacteria; order Hyphomicrobiales; family Nitrobacteraceae; genus Bradyrhizobium; species Bradyrhizobium sp. ISRA436. The sequence goes on from NZ_CP094519.1 coordinate 7,180,697, forward strand.
GCTCGATTGAAATGGAGGTTCCGGGATTGCGGTCGTAGAAGCCCTGCGCACGGGTGAGATCGAACGCGGCGCGGGTGATCGGCAGATAGCCGGTGTTCTGGTGCCAGGCGGCCTGCACCTCGGGCCGCGACAGATAGGCGAAGAACCTCGCTACCCCGGCATATTCGGCGGGCGGACGGTCGCGCAGCACCCATAGCGTGGCGCCGCCGATGATCGAGTTCTGCGGCGCGCCCTGGACATCGGGATAATACGGCATCATGCCGTAGCCGATCTCGAACTTCGAATTGGCCTTGATGTCGGCGCGCGTGCCCGACGAGCCGATGAAGATGCCGCATTCGCCCTTCTGGAACCGCGGCTCCGCCGCCTGCCCGCGGCCGCTATAGTCGAAGATCTTCGTCGTCTGCCACTCCGCGAGCTGCGTGATGTGACGCACCACGATCGGGTTGTTGAAGATCAGCTGCGCGTCCAGCCCGCCGAAGCCGTTGGTCCGGGTTGCGATCGGCAGATTGTGGAAGGCGGAAAAATTCTCGATGTTGATCCATGACGGCCATGACGTCGTCACCCCACACATCATGCCCGCCGCGCGCAGCCGCTTCGCCGCGATGCCGACGTCGGGCCAGGTCTTCGGCGCCACGTCCGGATCCAGCCCGGCCGAGCGGAACATGTCCTTGTTGTAGTAGAGGATCGGCGTCGAGGCATTGAACGGGAACGACAGCATGTTGCCGTCGACATCGGCGTAATAGCCGGCGACCGCAGGCAGGTAGTCCGATGGCGTGAACGCCTCCGACTGATCGCGCATCAGCTCGAATACCGGATAGATGGCACCGCGCGCCGCCATCATGGTGGCGGTGGCGATCTCGTTGACCTGAACGATCGCCGGCTGGCTGCGCGAGCGGAATGCAAAGATCGCGGCGGTGACGGTCTCGGTATAGTTGCCCTTGTAAGCCGGCACGATCCGGTAATCGGATTGCGAAGCGTTGAAATCGGCGGCGAGCTTCTCGACCTGCTTGCCGAGCTCGCCCGACATCGCGTGCCACCACATGATATCGGTCTTGGCTTGCGCCGGCGACACAAGCAGAAGGGCCGCTGCGGCGGCGAGCTGCAGAACTTTCCAGCCGAACTTCACGATGACCGTTCCCGGTGGCGACGTGCCGTCATAAGCCGCCACGTCGGCGGTTTCAATCTATGCTCGTGGTTGCAGCGCGGAATTAACGATTTGGCCAATGGGCGAACCACCGGCCTTCTGCTAAATGTGTTGAACCTTTTCTTCCCGCCCTGGACACAGATCACAAGGGGAATTGTTGCCTGTGTACCGCCGCGCCTGCCGTTCGCGGACCATGACGCTCGTCGTCGCGCTGTTGCCAATGGCGGATTCGGCGCATGCGCTTGCGCGCGAATTCCGCGTGCAGGCGGAGGACTCCGGCGTCAAGATCGTGACCGATTTCGACCGTAAGCCGTTCGAGGCTGCGGTGGCCGGCGTCGATGCCAATGCCGAGCACGATCCCGCGGCAGCCGCGCTGATCGAACGCATCCGCAAGGTGGAGTGACCGAAACTTGGCGGCGCCGCAACAAGACAGGAATGCAGGATCGCCGCCGGGCTTCGGCCCGCAGGGTCGTTTCCGTATCGTCCAGTTGCTGCGGTCGGTGCCGATCCGCTGGCGCATCCTCTCGATCGCGCTGCTCAACTCCGCCGTCGTGATCGTGCTCGCGGTGCTGATCTGGAACGGCTCCAAGGTGCTCGGCTCGGCCTGGGAGGATGTCCGCCAGGTGCGGAAATCCGACAGGATCCTGGCCAATCTCGAAAGCGAGACGAGCCGCCTGCAAAACCTGATCCATCGCTACATCAATCAGCCAAGCCCAGACCTGTTCGCGGAGATCCTGCTGCTGCGCGAGGCCGTGCTCGGCACGCTGACGACGCGCGCCTCGACCGACCCGATGCTGTCGGGGTCGGTCGAGGAGCTTGAACGTGTCACCAGCCGCTTCCTCGACGGCTTCGGCGAATTGCGCGCCGTGCAGGCCAAGATCTCCAAGACCTATAACGAGCAGGTGCTGGCGCCGACCAGGGACATGGCGGGCCTCTATTCGATCATCGAGGGCGCGACCGGCCATCGCGACGCGCAGATCTGGCCGGCGCTCGGCAAGTCCCGCGAAGCGTTCACGTCGCTCCTGGTCGCTGCCAACACCTACTATCTGTCGCTCGCTCCGGAATCGGCCGAGGAAGCCCGCCGCAACACCGACACGATCGAGAAGACGATCCCGATCATGACCGATCTTGCGGAGAACGACTTGCAGCGCATGGCGCTGGCGCGGCTCAAGGTCAAGACAGCGGAGTTGCGCGACGGTCTCGCCAGGCTGAGCGAGCAACTCGCCAACCGCACCGAGCTGCTGCGCAACACCATCGACGCCAGCCAGGCCGACGCGATCGGCGCAATCGACGACCTCTCGGCCAAGATGCGCCAGCGCGAGCAGAAGGCGCAGGAGACCTTCGACAGGACACTGTCATCCATCTCGCGCAGGGTGCTGTCGATCGCCGTGATCTTCCTCGGCGTCATCATGTCCGCCGGCGTGATGATCGCGCTGTCGATCCGGCTGCCGCTGGCGCAGATCATGGCGTCGATGCGCGCCATCACCTCGGGTGATCTCGACCGGCCGGTGCAGGGGGCATCGGCCAAGGACGAGGTCGGCGCGATGGCCCGCGCCGTCGAGGTGTTCCGCGAGAACGCCATCGCCAAGCGCAAGACCGAGGACGAGCTGCGCACCGCCAAGGAAAAGGCCGAGAGCGCGCTGCTCGAACTCAACGCCGCACAGCAGAACCTGATCGATGCCGAGCGCCTCGCGGCCCTCGGCGGCCTCGTCGCCGGCGTCGCGCACGAGGTCAACAATCCGATCGGCATCAGCCTCACGGTCGCTTCGAGCTTCGCCCGGCGCGCCGAAATGTTCGAAAGCGAGCTGAAGAGCGGGCCGCTGCGCCGCTCGAAGCTCGACGAATTCGTCCGCACCTCGCGCGATGCATCGCAGCAGCTCGTCGCCAATTTGCAGCGCGCCGGCGAGCTGATCCAGTCCTTCAAGCAGGTTGCCGTCGACCGGTCGCACGCCGAGCCGCGCCAGTTCAACTTAACCGAATCAACCGACCAGATCGTCGCGAGCCTGCGGCCGGTGCTGAAGAAGGCCGCCGTCACGCTGACGGTCGATGTGCCCGAAGGCCTGCTGATCGACGGCTACCCCGGCGCTTATGGGCAAATCTTAACCAATCTTTTCCTCAACGCCGTCAATCATGCCTTCGCGGACGGCCGCTCCGGCGCGATCTCGATCTCGGCGCGGGCACGCGGGGCCGACGATATCGAGATCATCTTTGCCGACGACGGAGCCGGCATGACGCCCGACGTGCAGCGGCAGGCGTTCGACCCGTTCTTCACGACGCGCCGCAACGAGGGCGGCACGGGTCTTGGCCTGCACATCGTCTACAACCTCGTCACCCAGCAGCTCGGCGGACGCATGATGCTGGAGTCAAGGGTGGGACAAGGCACCACTTTTCGCATTATCATGCCGAGGATCGCCAAGGGCGTGCCCACTATCACTGACGCAGCAGCCGACGGAACCAGTCAATGGCCGAACAGGACGATGTCCTCCACCTGATCGACGATACCGAGAGTCCCCTGGAGGATTCGCCGGCGCGCAAATGGAAGATCGCCGTCATCGACGACGATCAAGCGGTGCATGAGGGCACCCGCTTCGCGCTCAGCGACTACAATCTGAACGGCGCGACGCTGGAAATCCTCTCGGCCTACTCGGCTGCCGAAGGTCGCACGCTGATGCGGGACAACCCCGACGTCGCCGCCGTCCTGCTCGACGTCATCATGGAGACCGACGTCGCCGGCCTCGAGCTCGTCGAATACATCCGCAACGAGATCAAGAACGAGACCGTCCGCATCATCCTGCGCACCGGCCAGCCCGGACAGGCGCCGGAACGGCGCGTCATCGTGCAGTACGACATCAACGACTACAAGGCGAAGACCGAGCTCACCGCCGACAAGCTGTTCACCTCGCTGACCGCCGCGCTGCGCAGCTACCAGCAGCTCGAGCGCATGGTGCAGACGCGGCGCGGGCTCGAGATCATCATCGACGCCGCCTCGACGCTGTACGATTTCAAGTCGATGCAGCGACTGGCCGAAGGCGTGCTGACCCAGCTCGCCTCGCTGCTCAATGTCGACTGCGCCGGCATCCTGGTGCTGCGCGACAACGGCAATGCCGCGGCCGACGATTTCTCGGTGCTGGCCTGCTCCGGTTGCTACAGCCGCTTCATCGGCACCACCTCTTCGAAGGCGCTCGACCCCGACTTGCGCGAGATGGTGGAAGCGGCCTTCCAGCGCCGCAAGAACGAATTCGCCGATCACCGCAGCGTGCTCTATTCGCGCACCGGCAGCGGCCGCGAGGTCGTGGTGCTTTTGCAGGCGGAGCGCCAGCTCTCCGACACCGACCGCGCGCTGGTCGAGATCTTTTCGAGCCGGCTGTCGATCGCATTCGACAACGTGATCCTCTATCAACAACTGCACGAGGCCAACACCCAGCTCGAAGACCGCGTCGCGCAGCGCACCCGCGCGCTGATGCAGGCCAACCGGCGGCTGTCGGCGCAGTGGCTGCGGCTGCAGCGCGCCAACGGCTTCAAGAACGAGATCCTCGGCACCGTGGCCCATGACCTGAAGAATCCGCTCGGCGTGATCCTCGGTCGCACCGAGATGCTGACGGAATTGATCGGCGCCGGCTCGCCCAAGGAAAACGTCACCGCGCAGGTCGAGCATATCAGGGACGCTACCAGGCGGCTGACCTCGATGGTCGACCATCTGATCTCGGATGCGATGGCGGATGCCTTCGACATCACCATCCGCCGCGAGCCGGTCGACGTCGCAGCCCTCGTCAACGAGGTGACGGAGGCGAACCAGCCTTCGGCGGTCAACAAGCAGCAGAGCATCTCGGTCTCGGGGCCGCCGCAACTCGTCACGATGTGCGACGCCGACCGGATCCGCGAGGCGATCGACAACCTCGTCAGCAACGCCATCAAATATTCGCCGATCGGCGGCAAGATCACGGTCACGATCAGCCACGAGGGCGACAACACCGTGATCCGCATCGCCGACCAGGGCCCCGGCCTCAGCCCGGAGGACCTCGGCCGGCTGTTCGGCCGGTTCCAGCGGCTGTCGGCCAAGCCGACCGCGGGCGAGAGTTCGACCGGCCTGGGGCTCTCGATCGTCAAGCGCATCATCGACATGCATGGCGGCCATGTGACCGCGCAGAGCCCAGGCCCCGGACAAGGATCGACCTTTACGGTTACATTGCCGGCGACAGAGACATCATGAGCCAGACACCGCATATCTTCATTGTCGACGACGAGGCGCCGGCCCGTGAAATGGTCGGCGATTACCTCAAGATGCACGGCTTCGGCGTGACGCTGTGCGATGGCGGCAAGAGCCTGCGCAAGGAGATCGAGACCAGCACGCCTGATCTCGTCGTGCTGGACCTCAATATGCCCGAGGAAGACGGGCTGTCGATCATCCGCGACCTCAAGAGCCGCATCAACGTCCCCGTCATCATGCTGACAGCCACTGCCAGCCCGATCGACCGTGTGGTCGGGCTCGAGCTCGGCGCCGACGACTATGTCGCCAAGCCCTGCGAATTGCGCGAGCTGATGGCGCGCATCCGCTCGGTGCTGCGGCGAAGCGGGCCTGCGAAGACGGCCGCGCCGGAGCCGGCGAGCGCGAAGGCCCAAAAGGAGCATCTGGTGCGGTTCGGCACCAAATGGCTCGATCTCGAGGCCCAGGCGCTGCGCGACGACGAGGGAAATGAGCACCCGCTGACGGCGTCCGAATTCGGCCTGCTGAAGGTGTTCGCGGCCAATCCCAAGCGCGTGCTGTCGCGCGAGCGGCTGCTGGAACTCGCCAATGCGCGCGATGCCGAAGCCTTCGATCGCGCCGTCGACCTGCGCATCATGCGCATCCGCCGCAAGATCGAGTTCGATCCGACCAAGCCGTCTGTGATCCGAACCATCCGGGGCGGCGGCTATCTGTTCTCACCGACCGGCGATAAGGCTTAGTTTTCTCGTCCGTAATTTGCTCGTCGTCCCGTCGAAAGCCAGCCGCGCCTTTTGATGTCGTGCTGGCGAAAGCCAGGATCCATAACCACGACTGCCTCAGCTTGACAAAGCTGGGGCCCCAGCGAAGCCCCAACAACAACCACCCGGTAATGGGTCCGGGCCTTCGCCAGGACGACAATTGGCTGTGCGGCACACCCAGAATCCACACACCAAAGGCTGTCAATTCGCGCAAAAATCCCTAAATTTCGGCCATGCCGAAAACAGCCCCCAAAGCCCCCGCCAAGCCCGCTTCCAAGACCGCGCCAAAGCCCGTTGCCGCCAAGGCGACGGCGAAGGGCGACCACGTCTTCCTGGTCGACGGCTCGTCCTACATCTTCCGCGCCTATCACGCACTGCCGCCGCTGAACCGCAAATCCGACGGGCTGCAGGTCAATGCCGTGCTCGGCTTCTGCAACATGCTGTGGAAGCTGCTGCGCGACATGCCGGAGGACAACCGGCCGACCCATCTGGCGATCGTGTTCGACAAGTCGGAGATCACCTTCCGCAACAAGCTTTATGCCGAGTACAAGGCGCACCGGCCGCCGGCGCCGGACGACCTGATCCCGCAATTCGCGCTGATCCGCGAGGCGGTGCGCGCCTTTGAGCTGCCCTGCCTCGAGCAGATCGGCTTCGAGGCCGACGATTTGATCGCGACCTATGCGCGGCAGGCCAGCGAGCGCGGCGCGACCACGACAATCGTGTCCTCCGACAAGGACCTGATGCAGCTCGTCAACGACAAGGTCGTGATGTACGACACGATGAAGGATCGCCGCATCGGCCGCGAAGAGGTGATCGAGAAGTTCGGCGTGCCGCCGGAGAAGGTGGTCGAGGTGCAGGCGCTCGCCGGCGACTCCACCGACAACGTGCCTGGCGTTCCCGGCATCGGCGTCAAGACCGCGGCGCAGCTCATCATCGAATACGGCGACCTCGATCAGTTGCTGTTCCGCGCCACCGAGATCAAGCAGCCGAAGCGGCGCGAGGCGCTGCTCGAGAATGCCGAGAAGGCGCGGATCTCGCGCCAGCTCGTGCTGCTCGACGACAAGGTCGATCTCGAAGTGCCGCTGGACGATCTTGCGGTGCACGAGCCCGACGCGCGCAAGCTGATTGCCTTCCTCAAGGCGATGGAGTTCTCCACCCTCACCCGCCGTGTCGCCGACTATTCGCAGATCGACCCGGCCGACGTCGAGGCCGATCCCGGCAACAGGAGCGGCGCGAGCGTGTTCTCACCGCTGCCGCCCTCGGACGTGAAGCCGACGCCCGGGCCCGGACAGGAGGCTGCCGGGCGCACGGCCCCAACGGCGAAAGAGCGCACCAAGCCGACCGGCGCCCGGGACGACAAGGCCTCCAGCCTGAAGGGCACGCCGGCCACGCTCGCAGAGACCCGCGGCGAGGCGATCCGCAAGATCGGCTTCGATCGCAAGGCCTACCAGGCGATTGGCACGCTCGATCAACTGCAGGCGTTTCTCGCGCGCGTGCACGACACCGGCCATTTCGCCGTGGAGGCGATGTCCGAATCGATCGACCCGATGCAGGCTGAGCTCTCCGGACTCGCATTGGCGCTGGCGCCCAACGAGGCCTGCTATGTGCCGCTCGGCCACAAGCAGCCCGGCGGCGGCGCAGGCCTGTTCGACGCGGGGCTTGCGCCGGGCCAGCTCAAGACCGCCGAGGCGCTGGATGCGCTGAAGCCGCTCCTGGAATCGGCGGGCATCCAGAAGGTCGGCTTCAACGTCAAGTTCGCCACGGTGCTGCTGGCGCAGCACGGCATCACGCTGCGCAACTATGATGATGCGCAGTTGATGTCCTACGCACTCGATGCCGGCCGCGGCTCGCATGCGCTGGAGGCGCTGGCCGAGCGCTGGTTCGGCCATGCCGTCGTCAACTATGGCGGGCTCGTCGGCAGCGGCAAGGGCAAGCTGACCTTCGATCAGATCGCGATCGACAAGGCCGCGGAGTATTCGGCCGAAAGCGCCGACGTGACGCTGCGCTTGTGGCGCGTGCTGAAGCCCCGCCTGATCGCCGAGCGGATGCTGACGGTCTACGAGACGCTGGAGCGGCCGCTGGTGTCAGTGCTGGCGCGGATGGAGCGGCGTGGCATCTCGATCGACCGCCAGGTGCTGTCGCGGCTGTCGGGCGATTTCGCCCAGACTGCCGCACGCGTCGAGGCCGAGATCCAGGAGATCGCAGGCGAGCCGGTCAATGTCGGCAGCCCGAAGCAGATCGGCGACATCATCTTCGGCAAGATGGGATTGCCCGGCGGCAGCAAGACCAAGACCGGCGCATGGTCGACCACCGCGCAGGTGCTCGACGAGCTTGCCGAGCAGGGCCACGAATTCCCGAAGAAGATTTTGGAGTGGCGGCAGGTCTCGAAGCTGAAATCGACCTACACCGACGCGCTGCCGAACTACGTCAACCCGCAGACTCACCGCGTGCACACGACCTACGCGCTGGCGGCGACGACAACGGGCCGGCTGTCGTCGAACGAGCCGAACCTGCAGAACATCCCGGTTCGCACCGAGGACGGCCGCAAGATCCGCCGCGCCTTCATCGCCACCCCCGGCAACAAGCTGGTGTCGGCGGATTATTCCCAGATCGAATTGCGGCTGCTCGCCGAGATCGCCGACGTGCCGGTGCTGCGCCAGGCGTTCCGCGACGGCCTCGACATTCACGCGATGACCGCGTCCGAAATGTTCGGCGTGCCGATCAAGGACATGCCGAGCGAGGTGCGCCGCCGCGCGAAGGCGATCAATTTCGGCATCATCTACGGCATCTCGGCCTTCGGGCTTGCCAACCAGCTCGGCATCGCCCGCGAGGAGGCCTCCGCCTACATCAAGAAGTATTTCGAGCGCTTTCCGGGTATCCGCGCCTACATGGACGAGACCAAGGATTTCTGCCGCCGCAACGGCTATGTCACGACGCTGTTCGGCCGCAAATGCTACTACCCCGACATCAAGGCTTCGAACGCCTCGGTGCGCGCCTTCAATGAGCGCGCCGCGATCAACGCCCGCCTGCAAGGCACCGCGGCCGACATCATCCGCCGCGCCATGATCCGGATCGAGGACGCACTCGCCGAGAAGAAGCTGTCGGCACAGATGCTGCTGCAGGTGCATGACGAATTGATCTTCGAGGTGCCCGATGACGAGGTCGCGGCCACGCTGCCGGTGGTGCAGAAGGTGATGCAGGACGCGCCCTTCCCGGCGGTGGCCCTGTCGCTGCCGCTGCAGGTCGACGCGCGCGCTGCGACCAACTGGGACGAGGCGCATTGAAGAAACCCTACCTCGCCCCGCTTGCGGGGCGAGGTAGCAGATCAGCGCCTCCGCTACATTGCTCCGAGAGCAATTCCAGGATGGCCGCGCAGCGGACGGCACGCTAGAAGTGCGTGCATCCCTCACGAGTCCCCGTCATGCCCCATACATCCGCGTTGCTCGGCTTTGCGCTCATCTGCCTCGGCATGGTGCTGACGCCGGGACCGAACATGATCTACCTGATCTCGCGCTCGGTCACGCAGGGGCCCGCGGCCGGCATCGTCTCGCTCGGCGGCGTGGCGCTCGGCTTTGTGTTCTACATGCTGTGCGCGGCATTCGGCATCACCGCGCTGTTGTTCGCGATCCCCTATGCCTATGACGCGCTGCGCTTGGCCGGCGTGGCCTATCTGCTGTGGCTGGCATGGCAGGCCGTGAGGCCCGGCGGCCGCTCGCCGTTCCAGGTCAAGACTCTGAAGATCGACGGCCCGCGCAAGCTGTTCGCGATGGGCTTCGTCACCAATTTGCTCAACCCGAAGATCGCGATGCTCTATCTCGCGCTGCTGCCGCAGTTCATCGATCCCGCCGGCGGCAGCGTGCTGACGCAGTCGCTCGCGCTCGGCTCGATCCAGATCGCGATCAGTGTCAGCGTCAACGCGATGATCGCGCTTGCCGCGGGCTCGATCGCGGTGTTCCTCGGCACGCGCCCGACCTGGCTCCTCGTGCAGCGCTGGCTGATGAGCACCGTGCTGACGGGGCTCGCGGTGAAGATGGCGCTCGAGGCGCGACGGGCGTGATCCGCGCTCGTCATGCGCGGGCTTGACCCGCGCATCCATCGTCTGCGGTAGCAGACATCGAGGCTCGCTTGCGAAGAAGATGGATTGCCGGGTCAAGCCCCGGCAACGACGCAGTCCCTCAATCCAGCTTCGCTTCCATGCCCCGCTTCGTCGCAGGGCGGGCCATCAGCGCGTCGTACCAGCGCTTGACGTTGGGGAAATCGGCCAGATCCACCTTATGGCGCGGGTGACGCCAGGCCCAGCCGAGGATCGCGAAATCGGCAACCGAGAGATCGCCGGCGACGAATTCGCGCCCCGCAAGCCGTCGATCCAGCACTCCATAGAGCCGCCGCGTCTCGGCCATGAAGCGCTTGAGGCCATAAGCGTGGTCCTGCTCGTTCTCCAGCGCAATGAAGTGATGGACCTGACCCGGCATCGGGCCGAACCCGCCCATCTGCCACATCAGCCACTCATAGACCGGAATCCGCTCCGCCAGCGATTTGGGCAGGAACTTGCCGGTCTTCTCGCCGAGATAAAGCAGGATCGCGCCTGACTCGAAGATGCTGACGCGCTTGCCGCCGGGACCATCGGGGTCGACGATCGCCGGGATCTTGTTGTTTGGGCTGATTTCGAGGAAGGCGGGCGTCATCTGCTCGCCCTTGGTGATGTTCACCGGGATCACCTTGTAGGGCTGGCCCATTTCCTCCAGCGCCACCGAAATCTTGCGGCCATTCGGCGTGTTCCAGGTGTAGAGTTCGATGGTCATTTTCGCTTCCCTCGCGAGCATGATCCGGAAAAGTGGACGCCGACTTTCCTAAAGATCATGCTCGATCAATGAGATGAGATCATGATGCCATCGCATCATGATCTCAGCTTTGGCGCCTGCTTACGGGGAACCGAAAGCCGGCACAACCCGCGCTTTCCGCACATGTGTCCGCCGAAAATCGCCGCGCGGGCGCTGTTGACGGCGTAATTTCGGCGCTGGAATGTGGCGGAAAGCGCCGATAGATTGCCGCCCGCCTCGAACCCGTAGGAAAAAGCCTTGTCGAAATCAGCCTCCCGTGCCCGCCTCGCCGAGATCATCCGCAAGCGTTCGTTTGGACGCGGCGAGATCACGCTGGCCTCGGGCCGCAAGAGCGATTTCTATTTCAACCTGAAGCCGACGATGCTCGACCCCGAAGGCGCGGCGCTACTCGCCGAGCTCACCTATGAGGCGCTGAAGGACGACAAGCTCGATTTTGTCGGTGGCCTCGAGATGGGCGCGGTGCCGCTCGCCGGCGCCATCGCACAGCTCTCCTGGTTGAAGGGCCATCCGATCGCGGCCTTCTTCGTGCGCAAGAAGCCGAAGGAGCATGGCGCGCGGCTCTCAGTGGAAGGGCTCGCCAAGGGCGAGACGCTTCAAGGCAAGCGCATCGTGATCGTCGAGGACGTCACCACGACCGGCGGCTCGGCGCTGAAGGCGGTGGAAGCCGTGCGCGAGGCCGGCGGCGAGGTCGCGCTGGTCTTCACCATGGTCGACCGCGAGGAAGGCGCAACCGAAACCTTTGCAGAAGCCGGACTGCCGTTCCGCGCGCTGTACACGGCAGGCGAGTTTCTAAGGGGCTGAGTTCTCACCACATCCTCTATCGTCGTGCCCGGGTTTGACCCGGCCATGACGAATGGAACCAGCCGCACGCTGCTTCCCTCCGTAGATTCACCACAATCAATCGCTCGTTTACCATCCCACACTAGGGTGAATCGTGCCGGAGCAGCGATCGCCACGGCGCTTTCTGTTGGGTGGAGCGAGCGTTGCGTACAGGATTGAATGATCGGCGCATGCAGCGTCGCGTGATGCTTGTGACCGCGACGCTGGCGGGCGTCACCATGTGCATGCCTGCTCGCGTATCAGCCGAGGGCCTGCTCGACTTCTTCTTCGGCGGTGGGCAAAAGCAACAGGCGCGCCAGGCCTCGCCGCAAGCTAATTTCTTTGCCGACCCGTTCGGCCTCAACCAGCAGGCTGAACGGCCGCCCGCGCCGGTGTCCGCGCCGCGCGTCGCCGGATCGGGGCCGGCCTTCTGCGTGCGCAGCTGCGACGGCAAGTATTTCCCGCTGACCATGCGCGGTAACGCCACGCCGGTGCAGCTCTGCCAGGCCTTCTGCCCGGCGAGCCCAACCAAGGTTTACTACGGCAGCAATATCGACAGCGCCTCGTCGACCGCGGGCGAGCGCTACGCCGACAGCGAGAACGCCTACGCCTATCGCAAGGCGCTGCGCGCCGACTGCACCTGCAACGGCCGCGATCCGGCCGGCCTTGCGCCGGTCGACCTCACACTCGACGCCTCGTTGCGTGCCGGCGACGTAGTCGCCACCGCCGACGGACTTGTCGCCTATACCGGCATCCGCGTCGGCAACGACCAGGCGTTCGACTTCACGCCGGTCGCGTCCTATCCCGGGCTGACGGCAGCGGTCCGCACCCGGCTCGGTGAAATGAAGGTCGCGCCGGTCAGCGCCGATGTCGCCAGCGACGCGCCGCCGGAAACCAGCCGCGACGCCGCGCCCTCGGCCCCGTCCTCGGCGGTGCCGAAGCCCGCCAAGCGGGCGCAAGCGAACTGACGGCTCACGCCGTCATTCCGGGGCCATGCGGAGCATCGAAGCCGGAACATCGACCCGACCAGCGCTACCGCCCGACGATCACGCCGATCACGTTCGGCGCGGCGAGATATTTGTCCTCGATCGCCGCGCGCGCGGCGGCGCGGTTCTCCGGGGTGAGGATGCCGCGCTTCTCGGCGAGGATCATCCAGCAATAGCCCCACCAGTCCGTCAGCATCCCGTGATCGTCGACGAGATCGTAGCCCTGCTCGGCGGCGAAGATGCGCGCGTGCGCCTCGTCAAGCGAATCGAGCCAGGCGTGATCCTCGAGCGAGAACAGATCGTCGCTGAAATCGTCCGTGGTGTAGCCCCAGATCGACATGCAGACCGCGTTGAACTCGCGGTCGAGCTGGTCGTCGTCGACCCAGTGGCGCCGCGAGGCCTGATGCAGCCGCGACAGCGAGCGGGCGAAATCCGCAATGCGGGTGAGGGCGAACTGATCAAAGGCGATGGTGGACATGTAGTCCTCGCGGAGGCTGATAGACCATAGATATTGTGTCGGCACAGGCGCCGAATCACAATGATATATCAAAGACTTGCTAAAATGTTCTTAATTTGTTCCGATGCCATCGACAGACGTCGCCCCGGGCGACGATTTGCGTCGGCCGTCGTCGCTCCATAAAGGAGCGGTCGCGCATGAAGTCTCTGCCCCAAAAGCAATTAGGGCCGCTGAACGATGTCAGCGGCCCGGCCCTGAAAATTGCTTCGATGTGAAATGTGCCTGCCCCACGCGGCAGTTGATTTTGTAAAGCGCTCGTTAAGCCTTGGAAATCCGTATCACCACGGTGTTCCCGATATGCGCGGCGCGCGCCGCCAGCTTGGAAATAAAGCGTGTTTGACGCGGGCCGCCGCGCGCAAATGGACGGGCCGCCTTGCGGCCCGCGCGAGCGGCTCAGCTCGCAGCCGACAGCAGTTTGTCGCCGCATGCATTCGCGTAGAACTTGCCCCCGCATTGCCGCTTGATCGCGGCGCAGCGGGCGGCCGGGGTGGCGTTCGGCACCACGCTGAAGCTGCAGGTCAGGCCGTCGGCGCTGCGGCCGATCTTGCCTGCTGCGTAGGCCGCGCCTCGTGTCAGTGATGCAAATAACGAGCAAGGTTGCGGCTGCAATCTCGATCAATAGCCTCATCGCGCATCCTCCGTTAAAATTTCGCCAAATGTCGCTTTGAGGGCAATCGTAACACCGGTGATGGCAGGTTCGAAGGGTTCCCGGATCGGCCCGGTCCTTGCATAAAATCACGTCAGCGCGGTGCACGACAGGCTGTCGACAGTTTCGATTGCGGTGCAACGTGCGTATCATTGTGTTGGAGCATGGTCAGAGCAAGTGGAACCGGTTTCCGAAACGACCACGCTCAAACAAGGAGATGAGATCGTGACGCATGCAACTGCGTCATGATCCGGAAGTCTGAACGGCGGGGATTAGCGCGTTGCAGGAACAAACAAACTACCCGGCACTGAATCAGCCGGTCGACGAACTGGCATTGGCCGAAATCAAGAGCGCGATTCTCGCCAAGCTCCGGCTTGCGATCGGCAAGGACGCCAACGCGGCGACCAGGCGCGACTGGTACAAGGCCGCGGCGCTGGCGCTGCGCGACCGCATCGTGCATCGCTGGCTGAGCGCCGAAAAGGAGAGCTACGACGCCGGCGCCAAGCGTGTCTACTATCTCTCGCTCGAGTTCCTGATCGGCCGCCTGTTCACCGATGCGCTGAACAATATGGGTCTGTTGCCGCTGTTCGAAGCCGCGCTCGGCGATCTCGGCGTCGACCTCGCCGAGTTGCGCAAATGCGAGCCGGACGCCGCGCTCGGCAATGGCGGCCTGGGCCGCCTCGCCGCGTGCTTCATGGAGAGCATGGCGACGCTCGCAATCCCCGCCACCGGCTACGGCATCCGCTACGATTTCGGCCTGTTCCGCCAGATCATCAACCACGGCTGGCAACAGGAATACCCCGACGAGTGGCTTGGCTTCGGCAACCCCTGGGAGTTCCAGCGGCCGGAAGTGGTCTACAACGTTCATTTCGGTGGTCATGTCGAGCATGTCGACGACCGCGGCCGCGATCGCGCCACCTGGCACCCGGCGGAGACGGTCGAGGCGATGGCCTACGACACGCCGATCGTCGGCTGGCGCGGCGAGCACGTCAACGCGCTGCGCCTGTGGTCGGCGCACGCGCCCGATCCGCTGGAGCTCGACGTCTTCAACACCGGCGACTACGTGTCCGCAAGCGCCGAGCAGGCGCGCGCGGAAGCGATCTGCAAGTTCCTCTATCCGAACGACGAAAGCGCCGCAGGGCGTGAGCTCAGGCTGCGGCAGGAATATTTCTTCGTCTCGGCCTCGCTGCAGGATCTCGTGAAGCGGCATCTCGCATCCGACGGCGGCTTGCGCAATCTCGCGCAGAAGGCCGCGGTGCAACTCAACGACACCCATCCGAGCCTCGCGGTGGCGGAGTTGATGCGGATCCTGGTCGACCTGCACAATTTCCGCTGGGACGAGGCCTGGAAGATCACCGTCGCCACGCTGTCCTATACCAACCACACGCTGCTGCCGGAGGCACTGGAGACCTGGCCGGTCGAGCTGTTCGAACGGCTGTTGCCGCGGCATCTCGAGATCATCTATCGGATCAACGTGCAGCATCTCGCGCTCGCCGACGAGCGTTGCCCCGGCGACATCGAATATCGCGCCTCGGTGTCGCTGATCGACGAGAAGAGCGGACGCCGGGTGCGGATGGGCCAGCTCGCCTTCGTCGGCTCGCACCGTATCAACGGCGTCTCGGCGATGCATTCCGACCTGATGAAGGAGACCGTGTTCCACGATCTGCATCATCTCTATCCCCAACGCATCACCAACAAGACCAACGGCATCACCTTCCGCCGCTGGTTGATGCTCGCCAATCCGAGCTTGACCGCGCTGTTGCGCGAGACTTGCGGCGAAGCCGTGCTCGACGACTTCTCGCTGCTCGAACGGATCGAGGAGCACAGCAGTGACCTCGAGTTCCAGCGGCGTTTCCGCGACGTCAAGCACCACAACAAGCTGGCGCTGGCGCGGCTGATCGGCGAACGCAACAATGTCAAGGTCGATCCGTCAGCGCTGTTCGACGTGCAGATCAAGCGCATCCACGAATACAAGCGGCAACTGCTCAACATCCTGGAGACGATCGCGCTCTACCACGCGATGAAGGACGAGCCGCAGCGCGACTGGGTGCCGCGGGTGAAGATCTTCGCCGGCAAGGCAGCGGCGAGCTATCGCTACGCCAAGCTGATCATCAAGCTGATCAACGACGTCGCCGAGATCGTCAACAACGACGCTTCACTCGGCGGCAAGCTCAAGGTCGCCTTCCTCGCCGACTACAATGTCAGCCTCGCCGAGGTAATCATCCCGGCCGCCGATCTCTCCGAGCAGATCTCGACCGCCGGCATGGAGGCCTCCGGCACCGGCAACATGAAGCTCGCGCTGAACGGCGCGCTGACGATCGGCACGCTCGACGGCGCCAATATCGAGATCCGCGACTGGGTCGGGCCGGAGAACATCGCGATCTTCGGCATGGAGGCCGGTGACGTCATGGTCCGCCGCAAGCAGGGACTGGACGCCAGCGACGTGATCCGCAAATCGCCGCGGCTGGAGCGCGCGATCCGCGCCATCGAGAGCGGCGAGTTCTCGCCCGGTGATCCCGGCCGCTTCGCCTCGATCGGCCACGCGCTGCGTTACCTCGACCACTACATGGTCTCGGCCGATTTCGATTCCTACTACAATGCGCAACGCGGCATCGACGCACGCTGGCAAGTGATCCCGGCCTGGACCCGCGCCTCGATTCTCAATGTCGCGCGCATGGCCTGGTTCTCCTCCGACCGCACCATCCGCGAATATGCCGAGGACATCTGGCACGTGCCTGTGCACCCGAGCGCGCCGCCGCAGATCGGCACTCAGCGCGAGGCCAAGGGATAATCCCGGGGCACGGAAATCGATTACGTCCGACGTCATTGAGTTCGGCGCGTTTGTCGAGATATTGATGTTCTGCGTCATTGCGAGCTACCCCGTCGGCGCGAGGCGCCGCCGGATGACAGGCTCAGCGAAGCGATCCATCGCACCACCTATGCGGATCGATGGATTGCTTCGTCGCTTCAGCGCAAGATTGCTTTGCAATTTTGTCGCGAGCTCCTCGCAATGACGGCAGCAATGAGTTGCAGAGGATTTGATGCTCACCAAGACCCCGCACCTTTTCGATGAAGCCACCGCAGTTACCGCCGGCGACAGTCGTTGGCAGGGGCGCACCAGCCCGGATTACTGGGCGTTCGTCGGGCCGTTCGGCGGCTGCACCGCGGCGACGATCCTGCGGGCGCTGATGCAGCATCCGCAGCGCGCAGGCGATCCGCTGGCGCTCACCGTGAACTATTGCGCGCCGGTTGCGGAAGGCACGTTCGATCTCGACGTTCGCCTGGTGAAGGCCAACCGCTCGAGCCAGCATTGGTCGGTCGAAATGACCCAGGGCGGCGGCGGGGTCGCAACGCTGGCGAGCGCGGTGTTTGCCGAGCGCCGTCCGTCATGGTCGCACCAGCCGGCCGCCTTTCCGGGTGCGACGCCGTTCGAGCAGCTGCGGCCCTATCCCAAGCTCGCGATGACCTGGGCCAATCAATACGACTTCCGCTTCGTCGAGGGCGAGCCGGAGCTCGGCAGCGCCGCACCGAAGCAACCGTCGAGCGCCTATTCGAAGCTCTGGATCGCCGACCGCGCCCCGCGCAAGGTCGATGCGCTGTCGCTGATGTCGATGTCGGATGCTTTCTTCGGCCGCGTCTTCCACGCGCGGCACGAGCTGGTGCCGTTCGGCACGGTGTCGCTGACGACCTATTTCCATGTCGACGCGGCCGACCTCGACGCAGAGGACACCACCCGCGTGCTCGCGGCCGCCGACGCCAAGACTTTCCACAAAAGCTACGGCGACCAGCACGGCGAATTGTGGTCGCCCTCCGGCCGCCTGCTCGCGACCACGACGCAGATCGCCTATTTCAAGGCCTAGGTCGTTTTCGAGCGACGCGGACACCGATTCGCGTGAGGAAACGCCGGCTCCGGCTCTGATTCAATCGGAGCCTCAACCGAAGGCAAATATCCACATTGGTCTGTTACGATCGGATTGCCTATTTCAGGGGTTGAGGGAACATTGGCGCGTCGCTTCTGTTTCTCGCCTTTGGGAGCATTGCCGCATGTCCGAAGCCGACAATTCCAGACCCTCGCGCATCGCGCTGCTTGGCGTTCCCATCGAGATCGGCGCGGCGCAGGCCGGTCCGCTGATGGGACCGGATGCGCTGCGCACGGCGGGGATCGCGCGCCTGCTCGAGCAGCTCGGCTTTTCCGTTGACGACCACGGCAACCTGGCGATCCCGGCTGTCGTCGCCGATGGCCCGGCGCCGGCAAACACCAAGTTCTACGACGAGGTGAAGACCTGGACCCGCGCGCTCTCCGAACGCGCCTACTGGCTGGCGCATTCCGGCGCGATTCCGATCTTCATGGGCGGCGATCACTCATTGTCGATGGGTTCGATCAATGGCGTCGCGCGCTACTGGCAGGAAAAGGGCCGGCCGCTGTTCGCACTGTGGGTTGATGCGCATGCCGACTACAACACGCCGGCCACCACCATCACCGGCAACATGCACGGCATGTCGGCGGCTTTCCTGTGCGGCGAGGACGGGCTCGACAACCTGCTCGGCGGGCTGCCGCGCGCCTCGATACCGCCCGATCAGCTCGACCTGATCGGCACGCGCTCGGTCGATCCGCTGGAGCGCAAATTGCTGCGGCAGCGGAACGTGTCGATCGCCGACATGCGTCAGATCGACGAGTTCGGCGTCGCCGTGCTGACCCGCCGCGTGATCGAGCGCGTCAAGGCGAAGAACGGTGTACTGCACGTCTCGTTCGACGTCGACTTCCTCGATCCGGCGGTGGCGCCCGGCGTCGGCACCACGGTGCCCGGCGGCGCGACCTATCGCGAGGCGCATCTGATCATGGAGCTGCTGCACGATTCCGGCCTGGTGCGATCGCTCGACATCGTCGAGCTCAATCCCTTCCTCGACGAGCGCGGCCGCACCGCGCGCGTCGCAGTCGAATTGATCGGCAGCCTGTTCGGCCTGCAGATCACCGACCGCCAGACGCCGAGCAACGCGGTGTTGCCGGAGATGGGCGAATAGCGAAACGCGCAATCTGCCAATCCCGCGATCCCGAGGAGCGCGGCACGCGCGCTCCTCCAGCGACAACGGCGAAGCCGTTGCGCGGGGGGTGACAGACCAGGGAATATTCCCGTTCGCTAAGCATCTCTCCAAAATAAAAAAGGCGGCCACGAGGGCCACCTTTTTCAAATCGCGGATCAACGCGCGCGAGAATTACTCCGCCGCAAGCTTCACTTCCGGTGCGGCGGCGCGGACTTCGGCGTCGACCTGCGCTTCGAACTTGGTAAAGTTCTTCTGGAACATGCCGACGAGCGCACGCGCGGTCTTGTCGAACTCGGCCTTGTCGGCCCAGGTCTTGATCGGATCGAGGATGTGCGGCTCGACG
Source organism: Bradyrhizobium sp. ISRA436 (assembly GCF_029910015.1). NCBI lineage: Bacteria > Pseudomonadati > Pseudomonadota > Alphaproteobacteria > Hyphomicrobiales > Nitrobacteraceae > Bradyrhizobium > Bradyrhizobium sp. ISRA436. The sequence continues at coordinate 7,199,998 of NZ_CP094519.1, forward strand.
CCCGGCAGCGAGGTCGGGACCGCGAAGCCAAAATACCGGTCGGTGCGGAAATCGGCGTTGCGCAGCGAGCCGTTCAACGCGGCAGTCAGCAGCGCACGCGTCACCTTGATCGGCATGCGGCGACCGGTGCCGTACTTGCCGCCGGTCCAGCCGGTGTTGACCAGCCAGCAATCGACATTGTGCTTGGCGATCAGCTCGCGCAGCATGTTGCCATACACGGACGGATCGCGTGGTAGGAACGGCGAGCCGAAGCAGGTGGAGAATTCCGGCTGCGGCTCGTTGCCGAGACCGCGCTCGGTGCCGGCGACCTTCGCGGTGTAGCCGGACAGGAAGTGATACATTGCCTGTGCCGGCGTCAGCTTGGCGATCGGCGGCATCACGCCGAAAGCGTCGGCGGCCAGCATCACCACGTTCTTCGGGTGCGGCGCGCAGCCGGTGCGCGAGGCGTTCGGAATGAAATCGAGCGGATAGGCCGAGCGGGTGTTCTCGGTCTTGGAGCCATCGTCGAAATCGGGCACGCGGTCGTTCGCACCGAGCACGACGTTCTCCAGCACTGCACCGAAGCGCTTGCTGGCGGCGTAGATTTCCGGCTCGGCTTCGCCCGACAGCTTGATGCACTTGGCATAGCAGCCGCCTTCGAAATTGAAGATGCCGTCCTCGCTCCAGCCGTGCTCGTCATCACCAATCAGCGTGCGCTTCGGATCGGCGGAGAGCGTGGTCTTGCCGGTGCCGGACAGGCCGAAGAAGATCGCAGTGTCGCCGTCGGGACCGACATTGGCCGAGCAGTGCATCGGCATCACGCCCTTCTCGGGCAAATAATAGTTCAGCGTGGTGAACACGCTCTTCTTCATTTCGCCGGCATATTGCGAGCCGCCGATCAGGACGATCTTGCGGGCGAAATCGATCGCGACGACGTTCTCCGAGCGCACGCCGTGGCGCTTTGGATCGGCGCGGAAGCTCGGCAGGTCGATGATGGTGAGTTCGGGAACGAAGCTCGCCAGCTCCGACGTCGCGGGGCGGATCAGGAGCGTGCGGATGAACAGCGAGTGCCAGGCAAGCTCGGTGAAGACGCGCGTCTTGATGCGATGCTTCGGATCGGCGCCGCCATAGAGATCCTGCGCGAACAGCGTCATGCCTTCAGCGTGCTTGAGGAAGTCGGCATAGAGCGCAGCGAACTGCTCCGACGTGATCGACTGGTTGCCAGCCCACCACATGCTCTTGTCGGTCAGATCGTCGCGGACCGTGAACTTGTCCTTCGGGCTGCGGCCGGTGAACACGCCGGTGTCCGCGCAGAGCGCGCCATCGGCAGAGAGCACCGCTTCGCCGTTGCGCAGCGCATGCTCATAGAGCTGGGGCGCGCCGTAATTCCAGTGCACGCCCTTGAGATTTTTTAAGCCGAATTTGTCGGCGCCGAAGGCACCGTTATGCACGCCCGTCTCTTGCACGAAGAACCTCCTCGAACCCGCGTATCCTTGTTCGCGCGAATGTCACCAAACGCGCCCCGCCGCGGTGACCGCCTGTTGAATATAGCCTTCCGGCTCCGGTCCGGCGACCTAATAGTGGGGATCGCCGGGCTTGCCAAGCTAGTCGACCGGGTTTTGGTTGATTCCAAGGCAGGCAGATCATTTGACGCATATGCCGCAGCACGGGACTGTTTCGCTTCGCTTTCGCTTTTCTGTCGATTTCACGGGAGTCGCGCGAGGTTTGGTCGCTGCTTTCCCTGAAATCACGGCATTGCAATGCACAAATGGTGCCATCGCTTGGAGCGCGCCCGCTCCGATCAATGCGAACAGTACCGAGAATGCCGGGTATGCATTTCGTCACGGCGACGATGTATCGTCGAGACACTTCGGCAGGATCTGACGCAAAGTCGCGCATGTCGTCCACTATAGCGTTGCACGGGCACCACCCGATCGGCACCGAGCTTCAGTCGCGCAACTTCACTCATGGCCAACGAGCCATCGCCGAAGCTGAAGTGATGTAATGCACAACTGCGGCAAAAGGTTCCGCAATACATCTCACCGCCTGCGGCGAGACCGCGCAGCGCCGTAGATGATACCGCAATCAGCGGACCGCGCGCGTCACGGTGCTCCACAGGTCGCGATCGAATCTTCCGGCAGCGATGCCATGATTTTCTTCGGTCGCGTTCGATTCGCTGGCGATGACGATCCGCCTGCGCAAAATGATCGCGCTGTCAGGCTCCCACGGCTACCGCCCGCATCACCCAATGTCTCGCTCGGTCTCGCCAAACACACAGAGAGCCGCGGCCGTGCGAGACCCTGCCTCGTCGCGACAACGGCAACGCGGCTGGCCTCGACCGGCGATCTTTTGGATTATCCCTTTTGAATTATCCCTTGGCGCGAGCCTCGCCGGCGAGGCGGACCAGCATCTTGCGCAACTCCGCGCTGGTCGTGACCCTTTCGGGGAAGTCGAGCCGCAGCGTCTTGCGGTCCGCCTGCATGTCCATGCCGTCGGGATCGCAGCCGGTGCAGGTCCAATTCGCGCTCGCTGCCCCAAGTAGGCGCGTGGCATAGAGATTCATGGCCTCGCGGTGATCTTCATTCATATGCGCCACCGCGCCCGCCTCTGCCTCCAGCAGGGGAGCTGCATCGCTGAGATCGGTGAGGAACTGCCCCGGCTTCAGATCGATGATCCGGCCGAATCCGGCCACCAGATGGGCGGCGGTGGGCCGGATCCGAAAGAACGCAAAATCCTTAAAGTCTACAAAAGCTTCGGCGGAGGGGTGGGCGCCAAGATAGCGCCGGCGCAGCAGTGGCGTTTCGGCCTCGGCCGCCTCCTCTGCCCGCCCCGCCAGCATGATCCGCGCCCCTTCCAGCGGATCGCCTTCGGCACGCTCATCCAGCATGAGCGAGACCCGGCCGTCGGCCAGGATGTTCTTGGTATGCAGCGCCAGCCGCGAGATCAGCAGGATGGGCGAGCTGTCCGGATGGGCCGCCAGATTGACCAGCGAGCAATAGGGATCGCCGCTGCCGGCCATCAGAGTGGCGAGCGCCCCCTGGCGGCTGCGTCGAAGCAGCGAGCGGACCAGGTGAGCGGGGTTGAAATCGGGGGGCGGTTGCATGGCTTTACCAGGTCATTTTATTGCGGAACTGGCCGATTTCTGAGCGAAAAAGGGCCTTTCCTCACGGTCTCAGGGTGCTATATGGGGTCCAACGCGTGGGCCGCAGAAGCGTTTTTGCGGAACTCGGTCACACTTCAGCCCAGCTTGCATTGCTCGTTGACCGCGTTCGAAGCCCTATTGTACGGCGCGTCGCTGGAATGCCCGTCGCTTAAGCCACTCTCATTGTGAAAGCAGCACATGCCCACAATCGCCTTGGTCGACGACGACCGCAACATTCTCACTTCCGTTTCGATCGCGCTCGAAGCCGAAGGCTATCGCATCATGACCTATACGGACGGTGCATCGGCGCTGGATGGTTTTCGCACCTCGCCGCCCGATCTTGCGATCCTCGACATCAAGATGCCGCGCATGGACGGCATGGAGACGCTGCGACGGTTGCGGCAGAAGTCCGACCTGCCGGTGATTTTCCTCACTTCCAAGGACGAGGAGATCGATGAATTGTTCGGCCTGAAAATGGGTGCCGACGATTTCATCCGCAAGCCGTTCTCCCAGCGCCTGCTGGTCGAGCGCGTCAAGGCCGTGCTCCGCCGCGGCCAGCCCAAGGATCCGACCGCCCCGCCGAAGGAGCCGGACGCGCGCGCACTCGACCGCGGCCTGCTGCGGATGGACCCGGAGCGTCACACCTGCACCTGGAAGAACGAGCCGGTGACGCTGACCGTGACCGAATTCCTGATCCTGCAGGCGCTCGCCACCCGTCCCGGCGTGGTGAAGAGCCGCAACGCGCTGATGGACGCCGCCTATGACGACCAGGTCTATGTGGACGACCGTACCATCGACAGCCACATCAAGCGGCTGCGCAAGAAGTTCAAGGTGGTGGACGACGAGTTCGAGATGATCGAGACGCTGTATGGCGTCGGCTATCGCTTCAAGGAAGCCTGATCTGCGCTTTCAGAGTGCTTTGTTAACTGACAGGGCCCGCGCGGCTGGGGTAAAGTTGCGCGGGCGATTGCGTGCTTCGCGGGACGACATCCACACCAAACGGCAGCTTTGCCAGTGCTTGATCGAACGCAGCCCGAGCAGGGACTGAACACCGAGGACGCGTCACAGCTCCTCGAACATGATGCAGTAGCTGACGACGTGGCGCAGGAGAAAGGCTGGCGGCGCCCGCTCGGCTGGCTGCGCCGTGCCGGCCAGTTTTTCTTTGCGCTGTCGTTCTCGAGCCTGACGCGCCGCATCGTCTCGCTCAACCTGGCCGGACTTGTCGCGCTGGTCGCCAGCATCCTGTATCTCTCGCAGTTCCGCGCCGGCCTGATCGAGGCGCGGACGCAGAGCCTCATGGTCTATGCCGAGATCATCTCGGAGGCGATCGCCGCGTCGGCGACCGTCGAAGGCAACACCGTCACCATCGATCCCGATCGCCTGCTCGACCTGAAGCCCGGCGAGAGTTTTGGCCAGCCGGATGAATCGGCGGACTTCCCGATCAATCCCGAGCGCGTCGCGCCGATCCTGCGCCGCCTGATCGCGCCGACCAAGACGCGGGCCCGCATCTTCGACCGTGACGGCGGACTGATCCTCGACAGCCGCAACCTGTTCGCGCGCGGCGACGTGCTGCGCATGGAGCTGCCGCCGCCATCGGAGAAGCCGTCGCTGTACGAGAGAGCCAAGATCTCGATCAAGACCTGGTTCAACCGCGGCGACCTGCCGATTTACCGCGAGCTCGGTCCCGAAGGCGGCAAGGGCTATCCCGAAGTCGCACAGTCGCTCGAGGGATTGAACAGCAGCATGGTCCGCGTCACCGAGCGCGGTGCCGTCGTGGTCTCGGTCGCGGTCCCCGTGCAGCACTTCCGCGCCGTGCGCGGCGCGCTGATGCTGACCACCCAGGGCGACGACATCGACCAGATGGTGATGTCCGAACGCCTCGCCATCCTGAAGGTCGGCGGCGTCGCCTCCGCGGTCATGATCATGCTGTCGCTCCTGCTGGCAAGCACGATCGCAGGTCCGGTGCGGCGCCTCGCCGACGGCGCCGAGCGCGTCCGCCACCGCATCCAGACCCGCGTCGAGATTCCCGATTTCACCGGGCGCCGCGACGAGATCGGCCACCTCTCCGGCGCGCTGCGCGACATGACCAACGCGCTCTACAGCCGCATCGAGGCGATCGAGATGTTCGCTGCCGATGTCGCGCATGAACTCAAGAATCCGCTGACGTCGCTGCGCTCAGCGGTGGAGACGCTGCCGCTGGCACGCAACGACAGCAGCCGCGCGCGGCTGCTCGCCGTGATCGAGCACGACGTCAGGCGGCTCGATCGCCTGATTTCCGACATCTCGGACGCCAGCCGGCTCGATGCCGAGTTGCAACGGCAGGACATGGCGCAGGTCGATCTGCGCCGGCTGCTGACGACGCTGACCGGCGTCGCCAACGAGACACGGCTCGGCCACGACGTCGCAGTGGAGGCCCGCTTCGATGGCCGCGGACCGACCGACACATTCTCGGTGCCGGGCCATGATTCGCGGCTTGGCCAGGTGATCTCGAACCTGCTGTCGAACGCGCAGTCCTTCTCCAAGCCCGGCGACAAGGTGCGCATCGTCTGCCGGCGCATCCGCAACGAGGTCGAGATCGTCGTCGACGACGACGGGCCCGGCATCGGCCAGGACGCGCTGGAGCGGATCTTCGAGCGCTTCTACACCGACCGGCCGCACCAGGGCTTTGGCCAGAACTCCGGCCTTGGACTCTCGATCTCCAAGCAGATCATCGAAGCGCATGGCGGGCGCATCTGGGCGGAAAATCGCCTGGGCCCGGCCGGTGAGGACGGCAAGCCCACGGTCGCCGGCGCGCGCTTCGTGGTCAGGCTGCCGATACTATGAGCCGCAATGTCAGCGTGCATGCGTCCGCCGTTCTCGTCGGCGAGCGTGCCGTGCTGATCCGGGGGCCGTCAGGCGCCGGCAAGTCCCGCCTGGCGTTCGACCTGATTCTTGCCGGCCGCTCCGGACAGGTTCCGACGGCCATTTTGGTGGGTGACGACCGTGTCCATCTCGACACAGCCGACGAACAATTGTGGGTTCGCCCGGCACGGGAGCTGGCCGGCCTGATCGAGATCCGTGGCCTCGGAATCCGCCGCTGCGACTTTGTCGCCGAGGCCCGGGTGGGGCTTGTGGTCGACCTCGCGGCCGACGACGCGGAACGGCTGCCGCCGCCGGAGGCCCTGAAGACTTGCCTAAATGGTGTTTCATTACCGAGAATCCCGGTCGGCATCGGCGTCCAACCCCTGCCGCTGGTTGTCGCCGCGCTGACGACAACCGAGAGTTCATATCCCGGTAATCTTGCGGCCGATTGTGGAAAGGAAATTGGTAACCATATCACATCCACTATCGCGTCCGATTTGGTCGGCGCAGCCTCCCCTCTCTACCGCCAGGAACAGGGAGACTAGCCAAGATGCCCTCTTGCGCAGGGCCTCTGGATGGTCAAAGTGGCGCGTTCGTGCGGTGCACCAAAGAGCGCCCACGAGGAGTTTCCGATGATTGGTCTAGTGCTGGTGACCCATGGGCGCCTTGCCGACGAGTTCAGAGCGGCGCTCGAACACGTGATGGGTCCGCAGAAACAAATTGAAGCGATTACGATCGGGGCGGAGGACGATTCCGATCTCTGTCGAAGCGATATCATCGAAGCGGTGAATCGCGTCGACAGCGGCGACGGCGTCGCGATCCTTACCGACATGTTCGGCGGCACGCCGTCGAACCTTGCGATCTCCTGCATGAGCCGCCCTAAGGTGGAAGTGCTCGCAGGCATCAATCTTCCCATGCTGGTCAAGCTTGCCAAGGTTCGCGAGGAGCGCTCGTTGCCCGATGCGATCGCGATGGCCCAGGAAGCCGGCCGCAAATACGTCACCATCGCCAGCCGCGTCCTTGCCGGCAAATGAGCGACGAGACCTCGGGCGCAAACGACGTCGGCCCGAGCGTGCCAGCGGGCGCCATCTCCCGTGAACTCCTGATCGTCAACAAGCGCGGCCTGCATGCGCGCGCCTCCGCCAAATTCGTCCAGATGGTCGAGCGCTTCAACGCCGAGGTTTGGGTTACGCGCGGCAGCGAGACCGTCGGCGGCACCTCGATCATGGGCCTGATGATGCTCGCGGCCGGGCCCGGCACAACGGTGATCGTCTCCGCGAAGGGCCCCGAAGCGCAGACTGTGCTCGACGCCATCGCCGAACTCGTCGCTAGCAAATTCAACGAAGAAGGCGCGTAGGCCGCGTTGGCGCCGCTACTTCGCCGGCGGCACCAGATAGACCTTCCACACCGTCGACGGGCCGGGATGGCCATGGAAGAACCGCTGCGTGGTCATCACCAGCGGCTCGGCAGCCTTGGCATGCTCCGCCATCCACGCTTCGCACGGCTTCAGGAAGACCGGATCGGTGGTGTCGCAGACGCCGATGAAACCGTAACGCTTGGCTTCCTCGAGTGAGGTCAATCCGGACGATACCTCGCCGGGCGTGATCGCGGCCGGATGATCGGGGCTGTAGAACGTCATCGGCTCGCTGATATCGGAGCGGGCGGCGACGACGGCCCAGCGCGAATGGAATTTGGCCTGCCAGGTCTCGGTCAGTTCGCGCGCGAGCTCCGAGCGCGCGGCATAGGTCGAGGCTGTGTTGTGGCTCGACGCCATCTCCTGCGTCGCGATGCTCGGCGCGGCGAACAGCATGGCGACCGTGATCACGAGCCAGATCGCGGTGACGGTGAACAGCGCCATGCGCGGCATCCGCACGCGGGGGATCGCGACCAGCGCGAGCGGCACCAGGAAGAACAGCGGGATGCCCCAATCGGTCTTCATGTAGACCGTGAATGCCAGCGCGCCGAGCGGCGGCCCGATCGCGACGATGGACTGGACGATCCAGACGTTGAGCGCCTGCGCGCGGTTGAGCTCCGGATTCGGCCGGTCCGACCAGATCCGCACGAGCCGCCACGACAGTGAGCTCAGCGACAGCGCCAGCAGGCCGAGCAGGGCCGGTGCGGCGAGCAGCCCGAGATTGTGCCCGATATAGCCGAGCACGAGCTGGACGTTGAGCGCGCGGCTCGACAGCGCGTAGACGTCGCCGGCATAGGTGAGCGGCAGGAAATCCACCTCCTCCAGCCAGACCAGATGCGGGATCATCAGCACGACCATCGTGCCGATCCCAACCCAGGGCGCCGGCGAACGCAGGAACTGCAGCCGCTGCGGGTGGATCAGCGCGGCAAGGCCGATCGCGCCGATCATGGTCAGCACCCAGTATTTGGTCATCAGCGCCAGCGCGCCGGCGAAGCCGAGCAACAGACCGGATCTCACGCTCCGCTTCTCGAACGCGTTCAGATAGGCCAGCACGAGAAGCGGCAACGGCACGAGCTGCGCCAGATCGGCGTTGTACTTGAAGCCCTTGAAATTGAAGATCGGATACAGCGCGAGCATCACCACCGTGAAGAACGCGCGGCGGCGGTCGACGACGCGCAGCGCGATCAGCCAGCAGACCACCATCGCGAAACTTACGGTCGCCATCGCAAGCGCGTAGGTCGACCAGTTGGCGACCGGGAAGAACTTGAACCAGACGCCGGCGATCCAGCCCGACAGCGGCGGGTGCTTGCCATAGCCGAGCAGGAAGCGCTGGCCCCAGGCATAGGCTTCCGCAACGTCCATGTGGACGTCCTGTGCGGCCTTGAGCTTGATGAGGATCTCCGTCCACAGCACCGCGTGGACGAGCGCGAAGCTGATCACGAGCCACAGGCCGGTCTTGGGATCCGTGGCCCGCGACACCAGCCATGCGGCCAGGCGGCGGATTGTCAGCCGGCGGTTCGCGCGCCGCGCGGCGGGGAGATAGGCGGCAGTCGACATAGTCAGTGCCTACGGCATGATCCGGACAAGTGCGAAGCGGTGTTCCGAAAAGATCATGCCCAACAGGAGACGAAAGCGCGATGATATCTCGTTCGGATTTCACCGCGCTTTAGCGCGTTTTTGCCGCCAGTGAAATCAGCTTGGCGTGAACGGCGCTCTCAGCCGACGACCAGCGCCACGCGCTTTTCGGCTGCCGCCCGCGGAACGAACCGCGGAGCAAGCAGTCCGGCGGCGGAGACAAGGTCCAGCGCATCGAAAGGTCCGGAGCATCAGACCCGACCGAAACATGCCCGGAAATCGATCACGACGCCGCCCGGCGATTCGCCGTCACACCGCTGCAAAATACCGCAATATGGTTGCCGCTTGGGGGGTGCGGATGCTATCCCGCGCCCCATGACAACCGCCCCGATTTCCAACATCCGCAACTTCTCCATCGTCGCCCATATCGACCATGGCAAATCGACCCTGGCCGACCGCCTGATCCAGATGACGGGCGGGCTGTCGGATCGCGAAATGGCGGGCAAGGAGCAGGTGCTCGATTCCATGGACATCGAGCGCGAGCGCGGCATCACCATCAAGGCGCAGACCGTCCGGCTGAACTACCGCGCCAAGGACGGCAAGGATTACGTCTTCAACCTGATGGACACGCCCGGCCATGTCGACTTCGCCTACGAGGTCTCGCGGTCGCTGGCGGCCTGCGAGGGTTCCCTGCTGGTGGTCGACGCCAGCCAGGGCGTCGAGGCGCAGACGCTCGCCAACGTCTACCAGGCGCTCGACAACAACCACGAGATCGTGCCGGTCCTGAACAAGGTCGACCTGCCGGCCGCCGAACCGGAGAAGGTGAAGCAGCAGATCGAGGACGTGATCGGCATCGATGCGTCCGACGCCGTGATGATCTCGGCCAAGACCGGGCTCGGCGTGCCCGAGGTGCTGGAGGCGATCGTCACCCGCCTGCCGCCGCCGAAGGGCGACCGCGACGCGACGCTGAAGGCGCTCCTGGTCGACAGCTGGTACGACGTCTATCTCGGCGTGGTCGTGCTGATCCGCGTGGTCGACGGCGTGATGAAGAAGGGTCAGCGCATCCGCATGATGGGCACCGGCGCCGCCTACGACATCGAACGCGTCGGCTTCTTCACTCCGAAGATGGAGCAGGTCGACGAGCTCGGCCCCGGCGAGATCGGCTTCATCACCGCGGCGATCAAGGAAGTCGCCGACACCCGCGTCGGCGACACCATCACCGACGACCGGAAGCCGATCAGCGAGATGCTGCCGGGCTTCAAGCCGGCGATCCCGGTCGTGTTCTGCGGCCTGTTTCCGGTCGACGCCAACGACTTCGAGACGCTGCGCGCGGCGATGGGCAAGCTGCGGCTCAATGACGCGAGCTTCTCCTACGAGATGGAAACCTCCGCCGCGCTCGGCTTCGGCTTCCGCTGCGGCTTCCTCGGCTTGTTGCATCTGGAGATCATCCAGGAGCGGCTGTCGCGCGAGTTCGACCTCAACCTGATCGCGACCGCGCCGAGCGTCATCTACAAGATGAAGCTGACCGACGGCAGCGAGCTCGAGATCCACAATCCCGTCGACATGCCCGACGTGGTCAAGATCGCCGAGATCGACGAGCCCTGGATCGAGGCCACTATCCTCACCCCCGACGAATATCTCGGCAGCGTGCTGAAACTGTGCCAGGACCGCCGCGGCTCGCAAAAGGAGCTGACTTACGTCGGCACCCGCGCGATGGTGAAATACGACCTGCCGCTCAACGAGGTGGTGTTCGATTTCTACGACCGCCTGAAATCGGTCTCCAAGGGCTACGCGTCGTTCGACTATCACCTGACCGACTACAAGCCGGCCGATCTGGTGAAGATGCAGATCCTGGTCAACGCCGAGCCGGTCGACGCGCTCTCGATGCTGGTGCATCGCACCCGCGCGGAAGGCCGCGGCCGCGCCATGGTCGAGAAGATGAAGGAGCTGATCCCGCCGCACATGTTCCAGATTCCGATCCAGGCGGCGATCGGCGGCAAGGTGATCGCGCGCGAAACCGTGCGGGCGCTGCGCAAGGACGTCACCGCGAAGTGCTACGGCGGCGACATCACGCGCAAGCGCAAGCTTCTGGAAAAGCAGAAGGAAGGCAAGAAGAAGATGCGGCAGTTCGGCAAGGTCGACATCCCGCAGGAAGCCTTCATCGCCGCGCTCAAGGTGGATAGCTGAGGCACCGTCACGGACTGTCGCCAGCTTGACAACAACCGCGCCAGTCCCGCCTTCACCGAAAATCTCGAAAACAACCCCATGCAAAGTAGCCGGAGGTGGAAGGCCGACGTGCTGCCGGAAGCGCGCATGATGTCCATCGTTGTCTCAGCAACAAAACGCACCATGATTTGAATCGCCATCGCACGGCGGTCCGACTAAGCTTCGATCATGTTGCGCATCCTGTCCCTCCTTGTCGTCATCCTCGCATTATTGCAGCCGGACCTGAGCTCGGCCGCGTCGTCGAAGAAGCGGCATGGCAGCACGCGCTGGCATGGCTATGGCTTCCTGCCCGGGTACCGGCAGCCGCCCAATCCCACCATTCCGGTGCTGGGTCCGCGCGGCGCCGCCCGCGGCTACCCGGACTATGCGCCGCAGTACTGGTATGGCGGTGATTGGCACTATTTCGGCCGGCCCGGCTTCTATCGCGGACGCTACAATGGCGGCAGCTTCGGCCCGTGCTGGACCTGGACGCCGATCGGCCGGGCCTGGAATTGTGGATAGAAGGCGCGTGGAGCGTTCGCGCGGCCATCCTTAGATCCAGCGCCGCACCCGGGCGACATAATCGTCATAGGCCGCTCCGAACTGGCGGCGCATCTTGGCTTCCTCGAAGGGAATGTGCACCCAATTGGCCGTCGCGAATACGCCGACCGGCGCAATCAACATCGGCCACGCTCCAACCCGTATCGCAATGCCCAGGGCCAGCAGCACGAGACCCAGGTACATCGGGTTGCGCGTGAACTGGTAGGGACCGCTGGTCACCAGTTTCCGGTTGGTCGGCGACGTCGGTTCGATTTCGGTGCCCTCACGTCGGAACAGGACGAAAGCCCACACCGGCGGACCGAACGCGATGACCACCAACGCAAGTCCGAACAGCGGAAGCGGCAGGCCGGGCAGCCTCGGCCAATCGAGCGACCAGCTCAGCGTCACGCCAAGCAGGAGATAGATCAACGTCCAGATCGGCGGAGGGAGCTTGAGCATGGCCGGACCTCACTGGAATAGATGCAGAACCAATAGATGCAGAACCGGCATTTCAGCTGCGGCTGCAGCGGCTCCTATCACAAAAACATGTTCGCCCTGAGTCCATTGCGACGGTCCATTCAGCCTATCGTGACGCAACTCGCACCGACAAGACTTCGATGGCTGATCTGCGACGGTGTCATCCCGCCTTGCCCTCGCCCTCGGGATGGGCCACCATCGCGCACCCGCCCAACAAGAACGCGAAAAGGGCTGAGGACACGCATGAACAAGCCGCAGGGTTTCGACCTCGTCGAGCGGGCACGCGCGCTGGCATCGCTGATATCAAGCGAAGCCGACGAGATCGAACGCACGCGGCGGCTGACACCGGCCGTTACGTCCGCACTTGTCGAGAACGGGCTCTACCGCGCGCTGCTGCCGAAGAGTTTTGGCGGCGCCGAGGCGGCACTGGACGCGTTCATGCAGATGCAGGAGGAGATCGCCAAGGCCGACGCCTCCACGGCCTGGTGCCTCGGCCAGTGCAGCGTCTGCGCCATCACCGCGGCTTATCTCGATCCCGACGCCGCCAATGAGATATTCAACACCGCGCCCGGCATCCTGGCCTGGGGCGCGATCGCGCACGAGGTCCACGCCGAGCCCGGCGGCTACCGCGCCAGCGCACGTTGGGACTTTGCCTCCGGCTCACGGCAGGCAAGCTGGCTCGGCGCCCATGTCCGCGTCGTCGAGGCCGACGGCTCGCAGCGCAGGAAGCCGGACGGCTCGCCGGAAATCCGCACCATCCTGTTCCCGGTGTCGTCGGCCACCCTGCACGACGTCTGGGACGTGATCGGGCTGAAAGGCACCGGCACCGATTCCTACTCGGTCGAGAATCTCTTCATCCCCGAGAAATTCGCCGCACTGCGCGACGATCCCACCGCCCTTCGCGAACAGGGACCGCTGTACAAGCTCTCCACCAACATGGTGTTCAGCATGGGCTTTGCCGCCACCTCGCTCGGCGTTGCGCGCGCCATGCTGGACGCGGCGACCGAGCTTGCAGGCGGCAAGACGCCGCAAGGGCTGAAGGCGATGCGCGACAACAACGCCGTGCAGGGCCTGATCGGCCGCACCGAAGCGAGCCTGCGCGCCGCGCGCGCCTATCTGTATTCGACGGCAAACGACGTCTGGCGGGACCTCGCGCACGGCGATCCCCTGACCGAGGCGCATCGCGTCGCGATCCGCATCGCCTCGACCTGGACCATCCATCAATCGGCGGCCGTGGTCGACACCGCCTATCACATGGCCGGCGCCACCGCAGTGTTCGCAAGTAATCCGTTCGAGCGGCGCTTCCGCGACATGCATGCGATCGCACAGCAGGTCCAGGCACGCGACACGCAATATGAGGACGCCGGCAAGGCGATCCTGTTGGCCAATCTGGCCGCGCCGCCATCGGCGCGTTAGCCATGCGTTCGTCGCTTCGCTCCTCGCAATGAAGCGATGGGCGCTAGCCCCTACGCCACCAGCGCCGATCTCGTTTCCGCCCCGCGCTGGGCCTGCAGCAGGCTGACGACCTCGGCGTTCGGCCGGGCGCGGCTGAACAGAAAACCCTGGCCCTCGTGGCAACCTTCGGCGCGCAGGCAGCTCAGCTCGGCCTCGGTCTCGACGCCCTCCGCCGTGATGGTGACGCCGAGCCCCATGCCGAGGCTGACGATCGAGCGCACGATCGCCTGCGCGTCGCGGTTCGCGCCGAGGTCGCGCACGAACGACTGGTCGATCTTGATCTTGTCGAACGGGAAGCTGCGCAGATAGCTCAGGCTCGAATAGCCGGTGCCGAAATCGTCCATCGACATGCGCACGCCGAGCGCGCGCAGCGCATGCAGCGTGGCCAGCACCTGGCTGCTCTTTTCGAGCAGCAGCGTCTCGGTGATCTCGAGTTCGAGCCGCCGCGCCGGCAGACCGGATCGCTTCAACACATCGGTGACGAGCGACAACAGGTTACCGGTGCGGAACTGCAGCGGCGAGAGGTTGACCGCGACGCGGACGTCATCCGGCCACTGCGCCGCGTCCATGCAGGCGCGGTGCAGCATCAGCCCGCCCAGCGGGTTGATCAGCCCGGTCTCCTCCGCCACCGGTATGAACTCGCCGGGCGAGATCATGCCGCGCTCCGGATGCGGCCAGCGCACCAGCGCCTCGAAGCCGGTGATGCGTCCGCTCGCGAGATCGACCAGTGGCTGGTAATACGGCTGCAGGCCCTCGTTCTGGATCGCGTCGCGCAGATCGATCTCGATCTTGCGCCGGCTCTGGGCGCGCGCATCCATCTCCGCCTCGAAGAAGGAGAAGGTGCCGCGGAATTCGCTCTTGGCCCGCGACAGCGCCATATCGGCGCTCTTCAGCAGCTTTTCCGAATCCTCGCCGTCGCCGGGCGACATCGCGATGCCGATGCTGGCGCCGATCACCACCGAATGCCCCTCGAGCAGATAAGGCTCGCCGATCGCATCCAGGATGCGCTTGGCCAGCAAGACCGCGTCCTCGGGCCGGACCACGCCGCTCTGCACGATCGTGAACTCGTCGGAATTGAGTCGGGCCAGCGCATCCTCCTCGCGCAAGGTCGAGCGCAACCGCTTGGCCACGCCACGCAACAGCTTGTCGCCGACGCCATGGCCGAGCGTGTCGTTGACCGCCTTGAAATTGTCGAGCCCGAGCATCAGCACCGCGACATTGTCCGAGCTGCGGCGGGTGTGCTGCAGCATGTCGTCCATCTGCTGCCGCAACAGATTGCGGTTCGGCAGGCCGGTCAGGCTGTCATGCTGCGCCATGAAGGCGAGCCGCGCCTCGGCACGCTTGCGCTCGGTCATGTCCATCAGCGCGAGCAGCATGGCCGGCTGGTCGCCGTGCATCAACTGGCGCGAATAGATCGCAAGATCGATCAGCGTGCCGTCGGCGCGAACGTGCTTCCAGGTCCGCGCGGCCTGTTCATCGGTGCTGCGCCCGGCAGCCCAGGGCAGTTCGGGATCGAACGCCTGCAGGCTCCGGATCGAGAGCTTCTCGAACTCGGCGCGGGCATAGCCGTAATGGGCGACCGCCGCATCGTTGACGCTGAGAATCCGTTCACCGTCGAGCGCGCACAGGATCATTGGCACCGGGTTCCCCTCGAACAGCAGGCGGAACGATGCTTCGCGCTGCTTCAGTTCAGTGATGTCGACGCGCAGCCGCTCGTTGGACTTGCGCGCCTCCGCGGTCGCCGCCTCGGCCTGCGCGCGCTGGCGCACCAACTCGCCGATTTCGGCGGCGGCACGCTGCGAACTGCCCGGCAGGTTCGGCGCAGGCTTGGCCTGGCGGCCAGGGCGACGGTGCATTGCAGCCTGCTTCGGTTTCTTGATTTTTTTCGGCCGCATTATCGGCATCGCACGCCCCACGCGCATTCCAGCTCGGCAAGGTTTTTGCGATAAGCATCTGAAAAATTGGTGTCTATTGACGAGGAACGGCGTAGGGCGCGAGCCCGCGGCCTGCCGCCTTGAAGGCGAATACGCGCATCGCGCGAGTACACAACGCTATGCAATCAATGTCGCTGCGGGTTCGCTAGGTGGAAGTGCCGAGGCATGGTGAGGAATGCGTAAACGAACGTGCGATTGCATAATCGATGCGCTGAAATTTCCCGAAGCGCACGAATATGTGTCAGCGCGCAACACGGTTATCGTGGAGTTAAGGCGCGATGCGCTCTCTTGGGATGCGCGTTCCAGCGCGGCGGCGGCTTGTCGATATGAACGACAACATCGGCCCGCGCCGAAGAGAGTGCCGAAGCTAAAGCAGTCATCGCGGCTGCAATCTCATCCATGCTGATCTCGGCTGTGGGCGATCAAGCAATTGCGATGAAAGCGCCGTCCTCACACGGCAAATCCATGCTAGCCTTGCGTGGACAGAGTGATCTGAATGACACCCCGCCTGCTTCTGATCCCGCTCCTGCTCTCCGCCCTCGTCGCCACCAGTTCCGCCTGGTCGCAGGACAAGGGCTCGCTCGACCCCAAGCCGCTGCCGCCGCTCGCCAACCCCAAGGATCCGAAGATCGGGGCGAAGGAATTGTTCGCACGCAAGGTCCTGCCGGCCGCGATGCCGACGCAGTCGATCGGCTCCTATGCGAAGGGCTGTCTCGCCGGCGCCGTGAAGATGCCGCTGAACGGCGACACCTGGCAGGTGATGCGGCTGTCGCGCAACCGCTACTGGGGCCACCCGGCGATGATCGCGCTATTGAAGCGGCTTGCGGCGAAGGCGCACAAGGACGCGGGCTGGCCCGGCATCCTGGTCGGCGACATCGGCCAGCCACGCGGCGGCCCCGCGCTCTCTGGCCACGCCAGCCACCAGATCGGGCTCGATGCCGACATCTGGCTGACGCCGATGCCCGATCACAGATTGTCGCGCGAAGAGCGCGAGGAGATGTCGGCGGTCATGATGGTGCGCGACGACCGCATCGACGTTGATCCACGCGTCTTCACGCCCGGTCATGTGCTCGTGCTCCGCGACGCGGCGCAGGAGCCGGCCGTGCAGCGCATCTTCGTCAACGCAGCGATCAAGAAGGCACTGTGCCGCGAAGCCAAGGGCGATCGTAGCTGGTTGTCGAAGATCAGGCCGTGGTGGGGTCACGACTACCATTTCCACATCCGGATGCGATGCCCGCCCGGAAGCCCCGAATGCAAGGGACAGCCGTCGCAGTCCGGGGACGAAGGCTGCAAGCCCTCCGACCTCGCCTTCTGGTTCAAGGACTCGGTGCTGCATCCGAAACCCCCGCCGAAACCGCCGAAGCCGCGCCCGCCGATGACGCTGGCGCAGCTGCCGGCAGACTGCAAAGCGGTGCTGAACGCGCCGGACGCCAAGCAATAACATCTTTGTCAGACGCTGTTCCGGCAGGCTGCAGATGCGTTATGATCCGCCGTCACGCGCCGCAAGCGCGTTCACATCGCGGATCAGGGCGGCTGATCTCTCGTCATTTGTCCGCAAGACCATGAAGTATGAGCTCTCCGCGAGCCCCTTCGTGCTGCAGGTCAGCGGCGCCGGGGCGAACTCGATTTCGATCGCGATCCAGCCGAGTGAATAGGACGATATTGGACAAAGAGCGCCTTTACCGTAAGCCTCAGCCTGCTATGTTTGCAGCGCGATATCCCTGATGACCGTAAGTCCTCCGGAGAGCAGCGGAACAGCGCTTCCGCCGATCGCGACCCAGAATCCACCCAACGCCTGATTTGCGCGTGCTCGTTCGCGCGCGAGGTCGCACGGAGCGCTTCCTATGTCACGTATTGCCGGTCTCTTCACCGCCTTCGTCATCCTGCTCGGTGCGATGCATTCGCCTGCCTCAGCCGACGACAAGACACTCACCGTCTTCGCCGCGGCCTCGATGAAGAATGCGCTCGACGACATCGACGCGGCCTATATCGCGAAGACCGGCGTCAAGATCAACGCCAGCTATGCCGCAAGCTCGGCGCTCGCCAAGCAGATCGAGCAGGGCGCGCCGGCTGACGTGTTCGTCTCCGCCGATACCGACTGGATGGACTATGCGATCAAGCAGAAGACCATCAACGAGCCGACCCGGGTCAACCTGCTCGGCAACTCGATCGTGCTGATCGCGCCGAAGGATTCCAAGATCGACAATGTCAACATCGCCCCGGGCTTCGACCTTGCCAAGCTTGCAGGCGACGGCAAGATCGCGACGGGTGATGTCAAGGCCGTGCCGGTCGGCAAATACGCCAAGGCGGCGCTGGAGAAGCTCGGCGCGTGGCAGGCGGCGGAGCCGAAATTCGCGATGGCCGAAAGCGTGCGCGCCGCGTTGACGCTGGTGGCGCGCGGTGAGGCCGTGCTCGGCATCGTCTATTCGACCGACGCCAAGGTCGAGCCGGGCGTCAAGATCGTCGGCACCTTCCCGGCCGGCACCCACCCCGCCATCATCTATCCGGTGGCGGCGACCACAAATGCGAAGCCGGAGACCTCCGACTATCTCGCCTTCCTGCGCTCGTCCGCGGCGAAGACGATCCTCGAGAAGTACGGCTTCAAGTTCCTGATCAGCCCGACGACCTGATCCAGCGCCGCCGATTTGAAGCTCCTCCAGTGATTGCCGCGACTACGATGAGGAGCTTCAAATCGATCAGCGGCACTGGCAAATCGAATCTTGCTAGTGTCTGTTCCCGAAGTTCGTAACAGAGGAGCCGCACTTGCATACGAACTTCGGGGACAGACACTAGTGTTTGAGATTTCGCCAACCGAGTGGACGGCGATCCTGCTCTCGCTCAGGGTCGCCGTCATCGCAACGCTGGTGGCGACCCCGTTCGGAATCGCGCTCGCCTGGCTGCTGGCACGGCGCGATTTCTGGGGCAAATCCATCCTCGATGCCGCCGTGCACCTGCCGCTGGTGCTGCCGCCGGTCGTCACCGGCTATCTGCTGCTGCTGACCTTCGGTCGGCGCGGCCTGGTCGGCGCCTGGCTGGCCGACCATCTCGGCATCGTCTTCGCCTTCCGCTGGACCGGCGCGGCGCTGGCCTGCGGCGTGATGTCGTTTCCGCTGCTGGTGCGACCGATCCGGCTCTCGATCGAGGCAATCGACCGGCGCCTCGAGCAGGCGGCCGAGACGCTCGGCGCCGCGCCCTGGCGCGTGTTCGCGACGGTGACGCTGCCGCTCGCGTTGCCGGGCGTGCTTGCCGGCATGGTGCTCGGCTTCGCCAAGGCGATCGGCGAGTTCGGCGCGACGATCACCTTTGTCTCCAACATCCCCGGCGAAACCCAGACCATTTCGTCGGCGGTCTATTCGCTGATCCAGACGCCGGAGGGCGACCGCGCCGCCGGGCGGCTCGTGATCATCTCGATCGTGATCGCGATGGGCGCACTCGTCGCCGCGGAGCGGTTCGCGCGCCGCGCCACCGCACGCCTGCACGGACAATAGCGATGCTGCGCGTCGACATCACCAAGCAGCTCGGCGAGTTCACGCTTGCGGCGTCGTTCGCCAGCGAGGGCCGCGTCACCGGGCTGTTCGGCGCCTCCGGCTCCGGCAAGACCTCGCTGATCAATACCATTGCCGGGCTGTTGCGCCCCGACCGCGGCACCATCGTGATCGACGGCGAAACCGTCGACGACACCTCGGCCGGCATCCACGTCCCGACCTATCGCCGCCGCATCGGCTACGTCTTCCAGGACGCGCGGTTGTTTCCGCACCTCGATGTCCGGCAAAATCTTGATTACGGCCGCCGCATGAACGGACTCGCCGACGATCCCGCGCAGCGCAAGCGGGTGGTCGAGCTGCTCGACATCGGCGCGCTGCTCGACCGCCGTCCCGGAAGACTCTCCGGCGGCGAGCGCCAGCGGGTCGCGCTCGGCCGGGCGCTGCTCTCGAAGCCGCGGCTCCTGCTGCTGGACGAGCCGCTGGGTGCGCTCGACGAGGGCCGCAAGCTCGAGATCCTGCCCTACCTGGTGCGGCTGCGGGACGAGGCCGGCATACCCATGGTCTATGTCAGCCACGACGCCGCCGAGCTGCGCCAGCTCGCCACCCAGATCGTGATGCTGCGCCGCGGCCAGGTGACCGCGTTCGGCGGTGCCAAGGTGCTGACGACGACGTCGTAGCTGGCCGTTTCACCGAAAGCCGGCATAAGATGGCCCAGCTTGTCCGCCAGACGTCCCTTGGCGTCGGACCGGACGCATAGGGAAAGACGCATCGTGCGATTGACTGGCTGGATGTTGATGCTGATCGGCCTGGCGCTGTGTGTGACGGTCGCGTGGGCGGCCGTCGGTTTCCTGCTGATGGGCCTCGGCCTGATTTCGCTGCAGGTCGCCGAGCGCGGCCGGCACCGCGCCAGTTTGGCGGTGGCCGCGCCCGCCGTGGGGTTCACCCCGCCGCCTGTCGGCGCCGGTCTGCAGCCGCCGATCTTCGAGCCCGTCGTCCAGCGCGACGGCCTGCCGCGGCAGCTCCGCCGGATGGCGCGGCCCGCCAAGACCGGGGATGCACCCTATGACCGCGAGGCGTGGGACCGGCTGGTGGCGAGCGAACCCGATATTGCCCGCCTCGCCAAGGTCCTTGCCGATTACGGCCCGCAATATGTCGACGAGCTGGCGACCAACTATCTCGCTTCTCCCGACAAGAACCGGCTCGGCGGCATCGTCGACGGCATCATCGCACGGGCGAGCGGCGGTCAGCCGGTGCCGCCGCCTGCGCCGGCACGGGGATCGCAGCCGCCGCTACCTCGCTCCGAGGCCCAGGCCGTGAGGGCGTCCGGGGACGCGAAGCCGGGCACCGCACCGCCACCGATGCCGGCCAATCCGGCCGACGCGCTCGAGGCGTCCCTGATCGCCGCGGTCGAGGAGGCCTCCGCCCGGACCGCCGGACGGGCCGATCCGTCCAGGCCCGGCGGCGATGCGGCGAGCCGGCCGGCGCCCGTGACCCGGCGGGAGCCGGAGTTCGCGCGGGTGCCGAGGCACGGGCAGCCCGGCCGGCTGCCGCCGCTCCCATCGTCCAACCCATCCGCCGATGTCGAAGCGTCGCTGATCGCCGCTGTCACCGAGGCGTCCGCCAAACGGGCCGATCCGCCAAGGCCGGGGGCGCCGGAGGGTTCACCCGCACCCGCGAAGCGCGAGCCGGATGGCACGCCTGCTGCGCCGCCGCCTGTCCCGCCCCAGGCAGGCGCGCCGGCCAGCGATGTCGACGCGACCCTGCTCGCGGCGCTGGCCGAGATTTCCGGCGAGAAGCTCACCGACCCGACCAAGCCGAACCCCGCCTCGAAGGAGCCGCCGCCCCCGCCGGCCGACGACGACCTGTCGGACATGATCAAGAAGTTCGCGCCGGATTCGAATTTCCTGCGCAAGACGTAAGCTGCGTCTCCGCCCCCTCGAGCCTCAGACCCCCGCCACCGACGCCCAGATATCCGCAAGCTTGCGCCGGACGGTCTGCATCCGCGTCTGCGGCACGGCCTCCTCCTCTTCTTCCGGCAGACGCAGGCCGACGACATTGACGCGGCCGCCGCTGATATTGCGCGCCACCAGGACAATCGCATCCAGCGCGAGCTCGGCGCCCTCCTTCGGCGCGCGGTCGAGATTGATGTCGAAGTAATCCGCCAGCGTCAGTTTGGCCTGGTTTTCATCGACCTTGATGCCGTAGATCTCGGCGAGCTCGCCGAGCGTGTGCTCACCCGAGACCATGAAGTCGCCCAGCAGATGCGGGTCGGGTGCGGTCGACGGCGGCATGTCGACGAAGAAGCGATCGAGCGCCTCGGCGCGCTCCGGCGGCGCCAGCAGATAGAGGTAGTCGCCGGGCTCGACGGGATCGGCCTCGGTCGGCGTCAGGATCCGCTCGTCGCGGATCACTAGCGTCGGCTTCGACCAGGACGGGATCAGGCCGCGGCGGAAATACAGGCTCTTCGGCCGGACCGGATAACCGACCAGCTGCTGCTCGAGCTGGCCGGGCAGATCCAGTTCGACGCGGCGCGGGCCGCGCTCGGTACGCGGCAGCGCGACATGCAGCCGCCGCGCCGCCGGTGCCAGCGTCCAGCCCTGCAGCAACAGCGAGATGATGACGACGACGAAGGCGACGTCGAAATAAAGATAGGCCTTGGACAGGCCGACCAGCATCGGGATCGAGGCCAGGAAGATCGCGACTGCGCCGCGCAGCCCGGTCCAGGCGATGAACACCTTCTCCCGCCAGTTGAACTTGAACGGCGCAAGGCAGACCAGCACCGCCAGCGGCCGCGCCACCAGCATCAGCGCGAACGCCACCAGCACCGCCCCGCCTGCACTCGCGACCAGGCGATGCGGCGACACCAAGAGGCCGAGCAGCACGAACATCACGATCTGCGCCAGCCAGGTCGCGGCGTCGAGGAACGTCACCACGGAATTATGCGCGCGGGTCGGCCGGTTGCCGATGATGATGCCGGCGAGGTAGACGGCAAGAAACCCCGAGGCATGCACGATCTGCGAGCCACCGAAGATCACCAGCGCGGCGGTGGTGACGAACGGCGCGTGCAGGCCTTGCGGCAACGCCACATAGTTCAGCGCCAGCACCACCAGCCGGCCGCCGATCACCCCGATGACGGCGCCGAGCACCGCCTCCTGGATGAACTCCATCGCGATATGCGACGCCGAGCTCTGGCCGAACGAGATGAACTCGACCAGCATCAGGGTGAGGAAGATCGCGAACGGGTCGTTGGTGCCGGATTCGGCCTCCAGCGTCGCACCGACGCGGGGACGCAGGCGCAGGCCCTGGGTGTGCACCAAAAGGAACACCGCCGCGGCGTCGGTCGAGGCGACGACGGCGCCGACCAGGAGCGACTCGATCCAGTTGAGGTCGAGCACATAGCGGGCGACCGGCGCCGTGACCAGCGCGGTCAGCAGCACGCCCGCGGTCGCCAGCATTATCGAGGGCGCCAGCACCGTGCGGATGCTGGCAAATCGCGTCTTCAACCCGCCGTCGAACAGGATCAGCGCCAGCGCCACTGAGCCGACCAGGTAGGTGGTGCGGACGTCGTCGAACTGGAGGTGGCCAGGCCCGGAATCCCCGGCCAGCATGCCGACCAGCAGGAACACCAGAAGCAGGGGGGCGCCGAACCGCAATGCCAGCAGGCTCGACAGGATGCCGGCCATCACCAGAACGGCGCCGAGCAGGATTGCTATGCTGACCGCGTCGAGGGAAGCCATGCGCCTTCAGTGGGATCAAATACTTGCAATTGCATCCTTATCGTCGCCACACTTGGACGCCAACCCATTTTCTGTCATCAGCGGCATTGTGCCCGGTATTGCAGCCTCAGGTCGCCTCGACACTGTGTTGTATCGATGGTCGCATGCCCGCCATTGTGGGATTCTACCGGCCAATCGAATCACATTTGCCTGACCCGCACTTGAGTTGAGATTTTGCCGATGGACATGAGCCTCAAGGACGTCCTGGAATCGATCCAAATGGCGGCGCGCTCGGTCGGGGCCGAGATCGCCTCGCCCTGGTTCTACCTTCAGTTCGGCATCATCCTCGCGGCCGCGGGGATTTCCTACGCCGCCGACACCGCGATTCACGCGCGGGTCGAGATGTCGTCGCTGGCGATGCGCTGGCCGCTGCCGCTCCGGCACTTCGCGCGCGTGATGGTGGCGAGCGCCTCCACCGCCGTGTTCGCGGTCCTGATGATCATCTCGCGGATCGTGATGTGGCACACGACCTGGCCGAGCCGCAGCTACCTGATCGCGGTCTCCGCCAAGCTGGCGCTGGCGTGGCTGGTCATCCGCCTGGTGACGTCGGTGATCGACAACGCCTTCATCGTCAAGCTGGTCTCGGTCGCGGCCTGGGTGGTCGCCGCGCTGAGCATCATCGGCGAGCTCAACTGGGCCGCTGACACGCTGGATTCGGTCGGCGTCGTGGTCGGCGGCCTCAGGCTGACGCCGCTGCTGCTGATCAAGGCCGGCGCGGTTTTGATCGTGGCGCTGTGGCTGACCAACATCGCCAGCAATTTCGCCGAGAGCCGCATCAACCGCGCCACCGACCTGACGCCGTCGATCCAGGTGCTGCTGGTCAAGATCATCCGCATCGGGCTGATGGTGATGGCGGTCGCCATCGCGCTCGACGCGGTCGGCATCAACCTCTCGGCGCTTGCCGTGTTCACCGGCGCGGCCGGCGTCGGCATCGGTCTCGGTCTGCAGAAGATCGTCGCCAATTTCATCAGCGGGCTGATCCTGCTGGTCGACAAATCGGTGAAGCCGGGCGACCTCGTCACCATCGGCGACAGCTCGGGCAAGATCAGCGCGATGAAGACGCGCTACATCTCGGTCGCCGCCGGCGACGGCCGCGAGTTCCTGATCCCGAACGAGGATCTGGTGACGCAGAAGGTCACCAACTGGACCTATACCGACAAGAACACGCTCGTGAAGATCGCCTTCGCCACCAATTACGACGCCGATCCCAAGCTGGTCTGCCAACTTGCGATCGACACCGCTGCAGCCCATGAGCGCGCCATCAAGGGCAAGCCGCCGAGCTGCATCCTGACCGAATTCGCCGAGTTCGGCATGAAATTCTCGCTGACCTTCTGGATCGCCGATCCCGACGGCATGGACAGGGTAAAGAGCGACGTGATGCTGGCGCTGTGGGACGCCTTCAAGGGTCGCGGCATCCACGTGCCCTACCCGGTGCGGGAACTTCGCGTCCGTGGCGGCGCGCTCCCGGTCGAGAGCGTGGTGGAGGTTTCCAGCTAGCTTCCGGCCCCGATCTCCGCGCAATCGCGTTCCGCGTTTGTCGCGAGGGCAAACCGGTTGCGACTTTGCGCCGGGGCGGGCCGTCGGATCCGGCTCTTGCCCGGAAATCGGGCGTTTGGGCATCGCCCCATGTCCAACCTTGGCTTGCACCGGCCGCCCCGATCATTAAATTAGGGCCAGAAATCAGCCCCTTGCCTCCAGAACCGACCCGCCCATGAGCTATATCGACGCCACCGACACCTCCCTGCGCAAGACCGGACAAATCAAGCTGCACGGGCAGACCGGTTTTGTCGGCATGCGCAAGGCGGGCGCACTGGTGTCGAAGTGCCTCGATGAGCTCACCGACATCGTCAGGCCGGGCGTCCCGACCTCCGTCATCGACGAGTTCGTCCGCAAGTTCGCTTTCGACCACGGCGCCTATCCGGCGACGCTGATGTATCGCGGCTATCGCTACTCGACCTGCACCTCGATCAATCACGTGGTCTGCCACGGCATGCCCAGCGACCGCCCGCTGAAGGAAGGCGACATCGTCAACATCGACGTCACGTTCATCGTCGACGGCTGGTATGGCGATTCCAGCCGAATGTATGCGATCGGCGGCATCGCGCGGAAGGCCGAGCGGCTGATCGAGGTGACCTACGAGGCGATGATGCGCGGCATTGCCGCGGTCAAGCCCGGCGCCACCACCGGCGACATCGGCCACGCCATCCAGAGCTATGTCGAGCCGCAGGGCATGAGCGTGGTGCGCGACTTCTGCGGCCATGGTCTCGGCCGCCTGTTCCACGACGAACCGAACATCATCCATATCGGCCGCCCGGGCGAAGGCGTGACGCTGAGGCCCGGCATGTTCTTCACCATCGAGCCGATGATCAATCTCGGCAAGCCGCATGTGAAGATCCTCTCCGACGGCTGGACCGCGGTGACCCGCGACCGTTCGCTGTCGGCGCAGTTCGAGCACTCGGTCGGTGTCACCGCCGACGGCGTCGAGATCTTCACACTGTCCGAGCGTCACGGCGAGAAGCCCTGGGTCGCAGTGTAATTGGGTGGCGGTGTAATCGGCGGCGGCGCAATCAAGTGTCGCTCCGCGTCCGCGCGATGATCTCCTCCGGCGTATAATTTTCTCCGATCGACATCGCGCAGATGCGCGAGATGTGGGTGTAGGGCAAGCCGGTCTCCTCCGCCCAGGCATTGAACTGCGCCTGCACCCTGGCGAGATCGCGCTTCGACTTGACCTCCTCGGCGATGTCGAGGCCGGCCTCGCGCAGGCAGGCGACGACGTCGCGTGAGGTAACAAAGCCGTCCCAGCCGAGGAAGCGCAGCAGCATCTGCCCGGTATTGCCACCGAGTCGGCTACCGCGCTTGGCCAGCAGGTCCAATAGCCCGACCTCATCCGATGACGGCCAGGCGGCGAGGAACTTGCCGAAGCTGCCGTGCTCGCGCGCGATCTCCTGCACGAAGCGGCCGTTGTCGCGTACCGACATGATCTTGGCGCCGTTGCGCACGATCCTGGCGTCGCTCGTGAGCTTCTCCCAGAATTCATCGGGCTTGAAGGCGAGCTTGGCTGGCTGAAAGCCAAGGAAGGCTTCCTCGAACCTCGGCCATTTGGCATCGATCACGCTCCAGGCAAAGCCGGCGCAGAACACGCGCCTGGTCATTTCGGCGAGCGCGCGGTCGTCGCCGAGCTTGGCCAGCGCCTTCGGCATCGCCACCTGTGGCAGCACCTTCTCCAGCGCCTTCGCGCCGCCCTTGCGCTTCTCGGCCCGTGCCCGGATCACCTTGAACGATGTCACGCCAACACCTCTCCCGACATTTCTAGGCGGGCGAACGGTAGTTCAGCGGTTCGGCCGAGGCAAACCGGGATTGGCATCAGCACTTGCAAAACCCGGCGGGCACGGCATGGTTGTGGCCGATGCCCGCCAAGCCCGCCGACAGCCAGACCGAATCCGACGAGACGCCGCATTATCACGGCCATCGCGAACGGCTGCGCGAGCGCTTCTACGCGGCAGGGCCGGCGGCGCTGAGCGACTACGAGCTGCTGGAGATGGCGCTGTTTGCCGCCGTCCCACGCCGCGACACCAAGCCGCTTGCCAAGGCGCTGTTGAAGAAGTTCGGCTCGTTCGCCGAGGTCGTGCATGCGCCGGTGGCGCGGCTGCGCGAGGTCGACGGCGTCAAGGACGCCTCGATCAACCAGCTCAAGCTGATCGCCGCCGCGGCGGACCGGATCGCGAAGGGCGAGATCAGGCGCAGCGTCGCGCTGTCGTCGTGGAACGATGTGATCGACTACTGCCGCTCCAGCATGGCCTTTGCCGACAAGGAGCAGTTTCGCCTGCTTTTCCTGGACAAGCGCAACCAGCTGATCGCCGACGAGGTGCAGCAGACCGGCACCGTCGACCACACGCCGGTCTATCCGCGCGAGGTGATCAAGCGCGCGCTGGAACTGTCGGCGACCGCGCTGATCCTGGTGCACAACCATCCGAGCGGCGACCCGACGCCGTCGCAGGCCGACATCCAGATGACCAAGGCGATCGTCGAGATCGCAAGGCCGCTCGGGATCGCGGTGCACGACCACATCATTGTCGGCAAGAACGGACATGCGAGCTTGAAAGGGATGCGGCTGATTTAAACACCGAACGCAACTGAACTGTCGCGCCTATGTCGCGAGCAGCAGACGAACGCGCGTCATCGCTCCCTCGCGGAAGATGGCAATTTCTCCCTTGTGGGCACGAGCGACCTCGGCCGCAATGGCAAGGCCGAGACCGGAGCCGGTGGAATCCGGTCCCTTCGCGAACGGCCGGATGACATCGCCTGGCGGAACGGCAAATCCATCACCATTGTCGGCGACTTCGATCCATGCCCTGCCGTCATCGGCGCCAACGGAAACGACGAGCCTGCTGCGAGCGCCATGCTTCAACGCGTTGTCGATGAGATTGCCCAGCGCTTCGCGCAGGCTGACCGCGTCGCCATTCACGATTGGCGTCGGCTCGGCCGGCACGAAAGCGATATCGACCTCGCGCGTCAGGGACAACGGAACCGCCGCGGCCAGAACGCCCCTTGCCAACACGTTGAGGTCTATGGGCGTCATGGCGACGACGTCAGCCCGGTGAATGACCATGGCGTGATCGAGCAGCTGGCCGGTGAGCCGGCCCAGCTCGGTCGTCCGCTCCCGAATGCGCGCCACCGTGACGGCCTTTTGCCGCGACGGAGGCGTCGCCGACAGGATTTCGACCTGGGCGTCGAGCGCCGCCAGCGGCGTACGTATCTGATGCGCGGCATCGGCAATGAAGCGTTGCATCACCGTGATGCGATCCGAGAGCCGCCGCATGAAGTCATCGATCGCGTGCACAAGATTGCGGATCTCGATGGGCGGCTCGGTCTGAAGCGGCCGCAGATCATCCGGGCGGCGTCCAACGATCTCGCGCTCGATGCGCGTGAGCGGCTTCAGGGCGAACGTGACTGCATAGCCCGTCGCCAGCAGCGCGAGTGCACTCATGGCCGCGATGACGCCGAGCGCCTTCAATGTAAGATCACGCGCCAGGGCGCGCCGGGCTTCGGTGGTCTGAGCCAGCACGATTGTCACCCAGCCGCCTACGGCAGGATCTTCGATCTGCTTGGCCACCGTGGCGATGCGAACAGGCTGCTCCTGATAGAGTCCGTCCTCGATCACCACACCATTGCGCATCTGCTCGGGCCCGGCTTCCGAGGCGAGGTCCTCGTAGCCGGCGACGACGACACCGCGCGGGTCAACGACCTTGTAAAAGACGAGATCGTAGGCCGCCAGCGCCGCGATGGTGGATACGGGCGGCTCGAGCGTCACGACGCCGCCCTGCACATAGACGTTCTCGGCGATCTGGATCGCCCCGCCGCTCAGCATGCGGTCATAGGCTTGTTGCGCGGCGATGGAGGCCGAACGCCAGCCGGCGAAGCCGAGGATCACCGCGCCGAGCGCCAGCACCGCCGACAGGACGGCGATGATCCGGACACGCAGCGAGTAACGCAGGTCAGAGTGCCGCAAGTTGATAGCCTAGCCCGCGCAGGGTGCGAATCTCGATCGGCGCATCGCCGAGCTTGCGTCGCAGCCTTGCCACGAATTGCTCGACAGCGTTGGGGCTCGCCTCCTGATCGAAATTGAAGAGCTGCTCGACGAGTTCTTCCTTGGGAACGATGCGCTCGGGCCGCGCCGCCAGGATTTCGAGAACCGTCAGCTCCCGTCTGGTCAGATTAAGCGGCCTGTCGGCGACGGTCGCGACGCGGCCGGCACGGTCGATGACCAGCGGCCCGACGCGCAGCAGATTGTCGGGCTGGCCTGCGCTGCGACGCAGCAGAGCGCGGGCGCGCGCTTCGAGCTCGCCATAGTCGAAGGGCTTGATCAGATAGTCGTCGGCGCCGAGGTCGAGTGCGCCAATCCGTTCGTCGACGGCGGACCGGGCGGTCAGCACCAGCACCGGCGTCGCGAGCTTGCGGCTGCGCATGCCCTTCAGGACCGCAATTCCGTCCTGTCCCGGCAGCGTCAGGTCGAGGATCACGAGATCGTAGGGTTGCACTTCAAGCAGCTCGGCGGCGGTCAGGCCGTCCCGCTCCCAGTCCACGGCGTGCCCGACTTTCTCGAGGCGCATGACCACGGCCTCGGCGATATCAACGGTGTCTTCGACAACGAGTACCCGCAAACGGGAGCCTCCGGCGTCCTGAGTCAGTTTCGCGTCAGTGAGCCACGCTATCTCATCTCCCAAGCGCCCATAAGTGCGCAAGGACATAACACGAGGCACAACACAAGGGAGGGCCACATGCTCGCGCCATCTGATGCCGCATCCGCGTCGCCGCTGCTTTCCGTAGCGGGTGTGACGCTCCAGTACAAGACGCCTGACGCCGTGGTGACCGCGACGCGCCGGGTCTCCTTCGATGTCTATCCGTCCGACCGCTTCGTGCTGCTCGGACCGTCCGGCTGCGGCAAGTCGACCCTGCTGAAGGCGATCGGCGGCTATCTCACCCCCGTCGAGGGCGAGATCAGCCTGAAAAGGCGCAAGGTGTCCGGGCCGGGTCCCGACCGAATGATGGTGTTCCAGGAGTTCGATCAGCTCCTGCCCTGGAAGACGGTGCGCGAGAACGTCGTGTTCGCCCTGACCGCCTCCGGCCGCGCCGGCCAAACAGAGGCTGAAGAACGGGCGCGCTCGTACATCGACAAGGTTGGCCTGACCAAGTTCATCGACAGCTATCCGCACACGCTCTCCGGCGGCATGAAGCAGCGCGTCGCTATCGCCCGCGGCATGGCGATGGAACCTGACGTTCTGCTGATGGACGAGCCGTTCGCCGCGCTGGACGCGTTGACGCGGCGCAAGATGCAGGACGAATTGCTGCGGCTGTGGGAAGACACGCACTTCACCGTGCTCTTTGTGACCCATTCGATCGAGGAGGCGATCCGCGTCGGCACCCGCATCCTGCTGCTCTCGCCGCATCCGGGCGAGGTCAAGGCCGAGCTCAACAGCGTGCCCCCGGCGGAGATGGGTACCGGCAAGCAAGCCGCGCTCGAAACCCGTATCAACGACATGCTCTTCGCGAGCCATTGAGCCGAGGCGACCGTCATGACCGATCTCGTCAGCTTCCGTCCGGAAATCATCCGCGAAGTCCAGTCGGGCGACGCCCCCGTCGTCGCCAAGACGCTCAGCCCGGCCGAGCGCATCTATCGCCTCGGCTTCGTGCGCAAGACGGCAATCCTTGTCGTCCTCGCCCTGGCCTGGGAGATCTATGGCCGCTGGCTCGGCAACCCGCTGCTGTTCCCGACCTTTGGCCAAACCGTCGAGGCCTTCGTCAGCAACGTCGCAAGCGGCGTCATCCCGCAGCGCATGCTGGTCTCGTTGCAGACGCTCGTCATCGGCTATGGCATCGGCATCGCCCTGGCGGCGCTGCTCACGACGCTGGCGATCGGCTCGCGGATCGGCGCCGACCTGCTCGAGACGCTGACCTCGATGTTCAATCCGCTGCCGGCCATCGCGCTGTTGCCGCTGGCGCTGATCTGGTTCGGGCTGGGCACCGGCAGCATCATCTTCGTGCTGGTGCATTCGGTGCTGTGGGCGATCGCGCTCAACACCCATGCCGGCTTCCGCTCGGTCTCGAACACGCTGCGGATGGTCGGGCAGAACTACGGTCTGCGCGGCCTGAAGCTGGTGCGCCTTATCCTGATCCCGGCAGCCTTCCCGGCGATCCTGACCGGCCTCAAGGTCGGCTGGGCCTTCGCCTGGCGCACTTTGATCGCCGCCGAACTCGTCTTCGGTGTCTCGTCGGGCTCGGGCGGGCTGGGCTGGTTCATCTACGAGAACCGCAACCAGCTCGAGACGGCGAACGTCTTCGCCGGCCTCTTCACCGTGATCCTGATTGGCCTCTTCGTCGAGAATATCGTCTTCGCCAATATCGAGCGCAGGACGATCCGTCGCTGGGGCATGCAGCACTGACGACAACTGTAACCAGGCCGAATGGCCAGCATTCCAAGAAGGAGGAAATACATGACATTGAAGAACATCGTCCGCTCGCTCGCGGCGGCCGCCGTGCTCGCGGCGGCGCTTGGCGCCCCGGCCCGCGCCGAGGTCAGCGAAGTGCGCATCTCCAAGGGCTTCGGCATCCTCTATCTGCCGCTGATCGTGATGCAGGACCAGCAGTTCCTGGAGAAACGCGCCAAGGCCGCCGGGCTCGGCGACATCAAGGTGACCTGGCTGATGCTTGACGGCGGCAACGTCATCAACGACGCGATGATGGCCGGCACGCTCGATTTCGCCGGCACCGGCGCGCCGGGCTTCGTCACGCTCTGGGCCAAGGCCAAGGGCATCCCCGGCGTCGAGGTCGTCGGCGTCTCGGGCATGAGCTCGACCTCGCTTTGGCTGATGGCGAACAAGCCGGAGCTGAAGTCGCTCAAGGACTTCACCCCGACCGACAAGATCGCGCTGCCCGGCATCAAGACCTCGCTCGCCGCCGTCGTGCTGCAAATGATCGCCGCCAAGGAATTCGGCGCTGCCAACTACGCCAAGATGGATCCGATGACGATCAGCCTGCCGCATCCCGAAGCGCTCGCCGCCCTCGTCGGCGGCAAAACCGAGGTCAAGGCACATTTCACCTCGCCCCCCTTCCAGTACCTGGAAGCCAAGAGCCCCGGCATCCACCGTGTGCTCAACTCGGTCGACTATCTCGGCAATCTCACGCTCGACGTCACCTTCGCGCCGAAGAAGTTCGTCGACGCCAATCCCAAGATGACCCAGGCCTTCATCGAGGCGATGGACGACGCCACTGCGCTCATCGCCAAGGACAAGAAACTCGCCGCCGAGATCTACGCCAAGAACTCGAAGGTCAAGGTTGACGCCGCGGAGGTCCAGCAGATGATCGAGGACAAGGATGCGCGCTTCACCGCGACACCGGAAGGCGTGATGCAATTCGCCGAGTTCATGCACAAGGCGGGCTCGATCAAGGTGAAGCCGGCGAAGTGGAGCGACATGTTCGTGCCGCAACTCGCCGGTCGGCCCGGAAGCTGAAATACCGCCGGAAAGGACGCTTTCGCGTCTCTCTCCATTCGTCGTCCCGGCGAAAGCCGGGACGACATCGAGTTTGTGGCGCGATCCTTAGAGCAAGATGAGTCAGGATGGAATCGGTTCGCCACAGACTCGGTTCACCTCTCCCCAACGGGGAGAGGTGAACCTCCGTTGCCGCTCCACTCGACCTGATCGATGCGAAGATAGCGCGAGCGGCTACCAGGCTTCGCCGAACGGCCGCAATTCGACATTGAACGACCAGGCGCTGCGGTCCTGATGAACGACGTGCCAGATCTCGTCCGCGATCGCCCGCGGCTTGATGAAGAATTCGTCCGGCCGCTCCGGCCAGCGCTTCCGCGTCCACTCGAGATCGATCACGGCATCGACGACCACATAGGCGACATGAACCCCTTGCGGCCCCAGATCGCGCGCCATCGCTTCGGCCAGGATCCGCTGCGCCGCCTTGGTCGGCGCGAAACCTGCGAAGCCGGCCTTGCCTCGCAAGGCCGACGTGTTGCCGGTCGCGACGATGGCGCCCTTGCCGGCGCCGATCATCGCCGGGGCAAATCGCCTGGCGAGGTACAACAGCCCCATCGTGTTGACCTGGAAGTTCCGGTTCAAGATCGCCGGCTCGATCTCCCGGAAGGTGCCGAACGCACCACCGACGGCATTGTGAATGACGATGCCGGGACTGCCGAGATCACGCTCGACCGCTGATGCCACCGCATCGATCTGCGCCGGATCGGACACGTCGCAGCGATAGGCCCTGGCGTTCGGCAGTTCCTTCGCGAGCGCGGCCAGCCGCTCCTCGTTCCTGGCGAGCAGCGCCACGCGATAGCCGCCCTCGGCAAATCTCCTCGCGAGTGCCGAGCCCGTGCCAGGTCCGACACCAGTAATCAGGCAAACCGGCGTGGTCATGCGATCAACCCTCCGCGTTGCAAGCGGCAATCCTGACGGTCAGGCGGCCGCCTTTGACAACAATTTCTCGACATAAGGTCCGAGATCCGGCTTGAAATGCTGGTGCGCGATCAATCGGGCAAAGTGGGCGAACACCCGCGGATAATCGTTTTCGACATCGGCGTGCAGGATCTTGTCCAACCCGCGCTCGTTCAACTGCACGGCCCGCGCATGCTCGTTCATGAACAGCGCAAGCTCGGCCGCGAAGCAGATGTCGGCCAGCGAGAGGCTGTCGTCCACCAGCGCGTCGCACCGTGGAGACAGCGCCTGCTCCAACCCCGAGGCGTAGATCGCAAAGCCCTGCTTGGCGCGCGCGTGAATCGCCGCATCGACGGAGCCGTCCGCCAGCGCCAGCAGGTAGATTTGCGAGTCCCGCGCGAAGACCAGGCTGACATCGAGAAAGCTGTCGATGCGGGACGCTTCATAAGCGTCGCGGCCGTAGAGCGGGAACGCCGCCTCGCCGAGCCGCGCCACCGCGCGCATGATGCTGTTCGACTCAAAGATGCCGACCGTGCCATCGCGCCCGAACGCGGCCGGCACGTTGCCGAACGGCTGCGCCTCCATGAACGCGTCGGTCTTGAAGAGCTGCGCGCTAGTCAACCCGACTCGGCCGGTGCGCGTCAGGGAGGCGAGCGATTGCCGTTCCGCTTCTGCCAGCGGACGCGCATCATAGTCCCACAGCCAGTCGCGCAGTTCCTCGCCGGACGCCCCTCTGACCTCGACG
The DNA here is from genome assembly GCF_029910015.1 of Bradyrhizobium sp. ISRA436. Lineage (NCBI taxonomy): Bacteria > Pseudomonadati > Pseudomonadota > Alphaproteobacteria > Hyphomicrobiales > Nitrobacteraceae > Bradyrhizobium > Bradyrhizobium sp. ISRA436. The sequence continues at coordinate 7,233,507 of NZ_CP094519.1, forward strand.
TCCACGCCGCAAAAGCGGGCGGCGATGGTTGCTTTCCAGACGCGCGGATTGGGAAGGTAGGAGAAGATGCGCAGGTCGGCCATCGTGGATTGCTCCGGATGCGACGGCCGCTTCAAGCGGCCAGCTTGAGGATCTTGACGACGTCGCTGGGCTCGCGGATCGGCTGCGGGTTCGCCCGGGTGAAGATCGAGAGCATCGCGTTCTTGCCGATCAACTCGAAGCGATCCTCGGCGACGCCGACATCGGCGAGCCGCCGCGGCAGGCCAAGCTCGGCGATGAACGCCGCGAACGCCTCGCCGGCGTCGCGCTCGGGCGCACCGAGCGCGGCGGCGATCGATTGCTGCGCGGCTTCCGTCGCGGGGCGGTTGTATTTGAGCACGCTCGGCATCATCACCGCCGTGCAGAAGTAATGCGGCACATCGCAGGTGCCGCCGAGCACATGGCCGATGGCATGGCTCGCGCCCATCGGCACCCGCGACTGCAAGCCGAAGGCCGACAGCCACGAGCCCAACTGGCAGTTCAGCCGCGCGGCCTCATCGTCAGGGTTAGCCTTGGTGCGCAGCAGGCCATCGTGCAGATAGCGCAGCCCCTGCTGACACACGGCATCGACAAGCACGTTGGGACGGGAGGAGCAGATCGCCTCGATGCCGTGATCCATCGCCCGCGTGCCGGAGCCCAGCCAGAGTTTCTCCGGCGTGTACTTGGTGATCGCAGGATCGAGGATGATGCTGCGCGGCATCATCAGGGGATGATTGAAGATCTGCTTCAGCTTGCGCCTGGTGTCGGTGATCAGCGTGCCCGAATTGTATTCGCCGCCCGACAGCGTGCTGGGGATCGCTATCATGCGCACCTTCGGGGTCCGGAATGCGCCGAAGCGGCGCTCGGGCGTGGTCTCGAAGCCGTCGAGCCCTTCCGGCGCGAAGATCTCGTGCTCCATGCACATCAGCACGATTTTCGCCGCATCGACCACCGAGCCGCCGCCGATCGCGACGATCAGATCGGCCTTGGCCTCCTTGGCCTGCCGTGCAATCCGCACCACCACGTCCCGGGTTGTGTGCTGCGGCACGCCGTCGAAGGTCTCGGCATGGCGATCGCCGAGGCCTTTGCGAATCTTCTCGATCTCGTCGGTTGTCGTGTTGAGCGTGCGGCTAGCAATCAAGTACACGCGCGTCGCGCCGAGCCGCTCGGCCTCCTCGCGCAACGCTTCGGCCGCCGGCTTGCCGTAGATCACGGATTCCATGGTGGGGTATTGATGGCTGCCCGTGACCTGCATGCTCTTCACTCCCTCGATGTGTCCGTGATTAGTCCAATCAATCAGGCCGACAGTTTGGAAAAGTCCGGCGGACGCCGTTCGGCGAAAGCGGCGAAGGCCTCGCGCGCCTCCGGCGTCGTCAGCCGCTCCTTGAACACGGCTGCTTCCGCGGCGATTTGCGCCGCGATGCGCTGGTGCTCACGCATCAGTCTCTTGGTCAGGCTGAGCGACCCCGCGGGCCGCGTAGTCAGCGCGATCGCGGCGTCATACGCCTTCTTGCGCAGCTCGGCTTGCGGCGCCACGGCATTGGCGAGGCCAGATGCCACCGCACCCGCCGCATCCATCGGATCGCCGAGCGCAAACATCGCGTAGGCGCGCGCATGTCCGATCCGCAACGGCAGCAGCCAGCTCGATGCCGCTTCCGGCACCAGCGCGAGATTGACGAACGGCGTGATCAGCCGCGCATTGTCGGCGAGATAGACCAGATCGCAGTGCAGCAGCATGGTGGTGCCGACGCCGACGGCATTGCCCTGCACGGCGGCGACGAGCGGCTTGCCGACCTTGCTGATGGTCTCGACGAAGCGATGGGCGGGGCTATCGACCGTGCTTTCGCCGCGCGCCTGGCTGGCGAAATCGGCAAGATCGTTGCCCGCGGTGAAGCTGTCGCCATCGCCCTGGAACAGGATCACGCGGACGGAGGCATCCGCCTCCGCCCGCTTGAGCGCATCAGACAGGGCGTTATACATGGCGCCTGTCAGCGCGTTCTTCTTCTCCGGACGCTGCAGCGTCAGCGTCATGACACCATCGGCAATCTCGACTTTGACGTGCCCCGTCATGGCGTCCTCCGTCACGCCACGGCGCGGGCCGGCGTGGTCTCGACGATGCCGTCGAGGAAACCGGTCAGCCGCTGGCGGATGATCTGCTCGGCTTCAGCCATGATGCGGTCGATCAGCTCCTTGACTGTCGGGATGTCGTGGATCAGGCCGACCACCATGCCGCAGCTCCAGGCGCCGGCGTCCATGTCGCCGTCGATCATCACCCTGGGATAGACGCCCGCGACCTGCTCGTGGATGTCCTCGATCTTCAACTTGGCGCCCTTCTCGCGCTCGATCTCGAGCAGCTCGTCGACGCCCTTGTTCTTCAGCACCCGCTCGGTGTTGCGCAGCGCGCGCATGACGAGGCGGGTGTCGAGCTCGTTGGCCTCGACCAGCGCCTGCTTCACATTGGGATGAACCGGCGCTTCCTTGGTGGCGATAAAGCGCGTGCCCATGTTCATGCCCGCCGCGCCCATCGCCAGCGCCGCAACCAGGCTGCGCGCATCCGCCATGCCGCCGGAGGCGACGAACGGGATCTTCAGCTCCTCCGCCGCGCGCGGCAGCAGGATCATGTTCGGGATGTCGTCCTCGCCGGGATGGCCGCCGCATTCGAAGCCGTCGACGCTGACCGCGTCGCAGCCGATCTTCTCGGCCTTCAGCGAATGCCGCACCGAGGTGCATTTGTGGATCACCTTGATGCCTGCGGCCTTCAACGCCGGCATATACTGCTCGGGGCTACGGCCTGCGGTCTCCACCGCCTTGACGCCGCCTTCGCGGATCGCGGCGATGTATTCCGGATAGGGCGGCGCGGTGAAGCTCGGCAGGAAGGTGAGGTTGACGCCGAACGGCTGGTCGGTCATGTCGCGGCAGCGCGCGATCTCCTTCGCCAGCAGTTCCGGCGTCTTCTGCGTCAGGCCGGTGATGATGCCGAGGCCGCCGGCGTTGGACACCGCGGCCGCCATCTCGGCGAAGCCGACATAATGCATGCCGCCCTGGATGATCGGATGCTGGATGCCGAACAGTTCAGTGATCGCTGTCTTCACGAATATCTCCTGCGTTTCCGATCAGTGGACGATTTCGAACAGACCCGCCGCGCCCATGCCGCCACCGATGCACATGGTCACCACGCCGTTTTTTGCCTTGCGCCGCCGGCCCTCGATCAGGAGGTGGCCGGTGAGCCGCGCGCCGGTCATGCCGTAGGGATGGCCGATCGCGATCGAGCCGCCATTGACGTTCAGCTTGTCCGGATCGATGCCGAGCTTGTCGCGGCAATAGATCACCTGCACCGCATAGGCCTCGTTGAGCTCCCAGAGATCGATGTCGTCGATCTTGAGATTGTGCCGCTGCAACAACCGCGGGATCGCGGCGACCGGGCCGACGCCCATCTCGTCCGGCTCGACGCCGGCGGCGACGAAGCCGCGGAAGATGCCGAGCGGCTTCAGGCCCTTCCTGGCCGCGATCTTGTCGCTCATGATCACGCAGGCCGACGCACCGTCCGAGAGCTGGCTGGCGTTGCCGGCGCTGATGGTCTTGCCCTCGAACACCGGCTTGATCTTGGCAAGCCCCTCCGCGGTCGTATCGGGACGCGGCCCCTCGTCCTGCGACAGCGTCACCTGCTGATAGCTGACCTGCTTGGTGTCCTTGTCGACCATGGCCATTTTGGTGGTGATCGGCACGATCTCGTCGCTGAAGCGGCCGCCCTGCAGCGCGGCGCCGACCCGGCGCTGGCACTCCAGGCTGTATTCATCCTGCCTGTCGCGGCCGATTCCGTAACGCTCGGCGACGACCTCCGCCGTCTCCAACATCGACATGTACATGTCCGGCTTCATCGCCATCAGCTCGTCGTCGACGGCGCGGAATTTGTTCATGTACTCGTTCTGCACCAGGCTGATCGATTCGATGCCGCCGCCGATCGCGATCTCGACGCCGTCTGATATCACCGAGCGCGCGGCAACCGCGATCGCCTGCAGGCCGGAGGCGCATTGCCGATCGATGGTGGTGCCGGCGACCGTGACCGGAAGCCCGGCGCGGATCGCGCCCTTGCGCGCCACGTTCATCACCATGGTGCCCTGCTGCATCGCACAGCCCATCACCACGTCCTCGACCTCGCCCGGCGCGATGCCGGCGCGCTTCACCGCCTCCGCCATCACATGGCCGGCCAAGGTCGGGCCATCGGTGTTGTTGAGCGCACCGCGATAGGCCTTGCCCACGCCGGTGCGCGCGGTGGAAACGATAACTGCCTCTGCTGTCATGCTAGGTCTCCTTAAGCCGCCGCGTCGAGCTGCGCATAGCGCAGCACGTGATAGGCGGGATCGCCGAACTGGATGTTGATGGACGAGATGCGCTTGAAGTAGTGGCCGACATTGAGCTCGTCGGTCATGCCCATGCCGCCGTGGATCTGCACCGCCTGGTCGGCGACGAACTTGCCGGCATAGCCGATCTTCGATTTGGCGCCCGAGGCGAGCCGCGAGAGGCCGGCTTCGCCTGCGTTGAGGCTGAGATTGAGATGCTGCATCAGGGACACCCCCTCCTGATGAGCGATGAACATGTCGACCATCCGATGCTGCAACACCTGGAAGGAGCCGATCGTGACGCCGAACTGCTTTCGCGTCTTGGAATAGTCCAAGGTCGCGGCGTTCAGCTCACCCATCGCCCCGACCAGCTCGGCGCACAGCGCGCCGATCGCCCGGTCGCGGCAGGCCTCGAGCGCGGCGACGCCGTCGCCCTCGCGGCCCAGGAGCTGGCCGCGCACCTCGCGCAGGCTGATCTCGGCGGCGCGCCGGCCGTCGATGGTCTTGAAGCTCTTGAGATCGAGGTCGGTGGCGCGGCGATCGACCACGAACAGGCTGACGCCGCCGCGATCGTGGCGATGACCCGAGGTGCGGGCGGAGACGATCAGATGATCCGCCCAGGGCGCCGCGATGACCGCCGTCTTCTCGCCGGTCAGGACATAGCCGTCGCCGTCCCGGCGCGCCGCGGTGGTGACGGTGGCGAGATCGAAGCGCGAGCCCTTCTCGGTCCATGCCAGGGTCCAGATCTCGTTTCCCGCGATGATCTCGGGAAGGAAGCCCAGCTTCTGTTCCTCGGAGCCCGCCTGCTCGATCAAGCCGCCGGCCAGCACGACCGTCTCGACGAACGGCTCGACCACGAGATGACGGCCGAATTCCTGCATGATGATCATGGTCGACAGCACTCCGCCGCCGAGTCCGCCGACGGCTTCCGAGAACGGCGCGGCGAGCAGGCCGAGCTCGGCGAAGGCGCCCCACTGCTTGCGGCTGAAGCCGTCCTCACTCGCGACGATCTTGCGCCGTGCATCGAAATGATACTGGTCGCGCAGCAGCCGCTGGACGCTGGACCGCAACAATTCCTGCTCTTCCGTGAACTGGATATCCATCCGATCCTCTTGTTGCGCTGTTGCTAGAGACCGAGCACGGCCTTGGCGATGATGTTGCGCTGGATCTCGTTCGATCCGCCGTAGATCGAGAGCTTGCGCGCGTTGAGATATTTTTCCGACGCGGTGTGGCCGTAGTCCGGGCCCGGCATGAAATGGTTGGCGCTGACCGGATGCTCGCGGATCGCCAGGCCATAATTGCCGATCGCGCGATGGGTCAGTTCGGTGATGTTCTGGAAGATCTCGGTGCCGCGGATCTTGAACAGCGAAGCCGCCGGCCCGGGGTCGATGCCGCGCGCCATTTGCGCCACGACGCGCAGCTCGGTCGCCTCCAGCGCCAGCACGTCGAGCTCGACGCGGGCGATGTCCCGGATGAATTCCAGATAGGCCGGATCGTCTGCCGGAATCTCGGCCTTCACGATCTTCTTCAGCCGTTCGATGTAGCGCGTCGAGCGGCCGATGCCGGCCATGCTGGTGCGCTCATTGCCGAGCAGGAACTTGGCGTAGGTCCAGCCCTTGTTCTCCTCGCCGATCAGATTCTCGACCGGCACGCGGACGTTTTCGAGGAAGACGTCATTGACCTCGTGCGAGCCGTCGATGGTGATGATCGGCCGCACGGTGACACCCGGCGACTTCATGTCGATCAGCAGGAACGAGATGCCGGATTGCGGCTTGGCCGCCGGATCGGTGCGGACCAGGCAGAAGATCCAGTCGGCGTGCTGCGCCAGCGTGGTCCAGGTCTTGTGGCCGTTGACGATGTAGTGGTCGCCGTCGCGTACCGCCTTGGTGCGGACGGTCGCGAGATCCGACCCCGATCCCGGCTCCGAATAGCCCTGGCACCACCAATCCTCGCCGGAGAGAATACGCGGCAAGAATTTCGCCTTCTGCGCCGCGTTGCCGAACGTATAGATGACGGGGCCGACCATAGTGACGCTGAACGCCAAAGGCGGCAGCGTGCCGGCGCGAGTCGTCTCCTGCTCGAGGATGAAACGGCGCGTGATCGACCAGCCGGGCCCGCCATATTCCTTGGGCCAGAGCGGCGCGATCCAGCCCTTCCTGTGCAGGATGCGATGCCACAGCAGCATCTGCTCCTTGGAAAGGTCGGTCTCCGGATTGGGGACGCGCATCTCCGCCGGATAATTGTCCTTGATGAAGGCGCGAACCTCGTCGCGGAACGCCGCATCTTCAGGAGATAGCGCGAGCTCCATGGGACCTGCTCCTTACCACTTCTCGCCGAAGGGACGGATTTCCAGCTCGAAGGTCCATGCGCTCTTCGGCTGCTGGTAAAGCTGCCAGTAGGCGCCCGCGACGGAAGCCGGTGGCATCAGGACGTCGGGATTGTCGAGCGCGTTGGGGCCGAGCGCCTCGATCCGGCGCTGCCGCACCCATTCGGTATCGACGCCGGAGTCGATAATGAGGTGCGCGACGTGGATGTTCTTCGGACCCAACTCGCGCGCCATCGCCTGCGCCACCGCGCGCAGGCCGAACTTGGCGCTGGCGAAGGCGGCATAGCCACTGCCGCCGCGCAGCGACGCGGTCGCGCCGGTGAAGAAGATGTTGCCCTGCCCGCGCGGCAGCATCAGCCGCGCCGCCTCACGCCCGGCCAGGAAGCCGGAATAGCAGGCCATCTCCCAGACCTTGCGGAACACGCGCTCGGTGGTCTCGAGAATCGGGAAATTGACGTTGGCGCCGATGTTGAAGATGCAGACCTCCAGTGGCGCGTGCTTGTCAGCGTCGTTGAGGAAGGAGATGATCTCCTCCTCCTTGCGCGCATCGAGCGAGCGGCCGTGGATTTCGCCGCCGGCGGCCTCGATGTCCTTGACGAGCGGCGCCAGCTTGTCGCCGTTGCGGCGGCCGGCGAAGATCGTGAAGCCTTCGGAGGCGAATTTCTTGGCGATCTCGCCGCCGATGAAGTCGCCGGCACCGATGACGGCGACCGTCCTGTTTCTCTTCTGCATGGTGTTCTCCGGCCTTTGTTTGCGTGAGTTGCTGTTCGGACGCGTCAGCGCGGGCTGCGCAGCGACTCCGCCAGTTTGTGTTTCAACAGCTTGCCCGTCGACGTCGCGGGCAGCGCGTCCATCAGGATAATCTCCGACGGCCGCTTGTACGAGGTGAGTTGCGAGCATTCGGTGATACCGTAGCCGTTGAGCAGCGGCAGGGGACGAATGCCGAGCGCACGCAGCGCGTCGACCACGGCGCTCACGTCCCGATCCAGCTCGCGGTAGGTCAGCCTGGCGCGATCGTCGATCAGCGGCGGATGATCCCGCGTCGTCGCGACATACCGATCCATCACCTCGTGGATACGGTTCGGCAAGCCTGCAACACTTCCTTCCCTCACCTGCGCCGTCGCCAGCACCGAAACCTCCCTGCGATAGCCTTTGGGGCTTGTTTGTTTGGTCCGATCAAGCGGTCTTGCGCCGCTCCATGACCAGCTGCGCGACGATCTCTTCCTCGACCTCGCGCAATTTGTCCTTGCCGAAGAAGATCTCGTCACCGACGTAGAAGGTCGGCGACCCGAACGAGCCGCGCGCCACCGCGTCGCTGGTGTTCTCGATCAGCTTCTTCTTGACGTCGTCCTGCTGCGCGCGGGCGATGAGGCGGTCGATGTCGAGCCCCGAGGACAGGAAGGCCTCGCGGAAGATCTGCGGGTCGTCCATCTTCTTGGGCTCGACCCACATGTGATGATAGGCGGCGTGGAAATAGGCTTCGAACACGCCCTCGAACTGCGCGGCCACCGCGCCACGCATCAACGCCAGCGTATTCACCGGAAAGAACGGGTTCGACTTGAACGCCGTGATGTTGTGACGCCGCAGGAAGCGCTCGGTTTCGAGCGCGTTGTATTCGGGCTTGTTCTTGATCCCGCGCAGGGAGTCAGCCGGCGACATGTTGCCGGTCGCCTTGTACACGCCACCGAGCAGCACCGGGATGTAGTCGAACTTGACGCCGGTGCGCCGCTCGATCTCCGGCAGCACGAGCTCGGCGAGATAGGCGTTGGGACTTCCGAAATCGAAGTGGAACTCGACCTTGAGCGGAGCAGCCATGGAACGCCTTTCCCTTCGACTGACGGCAATTGCGCGCCGCCGGGTTGATCCTGACTGTGACCTTAAGTTCTATTTTCGAACTGTCAATATGATATTTATCATCCAATTGCCTCTGTGGAGCATCTTATTGAAATTATATCAGTTCCGATTTAGAATTTATTCGCGCCGCCCATCGCAGATCGCTGGAGATGCCGATGAAATGGGACGCCCTCGAGAAGGAGCCGTGCCCACTTGCCCGCACCGTGGCTGTGATCGGGGACCGCTGGAGCCTCTTGATCCTGCGCGAATGTTTCCTGCGCATCCGCAGGTTCGATGACTTCCAGGCGTCGCTGGGGGATCACCCGCCATTTGCTCGCCGACCGGCTGAGGAAGCTGGTGCGCTTCGGCGTGCTGCGCAGGATTCCGTATCAGGAAGCCCCGAAGCGCTACGAATACATGCTGACGCAGAAAGGCCTCGATCTCTATCCGATCATCATGTCGATCGTGCACTGGGGCAACATCCACATGGTCGACTCGCGCGGCCGGCCGATGCTGCACCAACACAAGACCTGCGGCCACATGTTCGACCCCGTCATGGTCTGCTCGGAATGCGGCGAGCCACTGTCAGCGAAAGCCGTGCACGTGCGTCCCGGCCCGGGCGCGCGACGGTCCTCGCCCGCGCAGGCACACCGCGAATGATCGCTTTGTCGAAGCCGGGCTGGGCTCAACGGCGCCGCCGCCGGATTGTTTGAGGAGTATGCGGATTGCGTCAATCAGGCTGTGGCTGCGCGAAGCCTGCAACACCACGCCGATGACAAGGGCCCGCCAGCATGGCGGGCCGTTTTGCGAGGCGATCCCGGCCGAACCGATAAGAACGGTGGACCTTGGACCGCCCGACCGCCTGTTCAATCGTCGTCGGAGTCCCAACCCGACACGCTGCGGTAGTCGTCGTCGTAATCGCGATACCGGTATCGAGGCGCGTAATAGCCATCGTCATAGCCGCTATAGGAGCGGCGGTATGTCGGATATTCGCTGTAGCCCTGGTACGACGGATAGGACGGGTAGGCCTGCGCCTCTGACGCCAGTGCGCCGCCAATGAGGCCGCCGACGATCAGGCCGCCGATCAATGCGGCGTTTCGGCCGTCACGTGCCTGAGCCGGCGCGGAGCCGGCGAACAGCGTAGCCGCCACGGCGAGCGCAGCGAGACCACTGGGAAGGGCTTTCGTGAGCGAAGACATGTGTCGCCTCCATTAGGATTGCGCCCACGTTCTATGTCGCCTGCCTTGAAGCCATGCTGAACATGCTGTTGTCGGTCGTTCATCTCGAGGGCACTGGACGGGGCCGAGGTCACTCAGGCGCCGTCAGCTCGTTCGGGGCAGACGCCTCGCCCCACCAGGAAGAACGAGGCCGCCGGTTGCGGCGGCCTCTGTGCCTCTTGCCTTAGCGCTTGAGTTTGCCGGGTGCGTAGCCCGAGGCTCCCGGATGGCCGGTCACCGATCCATTGGACTGCATTTGACGGCCAGGCGAATAACCAGACGCGCCGCTGCTACCTGCAACAGATCCGCTGCTCTGGAATGAATGACCCGGCGAGAAGCTGGATGCGCCACCACCAAAGCCCGCTCCCGGACCACGCGCATGGGCCGCCGACGTTACAGCGACTAACGCAGCCGCGATCACCAACACCTTTTTCACTTGATCCACCCCTTCTTCTTGATCGGCCGCCAAACGATTCGGCGGCCGTCCCGGATCGGAAAAGTGGAATAGAGCCTCAAGCTGACACCAGTCTTACAGACAGTCGGAGTCACCGCACGTGCATTTTGCTTGTTCAGCGGCGGTTCATGCGGCCTCACCAGATTGATCGCGGGCTGGTTTCACAGAGTGACTACGAGGAGAAGCTGCATGTTCAATCGTCGGACGATGACGGCATTCGTCGTCGGCGCGAGTCTCTTGGCCACGGCCGGACTGGCCGCGGCCAAGAATGCCCATCACAACAATGGCCATAACCTTCTTGGCGAGAAGATTCACAAGAACGGGAAGCATGAAATCGGCAAGATCGGCAACAACCCTGTCGTTGCGGAAGTGAGCAATGACAAGGTCGTGGGAATGAGCGCCGGCAGCCTGCCGGTGCAGAAAGTGAAGTCGAGCAAGAAGATGGCGGGTGCCGACACGACGCAGGTTGCCGCGAACGGTCCGATCAAACTTGCGCAAGTGACGGACTATTACGGATACTGCTTCGACACCGGCGTCGATGTCGAGTGCTATTGGTATCCGGCCACGGACGTGATCGTAACCGATCCGTGGGCGCCTTATCCGTATTGAGCTCTAGCCAACAAAAGACCCGCGACGAGGCCCGCCGTTATTGGCGGGCCTTTTTGTGGCAACGGGAGGGCGCGGCCCCGAACCCCTGGGGTAGTGTGGACTGGGCCCGAGGCCGCGCTTGCCTCGCGCTGGCGTATCCAAAGTCGCCCACTGGCGATGCGATACGCAAAGTGCCGAAAGTCACATGCCGCGGTGGCGCGCCGCGAAACCACCGCAAACGCTCAGCGCCGCCCCAGCGGAGTATGATCGCGCGGGCGGCGCTGGTTCAGTCTCCGGGCACGGGCAATTTCCCGGACACCCCATAGCAGCACAGATGCCGCCAGCGTTGGCAGTGACAAAGGGCACTTGTCACAGCGGGCGCAGCCTTTGCTTTTGCACATTAGTGATTGGAGGTTGCGCACCTGCAAGGCGCGCCGCCCGTTGTCCGCAGCTGGTTGCGTCTCTAGGCGGCGCCCCGACTTGGCCGCGCCATAACGGGAGAAATCATGATGGCTGACGAGGTGAAACTGCTTCGAGGTTCTTGCCAAACTACGTGAAGCGCTGGAGATCGACGCCACAGAGAGCTTCAGGTCGATCAACGGACACGCGATCTTCTGCACAAGGCCTTGAAGGTCCGCCGGGATCGAGAGCAGCGCAGGATGGAGGCGCGCGATGATCGCCGGCCCTGCTCTGCGAATGGTGCTGGCGATCCCGGGAAGACTCGAACTTCCGACCTACGGTTTAGGAAACCGCCGCTCTATCCGGCTGAGCTACGGGACCGCGAGCCCGCTGTCCGCGGGCGTGGCCCTCCCATAGCAGAGCCGCCGCCGGATCGCCAGCCTGCGCCGACCCGGCATGCATGAAGTCGAAGGTATTTCAACCGCGCGCGTTGCGGACGCCGTCCGCGAACCGGTTCCTACGCCGCCTGCCCGGCCGGCTTCGATGACGACCCAACCGCGGTCGCGGCGCCGCGGGCCGGCAGGTACTCGATCGCCTCGTCCTTGATCGAGCCGAAGCGCAGGCTGACGATGTCGAGCGCGTAGTTCTGGTGCATGGCGCAGGCCTTTGGTGATCTCGCCAATCCCGCGCGTCACACCAAAATCGTCAAGCAGCCTGATCGTTGAGCCGGATCGACAGCGATCGCGGACCGTGGCCGGGCGTCTGCGTGACCTCGGTCACGTTGCGCCGGGCTTCCAGGATATCGCGCGGCAGCTACATTCGCGGCGTCGATTTTGCTTGCAAGTTCGGCGGCGCCGGTTTTCTTAAGCACGGTACCGTGCGTATACACGCGCGGTAGGTTTGACTGGCGAAACGAAGGGTTTTGGCATCGGTCGGAGGGTGCGCCTTGGTCGACCTGCGCAAGCTTGACGATGTGACCGCGCGCCTCGGAGAGTTGGTTCTCGATCCTGCGCGTTGGCCGACCTTCATGGACGAGGTCTGCGCTGCCGTCGGCGCGACCGGCGCCGCGATGCTGCAGAGCGACGTCCGCACCGAGGACATCCCGCGCACCGAATCGGTCGACGACTATTTCACCAGGGTCTACTTCCCCAACAACCTGCACCTCACCGACATCCGCGCGGCGCGCGGGGTGCCGCGGCTGCTCGGTGGCGCCGATGTCGTCACCGACGCCGATCTGTTCGGGTCCGAGCGCGAGATGCTGCGCGATCCGCTCTACGCCAGTCTCGGCGAGTTCGGCCTGAAATGGTTTGCCGCCGTCGGCTTCCGCGCCGGCCCGGCGCTGTGGGGGCTGACCATCCAGCGCTCGCCGAAGCAAGGCATGTTCGATGCCGACGAGGTCAAGGCGCTGTCACGGCTGTCGGCACGGCTGACGGAGGCCGCGACGCTGTCGACCGTCGTCGGCCGCTCCGCGATCTCGGGCATCACCAGCGCGCTCGGCCTGATCCAGGTCGCGGCGATCGCGGTCGGCCGCTCCGGCGTCGTCATCGGCACGAACGGCCAGGCGGACGCCTGCCTCGGCGACGACTTTGCGATCCGCAACAACCGCCTGACGCTCCGCGACCGGCAGGCCAATGCCGACCTGACCCGGCTGATCGATCAGCTCGACCACACCTCGGACCTGCTCACGGTGCCGTCCTCGCCGATCGTGGTCCGCCGGCTCGACAGGCGGCCGATCGTGATCCAGATGCAGCCGGTGCCCCCCGCGGCACGCTCGCCGTTCCTCGGGGCGCGCGCGATCCTCCTGATCCGCGATCTCGAAGGCAGCGTCGCCTTCGATCAGGCGCTGCTGGCTGCGACCTTCGAGCTGACGCCGGCGCAGGCACGCCTCGCCGCACGGCTCGCCCGCGGCGATTCGGTCGAGGACGCAGCACGGGAGGCCGGCGTTGCGCTCGCCACCGCCCGCAACCAGCTCAAGTCGATCTTCCAGAAGACCGGCACGCACCGGCAGGCGGAGCTCGTCGCGCTGCTGCACAGGGTGAAGTGAGCGCGCCGCCGGGCGCGGCTTTGCCGCGCGCGCGAACTCTCGCGGCGATCCGAGACCTTGCGAAGCGAGGTCTCAAAGTTCCTCGTCACTGTGAAGGCGGCATGACGAAATACACAAGGGAACCCGCCTTCATATTGAGAATGCACGTCAATTTTGATCGTTGTGCCCCATCCGTCACACCTGGATGCGAACTGGAATCCATCTACAACCAGCGTGACAAGCTGCCTCAAAATGGCAAAAATTGGCGCAAATCGTGACTGCTGATTTGCACCGGGATTTCGTTCGTGACTGCGAGCCGTTCATCGGCGTTTGCCATTGCCGCAGTGACCGCCTGCCTTGAGCTGGCGCCAGTGACCGCGCATGCGCAGTGGTGGCGCAGCGGGCCGAAGGACTTCGAGGATTGCGCCGATATCGCCGAGAAGGCGAAGACGAAGGAAGACAAGACCGCGCAGCTCGGCGAGTGCAACGCCAAGTTTGCCGGACGCCGCAAGCCCGGCGGCGGTTACACTTATTACGACTTCATGCAGGACCGCAGCTTCGACATCGCGGGTCCCAATCCGACGCCGGACGAGCAGAAGAAGATCGACCAGGAATATACCGTCTATCTCGAGAAGCAGCGCCGCTCGAACATCGTCGCAGCGTTCAACGCCAAGCAGCTTCAGCAAGAGGAAAAGCTGCAGCAAGAGCAGCAGCAACAACAACCGCCACAGCAACAAGCGCAGCACAAACGGATCCAGGTCACGATGCGCAGCGAACCGGTGCGCGTGCCCGTCCCGGTCGCAAGCCCGGTCAAGCAGGCCGCGCGCATCAGGGCTGCGCACTGCGCCAAGAACTCATTTTCGTGCGAATGGCCGCGACTGTCGCAAAGCCTCGATGATCTCAAGAAGCTGTTCACTTTTCAGCCATCGCCACCGGGACGGCCGGCGAAGCGAAGCTGACATCGCCTCGTCATTATCCCCGTATGCAGCAGCGCAGCCGAGGGTCTCCCTGGCGCGAACCGCGACCTGACGCCGCGGCATCAATTGCTGATCACCATCGCCCAGAACCTGCGGTACGGCGACTTCGCATTGTCGACGAACGCGACCCCGACGCGCTTTGCGCCGGGCATCAACAGGTTCTCGCGGTCGCCGGCCGAGCTTTGCCACTGCCTCAGCATCTCGGCGAAGGCGATGAAGCCGGCGCCGATGTTCTCGGCCGCGCGCTGCTTCTTCAACGGCGCAATGCGCGAGAAGAAGCTGCCACCCGCGGAATGGTTCACCGAGCCGGTCGCCGACATCGTCCGTGCCTGCCGCAACGCCATCGCATTCAGCCTCGCGTCGAGCCTCACCCTGGACATGCCGTGAGCGCGCCGATAGGCGCTGATGGCGCCGGCGTAGTCGGCCGCGCTTGCAGCGGTGGTCAGGCCCAGCACAAAGCCAAGCACGAAAACGAACAACTTCATCTCGGAACGTCTCTTTCAAGAGGTCGCTGAGAACTACAGAGGATCAGTGCCTGTGGCTGTGCTTGTGGTGCCGCGGCGCGATGTGCCTGGCAGCGGGCACGGGCCGCTCGCTTGATGCCGCCATCCGCGCACGCTGCTCCTGCAGCCGCGCGTCATAGCCCGGCGACGGGGTCACGGTCGGTGGCGCGGCCCGCGCAGACCACGCAGCGAACGCCGCAAGCGCGACAAGCACGATGCAAACCGGTTTCATGACATCCTCCTCCAGACACGCGGCGTGCCACCGCCGCCATCACAACTCTACGCCGCGCGGATCTGCTGCGGCGTCAGCCCCGGCGAGCCCTTGCCGTCGGCCTCCGCTGTCCGGATCAGTTGAATGACGCGGCGCGACAACGGCACGTCCAACCCGCGACGATCGGCGATGGCGGTGATCACGCCCTGGAGATAGTCGATCTCGGTGCGGCGGCCGCGTTGCAGATCCTCCCACATCGAGGACCGCGCCGCGGGATCGATCTTCATGGTGCGGCCGAGCAGCATGTTAAACAGCGGGTCCGGCAGCCGCAGCAAAGGCGGCATCCAGCTCGAAGGCAGCGGCGTCGGCGACACCGGCGTGATGCCTTCGGCGCGCACGGCGGCCATTCCCTCCGCCATCTGATCGGCGAGCAGGCGCCGCCAGTCGCGTTGCGCGAGCTGCTGGCGCAGCGGAATGTTGGAGAGCGCGTTCAGCGCATTGTTGAGATTGACGATCAGCTTGCCCCACTGCACGCCGTCGATGTCGGAGGTCGCGCGGATCGCAAGGCCCGGCACCGACAGGCGTGCGGCTGTGTCGGCGTCGTCACGGGCGATCACGATGTCGCCCGAGGTCGAGCGATGGAAGCGGCCATCGCCGAGCGCGACCACGTTGAACGGCACCATGCCGCCGAGCACGCTCCGGCCCGGCAGCCGCTCGCGCAGCAGCGGCACATTGCCGACGCCGTTTTGCAGGCTGACCGCCACCGCATCGGGCGGTGCATGGCGCGCGATCAGGTCGGCCATCTGGCGCGTATCGGCGCTCTTCACCGTGACCAGCACCACCTGCGCATCGCGCAAGATCGACGGATCGTCCGACAGCGTGAGGCGGTCCGCTGCGACAACCTGCTCGGAGCCATCAACATCGGTGACCCGCAAGCCGCGGGCCGTGATTTCCTGAACCACGCGCGGCCGCGCCAGCAGCGCGACGCGGCGGCCGGACGCCGCCAGCATGCCGCCGACGAAGCAGCCGATGCTGCCGGCGCCCGCAATGCCGATCGGCCGGTCGTTGTTCATCTCGCCGAACATCCGTTCATCAAAGCTCGATAGCAGACCTGGCATTGGCTGCCTATTGACCCCGCCGCCGGTTGCCAAGGCGCTGCCTTGTAACCGTCACGAGCGGCCGTTATGTTTCTGCCGCGGGGCACGGTTGCTGCAGGAGACAATCATGGGTTTACTCGACGTACTCGACGGCATGCAGAACGGCCCCCGCGGTCCAAGCGCGCCAAGCACACAATCCGACAGCTCCAGCGGTGGCGGAATGTCGCCGATGACGATGGCCATCCTGGCGCTGCTTGCCTGGAAAGCCGTCAAGCATTTCACCGGCAGCAACCAGCCGGGTACCGCAGCGCCGGCGCCGACGCCGTCACAGGCTCCGCCGCTCCCCGGCAACGTGACTGCGGGCCTTCCCGGCGGGTCCGGCGGCGGACTCTCTGACATCCTCAAGGGCGGCCTCGGCGGATTGCTCGCAGGCGGCGCGGCCGGCACGGTTTTGAGCGGCGGCCTCGGCGATCTGCTCAACCAGCTTCAGCAGAAGGGTCATGGCGACACCGCCAATTCCTGGGTCAGCAACGGCCCCAACAAGCCGATCTCGCCCGGCGATCTCGCCAACGCGCTCGGCGCCGACCAGATCGATTCGCTGGCGTCGCAAAGCGGCATGTCGCGCGACGATCTGCTGCAGGGCCTGAGCCAGTATCTGCCCGACGTGATCAATCACCTGACACCGGACGGGCGGCTGCCGAGCGGCGACGAGCTGCACGGCAGGCTGTGACGGCGGCGGTTTGCTTCGATTCGAGGAGGACCACTGACATGGGCGGCATCATCTGGGTCATCATCGTCGGCTTTGTCGCAGGGATCATCGCGCGATTCCTGTCGCCGGGACCGAACAATCCGAGCGGCTTCACTCTCACCACAGTACTCGGCATCGCCGGTGCGTTTCTCGCGACCTGGGTCGGTCAGGCGATCGGCCATTACGGTCCCGAGCAGGGCGCCGGCTTCATCACTGCCACGATCGGCGCGCTGGTGGTGCTGTTCATCTGGAACCGGCTGGTCGCGGCGGGCGTGGTCTCCGATCCCGGCAACAAATAAGAGCAGGCGCGAAGACCGCTTCGACAACGTCATGCCCGGGCTTGTCCCGGGCATTTACGTCTTTGCAACGGCTCAGCGGGACGATGGATGGTCGGGCATAGGCGAGCGGAAGCGACGCCGTCCTTCGGCTAAGCCCGGCCATCCACAGAGACGCTTCACTGAATCAAATGCATGCCGGCGTCCATGCGAACGAACTCACCGGTCATGTTGCTCGACGCCGGGCTTGCCAGGAAGCAGACCAGGTTGGCGATATCCTCCGCCGTTGACGCGACCTTCAGCGGCACCCGCGCCACCACGGCGTCGCGTACCTGCTTGGCGCCCGCCTCGCCGCGGCCCTTGGTGAACCACGGCGTATCGATATACCCCGGGCAAACCGTGTTGACGCGGATCAGGGGCGCCAGCGCGCGCGCCAGCGACTGCGTCATGGTGTTGAGCGCGCCCTTGCTCGCGGCATAGGCGACCGACGAACCACCGCCGGAAATGCCGGCGATCGAGGAGACGTTCACCACCGCCGACGGCCGGCCCGAGGCCTTCGCGCCGGCCTCAAGCAGGCTACGCGCGGCGCGGACCATCTGGAACGGGCCGATGGTGTTGACGGCATAGATGCGCTGGAAGTCTTCCGCCGACAGCCCGTCGAGATCGTGATGCGGCACATGCTTGGTGGTGCCGGCATTGTTGATGAGCACGTCGACCCGCCCCCAGCCTTGCGCCGCGGCGGCAATCTTCTTGCAGTCCTCATCGCGCGAGACGTCGCCCTGCACCACCAGCACCTCGGCGCCCTGCTTGCGGCAGGCTTCCGCGGTCGCCTCAGCCTCCGCCTTGCTGTTGGAATAGTTGATGATGATGCGCGCGCCGTCCGT
Source organism: Bradyrhizobium sp. ISRA436 (assembly GCF_029910015.1). Lineage (NCBI taxonomy): Bacteria > Pseudomonadati > Pseudomonadota > Alphaproteobacteria > Hyphomicrobiales > Nitrobacteraceae > Bradyrhizobium > Bradyrhizobium sp. ISRA436. The sequence continues at coordinate 7,251,400 of NZ_CP094519.1, forward strand.
GGCGAGGATTTGCGCGGTCGCGGCACCGAGTCCCGATGCAGATCCCGTCACGATCGCGCACAAGCCTTCCTTCGACATCTGCGTTTTCCTTGTTGTTGTGAGCCAGATGAATTCCGGCGGTGGCGTACCATATCGTGCGGAAAGACATCTGCAAACCGCGCGGGAGCTTATGTGTAGGCGTCCGGGCCCTTTTGCAGGCTCGCCCACTGCGCATCGTCATGGCCGCAGATGATCTTGACGCCGGCGGCCTCGAGCTTCGCGATCTCGTCGAGCGATTTCAGGAACTGCTCGACATCCAGGCTATTCCGCGGTGACGTTCGCTGGTCGAGATTGGCGCGCACGCTGAGCGCGTCGGAAGCGAGCAGGAATTCACCGCTCTTGTCGAGCTTGACCAGCGCGCCGGTCGTTCCCTTCGAGTGTCCGGGCAGCGGGATCAGGGTCAGCTTGCCGTCGCCGAATACATCCATCTGCCGGTCGAAGATTTCCATCTTCAGCGGATGATCCCAATCCGCCTTGATGTATCCGCGATCGAACGCGTCAGGCCCGTTCGCGGCTTCGATCTCCAGTGCGTGGACGAAGATCATCGCCCTCTTGAAGAAGGCGTTGCAGCCGCAATGATCGGTGTGCAGGTGGGAGCAGATCACGACATCGATGTCGTCGGGGCCAAGGCCGACCGCCTTGAGACTGGTCAGCACATGGTCGCCCGCCGGCATGATCGGATTCATGTACTTGGCGAGCGTGCCGAGCCGACCTTCGGGATCGGTCGCGACGTCGGGATGACATCCGGTATCGAACAGCACATTGCCTTGAGCGTGCCGGATGAGCGCGCATGACACCGGAAGCTCGAACATCTCACCACGCGCGGCGTCGGGCAGATAGGTTCGCTTCGCCATCCTGAGCCGGCCGCCCGACAACATATGCATCTTCATCATGTCCATCTCAAACTACATATGAGTTTTATGGAAACTCATAATGGATTTGACAGCAGATTAATCTCCCTTATAGCTTCCGCGCAACGCCGCGATCGCGGCAACGCGCTCAACGAAGCAGCTCTCGTCGACCGGCATCGTTGACATCGACTCGCGGCCACCCGAGGGAAACGACGCCACGATGTACACCGTGTTCAGCGTGTTCGCTGCGGCTGCCGATGCTGCGGCGTTCAGATCCTTCCTTTGCATTCCCGCGCGTCCCGATCGCGCCTATTTTCCCGATGGCATCGAGCTGTCCTATGGCGACATTGCGCGGCAGGCCTGTGCGCTGCGCGATCAGTACCGCGCGGCCGGCTTCGACCACGGACACCGCGCCTGCCTGTTGCTGGAGAACCGGCCTGATTTCATCGTGCATTGGCTGGCGCTCAACGGCCTCGGCGTCTCGATCGTTCCGATCAATCCAGCTTACCGCGCAGCGGAAATCGAATATCTGATCGCGCATGCCGAGCCTGATCTGATCGTCACGCTGCCTGATCAGAAGGAATTGCAGAAAGCGCTGGGCGGCGCGGTGCCACTGCTTGCGGTGTCGGGCGACGATCTCGGCGTGAGCGTGACGCGAATCCCGCTGGCGAAGCGGCCGCCGCCGCGCGCCGACGATCCCGGAAGCGACACCGAGGCCGCGCTGCTCTACACCTCCGGCACGACGGCGCGGCCAAAGGGATGCATTCTCACCAACGAATACGTGGTCGGCGCCGGCCGCTGGTACGCAAGCCGCGGCGGCGAGGCGACCTATCACGTCGGTACCGAGCGCCTGTACAGTCCGCTCCCGCTGTTCCACATAGCCGGCCTCACGCTGACGACGATGGCGATGATGCTGACCGGTGGCTGCCTGATCCTGCCGGAGCGTTTCAATGCAAAGTTCGCCTGGCGCGACATCGTCACCTGCCGGGCAACGGTGCTGCATTATCTCGGCGTGATCGTCGCGGCCCTGCTCGCCCAGCCCGAGACGCCGGACGAGAAAGCCCACGCGCTGCGCTTTTCGATGGGCGTCGGTGCCAATCCCGAGCAGCGCGCGAGCGCCCGCGCGCGCTTCGGCATTCCCTTCGTCGAGGGCTGGGGCATGACGGAGACCGGACGCAGCCCGTTCAACACGGTCGAGCCGCGACATCTCGAGACCAACACCATCGGCCGCAGCGAGCCCGGCCTCGAGATGACGATTCTGGATGCCGACGGCAATGCGGTGCCGAAAGGCATGATTGGCGAACTCTGCGTGCGCCACTCCGACGCAACGCCGCGGCGCGGCTTCTTCTCGGGCTATCTGAAGGACCCGGAGGCCACCGAGCAGGCGTGGCGCGGCGGCTGGTTCCACACCGGCGACAGCGCCTGGCAGCACGATGACGGCGCCTTCGTGTTCGTCGACCGCCTGAAGCACCTGGTGCGGCGCGCCGGCGAGAACATTTCCGCGGCCGAGGTCGAGGCCGTGCTGACGACGTCTCGACTGGTCAAGCAGGCAGCGGTCGTCGCCGCGCGCGATCCGATCCGTGACGAGGAAGTCGCAGCCTTCATCGTGCTCCATGACGGAGTCGATGCCTCTCCCACGCTGGCACAGGAGATTTTCCGCCTCTGCCGCGAGCGCCTCGCGCCATTCAAGCTGCCGGCCTGGGTCGCCTTCGTCGCGGAGTTGCCGCTGACCTCGACCAACAAGATCCAGAAACACACGCTGCTCGGCGCGGACAAGGACCCACGGTCGCATCCAGGCATGATCGACCTGCGGCAAGACAAAACCAGCGCCATAAGACAACGCAACTAGAGGAAACGAACAGCAATGACATCGACTTACCGAGGGATCACCGCAAGCGCCGCGATCCTGTCGGCCGCCTTCGCCGCCCCGTCCCACGCGCAAATCTCCGACGGCATGGTGAAGATCGGCGTGCTGACCGACCAGGCCGGACTCTACGCCGACGCGACCGGACCCGGATCGGTCGAAGCGGTGCGGATGGCGATCGCGGATTTTGGCGGCAAGGTTCTGGGCAAGCCGATCACAATGGTCGATGCCGATCACCAGAACAAGGCCGATGTCGGCGCCGGCATCGCGCGGCGCTGGTATGAGCAGGAGAATGTCGACGTCATCGTCGACTTTGCCAATTCCGCCGTGGCGTTCGCCGTGCTCGAACTCACCAAGCAGAAGAACAAGGCGATGCTGGTGTCGTCGGCCGGCTCCTCCGATCTGACCGGAAAGAGTTGCTCGCCGAATTCGGTGCAGTGGACCTACAATACCTACGCGCTCGCCAACAGCACCGCGCGCGCCCTCGCCAAGGGCGGCGCCAAGAGCTGGTACTTCGTCACGGTCGACTACGCCTTCGGCCACGCGTTGCGCAACGACGCCGCCAAGACGGTGGAGAAGCTCGGCGGCACCATCGCCGGCGAGGTGCGGCATCCGCTCAACAGCATGGATTTCTCGTCCTATCTGCTGCAGGCCCAGAGCTCGAACGCGGACGTGATCGCTTTCGCCAACACCGGCGGCGATCTCGCCAACTCGATCCGGCAGGCGCAGGAATTCGGGCTTGCCCAGAAGCAGAAGCTGGCAGCCTTCCTGATGCAGACCAGCGACATCCATGCGATCGGCCTGCAGGCCGCCCAGGGGCTGCAGCTCGCAACCGCCTTCTACTGGGACCTCGACGACAAGACCCGCGACTTCGCCGCGCGCTTCATGGCCAAGACCAAGAAGCGGCCGACGATGGTGCAGGCCGGCCTCTACTCCGCGGTCATGACCTACCTCAAGGCGATCGAGAAATCGGGGACCGACGATGGCCCCAAGGTGATCGCCCAGATGAAGGACATGCCGATCGACGACTTCTTTGCCCGCAATGCCTTCCTGCGAGAAGACGGCCAGCTCATCCACGACATGTATCTGGTGCAGGTGAAATCGCCCGCGGAGTCCAAGGGCGCCTGGGACTACGAGAAGCTGGTGCAGGTGATTCCGGGCAAGGAGGCGTTTGCGACGCCCGAGGAGAGCGCCTGTCCGCTGCTGAAGAAATGATCGCTCTCACCAACCCGCAACCCACGGGCAAGGCTGGACATCGCATGACCGAACTGCCGCTGCTCTTTACCCCGCTGCGACTGCGCGACCTCGAACTGAAGAACCGGATCATGGTGTCGCCGATGGCGACCTATTCGGCGCGCGGCGGCCACGCCACCGACTGGCACACCGCGCATATCGGCAAGCTCGCGGCCGGGGGCGCCGGCCTCGTCTTCGTCGAGCAGAGCTCGGTGAGCGTGCAGGGACGCATCACCCACGGATGCCTCGGCATCTGGAACGACGCTCAGGTCGCGGGCCACGCCACCCTCGCCGCGCTGATCCACCGCTTCGATGCCAAGGCGGCGATCCAGATCGCGCATAGCGGCAGGAAGGGATCCTCGCAGCGACCATGGGAAGGCGGCGGCCCGCTCAGTGAGGCCGACATCAAGGCGCGCGGCGAAGAGCCGTGGAAGATCGCGGCATCGAGCAGCATTCCCTTCGACGACAGCTGGCCGGCGCCGCACATGCTGACCGCCGAGGAGATCGATGGCGTGGTGGACGACTTCCGCCAGGCCTTTCGCCGCGCCAGGGCCGCCGGCTACGACATCGTCGAGCTGCACTGCGCACACGGCTATCTGATGCATTCCTTCCTGTCGCCGCTGGCGAACAACCGCAACGACAAATACGGCGGGTCGCGGGAGAACCGCATGCGTCTGCCGCTACGCATCGCACGGATCATGCGCGAGGAATGGCCCGACCATCTACCGGCCTTCGTGCGCATCTCGTCGGTCGACGGCGTCGATATCGGCTGGTCGATCGAGGACTCGATCGCGTTTGCGACCGAGCTGAAGGCGATCGGGATCGACGTGGTGGACTGCTCGTCGGGCGGGATGAAGCTGCCGCGCGGCAACTCGCTGGTGTCGCGAACGCCGGGCTTCCAGGTGCCCTTCGCCGAACGCATCCAGAAGGAAGCCGGCATGCCGACGGTCGCGGTCGGACTGATCCGCGAGGCCGACTACGCGGAAGCCATTTTACGGGACGGCAAGGCGACGCTTATTGCGCTCGGCCGCGAACTGCTGTGGAATCCGAACTGGCCCGCCCAGATGGCGCTCGCGCTAGGCTGCGATCCGGAGTGGTCACATTGGCCGGAGCAATATGGCTGGTGGCTGAAGCGGCGGGTGGCGCAGCAGGGACGATAGCGATGCCGATGGCGAAGAAAGATGTGGCGAGCGCCGGCCCCGCGGCCGGCCCGCGGTCTTTCGACGGCGCCGGCGATACCTCGCGCGATCTTCCGAAGATGGAGAATTCGGTCAAGTCGGCACGGCGCGTGTTCGACGTGCTCGAGTTCTTCGAGGAGCATCAGCGCGCCGCGTCGGCAATCGAGGTGGCGAACGCGCTGAAGTTTCCGCAGTCCAGCACCTCGGCGCTGATGCGGACGATGACCGCCTTCGGCTATCTGCACTACGACACCAGCCGCCGGACCTATATCCCGACGCCGCGGGTTTCGATGCTGGGGCACTGGCTGAGCCCGGCGCTGTTCACCAAGGGACGCCTGATCAATTTGATGGAGGACCTCTCCGCGAAGACCGGGGAGACCATCATGGTCGCGGTGCGCAACGGCCTCACCGCGCAATACGTTCATGTCATTCAGGCCAAGCTGCCGATGCGCCTGTATGTCAAATCCGGCACGCTGCGGCCGCTGGCCCGATCCGGATCGGGCTACGCTCTGCTGTCGGCCTATCCGGACCGCGAAGTCCGCCGCCTTGTGCGCCTGATCAACGACAACGAGACGCAGCCCGATCGCCAGATCGACATCAAGGCCTTGCTGCTGGAGCTGAAAAAGGTCCGCGCCAAGGGGCATGCCTTCTCGCTCGGTCTGGTCACGCCGGGCGCCGGCGTCGTTGCCATGAACCTGCCGCCGATCGCGGAATCGAACGAGCCGCTGGTGCTGTGCGTCGCCGGGCTGACCGACGCGTTGGTCGCCCAGGAGACCGAACTCGCCGAGCTGATGCGGAAGGCGATCCAGTTTCATCTGGCGGACTAAACAGATGCCGCCGACCAACCTGTTGCCGCGCGTGGCATCCAAACCGAAACGACCCAAAGTCCACTATGCGGAATTCATGCGGATCGTCCGGCTTCATGCCATCAGCGCAAGCGGCCCTGCGGGCAGCGCTTGTCACGGCTATGGCTTTTCCGCATCATTGAGCGCAAGACAACATCGCAAGCAGGGTCTGCCGAGCGGCCGGACCCAAGCCAATCAACAAGAGGAACGCTGTGGCGGAGAGTGAGAACATCGTCGCCGAGACCGCGGAAAAGATCTTCGCCGATCTCGCAGATGCCCAAACCATCAATCACGACAAGCAGGGCGCATGGAAAGCGCCGCTGTGGCAGGCGCTGACGGAAGCCGGCCTGCCGCTCTCCTGGGTGCCGGACGATCTCGGCGGTTCCGGCGCCAGCCTCGCCGAAGGCTTCAGCGTCCTCAACGTCGCCGGGCGGCATGCGATCGCTGTTCCGCTGGCCGAAACAATGCTGGCGGGCTGGCTGCTGACGCAGGCGAAGATCGCCTCCCCTGAAGGCGAGATGACCGTGGTGCCGGCAAGCCCGAAGGACCGCATCACGCTCAATGCCGACGGCAGCCTCTCCGGCCGCGCCCGCGGTGTGCCGTTCGCGAAGGAGGCAAAGCATGTCGCGGTGCTGGCGCACGGCAACGGCGGCGTGTCGATCGCGCTGGTCGACGCCGCGAAATGCCGGATCGAAGCCGGCATCGGCCTCGGCGGCGATCACAGCGATACTGTCACGCTCGACAAGGTGCAGCCGATCTCAATCAAGCCGGCCCCGAAGGGTTTTGACCAGACCACGCTGATGCTGATGGGCGGCGTGGTACGGAGCCTGCAGATCGCCGGCGCACTGGAATCGCTGCTGGATATCTCGGTGCGCTATTCCAACGAGCGCGTCGCCTTCGAGAAGAAGATCTCGAAATTCCAGGCCGTGCAGCACAACCTCGCCCGTCTCGCCGGCGAGTCCGCCGCGGCGCTGGCCGCGGCGACCTCGGCAGCCGACACCATCGTCAACGCGACGTCGCTGGACAATGACGCGGTGTTCCTCGAAGCGGCGTCCGCAAAGATCCGCTGCTCGGAAGCGGCGGAAAAGGGCGGCGGCATCGCGCATCAGGTGCACGGCGCGATCGGCTTCACCGTCGAGCATATCCTGCACCGCTACTCGCTGCGTGCGCTCGCCTGGCGCGACGATTTCGGCTCGGAGAGCTACTGGGCGGTCGAGCTCGGCAAGCGCGTCGCCGACCGTGGCGCCGACGAATTGTGGCCGCTGGTGGCCTCGCGCTGAGATCCGGACATTAGAGGCATCACATGACTGCAGCCCTTCGTTTCGATCCGATCCGCCTGCCGGAAAAGTGCGAGCAGCTCCGCAAGGAGGTGCGCGCCTTCCTCGCCGAGGAAATCGCCGCCGGCACCTTCGATCCCCACGCGCCCAACCGTGAGGACAATGACGCGCCCGAGTTCTCCCGCCGCGTCGGCGCCAAGGGCTGGCTCGGCATGACCTGGCCGAAGAAATATGGCGGCCAGGAGCGTTCGTTCCTCGAACGCTATGTGGTCACCGAGGAGATGCGGGTGGCGAACGCGCCGACCCGGCGCTTCTTCGTCGCCGACCGCCAGAGCGGCCCGGTCCTGCTCAAATACGCGCCCGAGCACATCAAGATGGACATCCTGCCGCGGATCTGCCGCGGCGAGCTCTGCTTCGCCATCGGCATGAGCGAGCCGAACTCCGGCTCCGACCTGTTCGCGGCGAAGACGCGCGCGACCAAGACCGACGGCGGCTATCTGATCAACGGCACCAAGATCTGGACCTCGTCGGCGCACATCGCCGATTACATGATCGCGCTGTTCCGCACCTCACCGCCGACCAAGGAGAACCGGCGCCACGGCCTGACCCAGTTCCTGGTCAAGATGAAGCAGCCGGGCATCCAGGTGAACCCGATCGGCCAGATCACCGGACAGCGCGAATTCAACGAGGTGGTGTTCACCGACTACTTCGTGCCCGACGATCATGTGCTCGGCGAGATCGATGGCGCCTGGAAACAGGCGACCAGCGAGCTCGCCTATGAACGCAGCGGCCCCGAACGCTTCCTTGAGACCTACTACGTGCTGACCGAACTGGTGCGCGCCGTCGGCAAGAATCCGGACACCCGCAGCGCGGAAGGCATCGGACGCCTGGTGGCGCAGGTGCACACGATGCGCCGCATGTCGGTGTCGGTCGCCGGCATGTTGCAGGCCGGCAAGGAGCCGGTGGTCGAAGCCTCGATCGTGAAGGACATCGGCACGGTGTGGGAGCAGCAGCTGCCGCATCGCGTCCGCGATCTTGCGGCCTTCGTCGAGGAGACCGCCACCAATCGCGAGACGCTGGAAAAGCAGCTCGATTTCGCCATCAAGACCGCGCCCAAGCTGACGATCCAGGGCGGCACCACCGAGGTGCTGCGCGGCATCATCGCCCGCGGACTGGGCCTGCGCTAACGCCGATGGCACCGACGATCTCACCGCCTGCGCACTTCACCTCTCAGGGAGAGGTCGGCGCGCAGTGCCGGGTGAGGGATCACGGTCCATCGAGAGAGCACACCCCCTCACCCGATTTGCTGGCGCAAATCGACCTCTCCCCTTGGGAGAGGTGAAGATCTCTGCGCCGAGAGATTGAAGCCTTACGGAGACAACAGATGACCAAGTACACTGATATCGGCGTCGAGACCCACGGCCATGTCGGCCTGATCGAAATCCGCAAGCCGCCGCTGAACTTCTTCGACGTCTCGCTGATCAACCAGATCGCCGATGCGCTGGAGGAATTCGACAACAATATCGAGATCCGTGCTTCGGTGCTCGCAGCGCAAGGCAAGGCGTTCTGCGCCGGCGCCAATTTCGGCGACCCCGCCCGCCAGGAGCAGGAGGAGCGCGCCAAGACCGATCCGGCCTCAAACCTGCCGATCAACCATCTCTACGTTCAGGCGGTGCGCATCTTCCGCAACAAGAAGCCGATTGTCGCGGCCGTGCATGGCGCCGCGATCGGCGGCGGGCTCGGGCTTGCCGTCTCGGCCGACTTCCGCGTCGCCTGCCCCGAGACGCGTTTCTCGGCGAACTTCACCAAGCTCGGCTTCCATCCCGGTTTCGGCCTCACCGCCACGCTGCCGGAGTTGATCGGCAAGAACAATGCCGAGCTGATGTTCTACACCAGCCGCCGCGTCACGGGCGAAGAGGCCTATCGCTGGGGCCTCGCCAACGTGCTGGTGCCGCAGGACCAGGTGCGGGCTGCCGCGATGAAGCTCGCGCAGGAGATCGCTGAGTGCTCGCCGCTCGGGCTCGTGTCCACCCGTGCCACGATGCGTGCCGGCCTCGCCGACCGCGTGCTCGCCGCGACCAACCACGAGCTGGTCGAGCAGACCAAGCTGCGCGCCACCGAGGACTTCAAGGAAGGCGTCAAGGCAACCGCCGAGCGCCGCATCGCCAACTTCAAGGGGCGGTAAGCGCGCAAACGCGGCTCTCTCAACACGGTCGTCCCGGCGAAAGCCGGGACCCATACGCCGCGGACCGCGGAAAGGGTACAAGCGGCGTCGGCTTCTCTCACAATTCAATTCGGTGGTTATGGGCCCCGGCCTTCGCCGGGGCGACGTGAGGGGAAAGTCACTACTTTCTCGGCACCACCAGCGCATCGACGATGGTGACGCCCTGCCCTTCCGGATGCACCAGCACCGGATTGACTTCGATCTCCGCGATCTCACCTGCGAGCCGGGCTGCAAGCACTGAAATCTCCGAAATCAATCGCGCTAGCGCTGCGACATCAGCCTTCGGCGCGCCCCGGAATCCCTGCAGCAGCGGCACGGCCTTCAGCGTCTCCAGCATCGCCGACGCCTCCGCCGCGCTCACCGGCGCCGGACGATAGAGCACATCCTTGAACAGCTCCGTCGTGATGCCGCCGAGGCCGACCATCACCATCGGTCCGAACGTCTTGTCGATCATCGTGCCGACAATGATCTCGACGCCCCTCTTCGCCATCGGCCCGACCAGCACGCCCTGGATTGCGGCCTGCGGCCGGTGCGTCTGCACGCTCTCCAGCATGTCGCGATAGGCCGTGAACGCCTCACCCTTGGCCCTGATGTTGACGCGGACACCGCCGACCTCGCTCTTGTGCGGGATGTCGGGCGACTGGATCTTCATCGCAAGCGGAAACCCGGAACGTGCGATCGCGGCGTCGAGCCCGTCGCGCTCGGTGACCAGCACCTCGTCCGGTAGAGCGATGCCGGCAGCGCGCAGCAGCGACTTGCTGTCGAATTCGGACAACGTCTTCGACGTCAGATGTGCCGAAAGATCGCGCGGCGGCGACGCCGCGCTTTCCACCTCGGGCGCCAGTCTGAACTTCGCATAGTCGGCGAGACGCCGCATCGCGACGCCGACATGCGTCAGCCCCGAGAGCACCACAACGCCGGACTTTGCGAGCTCCTGCCGCGCAAATTGCGACGGCAGCGTGTAGGAATAGAACACCACCGGCTTTCGCTGCGCCGCGATCACGGGCTTCAGCTCGGCCTCCTTGAACGGCATCCGCGTCTCGCTCGACAGCGACAGCACGACCAGCGTCGCGTCGACTTCATCTGAGACATCGAACAGCTCGATGCTCCTCTGCAAGCCGCCGCTGGAGACGCCCTGCGCGGTCACGTCGACCGGATTGCCCGCCGCGCCATAGGACGGCATCCACTGCTTGATCTGGCCCTGGACATCAGCCGAGAGCTCGGGCACGCGCAGGCCTTGCATCGACACGGTGTCGGCACCCCAGATGCCGGCGCCGCCGGAGACGGTCAGCACCGCAACGCGATCGCCCTTCGGCAGCGGATTGGTCGCCAGCACCGCGGCGATCGTGACGGATTCGTCGAGATCGTTGGAGACGATGAATCCGTATTTGGCGAACACCGCGTCATAGGCCGCCGACCATCCGGCCATGCTCGCGGTGTGCGAGGCGGCCGCGCGCTCGCCGGCGCCGGAGCGGCCGACCTTGGTCACGATCACGGGTTTCCTGAGCTCCGCCGCTCGCTTTGCAGCGGCCATAAACTTGTCGACGTCACGGATGCCCTCGATGAACAGCAGGATCACGTCGGTGGATGCATCCTGCACCATGTAGTCGAGGAACTCGCCGGCGCCGAGATCGCTCTCATTGCCGGCGCTGACGACGTAGCTGAGCGCGATCCCTAGCGCCTTGGCGCGATGATAGATCGCAAAGCCGATGCCGCCGCTCTGTGCGACGATGCCGATCCGCCGCCTGCTCGCAACCAGCGCCGGGGAATCCGGCTTGACGTCGACGGTCGGGCTGAAGGTGGCGGCGACCTTCTGCACCTGACTGTAGAAGCCTTCAGCGTTCGGGCCGGAGATCCGCATGCCGGTCTTCCGCGCCAGCGCCACGATCGCATCCTGCATCGCCGCGCTGTCGCCGCCCTCCTCGGCAAAGCCGGAGGAGATGATGACGGCGTTCTTGACGCCCACGGCCGCGCACTGTTCCAGCGCCGCCAACACCGTGCGGGCAGGAATGACGATAACGGCAAGATCGATCGGCGCGCCGATGTCGGCGATCGACTTGAAGCATTTCAGCCCGTCGATCTCGTCATAGTTCGGATTGATCGGATAGAGGTTCCCCGGATAGCCGTTCTTGCGCAGCATCGCGAGCAACCGCCCCGGAATCTTCTCGTGATCGCGCGAGGCGCCGATCAGCGCGATGCTCTTTGGTGCGAAGAAGGAATCGAGCGGATGCGGCATGGGGGCGTTCCGATTGTTGTTGTGCTCACGATATTGGATCGCTGCCATCAGCTCAATCTCTCCACGTCATCCTGAGGCGCTCGCTGCACGCTCCTCAGGATGACGGGTCTGGCAGATGACGAATCCCACCCTCGTCGTGCGCGAATGAGCGTATCCGGGATGGAGCGCAGCTACAGTCTTCCGTCATTGCGAGCGAAGCGAGGCAATCCATTTGTGGGCTTGGGGCAGAGTGGATTGCTTCGTCGCTTCAGCGCAAAATTGCTCCGCAATTTTGTCGCGAGCTTCTCGCAATGGCGACCAACTAGCCCGTCAGCTTAAACGCCACACCGCAGAGCAGGAACTCATCGCCCGACACCGCGCAGCCCCTCGCCTTCGCCACATCCAGCACCTTCGCCCTGTTCGCGACCTTGAACGTCAATCCGCTCATGATCTCGCTGTCGCCCTTGACGAAACGGAAGGTGCTGTTCGGTAGCTTCAGCGTCGTGCCGGTCGCGGGGATGCCGATGATCCTGCCCCAATGCTCCGCCAGCGCCTGCGGCTCGGGGCTCTGCATCTCGACCTCGGTCAACGCCAAGGTCGTGTCCTTGCGGATCGACTTCTGCCAGTCCGGACCGGCGGGCGGATACGGACCGAGAATGTCGTCGCTGCCGTCGGTGTGGTTGAACTCGATGAAGGCAGCGCGGCAATCACGCGGGTGCAATTGCACGCCATGATAGGGCGCGTGCGTGATCACGTTGGCGGTGCGCACGCCCATCGCATTGGCCTTGGCGCCGCGCGCGTCGGGATCCTCGCAGGCGAAGATCGCCATATAGCCGCCACGGCCGCCGGTCTTCTCGATGAAGCGACCGGCCGCCGTGCCCGGCTGGAACGGCGCGACCACCTCGAGAAGGATGGTGTCGACCGGCAGCAGCGCATTCTCCAGGCCGTATTTCGCCACGTTACCGTCACGGTAACAGACATCGAGGCCCATGATCGCGGAGATGTCCGAGACCACGGGCTCGAGCTGCGGCGCCACAAGGCAGATCTGCCGCAGCCGCATATAGTCGGCCATCGCTTACTGCCCCTGGAAGGTGGGCTTGCGCTTCTCGACGAAGGCCTTGGCCGCTTCCTTGTGGTCGGCGGTCTCGCCGGCGCGCGAATGATGGATCGCCTCGCCGTCGAAGCAGGCTTCCAGCGTCATCGTCTCGGCATTGTTGATGTTGCGCTTGATGTAGCCGAGCGCGACCGACGGCCCCTGCGCCAGCGACCGCGCAACCTCGAGCGCCGCTGCATCGATTTCGGCATCGGGCACCACCTTGCTCACCATGCCAAGGTTAAAGGCCTCCTGCGCCGAGAGCACCGGCGACATCAGATAGAGCTCGCGCGCCTTGGCGCTGCCGAGCATCTTGGTGAGGAAATAGGTGCCGCCGTAATCGCCGGAGAATCCGACCTTGGCGAAGGCGGTTGTGATCTTGCAGGAGGCGCTGGCGACGCGGAGATCACAGGACAGCGCGATCGAAAGCCCGGCGCCGGCCGCCGCACCGTCGAGCTGCGCCACCACCGGCTTCGGCATCTGGTGCAGGATGCGCGAGACCTCCATGCCGCGGCGCAGGTTCGCCATCTTGGTCTCGAACGGCAGCGGCGCGCGGCCTTCCGCCATCGACTTGACGTCGCCGCCGACGCAGAACGTGCCGCCGGCGCCCTTGATCAGCACCGCGCGCACCTCGGGATCGTCCTGCGCACGCCGCGCGGCTTCGACCAGCCCGCGCGTCATGTCGGGATTGAGCGCGTTGCGCCGCTCAGGCCGATTCATCGTGATCGTGAGCAGGCCCTGGTCGAGGGATTGCAGGACCATCTGATTGTCGCTCATGGCGTTTTGCCTTTCGTTGTTGTTGGTTTGCCCCGTCGTTCCGGGGTGGTGCGCAAGCACCAGACCCCAGGTGCGCAATTGCGCACCGAGAACCTCGAGATTCCGGATTCGCGCTTCGCGCGCTCCGGAATGACTACGTGACTTCGTCACTCCGTCACTTCTTCACCAGCGGACAGCGCGACTCTGCCAGCGATTGGAATGCCTGGTCGCCCGGCACGGTCGCGAGCAGCTTGTAGTCATCCCAGCGGCCCTTGGACTCCGACGGCTTCTTGACCTCGAACAGGTACATGTCGTGCACCATGCGGCCGTCCTCGCGGATCTTGCCGTTCTTGGCGAACATGTCGTTGATCGGGGTCTCCTTCATCAGCTTCATGACGGCAGCCGAATCGGTAGTGCCCGCGGCCTTCACCGCCTGCAGGTAATGCAGCACGGAGGAGTAGACGCCGGCCTGCGCCGAGGTCGGCACCCGCTTGGTGCGTTCCATGAAGCGCTTCGAGAATGCGCGGGTGTCGTCGTTGAGGTCCCAATAGAAGGCTTCGGCAAGCAGCAGGCCTTGCGCGGTCTCGAGCCCGACACTGTCGATGTCGGTCACGAAGGCAAGCAGCGGCGACAGCTTCTGTCCGCCCTTGGTGATGCCGAACTCCGCGGCCTGCTTGATCGCGTTGATGGTGTCGCCGCCGGCATTGGCGAGCCCGATCACCTTGGCCTTCGAGGCCTGCGCCTGCAGTAGGAAGGACGAGAAATCCGAGGTGTTGATCGGATGCCGGACGCTGCCCAGCACCTTGCCGCCCGACTTCACCACCACGTTGGAGGTGTCCTTCTCCAGGTCCTGGCCGAACGCGTAGTCCGCGGTCAGGAAGAACCAGGTGTCGAGGCCAGATTTCACCGCGGCGAGCCCGGTGACGTTGCCCTGCGCGAAGGTGTCGAACACATAGTGCACGGTATAGGGACCGCAGGCCTCATTGGTGAGGCGGATCGAGCCGGGCCCATTGAACATGATGATCTTGCCGCGCGCTTTCGCGATCTCGGCCGCGGCGAGCGCAGTCGCGGACGCCGCGACGTCGAAGATCATCTCGACGTGCTGGTTGTCGATCATGTCGCGGGCGATGTTGGCGGCGAGATCGGCCTTGTTGAGATGATCGGCGACGACGACCTCGATCTTGCGGCCGAGCACCTCGCCGCCGAAATCCTCCACCGCCATCTTGGCGGCGGTTTCGCTGCCGGAGCCGGTGATATCGGCATAGAGGCTCGACATGTCGAGGATGCCGCCGAGTTTCAGCGGAGGCTTGTCCTGCGCCATCGACGCATTCGCCGAAATCGCAAGCACGCAGGCCAGCACGCCGGCCAAAACTCGTCTCATCAAAAGCCTCCCTTGAAGCCCGCGCCGCATTCCATCGCGGCCGGTCCGTTTCATTCGCGCGGGATCATGCCGCATGCCATTCACAGCGGCAAGCCGCGGAAGCACAACGCGTTTTCCGCTGAACGGAATGGCTGAAATGTGCGAAGATCAACCGATGCAGATATTGTCGATACGGATTCGGCCGACGCCCGTTCGCAGCGCGCTCATCGTGTGTGCGGCGCTGTTTGTTTGCGGCAGAGGCCATGCGGCGGGATGCAATTTCGAGACCCAGGGCGAGGGCCGGGTTGCCGCGATCGTCGATGCGCGCAGCTTCCGCCTCGATGACGGCCGCGAGGTCAAGCTGGCCGGCATCGAGGTGGCGGACGCGGTGAAGGCCCGCGCAGCCTTGTCCGGACTGCTGGTCGGCCGCGACGTGACCTTGCACGGCGGCGACGACATGCCGGACCGCTACGGCCGCCAGCCGGCCTACGCCTTTCTCGCCGGCGCCGAAACACCCGTGCAGAGCGAGTTGCTGCGGCAGGGCCTTGCTCTGGTTTCACCCGAGGTTGCCGACAGGGACTGCGCGGCTGCGCTGATGGCCACGGAGGCCGAGGCCCGGCAGGCCCGATCGGGAACCTGGGGCGAGGCCAGCGTCATAAAAAACGCCGAAAGTCCGGGCGATATTTTGGCCGGGATCGGGCGCTTTACCGTGGTCGAGGGCCGGGTTTTGTCGGTACGGCAGGCTGGGGCGACGACCTATCTGAATTTCGGCCGAAACTGGACACGGGACTTTGCGGCGACTATTTCAAAGCGCATAGTCCCTGCGTTTGAGGCGGCCGGGCTCTCGCCCAAGTCCCTCGAAAATCGAAGGATTCGCGTCCGAGGCTGGGTGGAAGCGCGACGTGGCCCACGTATCGAATTGCTCCGGGTGGGGCAGATTGAAGTGCTCGGCCGGAACTAGGGAATGTGTCCGTATGGACCGTATCCTGGCCGATTCACTCGACAATTGTGAGTTGTAGATTTGACAGAGCGTGCAGGACGGCGTGAGGGACTGACAGGCCGGCGCCTTTCGGCTGCGCCGCTGCTCGTCTGCGCCGCGATGATGCTCGCAGCCTGCAGCAATGTCGGCCGGTTCGAGCAGGTGGCGCCCGCCGCAGCGGCGGCCGTCCCGGTGAAGCCGAACCGCGTGGTGCAGCAGACGCCCGCGACCGAGCACGAGCATGAGCGCATCCTGTCCTCCTATGGAGGCGCCTATGACGATCCGAAGCTCGAGGCGCTGATCAGCAAGATCGTCGACCGGCTGGTCGCGGCCTCCGAGCGGCCCGACCAGACTTACAAGGTCACCATCCTCAATTCCGGCGCGGTGAACGCTTTCGCGCTGCCGACCGGCCAGCTCTATGTCACGCGCGGGCTGATCGCGCTCGCCAGCGACACGTCCGAGCTCTCCTCCGTGCTCAGCCATGAGATGGCGCATGTGCTGGCCAAGCACGCCTCGATCCGCGAGGACCAGGCGCGGCAGGCTGCCGTGGTGACGCGCGTCGTCACCGACATGAGCAACGATCCCGATCTCACCGCGCTGGCGCTGGCCAAGACCAAACTGACGATGGCGAGCTTCTCGCGGCAGCAGGAATTCGAGGCCGACGGCATCGGCGTCGGGATCTCCGCACGCGCGCATTTCGATCCCTACGGCGCGGCGCGCTTCCTGACCGCGATGGAGCGCAACGCCGCGCTCAAGATCGGCAGGACTGCGCTCGATCCGCGCGCGCAGGACTTCCTGTCGTCGCATCCGGCCACGCCCGAGCGCGTCGCCAATGCGCAGGCGATCGCGCGGCAATACACCTCGCCCGAGAACAACGACCGCGATCGCGAGACCTATCTCGCCGCGATCGACAACATCGTCTACGGCGAGGACCCGAGCGAAGGTTTCGTGCGCGGCCGCCGCTTCCTGCATCCCAAGCTCGGCTTCACCTTCACGGCGCCCGACACCTTCACGCTCGACAACACCGCGCAGGCCGTGATCGGCGTGCGCGAGGGCGGCAGCCAGGCGATGCGCTTCGACGTCGTGCGGGTGCCGGCCGAGCAGTCGCTCGGCGACTATCTCAATTCCGGCTGGATGGAAGGCGTCGAGAAATCCTCGACCGAAGACCTCAACATCAACGGCTTCCCGGCGGCGTCGGCCACCGCGCATGGCGACCAGTGGCAGTTCAAGGTCTATGCGCTGCGCTTCGGCACCGACGTCTACCGCTTCATCTTCGCCGCCAAGCAGAAGACCACCGAGAGCGAGCGCAACGCGCGCGAGACCGTCAACTCGTTCCGCCGCCTGACGCTCGAGGAGATCCAGGCCGCGCGTCCGCTGCGCATCAAGGTCATCAACGTGCAGCCGGGCGATACCGTGGAATCGCTGTCGCACCGCATGGCCGGCGTCGATCACCCGACCGAGCGCTTCCGCGTGCTGAACGGGCTCGACGCTCACGCGCAGGTGAAGCCGCGCGACCGCGTCAAGATCGTGGTGGATTGAGACGTCCGAAGGATTGAGCCTCCGTAGCCCGGAGGGCGCGCAGCGCGATCCGGGACGGGGTCATCCGCGGCGAGAGCGGCCCCGGATTTCGCCGAGCCTGTCATCGGGCGCGCGTTCGCGCGGCCCGTTGGCTTCATCCGGACTACAAGTTCAGCCTTCCGCCTCGCGCAGTCCGCTCAGCCACAGCGCGAGCAGCGTCCAGACCGCGCCCGACAGCAGGTAGGCGCCTGCCGAGATCAGCCCGAAATGGGTTGCCAGCAACAGCGCCGCGAGCGGGGCGAAGCCGGCGCCGAACAGCCAGGCCAAATCCGACGTCAGCGCCGAGGCCGTGTAGCGATAGGCCCGCGCGAAGCTGGAGGCGATCGCGCCCGAAGACTGGCCGAAGGAGAGGCCGAGCAGCACGAAGCCGAGTACCATGTAGACCGTCTCGCCGAGCGGACCGGCATCGAGCAGTTGCGGGGCGAAGCCGCTATACACGGCGATCGCGATCGCCGAGCCGATCAGCAGCGGCTTGCGTCCGACGCGGTCGGCGATCATGCCGGACGCCACGATCGCAGCGACGCCGACCATGGCGCCGATCATCTCGATGATCAGGAAGCGCACCGGGCTTTCCCTGGTGAACAGGAACACCCAGGACAGCGGGAACACGGTCACCATGTGGAATAGCGCGAAGCTCGCCAGCGGCGCGAACGCCCCGAGCAGGATGTGGCGGCCCTCCTGCGTGACCGTTTCGGTGACGCGCGCCGGCTGCAAATCGCGGCTTTCGAACAGCTCGGAATATTCATCCGTCGCCACCATGCGCAGCCGCGCGAACAGCGCCACGACGTTGATGGCGAAGGCGACGAAGAACGGATAGCGCCAGCCCCAGTCGAAGAAATCGTCCGCCGACAGGTTGCCGGCAAAGAAGGCGAACAGCGCGCTCGCCACGATCAGCCCGAGCGGGGCCCCGAGCTGCGGCACCATCGCGAACCAGCCGCGATGACGCGCCGGCGCATTCATCGCGAGCAGCGAGGCCAGGCCGTCCCAGGCGCCGCCCCAGGCGATGCCCTGCGCGGCCCGCGCCGCGGCGAGCAGCCAGATCGCCGCCACGCCGATCTCGTTGTAGCCGGGCAGAAACGCGATCGCCACCGTGGCGGTGCCGAGCAGGAACAGCGCGATGACGAGCTTGGCGCCCTTGCCGTGGCGGCGGTCGACCGCCATGAAGATGATGGTGCCGAGCGGACGCGCGGCGAAGGCCAGGGCAAACAGCCCGAAGGAATAGAGGGTGCCGGTCAGCTCGTTGACGAACGGAAACACCAGCTTCGGAAACACGATCACCGAGGCGATCGCGTAGACAAAGAAGTCGAAGAATTCCGATGTGCGCCCGATGATGACGCCGATGGCGATTTCGCCGGGTTTCGCATGCCCGTGACCTGATGATGTCGCCGGGTTGCCGTGAGCCATTGCTGGGGCCTGTGCCATCGCGCCGTAAACCGTCCTTGGAGTGAGGCCGCGGGCAGACTTTGCCTCGCGGTCCATCCGACTGTTTCGCGCCGCATCCCGCAGTGCAACATTGGACAAATTGTCCAATGTCCGTTCTGTTGCATCGCAGCTACCCCTTGGCGGAACTCATAAAATTCCAGCGGGGTAAGCTGTGCGCGCCTTGAAATTATTGGCCTTATTGCCGTTTGCGGCCCTGCTTGGCGGGTGCGATTTCGTCGTCCTGGCGCCTGCCGGCGACGTCGCCGCCCAGCAGCGCGACCTCGTCGTCATCTCCACCGTCCTGATGCTGCTGATCGTCCTGCCGGTGATGGCGCTGACGGTGTTCTTTGCCTGGCGCTACCGCCAGTCCAACACCGCCGTGCCCTACGAGCCGGAATGGGATCATTCCACCCAGCTCGAGCTCGTGATCTGGTCGGCGCCGCTGCTCATCATCGTTTGCCTGGGCGCGCTGACCTGGATGGGCACCCATCTGCTCGATCCCTACCGCACGCTCGGCCGCATCGACGCCGGCAAGCCGATCGAGCGCAAGGACTCGCCGCTCAATGTCGAGGTCGTCGCGCTCGACTGGAAGTGGCTGTTCATTTACCCCGACTACGGCGTCGCCGCCGTCAACGAGCTCGCCGCTCCGGTCGACCGCCCGATCCGCTTCCGCATCACGGCGTCCTCCGTGATGAACTCCTTCTACATCCCGGCACTGGCTGGCCAGATCTACGCCATGCCCGGCATGGAGACGAAGCTGCACGCGGTCGCCAACCAGCAGGGCACCTTCAGAGGCTTCTCCGCCAATTACAGCGGCGCCGGCTTCTCCGGCATGCACTTCGCGTTCAAGAGCCTCTCGGCCTCCGACTTCGACAAGTGGATCGCCAACGCCAAGGCCAGCAGCAACATGCTCGGCCGCAGCGACTACCTGCAGCTCGAGCGCCCGAGCTCCAACGAGCCGGTGCGCCTCTACGGCTCGGTCGATCGCGATCTCTACAAGGCGATCCTCAACCTGTGCGTCGAGGCCGGCAAGATGTGCGTCAGCGAGATGATGGCGATCGACGCCAAGGGCGGCCTCGGTCGCGAAGGTCTCAACAACACGCTGCCGCTGACCTACGACAAATACGCAAGGCGCGGCGCGCCGCTCGGCAACGAGCCGACCTTCGTCGCCGGCATCTGCTCGATCGACGAGCTGAAGGATACGCCGTCGCGCGAGATTTTCGCGCCGTCGGACATGACCCCGCTGCGCGGCGTCGGCATGAAGCGCCCGCCATTCTCTCCCGCCCATCCGTCATCGACGTCGCTGCTGCTCGGCCAGCGTCCGAAATCAGAGTCCTAAGAGGGCCGCATGCTCAACAATCCTGAAATGATCAAGGCGATCTTCGGCCGCCTCAATCTGGACGCGCTGCCGCTGCACGAGCCGATCCTGGTCGGCACCTTCGCCGTGGTCGCCACCGGCGGCCTCGCGCTGTTCGCTGCCGTCACCTATTTCCGGCTGTGGGGCTATCTGTGGCGCGAGTGGTTCACCACCGTCGACCACAAGCGCATCGGCATCATGTACATGATCCTCGGCATCGTGATGCTGCTGCGCGGCTTCGCCGACGCCCTGATGATGCGGCTGCAGCAGGCGATCGCCTTCAACGGCTCGGAGGGCTACCTCCCCGCGCACCACTACGATCAGGTCTTCACCGCGCACGGCGTGATCATGATCTTCTTCGTGGCGATGCCGCTGGTGACGGGCCTGATGAACTACGTGATGCCGCTGCAGATCGGCGCCCGCGACGTCTCCTTCCCGTTCCTGAACAATTTCAGCTTCTGGATGACGGTCGGCGGCGCGGTGCTGGTGATGGCCTCGCTGTTCGTCGGCGAATTCGCCCGCACCGGCTGGCTCGCCTATCCGCCGCTGTCGAACATCGGCTACAGTCCCGACGTCGGCGTCGACTATTACATATGGGGACTACAGGTCGCCGGCGTCGGCACGACGCTATCGGGCATCAACCTGATCTGCACCATCGTCAAGCTGCGCGCCCCGGGCATGACGATGATGAAGATGCCCGTCTTCACCTGGACCTCGCTCTGCACCAACGTCCTGATCGTCGCCTCCTTCCCGGTGCTGACGGCGGTGCTGGTGCTGCTGTCGCTCGACCGCTATGTCGGCACCAACTTCTTCACGAACGACTTCGGCGGCAGCCCGATGATGTACGTGAACCTGATCTGGATCTGGGGCCATCCCGAGGTCTACATCCTGGTGCTGCCGGCGTTCGGCATCTTCTCCGAGGTGACCGCGACGTTCTCGGGCAAGCGGCTGTTCGGCTACACCTCGATGGTCTACGCCACCGTCGTCATCACCATCCTGTCCTACCTGGTCTGGCTGCACCACTTCTTCACGATGGGCTCCGGCGCCAGCGTGAACTCGTTCTTCGGCATCACCACCATGATCATCTCGATCCCGACGGGCGCGAAGATGTTCAACTGGCTGTTCACGATGTATCGCGGCCGGATCCGCTTCGAGCTGCCGATGATGTGGACGGTGGCGTTCATGCTGACCTTCGTGATCGGCGGCATGACCGGCGTGCTGCTCGCGGTGCCGCCGGCCGACTTCGTGCTGCATAACAGCCTGTTCCTGGTCGCGCACTTCCACAACGTGATCATCGGCGGCGTGCTGTTCGGCCTGTTCGCCGGCATCAACTACTGGTTCCCGAAGGCGTTCGGCTTCAAGCTCGATCCGTTCTGGGGCAAGCTGTCGTTCTGGTTCTGGGTATCGGGCTTCTATGTCGCCTTCATGCCGCTCTACGTGCTCGGCCTGATGGGCGTCACCCGTCGCCTCCGCGTGTTCGACGATCCGTCCCTGCAGATCTGGTTCATCATCGCGGGCATCGGCGCCTTCCTGATCCTGCTCGGCATCCTCTCGATGCTGCTGCAGTTCGCGGTCAGCATCATGAAGCGCGAGCAGCTCCGCGACGTCACCGGCGATCCCTGGAACGGGCGCACGTTGGAATGGGCCACCTCGTCGCCGCCGCCGAGCTACAACTTCGCCTTCACGCCCGTTGTCTACGACAACGACGCGTGGTGGGACATGAAGCGCCGCGGCTACAAGCGTCCGCTGTCCGGCTTCAAGCCGATCCACATGCCCTCCAACACCGGAACCGGCATCATCCTCGCCGGCCTCGCGACGGCGATGGGATTCGGCCTGATCTGGTACATCTGGTGGCTTGCTGCCGTCAGCTTCGTCGCGCTGCTCGCGGTCGCGATCGGCCACACCTTCAACTATCACCGCGACTTCAACATCCCGGCGGATGAAGTGGGTCGGGTCGAAGATGCGCGGACGCATTTGCTTGCCGCGGGAGCCAAGTCATGACTGTAGCAACCGTCTCCACGCAGAATTCCGAACCGGTCTTTCACGTCATCGACGAGCACGCGCATCCGGAAGGCGCCAGCACCATGCTGGGCTTCTGGATCTACCTGATGAGCGACTGCCTCATCTTCGCGATCCTGTTCGCGACCTTCGGCGTGCTCGGCGGCAACTACGCCGCAGGTCCTGCGCCGAAGGATTTGTTCGACCTCAAGCTCGTCGCGCTCAACACGACGATGCTGCTGCTCTCCTCGATCACCTATGGCTTCGCCATGCTGACGATGGAGAAGTCGAAGATCGGCGCGACGCAGGCCTGGCTTGCCATCACCGGGCTGTTCGGCCTCGCGTTCCTCGGCATTGAGCTCACCGAGTTCGCCCACATGATCCATGAGGGCGCGACCCCGCAGCGCAGCGCCTTCCTGTCGTCCTTCTTCACGCTGGTCGGCACCCACGGCCTGCACGTCACCTTCGGCCTGGTCTGGCTGACCACGCTGATGGTGCAGGTCGCGCGTTTCGGCCTGATCGAGGCCAACCGGCGCCGCCTGATGTGCCTCTCCATGTTCTGGCACTTCCTGGACGTGGTCTGGATCGGCGTCTTCACCTTCGTCTACCTCCTGGGAATGCTGCGATGACATCAGACTCTCACGCCCTGCCATCCGAAGCCGGCGATCACGGCCACCACGCCCATGATACGGCGGCGCATGGCACGCTCTCGAGCTACCTGATCGGCTTCGGCCTCTCCGTCGTCCTCACCGCGGTGCCGTTCTGGCTGGTGATGACCGGAGCAATCGCGGACAAGCAGGTGACCGCGCTGATCGTGCTGCTGCTCGCCGCGGTGCAGATCGTGGTGCACATGGTCTACTTCCTGCACATGAACACCCGTTCCGAGAACGGCTGGACCATGATGGCTCTGATCTTCACGGTCATCATGGTGGTGATCGCACTGACTGGCTCGCTGTGGGTCATGCATCACCTCAACATCAACATGATGCCGATGCACGACATGAGCCAGATGCCGTGACGATGCGGTCTTCCAGGCCCTCTTTGTTGCTCTTCACGCTCGGCATGCTGGGCGTGGTGCTGCTGACCGCGCTCGGCGTCTGGCAGATCGAGCGCAGGACCTGGAAGCTGGCTTTGATCGAGCGGGTCGAGCAGCGCATTCATGCCGCGCCCGCTCGGCTGCCGGCCCCCTCATCGTGGCCGGCAGTGACCGCCGCCAGCGACGAATACCGCCGCGTCACCGTGACCGGCACCTTCTTGAACGCGGACGAGGCCCTGGTCCAGGCCGTGACCGTCGACGGTCCCGGCTTCTGGGTGCTGACCCCGCTGCGAACCGCCGACGGAACCACCGTGCTGGTCAACCGCGGTTTCGTCCCGGCCGAGAAGCGCGATCCCGCGACACGGCGCGAGGGCGATCCACAGGGCGCGGTGAGCGTCACCGGCCTGCTGCGGATGTCGGAACCGAAGGGCGGTTTCCTGCGCAGCAACGACGCCGCGGCCGGCCGCTGGTACTCGCGCGACGTCGCCGCGATTGCGGCCACGCATGGCTTGTCGCAGGTCGCGCCCTTCTTTATCGACGCCGACGCCACCCCGAACCCCGGCGGTTACCCGGTCGGCGGGCTCACCGTCGTGCGGTTTCACAACAGCCACCTGATTTACGCGCTGACATGGTTCGCGCTCGCCTTTATGCTGGCAGGTGCACTCCTGCGCGCCGTACGCGGCAGGGGTCGCGCTGGCGGCTCCGATCCACGACGGGCCGCCGTGCGCCGCCTGATCGGCGCAGCCCGAAACCTGTCTCGCAACCCAGGCCCAGATGCTCGAGCGCACATCGGATCTGCATGACGACGAAATGGCGGCAGGGACAGCCGTGACGCCGCCTGCCGGAAGCGTGCCGACCGGCCTGCAGTTCGACCTCACCGCGCCTTCCCCGACCGACGCCGCGACCAACCGCAAGAACATGGCGCTGCTGATCCAGCTGCGCTGGACGGCGGTGATCGGCCAGATCGTCACCGTCGCCTTCGTCCAGCTCTGGATGGGCATCGCGCTGCCGCTCTTGCCGATGGCCGCCGTGATCTGCGGCCTGGTGGCGCTCAATCTCGTCAGCCTGGTCTGGGTGCGCTACCGCGCCGACATCAACAATCGCGAGCTACTGATCGCGCTGACGCTCGACGTGGCCGCGCTGACAACCCTGCTCTATCTCAGCGGCGGCGCCACCAATCCTTTCACTTCGCTCTATCTGCTGCAGGTGACGCTCGGCGCGGTACTGCTCGACGCGCCGTCGACCTGGTCGCTGGTGGCGCTGGTCTGCATGAGCTACGCTTGGCTTACCGGCTATTACGAGCCGCTGGCGCTGCCGCAGGAAGGATTTGGCGATGCGTTCAGCCGCTACATCGCCGGCACATTCATCGGCCTCGTGCTCGACGCGGTGCTGCTCGTGGTGTTCGTGACCCGGATCAACCGCAACCTGCGCGACCGCGACGCGCGGCTGGCCGCGATGCGCCAGCATGCCGCCGAGCAGGATCATATCGTGCGGATGGGCCTGCTGGCGTCCGGAGCCGCACACGAGCTCGGCACGCCGCTCGCGTCGCTTTCGGTCATCCTGAGCGACTGGCGCCGGATGCCGGCGCTCGCCTCCGACCCCGAGCTGTCGCAGGACCTCGGCGAGATGGAGACATCGCTGCAGCGCTGCAAGACGATCGTGACGGGCATCCTGCTGTCGGCCGGCGAAGCGCGCGGCGAAGGCTCCTCACCGACAACGGTCGCGGCCTTCCTGACGGCGCTGGTGGACGAATGGCGGACGACGCGGCCCTCGGCCACCCTGTACTTCCGCAATGCGTTCGGTGCCGATCTGCCGATCGTCTCCGACATCGCACTCAAGCAGGCGATCTTCAACGTGCTGGACAATGCCGCCGAGGTCTCGCGCGACTGGATCGAACTGATGGCGGAGCGGAAGGACGACTCGCTGGTGCTGTCGGTGATCGACCGCGGCCCGGGCTTCTCGCGCGAGGTGCTTCCGCATGTCGGCAAGCCCTACCAGTCGACCAAGGGCAGCCCCGGCAGCGGCCTCGGCCTGTTCCTGGTGGTCAACGTCGTGCGCAAGCTTGGCGGCGTGGTGACGGTGCGCAACCGGCCCGATGTCGGCGCCGCGGTCCGGCTCGAGCTTCCGCTCTCGACGCTAGTGATCGGAGACGAGCTTGACGGATGAACGCCAGCTTCTGATCGTCGAGGACGATACCGGCTTTGCCCGCACGCTCAGACGTTCGTTCGAGCGCCGCGGCTACGGCGTCGTCGTCGCGGCCTCGCTCGACGAGGTCCGCGGGCTGCTGGAGCAGCAATCGCCCGGTTATGCTGTCGTTGACCTCAAGCTCGCCGGCGGCGCCTCAGGCCTCGCCTGCGTGGAAGCGCTGCATGCGCATGATCCGGAGATGCTGATCGTCGTGCTGACGGGCTTCGCCAGCATCGCCACCGCGGTCGAAGCCATCAAGCTCGGCGCCTGCCACTATCTGGCAAAGCCATCCAACACCGACGACATCGAGGCCGCGTTCCAGAAAGCGGCCGGCAATGCCGGCATCGAGGTCGGCGCGCGCCCCACCTCGATCAAGACGCTGGAATGGGAGCGCATCCACCAGACGCTGATCGAGACCGATTTCAACATCTCCGAAACCGCCCGCCGCCTCGGCATGCACCGCCGCACGCTGGCGCGCAAGCTCGAGAAGCAGCGGGTGAAGTAGCTCGTAGGCATCGCCCGCTTGCAGTACTCACCACACGGACGTCCCATGTTGGTGGAGTTCGCAACATTAAGATCGTCACGATGGGCTTCATTGGATCACTTTTTTGTCGGCTTTAGCGGCGTCGGCGGGCGACTCCCTCGCGTCGGTTGCACCGGCGGCATAGGTGCCTTCACAGGCTTTGATGGCAGCACCGCCCCCCTATGGTCTCCGATTATTTTATGCGTCGTGGGATGAGGTGGTTTGGCTTTGTCGCTCATGTTTCCTCCCGTGTGTAGATTGCGAAGTAATCCAGCGTTTCCCGTTCAGCCCGTTCTTCGAGCTTCTTATTTTGTGGAAGGCCCGCACTGGGAAACGCTTTCTGCAAAGCCGCAAGTTTGCGTTGTTTCAAATCAAAGCGGAGATCGTGGATGTCGTCGTCGTACAGCGTCCCGGTACAGACTTTATACCAATGATTTTCGGCGGACAAACTGATCGCGTTGAGGTCCTGGGATAGGACTGTCAGCGCTCTTAAGCGGGTCTTATAGGGGAGGTATTCCTTAACGACCTGGAGAACTTGCGAACCTGCAACCACAGCTGCCCAGACAAACGAATACTCCTTGATGATGGCCCAACCTGCAATCGATGAGCTGGCGGCGATCGCTATGAACCCCTTCAAACACCGATCGATGAGCTCCGTTCGAGCAAGATATAGATCTACGTATCGCGCGTCACGGCGTGACGTTACCAATTCATCCCAGAAGATGCGTTGCTGATTCATTTCAAGTTCTGATTCGCGATGGGTTGGCTGCCGATCTCCTTGACCGGCGAGGTCTCAGTCGAGTGCTGCACGACGACTGTTCAGCCGCGATTCGAGCGGTAGATGTAGCGAGCCTTTCGGCGATCGCGACGATGCGGGTAAAGCTGCTGCTTTTGAACAAACCTGTTAATTAAGCAAATCAATCTATGGTGGCGAGATTGACCATGTACGCGATTCGCTCTAGTTAATAAATAGCTTACGCGCGAAGCACTCGCACGTGCTTGGTCCGGCGCTTCGCTAGACCTCATCTTATTGTCTGCGTTTGGTGCCCCAAACGATAGCAACACGCTATCGCCCCAAGGGGACGCTCCGCTCGATAGCCTGTCGCTCTCGTTTGGGGCTTTTAAGGTAAGCTAAGTTGTCGCTACTCTATGCAACAGACCTGGACGCGGAGAAAATCCACGTCCAGGCGCCGTCTGACGTTGTTTTTCTCTGTGGCGGCCAGACGTCAGATATTTCCGAACAGACACCGCTATCTCTCCGCGACGCGTTTCTGAAGATCGTAGACAACCCCATTTTTCGCGACCGCGAATTGGTTCAGGCGGAAGATATCACGGCCGATTTTCTGTTCTTCGCGAAATATGATGACATACTTCAATTCGAGACTGACTTTGCTCAGATCGTTGAGCTAATCATCTTGTTCTGCGAAAGCGAAGGTAGTTTAGCCGAGCTTGGCGCGTTCGCGGTGATTTCTGAGATCGCCTCACGTCTATTTGTGATAGTGCGCGATAAGCACTGGCAGGATCACTCCTTCGTAAGGCTCGGCCCGCTTCGCTGGATAGAGAACAAGCACGGCCGCGAATCGATTTTTGTAATTGGAGATAGTGAAGTAGGGATGCGAGGAAACTCGGCAGCTCACGTAGATAAAGATGCTCTGAAGGCACTGCTCGTGAGTCCTCTAACTATCCGGCTCGAAAAGCCGCGTGAGCCATCGACTTTTGACCCTCAGCGCTCGGGGCACGTCATAAAATTGATAGTAGGCTTGGTTCAAGAATATGGCGCATTAAGCGTCACGGAAATTTCAGAGGTGCTTCGCGTTCTCAACGTGCCGCGAGAGGTCACCGAAATAAATCGATACCTCTACTGCGCAAAGGCCGCGGGTTGGATTAAGGAGGTCTCCAAGGGATCAAGCGACTACTTTGTAGCTGTGGCGACAAAGGAGAACGCCGCAACGTTGCCTGCCAAGGAGTCCGCTCAAATCAAGAACAGGAAACGACGTCGTTGGCTGATCCGTGAACATTGGAAAGCAAACGACGCCCCCAGATACAATGCCATTACACAAGTAGTCGGGGGAGGCTCTCTATGAGTAAGCTCCTTCCCATTCTAGTGTCCGGAACCGGACTAAGTGAGTACGACGTTTTGAGAATCGTCAGAAACGCCCCGGTACGGTACAAGACTTACTCAATTCCTAAGCGGAACGGAGGAGACAGGCTCATCTCTCAGCCTGCTCGCGAGCTCAAAGCTCTTCAAAGGATCTTAGTTGGAAACTTCCTTAACGAACTCCCCGTTCATCCCGCTGCCACTGCTTACAGACCCGGTGTTTCCATCAAGGCCAACGCGGCTGCTCACGCACAGAATGGGCCAATCCTAAAGTTCGATTTCAAGGATTTCTTTCCATCAATAACCTCTCGCGATTGGCAAGTTTATTGTCATCAGAGATCGTTATTCGATGATCCGAACGACGTTTGGATCAGCACGAATATTTTCTTCCATCGATCTGTAGGTAGCCAACGACTTAGGCTCGCTATTGGCGCACCCTCATCTCCTGCGCTCTCCAACGTTCTTATGAACGATTTCGACACGCAGATCACTGAAATGGTGAGCTCTGACAGGGTTACATATACACGCTATGCCGACGACCTGACGTTTTCCGCTAAAAGAACAGGCTTTCTAACCGGTGTCGAGAAAGGGCTACGCCGGAAACTACGGGAGATTACGTCGCCTATTTTGACATTGAATGCGAAGAAAACCGTGGTGGCAACGACTAAGTACAAGCGCCTCGTGACAGGCCTTGTTCTCACCAACGACAAGCACGTTTCACTCGGGCATGATCGAAAGCGAAAGATTCGCGCCGCTCTGCACTACGAGCTTTGTGGGAAGCTCACGCTGCAGCAACGCGCGGAGCTCGCAGGCCTTCTTGCATTCGTGCACGATGTCGAACCGACTTTTCTAGCAAAGCTAGAGTCAAGATACGGGAGCGACCTGCTTGGAGGACTAAAGTCAGCTATCGTTCCGCGCTCGATGCGATAAAGACAGGAATTCGACTTAATATCCGTGCGAAGATTGGCAACGCGGCATCGCTGGATCAAGAACCAGCAATGTCGGCATACAGTCGGCTGGAGTGTTGCGACCGAACCATTGTTGCCAACCGCGTCGCTGCCGGTATACAGCGGTGCATGAGCAATGCCTATAGCCTCTTCCAGCCTCGCTCCGATGCTGCCGATGACGCAACTGTCATCGCGGAGGCGATCCGCTGCATCGATGATTTCACCGACCGTTTCAATGCCCGCGATCTCGCCGGCCTGGACGCGCTGCTGCATTTCCCGCACATTATCCTGTCCGGCGAGCGGGTCGTGATCTGGGAGCAGGCGGGCCAGTTGCCGGCGTCATTCTTCGACGACCTGGCGCGCACCACCGGATGGGCGAAGAGCACCTATCAGCGCAAGGACCCCGTGCTGGTCAGCTCGCGCAAGGTTCATCTGCTGGTGGAATACACCCGCGACCGCGCCGACGGATCGATCGCAAGCCATCATCGCAACCTCTGGATCGTGACATCGGAGGGCGGTCGCTGGGGCATCAAGCAGCGGTCGTACTGAGCGAGTCTCTCAAGGGACGCTCGTTCACGGACAGACCTGAACCCTTCACCCGGATTGCATCTGACGATGCAATCCGACCTCTCCCACAAGGGGAGAGGTGGAAGCGCGGCCGACCTCATCACATACAACTGGCCCTTGCCGTCCAAAACAAACGGCCCGGTCTTTCGACCGGGCCTTCCGTCTGAATTCCGGCAAGCGCTGCTTACGCGGCCTCGTCGGCTACCGCGGTGTCGTCGCCATCGGAGTCGAGATCGTCCCCGTCGGCGTCGCCCTCGGCGTCGCCTTCCGCAGCTTCGGCCTTGGCGCCGCGGCGCGGGCTCTTCGCGAGCTGGCTCTCGATTTCCTTGACCGCCTCGGTCTCGGTCGAGTGCTGCACCACGGCGATTTCGCGCGACAGGCGGTCGAGCGCCGCTTCATAGAGCTGGCGTTCGGAATAGGACTGCTCGGGCTGCGATTCCGAGCGATAGAGATCGCGGACCACCTCAGCGATCGCGACGATGTCGCCCGAATTGATCTTCGCTTCGTATTCCTGGGCGCGGCGCGACCACATGGTGCGCTTGACGCGGGCGCGGCCCTTCAGCGTCTCCAGCGCCTTCTTGACCAGCGCCGGCTCCGACAGCTTGCGCATGCCGACATTGGCGACCTTCGCCGTCGGAACGCGCAGCGTCATCTTGTCCTTCATGAAATTGATCACGAACAGCTCGAGCTTGGCGCCCGCGATCTCCTGCTCCTCGATGGCCAGGATCTGGCCGACACCGTGAGCCGGATAGACGACGAATTCATTGGCCTTGAAGCCCTGACGCTGGGTCACGACCTTCTTCTCTTCCGCGCGCGGTGCGGCGGCCGGCTTGGCGGCAGCCTTCGGAGCAGCGGCGGGAGCGGCAGCCTTCGGAGCAGCCGGCTTGTGCGCAGCGGCCGGCTTGTGCGCGGCGGCAGGCTTGGGGGCGACCTTCGCGGCGGCACTGGTCTTCGCAGCTGCCGCTTTCGCGGCAGTCTTGGCAGTCTTTTCTGGCATCACGCTTCTTTTGTTCTTTGAGGACTTTGCGGCCGAAGCCTTCCTGGCATCCTTCACAGGCGCCTTGGCATGGCCCTTGAGTGCGCTGCGAGCAACAACAGCGGCTTTCTTGGTCGTCTTTGAAGCACTCTTTTTACGCGTTTTCTGTGACACAGCCTGCGCGCGGAAACTGCCACGCCCCTGTTCGAGTTGCGGGAACCTCGAAGCCACAGGATACGCATGGCAGCGGGTTCTTGGCCTGTAATGTGGTCGATATAGCACATTTTCCGCAAAAATCAATGATTTACGCCCGATTCCGGACACAAGGCGGGACCTTGCGGTCATATGTCCGTCAATAGGGTTAAATCGGCAGGCCGTGCAGGGTCCGGAACCCGCCCTTACCGGGGTAGGATCAGCGAATCAGTCACCGGTTCCCGGGTTCGGAGAAAAATATTTCTCGAACTTGCCCTCTTTGCCTTCCCACTCCTTGGCGTCTTCGGGCGCGTCCTTCTTCTGGGTGATGTTCGGCCAGCTCTTGGCGTAATCGCGGTTGACCTCGAGCCATTTCTCCAGGCCCGGCTCGGTGTCCGGCTTGATGGCGTCGGCCGGGCACTCCGGCTCGCACACGCCGCAATCGATGCATTCCTCGGGATGAATGACCAGCATGTTCTCGCCCTCGTAGAAACAGTCGACGGGGCAGACCTCAACGCAGTCGGTATATTTGCACTTGATGCAGGCTTCAGTGACGACGTAGGTCATCCAAAACTCCGAAAACGGTCAACTTTTTCAGGGGTTGCCTAGCGCAGGAATACCGCAGCCGCAAGGGAATCGGCTCCAAAAGCGAAAGGCGTTCCGGCGCAAATCCAAATTGCTGCCCCCTAGATAACTACTCCTTGCCGGCTTGCAAATCGTCATAGAGCACGCGTGCCGACGTGGCGTCGCCGCGCCGCTCGGCAAAGCCTGCGACTTTCAGGACGCGGACGCTGTTATCGAGCGCGACGGTGACGACGTCGCCAAGCTTGACCGCATGCCCCGGCGATGTCTCGCGCACGCCGTTGATGCGGACGTGCCCGGACTCGACGAGCGCGGCCGCGCTGGTGCGGGCCTTCACCACCCGCGCGTGCCACAGCCATTTGTCGAGGCGCTGTCGGTCCAAAGGCTTGGATTATTCCTTGCGATTGCTGGCGAGCTGTTCCTTCAGCGCGGCGAGCTTTGCGAATGGCGAGTTCGGATCGATCGGCCGGTCGCGCTCGCGCGGCGCGCTTGACGCATAGGGCCGATGCGACGGCCCGCCGTCGCGCTTGTCGCGGCCGAAATCGCGGCCGCCGCGGTCCCGATCGCCGCGCTCGCCCTTGCGGTCGCCGCCGAACTTGTCGCGGCGGCGCTCGTTGTCGCGATCGCGCCCCTTGCCCTCGAAGCGCTCGCGGCGCTGGTCGCGGCCCTCGCGATTGTCGCGGGCCTGTGCGCCATCGGCAGGCGTCGCCGACGCATCGGCGGGTGCTCCGGGGCGCGGCGTGCGGAAATCCTGGTGACGGCGCGGCCTGCGGTGCTGCTCGCGCTTGCCGCCTTCGGCGGCCTGTGCACCGCCCTCGGCAGACTTGCCCTGGTGACGGCCGCGGTTGCGGTCGTGACCCCGATGATGCGGACGGCGCTCGTCGGGCCGACCACCGGGACGCCAGACCTCGACCAGTTGCGGCTCCGCCGGCGTCTCGGGCGCGGCGGCGGCAGCCTCTGCCGGTGCAGCCTCGGCCGGCGCCGCTTCGGCGGTTGCCGTCTCGGTGGGGGCATCGGACGCGGCGGGCTCGGCCGCGGCATCAGCGCCAGGCGCTTCGGCCGGTGCCACAGGTTCCGGCGCGGCTTGGGCGACGGCCTCGGGCTGCGCCTCGGCGGCAGCCGGGGTCGCTTCATCCGTGGCGGGCGCGAAGCCGACTTCGGGCAGCAGCGCGGCCGACGGCGCGGGATCGCCGGACACCGGCTGATCGCTGGCGGCATCCGCCTCCGGCGCTTCGGCGCTGGCCTCGACCGGCGTCTCGGTGGCAATGTCTGCGCTGACCTCGACCGGCGCATCGGCGGTGACGTCCGTGGTTGCCTCCGCCGGCGTCTCGGCGGCGGCCGCCTCGGTGCTCTCGGCCGGTGCGGGTTCGACGGGCTTCGGCGGCAGCGGCGGACGGCGATCCATGCGGTAGCCGAGCGCGCGCAGGATCGAGGCGAAATCCTCGCCTGCCGAACCGGTCAGCGAGGTCATCGCCTGGGTCACGACAAAGCCGCGGCCGTCGAACGCGCCGGCGGGCTTCTCGCCCGGCGAGGTCTCGCGCCAGGCCAGCGCCGGGCGGATCAGATCGGCGAGCCGCTCCAGGATGTCGACGCGCACCGCGCGCTCGCCGCACTGGCGATAGCCGAGCACGCGATAGGCATCGCGCGGCAAGGCCTTGTCGACCGGGAACGAGGTGCGGCCGCTCGACGCCAGATGCTGCACGTTCGACAGCGCGCCCATGTCGACATTGTTCTGCTTCTCGGCCCACAGCAGCGAGGCCAGCGAGCGCGCCGCGGGCTTCAAGAGCTGCGGGAAATAGATGTGGTAGGCGCCGAACCGCACGCCGTATTTGCGCAAGGTGGCGCGCGACGGCTGGTCGAGATCCTTCATCTCGGCCGAGATCTTCGCACGCTCGAGCACGCCGAGCGCCTCCACGAGCTGGAAGGCGATGCCGCGGGCAATGCCCTGCAGATCCTCGGCCTTGGAGAGCTCGAACAGCGGCCCGAGCAGCTTCTCGATATGGGTCTTGAGCCAGAGGTCGAGCCGGTTCTGCACCGCTTCGCGCGAGGCGCCGGTCAGCCGCTCGTCGGAAATGATGCGCAGGCGCGGATGCAGCGCGTCCTCGGCGGCGACCAGCTTGGCCACCGCATCGCCGGTCCAGCGGATAGTGCCGTCGGAGGTCAGCACGAACTGCTCGTCGGGGGCGGCGCCCAGTTTCTCGGCACGCCCGTCGATCTCGCGCGCCAGCACCTGCTGGGCGGCGGCCTGCAGGGCCTTGGCGTCAGAGCCGGCTTCCGCGGCATCGGGCGCAAAGGTGAATCCATCGAGCCGGCCGATCACATGACCTTCCACGATCACTTCGCCGGTTTTGCCAATTTCCGTATTCAAAACTGAGTTCTCCCGCAGGCGGCGCATCAATACACTGGTCCGCCTGTCAACGAAACGCTCCGTGAGCCGTTCATGCAGGGCATCGGATAATTTATTTTCGAGCTCGCGCGTGATCCCCTGCCAATGCTCCGGGTCATACAGCCAGTCCGGCCGGTTGGCGACGAAGGTCCAGGTGCGAATCTGCGCGATTCGGCCCGACAACGTGTCGATATCGCCGTCGATGCGGTCGGCCTGGTCGACCTGGGCGGCGAACCATGCGTCAGGGATACGCCCCTTTTGCATCAGGAAGCCGTACAGCGTGGTCACGAGTTCGGCATGGGCGGCCGGCGACACTTTACGGTAGTCCGGGACCTGGCAGGCCTCCCACAGCCGCTCCACGGCGGCCGCCCCATGCGCCATATCGCGCACCTCGGCGTCGCGTGCGACATGGTCGAGCACGCGCTGGTCCTCCGCGACCGGTGCCCGCGTCAGCGTCTCGTGGCCGGGCGGCAGCGTCAGCGACACCTGCAATGCGCCGAGCGAGGCGAAATCGAGCCTGGCGTTGCGCCATTGCAGCATCTTCACGGCATCAAAGGTGTGGTTCTGCAGCGCGTTCACCAGTTCCGGCTCGAACGGCGCGCAGCGCCCGGTGGTACCGAAGGTGCCGTTGCGCGTGGCGCGGCCGGCGCGGCCCGCGATCTGCGCGAATTCGGCCGGCGTCAGGCGGCGGAACTGATAGCCGTCATACTTGCGGTCGGAGGCAAAGGCGACGTGATCGACGTCGAGATTGAGCCCCATGCCGATCGCATCGGTGGCGACGAGATAATCGACGTCGCCGCTCTGGAACATCGCGACTTGCGCATTGCGTGTGCGCGGGCTGAGCGAGCCGAGCACCACCGCGGCGCCGCCATGCTGGCGGCGGATCAACTCGGCGATCGCATAGACCTCGTCGGCCGAGAACGCGACAATTGCCGTTCTTCTCGGCTGCCGCGTGATCTTGCGATCGCCGGCGAATTCGAGCTGCGACAATCGGGGCCGCGTCACGATGGAGGCGCCAGGCAGCAGCCGCTCGATGATCGGCCGCATCGTCGCAGCCCCCAGCAGCAGCGTCTCGTCGCGGCCGCGGCGATTGAGGATGCGATCGGTGAAGACATGCCCGCGCTCGAGATCGGCGGCGATCTGGATCTCGTCGACCGCAAGAAAAGAGACATCGAGATCGCGCGGCATCGCCTCGACAGTCGAGACCCAGAAGCGCGGCGATTTCGGCTTGATCTTCTCCTCGCCGGTGATGAGCGCGACGCTCTCCTCGCCCGCGCGATCGGCGATCTTGTTGTAGACCTCACGCGCCAACAGCCGCAGCGGCAGGCCGATCACGCCCGACGAGTGCGCCAGCATCCGCTCGATCGCCAGATGCGTCTTGCCGGTGTTGGTCGGCCCAAGGACGGCGGTGACGCCAGCGCCGGGCACGCGGTCATTTCCGAACGAGGATGAGAAAGCCATCTGTTGCAGGTGTTTCTTGAACTGGTGGCGTTATAGCCGTTCCGTCATCCTGAGGAGCGCGTAGCGCGTCTCGAAGGATGCACGGCCGAGATCTATGCGCACGTTTTGATCGGACTTTCCTCTCGCGGACGAAGCGGGGCTGTCGCCCTTCGAGACGGCCGCTGCGCGGCCTCCTCCAGCGACAACGGCGGAGCCGTTGCGCGGGGGTGACGGTCTGGCAGCGTGTTTCGCAAAATCTGTCTCACAATGCGACGCTTTTCGCGCCAAACTTAAGCTTCGGAACGAGTTGAGAACGAATCGCGCCCGAATCGCTGACTCCCCTCCAGGCCTGAAACGTTCACCGCAACATCTCGGGTGACCTTCGGGCGGCGGCACTAGATCAAGTTTATCTGGGCTCCACAAGCGGCTGGTAAAGGTGCTGAGTCCCCTAAATTCCTGATATCGCCGAGTCGAATCAGAATCGGGCAAGAGTCAACCGGATTCCGGCGACGTTTGCTGCATGCCTGGGGCGAGGAACCCTCTCCCGTTGGGTGAAGGGGAAAGCATTCCCGCCGCTTCTCGTCACTCGTCATGGCCGGGCTCGTCCTTGGCTTGACCCGGGCATCCATCAACCCAAAGACCTCTCTCGAAACGATGGATTGCCGGGTCAAGCCCGGCAATGACGAGATGTTTTGCCCGCCGCTACTGCGTCTTCGCCACGCGCGGCGGCGCGGCTGACGTGACGAACGAGGTGGCTTCCAGCATCGCAGGCCCGAGCGGGGTCGGGATGGTCATGCGGAACGGCACCAGGATGCGCGTGCCTGCGATCGGCACCAGCGTGATCTCGATGTTGCGCTGAGCGGCGAGATATTTGATCACGGGGCGATCGGGGATGTAGCCCGAGATCGGCACGAAATAGATCGCGCAGACCAGCGCCGGGCCGTGATAGCCGCGCTCGGCCTTCACCGTCACCACGCGCTTGTAATCCAGCTTGAGATCGTAGCGCATGCGGCCGTCGAACACGCCGGCGGCGGTGCGGCAGCTATCCGGGCTCATCAGCTCGCTATTCCCGGGCACGCGCAGCATCGAGCCGGTCATCGGATCGAACACGCCCTTCTTGTGCGCGTCGGTGACCGGGATGCGATCGGCATCGACAGGCGGCACCGGCTCGATGGTGGAATCCTTGACGTTGCCGTTGGCGAGCACCATCCGGATCGTCTCTGACTTCTTCGAGGTGGTGGTGGTCGCGGTGTAGGAATTCGCCACCAGCGCGCCGTTGACGACGCGCCCCTGCGAGGCGCCGCTGCCGGTGCCGCCGGCGAACGCCTTCAGAAGCCCCGCGGTCCCACCCTGGGCCGAGGCGGAGAACGTGTCGTCGCCGATTTCGACGGTCCAGGAGCCTTTGCCGACCGGGATACCGGCAAGCGTCGCCTCATACTGCGCATCGAGCCGCCCCTGGGCCTTCGCAGCCTCCGGACCGAACAGCATGAATGCGCCGGCCAACAGGCCGAGCAGCCACCCGGAGGGCGGCAAAATGGCAATCGGGGTAGTCACTTACCTGACGGTCCTGCTATCGGCGCTCGATCGTGTCATTTAGGCAGTCGAATTGGCCAGACAACGCGTGTTCCGCAAAAGGGGACGCCGTCTTGCGCCCCGAACACGCCTCGTCAAACCCGCGCGCGTCCTTATGGAACCAGAATTGCAGCCGAATACGCCCTTTATATGGTTGCCATCTCCGCCGTTAAGTGGCTGGAACGGCTTATGAACCGGCAATTTCCGGGGCGCCCATGCGGCGATATAATCTTGACGCTTTCGCGATCTCCCCCTATACACCCGCGGTTCCTGGAAAATGGACGCGAATTCAAAACCCCCGCGCGGGCCGTGTGATTGCACGCCTGATGGAGAGGCGGGGATGGAAAAGGATTTTGTAAAATGTCCCGGCGCTGCGAACTGACGGCCAAGGGCCCCCAGGTGGGCCACAAGGTGAGCCACTCGAACATCAAGACCAAGCGGCGCTTCCTGCCGAACCTGGCCAACATCACCTTCATCTCGGAGGCGCTCGGCCGCAACGTGCGCCTGCGCGTCTCGACCAGCGCGATCAAGAGCGTCGACCACAATGGCGGCCTCGACGCCTATCTGCTGAAGGCCAAGGCCGAGGCGCTCTCGCCCCGCGCCCTCGAACTCAAGCGCGCGATCGAGAAGAAGGTCGGCAAGCCGGCGCCGGTGAAGAAGGCGAGCTGAGCTGGCTGCGACACATCGCTCCAGAGGAAAGCAGCGGAGAGAGTTTTGAACGGCCGGGTCGGATGACCCGGCCGTTTTTGTTTGTGCGACTGGCGCTTGTTTGACGCAGTTTCTGGATCGTGCTTGCATGCTACTTTAAATTGTCGATCGGATTTCAAGACTACTATGGGCGCTTTGTTAGCTAACGGAATTCAATCCGTTCAGCACTATACACCTCTACACTACCTGCCCTTCATTGGGCGCTCCTGTGCAATCCTGAGCAAGCCTTCCCTCTATGCGGCAGGCTTTAAGTCAACGCATCTGCGCTCAATGTCGCACGGCCAAGACGTCGCGAGAGGGTTCGGCGAATACGCCCACCTCACTCTCGATCATCAACCACGAATACTAAAGGCGAAGCTCGGAGCAGGCTTCCCTCATCTGGCCTTGAGCGTGCCGGCCCGATCGATCGAAGCGGCTGGTTTTAGCCTTTGTCGGTTCAACGTCGCTATGACTCGCTACCTAAGGCGCGGAGAGAAATGCGGCGCACCAGAATCAAACACCAATGGGCGCTACTACCCAGGTCACCAAATACCCATTGCAAGAACTACTGACGATCAGATGGCAATGCTGAAAAAGCACCTGCCTCTGGGTACGATGATCGAGGTTCTCATCCACGGTGATCTGTTCCTCCCCAACGACACCACCGTGCTTTGTTATTCTGAAGAGGATCTAAAAATCGCGCGTACTGTTCTTTCGCAGATTGAGCGCGCTTGGCGCGCGGAGTTATCCGAACCACCCGGTAATTATCCGCGCAGCAAGAAACATGGAAAATCAGTCGACGATTTCATTGCTCAAGCAATTGCCGATCCAGACTGGCGCGGTAACGGACTTGAGTTCGATAGGCTGCGCTAGGAGCAAAAACGGATCGCAGCGAACATTTTTATGATGGAGATGAAGCGAGGATGCGCCAAGTTGTCCTAATTAGCGGCCATATTTGCACCGGAAAGTCAGAACTTGCCCAGCGGCTAAGAGAAGAATTTGGATATCACTCGGTCAGTACTAGCAGCATTCTAAAATCAAAGGCGGTGGCGGATGGCCGGCCCACCGATCGTTTAGCTCTCCAACTCCTCGGCGATGAACTCGACAAGAAAACGAATCATTCTTGGCTCTTTAATGAAGTCGCTAAAGAGGCAGGACATCTAACACGCAACCATCCTATCGTCGTCGACAACGTACGAACATGGGATCAACTGCAGCATTTCCGGACGGACCACAGTTTCAGCGTCATTCACGTGCACTTGTGGGCCCCCAAAAAATTCCTAGAGCAGCGCTACAGGAAGAAGAACGCTGAACGACCGGGGGAGACGGATCAGTCATACACGGATGCCGACCTCATTAAGAATGAAAACGACATCGAAGAATTCAAGAATGACGCAGATGTCCGCATTAATACAGCCCGCACAGACAGCGCCGATACGTTGGTGAGAGTGGCTGCACGGCTTGGTCTGTATAGTGGTCCAGACATACGGTGCGTAGACGTCGTTGTTGGAGGAATGTACGGCAGCGAAGGCAAAGGCCATATCGCCGCATATCTAGCTAACGACTACGACATTCTCGTACGCGTCGGAGGGCCGAACGCGGGACATACGGTCTCGAGTTCGTCTGGGGTTTACACATATCACCAATTGCCATCGGGTGCCCGCGATACGAACGCTAAGCTCTTATTAGGCCCAGGAATGACCATCTACGCCGAGGCCCTCCTGAAGGAGATCGCCGAGTGTAAGGTGACACCTGATCGGCTCTTTATCGATCCGCAAGCGATGATCATTGAGAAGAGTGATTTCTCGAGCGAAGAGGAACTTAAAAAGAGCATCGCATCAACGGGAAGAGGCAGTGGCGCTGCGGCGGCTCGAAGAATTCTTCTCAGAGGAAAGCGGGGTGCAGTTCGATTGGCCCGCGATGTCCCAGAACTCGAACCGTTCGTCGGCGATAAGCCTCCATATCGCGGCGCGATCGTTGCGCACCTTGAGACAGCTTATCGAGAGGGACAATCGATCCTACTGGAAGGCACTCAAGGTAGCGGATTGAGTATCTTTCACGGCCCTTATCCTTATGTAACCTCGCGCGATACAAATGTAGCGGGTTGCTTAGCAGAAGCGGGAATCTCACCCTCTCGCGTTCGCCGCATATTGATGGTGGTACGCCCAACTCCAATCCGGGTAGGCAACCCGGATGGCGGGAAAGAAACCTCGGGTCCGCTCAAACATGAAGTCACGTTTGCCGAAGTAGCGACACAGGCGGGGCTAGACGCCGATGAGATTACCAAGTTGGAGATTACTTCGACTACCAAACGACCACGTCGAGTAGGTTGGTTCGAGTGGGATCAATTCCGCAACGCATGCGTCTTGAATGCGCCCACCGACATCGTACTCACATTTGCTGACTACTTGAACGTGATCAACAAGGACGCTCGCCGCTTTGAACAGCTACACATCGATACGATCAAATTTATTGAAGAACTAGAGCGCGTTTCTCAGGCGCCCGTTTCACTTATCAACACGCGTTTTCCGCGCGATGAAGAACAGAAGATCGACCTACGTAGTGTCATTGATAGGCGCACGTGGCGCACCAACTCTCGGCTGCACAACAAGTAGCAGCAGGCAAGCCGAGCCATGAATGATAAAACCAACAAGCTGAATATCTATCTCATAAAAGACGCGTTCTCATGCCTCGCCTCTAAATCGTGAAGCCGAGCCACAAAGAGCACACGATCGACGGCGTTTGCATCCTGTACGGAGCACACACTTGGCAAAAATCCCGAAGAAAGCTCCAACTGCTCTTACGGATGAGGAAAAGAGAGTAATCAAAGCCCTCTTGGCCGAAGGGATGCGCAACCAAGACATCCTTACGCTCGTGAACTACGAGCGTAGCGCCACCATAAATTTTGGCCGCATTGCTGGAGTAAAGAAGAACGCGGACATCACGCCCGCTTCAGCTGAAGAGGTTGCCCTCTTTCGTAGGAAGAAAAGAAGCTTCGACCCTGTTACCGGGCTCAATCTTTACGGTGATGAACGCCTCATTCGCGCCCGAGAAGCTATGGCCCTTGCAGCTACAATCTTTAACAGTGGACTGTACCGCTTCAAGACGGAGGTCTTCGCCGTCCTCGCTAACATCGCGTGGACGTACTTGCTGCACGAGCGCTACGAACGTTTAGGTATCTCGCCAACAAATACGGACGGAACGACATTTGCTTTGAGCTACATGCTGTCACGTCCGGACAACACGTTATCCAAAGGCATCAAGAGAAATCTCTTGGCTCTAAAGACCATTCGTGACGATGTCGAACACAAGATGCTGGACGCAGCGACATCAAATGGCTATCTCTGTTTCAAGCATGCTGTTTGAATTTCGACAAGACGTTAGTGGATTGGTTTGGCTCACGCCTCAGTTTACAACACGAGTTGGCGGTTGCTTTGCAATTTGGCAAGCTAGAGTTGGAACAGATGGCCCAAATCTCCGCCTACGATCTTCCGCCAAATATTACCGCCCTCGATGCTCTACTCAAGAAGGATGTGAGCGCGGAGGACCTTGATGACTTGGAGTATCAATTTAGGGTCGTGTACACCTTCGACAGCGCGTCCAAGGGAAAAGCTCACATTCAATTTGTGAGTCCCGATTCCGCTGAAGGCAAGACCATCCAAAACGTCCTACAGAAATTCAAGATCGCCGATGATTTGTACCGGTATAAGCCTGGTGACGTCGTCAAGATAGTTAGGAAGGCAACTGGAAAGATCTTCAACATGAGTGACCACACATCCGCGTGGTAAACTCACAAGGTGCGACCTCCGTCAGGCTCGAAGACCCCAGACAAAACTAACAGGGACTTCTGTATTTATCACGCTGCTCACAACGACTACACTTACAACGATAAATGGATTGAGTTGCTGGTGGGTGAATTGGGTGGTCCGGCCAAAGCGTCTGATGTCATCTAGCGCGGCTCATTTGCCACAACAATAATCGCGGTGCGCCAAAAATCGAATTTCACCAGCAATGTCAACGCGACACACCCTGTCCAGTCCCCGCTACGAAAATATTCCTCTTCCCCGACACCCCAACTCAGCATTACAAATCGCGCGTCCCGCCTCCTCTGAGAGGGGCGTATCGCGATCGTCACGGACGTTGGGTGCGGGATGCGGTGGACGCTGTGGGCGCGCCTGACGAGCGCAGCTTCTCGCGGACGGTGAAAGCGTGTGGTCCTGACGCCCTAGTGGCTGGTGTCTTTTCACAAAACGCTAACGCGTCTTGTGAAGACGGTGACAAGCAAGCCCAGTCTCGCCGGGGAGAGCACGTATAAGCCGTAAAACCATCCGCGCGGGGAACGCCGGGATCGCCCGGCCGTACCTGTGGTCCTACCCCCCGTGCTTTTTTGTTGCACGGGGCCCATGGGTGCGTGCTGGCACCCGGCGTTCCCTGCGCCCTCTGCTTCAACGCGAGGGTCCATCTGCCGCAAAGCTCGGGCCGATCAGGCCGCGAGACTACGCGCGCTCATCGCTCTGCTGTCTGACATGTGAATCGATCCGACCTGCGCGTCGCGGCGAGCGCGCGCGATGATGGAGCAGGCGAAGGAGAATTTGCTTCGAGTCGTCGCACGCGGAGTAAAGCAATCCATCGCGTGAGCCGCTGAGAGATGGATTGTCTTTCCGACTTCGCGAGAGGCTTCCGCCTTCGCCGAAGGCTTCGGCGACAAGACGGCGGGACACCTTCGCCCGCGCCGAACTTCGCTGCTGACAGTTCCTGCCATGGACGATCGCGCGACTGCTCGGAAGGGCATCCGGTGAAAGAAGACTTAACGAAAAACGCCTTCAGACAAAGAAGATTTCAAAGATAAGGAGGCGCATCACGATCGCATGAGGCGCATGCAAAACGTTACGATCTCTTTCATATGATTGTCGTCTAACCAGACGCTCAACCACGCTCGCGATTCGGCGCGGCACTCTCCGCAACCCTGCGGGACCGTGAAGAGGATCACGGTCGGCACAACTCATCGTGAGGCGCGTGCGCCGCACCCTTGGGAAGAAGCCGGGCCCCACCTAGATCGTAGCCGAAAGACGACCCACGCAAAGGATTTGGTAAATGCAAGTTCGCGCATCCGAGACGCGCGGAAGACTGGTGCCTGCGCTCGCGGCCGCCGCCGTGGCGGTGCTGGCCACGGCCGCGCTGTTTCTCCTCGAATTCAACCCGCCCCGCAATGTCAGCGTGGGCGACCCCGGCATGATCACCACCGCCGCCGCCAACCGCGCCGGCGCCATCGTGCTGCCGACCGATCCCGAAACCACGGGCAGCGTTCGGTAGAGCTTTCCCTCTCCCCGCTCTTCGCGGAGTCGGGACGAGCGAAGCTCGCTCTTGGAGGGTCAGGGTGAGGGGCTTCTCTCCACACACGAGATTGCCGATAGACCTGTACCCCCTCACCCGGATCGCATCTGCGATGCGATCCGACCCCTCCCGCAGGCGGGGCGAGGTAAGAAGCGCGATTCCACATCGCGGCAAGCCTCTATGACCACTGTCTCCGCTTCGCGAGACAACGGTAACCCGCTGCGTTGCGGCCGCATTTTCGCATCCCTGCTCCAGCTTCTCGCCACAAGCCTGGCGCGTGCGGGCTGCGTAAGCTCTCCCTTGCGAACAACAATAAACGCAAAGGGAGGCTCTCGAATGATGTGGAAGGCCATCACGGTCGCGGCGGCGATTGCGCTAGCGGCACAGGCGCAGGCTGCGGAAAAGAAATACGGCACCGGCGCCAGCGACACCGAGATCAAGCTCGGCCAGACCTCGCCATTCTCGGGCGCGGCATCGGCCTACAGCGTGATCGCGAAAACGCAGGCCGCCTATTTCAGGATGATCAACGACCGGGGCGGCGTGAACGGGCGCAAGATCAATCTGATCACGCTCGACGACGGCTACTCGCCGCCGAAGACCGTGGAGCAGACCCGCAAGCTGGTGGAGCAGGAGGAGGTCGCCGCGATCCTCAACCCGCTGGGCACGCCGACCGGCCTGGCCGTGCGCAAATATCTCAACG
The DNA here is from genome assembly GCF_029910015.1 of Bradyrhizobium sp. ISRA436. Lineage (NCBI taxonomy): Bacteria > Pseudomonadati > Pseudomonadota > Alphaproteobacteria > Hyphomicrobiales > Nitrobacteraceae > Bradyrhizobium > Bradyrhizobium sp. ISRA436. Next base: position 7,294,896 of record NZ_CP094519.1, read on the forward strand.
ACAAGAAGGTGCCGCAGCTGTTCGTCGGCGCCGGCGCCACGCTGTGGGGCGACTACGCGCATTATCCGTGGACGATCGGCTTCCAGCCGTCGTACCAGGCCGAGACCGCGGTCTATGCGAAATATGTGCTGGCCAACAAGCCGGACGCCAAAATCGCGCTGTTCTACCAGAACGACGACGCCGGCAAGGACTACGGCAACGGCTTCAAGAAGGGGCTGGGGCCGGAGAACACCGCGAAAATGGTGGTGGCGGAAGCGACCTATGAATCGACCGATCCGACGGTCGACAGCCAGATCGTGAAGCTGAAATCCTCCGGCGCCAACGTGCTGTTCATGCACGCGATCCCCAAGCAGGCGGCGCAGGCGATCAAGAAGATCGGCGAGATCGGCTGGAAGCCCGACATGTTCTTCCTCGCGGCGACCTCGACCTCGGTGTCCTCGGTGCTGAAGCCGGCCGGCTTCGAATACTCCAAGGGCATCATCTCGTCCTACTCGCTGAAGGATCCCAACGATCCGCAGTGGAAGACGGATCCGGACGTCATCGCCTGGCAGGACTTCATGAAGACGTACTTCCCCGAAGGCAATCTGCAGGACCAGCTGATCGTCTACGGCTATGTGGTGGCGGAGGCGACCGTGCAGGTGCTGAAGCAGTGCGGCGACGACCTCACCCATGAGAACATCATGAAGCAGGCCGCCAACCTCGACACCACGCTGCCGATGCTCTTGCCCGGCATCAAGATCAAGACCTCGCCGACCGACTACTTCCCGATTCAGGCGATGCGGTTGCAGAAGTTCAACGGCGAGACCTGGGAGCTATTCGGCGACACGATCGGGAGTGATTGAGGGGAGCGATTTAAGGCTGGCCTCTCCACATCGTCGTCCCGGCCTAGTGCGCAATTGCGCACGGGAGCCGGGACCCATTACCCCGACCGGATGGTGTGGCGCGACGCTGGGGCCACAGCCCGTTGCAACAACAGGCTGTGGTGGTTATGGGTCCCGGCCTTCGCCGGGACGACTGGAGAGTTACACCCCCTTCTCCAACAGCACCTTGAAATCGGCCCGCGCGCGTCGCGCTTCGGCGCGCGCAGCCTCCGAGGCGTCGCCGAGGCCGAAATAGCCGTGGATGAGGCCTTCGCCGGAATGATACGTCACCGGCACGCCGGCGGCCTTAAGCGCCTTGGCGTAGGCGTGGCCCTCGTCACGCAGCGGATCGAACCAGGCTGTCGTGACCACGGCCGGCGCGACGCTGGCGAGGCTTTTGGCGCGCAGCGGCGAGACGCGCCAGTCGGTGCCGTCAGCCTTGTCGGCGAGATAGTGCCCGCAGAACCACTCCATCACCGCGCGCGACAGGAAGTAGCCCTCCGCATTCTCGGTGCGCGACGGATACCTGGCGTTCTCCGCCGCGTCGGCGAAATTGCCGACGACATCGGTGACGGGATAGACCAAGAGCTGCCCGGCAAGCTTGATGCCGGCATCGCGGCAGGCGAGCGCAGTGGTAGCGGCAAGATTGCCGCCCGCGGAATCGCCGGCGACGCCGATGCGCTGCGGATCGCCGCCGAATTCGCCGAGACGCGCGATCACGTCGCGGATGGAAGCGAATGCATCGTCGAACGCGCCGGGGAAGCGCGTCTCCGGCGGGCGGCGGTAATCGACCGAGATCACCACGGCGCCGGTCTCGATCACCAGGTTGCGCGCCTGGCGATCATGCGTCTCGAGATCGCCGGCGACCCAGCCGCCGCCGTGGAAGAAGATCACGGTCGGCGCGCGTCCGCTGCCGTTGCGATAGAGCCGCGCGGCGAGCTTGCCGGCGGCGCCCTGCACCTCAATGTCGCGCGCCACATCGACCGGCGGCGGTGGCACCGCAGCCCGCGCATCGGCCAGCGCCCGCAACGAATCGCGCGCGCCCTTTGGCGTCATGGTCGCGGGATCGCGCAGCGGCAGCAGCGGAATGATCGTCTCAATGACGGGATCGAGCGGGAGGGGCATGAGGATGCTTTCTCAGGAGCAGTTGGCTCATCTGACAACATGCTCCCGGAAAGCACAATACTCATGCGACGTGCTGCTGCAACGGCTCCGGCTCAATCTGGGCCGGCTCATCCCGCGGCGCGGAATGAGACGGTTCGGCCTGCGCTGCAGGTGCGGCCGCAGCAAGTTGCTCCGCGAGCTCCTTGGCGAGCGCAGTGGCGCCGACATAGTCGGTCTTGCCGGTGCCGAGCAGCGGCACCTTGTCGACGACGCGGATGTCGGCAGGCACGGCGAGCTCGGAGGCGCCGGTCGCTTTCGCCTGGCGCTGCATCGCGGCGCGGTCGGCATCCTGCTGCGTGGTGAGCAGCACGATGCGTTCACCTTTGCGCGCGTCAGGAATCGACACCGCAATCGAGGCCGCCTGCGGCCACAGCGCGGCCGCCATGGACTCGACCGCCGACAGCGAGACCATTTCGCCGGCGATTTTGGCGAAGCGCTTGGCGCGGCCCTTGATGGCGATGAAGCCCTGCGCGTCGACCGTGACGATGTCGCCGGTGTCGTGCCAGCCCTCGGCGAGCTGCTCGAGCACGCCGGGATTTTCCGCGCGGAGGTAGCCGAGCATGACGTTCGGGCCACGCACCGACAGGCGGCCGCCTTCCTCGATGCCGGGGACCGGATCGAGCCGGTATTGCATCAGCGGCGAGATGCGGCCGACGGTGCCCTGGCGGTTCGCCATCGGCGTGTTCATCGCCAGCACCGGCGCGGTTTCGGTGACGCCGTAGCCCTCGAGGATGCGGATGCCATAACGCTCCATGTAGATCTGCCGCGTGCGCTCCTTCACCGCTTCGGCCCCGGCGATCACCAGCCGCAGCGTGCGGAAGTCATAGGCGTGCGCCGAGCGCGCATAGCCGGTGAGGAAGGTGTCGGTGCCGAACAGGATGGTCGCGCCGGTCTGGTAGATCAGCTCGGGCACGATCCGGTAATGCAGCGGCGACGGATACATGAAGATCGGGATGCCGCCGAGGATCGGCATCATCATGCCGCCGGTCAGACCAAACGAGTGGAACACCGGCAGCACGTTGAACACCTTGTCATTGGCATTGGCATCGACCCGCGCCAGCGCCTGCGCCGCGTTGGCGAGGATGTTGCGGTGGGAGAGCACGACGCCTTTCGGCGTGCCTTCCGAACCCGAGGTGAACAGCACGACCGCGGGATCGTTCGCCTTGCGGGCGACGCGCGGCGCGGTGCCGGCGCGAAAGCCCTGCAGCTTGTCGACCAAGCCGATGCCTGCCTTGACGTCCTCGAGATAGACCACGCGGGCCTGCTCGGCGATCGCGGCGATCAGCTTGTCGAGCTTGCCCTTCTCGATGAACGCCTTCGAGGTCAGCACGGTCTTCACCTGCGCGGCCTTCATCGCGGCCAGCACATTGACCGGGCCCGCCGAGAAATTCAGCATCGCCGGCACGCGGCCGATGCTCTGCAGCGCCATGAATACGACCGCGACGCCGGCCGAGTTCGGCAGCAGCACGCCGACATTCTCGCCAACCGAGGTGCCCTGGTCGAGCTTGCGGCTCAGCACCTGCGCGCCGAGGATCAGCTTGCGGTAGGTCAGCCTGGTGCCGAGCGCGTCCTCGATGATCGGCTTTCCGGTGTCGCGATCGCGGTAGGCGTGGCCGAGGCCTTCGAACAGCGTCTGGTCGAGCATCGCATTCTTGACCATGGCGTCGATCATCACGTCCTGCAGCGCGGCGCCGGCGGCATTCCGGCGTGCCTTACCCTTCAACGACTGATCGATCGGCAGCTTCACCGGCGGCAGGATCGAGATCGTCACCTTGGGGAACCAGGAGCGCTTGATCTCGCCGTTCCTGAGATAGCTGAGATGCGAGCGCTGCGCGCCCTCGATGCGGACCGGGACGACGACCGCATCGGCCTTGTCGGCGATCATCGCGGTGCCGTCATAGACCTTCATCAGCGAGCCGGAGACGGTGATCCGTCCCTCGGGGAAGATCACGACCGGCTCGCCGGCGGCGACCAGCTTGATCAGGTCGCGCGCGGCCAGCGGCTTGGTCGGATCCATCGTGTAGTGCTTGATCATCTTCAGGAACGGCCTGGCCCACCAGGCCTTGGAGATGCCGGTGTCGACGGCGAAGCTCGCGTCGATCGGCAGCATGGCGTGCAGCAGCGGACCATCGACCAGGCTGACATGGTTGGGCGCGATCAGCATGCGCGTGCCCGCCGGCGGCAGGTTCTCCATGCCGCGCACTTCGAGGCGGAACAGCGCGCGGAACAACAGCGCGCCGAAATCGCGCACGCCTTCCTTGCCCCACTTGCCGAGCACGAACCACACGGTGCCGAAGCTCGCTATGGCGAGGCCGAAGAAGATCCAGGCGATCGCAAGCCCTGCGGCCTGCAGCAGCGCCACGAACAGGGCGCCAGCGACCATGAAGCCGGCCTGCAGGATATTGCCGGCGGCGATGATGCGGGCGCGCTCGGACGGCGCAGTCCAGGCCTGCACCGCGGCGAAGGACGGCACCACGAACAGGCCGCCGCCGAAGGCGAACAGGAAGAAATCGACGAGCATCCGCAAGCCACTGAGCGAGGTCGCAAACGCGGCCGCAGTGACGTCCTTACCAAGCGAGGTGGTGGCGATCGCCCAGGCGAGGTCGAGCCCGACCACGCCCATCACGATGGCACCGATCGGCACCAGCGCGAGATTCGGCCTGACATGGCTGAGCTGCGCGGCGAACAGGGAGCCGGCGGCGATGCCGATCGCGAAGATCGCAAGGCACAGCGTGACGACGCCCTCGGTGCCGCCGACACCCTCCTTGATCAGCGCGGGCAGCAGCGACAGCACGATCGCGCCGACCATCCAGAACCAGGACACGATCAGCATGCCGTCCCACAGCCGCGGCTCGGCATAGAGCGATTTCAACAGCCGCACCGTCGAGGTCCAGGGATTGGCCGTGATCGGCAGATCAGGCGCGGAGGGCTGCGTCACCGGAATGCGCGACGCAAAGCCCCAGGACAGCCCCGAGAGGCCGACCACGGCGGTGCAGATCCAGCCCATGTGGCTCGCCTCCGCGACGAACAGGCCGCCGGCGATGGTGCCGATCAGGATCGCCATGAAGGTCGCGCCCTCGACCAGCGCGTTGCCGGTGGCGAGTTCCGACACCGAAAGCTGATCCGGCAGGATGGCGTATTTCACCGGCCCGAACAGCGCGGCGACCACGCCGAACAGCGCCAGCGCGACGAACAGCAGCGGGATCGAATGCATGAAGAAACCGGTGGCCGCGAAGGCCGCGGCGAAGATCTCGAAGAATTTCAGGCGGCGCGCGACGACCGACTTGACGTATTTGTCCGCAAGTTCGCCGCCGAGCGCCGACAGCACGAAGAACGGAAAGATGAAGACGGCACCGGCGATCGTGACCAGAGTCGGGCCCTGGCCTGTGGTCGCGCCGTAAAGCAGGATGATGACCAGCGCGTTCTTCAGCACGTTGTCGTTCAATGCCGAGCAGAACTGGGCCCAGAACAGCGGCGCGAAGCGGCGGGACGACATCAGTTGCTTTATCATGACCGTTTCCTTGTGTTCGGGCGTGGGGCGCCGAAGGGTCTGCAAGCAGGCGTGTCAGGGGATGGCTAGCGATGTGGGAATGAGGCGGATGCCGCGATCTTTAGTCTGCTTCGCAACGTATCGGTTCGAACCGGCGCAAAATCACCCGCGCCGGGCCGGGACGCCGCGACATTGCCCGGCAGGGATGTACGAGACCTTTCGCGGGCGTACGACCGACCGGGGGAGACAGGGGTGTGCGGGGACATGGTGAGTGCTTTGTTGAGAATTCGATGACAATTGCCGGGTCGCCGGCGGCTGTGCGTTGTGCTCACGTCAATTCGCTCAAGCCGGCGAACGGCGACAGCGAGCGCTTGCGCGGATTGCGGCCGTGGCCGCTCGACGACGCGCCGCTCAGCGCGCGCGGTCGGGCGCACCGCTGCTCCAGAACCCCTGCCACGTCGCAGGCGCGGGCGATACGCTCGACCGGTGCGGTCGCGAGGTGGACGACGATGCGGCCAAGGCCCTTCGCGAACCCGATCGCATCGTCGGCGAAGGTGGTGGTCAGTTGAAGTGCTAGCGTCTGCATTTGAGTGGTCTCCGATGTAAACTTGAGCAACGCTCAACCTTGATAGTGCGAAAATGAACATTGTTCAAGAAGATCTCGACGAGAGCGCAAAAGGATTCAGCGGCGCGCTTTGCTGATTGACATCGCACGCCGCTTGATCGCCACTAAGGGTCTGAGATCATTGAAGGTTCGCGATGTTGCCGAAGCCGCCGGCTGCTCCATCGGCAGCGTCTATAACGAGTTCGGCGACTTCGACGGCCTGATCCTCACGGTGAACCGCGAGACGGTTCAGGCGCTAACCGCCCGGCTCAAGACAATTCCGGCCGACGATCCCCTCCGCCAGCTGCACGGGCTCGCCGATGCCTATCTCGGCTTCGCGACCGAGCGCGCCAATCTGTTGCGTTCCCTGTTCGAGCACCGCATGGAGGGCGACCGGCCGTTCCCGGAAGATATCCTTACGATGGTGATGGATGCGTTCGCGCTGATGCACGCGCCGCTGGCGCGGCTGTTGCCCGATCGCGATTCCGAGGATGTGGCGCTGCTATCGCGGATGATGTTCTCCGCGGTTCACGGCATCATTTCACTGGGGCTCGAGGAGCGCATGGTCGCGGTGCCGCCTGCGCAGCTGCGCGAGCGGCTCGCGCAATTCATCGACACGCATCTCGCAGGGCTCGGCCTGGCGCGCGACTGACGTTCACGCGCGCCTGCGCGCAATCGTGCCGGCGACAATCTGCATGGCAACGCCGAGCACCCAACCGACCATGACGGCGGCGGTCCAGGCAAAATCGGGCTCGCCGCGCAGCACGATCACGCCGACCGAGAAGAATGCGACCAGCGTCGCGAGGAAGGTCCCGACCGCGCTGAGGAACTCCGCCGCATCGATCTTGCGCGGCGTCTTGCCGTCCAAGGGACGAAAGGCGAGCTGCGGCGTGTCGATGCCGAGATAGAAGCCGACGGCGCCGCAGAGCATCATGATGAGCAGGAACGCCTGAGAGGTCAGCGCCGAGACGCTCGACCCGACATGGACCGCCACGAACAGGCCGCTCGCTGCTCCTGCCATGGCAAGGCCGAGACGTTCCAGGATATGTGCGAATTTCCGTACGCGGGCTCGCATGGTGCTGCCCTCACCGGTTGCAGCTAACAGGTTAGGCCGTTTTTCCCGGCCTTGAAAGGCGCGAGTGGCTCACATGAGCGCGACTTCGCCCCAACCGGCACGTCATCAATCTGTGATCCAGCCTACAGACAGGGTTGCAGATTAACCGCCATACTTCCTTTGCTAGCGGTGCAGCAACGCGACCGATACGAGGCCAAGGATCTCCGAAGGAGCCGACGCGTCCAATTCATATTGACCGGATATTTCTCGACAGCGATTCGGAGGCATCACCGTGATTGCAAGAATTCAGGCTTTTCCAACCACTGACGGCATCTTCGTGGTCTGGGAGGTGTCGGCCATGATCCCGAACTGCCTCGGCTTCGCGCTGTATCGCCAGCAGAAGGGCAAGAGCGACAGCGTTGTCGACACCTGGGTCGGATTCGAGGATCAGGCGCAAGGCCACAAGAACGGCGAGCATCGGCCGAGCACAGAATGGCCGGTGCAGAAGACGAACTGGACCGATTTCCTTGCCCCAAGTGATGCGCCGGTTCGCTACGGTGTGGTCCCGGTCCTCAAGGACGGTGACAGCAAGGTCAAGCCCGCGGCCAACGCGCCGTCGACATGGACCGATTATGTCTCCGCTATGCCGTCGGGCCCGCTGAAGCCGTGGTTCAACCGCGGCACGATCTCGGCGCAATGGCTGTCGCGTGCGATCGGTCAGGACCGCAAACCGGCGCAGACGCTGGACAAGGCGATCTCCACCAAGGGCAACAAGATCCGCGACTTCCTCAAGGGACAGCTCGGTGCCCGCCTGCTCGCGCTGCTGGCCGATGCGAAGGCGAAGAAGCGCGACGTCTATCTCGCGCTTTACGAGCTCAACGACCCCGAACTGATCGCCGCGCTAAGTGCGCTGAAGGGCAAGGCCCATGTCGTGCTCGGCAACAGCACCGGCAAGTCCGACGCCACGGCGAAGGACACCGAGAAGAACGCCGGAGTGCTGAAGAAGGCCGGCGTCGACATCGTTCGCCGCAAGATCGCGCCGAGCCGCTACGCCCACAACAAGTTCGCGGTGTTCTGCGACGGCGCGCAAAAGCCGCAGGTGGTCTGGACCGGCAGCACCAACTGGACGCGTACCGGGCTCTGCACCCAGAACAACAACGGGCTCGAGATCACCGACGACAAGATCGCCGCCGCTTATCATGATCATTGGAAGATGATCTACGCGGACGGCAGCAAGTCTCCGAAGGCGCTGGCGACGGCGGGTGATCGGGAGTGGCCGTTCACGATCGGCAACTCTGATATCAGCGTCTGGTTCACGCCGACCACCAAGAGCGGTGACCTCAAGGAGGCCACCAGGATGATCGAGGACGCCGAGCATGGCGCGGTGTGCCTGATGCTCAATCCGGGCAACAACGGCCTGCTAGGCCCGATCCTGGAGAAGGCGCAGGACAAGAGCCTCTATGTGCGCGGCGTGCTCAACAATTTCCCGGCGCAGGGCAAGGACAGCCCGAAGGATCAACTGCAACTCTTGACCAGCGACGGTCAGCAGCAGGTCTTCAAGGGCAAACAGATCGCCGACGTGATCCGGCCGGCCGGAATCGACAAGACCGCGGACTGGTGGGAACGCGAGATCACGAACACGGGCAAGTTCATGATCGCCGTGCACAGCAAGGTGATCGTGCTCGACCCCGCAGGCAAGAACCCGGTCGTCATGACGGGCTCACACAATTTCAGCGACCGCGCCAGCACCAAGAACGACGACAACCTCATCATCATCCGCGGCGATTCGCAGCTGGCGCTGACCTATGCCGCGCGCATCGTCAGCATCTACAGCCAGTATCGCTGGCAAGCCTGGCGCAATACGGCTGAAGGCCAGAAGGACAAGGGACTGAAGCGCAGCGATACCTGGTTGAGCAGCCGCATCGGCAAAGGCTGGGCGGGAACCGAGACGCGGTTCTGGCTCGGCACGACGTAGCCGTGGACATCGCCGCGCTCGGCTCATGACACGAAACGCGGGACGGCGTGGCCGTCCCACAACGACCTGTTCGTTCAGTTCTTTTCAACGAGTGCATTTCAATGGCCAGTCCCAAGATCATCATTCTGTCTGATGGTACCGGCAATGCCGCCTCCAGCGTCTGGCGCACCAATGTCTGGCGGATCTTTCAGGCGCTCGACCTGCAGAGCAACAGCCAGGCCGCCAAATATGACGACGGCGTCGGCACGTCGTCTTTCGTTCCGCTCGCCATTCTGGGCGGCGCCTTCGGCTACGGCCTCAAGCGCAATATCCTGGACGCGTACAAGTTTATCTGCCGCAACTACGACCATCAGAACCATTCGAAGATCTTCCTGTTCGGATTCAGCCGTGGTGCATTCACCGTGCGCGTGCTCGCCGCGCTGATCCTCGATCAGGGCCTGATCGTCGCCGAGACCGAATCCGAGCTGCACGACGGAGCGGTGAAGGCCTACCGCGCCTATCGCGCCAAGGGTTACCACTCGGTATGGCGCATCGAGGTGCTATTCCGGGCCATTCGCGACTACGTCCTCGTGCCGGTGCTTGACCGCCTTCAGGGCAACAAGCCGTATGCAAGGGTCGCGCGGAAGCTGATCCCGACGATCGAGTTCATCGGCATCTGGGATACCGTCGCGGCTTACGGCCTGCCCATCGACGAGATGACGCGCGGCATCAGCAATTGGGTGTGGCCGCTCGAACTGCCGAACCGCATTCTCAGCCCACGCGTCAATTGGGCGCGGCACGCGCTGGCGCTCGACGACGAGCGCACGACCTTTCATCCGGTGCTTTGGACCGAGCAGGAGCCAGGACAGCCCGCACCACCCGTGCCGCCCACCATCGATGGCGAGCGCCTCGTCCAGGTATGGTTCGTGGGCATGCATGCCAATGTTGGTGGCGGCTATCCGGACGATGCCGTCGCGTTCGTGCCTTTGGCATGGCTGGTCGACGAAGCCGTCAAGCGCGGTCTCGTCTTCAAGAGCGCGCCCGTTGCCGATCCCGACGCGATCAAATCGATCAGGTCATCCGAGGACAAGGACGGCCGGCTGTACGATTCGCGCGCGGGGCTCGGCGCCTACTACCGATACGGTCCGCGCAAGGTCGCCGATCTCTGCAACGATCCTTACGTCGGCGTCAGCGTGCCAACGCCCAAGATCCACGAAAGCGTGTTCGAGCGGATCGATAGCGGCTGCAATGCCTACGCTCCGATCGGGCTGCCGCCCAACTATGTTATCGTCTCCCGGAGCGGCCAGATCACACCTCTGGGCGCCGGAACGTTCGAAACGCCGGCTGGCGCGCCGGCACGTCATGCGGCCCAGGAGAGGCTTTGGAACTACGTCTGGATGCGCCGGATCGCGTACTTCGCCACGCTGGCGGCATCGCTGCACCTGGCGGCGTTCTGGCTGTTCCACAACCAGCACAAGGAGCACGAATTCAACTCCTCCTTCAGGATGATTTCCGAGTTGGTGCGCTTCGTCGAATCGTTCCTGCCCAATTCGTTTCATTGGTGGACCGATTGGTACGCAGGCAATCCGGAATGGTTCGCCGGCGGGATCATCGCTGTTGTCGTGCTGATGGCAGTGGGCAACTCGCTCAGCGCAACGATCAGCGACAGGATGCGGATCATCTGGCATGATCGCGTGAACCCGGCTCCACTCTCCGGGCTCATGCATGATTCGATCTACAAGTTCCGCACCAGCGCGATCTATCAGTGGATCCTCAATGTCGGGAAACGACACGTCGTGCCGTTCCTGCTCGCCGTCGCCATTGTCTGGTTCGGCGCAACGTTGCTCAGCCATTTTCTGTTCAACGCAGCGGACTCGATGGGCGCATTCTGCCAGGGGACAGCGGCCGACAAGCTTGTCGCCGTCGACACGGGCGTTCCGCAGGACGCCGCCGACTTCAACACCACCGCGATCTGCGCGCCGACCGGGCTCAAGGTGCGCACCGGTTTCAAGTACGAAATCGCGATCACCATGACGGATCCCTGGGAGGACGGCGAACGCACGGTCACACCGGTCGGATACCGGACCTCGACCATCGAGCGTTCAAAGCGCTGGCGCGGATACGCGACGATCTTCTTGCGGCGCATCCTGTTCCGGCCATGGTACAGGCTGAACGCGCGCGTCGGAGAAACCGGAGTCGACGAGTATTTTCTGGATCCGGCGCCTGTGCCGAGCACCGACCCGCAAGTCTACAAGGCAAGGTTCACGGCCGACCGCAGTGGCGAGATCTTCCTCTTTGTCAACGAGGCCGTCCTCGGATTGCCGTGGCTCTCCAATTGGTTCTATCGCGATCACAAGGGTAAAGCGAAGGTAACGGTGAAGTTGCTCTGACGTGGTGCAGCCCGCGTTGTGTCAGTGTCGCTGGACGACGAATATAACGCGCGGGGTAACAACGCCGCCCCGCGCTCTGCCTCACCGCTCTTAGGGTTACGCCGCGCGTCCGAGCGAAGCGTCGAGATGCTTCGGCCGCGGCATCACCTCGTTCTTGAGCAGATCGAGCGAGCGCCGCCAGGCTTCCGGCTTGTGCTTGTAGTCGAAGCCGAACACCAGCAGCACGCCGAAGCCGCCGACCTCCCGGTAGATCTTCTCGAGCGATGCGCAGCATCGAACCCGGAATCTCGAGATTCCGGTTCGGGTGCTGACGCACCATCCCGGAATGACGACGCGGCCAACTTACCTTGCCCCGAACGTGGTCTTGCCGAACAACGCCTTCTGCGTCGAGGGTTGCGAGCGCCAGTATTGCGGCGGCGCGCTCACCTCGCCGCCGAGCTCAGCGGCGGCGTGCCAGCCCCAGCGCGGGTCGTAGAGCATGGCGCGGGCAAGCGCGACCATGTCGGCCTTGCCGGAGGCGACGATCTCTTCCGCCTGCTTCGCTTCCGCGATCAGGCCGACCGCCATCGTGGCGACGCCGGTCGCTTCCCTCACCGCCTGCGCCGCCGGCACCTGATAGCCAGGAGCGAGCGGGATCTTCTGCAACGGCGAGACACCACCGGAGGAGACATCGACCCAGTCGACGCCGCGCTTCTGCAATTCCCTGGCGTACGCGATGGTCTGCGCGACGTCCCAGCCGCCCTCGACCCAATCGGTCGCCGACAACCGCACGCCGACCGGCTTGCGGTCCGGAAACGCGGCGCGCACCGCATCGAACACTTCCAGCGGGAAGCGCATCCGGTTTTCAAGCGAGCCGCCATACTGGTCGGTGCGCTTGTTGGCGATCGGCGACAAAAACTGGTGCAAGAGATAGCCGTGCGCGCTGTGCAGCTCGAGCGCTTCGATGCCGAGTCGCTCGGCGCGCCTGGCAGCTGCTACAAACGCATCGCGGATGCGCTTCAGGCCGGCTTCATCCAGCGCCAGCGGCGGCGCCTCGCCGTCCTTGTGCGGGACAGCCGATGGTCCCACCGTCTGCCAGCCGCCTTCCGCAATCGGGATCAATTGCCCGCCCTCCCAGGGACGACGGCTCGACGCCTTGCGGCCGGCGTGGGCAAGCTGCATGGCGACCGCGGCCTTCGAATGCTTGCGCACCGAGGCCAGGATCGGCTTCAGCGCCGCCTCGTTGGCGTCGCTGTACAGGCCGAGGCACGCCGGCGTGATCCGCCCGATCTCCTCGACATGGGTGGCCTCGATGCAGAACATCGCGGCGCCCGACAGCGCCAGCATGTTGATGTGCGTGAAATGCCAATCGGTGGCCGAGCCGTCGACCGCCGAATACTGGCACATCGGCGAGACCATGATGCGGTTTGGCAGTTTCAGGCCACGCAACTCGATCGGGGTGAACAGGGTGCTCATGCAAGGACATCCGGACTTAAGGAGAACGCGCGCCTTAAGATAGAGACGGCACGCGCGATCACCAACTGTCCGGCGCGCCGAACGGCCCGGGCGCAGATCAGCAATGCGGTAGCGGAGATCCCCTTGCGGGGGCACCTCATTCCATCAGGGTGAACTGCAGCAGCAGGTTGCGCTGGATCGGCGAGAAATTGTCGTCGGAGACCATGGTCAACACGGTCTCGCCGTCCGCCGTCACATGGGCGTCGATACCTTCCATGTTGTCGATCTCGTTGCCGAGATCGGCATTGAAGATCGCCGGACCGTCGACGACGGCGCCGGGCACAATCTCCGACAGCGCGAGCCGGCGGATGCGGATGCCGACGCCCCCGATCCAGGAGAATTTCCGCTCCAGGATCAACAAATCGCCCGACGGCAGCAAGACCGCGTCGCTGATGTCGAAACTCTCGGTGCGCCGTACGCTGAACTGGCCGGGCGTCTTGCCGCCGATAAGAAAGGCCATGAGATTGCCACTCGGATCGAGCCCGCGTTCGGAGAACGCGATCAACGTGCCGGCAATCGGCAGCCCCTTGGGCACGAAGACCAGCGCCTCAAGTCCCTTGTTGAGGGGAAGTTTGCGCACAGCCGGCGGCGTCGGCACCACCTCGCCGGGCGCACGGGTAAAGCCCTCGGCGAAATCGTAGCGCAGCACCTGGTTGACGCGCTCGAGCCCGACATAGACCACGGAGCCGTCGAGCGCGATCGATTCCGAATCGTACCAGTTGCGGGACGTGATCGGCTTGCCGTCGGGGCCGAGCAGCGGTGCGGCCTCGACGTCGTCGAGCCCGACCATCTCCCGGCCGCGATAGACGATGCGGCCGGTGAACCAGCTTCCCTTGTCGCTGATCGCGATGAAGCGCTCCCCCTTGGGATCGAGCCGCAGGCCGGACAGCCCGCCGAAGCCGGGAAACGGCGAGGTCAGGATCAGGCCACTGCGATATTCCAGCGCGCCGAACCGCGTCCGCGCACGATCGCGGATATCGAACGAGGGCAGCGGCCGCGCCTTGACCTCGATCGAGACTGGCTCGCTGACGGAATACGGGCTCGGCTTGGCGGCCCGCTTCGGCGGCGCCTGCGTCGCGCTCTGCGCCTGCGCGAGGCTTGGGAGCGCGGCGGTCAATAGCGCCGCCGCCACATCCTGCAGGAAGCGGCGGCGGTCAGGGGGTGGGCGCATGTCTCACGAGTGGAGCCGGCGTCGGGTACCCTGCGCGGGGGCGGCGCCGTGGGTCTCACTGAACAGCTCGGCCAGCTTTTCGGTGATGGCGCCGCCGAGTTCTTCGGCGTCCACGATGGTGACAGCACGGCGATAATAGCGCGTAACGTCGTGCCCGATGCCGATCGCGATTAGCTCGACCGGCGAGCGGGTCTCGATCTCCTCGATGATGTGGCGCAAGTGCCGCTCGAGATAGTTGCCGGGATTGACCGACAGCGTGGAGTCGTCGACCGGCGCGCCGTCGGAGATCATCATCAAGATGCGGCGCTGCTCGGGGCGTGCGAGCAGGCGCTTGTGCGCCCAGTCCAGCGCCTCGCCGTCGATGTTTTCCTTCAGGAGGCCCTCGCGCATCATCAGGCCGAGATTCTTGCGCGCGCGCCGCCACGGCGCGTCCGCCGATTTGTAGATGATGTGGCGGAGGTCGTTGAGACGGCCGGGATTGGCCGGCTTGCCGGCGGCAAGCCATGCCTCGCGCGATTGCCCGCCCTTCCAGGCGCGCGTGGTGAAGCCCAGGATCTCGACCTTGACGCCGCAACGCTCCAGCGTGCGCGCCAGGATGTCGGCGCAAGTGGCGGCGACGGTGATCGGACGGCCGCGCATCGAGCCGGAGTTGTCCAAGAGCAGCGTCACCACGGTGTCGCGGAACGTCGCCTCCTTCTCATGCATGAAGGACAGCGGGTGATAGGGATCGGTCACGACGCGCGACAGCCGGGCGGGATCGAGGATGCCCTCCTCGAGATCGAACTCCCAGGCACGGTTTTGCTGCGCCATCAGGCGGCGCTGCAGGCGGTTGGCGAGCCGCGCCACGATGCCCTGCAGATGCGCGAGCTGCTTGTCGAGATAGGAGCGCAACCGCTCGAGCTCGTCGTGATCGCAGAGATCTTCGGCCGCGATCACCTCGTCGAACTTCGGTGCGAAGGCATGATATTCCGGACCGCGCGGCTCGTTTTGGCCGCGCGCGTTCGGCCGCGTCGCCTCACCCGGCGTTTCGTCATCGCCAAGTTCGCCGTCGTCGTACGTGTCGCTGGTGGAGGCTTGCGCGCTTTCCATCGCGCTTTCGCTCATCTCTTCTGCGGTTGCCTGAGCCTGGTCGGCGCTCATCTCCTGCGCGGCGTCGGAATCGGGCGAGCCTTCGGCGCCGGACTGATCGTTGTCGCCGTCCGAATTCTCGTCCTCGTCGTCCTCGTCGGTGTCCATGTCGCGTTCGTCACCGAGATCAAGCGCCGACAACAGGTCATGCACGAGGTCGCCGAACCTGGCCTGGTCCTCAGTGAAGCGGCTCAGCTTGTCGAGTCGCGTGCCGATCTTATCCTCAAGCACCGGGCGCCAGAGATCGACCATCTTCTTGGCCGCCGCGGGCGGGGCGAGGCCCGTGAGGCGCTCGCGCACCAGCATCGCCAGCGCGTCGGACAGGGGCGCGTCCGCGCGATCGGTGATCTCGTCATACTTGCCGCGATGGAAATGATCGTCGAGCATCGCGGTGAGGTTCTTCGCCACGCCGGCCATCCGCCGCGAGCCGATCGCCTCAACGCGTGCCTGCTCGACCGCCTCGAACACCCCGCGCGCCTGCGGATTGCCGGGCATCAGCTTGCGATGCACCTTGGGATCGTGACAAGCGATCTTCAGCGCGATCGAATCGGCATGTCCACGCACGATCGCGGCATCACGCTTGGTCATCTTGCGCGCCGGCTCCGGCAGCCGCGCCTTGCCGGGCGCAAGTCCCGGGCGTTCGGCGGCGAAGCTGACCTCGAGTTCGGGCTTCTTGGCAATGGCGCGCAGACACGCGGTGACCGAGCGCTTGAACGGCTCGGTCGGCGCTTCCTTCGAACCGGGACGGAATTTGATATTGGAGGTTGTCATAGCGATTTCGTCAACCAATGGCGCGTTATGCCGCGATACCCCTCAATCCAACGTCACCGTCTCGCCGTCCGCAGCGAGCCATCCGCCAAGCGCCACCTTTGTCCGAGTAAGCGTGCGCTCGACGGAGACTGTTGGCATGGATCAGCTGAGCGCCACGTTGACGGAGGATTCCGGTAGCTCGACGTTGAAGCAGCGCTGGTAGAACTCTGCGACCAGCGGCCGCTCCAGCTCGTCACACTTGTTGAGGAAGGTGACGCGGAACGCGAAGCCGATGTCGTTGAAGATGTCCGCATTCTCCGCCCAGGTGATCACTGTGCGCGGGCTCATCACCGTGGACAGGTCGCCATTGGCGAACGCGTTGCGGGTGAGGTCCGCCAACCGCACCATCTTGTTGACGATGTCGCGGCCTTCCTGCGTGCGGTAGTGGCGCGCCTTCGCCAGCACGATTTCCACTTCCTCGTCATGGGCGAGGTAGTTCAGCGTGGTGACGATCGACCAGCGGTCCATCTGGCCCTGGTTGATCTGCTGCGTGCCGTGATAGAGGCCCGAGGTGTCGCCGAGGCCGACCGTGTTGGCGGTCGCGAACAGGCGGAACGACGGATGCGGCTTGATGACCTTGTTCTGGTCGAGCAGCGTCAGGCGGCCCGAGACTTCCAGCACGCGCTGGATCACGAACATCACGTCCGGACGGCCGGCGTCGTATTCGTCGAACACCAGCGCGATGTTGTGCTGCAGGGCCCAGGGCAGGATGCCGTCGCGGAACTCGGTGACCTGCTTGCCCTCCTTGACCACGATCGCGTCCTTGCCGACGAGATCGATACGGCTGATGTGGCTGTCCAGGTTGACGCGCACGCAGGGCCAGTTGAGGCGGGCCGCGACCTGCTCGATATGGGTCGACTTGCCGGTGCCGTGATAGCCGGTGACCATCACACGGCGGTTCTTGGCGAAACCGGCGAGGATCGCGAGCGTGGTGGCGCGGTCGAAGCGGTAGTCCGGATCGGATTCCGGCACGTGCGGATCGACTTCCGAATAAGCGGGAACTTCCAGGTCGCTATCGATCCCGAAGACCTGCCGGACCGACACCTTCATGTCGGGCAAGCCGACGGGTTCCTGCGTTTTGGTCTGGACGGCGGTCGTCATTCATCCTCCGAGGTCCCGGGCAGTCCCGAAACCAGATTTAAGCATTTGGCTGCGGATTGGGTGCTTCGGACAAGCCTAGCAGAGAGCAACGGCTGGCAGAAGCCCGGGGGCCAATCAAAGTTCCGTTGTCCTATCATGAAGATAGGGCGGCGTTCGGTTTTTGGAAGGCTGCCCTGCGAATCACGCCGTACTTTCGCCGCATCACCGCGGCGCCCCGTCCCGCCGGGCACTTTCGCCCCCGGCAGGGAGTTGTTAGGTCTGCATTGATGTGACGGCTACCACAGGATTTTTGTGACTTCTTTCCTCGACCCTCTGATCACGTTCGTTTCAGCCCATGCGTGGCTTGCCTATCTGACGCTGTTTCTGGCTGCCCTGCTGGAGGCCGTCCCGGTGGCGGGCTCGCTGGTGCCGGGCTCGACCATCATCCTCGCTCTCAGCGGGCTGGTGCCCGGCGGCGATCTGAAATTGTGGCCGGTGCTCGCGGCCGCCGCAGCCGGCGCGGCACTCGGCGACGGCACCGCCTATCTGATCGGCTACCGCAGCCAGCGCGAAATCCTCTCGTCCTGGCCGCTGAACAATTATCCGCGGGTCGTTGCGCAAAGCGAGGCCTTCTTCAACCGTTGGGGCGTGCTCGCGGTGTTCTTTGCCCGCTTCGTGCCACCGATCCGCGCCTTCGTCCCGATCACGGCAGGGGCGCTCGATATGCCGCCAGCGCGCTTCTACGCCGTCAACATCCCGGCAATCCTGCTCTGGGCGCCGGCGCATGTGCTGCCCGGCGTGCTCGCCATCACCGCGCTGCACGACTATGCCGGTCTGCCGCATCATGGACATGTCGGCAAGCATCTCTGGATATTTGCGGTGGTAGGCTGCGCCTTGATCATCACGCTGGCGGTCTGGACCATCCGTCGCCGGCACGGCGGCGGCCTGATCGAACCGGCACGGTCCAAATAAGTATCTTGAGTATCTAAAGGCTATTCGTCGTACCGCTCCGCCCGGGGGCCGGGCCGACATAGCGCGCGCGAGGCCTGATCAGCTTGCCATGCTGCAATTGTTCGCTGGCATGCGCGATCCAGCCGACGCTGCGGGACATCGCAAACAGCGCAAGCTCGCTGCCGGCGGGCATCCGTAAGGAATGCACCAGCACGGCCAGCGCATAATCGATGTTCACGAACTCGCCGGTCGCCTCCGCGATCCGCTCCGGCACCTCCTTCGTGAACTTGCGCGGCGCGCCGGCGCGGGTCAGTGCATCGAGCAGCGAGATCGCGCGCGGGTCGCCCTTCTTGTAGACGCCGTGGCCGAAGCCCGCGAAGCGTTCGCCGAGCGCGACACGCTCGCGGATCACCGGGGCGACGTCGTTGTCGATCAGCGTCCTGACCAGATGAGAGGCCAGCACGCCGGCGCCGCCATGTTTCGGACCCTTGAGCGCCACGAGACCCGCGATGACAGCGTCGTAGAGATTGAGGCCGGTCGACGCCGCACAGCGCGCGGTGAAGGTCGAGGCATTCAGTTCGTGGTCGGCGAGCAGCACCAGCGCGCGGCGGATCAGATCGGGCGCGTGTTTGTTGTCGGGCGTCCAGACCCGGGCCACCTGCTGATGCAAAGGCTCTGCCGATGTTCTCGCGTTCAGCATGGTCGCGACGAGGAGCCGCAAGATCCGGGCACCAACCAGCGCGCGGCCGTCTGGGGCGCGGGTGAAGGCTCCGGGATCGGCGCTTGTCGCGAGCGCCAGCACCGCGACGGTCCGGTCGATCGGCGCCGCGCGACGCGCGGCCTCTGCAATCATACGCATTTCGTCCGAGACGTGCGGGCAGTTGTCGGGCGCGAACGGATCGACGTCGGTGACGTCCCATAGCAGCGTCGCGGTGTGCTCCAGCGTGTCGCGCTCGGCGAGATCGACGCAGTTGACGCCGCGATAGATCGGGCCCTGCTCGGTGATGGTCGCGATCGCCGAATCCATCACCGGCAGGTCCACGTCGAAATTGCGCAACCCCCGCGGCTCCGGCGACGGCGCGCGGCGCTCCTTCAAATCCCTGATGTCCTCGGCGCGGTAGCGGTGACTGCGCGAATCCGGCGACGGCTCGGAGCGGATCAGGCCGCGGCTGACATAGGCGTAGAGGGTGGCCGGCGAGATCGCGAGTTCAGCAGCAGCTTCCCGGGCGGAGAGGTATAGTTCAGCAGATTTTTTCATATTGATTTATATAATCAAGATTGATCAATACGTCGAGAGCCCTGACTTTCTGAGTGTGAAACAGGAGATCGGGCCATGAATATGCATCTCACCAAGAGCCAGATCGGTCTGGACGGCGTTCCCGCCGCCGAGACCGTGCTGAGCCATGTCGACGGCGAGCGCGGCGAATTGATCATCGCCGGTGCCCACGTCGCCGACCTCGCGGGCAAATCGAGCTTCGAGGGCGTCGCCGCGCGCCTTTGGAACGGCGCCACCGGCAAGGCACTCAGCGAAGCCAATGTCCGTGCCAGCCTCGGTGCCGCCCGCGAACGCGCCTTCGCCCGCCTGCCGGACCTGCTGCCGGCGACCCGCGGCATGTCGATCGTCGACGGCTTCCGCGCCGCGATCGCAGGTTTGCGCGGCGAGAACGGGCTTGAGCATGAGGCGACCATCGTGGGCGCCTTCCCGGTGATCGCGGGCGCGCTGGTGCAGCGCGCCAAGGGTCACGATCCGATCGCGCCGAACCCGAATGTCAGCCACGCCGCCGACACGCTGCACATGCTGCTCAACCGCAAGGTCGAACCGCGCGAGGTCGCGGCGCTCGATGCCTATTTCGTCACTGCCTGCGATCACGGCATGAACGCCTCGACCTTCACCACGCGCGTGATCGCCTCGACGCAGGCCGATCTGTTCGCGGCGATCACCGGCGGCTATTGCGCGTTAACGGGCCCGCTGCATGGCGGCGCGCCGGAGCCGGTGCTGGAGATGCTGGATGCGATCGGCACGCGCGAACGCATCAAGCCATGGGTCGACGACGCGCTAGCGCGCGGCGAGCGGCTGATGGGATTTGGTCATCGCGTGTATCGTGTGCGCGATCCACGCGCCGATGTGCTGAAGGTTGCGATCGAACGGCTGGAAGCCGACGGCGCCGACCTGCCGTTCGCCGGTGAGGTCGAGGTCTATATTCGCCAGGCGCTGCGGAATAAGAATCCGGACCGGCCGCTCGAGACCAATGTCGAGTTCTTCACCGCGATCCTGCTCGATGCGCTGGACATCCCGCGACAGGCGTTCACACCGATCTTCGCTGTGGCCCGCGCCGCCGGCTGGACCGCCCACGCTCTGGAGCAGCGGCGCACCGGCCGGCTGATCCGGCCGAGCTCGTCCTATGTCGGGGCGATGCCGAAGGGCTGAGAGCCTATTGGAAAACACCGTAGCCCGGACGGAGCGCCGCACAATCCGGGAACGGTGCGGCCGCACATGCAGGAGTCCCGGATTACGCTGCGCTCCATCCGGGCTGCGCGCGGCGGCTCAGGCCTCGCGCACCACGGTCTTCAAATAGTTGTACGCCTTGATGATCTCGATCAGGCGATCTTCGGTGGAGCGGTCACCGCCATTGGCGTCGGGATGGTGCTGCTTCACCAGCGCCTTGTACTTCGCCTTGACGTCCTCGAGCGTCGCCTCGGCGCCGAGTCCCATCACCTGCAGCGCCTTGCGCTCTGCGTTCATGACCTTGCGCATCTCAGGCTTGGCCTGCGCGCCCGGACCGGGCCGCCAGCGGCCGCGGCCGTTGAGCTCGGAGAACATGTGGAACGGATCGGACACGGCGTCGAAATCGCCTTCGCCCTTCTTGCCGCCGCTGTTGGCTCCCATCTTCCAGGTCGGACGATGGCCGGTCAGCGCGTCCTTCTGGTAGCGCGCGACGTCCTCCGGATTCATGCCCTGGAAGAAATTGTAGGACTGATTGTACTCACGGACGTGATCGAGACAGAAGTGCCAATACTCGCGCGAATTCTCACGGCCCTTCGGGGCGCGGTGCGCGCCCTTGTTCTGGCACCCCGCCCACTCGCAAGTGACCGCCTCTTGGCCAGCCTGCGCCTGGCGCTTCGCACTCACCCTGGTCGGCTTGATGCGAATGGAGTCGAAGAATTTTGATGAATCGATCGGCATGCTGTCTTTGACTACGCAATGCACAATTCTTCAAGTCTTGACATTGCGCAGACCTCGTTTCCCGCTGCACCATTGACGAAAAGCCGTCGCGAACCTAACTCCGCCGCCATGAGCACGAAAGACTCTATCATAAACAAGTTGCGTGAAGCTTTCTTGCCGGAAAGCCTCGACGTCGTCGATGAATCACATCTGCATGAAGGCCATGCCGGCCATCGGCCAGGCGGCGAGACGCATTTCAGGCTTTATATTGTGTCGCCGGCCTTCGAAGGGAAGAGCCGGGTCGAACGCCATCGCATGATAAATGCGGCGCTGGCGCAGGAACTTTCCGCCTCCGTGCACGCCCTGGCGATCCATGCGAGCGCCCCCGGGGAAAACCGGCGCTAGTTCACACTTGCCCCGGGACGCCGCAGCGGTTTTCATCTAGTGAGGATGGATACTCCCGGCGATGGACCTGCTCCATATCCGAGCAGGCAATTTGCGGATCGCATCGCCGCCGATTGAAGGGCCGCTCGATGATCCCTCACTGGCTACGCTTCCAGTCGATCGCAGCCGCTGCCGGCCTGCTCCTGATCTGCGCGACGCGTCCGGCATCGGCGCTGGATATGCCGAGCCCGTTCGTCCAGGAAGTGCTGATCAAAAGTATCCTGGTATCACTCAACGACGCGGTGGCGGCCGACAATTTCACCGTGTTCCACGCCAAGATCTCGAAGCCGTTCCGCGACCAGTTTCCGCCGGACAAGCTGAAGACGATCTTCAAGGACCTGGTCGACAAGCACGCCGTGTTCGACGCGATCGTCGCCAAGCCGATCATCCTGGACCAGGATGCCAAGATCGACGACAGGGGCGTGCTGCAACTGAAGGGCCATTTCGATACCACGCCCAAGCAGGTGAAGTATCAGCTCGGCTTCATCCCCTCCGACGGCGCGTGGAAGCTTTCGGGCATCTCGATCGACATCGAGTAATCCGGCAACCCTCACCAGACCCGTCATCCCCGCGCAAAGGCTTCGCCTTTGTCGCTGGAGACGCGCGCAATGCGCGCTCCTCAGCATGACGGTGATGGATCTGCACCAGCCCCGCACGCTCTGCCGAACTAGAACGCCGTCCCGGCCCGCTTCGGCTTCTTCTCGTCGAGCTCGCCCGCCTCGCGCGGAATTGGGACGATGCGCAGCGCGGTGATGCGGTTGCGCTCGCGGCGGAGGACACGGAAGCGGAAGCCGTGGAAGGTGAAGCTCTGGCCGCGCTCGGGGATCGACCGCGCTTCGTGGATCACGAGGCCGGCGACGGTGGTCGCCTCTTCGTCCGGCAGGTGCCAGTCCATCGCACGGTTGAGGTCGCGAATCGGCACCGAACCGTCGACCATGACCGAGCCGTCCAGCTGGGCGCGCACGCCGGCCACCACGACGTCGTGCTCGTCGGAGATGTCGCCGACGATCTCCTCAAGGATGTCCTCCAGCGTCACCATGCCCTCGACCTCGCCATACTCGTCGACCACGAGGGCGAAGTGGGTCTTGCGGCGACGGAATGCCTTCAACTGCTCGGAGACCGGCCGCATCTCCGGCACGAACCAGGGCGGCAGCGCAATGGCCGAGGCATCGATCGCGGATGTGTCGCCGTCGTTGGCGCGGATGGCGCGCAGCAGATCCTTGGCGTGCAGCACGCCGATGATGTTCTCCGGCTTCTCCCGCCACAGCGGGATGCGGGTGTACTCGGTCGCCAGTACCTCGCGCACCAGTTCCTCGGGCGGCAGGTCGGCGTTGATCGTGGTCATCTCGGTGCGGTGAACCATCACGTCGGAGACCTGCAGCTCGCGCAGGTCCAACAGGCCTCCGAACATGTCGCGGTCCAGCTTCTCGACCTTGCCTTCGTGATGCAGCAGATCGACCGCGCCGCGCAGCCGCTCGGTCGGCGACAGGATGGCCTGATGCGCACCGATCTTGATGCCGAACAGCTTCATCAGCGCGCGGACGATGCCCTCGATGACGGTCAGGAGCGGACCGAGCACCAAGACCGTGAGCCGCATCGGGCGCGCGACCAGCAGCGACACCCGGTCCGGCGCATTGATGGCGACGGTCTTGGGCAGCACTTCCGCGAAGATTACCACCAGCACCGTCATGACACCGGTGGCATAGAGCACGCCGACGTCGCCGAACCATGCGGTGAAGATGCCGGTTGCGAGCGCTGAGGCGCCGATATTGGCGATATTGTTGCCGAGCAGCAGCGCACCGATCATCCGCTCGCGCATCGCGATCAGGCTGGAGACGACGGTAGCCTCGCCGTTGCCCTGTTTCGAGAGCCGCAACATGCTGGCGCGCGAGGCGCCCGTCAGCGCGGTCTCGCTCGCCGAGAAGAAGGCGGACACCAGCAGGCAGCAAATCACGATGGAGAAGGCTATCCAGTCCAACTTGCTTCACCGAACAGTGTTTTGAGCAAGACCTCCCGGAAGATCCGTGTCCGCTTGTCGCCGACGCGGCCGCCCGGTTCACATCATGCTCTAGTGCTTCGCCAGCTTGGCCTGCAGGAAATCGCGCACCAGCGCCGGCTCGACATTGTTCGCGATCACCGCGCGGCCGACGGCTTCCAGCAGGATGAAGGTCAGCTTGCCGCGCTTGACCTTCTTGTCCTGCGCCATCAGCGCCAATAACGCGTCGGCATCGGCAAGCCCCTCCTGCGCAAAGCCCGCGATGTCCTGCAGGCGCGTCGGCAGTCCTACCGCGGAAAGATGACGCTCGATCCGTGTCGCATCCTCGGGCGAGATCATGCCGAGCTGCGCGGAAAACTGCGCCGCGAGCACCATGCCGACCGAGACGCCCTCGCCGTGGAACAGGCGATCGGAGAAGCCGGTCGCGGCCTCCAGCGCATGGCCGAAAGTGTGGCCGAGATTGAGCAGCGCGCGCTCGCCGGTCTCGCGCTCGTCGCGGGAGACGATCGCCGCCTTGGCGCGGCACGAGGTCGCGATCGCGTGCTCGCGAGCGGCACCTCCCGAGAAGATGTCGGCGTGGTTCTTTTCCAGCCAGGCGAAGAAGGCGTCGTCGCCGAGGATGCCGTATTTGGCGACCTCGGCGTAACCGGCGCGGAACTGGCGCGGCGACAGCGTGTCGAGCACCGCGGTGTCGGCGATGACCAGCACTGGCTGGTGGAAGGCGCCGATCAGGTTCTTGCCCTGCGGCGAGTTGATGCCGGTCTTGCCGCCGACCGAGGAATCGACCTGCGCAAGCAGCGATGTCGGCACCTGCACGAAATCGACGCCGCGGCGCAGGATTGCCGCCGCGAAACCGGCGAGGTCGCCGACCACGCCGCCGCCGAGCGCGATGACGAGATCGTTGCGCTCGATCTTGGCCGAGATCAGCGCTTCGCTGACCTGCGACAGCCCGGCATAGCTCTTCGAGCCCTCGCCTTCCTCGACGATGATTGGCGACGACGGGACGCCCGCGGCAGCGAGCGAGGCCTCGGTCGGCTCCAGCCAATGCCTGGCGACGGTGCGGTCGGTGACGATGGCAGTACGCACGCCGGGCCGCAGCGCCGCGACCCGCGCGCCGAGCGAGGCCAGCACATCGCGGCCGATGACGATGTCATAGGCGCGGTCGCCGAGCGCGACGTCGACGGTAACGGAAGCGGAATGTTTCAGGGGCGCGGTCATGAGTTGGTGTTCAATCCATCCTGCGTTGGGTCTGTGGCCGGACGGCTGCCGCACAGATGCGCGTGCAGAGCCTCCAGGCATTCCTCGACGATGCGGTCATGCGGCACGTCGCGCGAGGCGATCGTCAGGTCGGCATCCCGGTAGAACGGCTCGCGTTCGCCGAGCAGACGGTTGACGGTTGCCTCGGGGTCGGCGGTCTGCAGCAACGGGCGGTCGGCACGGCGGCGAACCCGGCGCATGATGACATCGGGATCGGCCTTGAGCCAGATCGAGATCGCCTTGTCGCTGATCCGGTTGCGGGTCTCCTCGCGCGTGAAGGCGCCGCCGCCGGTCGCCAGCACGACCGGGCCGTGGTCGAGGATCCGCGCGATCACCCGCGCCTCGCCGTCGCGGAAATAGGCTTCTCCGTGGGTCTCGAAAATCTCCGGGATCGTCATGCCGGCTGCGGTCTCGATCTCGGTGTCGGCGTCGGTGAAGGGCAGCCGCAGGCGCGCGGCCACCCGCCGCCCGATGGTCGATTTGCCCGCCCCCATCATGCCGACCAGCACGATCGACCGCGATCCCAGCGCGGCCGCGATGTCGGCCTCCAGGGTCGGGGGGACTTGTGCCGGTGCGGCGATCTCGGACATCAAAAAGCTCGGTTAGCGGTCGAATTGCCGGAATTCCAGCCACCTATACTACCCCCGGCGATACCGTTACCAGCGACTCTTGCAACCGCGCGGGGAACATGTTGGATGATTTCATTGGTTAATTTGCCGCCCGAGCCGCCTCCATGCCCAGCCTGTTCCGCTTCCTGACGGTCGTCGCCGTGATTTTCGGGATCGGCTACGGCATCATCTTCGCGCTGGCGAATTTTGTGCATCCGAAGCCGCGGGAAATGACGGTGACCATCCCACCGGATAAGTTCCTCAAGAAATAGGCGCTATGATTCCTGGCATGCGCTCCAGAATTGCTCCCAAGACTGCTGCCAGGGTTCCCGCCAAGGCCTCCGATGCCAACCTGATCGCGCTGTTCCTCGACATGCTCGCAGCGGAACAGGGCGCCGGCCCCAACACGCTCGACGCCTACCGGCGCGACCTCACCGACTTCTCCGAATTCCTCACCCGTGCCGGCGGCAGTTTCGCCAGGGCGGATACCGAGACGCTCCGCGCCTATCTCGCCGACCTCGACACCCGCGGCTTCAAGTCGTCGAGCGTGGCGCGGCGGCTGTCGGCAATGCGGCACCTCTGCCGCTTTCTGCTCAACGAGCGGATCCGCGGCGACGATCCCGCCGCCATCCTGTCAGGCCCGAAGCGCGGCCGCGGCCTGCCCAAGGTGTTGTCGATCCCGGACGTCGACCGCATGCTGACACGCGCCAAGGAGCTGACGCAGACCGACGCCTCGCCGGCGCAGCGGCTGCGCGCACTGCGGCTGCACTGCCTGCTCGAGGTGCTCTACGCCACCGGTCTGCGGGTCTCGGAGCTGGTGTCGCTGCCGGTCTCTGCCGCGCGGCGCGACGCGCGGATGATCGTGGTGCGCGGCAAGGGCAACAAGGAACGGCTGGTGCCGCTCAACGACGCCTCGCGCCAGGCGATGGCGGATTATCTCGCGGCGCTGCAGGTGATGCAGCCGGAGAAGAAGAAGGCCGCGCCGTCGAAATGGCTGTTTCCGTCCTCCGGCGAGAGCGGCCATCTGACGCGGCAGCATTTTGCCCGCGACCTGAAGGAGCTCGCCGCCGCATCCGGCCTCGCGCCGCGACTGGTCTCCCCGCATGTGCTCCGTCACGCCTTTGCCAGCCACCTGCTGCATAATGGCGCGGACCTGCGCATCGTGCAGACCTTGCTCGGACACACCGACATCTCGACCACCCAGATCTACACCCATGTGGTCGAGGAGCGGCTGAAGAGCATGGTCCGCGACCTGCATCCGCTGGCGGAGAAGTAGCCTTCGGACGCGGATACCTTCGCGTCATCCGCCTTGACTTCGGCGGCATCTGCGCGGAAAGAGCGTCACCTGCCCGCGACTTGGCGCGCGCGTTCAACCCGGATGCGCGTTAACCATTTGAAGTTACAAAGCTTCTCTATCCCACACCGGAACGCTTCGCCCCTCGCACCGTTCCTCTTTATATTGAGTTGATGCCCGACCCGATGCGCAGCTATCTCGACTTCGAAAAACCCGTCGCCGAGCTTGAATCCAAGATCGACGAGTTGCGCGCGCTTGCCGCCTCGGGCAGCGACATCGGCGACGAGGTCGCGCGGATCGAGGACAAGGCGGCGCAGGCGCTGACCGAGCTCTACGCCAATCTGACGCCGTGGCAGAAGACACTGGTGGCGCGCCATCCGCAGCGCCCGCATTTCACCGACTTCGTCGGCGCGCTGATATCAGAATTCACGCCGATGGCCGGCGACCGCAAATTCGCCGACGATGAGGCCCTGATCGGCGGCTTCGGCCGCTTCCGCGGCGAGAGCATCTGCGTGGTCGGCCAGGAGAAGGGCGCCACTACCGAGAGCCGCATCAAGCACAATTTCGGCATGGCGCGCCCCGAAGGCTACCGCAAGGCCGTACGGCTGATGGAGATGGCCGACCGTTTCGGCATCCCCGTGCTGTCGATCGTCGATTCCGCCGGAGCCTATCCCGGCATCGGCGCCGAGGAGCGCGGACAGGCCGAGGCGATCGCACGCTCGACGGATGCGTGCCTCTCGCTCGGCGTGCCCAATGTCGCGATCGTCACCGGCGAAGGCATGTCGGGCGGCGCGATTGCGATCACCACCGCCAACCGCGTCCTGATGCTCGAGCACGCGATCTACAGCGTGATCTCGCCGGAGGCGGCTTCCTCGATCCTGTGGCGCGACGGCACCAAGGCGCAGGAAGCCGCCAACAGCATGAAGATCACCGCCCAGGACATGCTGCGCTTCGGCGTGATCGACCAGATCATCAAGGAGCCTGCCGGCGGCGCCCACCGCGATCCCGCTGCGATGATCGCAACCACGGGCGATGCGATCGCCCAGGCCTTCAACGACCTACGAAATCTTGATCCTGATGCGGTGCGCAAGCAGCGGCGGCAGAAATTCCTCGATATCGGCCGGAAGCTCGGTTAGCCCACCCGAATTCAGCGGATTTTTCTCCGAATCACCCATTTTGGCCGCAATTGGGCCGGACGCGGGTGTTTAACGTTCCTTGAACCATGCCTGTTACGTTGCAGGCAGGTGACCCCCGTTCAGGTTGCGAGCAGGGGGACCGAAGGCTAATATTTTAGACAATGGCTTCAGGGCATATTCGCCGTGTTGGGGTCGCGAAAATCGCCCGGTGGGTGTGGAGCTTGGACTTGATTCATCGCACGCTCGTTCGCGCGCTGTTGGCATCCGCAGCCCTCGCGGCGAGCGTGCTGCTCGCCGGCTGTAACAGCGACCAGATCTCGCTCGCCAACAACGCCAAAGCCAACCAGCCGGTCCCGCCAAAGCTCGTCGCCGCCATCGCCGAAAAGGACATGGATCTGCAGTCGCCGATCCTGATCCGCCTGTTCAAGCAGGAAGCCGAGCTCGAGGTCTGGAAGCAGACCCGTTCCGGCGACTTCGCGCTGCTCAAGACCTATCCGATCTGCCGCTGGTCCGGCGATCTCGGCCCGAAGATTCGCGAAGGCGACCGTCAGGCGCCGGAGGGGTTCTACTCGATCAGTCCGAGTCAGATGAACCCGCAGTCGGCCTATTACCTCTCGTTCAACACCGGCTATCCCAACGCCTTCGACCGCGCGCTTGGCCGCACCGGCTCGGAGCTGATGGTGCATGGCGACTGCTCTTCGCGCGGCTGCTACGCGATGACCGACGAGCAGATCGCGGAGATCTATGCGCTCGGACGCGAATCCTTCTTCGGCGGCCAGAAGGCTTTCCAGTTTCAAGCCTATCCGTTCCGGATGACGGCGGCCAACATGGCCAGGCACCGCAACAACCCGAACATGCCGTTCTGGAAGATGATCAAGGTCGGCAATGATCATTTCGAGGTGACGAAACGGGAGCCGAAGGTCGACTTCTGCGAGAAGAAATACGTCTTCGACGCTGCGCGGCCGCCGAACGCGACGCGCGATCCGGTGTTCGAGGCCTCCGCCAAGTGCCCGGCCTATGTGATCCCCGACGAAATCGCGAGCGCCGTGCGCGAGAAGGAGCAGCGCGACGACGCCGAGATGGCCAGGCTGATCGCCAAGGGCACGCCGGTGGCGCGCCTCAACACCGGCATCGACGGCGGCATGAACAAGATCTTCGCCTCGAAGATTCCGGAAGGAAGCACCGGTCTCTCCGACGGCGGCGACAGCCAGAGCCTACAATCGCTGGCGCTGTCGCGTGCGCCCGGCACGATCCCCGGAACGGTCAACCCGCCGAAGCCGAATCTCGCGCCCCAGCAGGACGAACCTGTGGTGGCAACGACATCGGCCACGGCATCGACGCGCGTTGCAACCGCCGGCGAGTCCGAAGGCATCTTCTCGAGCTTCGCCCGCAAGGTCGGCATCGGCGGCACCGCCGACGCATCCCAGGCGACCGCGGCGCGACCGCCCGCGCCCGCGAAGCCGAAGGTCGCCGAAGCGAAGCCGCAATCGGTGGTTCGCGTGGCGCCCAAGCATGAGGTGAAGCACGAGACCAGGCAGGCCGCCAAGCCGGCGCTGAAGCCCTCGGTCACCAATACCGCCGCCGCAGCACCGGCGCCGGCAGCAACCGCCAGCACCCAGCTCGCGGGCTCCGCGCCGGTGGTGCAGTCGAGCTCGTTCGACAACCGCTTCTCGGCGGTGAAGTAAGCGCGGCGTTTTGCCTGCTCCGTTCGCGAAGGAAGCGGCGCGCTGAAACGCTCGATTCACATTTCAAACAGCCGATTTTCCGGTGTCGTCACCCGCGAAGGCGGGTGACCCAGTATTCCAGAGACGCCAGTGCTTGAGCCGAGAGGCCGCAGCGTACTGGATGTCCGCATACGCGGGCATGACGACTGAGGAGATGTGAGTCCGCATTCTCGCGGCGGGTTTCGCCCGAGCTTTGCATCTTCGTCCTCCCTCTCTTGAACAGAGGGCGCAGGGAAAGCCGGGTGCCGATCGCACCCATGGGCCCGGTGCAACAAAAAAAGCACCGGGGGTAGGACCACAGGTGAAACCGGAAACACTCCGGCTTTCCCTGCGCGATGGTTTACGGCTTACTTCGTGCTCTCCCCGGCGAGACTTGGCTTTTTTGTCACCGTCCTCGCAAAGCGCATCGGCGCCGTGCGAGGAGACACCTGCCACTGGGGCGTCGAGACCACACGACTTCACCGTCCGCTTTGCGTATGCTCGTCAGTCACACGCTCGGCGTCCACCGCATCTCGACCCAACACTCGTGACGATCGCGAAGCGCCCCTCAAGCGGGTGAGACAGGCTATTCATACACTGAATTTCACTTCTGGAAAACAGAAATATTTTTGCGGTGAGGACTTGCCACGTCGGGCAACTCAGTGATTGGCGTGTCAGGAAGCCACCGGCCGAAGGGTTCCCTCCCCCCTTGCGGGGAGGGTTAGGGAGAGGGTGTCACACGACGCGCGCTCTCAATGTGCGATTAACGACATGCGATCAAAGTTGGGAAAGCGAAGCTCCCACGATCATCTCGCCCGGGGCTTACCCCTCTCCCCACCCCTCCCCCGCAAGGGGGAGGGAGCCTGAACAGCGTGCTCACCTCACTGTCATTCCGGGCGACGCGTAGCGTCGAGCCTAGAAGCCATTTATCCATGGATTCTCAGATGCGCAATTGCGCATCGTAGTTCTCGCTTAGCGAGCCCCGGGATGACGAAGGGAGCCGGAGTAAGGAACGAGCGATCGACCTCGCTGCATGGACCATCTTTCAAGTTCAGATTGCCCTTGCCGATTCTGCATGAACGGTCGTGAAATGCTGCCGGAAGCACAGCCGGGAGATTGCAATGGATGATCAAGCCGTGCGGATGGCGCTGCAGCGCCATTGGGATGCTTCGGACGCTAGCGACTTCGAGCGCGAACATGAAATCTACCGCGAGGATGCGGTGCTTGATTATCCGCAATCGGGCGAGCGGATCCATGGCCGGCGCAACATCCAGGAGAGCCGGACAGTCCAGCCGAACAGGAAACGCTTCACGATCCAGCGCATGATCGGCGGCGGCGACCTCTGGGTGACGGAATACATCCTCACCTATGACGACAGGCCATCCTACGTGGTGAGCATCATGGAATTCCGCGACGGACTGGTCGCCCACGAAACGCAGTATTTCGCCGATGCATTTGCCCCTTCGCCCTCACGGGCGCACCTGGTCGAGCGCGTGGGCGGGACCTCGTCGTCGCATTGAAGCGCGACGCGATGAGCTTGAGGCGTCATTGCGGCGACGCCGCGCTACGGCGCGAGATAGCGCAGCAGCTCGGGATTGCTGCGCACCTCGCTCGCTGCGCCCTGCAGCGCAACGCGACCGCGGTCCAGCACATAGGCGTAGTCGGCGACGCGCAGCGCGAGATCGAGGTGCTGCTCGACGATGACGACGGAGATTTCCCTGGCGAGCTCGATCAGCCGATCGGTGATCTCCTCGATCACGCCGATCCAGACGCCTTCGGTCGGCTCGTCCAGCAACAACAGCTTGGGATTGCCGAGCATGGCGCGGCCGATCGCCAGCATCTTGCGCTCGCCGCCGGACAGCGTGCCGGCCGGCTGGTCGAGGCGCTGACCGAGCTTCGGGAAAATCGCCAGCACGCGGTCGACCGCGCGCGCATCCGGGTTGAACAGCGAGCCGACCGCGAGGTTGTCGCGCACCGACAGCCGCGCGAACACCGAATGCTCCTGCGGCACATAGCCGATGCCCGAGCGCACACGCTCCTCGGTGCGGCGGCGGGTGATGTCGCGGCCGTCGAAGAACAATTCGCCCTTCGAGCTCGAAAGCTCGCCGACGATGGTCTTCATCAGCGTGGTCTTGCCGGCGCCGTTGCGGCCGAGCACGGCGACGCCACCGCGCCAGGGGATGTCGATATTGACGTCGAACAGCACCTGGCTCCGGCCATAGCCGGCGTCGAGATGCCTGATATCGAGGAATGACTGGTCAGGCACGGCGCAGATAGATCTCCTGGACGCTCTTGTTGCTCTGGATCTCCGCGACCGTTCCCGTCGCCAGCACCTTGCCCTGGTCGAGCACGGTCAGGCGGTCACAGATGTCGCGGATGAAATCCAGATCGTGTTCGACGATGACGAGCGAGCAATGCTGCTTGATCGGCTGCAACAGCTCACCGGTGACGCGGCGCTCCTCGAGGCTCATGCCGCCGGTCGGCTCGTCCAGCAGCAACAGCCGCGGCCGGCCGGCGAGTGCCATCGCGATCTCGAGCCATTGCTGCTGGCCGTGCGACAGGGTCGCGGCGGCGTGATAGGCGCGATCGGCGAGACGAAACTGCTGCAGCAACGTCATCACCTGGTCGTGCAGCCGCCGGCGCGTCCGCGAGAACACCAGATCGACCAGCGACGACTGCGCCTGCAGCGCCAGCAGGATGTTGTCGTAGAGCGTCAGAGTCGGCAGCACGGACGTGATCTGGAACTTGAGGCTCATCCCGGCACGGGCACGCTCGGTCGGGGTGAACGCCGTGATGTCGGCATTGATGAAGCTGACCTTGCCCGCGGTCGGCACCTCAGCGCCGGCGACGCATTTCATCAGCGTGCTCTTGCCCGAGCCGTTCGGGCCGATCAGGCCGTGAAACTCGTTCTCGCTCACGGTCAGGCCGGCATCGTCGAGCGCGGTGAGCTTGCCGAACACCTTGCTGATGCCTGACGCCTCAAGGAGCGGCATTGCGCGTCTCCTTCGGCGCCTTCCCGAAACGGCCGACCCGCTCGCGCTCGCCGAGCACGAAGGAGATCAGCCCGAGCGGGCGGAACATGATCACGAGCAGCAGCAGCACGCCGAGGATGATCGGCCAGATATCGCGGTAATTGTCCGACAGCCAGAAGCTGACGCCCTCGATGATCACGGTGCCGATGACGGCACCGATGAGCGTGCCGGAGCCGCCGAACAGGACGTAGAGTACGACCTGGGTCGAGAACACGACGCCCAGGATGTTGGGCCAGACGAAGCCCTCGTGGAAGGCATAGAGGCTGCCGGCGAGCCCTGCGATGGCGCCGCCGATCGCGAACACGATCGCCTTCAGATGCTGCGCCTTGTAGCCGAAGAAGGCGATGCGCTGCTCGTTCTCTCGCAAGCCCGCGAGCGCCAGCCCGAATTGCGAACGAACCAGGAAGCGGCACAGGAGATAGACGACGGCGAGGATGCCGAGCGCCAGATAGTAATAGACCGGGCCTTCCGAGATGTCGGTCGAGCCGAGCGACAGCGACGGGATCGACGGGATGCCGTTCTGGCCGCCGAGATAGTACCAGCCGCGCGCCAGCCGGTCGGCCGCGTAGGAGCCGGTGAGCGTGCCGAGCGAGACGAAGATCACGCTCGCCGGATATCGCCCGAGCAGCAGGAAACCGCCGAGCAGCAGCGCCGCGGTGAGCCCGATCAGCGTCCCGGCCGGCAGGATCAGGAAGATCGAGGTGATGTTGAGATCGCGCGCCATCAGCGCCACGCCGTAGCCGGCCGCGCCGAAGAACAGCGCCTGGCCAAAGCTCATGATGCCGGCGTAACCCCACACCAGATCGAACGACAGCGCGAACAGCGCGAGGATGATCACGCGGGTGGCGAACACCGTCAGGTAATCCTGCAGGACCAGCGGCAGGAGCAGTGCGATCAGCAGCACCAGCCCTTCCAAGATCGGCAGCACCTGCCGTCCTGCCGCGCCACGTCCCGCCGGCGCGCCTGCGGCCGGTGCACTCTCGCCCGTCACGACATCCGGTCCCTCGCTGAGGCGGGCGACGGCTTGCTTTGCTGCTGCCATCTGCCGCTCAGCATTCCTTGGGGTCGACGAGGCCGTTGCTGTGCGCCACGACCTCATAGGTCCCGTTCTTGGCGACGGCAGTATACATCTTCATCTTGCAGTGGCGCTTGCCTGGCACCATCTCGGCGGGTCCTCCGGGCCCCTCGGCGATCTTGGCGTGATCGAGCGCCGCCGCAACGGATTCGCGATCGACCTTGCCCGCCTCCTTGACCGCCGCCTCCCAGAGTTTGAGGCCGCGATAGGTTCCGGTCGCGGCGCTGCCGGCGGCGAACAGGAAGTTGCCCGGAAAGTCCTTCTCATAGGCCGCCTGGATCCTCGCGCTGACCGGATCGTCCTTGGTCAGCACCTTGAAATAATCGAGACAGCTCGCCAGCCCCTCGATCTCGTTGGCCTGGTTTATGTTGAGCGTGTTCTCGTCATAGTAGACGCAGGCGAGCCGGCCGCCGCTCTTGAGGAAGCCCGCTTCATAGAGTTGCTTGAAGAACGGACCGACGCCCGGCGGGATCACGGTGTTGAAGACGACGTCGACCTTGTTGGAGACGATGCGGTTGACTGTCGCGGAGAAGTCGACCTGGTCGAGCGGGTAGTACTCCTCGAACACCACCTCGCCGCCGTTGGCCTCGATCACCTTGCGGGCATAGATGTTGAGCGTGTGCGGCCAGACATAATTGGCGCTCGGCAGCGCGAACTTCTTGCCGCCGTTCTTGATCAGCCAGGGAATGAACTCGTCGCATTGCTGCGCCGGCGTCGGCCCGGTGCAGAACAGATAGGGCGTGCACTCTTTGCCCTCGTAGAGCTGCGGATAGATGTAGAGCGTCTTGCCGCGCGCCACGATCGGATCCTTGATCGCGTTGCGCATCGACGAGGTGATGCCGCCCAGCACCATGTCGACCTTGTCGCGCTGGATCAGCTTGCGGACGTTGCCGACCGCGACCGACTCGTTCGACGCGGTATCCTCGATATAGAGCTCGAGCGGCCGGCCGAGCAGGCCGCCGGCCGCGTTGATCTCCTTGATCACCATCTTGGCGACGTTGGCATCGGCGTTGCCGGCATAGGCGATCGGGCCGGTGAGGTCGGTCGCGATGCCGACCTTGATCGGGCCCTCTGCGGCGTTGGCCCAGTCCGGCCTGACCACCCAGCTTCCGACGCCGGTCGCGATGGCGCCGGTGGCGAAGGCGAAATTGCTCATGAAACGGCGGCGGGTGAGATGGCTGCGATCCATGGACATCTGACTAGACCCCTTTTCCCGAGATGAGGCCCTGCGGCCTGAACTTGATGAAGGCAATTGCGAGCACGAAGACGAGCACGTCGGCGACCACGGGCGACATGATCCATGGCAGCGCGGCGCTGAGCGTGCCGATGACGCCGGCGCCGGCGACCGGTCCGATGAAGGAGCCGACCCCGCCGACCATGACGGCGACGAAGCCCTGGATCAGGAAGCGGATGCCGAGATCGGCGAACAGGCTGAACACCGGCACGATCAGCGCGCCGGCGAGCCCCGCCAGCGCCGCGCCGAATGCGAAGGTGGCGCCGTAGATCAGCGGCGTGGAGATCCCGGATGCCCGTGCCAGCGCCGGGTTCTCCAGCGTGGCGCGCACTCGTAACCCGAACGAGGTGCGCGCCAGCAAGAGATAGCAGGCGCCCATCACCACGAGGGTGACCACGATGATGGTGAAGCGCCAGGTCGAGATGTGCACCGAGCCGAGGTCGATCGAGCCGCCGATCGGCTCCGGCACCGTGAGGTAGAAGCCGCCGATCAGCCCGCGCACGGCCTCGCGGATGATCAGGCCGAGCGCATAGGTGCCGAGCATCGCCACGATCGGCGCGGCGTAGAAGCGCCTGATGATCAGCGCCTCCAGCACGAAGCCGAGCGCGCCAACGACGAAGGGCGCGGCGACCATGCCGGCCCACACCGGCGCGCCGTGAGCGGATGCCAGATAGGTGACATAGGCTCCGAGCAGGACGAACTCGCCCTGCGCGAAGTTGAAGATGCCCATCATGCTGGCGATGATGCCGAGCCCCAGCACGACCAGCACGATGATCGCGCCGAAGCTCACGATCTCGAACGCCGCGGCAAAGCTGCTAGCCATGGTGTCCGATCCATCCGGCCTTTGACTGCGACAAGCGGCGCCTCACATCGTCTTCCAGTCGTCGCTCTGCTCGAAGGCATGCGCGGCGCGGTAGATGGTCTGCTCCTCGAACATGCGGCCGACCAGCATCAGCCCGACCGGCAGCCCGTCGACCATGCCGCAGGGCAGCGACATCGCGGGGTGATGGGTGATGTCGAACGGCGCGGTGTTGGAGATCATCTCGAGCGCGCGGGCGACATACTCCTCGCGGCTGGCATTGGGTGCCGGCAGCGGCGTCGCCTTCATCGGCGTGGTCGGCAGCAGCAGCAGGTCGTAATCCTTGAATGCCTTGTCGTAGGCCGCGGTCAGCCGCCGCGAGATGTTGAGGGCCTTGCCGTAGAACCGCGGGCCGAAATTGTTGTTGATGTAGGTGCCGAGCATCATGAACAGTTTGGCGGTCTCCGACAGCGAGTCGGCCTGGCGGCGCCAGCCCCGATGGAAATCCATCAGCGAGGTCGAATAGAGGTCGGGGCGGCTGAGGCCGTAGCCGTCGCCGAACATCATGGTCTGGGTCAGGCCTTCGGTGCCGATCGGCGTCCAGATCGCGGGACCCATCATGTGCATCGGGATAGACACGGTGTCGACCGAGGCGCCGAGATCCTTGAAGCGCTTGGCTGCCTCCTGGACGCTTTCACTCACCGCGGCCTCCGCATTCGGCTGCTCAAAGCCTTCCTTGAGGATGCCGATCTTCATGCCCTTGACGCCGGCGCCCAGCGCCTTGGTGTACTGCTCGACCTTCGGCGCCTTGATGCGCGGATCGTAACCGTCGTCGCCGGCGATGACTTCGAGCAGCAGCGCGTTGTCTTCCACCGTCGCGGTCATCGGGCCGGTGTGGTCGACGAAGATCTCGATCGGCATGATGCCGGTGTAGGGCACGAGCCCCCAGGTCGGCTTCATGCCGTAGGTGCCGCAGAACGAGGACGGCATGCGGATCGAGCCGCCCTGGTCGCCGCCGATCGCCATGTCGACCTCGCCGAGCGCGACAACGACGCCCGAGCCTGACGACGAGCCGCCGGCCGAATAGCCCATCTTGTGCGGATTGTGCACCGGCCCGTAGGAGCCGGTGTGGCTGCCGCCGGACAGGCAGAAGTGTTCACAGTGAGTCTTGCCGGCGATCTCCGCGCCGGCATCGAGCATGCGGGTGACGATGGTGGCGTCGAAATCGGGGATGTAGCCTTCCAGGGTCGACGAGCCGTTCGTCATGGGCACGCCGGCCAGCATGATGTTGTCCTTCAGCGCCACCGTCTTGCCCTTGAGCTTGCCGGAGGACGCGCCCTTCACCGTCGCCTTGCGGTACCAGGCGTTGCGCGGGTTTTCCTCGGGCGACGGGCGATAGCCCGGCGTGCGCGGGTATTTCACCTCCGGCAGTTCGTCCGGCATCGCGGCGACGAGATTGTAGGCATCGATCGAGCCCTGCATCAGGCCGCGGAACGAGGCCACGTCCTCATCGGTCAGTGACAGGCCGCATTGCTCGGCGACGGCGCGAAGTTGCATTGGCGTGGGAAGGACGACGGTCACGGCGCTCTCCTTAGGCTTCTTGATTCCCCTGGGCGCGAGGCGTGTGGCGCGCTGGTTGCGCGCGAACCGTCCACCCCGCCGCACTATTCAAAACGGAAATATTTTCCTTTTCAAGTATTATTTCGTAGCTCCCTCTCCCGCTTGCGGGGGAGGGTTGGGGTGGGGTGTCGCCGCGAGTTATTCCGTGGAGAGGCCCCCACCCGTATTGCAACTGCGCTGCAATACGACCTCCCCCGCAAGCGGGAGAGGTAAGAAATTCAGACCGTCCGGATCACCTTGAAGTCGAGACCGTCGGCCTCGGCAAGATACATCGGCATTTCGGCACGGCCATCACGGATGATAACCGGCCCGCGCGCGCCGCCATAGACAATGTTGCGCGAGGCCGCGAAGAACGGCGCCATGGACAGCGAGCCGGCGTGGTTGGCCACGGCCTCGAGGAAGCGCAGCCCTTCATAATTGGACTGGCCGACCGAGCCGATCGGCGGCGCGTAGGGACCGAACATCGCGCGGTAGCGATCCATGAAGTCGTCGTTGGCGCGCGAGCCGACCGACGGAAAATAGCCGGAGGCGCAGAACAGGCCCTCGGAATTGTCGGCGCCGATGCCGAGCAGCACGGTCTCGTCCATTGCACCGGCCAGGCGCAGCGTGGTGGCGCCGAGGCCGCATTCGCCGAAGGCGCGGTTGAAGGTGATGCTGTCGGTTCCGATCAGCGAGATCAGCACGACGTCGGGCCGTGCCGCGCGGATTCGCGCCAGATGCGGCGCATGGTTGTCCTCACCGACCGGAACAAACTCCTCGCCGACCACATGGCCGCCGGATTCGGCGATATAGGCCTTCACCGCGCGATGCGACTGCCACGGCCAGACATAATCGCTGCCGATCAGATACCAGCGCGACGCCTTCTTGGCCTCGGCGAGCCAGTGGATCGCCGGCCGCATCTGCCAGCGCGGCGTCTCGCCGATCGCCATCACGCCCGTCGTCCGCTCGCCGCCTTCATAGAGCGGCGTGTAGACATAGGGCACGCGGTTGCGCGTCACCTTGCGCAGCGCGACCCGCACCGCGCTGGTGTGCAGCCCCATCATGAGGTCGATGCCGTCGAAGGCGATCGCCTGCTCGGCGCGGTCGATCACCTCGTCCAGCGTTCCGCCGGCGTCATAGATCGAGAGCTCGACCTCGCGGCCGAGGATGCCGCCGCGCTTGTTGATCTCGGCGACGGCAAGCTGCGCGCTGCAGATCGCGGACGGCCCCCAGACCCCGGGCGAGCCGGTGCAGCAGATGAAGCCGCCGACGCGAAGCCGCCTGTCGGCCCCGCGCTGCCGGAACACGGCGCGATCGCCCGGCGACATCGCCCGATCGGCCGGCGCCGACAGGTTCCGCAGCAGCAGGGACGGCGGAGCGGCAAGGCCGCTGCGCGCCTGGAAATTGACCGTCGCGTGCACTCCCACTCCTGTCTGGCGTCAGGGGCCCGGGACGTTCCGCCGGCGACCGCGGCACTCGCCCTCTTGCGGGCCATGATGCAGTCTTTCAGATCGCCTTGACCAGCCTGAAATCGAGACCGTCGGCCTCGGCGAGATACATCGGCATTTCGGCGCGGCCATTGCGGATGGTGACCGGCCCGCGTGCACCGCGATAGACCACGTTGCGCGCGGCCGCGGACAACGGCCGCATCGCCAGAGTTCCGGCGCGTTCAGCCGCCGCCTCCAGGAAGCGCAGGCCCTCGTAATTGGACTGCCCGACCGAGCCGATCGGCGGCGCGTGCGGGCCGAACATCCCGCGATAACGATCCATGAAGTCGTCATTGGCGCGCGAGCCGACGCAGGCGAAATAGCCGGAGGCACAAAACAGGTTCTCGGTGTTGTCGGCGCCGATGCCGAGCAGCACGGTCTCGTCCATCGCCCCGGCGAATCTGAGCGTGGTGGCAGCGAGCCCGGCTTCGGCGAAGGCACGGTTGAAGGTGATGCTGTCGGTTCCGATCAGCGAGATCAGCACGACGTCCGGCTGCGCCGCGCGGATGCGCGCCAGATGCGGCTCATGATGGTCCTCGCCGAGCGGGACGAATTCCTCGCCGACGACCTGGCCGCCGGACTCGGCGATATAGGCCTTCACCGCGCGATGCGACTGCCAGGGCCAGACATAGTCGCTGCCGATCAGGTACCAGCGCGACGCCTTCTTGACATCCGCGAGCCAGTGAATCGCCGGCCGCATCTGCCAGCGCGGGGTCTCGCCGATCGCCATCACGCCCGGCGTCCGTTCGCCGCCTTCATAGACCGGCGTATAGACATAGGGGACGCGGTTGCGGGTGACCTTGCGCAAGGCGACGCGGACCGCGCTGATATGCGACCCCATGATCAGGTCGACCTCGTCGAAGAGGATCGCAGCGTTGGCGCGGCGCGCCACCTCCTCGATCGAGCCGCCGGCATCGTACATCGACAGTTCGATCTCGCGGCCGAGAATGCCGCCGCGCTTGTTGATCTCGGCGACCGCGAGCAGGACGCTGTTGGTGGAGCTCGGGCCCCAGATTCCGGGCGAGCCGGAGAAAGTGATGAAATTGCCGACCTTGAGCTTGCTGTGCGCGCTGCGGCGTCGGGATGAGCCTTGCCTGGTGGTCGACAGGTCGAGCTCGGCCGCGCATGACGACGGATCCCTGAACAGCAGCGGCGGCGCGACGGGCAGACCGCCATATGCCTGGAAAGCAACCGTCGAAACCACGCCAACTCCTGTCTGGGAAGCACGACGCAACGCAGCCAGCGGGGCGGTCCGCGGCTACCGCCCCTTTGGTTGGGGGAATATCCTAGGTGAAAATATTGAATATTCAACAATTGAAGTGCATATAGAAATGGCATGCGTTGCCGGACATTCATTCAACCGGGTCAGGATCCCAGATCGTAGCCGTGGCCAAACCGCCGAAAGAAAATTCCCCGATCACCGAACATCTCGCCTACCTGCTCGCGCAAGCGAACAGGGAGATCAACCGGCAGTTGGAGACGCGCCTGAGCAAGGAAGGCGTGCCGGTCGAGCAGTGGCGGATCCTGAAGGTTCTGTCCGACGGCAACGGGCATTCGATGGGCGAGCTCGCCGAGGCGGTGCTGCTCAACCATCCGACCCTGACCAAGATGATCGACCGCATGGTGTCGGATGCCCTGGTCTACCGTGTCCAGGATCCCAAGGATCGCCGCAAGGTGCTGATGTTCGTCTCCGACCGCGGCAAAGCGCTGAGCCGCCGGCTGAACTCGCTGGCCATGAGCCAGGAGGAGCACATCGTCGAGAGCTACGGCGGCAAGTCGACCAACGAGCTCAAGCGCCTGCTGGAAAACCTGATCGGCAGCGCCAACTGACGCCGCCCGCTAGTTGCGTCGGCTGAGCGCGCGACGCGCTAGATCGCGCTCCAGCCCAACCATCCGGTGTAGAATCCGACGAACACGATCAGCACCGCCGATGCGTAAGGCGCGTGGCGCGCGAACCGGCTGAAGCCGGTCCAGCGCCGCTCGATGTGCCGCATGCTCAACGCGGCAAGCACGCCGGCCGAGACCATCGTGATCGCAAGCCCGATCCCGAAGCACAGCACCAGCGTGAAGCCGAGGCTGAGCTGCTTGAGCTGGATGCAGAGCAACAGCACCGTGATCGCCGCCGGGCACGGGATCAGGCCGCCGGTCAGGCCGAACAGCACGATCTGCCACGTCGTCACGGTTCGCCCGGCAAAGCGCTTGCGGATGTCGGCCGCATGCTCGCGGGCGTGCGCGTCGTCCTCGTCGCCCAGGTTCATGTGCGAATGGTTATGCTCTTCATAGGTCGCCTCGAATGCATCGGTGCGTCCGCGCAGCGACAATCGCATCTGGAACGCGTGCGGTTCGGGAATCTCGTCGATGCTTTCGAGGAAGCCCTGCTTGGCGGCGAACGCGAACGACTGCTTGGTCCTGTCGGGCCGTTCCGTCTGCACCATGACTTCTTCGGGCGATGGCAGTGCGCCCCGCTCGGCTTCGATGCGCCAGCGCGGCGGGACGCCGTCCTCGAAGATCGCAAGCGTCAGCACGGCATCGCCGAGCTCGATGCGCTGCGTTTCATCATGGTGGTGATGGTGGTCGTCTTCGCCGTTCTGCTCGCGCCAGGTTCGCCAGGCTATCCAGGCGGCGATGCCGATGATCACGACCGCTGACGCGACCTGGAAATAGGCCTCGCTCTGCTCGCCGTTCCATTGCCGCCCGAAATACAGGCCGCCGAGCGCCACCGCCCATACGATCGCTGTGTGCGAGATCGCGGCCGACAGGCCGAGCAGGGCGGCCTGCAGCACGGTGCCGCGTATCGCGATGATGAACGCCGCCATCATCGTCTTGGAATGGCCCGGCTCCATGCCGTGCAACGCGCCGAGCAGAATCGCGCTCGGCACGAACAGCCAGGCATGGGCGGAGCCCTGCTGCAGGAGTTCGGAAAGGCCGGTCATCGCGTCACTTCAGATAGGTGCGGACGACGTCGATCAGGTCAGCCGCGCCTTGCGCCTTCGCAGGATCCTGCTCGTGCGCGGGATCGACGACGTGATGACGAATGTGCTCCTCGAGCAGCTCGGCCGTCAGGCCGTTCACCGCGCCGCGGACCGAGGCGACGAGCATCAGCACGTCGGCGCAGCCGAGCTCGGATTCGAGCGCGCGCTCGACCGCCTCGATCTGCCCCTTGATACGCCTGATCCGGCCGATCAGCTTCGACTTGTGCTTGATGGTGTGCGTCATGATAGCCTAATATAGGGGGGTACCCTATATGGGTCAAGCGACAATCCACTTGCATCCCCCGGGGCGGCGCCATCAACACGACGGTCCGCACCATCAAAAAGGCCCGGCTTCCTGTCGGGAGCGCGCCGGCCGGTTCGTCCTCGGACAAGCGCGCACGAACGGAGCCACCTGCCCGCCTTGGGCCCCGTCCGCAGGCGCCGCCTTCCCGCCTCCCGCGCGAAGGTTCCGGCCCACCTGATCCAGTTAACGAGGACCATCATTCATGACTTCGATCACGCCGTTCCTCTGGCTCGACAGCAACGTCCGCGAGGTCGTGGCCTTCTACAAATCGGTGTTTCCCAACGCCAGGATCGAGACCGTCAACGACTTCATGGCGAGCTTCGAGCTCGAGGGGCAGCGCTTCCACGCGCTGAACGGCGGCCCGAAATTCAAGTTCAACGAGGCGGTGTCGTTCTTCATCAGCGTCGAGACGCAGGAGCAGGTGGACTATTTCTGGACCAGACTCACCGCCGATGGCGGCCAGCAATCCAACTGCGGATGGCTGAAGGACAGATTCGGCCTGTCCTGGCAGGTCGTGCCCACCGCGCTCGGCCGCTACCTCGGCGACCCCGACCGCAAGGCGGCCGATCGCGCGATGCAGGCCATGATGAAGATGAAGAAGATCATCATCGCCGATCTCGACAGGGCGTTCGCGGGCTGATCAGGAAATCTGCGCTGACGTTTCCGCGTCGTCATGGCCGGGCACAGCCGTCTGAAGGACGGCGCTTCCGCTCGCCTATGTCCCGGCCATCCACGTCTTTCTTCACGTTGGAACCAAAGACGTGGATGCCCAGGACAAGCCCGGGCATGACGAGTTTGTGGGTGGACTAACCAAACCGCCGACACCGAACGCCGAACATAATCAGGATATGCGACCGCCTTTCCCGCAAGCGGGAGAGGCGACATCGACTCGCGACCGATCTCGATCAGGGATTATCGAGCTTTACGCGTACCGCCCGTGGCAGTGCTTGAACTTCTTGCCGCTGCCGCAGGGGCAATCCTCGTTGCGGCCGACCTTGCCCCAGCTTGCCGGGTTGTTCGGATCGCGGTCGGCGGCCGGGGTCTTCGGCACCAGCGAGGCCTGGGCGAAATTGGCTTGGGCGAAATTGGCCTGCGCAAACGCCATCTCGTCCTCGCCGGTGTTCGGATCGAGCTTGTGCACTTCCATGGCCGGCAGCGGCTGCGGCGGCTCTTCCGGCGGCACGATCTCGACCCGCATCAACTGCGCGGTGACCGCCTCGCGCAAATGCGCACTCATCTCCTGGAAGAGGTTGAACGCCTCGGTCTTGTATTCCTGCAACGGGTCGCGCTGGCCGTAGCCGCGCAGGCCGATCACCTGACGCAAATGATCGAGCATGATCAGATGCTCGCGCCAGAGATGGTCCAGCGTCTGCAACAGGATGGTCTTCTCGACGTAACGCATCACGTCGGGGCCCCACTGCGCGACCTTGGCCGCCATGTGCTCGTCGACATGCTTCTCGATGCGCGTGAGCAGCTCCTCGTCGGCGATGCCCTCTTCCTTGGCCCATTCGTCGACCGGCAGGTCGACATCGAGCACGCGCTTGAGCTCGTCCTTCAGCCCAGCGGTGTCCCACTGCTCGGCATAGGCATGCTCGGGGATGTGCTTGGCGACGACGTCCTCGACGAAGGCATGGCGCATGTCGGCCACCGTCTCGGCGACGCTGTCCTCCCTCATCAGTTCGACGCGCTGATCGAAGATCACCTTGCGCTGGTCATTCTGGACGTTGTCGAACTTGAGCAGGTTCTTGCGGATGTCGAAGTTGCGCGCCTCGACCTTCTGCTGCGCCTTCTCGAGTGCCTTGTTGATCCAGGGATGGATGATGGCCTCGCCTTCCTGCAGGCCGAGCCGCTGCAGCATGCTGTCAAGCCGGTCGGAGCCGAAGATGCGCATCAGATCGTCTTCCAGCGACAGGAAGAATTTCGAGCGGCCGGGATCGCCTTGACGGCCGGAGCGGCCGCGCAGCTGGTTGTCGATGCGGCGAGATTCGTGACGTTCGGAGCCGATGATATAGAGGCCGCCCGGCTTCTTCACGGTCTTGGCCGGCTTGGAACCCTTGGCGGCCTCGACCTCGACGTCTTCCTCCGCCTTCAGCACGATCTCGCGGAAGCGCTCGATGTCGGCCTTGATCTGCTCGATCCTGGTGGCCTTCTCGGCCTCGTCGGTGATCCCGGCGGTCTCCTGCTGGATCCGCATCTCGAGCGAGCCGCCGAGCTTGATGTCGGTGCCGCGGCCGGCCATGTTGGTCGCGATCGTGATCGCGCCCGGCACGCCGGCTTCCGCCACGATATAGGCTTCCTGCTCGTGGAAGCGCGCGTTCAGCACCGCGAACAGCTTGGCCGGCTTGCCGG
The DNA here is from genome assembly GCF_029910015.1 of Bradyrhizobium sp. ISRA436. Classification (NCBI taxonomy): domain Bacteria; kingdom Pseudomonadati; phylum Pseudomonadota; class Alphaproteobacteria; order Hyphomicrobiales; family Nitrobacteraceae; genus Bradyrhizobium; species Bradyrhizobium sp. ISRA436. The sequence goes on from NZ_CP094519.1 coordinate 7,339,498, forward strand.
CGCGCGCGGCGACATAGAGCTTCTCCATGCCGGATTGGGAGGTGAAGTCGATCTGCTTGTAGCCGTGCTTCTTCAGGTACTCGGCGAGCACTTCCGACTTCTCGATCGACGCCGTGCCGACCAGCACCGGCTGCATCCGCTTGTTGGCGCGTTCGATCTCGGCGAGGATCGCGGCATATTTTTCCCCCTGCGTGCGGTAGACCTCGTCGTCCTCGTCGAGGCGCGCGACCGGCAGGTTGGTCGGGATCTCCACCACCTCGAGCTTGTAGATGTCGAACAATTCGTCGGCCTCGGTCGCGGCCGTGCCGGTCATGCCCGACAGCTTCTCGTACATCCGGAAATAGTTCTGGAAAGTGATCGAGGCGAGCGTCTGGTTCTCCGGCTGCACCGGCTGGTGCTCCTTCGCCTCCAGCGCCTGGTGCAGGCCTTCGGAGTAGCGGCGGCCCGGCATCATGCGGCCGGTGAACTCGTCGATGATCACGACCTCGCCGTCGCGGACGATGTAGTCCTTGTCGCGCGTGAACAGCGTATGCGCACGCAGCGCCTGGTTGATGTGGTGCACGACGGAGACGTTCTCGACGTCATAGAGCGAATCGCCCTTGAGCTGGCCGGCGTCGCGCAGCAGGGTCTCGATCTTCTCCATGCCGCCTTCGGTCAGCGTCACGGTGCGCTGCTTCTCGTCAACCTCGTAGTCGGACTTGTCGAGCTTGGGGAAGAAGGAATCGATGGTGTTGTAGAACTCGGAGCGGTCGTCGAGCGGGCCGGAGATGATCAGCGGCGTGCGCGCCTCGTCGATCAGGATCGAGTCCACTTCGTCGACGATCGCGTAATAGTGCCCGCGCTGGACCATGTCGTCCAGGCGGTACTTCATGTTGTCGCGCAGATAGTCGAAGCCGTATTCGTTATTGGTGCCGTAGGTGATGTCGCAGCCGTAGGCCGCCTTGCGCTCGGCATCGTCGAGGCCGTGCACGATCACACCAGTGGTCAGCCCGAGGAACGAATAGATCTGGCCCATCCAGCCGGAGTCGCGGCGGGCGAGGTAGTCGTTGACGGTGACGACGTGGACGCCCTTGCCGGCGAGCGCGTTGAGGTAGACCGCAAGGGTTGCGACCAGCGTCTTGCCTTCACCGGTCTTCATCTCGGCGATGTCGCCCTCGTGCAGCACCATGCCGCCGATCAGCTGGACGTCGAAATGGCGCTGGCCGAGCGTCCGCTTGGCCGCCTCGCGCACGGTCGCGAACACCGGAACCAGGATGTCGTCCAGCGTCTTGCCGTTGGCAAGCTGCTGCTTGAATTCGGTGGTGCGGGCCTTCAGCTGCTCGTCGGACAGTTTGACGAGCTCGGGCTCCAAAGCGTTGATGGCGTTGACGCGGGCTTGATATCCCTTGACCCGACGGTCGTTGGCGGAGCCGAAAAACTTGCGGGCGAGCGCGCCGATCATGCGTAATTCCTGTTCTTCGGTCTTGCGTTATAGCCAGAAATGGTCCACCGAATCGCCTGTCAACTCACCGTGACGCGCTGCGGGTCGAGCCCCGAACCGGGGACTGATCCGCCAATTGAGTGGGAAACAGGCCATCCAAGGTTCAACGGCCAAAAACGCAGCAAAATAAGCGCTATCGCCGTTGACACGATGGGTCAGAGATATGGCCCGGTCGGTGGGTTGTCAACGCTGGCAAGATGTCAAGGAATTCATCATTTTGCCCGACTTTCGCGTTGCCAACGACGCACGATTGGGCGAGTGTCCGCCCCGCTCAAGCTTCCCACCTTTGAGACAAGGATATTGTATGACCACCTCGCTCCCGGAAACGAAAACTGGCCTGCGCCTCGGCCTGGCCACCCTGGCCGCGACGGGCTGTCTTGTCGCACTCCTGGCCGCCGGCCTTCCGGCCCGGGCCGCCGACTCCGACCCGGTGCTCGCGAAGGTGAACGGTTCCGAGATTCGCGCCAGCGACGTGGCGCTCGCCGAGGAGGAACTGGGCCCGAGCCTGCAGCAGATGGACCCCGCGACCCGCAAGGACAACGTGCTGTCCTTCCTGATCGACATGAAGATCGTGGCCAAGGCCGCCGAGGACAAGAAGGTCGAGAACAGCGACGAGTTCAAGAAGCGCCTCGCCTTCGCCCGCAACCGCCTGCTGATGGACAGCCTGCTCGCCACCGAGGGCAAGGCCGCGACCACCGACGAGGCCATGAAGAAGGTCTATGACGAGGCCGCCAAGCAGATCTCCGGCGAGCAGGAGGTGCACGCTCGCCACATCCTGGTCGAGACCGAGGATGAGGCCAAGGCGATCAAGGCCGAGCTCGACAAGGGCGCGGACTTCGCCGAACTCGCCAAGAAGAAGTCCAAGGACCCCGGCGCCTCCGACGGCGGCGACCTCGGCTTCTTCACCAAGGAGCAGATGGTGCCGGAATTCTCCGCGGTCGCCTTCTCGCTCGAGCCGGGCAAGATCTCCGATCCGGTGAAGTCGCAGTTCGGCTGGCACATCATCAAGGTCGAGGAGAAGCGGAACCGCAAGGCGCCCGACTTCAACCAGGTGAAGGGCCAGATCGAGACCTACGTGACCCGCAAGGCCCAGGCCGACTATGTCGCCAAGCTGCGTGAGACCGCCAAGGTCGAGCGCACGGAAACCGCCAAGCCCGACGACGCTGCGAAGCCGGCGGACGCCGCCAAGGATGCGCCGAAGCCCGCCGACAACAAGATGGCGCCGCCGGCGAAGAAGTAAGCTTCGGGACGCTCACCGCGTTGCAATTGCGATGGCCGGGCTTGTCCCGGCCATTTGCTTTTTGGGCCGCCTCGTAGCCGGATGGAGCGCAGCGTAATCCGGGACAGACCCATCAACGGCTACGGCTGCCCCGGATTGCGCTTCGCTCCATCCGGGCTTCTGTAACGGGCCTTGGTTAGTCAATCCCTTTTTGCGTGGTCCACTTGCCGGGCACTTGCTTCTGTACGGGATCGGCGCAGTGGCCGTCGCCTGATGGGGTGCATTGAGGAGCCGGCCGGCCAATCTACGGAAGCGTGGTTGTGAACCGACTTCCCGGATGGCGGCCTGACCGGATCCGTCGTCCCGGCAAAGGGACTTCGCTCGGGGAAGGCCTGGTGTCGTGGCCTGCCCAGATCGGTTGAGGCTCCTTCCTTAGGTTGCGTGGGCCATCGGATTGAAGGGTTTCGCATCAGCCAGCATCCGATGCAGGATGACTGCGAGCTTGCGCGCCAGCGCCACCTTGGCCTTGCGCATGCCCGCACGTTTGGCAAGCCGCATGGCCCAGCTCTTCAGCGCCGAGCAGTTCCTGACCGGCTTGGTCAGCATGACGTGGGCGGCCTGGTACAGCGCCTCCCGCACCGACGCGTCGCCGATCTTGCTGATGCGGGCAGTGTAGTCGGTTTGCCCCGACTGATACTTCTTCGGGGTGAGCCCAAAATGCGCGCCGGTCGCCTTCGAGGAACGGAACCTGATCGGATCGTCGATCGCGGCGGCATAGGTGAGCGCCACGATCGGGCCGACGGCCGGCGTTGTCATCAGAAGCCGGGCCGGGGGATGCGATCTGGCGAGCTTCTGGGTGTGTCTGTCCAGGCCATTGAACTCGCGCAGCAACACGGCATGGGCTTCGAGCAGGGCCTGCGCCACCAGCTCAAGTCCGGGGTGGCCGGCGACGAGCTCCCGGATCCGGTTGGCGAACGTGCGCTCGGTGGTCTTGCCGACCTTCAGGCCAAAGCCCCGCAGCACGCCACGTACGCTGTTCTCGATGTCGCGCAGCTTCGACTGCAGCAGCTTGCGGGCCGTCAGAACCGCCCGCGTCTCCTGCGCTTCAATCGACTTGCAGTGGACCGGCCGGAACCAGCCGAGCCGCATCAGTTGGGCGATGCCGCGGGCATCGTTGCGGTCCGACTTCACCGGCATCGCCTTGAAGGCATCGCGGACGTGCCGGGTCTCCAGCAGCTCGACGGCAAGCCCGGCCGCGCGCAGCGCCGTGGACAGCCATTGCGACAACGGACCGGCCTCCAGTCCGATCCGCTCCATCGCCTGGCCCAGCGATCGGAACCAGGCGATCAGCGCTTCCGGCTCGCTGGCAACCTTCGCCTCCCGCAAAATCTTGCCCGCGCCATCGACAACGCAAACGCTCGAGCTTTCCAAAGACACGTCGATTCCTGCATAGTGGTACATGGTCGTCCCTTAATGATGCTTGGAGCGGGCTCGCCCGACTCCGTTTGAACACCATCAGTTTGAGGGACGACCGCCTGCCCGAAAAGCCGCACGCGAGCGCGCTTCCACATCGCGCCGTCGCGACCGGGCGGCTATATCCGTCGGCCCGTTACCCCATCTACGGATTCTTGAACGATTGATGACACCTGCGTCCGCCCTCTCCCGCTGCGACGAGCGAAATGATAAGGAGCGCTTCCCTCCCCGTAGCCGGAAGCCTTCCCATGTCCACCGCCGTCTCTCCACTCGCCCCGACTGATGTTCCCGACATGCCCGTGATTCCAGGCGTGAAGCTTGCGACCGCGGCCGCCGGCATCCGCTACAAGGGGCGCACCGACGTGCTGCTGGCGCTGCTCGATGAGGGCAGCACGGTGGCGGGCGTCTTCACCAAGTCGAAATGCCCGTCGGCGCCGGTCGAATGGTGTCGCGCCAAGCTGAAAGGCGGCAAGGCGCGCGCCGTCGTGGTCAATTCCGGCAATGCCAACGCCTTCACCGGCAAGACCGGCAAGCAGTCCACCGCGCTGACCGCGCAGATCGCGGCGAAGGCGGTCGGTTGCTCGACCGGCGAAGTGTTCCTGGCCTCCACCGGCGTGATCGGTGAGCCGCTCGACGCGACCAAGTTCGACGGCGTGCTGGCCAAGCTCGCCGAGACCGCCACGCCGGATCACTGGATGGACGCGGCAAAGGCGATCATGACCACCGACACCTTCCCGAAGGTCGCCACCGCGACCGTGAAGCTCGGCAAGGCCAAGGTGACGATCAACGGCATGGCCAAGGGCGCCGGCATGATCATGCCCGATATGGCGACCATGCTGTCGTTCATCTTCACCGACGCGCCGCTGTCGGCCGCCGTGCTGCAAGCGCTGCTCAAGACCGGCGTCGAGGACACCTTCAATGCCGTCACCATCGACGGCGACACCTCGACCTCTGACACGCTGCTCGCCTTCGCGACCGGCGCCGCGGCAGCCGACGGCGCGCCGAAGATCACCCGCGCCAGCGACCCGCGCCTGAAGGCGTTCACCAAGGCGTTCCACGGCGTGCTCGCCAACCTGTCAGAACAGGTGGCGCGCGACGGCGAAGGCGCCCGCAAGCTGGTCGAGATCGTGGTCGAGGGCGCGACGACCAAACCGTCGGCCCGCAGGATCGCGATGTCGATCGCCAACTCGCCGCTGGTGAAGACCGCGATCGCCGGCGAGGACGCCAATTGGGGCCGCGTGGTGATGGCGGTCGGCAAGGCCGGCGAACCCGCCAACCGCGACAAGCTGTCGATCTCCTTCAACGGCATCCGCGTCGCCAAGAGCGGCGCGCGCGATCCGTCCTACAACGAAACCGAGGTGTCGGAGGCGATGAAGGCGCCGAAGATCCAGATCAAGGTCGCGCTCGGCCTCGGCAAGGGCCGCGACCGCGTGCTGACCTGCGATCTCACCAAGGAATATGTCGCGATCAACGGCGACTATCGGTCGTAAGTCTCTCCTCCCTCTCCCCGCCCTTCGCGGGGTCGAAACGAGCGCAGCTCGCTCTTGGAGGGTTGGGTTGACGGCTCTCACCGCGAATGCGGCGATCGATGAACTCGTGGAGACTCCCCCTCACCCGATCGCATCTTGCGATGCGATCGACCTCTCCCCGCAAGCGAGGCGAGGCGGCGCGTCAGCTCGAGATCCGCGCATCGGCGACGGCCTTCTGAAACAATGCGTTCATCGCCGCCGCGATGCCCTGGGTCGGGCTGACCTCGAAATAGAGCCCGGGCGAGGCGCAGCTCTGCATGTTCTGGGCGATCTGGCTGTTCGGCGAAGGGCCGTAGGGCCCTTGGTTGAACGGGTCGATCCAGGTCATGTACCAGTTGTTGGTCGGCAGCGCGAGATAGGTGGTGTAGAGCACCGCGATCTTGATGCCGCGGTTCTTGAGCGCAGTGCACAGCGCCGGATTGATCGGCGACTGGCAGCGGTTAGTGCCCGTGATCGGCTTGAGGCAGGCGGAATTGGGTTCATCGGCCACGCCGTCGGACACGAAGAACAGATATTTGAGCGGCGCCGACGCCGTGCCCGCGCCCGGATTGGCAATCGCATTGTTGATCTGCGGAAAGATCGTGGTGAACTGGCTGTCCTTGTCCTGAGTGTAGGAATCGTTGTTGCCGTAGACGCCCATCAGGTCGATGTTGCCGGCCGCCGACTTCGCGCTCGACAGGCTCGACGACAGCGAGAACAGGCTGCGCAGCCCGTAGGTCGCCGAGGACGCCCCGAAGTCGTAGATCGCCATGCGAAACTGGTTCGAATAGGTCTGAGTCGCGGCCGCAGTGTCCATCAACTGCTGGGTCGCGCTGCGCAGCACGTCGATCCGCGTCGTCACGCCGAGCTTCTTGGCGAGATTGTAGTAGTTGTTGGGATCGGTGTAGTCGTGGCAGGCGAATGCGCACTGGTCGTTCGGCTTGAACTTGTTGCCGGTGGTGGCCGTGACCAGCGCCGCCACGTCCGCCGGCGTCGCACCGACGCCCATCGACGGCGAATTGTCGAGCAGCAGGTAGAAATCGACATAGAGCGGCATGTTGGCGGTCGCGGTCGACGTGCCCGTCACCCTGACCGTCTTGCGGCCGATCAGGCCGAGAAACATGGTCGGGACATCGGCTGCGAACTGGACCGTCGAGGTAAGGACGCCGCCGGCCTTGGTCACGGTCGGCGTCACGCTGCCGAGCGTGAAGCCGTTCTGATTGAACACGTTGCCGTTGAAGATCTTGGTGGCGTCGTCGACGGCCGCCGGGATCGGCCCGTCCGACGTCATGGCGCCGGCGGCGATGAAGCCGGGCGAGGCCTTGGCGATCGCTCCGACGCTCGCCGCATCGGCCGCGGACAGCAATTTGCTGCGGATCTGGTTGGCGCGGGAATAGTCGACCGCACATCCGACGGCGACGAGTATCGGGACCAGGGCAAGGCCGAAGATGATTGCAATGTTGCCCGAGCGGTCGCGGCGGAAACGGCTGAGGGTCCGGATCAAGATGCGCATGGATTCTGTGGACGGGGGGAAACGCGGAGGGACCCTCACGTAGCCGGTACGGAATTAAGGCGAGCTTATCGCGGCCGCAGAAAAAAGAGCGGAAACAAATCGTTTGGCCCGCAGAGCGTTGCTGGTTAATGAAAGCTTGAAGATCGCAACCGAACCATCACACCGCATGGCCGATATCAAGCTCACCCTCGTCGTCGCCTGCGCGCTTGTCGATGCCGACAAGCGTGTGCTGCTGGCGCAGCGCCCCGAAGGCAAGGCGCTGGCCGGCCTGTGGGAATTTCCGGGCGGCAAGATCGAGCCCGGCGAGCGGCCGGAACAGACTTTGACTCGCGAGCTGCATGAGGAAATCGGCATCACCGTGAGCGAGCCGTGCCTCGCGCCGCTGACCTTTGCCAGCCACGCCTACGAGACCTTCCACCTCTTGATGCCGCTCTACATCTGCCGGCGCTGGGAAGGCATGGTGGTGCCGCGCGAGGGCCAGAACCTCGCCTGGGTGCGCGCCAGCAAGCTCCGCGACTACCCGATGCCGCCCGCGGATATCCCGCTGCTGCCGCATCTGATCGATCTGTTGCTGTAGTCTTCCTCCCCCCTTGGGGGTGAAGTTAGTTTGAATCAGTCGAGCGGTGGGCCACTGCACCTCTCCCGCTTGCGGGGGAGGTCGGATCGCATCTGAAAGGTGCGATCCGGGTGGGGGCTTTCTCCACACAAAGGCTGTAACACGCGGCGACACCCCCACCCCAACCCTCCCCCGCAAGCGGGAGAGGGAGCCCTTGCATCTTGCGTCCCTAACGCTTCACCCGCTTCACTGCGGCCTCCAGGCTCGCCTTTGCCGAGCCCGGCTTCAGCGGCTTCGGCTGGCTTTCATGCGGCGCCCAGCCGGACAGCCAGACGATGTCGAAGGTGGCGCGGATGCGGCCGTCGGCGTCGGCAAAGCGTTCGGCATAGATCTGCGCCATGCGCAGCATGGTGGCGCGGCGGGTCGGAGTGCGGCGGCGCTCGCGCAAGATATTGGTCGCGCCCATGCGCCTCAAATCCTGCATCAGCGCAAACGCGCTCGCGTAGCGCACCACGACGCGGTCGACATCGGTGACCGGCAGGGCAAAGCCGGCGCGCTGCAGCAGCGCGCCAATGTCCCGCAAATCGGCGAACGGCGCGACGCGCGGCGAGACGCCGCCCTCGCATTCCACCTCCGCCGCGGCAAAGCTCTGCCGCAGCTCGGTCAGCGTGTCGCCGCCGAGCATCGCCGCGAGCAGCAGCCCGTCCGGCTTCAACGCGCGGCGGATCTGCGCCAGCACGCCGGGCAGGTCGTTGACGAACTGGAAGGCCAGCGCGGAGACGGCGAGGTCGAGCGATTCGGGCGCCAGCGGCAGCGCCTCCTCCGGCGCAAATTCGACCTGCCTGATCGAACTGACGCGCCCGCGCAACGCCTCCGCAAGGCCGTCACCCGGCGTCCACACATCCGCCGCAGCGGAAAAGCTGCGCGACACCGCCTGCACCCGATCCGCCATGTCCTCAGCGGCGCGCTCGAGCAAAAACGTCACTGCGCCATCGCGCCGCGCGCGCATAAGCCGCGCGCCGAGCAGCGCGCGGTCGAACAGGATGGGAGCGGTCGTCGGGTTCGGTGCCATGCCGGCTGGTTACGCCGGACCGCGGCCGCAGGCAATGCGGGTTGAGCCTTTGCCACTCCGACGCTAGCCTCACCGCATGGACGCCGAGGCATCACCCCCACGCTCCGTTGCAAGCCATCTGCGCAGCGCGCTCGGCGCGGCCGGCGGCGCCTGCGTGCAGACGGCGCGGCTAGTGCTCGACATCGCGCTGCCGACGCTCTGCGTGTCCTGCCGCGAGCCGGTCGCCGGCGAGGGTGTCTGCGCGGAATGCTGGGCCAAATTGTCGTTCATCGCGCCGCCTTATTGTCCGCGGCTCGGCATTCCCTTCGTCTATGACCCCGGGCCCGAGCTGTTGTCGATGGAGGCGATCGCCAATCCGCCGGCCTACAGCAGAGCCCGCGCCGCGGTACGCTATGACGATGTCGCGCGCACGCTGGTGCATGCGCTGAAATACCAGGACCGCACCGATCTTGCTCCCACCATGGGGCGCTGGATGGCGCGAGCGGGCAAGGAATTGCTGGGCGATGCCGATGTGCTGGTTCCGGTTCCCCTGCATTGGCAGCGCGGCTGGAGCCGCCGCTACAACCAGTCCGCCGCTCTTGCCAAGGTGATCTCGCGCCAGAGCGGCGTCCGGATGGCCTCCGGGGCGCTGCGGCGCATCCGCGCCACCGAGCAGCAGATCGGGCTGTCGCGTGCGCAACGCGCCAGCAATGTCCAGGGCGCATTCAAGGTGGCCGACGAGCGCAAGGCTGACATCCAGGGCCGCCGCGTCATCCTGATCGACGACGTGCTGACCTCCGGCGCCACGGTGACCGCCTGCGCGCGGGCTCTGCTGCGCGCCAAAGCCGCGCAGGTCGACGTGCTGGTATTCGCCCGGGTTGTCGATAGCCACCGCGCTCCCATATAATCCCACATTCTGGTTCAACCGAGCGCATCATGACCGCTGCCATTGAAATCTACACCCGCCCGGGCTGCGGTTATTGCACCGCGGCCAAATCGCTTTTGACGCGCAAGAACGCCGCGTTCACCGAATTCAACATCGCCAGCAACCCGGCCTACCGCGACCAGATGTACGGCCGCGCCGGCGCCGGTTCGACCTTCCCGCAGATTTTCATCGGCAAGACCCATGTCGGCGGCTGCGACGAGCTCTACGCGCTCGACCGCGAGGGCAAGCTCGACGGTCTTCTGGCCAACGGAGGCGGCGCCTGATGAGCACAGACAACACCTTCACCGCCGCGATGGTGCAGATGCGCACCGGCCTCCTGCCCGAACCGAGCCTGGAGCAGGGCATGCGGCTGATCCGCGAGGCGGCGGCGCAGGGCGCCGACTATGTGCTCACGCCCGAAGTCAGCAACATGATGCAGCTGAACCGCAAGGCGCTGTTCGAGCACCTGGCAAGCGAAGAGGACGACAAGTCGCTGCAGGCCTATCGCGAGCTCGCCGCCGAGCTGAAGATTCACCTGCATATCGGCTCGCTGGCGCTGCGATACTCGCCCGAGAAGGCGGTGAACCGCTCGTTCCTGATCGGGCCCGAGGGCAATGTGCTCGCGAGCTACGACAAGATCCACATGTTCGACATCGATCTGCCGGGCGGCGAGAGCTATCGCGAATCGGCCAATTACCAGCCGGGCGAAACCGCCGTGATCTCGGACCTGCCGTGGGGCCGGATCGGGCTGACGATCTGCTACGACGTACGCTTCCCGGCGCTCTACCGCGCGCTGGCCGAAGCCGGCGCCTCGTTCCTCACCGTGCCCTCCGCCTTCACCCGCAAGACCGGCGAAGCGCACTGGCACACCCTGCTCCGCGCCCGCGCCATCGAGACCGGCTGCTTCGTGTTCGCCGCTGCGCAAGCCGGCCTGCACGAGAACAAGCGCGAGACGTTCGGGCATTCGCTGATCGTCGATCCCTGGGGTGAGATCCTCGCCGAGGGCGGCGCCGAGCCCGGCGTGTTCCTCGCCACGATCGATCCGGCCAAGGTCGAGACCGCGCGCAAGGCCATTCCCTCGTTGCAACACGGCCGGCGCTTCGGCATCGCCGACCCCAAGGCCGGTCCGGAGCATCTGCACCTCGTCCGGGGCTCGGCATGATCCGCTACACCCTGCGCTGCGAGCGTGGCCATCAGTTCGAGAGCTGGTTCCAAAGCTCGTCGGCCTATGAATCGCAGGAGCGGCGCCACCTGATCAACTGCCCGTCCTGCGGCTCGGCCAAGGTCGAGCGCGCGATCATGGCGCCGCAGATCATCAGCAAGAAGGGCCGCGAGCCGGCTCAGCCAGCGCCGGCCGCGCCGACGGAAACAACCGCCAGCGAGCCGGCGTCGCTGATAATGGCGCAGGAGCGCGAGCTGCGCGCCAAGCTGAAGGAACTGCGCGACCACATCGTGAAGAACGCCGACAATGTCGGCGACCGCTTCCCCAACGAAGCGCGCAAGATGCATTACGGCGATATCGAGCATCGGCCGATCTATGGCGAAGCGTCGCCTGAAGAGGCGCGCGCGCTGATCGACGAAGGTGTCGAGGTCTCACCGCTGCCGACGCTGCCAGAAGACAGGAACTAGGCGCGAACTACCTCTATCCTCGTCATTGCGAGGAGCCAACGGGTCCGGCTCTCGGCCGGCCCAACGATAAACTCAGCGGCGAAGCAATCCAGCTTCGAGCGTGTTGCATCATGGATTGCTTCGCTTCGCTCGCAATGACGGGTGGGGCCAAACCGCCTGAACGACGCAAATGCCTCCCGACACCCTCTCCACTTGGCAGGTCTGGGCCTTCTTCTCCGCTGTGTTCGCCGCGCTGACCGCGATTTTCGCCAAGGTCGGCGTCGAGGGCATCAACTCCGATCTCGCCACCCTGATCCGCACCGTGCTCGTGCTCATCACGCTGTCGGCAATCCTGTTCGCGACCGGGCAATTCACCCATCCGGGACCGATCTCGGGCAAGAGCTGGCTGTTCCTGCTGCTCTCCGGGCTCGGCACCGGTGCGTCATGGCTGTGCTATTTCCGCGCGCTCAAGCTCGGGCCTGCAACGCTGGTCGCGCCGATCGACAAGCTGAGCGTGGTGCTGGTGGCGCTGTTCGGCGTCGTCTTCCTCGGCGAGCGGCCCTCGCTCTACGGCTGGATCGGCATTGCGCTGATCTCGACAGGCGCGGTCCTGATCGCGGCGAAGGGCTGACACATAGCGTTTTCAAGCGAAGTGGATACCGGTTCGCGTGAACAAAGCGCGTCAAAACAAGAATCTCTAAGCGGCAATCAACAGCGCAACGCCGATCACGATCAGGACGATGCCGGCGAGCTCGCGCAGCGAGAACGGCTGCTTGAGCGAGACATACGCCACGCCCTGCGCGAACAGCACCTCGATCAAGGCCAGCGTGCGCACATTGGCTGCCGCGGTGAGCGCGAAGGCCAGGAACCAGAATTGCGAGGAGAACGCGCCCATGAAGCCGGCGAACATCGAGGGCCGCCACAGGCCGAGGATTTTCCTCAGCACCTCGGGCGCACGGAGCAGCAGATAGACCGACAGGATCAGCGTCTGGACGAACAGGCTCCACATCAGCGTACAGGACGCCGCCGTCACGAAGGAGACGCCCGGCACCGTGATGATGGCGCCGCGGAAGCTCACCGCCGACAGCGCGAACACCGCGGCGGCGCCGAGGCCGAGCGCGGTCGGGCGCAGATCCGCAAACCCCTTCTGGCCGCCGGGCCGCAGCGCCGTGATGACGACGCCTATGGTCGCGATTACGATCGCGATCACCTTGGCCGTCGTCAGATGATCGCCGAGGAAGATGAAGCCGAAGATCGCGGTCTGGATCGCCTCGGTCTTCATGTAGGCCGTGGTCACCACGAAGGAGCGGTCGTTCATCGCCAGCAGCATGAAGCCGGTGCCGACGATCTGGCTCAGCGCGCCGACCACGAGCCACGGCCAGAACGCGGCCTGCGGCCACGGCACGTGATCGCCGGTCGCAATGATGGCGAGCGCGAAAAACACCACCGAAAACGGCAGCCCAAACAGAAAGCGGATGTTGGTCGCGCCCCAGGTCCCGAGCGGCCCCGTCAAGTGCCGCTGCATCGCATTGCGCGCCACCTGCCCGAACGCGGCGACGATCGTGAACGGAATCCAGAGCGAGGAGATCGTCAACATAAGCGAAAGGGAATCGGGGCCGGCGGGAGTATGGGTCCACCGTGCCGATTGGAGCTCACGCGGTCAACCGAGCCAGCGCATGACAGGGCTGCGGAGCGTCCACAAACGCAGTGTCGCCTGTGTGGAGACGGCACCGCCAAACATAGCCAGCAGCCTCAAACCTCCTCCGCCACCACCATGTAGTTCACGTCCATATCGGTCGAGATGCTCCATTTGTCGGCGAGCGGATTGTAGACCACACCGGCCTGCTCGGTGACGGTGAGGCCGTTGTCGGCGAGATAGCGCTCGAGCTCGGCGGGGGTGACGAACTTGCTCCAGTCGTGGGTGCCGCGCGGCAGCCAGCGCAGCACATATTCGGCGCCGACGATCGCCAGCGCAAAGCTCTTCCAGTTGCGGTTCAGCGTCGAGACCACCATCAGCCCGCCGGGCTTGAGCATCGCGGTGCAGCGCTTGAGGAAGGCGCCGACGTCGGTGACGTGCTCGACCACCTCCATCGCCAGAACGATGTCGAAGCGCTCGCGCGCGTCCATCTCCTCCACCGTGGTGCAGCGGTAATCGATCGACAGATGCCCCTTGTCGGCATGCAGCTTCGCTGCGGCGATGTTGGTGGCGGATGGATCGATGCCGATCACCTGCGCGCCGAGCCGCGTGAACGGCTCGCACAACAGCCCGGCGCCGCAGCCGATGTCGAGCATGCGCAGGCCCGACAGGCAGCTCAGGCTCTTGACGTTGCGCTCGAATTTGCGGCACGCCGCGTCGCGGATATAGGTCAGGCGCAGCGGGTTGATCTTGTGCAGCGGCGCCATCTTGCCGTGCGGATCCCACCATTCGTCCGACAGCTTCGAGAATTTCGCGACCTCGGCCGGATCGACCGAGCTGGCGGAGGATGAGGAAAGACTTGTCTGCATGGCCATGATTGCGCGCGCCCCTATCGCGCCGTGATCGAACTGCGGAACGCCAGCGGCGACGCGATGGTCTTGATCGTCTCGACGCCCTCGCCGACGCCTCGGATGGTCACGTCACCATAGTTGAGGATACGCCCGAGGATGCTCTGGTTGACGTCGACGCTCTCGACCTTGTCGAGGCTCATCTCGAAGGTGCGCCGCTTGATGAAGCCGGTTTTGTGCACGACGCGGAAATTGGTGACATCGGTTTCCGTGGTCCAGCGATGGAACCAGGCCGCGGCGGTCCAGTACAGCGCCGCGACCGCGACCACGGCCGCCGCCGCCAGGCAGAGCAGGACCAGACCGTCCACGGTCGTCATCCGCGACAGGATCGCAAGCACCAGCGCCACGATCCAGGCGACGATGGCCGGCCAATAGAAGATCCAATGCGCATTGGTCGAATACAGCACCTTTTCGCCTGGCTGCAGGATTTCGTCGATGTAACGTCCCATCCGATCCGCCTTCGAGTCACCTCTGCGCCACAGCCCGCAACCGGCCGACGCGCCCCCAGGAACCGGCTTGCCCCCGGGCGCGTCGGTATGTATACGCGCCTTTCGGTCCCCGCGCTTGCGGTTTTGGGCGCGGGTTACCCCACTTATCCTCTTAAAGGAATAGACGCGTCGTCATGGGCCGCCTCGTGATGAAATTCGGCGGTACGTCCGTCGCCAATATCGATCGAATCCGCAACGTCGCGCAGCATGTGAAGCGTGAGGTCGACGCAGGCCATGAGGTCGCCGTCGTCGTCTCGGCAATGTCAGGCAAGACCAACGAGCTGGTCGCCTGGTGCACCGACGCCTCTCCCATGCACGATGCGCGCGAATATGATGCGGTGGTCGCCTCCGGCGAACAGGTCACCTCCGGGCTGCTCGCGATCGTGCTGCAGGGCCTCGGCATCCAGGCGCGCTCCTGGCAAGGCTGGCAGATCCCGATCAAGACCTCGGACGCACACGCCTCGGCGCGCATCCTCGATATCGACGGTGCCGAGATCATCACCCGCTTCAGGGAGCGCAAGGAAGTCGCCGTGATCGCCGGCTTCCAGGGCATCAATCCGCAGACCGGCCGCATCACCACGCTGGGCCGCGGCGGCTCGGACACCTCGGCGGTGGCGATCGCCGCCGCGCTGCATGCCGACCGCTGCGACATTTATACCGATGTCGACGGCGTCTATACCACCGATCCGCGGGTGGTGCCTAAGGCGCGCCGGCTCGACAGGATCGCATTCGAAGACATGCTGGAACTGGCCTCACAGGGCGCCAAGGTGCTGCAGGTCCGCTCGGTGGAGCTCGGCATGGTACACAACATGCCGATCTTCGTCCGGTCCAGCTTCGACAAGCCTGAGGATATCGACCCGCACGCCAACCAGCCGCCGGGCACGCTGATCTGCAGCGAGGAGGAAATCATGGAAATGCACGTCGTCACCGGCATCGCCTTCTCGAAGGACGAAGCCCAGATTTCAGTGCGCCAGGTCGAGGACAAGCCCGGCGTCGCCGCCGCGATCTTCGGTCCGCTCGCGGATGCCAATATCAACGTCGACATGATCGTGCAGAACGTGTCCGAGGACGGCAAGACCACCGACCTCACTTTCACCGTTCCGGCCGCCGACTACAACCGCGCGAAGGATACGATCGCGTCCGCAAAGGCGAAGATCGGCTACGCGCGGCTCGACACCGCGACCGACGTCGCCAAGGTCTCGGTAATCGGCAGCGGCATGCGCAGCCACGCCGGTGTCGCCGCGAAGGCCTTCAAGGCGCTCGCCGATCGCAACATCAACATCCGCGCCATCACCACATCCGAGATCAAGTTCTCGGTCCTGATCGATGCCGCCTACACCGAACTCGCGGTGCGTACCCTGCACACGCTGTACGGGCTGGATCAGACGTAGGCGCCCACCGGCCGTCCACGTCGCTCCGCGGGAGCCTGGAATCCATATCAGTACGGTATGCGCGATCTGATGGATTCAGGGCAGTGCCCGGCATGAGGAGAGGGCTGGGCCGCGGTCGGAACAGCCGCACTCCAGCAACCGCGCCCCGGAGTTAGAATTTCTCTTAGCGGGCGCAGCATTGGCCTGACGCAGACGTTATTTGCCACTGGCAGGCGTTTTGCTTGGCAAAGCAAGCCTCGATTGGCTATACGGCCAATCAGGTGGGCTGCCCCAAACTGTGCCACAGTTTTGGCTATCCCGATTCGGCGGGACCGGCACTTGCGGCGACGCCGAATGACTAAAATTGTTGTTTTTGGCGAATTTTGCGCCAGCGGCTGACGATCCCGCTCGCTGGCCTCGTGGGAGGAATTGAAGCATATGCGGAGCGCGTCGGGAGGCCCCCGCGTCCTGTTGAGACGGCTCCGCGAGACCATGGCGGAGCAAGTCTCCGCACAGGAACGCCTCGACAAGATCGTGGTGCTGATCGCGGCCAACATGGTGGCCGAGGTCTGCTCCTGCTACGTGCTGCGTGTCGACAACACGCTCGAACTCTATGCCACCGAAGGCCTGAATCGCGACGCTGTGCACCGCACCGTGCTCAGCGCGCATGAGGGTCTGGTCGGCCTCGTCGCCAGCGAGGCGACGCCGCTGAATCTCTCCGACGCGCAGAGCCATCCGGCCTTCTCCTACCGCCCGGAGACCGGCGAAGAGATCTACCACTCGTTCCTCGGCGTGCCGATCCTGCGCGCCGGCAACACGCTCGGCGTGCTGGTGGTGCAGAACCGCGCCAAGCGCACCTATGTCGAGGAAGAGGTCGAGGCGCTGCAGACCACCGCCATGGTGCTGGCGGAGATGATCGCCTCCGGGGAGCTCGCCTCGCTCGCACAGCCCGGCCTGGAACCGGCGGCGCGGCACTCGCTGCACAAGACCGGCGCGGTCCTCTCGGACGGCATCGCGCTCGGCCATGTCGTGTTACACGAGCCGCGCGTCGTCATCACCAATTACATTGCCGAGGACCTGCCGAAGGAGATCAAGCGGCTCGACGCGGCGCTGCTCAAGCTGCGCTCCGACCTCGACCGCTTGCTCGAGCGCGGCGATGTCGCCGAGGGCGGCGAGCATCGCGAGGTGCTGGAAGCCTACCGCATGTTCGCCAACGACCAGGGCTGGTCGCACAAGCTGCATGAAGCGGTGGCCACCGGCCTGACCGCTGAGGCCGCCGTCGAACGTGTGCAATCCGACACCCGCGCGCGCATGCTGCGCTCGACCGACCCCTATCTGCGCGACCGCCTGCACGACCTCGAGGACCTCGGCCATCGCCTGATGCGCCAGCTGGTCGGGCAGGATCACGCGCCGTCGCGCGAACAGTTGCCCGACAACGCCATCCTGATCGCGCGCGCAATGGGCCCCGCGGCGCTGCTCGATTATGACCGCAAGCGGCTGCGCGGCCTCGTGCTCGAGGAAGGCACCGCGAACTCTCACGTCTCGATCGTGGCGCGCGCGCTCGGCATCCCCGCGGTCGGCGAGGTGCCGAACGCGCCCGGCATCGCCGATCCAGGCGATGCCATTATCGTCGACGGTATCTCGGGCGAGATCTATGTGCGCCCCTCGACCGAGATCGAATCCGCTTACGCCGAACGCGTGCGCTTCCGGGCGCGGCGGCAGGCGCAGTATTCTGCGCTGCGCGACAAGCCCTGCGTGACCAAGGACGGCCAGAGAATCGAACTGCTGATCAATGCCGGCCTGACCATCGACCTGCCGCATATCGACGACACCGGCAGCGCCGGCATCGGGCTATTCCGCACCGAATTGCAGTTCATGGTGAGCCCGACCCTGCCGCGCTCGACCGACCAGCTCGCGCTTTACCGCACCGTGCTCGACGCCGCGGGCGCGAAGCCCGTCACCTTCCGCACGCTCGACATTGGCGGCGACAAGGCGCTGCCCTATATGGAGACGGTGATCGAGGAAAATCCCGCGCTTGGCTGGCGCGCGATCCGACTCGGCCTCGACCGCCCCGGCCTGCTGCGCGGCCAGATCCGTGCACTGCTGCGCGCGGGCGGCGGCCGCGCGCTGAAGATCATGTTCCCGATGATCTCGGACGTCGCCGAGTTCGACCAGGCCAAGGCGATCGTCGAGCGCGAGCTGACCTATCTGCGCCAGCACGGCCATTCGCTGCCTGAGCGCGTCGATGTCGGCACCATGGTGGAGGTGCCGGCCCTGCTCTATCAGCTCGACGAGCTGCTCAAGCGGGTCGATTTCGTCTCGGTCGGTTCGAACGACCTGTTCCAGTTCCTGTTCGCGGTCGACCGCGGCAACGCCAAGGTCTCGGAGCGCTTCGACATCCTGTCTGCGCCGATCCTGCGCGCGCTGCGCGACATCGTGCGCAAGGCCAAAGCTGCGAAGAAAGCCGCCTCGCTGTGCGGCGAGATGGCGTCGAAGCCGATCGGCGCGCTGGCGCTGATCGCGCTCGGTTACCGCTCGCTGTCGCTGTCGGCAACCGCGCATGGCCCGGTGAAGGCGATGATCCTCGACCTCGACTCCAAGAAGGTCGAAGCGATGATCAATCCGCTGCTCGATGCGCCGTCCGGCAGCGTATCGATCCGCGAGGCGCTGACGAAGTTTGCCGAGGCCGAGGGGCTGATCTTGTAGCGACGCTCTCGTCGCGTCAGCCCGCTTCCGCCGTCCGCAATTTCCGAGAATCGCCCATGTTACCCGAAGCCAAACTCGATATCCTGCTCGCCCACCACGCTTCGCTCGAGGCCGAGCTGCTGGGCCAGGTGAATTCCGAGCGCTACGTTGCGATCACGCGCGAATTGTCCGAGCTCAATCCGCTGATCGATGCGGTCAAGGCCTATCGCACCGCGCGATCGGAGCTTGCCGGCGCCGAGGCGCTGCTGGCGGATGCCACGACCGATCCCGAGATGCGCAACATGGCGGAAGCCGAGCTGGAAACGCTGCAAGTACGCATCGGCGAGCTCGAGCAGAAGATCCGCATCGCGCTGTTGCCCAAGGACGCCATGGACGACCGCAACGTGATGCTGGAAATCCGCGCCGGCACCGGCGGCGACGAAGCCTCGCTGTTCGCGGGCGACCTGTTCCGGATGTATGAGCGCTTCGCCAACCTGCAGGGCTGGAAGGTCGAGGTGATCTCGGCGAGCGAAGGCACCGTCGGCGGCTACAAGGAAATCATCGCCGAGGTGCAGGGCCGCGGCGCATTCGCGAAGCTGAAATTCGAGTCCGGCGTGCATCGCGTGCA
Organism: Bradyrhizobium sp. ISRA436; assembly: GCF_029910015.1. Lineage (NCBI taxonomy): Bacteria > Pseudomonadati > Pseudomonadota > Alphaproteobacteria > Hyphomicrobiales > Nitrobacteraceae > Bradyrhizobium > Bradyrhizobium sp. ISRA436. The sequence goes on from NZ_CP094519.1 coordinate 7,358,546, forward strand.
GCGCGTGCCCGACACCGAGACGCAGGGCCGCATCCACACCTCGGCCGCGACCGTTGCCGTGCTCCCGGAGGTCGAGGACGTCGATGTCGACATCAAGAACGAGGACCTGCGGATCGAGACCATGCGCGCGCAGGGCGCGGGCGGCCAGCACGTCAACAAGACCGAATCGGCGATCCGCATCACCCACATCCCGACCGGGATCGTGGTGATGATGCAGGACAGCCGCTCGCAGCACAAGAACCGGGCGTCGGCGATGAACATCCTGCGCTCGCGCATCTATGATGCCGAGCGCCAGCGGGTCGAAGCCGCGCGCTCGGCCGACCGCAAGGAGAAGGTCGGCTCCGGCGACCGCTCTGAGCGCATCCGCACCTACAACTTCCCGCAGGGACGCGTCACCGACCACCGCATCAATCTGACGCTCTACAAGCTGCCGCAGGTCATCTCGGGCGAAGCGCTCGGCGAACTGATCGACGCGCTGACGACGGAGCATCAGGCCGCGCAACTCGCAGCGCAGGGCGCGGCGGCGTAACGGGCCCCTCCGGATGGCCGAAGGCAGCGCCGTTCACGGCTCGCCGGGCGGCGGAGACGACTTCAGCAAGCGATGCAACGCCGGGCTCGCGGCACGCCGAAGCTCCTCGACATTCTTCTTGGAGAGCGATTGCAGCTTCCGCTCCCCCTTCTTGGTCAGCTTGAGCTGAACGCGCCTGGCATCCGTGGGGTCGGAAACGCGGCTGATCAGCCCGAGCTTCGCCATGCGATTCATCAGCTCGACGGCGGAGTGGTGCCGGATCAACAGGAACCGCGCGATATCGCCGACGGTCGCGGGACCGGGATGGACAAACCCCTTGATGCCGAGCAACGCCTGATGCTGCTGCGGCGTCAGTCCGGCCTTCCGCGCCGCATTCTCGCTGAATGCGAGGAACGCCCGCAGCCGGTATCGGAAACGCGCCAGCGCCTCATAATCGACCGCCCCGGCTGCAGCACTGCGCGTCGTCGTTCCGGCCGGCGCTTGTCGGTGCTTCGATGGAGGCATGTCATCCCTGTGCTGGCTGCCTGCCGATTGACGGTAACAGGATGACGCTAGCAAGACGAAGCGGAACAGACCATCCCGCCCACTGTCGCAGCTCACGTTTTCAACGACTTAGAGCGTTTTCGAGCGAAGTGGACATTGGTTCGTGTGAAGAAAGCACGTCAAAACAAAAATCTAGAGCTTCGGTTCCGAATTCAATCAGAACCGAAAATGCTCCAGCCGTCAGCTCGGCCCGCTCCGCACGCCATCAAGGCTGCGGCCACTGATCGTAGCTCGAACTCAGGATCTTCAGCAGCACGATCTGGAAGGCGACGGGAATGCGCGGGCTCCTGCGGCGGATCGATTTCTCCAGCGCTTCGGTGATCTCGCTCCTGGTGAGACGTCCGGCTGACGCACGCTCGATCAGGTCGCCCCACACCACCGACAGCGATTTGCCGGTGTGGTGCGGCGACGGAATCGAGATCCCGCGCGCCTGCGCCCAATCGACGATCTCGCGCGTCGTTTGCGGCCCGCAATTGCGCGCGGTCGCAAGATGCCGGGCCGTCAGCGCGCGGAGCAGATCGTCCGACGGCGACCATCCCGTCTTCGGCGGCACCTCGCCTCTGAGCTCGACCGCCAGTTCCTTCAGCACGTTCATCGCACGAACGCTCAAGCCGCACGGCTCCGCGGTGCCGTGGTCCGCAGCGACGCCGCCTCCGGGACCTTCCTTCCGTTCTGACGTTTCTTCGATCATGTCTCCTCATTACAGGACCGACTGCTGATTGGTAAATCATCGATATATCGTTGACCGATATAGTTCGACGAAAGTGACATTGACTAAATGTGTGGGAGGACAATGCTAGGCTAAACGGGCTGCTCCATCGCAGCCGGCGCATTTCGCCGTGGGTCGACCGATCCGGCGAGGGGATTATGCGCGCCAATAATCATGTCTTTGGAGGATATTAAGCGATGAGCACCAAGGAGTTTCGGCCGGGCGGAGGATTGAACGTTTCGCGTCGTACCCTGTTGCAGGCCGGCGCGGGCTTGATCGGCGGCACGGTGCTTCCGGCTTCTGTTACCGCACCGGCATTGGCCGCGGATCATCCGGCGATCGGGACCTATCCCGCCGGCTCATCCGGTTCTTCGGTCTTCATCGGAATCTCGGTGCCGCGCACCGGCACCTATGCAGTACAGGGCGAGGACGAGCTCAAGGGCTATGAGCTCGCGATCGAGCACATCAACAGCGGGCACGAGCTGATCAAGAAGATCTCGCCGAAGACCACCAAGGGCGTGCTCGGCAAGGAATTGAAGTACGGCGTCGCGGACTCCGCAGCGAAGCCGAACGAAGCCGTGCAGGCACAGCAGCGCTTCATCACCGAGAACAAGGCCGTGATGATCACCGGCGGCACCTCCAGCGCGGTTGCGGTGGCGCTCAACAAGCTGGCTCAGCGCGAGAAGGTAATCTTCGTCTGCGGCATCTCGGGCTCGAACGACACCACCGGCAAGGACTGCGTGCGCTACGGCTTCCGCCAGGATTTCTTCGGTCAGACCGCGGCGGCGGCGATTGCGCCGGTGCTGATCAAGCAGTTCGGCAAGAACAAGAAGGCCGCCTACCTGACGCCGGACTACACCTACGGCCACACCGTTACCAAATCGATGCAGGACTACCTCGCCCAGGCGGGCTGGACCACCAGCACCAACCAGGTGTCGCCGCTCGGCGCGCCCGACTACTCGTCATATCTGCTTAACGTCGCGAACTCCGGCGCGGACGTGCTGATCAACGTCAACTGGGGCCATGACGCCGTGCTGTCGACGCAGCAGGCCAAGCAGTTCGGCGTGCTCGACAAGATGAAGCTCGTGGTGCCCTACCAGGTGCCGTTCATCGCCCGCGAGACCGGCGGCCTGATGCAGGGCGTCTATGCCGCGACCGACTACTGGTGGACGATCGAGGACAAGTATCCACTCGCCAAGATGTTCAACGATGCGTTCGACAAGAAGTACGGCTACAAGCCGGAGTGGGGCGCGGAGAACGCCTATGTCAGCTTCGCGCACTGGGCCCGCATGGTCGAGGAGGCCGGCAGCTTCTATCCGCCCGACGTGATCAAGGCCTACGAGAAGGGCGAGACCCTCCCGTCGCTGGTCGGCGATGTCCATTATCGCGCGGAAGATCACCAGTGCGTCCGCCCGGTCATCATCGTCCGGGGCAAGATGGAAAAGGACATGAAGAACAAGGAGGACTATTACGAGGTCATCGAGATCGTACCCGGCGAGGGGTTGATGCAGAAGCCGGACGCATTCGGCTGCCATCTCGGCGACTACACCTGATTAAGCGTGGGAACTTAGGCGCCGTGGGCGGAGTTACTCGCCCGCGGCGTTGTTTTGTGTCGGAACGCTTGCGACGGCACACATCCGCTGAGCAGGCCATGTGAAGTGTCGCCATGATCAACTGGCCGAATTTCGTCTCGCAACTGTTCAACGGCCTCGCGCTCGGCGCGCTGCTGGCACTGATCAGCTCCGGTCTAACCATCATCTACGGCACGCTCGGAGTGCTCAATCTCGCCCACGGGGCGATGTTCATGATCGGCGGCTATGCCGGATACGTGGCCTACACCTATACGGGCTCGTTCATCCTCGCGGTCATCGCGGGATCGCTGTTCGTGATGGTGCTCGGCGTGGTGATGGAGCGCGTCATCATCCGCCACTTCTATCACCGTCCGCATGAGGACCAGCTCCTGGTCACGTTCGGGCTCGGCATCTGCTTCGTCGAGATCGTGCGGCTGATCTTCAGCAGCCAGTCGCAGGTCGTGCCACCGCCGGCGGCGCTGCAGGGCATCACCTCGCTCGGCTTCCTGTTCTATCCGACCTATCGCCTCGCGGTCGTCGGCATCGTCGCGGTCGCGCTCGGCGCGCTGTTCCTGGTCCTCTACCGCACGCGGCTCGGGATGATCGTGCGCGCCGGCATCGAGGATTCGGTGATGGTCGATTCGCTCGGCATCAACGTCTACCGCGTCTTCATGATCGTGTTCGGCATCGGCGCGATGGCCGCGGGCTTTGCCGGCATCATCAATGCGCCGGTGGTCTCGCTCACGCCGGGCGTCGGCGACGACATCCTGGTCGAGACCTTCGTGGTGGTGGTGATCGGCGGCGTCGGCTCGTTTCCCGGCGCGATCCTCGGCGGCCTGATCGCCGGCGAGATCATCAGCATCACCTCGATGTTCAACCCAGGCTACGCCTATGTCATGCTGTTCGCGGCGATGACGCTCGTGCTCGTGCTGCGACCGCACGGCCTGCTCGGCACGCAGGGCCGCGAATGACGACGGATCAACAATGCTGAAACAGCGCCCCTTCCTGATCGAGACCCTGACGGCCATCGGCCTGATCGCCGCGCCTTTCGTGCTGCCGCTGCTCGGATTTGCGCCGAACACGGTGAACCGGATTCTGGTCTGGGGCCTGTTCGGCCTCGGCTTCGATATCCTGTTCGGCTTCACCGGCCTGTTGTCGTTCGGCCAATCCGCGTTCTACGGCACCGGCGGCTTCGTCGCGGCGTATCTGTTGACCCAGGCCGGCTTCCCGAATGTCGTGCTTGCGCTCATCATCGGCATGATCGCGGCCGCCGCCACCGGCTATCTGATCGGCCTGATCGCGTTGCGCCGGACCGGCATCTACTTCGCCATGATCACGGTCGCGATCGCGGAGGTGTTCTTCTTCGTCGAGTTCAATCCGCTGTCGGACTTCACCGGCGGCGAAAACGGGCTGCCGGGCGTGCCGACCCCGAGCTTCAATCTCGGCTTCACCACGCTGCATTTCACCACCGGCTGGTCGCTCTACCAGTTCCTGGCGCTGTGCTACTTCATCGGCGTCGCGATTGCGCTGCGCATCGTCCGCTCGCCGGTCGGCGCCATCTTCAGCGCCATCCGCGACAACCCGCTGCGGGCGACGGCGGTCGGCCACAACATCCACGGCTACAAGCTGACCGCCTTCGTGATCGCCGCCGCCTATGCAGGATTTGCCGGCGGCCTGTTGGGCGTGCTGCAGGCCTTCATGCCGCCCGATGCCTTCACCTTCGACACCTCAGGGCAGCTCGTGATGCAGACGGCGATTGGCGGTCGCGGCACCCTGTTTGGGCCGCTGGTCGGCGCCGCCGTCTGGCTATCGCTGCAGGATTTCCTGCAGGCCACGCTCGGGCTGGGCGCCGCCTGGAAGCTCGTGCTCGGCATCGTCTTCGTGCTACTGGTGTGCTTCCTGCGCCGCGGCATCGTCGGCGGCCTCGTGGATCTCTACGGGCTCCTGACCGGACGGCGCGGCAAGGCGCCGGACGAGAGCGCGCCGCTGGACAGCGCGGTGACCGCCGAAGCCAGCCCCGCCCGGCAGATCACAGCCGCACCCATGCCGGCGCGACACGGCGCCGCCGCCGATCCGTCCGGACCGATCCTGCAGGCCAGGGGCCTGACCAAGCGCTACGGCGGACTGGTCGCCAACAGCAATATCGATTTCACGGTCAATCATGGCGAGCTGCGCGGCATCATCGGCCCGAACGGCGCCGGCAAGTCGACCTTCTTCAAGATGCTGACCTGCGAGGTTCACCCGACCTCGGGCACCATCATGTTCGAGGGCCGCGACATCACCGGAATGAACGTCACCGACGTGTGTCAGCTTGGCCTGACCAAGAGCTACCAGGTCAACCAGCTGTTCGCCGGACTGACCGTCCGCGAGAACCTGGTGATCGCGGCCCTGTCGGCGCTTCGCGGTAAGTTCCGGCTCGATCTGTTCCGCAGCATCGACAGCATTCCCGGCCTGTCCGAGCAGGTGCAGCACACGCTCGAGCTAGTCAATCTCGCGGCGAGGCCGGACACGCCGGTGTCCGAGCTCGCTTATGGCGAAAAGCGCCGGCTCGAGATCGGACTGGCGCTCGCGACGTCGCCGAGCCTGCTGCTGCTCGACGAACCGCTGGCCGGCATGAGCCCGCGCGAGCGCGTCGAGACCGTCAAGCTGCTGAAGTCGATCAGCCGGGGCCGGACGATGATCATCATCGACCACGACATGGACGCGCTGTTCGAGCTCGCCGAGCGCGTGACCGTGCTGCAGGAAGGCCGCGTCCTGGTCGAAGGAACGCCCGAAGAGATCAAGAACAACTCGACCGTCCAGGAGGCCTATCTCGGCGGCGTGCATGGAGAGCTCGCCGCATGAGCCTGCTCGAGGTTAACGGACTGAACAGCTATTACGGGGATTCTCATATCCTGTTCGACGTCTCGCTGCGCGTCGAGCGCAACGAGGTGGTGGCGCTGCTCGGCCGCAACGGCGCCGGCAAGAGCACGACGCTGAAGAGCTTGATGGGCGTGGTGACGCCGCGCAGCGGTTCGGTGATGTTCGACGGCGCCGAGGTCGCCGGCAGGAAGAGCCACAGGATCGCGCAGGCCGGCATGCAGCTGGTCCATGAGGAACGCCGCATCTTCGGCAGCCTCAGCGTCGAGGAGAATCTCGTCATCGCCGGGCTGACCGCCTCGCAGCGCTGGCCGCTCGACCGCATCTACGAGATGTTTCCGCGGCTCAGGGAGCGCCGGGGCAATCGCGGCACCGACCTGTCGGGCGGCGAACAGCAAATGCTGGCGATTGCCCGCGCGCTGGTGCGCGACCCGAAGATCATCCTGCTCGACGAGCCGTTCGAGGGGCTGGCGCCGGTCATCGTGCGCGACCTGATGAAGGCATGCCGCGAGCTTGCCGAGACCGGACAGACCATCGTGCTGGTGGAGCAGAACCTGGCCGCCACACTCGCGCTCGCGGAGCGCATCTACATCATCAACAATGGACATATCGTCCATGAGGGACCCGCGGAGGAGATCAAGGCGCAGCCCGACGTGCTGCAGCGCTATCTCGGGGTCTAGGCCACAGTCCAGCTCAGTTTCCGAGCGCGGCGATCATCCACCGGGCATGATCGGCAAGCACGTCCATGTCTTCCTTGCGGGTCTGGGGCGGCAGCAGCGCCACGCCGTCCTTGACCGGCATCACATGCATATGCAGGTGAAGGACCACCTGGCCGCTGGCGGGTTCGCTGAATTGCTGGATGATGATGCCGTCCGCATGGAACGCTTTCATCGCGGCGATGGCGATCCGTCTCGCCGACCGGGCGACCTCCGCAAGGTCATCTTCCGCGATATCGAGGATTCCGCGCGCTCGTGCTTTCGGGATCACCAGCGTATGCCCCGGCGAGCGCGGCATGATGTCGAGGAAGGCGAAGGTCCGGTCGTTTTCATAGACCTTGAAGCTCGGGATCTCGCCGCGCAGGATCTTGGCGAAGATGTTCTGGTCATCATAGGGCGTCATGGTCGTTGCTTCCGGATCGGGTCGTTCAGACATCAACCGTGCGCGCCGGCCGCGCACGGCGCAAGTGATATCGACGCCGCGTCGACCATCGGCTAACAACGCGCGATGAGCGAACCCGCTGACAATGGCAGCCAGACCGTCGAGATCATCAGGCGCGCGCTCTCCGCGCGCCTCAAGGCCGCCGGCAACGGCTCCGCCGAGCTCGATGCACGGCTCCTGGTCGGCGCCGCGCTCGGCCTCGATCTGACCGGCATGATCACGGCGGCAGGCCGCGCGATCACGCCGGACGAATCGGATCGCCTCGAAGCCTTCGCGCAACGCCGCCTCGCCGGCGAACCGGTTGCCCGTATTCTCGGCATGAAGGAGTTCTGGGGACTACCGCTCAAGCTCTCGGCTGCCACGCTGGTGCCGCGGCCCGACACCGAAACGGTGGTCGAGCGCGCGCTGGAGTTGTTGCGCGCCGACGGCGCGACCGATCGCGCGCTGCGGATCGCCGATCTCGGCACGGGCTCCGGCGCGATCCTGCTGGCGCTGCTCTCGGAACTGCCGCATGCGCGCGGCTTCGGAACCGATATCTCGACGGAGGCGCTGCGGACGGCGAGCCGGAACGCCGCGGAGCTCGGACTTGCGGATCGCGCAACGTGGATTATGTGTGACTACAGCAGTGGTCTCACAGGCGCGTTCGATTTGATCGTGTCCAACCCGCCCTATATCCGCACAACCGACATTGAAGGTCTCGCCGCCGAAGTGCGTGACCATGATCCGCGTGCGGCGCTTGATGGCGGCACGGACGGGCTCGATGCCTACCGCGCGTTGATTGCGCAATCCACGGGTCTTTTGACGTCACGTGGCGTTCTGGTTGTGGAAGTCGGTCTCGGCCAGAGCGACGACGTTGAAGCCCTGATGACGGCATCGGGATTATCCCCAACAGGACTGCCCAGGGCCGATCTCGGGGGCATCCCACGGGCGGTTTCGGCCCGGCGACTGCCCCGATAAAGTCCTATTTGAACGCAAAAAACCTCTTGGAATATCCCCCGGGAACGACTACGTTCCGGGCATAACATCGGTGCTGGCCCCGTAGCCTACGGGTGATGACCAGGGTTCTCGACGGGAACCCGCCGATTGAAAGGTTCCAAGAACGCAGGTCACATAGAGCGCAAGAGCCTGAGCCGTGCTGCTCTCGACCGCCAAGCGAACGAAAGCCTGTTATTGCGCTTGAAGACTTACGCAAGAGAACTGCGCCTGTCTCGACGGGCGGAATGATTTGGTCGCCGGCGAGGTCGTCGGCGGTTGGGGAACGCGTCTTTGCTGAACGCGATGGTCGGCAAATCGAAGCCAATTTCGAACGGTAGTGCGATTCCGTGCGCGTGAGCGCGCACCGAATCGAACGTAGCAATGGACGGCAATAACTTCAGGGCTGGAATAAAAGGCGACAGATGAGAAACGGTCAGAATAACAAGCGGATGCGCAACCGGAACAATAACAATAACAACAACAATAACCGGCGCGGCCAGAATCCCCTGACACGGGTGTATGAATCGAACGGACCCGACATCAAGATCCGCGGCACGGCCTCCCACGTGGCCGAGAAATATGTCCAACTTGCCCGCGACGCGCGCTCCTCCGGCGACCCCGTGGCCGCCGAAAACTACTACCAGCATGCCGAGCACTATTACCGGATCATCGCGGCCGCTCAGGAGCAGTTCCGGCAGAACCAGCAGCAGCCGCGCCCCGACGCCGAAGTGACGCTGTCCGAGGACGGCGACGACGACGGCTACTCGAGCTTTGGTCAGGAGCCGGGCTTCGTGCCGCAGCCGCAGCCCTATATGCGCGACAACGGCCAGCAGCCCTACCAGCGCGACCAGCAGCAGCCGCGCGAATATCAGCCGCAGCCGCAGAGCCAGCCGCAACCCGTGATGGCCGATGCCGGCGGTGTCGATCGCTTGCCCTCCTTCATCACCGGAAGCCCACAGCCGCCGGCCAGCGGCACCTATGAAGGCAATGGCGGCGGGGAACGCAGCGAGCGTGGCGAACGCTTCCCGCGCCGCCGCCGTCGGCCGCACGGCCCGCGTCCCGAGATGGCCGCGCAGCCGGCGCCGAGCGATGATATCAATCCGGGCAACGATTAAGGCTTCGGATCAATCTTGAGAAAAGGGCGGGCAACGCGTGAGGCGGCCCGCCCTTTGCTTTTGCGCCTTTGCTGTTGCCCGCGCATTCTCGGTTCTGACTGAATCAGAACCAAAGCTCCGGGCTCGTGCGTTTTCTTCACACGATCCGGCGTCCGTTTCGCTCGAAAACGCCTTGTCCGCGCGTCGCCGTCGACGACGGCACCAGCACCGGCTGCAGCGACGGGATCAGCCGCGTGCGCTCGCGGTGCGCGGGAATCGCGCGATAGACCTGCTTGCTGGCCTCGACGATATGCACGCCGGCGAACGGCAGCGACAGTGCCGCGCCGACGCGCTCCCATGCCATCGCCGAGCGCAGGAACCAACCGCCCTGCACCGGCGGCATGAACAGCGCCTCGCCCCATGCCGTCGGCGTGAACCAGGTCTGCCGCAACAGTTGCGTGATCTGCGCGCGCGAATACGGGCGACCATGGCCGAACGGCGTGTTGTCGGTGCGCGTCCATACGCCGCGGCGATTCGGGATCACGGCGATCAGCCGCCCGGACGGCGCCAGCACCCGCCAGACCTCGCGCAACAGCCGCTCCGGATCGTCGGACATCTCCAGCGCGTGCACCAGCAGCACGCGGTCGACCGCGGCATCCTGCAGCGGCATCGAGAATTCATCGATCAGGGTCGCGAGCGCGGGCCGCCCGGTCGGCCATTTCAGCACACCCTGGGCCGCCGGCATGAAGGCGATGCAGCGCTCGCAGGACTCGCGAAACAGGCCGAGATAGGGCGTCGGATAGCCGAGCCCGAGCACGCGCTGCCCTTCCGCATTGGGCCAGCGTTCACGGATGCCGCGGTTGATCAGCTGCCGGGCCACGATGCCGAGGCGCTGCGAATAGAAGTCGCGGAGGTCTATGACGTCCATGAGTCCAACCTAACATGCCGCTTGCGGCCGCGGCGCGCGGAAAATTGCGTTGCCGCAGGAGCGTTAACGCCGTATTTCACCCCTATATTTGGCGTGTTAGAGCATGATCCGAAAAAGTGGGAACCGGTTTTTTCGATAGGATCAGGCTCAGCTAGAGAGACGTCAGAGCATGGTCCGGTCCCAGGCGGATCATGCTCGGGCGTCCTCGCCCAAGCACTTCGTGGAGATATCATGGCCGCCGAAATTCGTACCTTTACCTGCCTCACCGACAATTTCGGTTACCTGGTCCACGACCCCGCGACCAAGGCCACGGCGTCGATCGACGCGCCGGAGGCCGCACCCATCATCAAGGCGCTGGAGCGTGAGGGCTGGACGCTGACCGACATCCTGATCACCCATCACCATGGCGACCATGTCGGCGGCGTCGCCGAGCTGAAGCAGAAATACGGCTGCCGCGTCGTCGCCCCGCATGACAAGTCGGCGAAGATCGCCAATGTCGACCTGCGCGCCGCCAATGCCGACGTGATCAAGGTCGGCAGCCTGCTGGCGCGCGTGGTGGAGACGCCCGGCCACACGCTCGACCACATCTCCTACGTGTTCGACGGCGAGAAGGCGGTGTTCGCTGCCGACACGCTGTTCTCGATCGGATGCGGCCGGGTGTTCGAAGGCAATTACCCCATGATGTGGGATTCGCTGCAGAAGCTGCGCTCGCTGCCGGACGACTTCCGGCTCTATTGCGGCCATGAGTACACCGCCTCCAACGTCAAGTTCGCACTGACGGTGGAGCCGGACAATCCGGCGCTGCAGGCCCGCGCCGCGGAGGTCACGAAACTGCGCGCCGAGAACAAGCCGACGATTCCCGTGCTGCTCGGCGACGAGAAGAAGGCCAACGTGTTCCTGCGGGCCGACGAGCCTTCGGTCGCGGCGAAGCTCCGCATGAAGGGCGCCGACCCGGCCGAAGTGTTCGGTGAGCTCCGCGAGCGCAAGAACAAATCCTGATGTCGCAGCCCTCGGCGGCCGAGATCATCGCGCAGCTCGAGCTGAAGCCGCATCCGGAAGGCGGACATTATCGCGAGACGTTTCGCGACAAGCGCTGCGACGGCAGCGGACGCGCCTGCTCGACCGCGATCTACTTCCTGCTCGCGCGCGGCGAGCGCTCGCACTGGCATCGGATCGACGCGGTCGAGGTCTGGCACTACTACGCTGGTGCGCCGCTGATCCTGCAGATCGCCCATGAGGGGTGCCGCCGGCACAGGGTCACGCTCGGTCCCGACGTCAGCAGCGGCGAACGGCCGCAGGCTATCGTGCCGGCGGGTGCCTGGCAGGCCGCGGAAAGCACCGGAGACTGGACGCTGGTCGGCTGCACCGTGGCGCCGGGATTCGAGTTTGCGATTTTCGAGCTGGCGCCGAAGGGCTGGGAGCCCTCTTCGTAGGATGGGTAGAGCGAAGCTCTACCCATCCTACGTCCTCTTTCTCAACACCATGTCCTTGGCCGCGATCAGACCACCGCCCGCGATCAGGATCGCAGCGATGGCGATGTTGGCGCTCGGTCTGGCGAAGCCCGCGAGGATCAGGAAGGCGGTCGACAATAGCGGCGTGGCATAGGATGCAGCGCCAAGCACGCGGATGTCGCCGCGCTTCATGCCGATGTCCCAGGCGAAGAACGCAGCACCCACCGGGCCGATGCCAAGTCCGACGACGGCGAGCCATTGCAGCGGCGTCGCGGGCCACACCGAGGTCTCCGCCATCATATGCACGAGCGCGGCAAGCATCGCGGTGGCGAGGCAGAAGCCGGCCACCGCATCGGTCGGCACCGCCTTCAGCCGGCGCGACATCACCGAGTAAGTCGCCCAGACGAAGGCGGCGACAAAGGCGGCCGCGAAACCCGGAATCTGGCTCTGCGCGAAGCTCCCGGTATTGCCGGCGAACAGCAGCACCGTGCCGACCAGGCCCAGCACCGCCCCGACGATGTGATGGACCGCGAGCCGCTCACCCGGCAGCAGCGAGGAGAACAGCACGATCAGGAGCGGCCAGAGATAATTGAGCAGGCCTGCTTCCGCCGGCGGCGCGAAGCGCAGCGCCAGGAAATACAGCGCGTGATAGCCGAACAGGCCGCCGACGCCGACGGCCCAGGCGACCGGCGGCTGCTTCAATGCGGCGAAGGCGGACGGACGAAACAGGAAGCTTGCGAACGCCACCGCCGCCCCGATCGCGAAGGTCATCGCAGCGAGTTGGAAGGCCGGAATCTGCCCGGTCGCAACCGTCATGACCGACAAGAGCGACCACATCAGGATGGCGGTCAGTCCAGCAAGGGTGGCGGTACGAGTCGACATCAGGGCAAGATCCGGCACGGCCGGGCACGAGCGCAGAACATCTCTTCGCTCAAGTTGCCGCGGCCATCCACGTCATCGTTCGGAACACCCTTGTAAAGACGTTGATGCCCGGCACAAGGCCGGGCACCATGACTTGATTGATAACGCCTGCGACGCGACGACGCTTCGCGCGTCACGCGTGATATTGACCACCATTGATGGTCAGCGTCGAGCCGGTGATGAACCCGGCATCGTCAGCGGCCAGGAATACGACCGCGCGCGCGATCTCCTCCGGCTCGCCGAGGCGATTGACCGGGATCTGCGGAATCACGTTCTTCTCCAGCACGTCCTTCGGCACCGCCTGCACCATCTCGGTGTTGATGTAGCCCGGAGCGATCACGTTGACCGTGATGCCGCCCTTGGCGTTTTCGATCGCGAGCGCCTTGGTGAAGCCGATGTCACCGGCCTTCGCCGCGGAATAATTGACCTGGCCGAACTGGCCCTTCTGGCCGTTGATCGAGGAGATCGAGATGATACGGCCGAACTTGCGGGCGCGCATGCCCTCGATCACCTGGCGCGTCATGTTGAACAGCGAGCCGAGATTGGTGTTGATGACGGCATTCCACTGCTCGAGCGTCATCTTGTGGAAGGCGGTGTCGCGGGTGATGCCGGCATTGTTGACCAGCACATCGACCGAACCGAGCTCGGCCTCGACCTTCTTCACGCCGTCCGCGCAGGCGTCGAACGAGGCAACATCCCATTTGAACACGGGGATGCCGGTTTCGGCCTTGAACTTCTCCGCAGCCGCATCATTGCCGCCGTAAGTCGCCGCCACCTTGTAGTCCGCCGCCTTCAGAGCCTTGCTGATCGCAGCTCCGATGCCCCGCGTTCCGCCCGTCACCAATGCAACACGTGCCATGTCCGACTCCTCCTTGGCCGTCTTTTACAGCCGGAATGACTCCGGCTTTTTTGCACTCACTCACGTACAAAACAAAAATGCCCGGCGCGTGGCCGGGCATCTTATTTATCAGCTCGCGCCGCGGTTGACAGATGATCTTTTCATCACCTAACCCGCCCCGCTGCCTTTTGTTCAGTCGCGTGCAACGCACATGGCGATGCCCATGCCGCCGCCGATGCAGAGCGTCGCGAGGCCCTTCTTGGCATCGCGCTTCTGCATCTCATGCAGCAAGGTCACCAGCACGCGCGCGCCTGACGCACCGATCGGGTGACCGATCGCAATCGCGCCGCCGTTGACGTTGACCTTGGCGGTATCCCAGCCGAGGTCCTTGTTGACCGCGCAGGCCTGCGCGGCGAACGCCTCGTTGGCCTCGATCAGGTCGAGGTCGGCAATGTTCCAGCCGGCCTTCTTCAGCGCGGCGCGCGAGGCGGGGATCGGGCCGGTGCCCATGATCTTGGGGTCGACGCCGGCCTGGCCCCAGGAGACGATGCGGGCGAGCGGCTTCTTGCCCTGCCGCGCCGCCTCCTTGGCGGTCATCAGCACCACGGCGGCGGCACCATCGTTGATGCCCGAGGCGTTGCCGGCGGTCACGGTGCCGTCCTTTTCGAAGGCGGGCCGCAGCTTGCCCATCGCGTCCAGCGTGGCGCCATGGCGTGGATACTCGTCGGTGTCGACGACGACATCACCCTTGCGGGTCTTGATGGTGACCGGAATGATCTCGTCCTTGAACCGGCCCGCCTTCTGCGCGGCCTCGGCCTTGTTCTGCGAGCCGACGGCGAACTCGTCCTGCTGCGAACGGGTGATCTGGTACTGCTTGGCGACGTTCTCGGCGGTGTTGCCCATGTGGTAGCCGTTGAAGGCATCCCACAGCCCATCCTTGATCATGGTGTCGACCAGTTCGAGGCCGCCCATCTTGACGCCGCCGCGCAGATATTGCGCGTGGGGGGCCATGCTCATGGACTCCTGGCCGCCGGCGACGACGATCGAGGAGTCGCCATTGACCAGTGCCTGGTAGCCGAGGGCGACCGAGCGCAGGCCCGAGCCGCAGAGCTGGTTGACGCCCCAGGCCGGGCTCTCCACCGGGATGCCGGCCGAGATCGAGGCCTGGCGGGCCGGATTCTGGCCCTGCGCGGCGGTGAGGATCTGGCCCATGATGACTTCGGAGACCTGCCCGGGCTCGACGCCCGCGCGCTCCAGCGCCGCCTTGATGGCGATCGCGCCGAGGTCGTGGGCGGGGGTGGTGGCGAACGCGCCGTTGAAGCTGCCGACCGGGGTGCGGGCGGCGCTGACGATGACGACATCGTCTGACATGGACATCTCCTGTGGTTGTAGCTGGGTTTTTTCGACGGCGGGCGGCCGGTTGGCGGGCCTGTCTCTTAGCTACCCATCCTGTAAACCTCGTTGAGGCATGTCAATCGGAGTGTGGCCGAATTCGCGCCGCGACGCATTCAAATTGACGCCCTTGGCAGTTTCCTGAGCAATCCCTATGCTTTGAGATTAACCGTGCCGCACAAAACGGTAGCCGAAGCGCTTTGAAAATGCTTACCTTTGCTGCGATGCGTTGCATTTAGCCCTGCGGCGGTGCTGCCGGGTTCCGGATCCTTCGGTGTTTGAAGTGTGAGCCCATGGCAAAATCTGAACAACCGACTACGATCAAGAAATACGCGAACCGGCGGCTCTATAATACCGGTACGAGCACTTACGTGACACTCGAGGATCTCGCCGCGATGGTGAAGGAAGGCGAGGATTTCCTCGTCTACGACGCCAAGACAGGCGACGACATCACCCGCTCGGTGCTCGCGCAAATCATCTTCGAGCAGGAAAACAAGGCCGGGCAGAACCTGCTGCCGACCACGTTCCTCCGCCAGCTGATACGCTTCTATGGCGACAGCATGCAGATGGTGGTGCCGAAATATCTCGAACAGTCGCTCGAAACGCTGACGAAAGAGCAGGAGAAGTTCCGCAAGCAGATCGCGGGTGCCTTGAGCGGCACACCGTTTGCGCCGCTGGAAGAACAGGTCCGCCGCAACATGGAGCTGTTCCAGCAGACCTTCTCGATGTTCAAGCCGTTCGTGCCGCAACGCACGAATGCGGAGCCGGAGAAGGTGCCGGAGCCTGCGCCCGATGAGAGCAACATCGACGACCTTCGCCGCCAGATGAAGGACATGCAGGAACGCCTCGAGCGCATGTCGCAGCCGAAGAAGGACGAGTAGGCGTTTCGTCGCGCATTCCGCGCTTTGTGGTCCGTCGCGCTGAGGAGGCTGCGAAACAGCCGTCTCGAAGCACGACCGCCACCGGCCGGGCCGTGCATCCTTCGAGACGCCGCTGCGCGGCTCCTCCAGCGACAACGGCGAAGCCGTTGCGCGGGGATGACGGGTCTTGTAGCGGCACTTCGAACTACCCCGCCGCCGGCACTGCCTTCTCGGGCGGCCCGCTCCAAGGCCGGTCCGGTGACGCGAGGCCGATCAGGCGGCCCTGGATGAAGTCGCAGCCCCACTCGCGAAGCATCACGGCGGCTTCTTCGTCCTGCACCCACTCGGCGACCGTCTTGATCTGAAGCCGCCGCGCCAAGTCGATCAGCGTCTGCACAAAGGCGCGATCGTCGGCCGAGTGCACGATGTTCTGCACGAAGGCGCCGTCGATCTTCACGAGATCGACACCGAGCTTGCGCAGGTTGCGGAACGAGGTGTAGCCCGCGCCGAAATCGTCGATCGCGATCCGGCTGCCGAAATTCTTCAGCCGCGTGACGAAGCCGCGGACGTGGTCGATGTCCTGGATCGCGACCGTCTCGGTGATCTCGACGATCAGCCGCTCGCCGACGCCGGGATGCGCACGCATCAGCGATTCGATCGTGGTCCACCAGTCCGGATCCATCGTGGTGTCGGGCGAGATGTTGAGGCTGAGCTGCACGCCGGGCGCGGCGGCGAGTTCGGCAATCGCCAGCTCCAGCACGCGGTGATCGACCAGCCGGATCAGGCCGAGCCGCTCGGCAACCGGCACGATGTCAGGCGCGAGCAGCGCCTGGCCGTCCTCCTGCTCCATGCGGACCAGGCATTCATAGAACGCGGGCTGCCGCGAGTGCACCTCGACCACGGGCTCGAACCCGATCACGATCCGCCGCTCGTTCAGCGCGGTGACGATCTCATCGGTGACGCGGATGTTGGCGCGACGCTGGGCGTCGCGCTCGACATTCGGCTTCCACATCGCGAACGATCCGGCCCGGCGGCTCTTGGCGGACTCCAGCGTCTCCTGGGCGCGGTTGACCGCCTCCTCCGCCGACCTCGCATGCCGCGGGATGGTGACGGCGCCGATCGAGGCCGTCACCGACACCGGGCCGGACTTGGTCGGCACCACGTCGTCGCGCACCGCGGCCAGGAACCGTTCGGCGGCCACATTGGTGTCGTCGACCGTGCAGTTGCGCAGGATCAGACCGACCTTGTTGCCGGAGAAACGGCCGAGCATGTCGCCGCTGCGCAGCCGCGCGCGAATCCGCTTCGCGACCTCGGCGATGACAGCATCCGCGACGTCGAAGCCGAAGGCGTCATTGACCCGCGCCAGATGATCGATGCCGATCAGCATGAAGGCGCAGGAGGTGCGGAAGCGCGCACACTCCTCGATCGTCTCGGCGAGCGAGGCGATCAGATGAGTGCGGTTGAGCTCGTTGGTCAGCGGATCGTGACGCGACAATTTGAGAAGCTGCTCGTCGCGGGCGTGGCGCTCGTTGTTGATGCGAACGATGCCCTGCGCGCGCTCCGGCCGGCCGTCGGCGCCCGCAAACCAGACGCCGGTTTCCTCGATCCAGATCACGGGCGCGGAGGTTACGGCGCGCACGCCGTATTCGATCCGATAGGGAATCGCTTCGCCGCTTGGTGCCGGCGCGGCCAGGCCGAGCGCCTCGCGGCGCAGGGAGGGCGATGGCTCGATCAGTCTGGCGAACTCCGCGCCGCTGGCGAATGCCGCCTCGGGTATGTCAGGGAAAACCGCCGCGACATTGTCGCTCCACGCAAGCGCGTCGGTCGCCAAATCCCAAGCGAATGTTGCCTGGCCGAGCGAGGCGAGGATGCTGGCAGCTGGCGGGACAGAGGGCATCGGGCTTGCCTCGATTCGGAACAGCACGCGGTGATTCTACGTCCCAAAGATAGTGGTTCCGGCAAATCCAACGCTAGGTGAAGTTGATAAATAATCCGGAAACCACATTTGACGGCGCCGCGGAACGGATGCGGCATATTCGGCATGGTCCTTGCCGTGATAAGGGTGCAGAGGGACGCAATGTCCCAAAATGTGACGGTTAACCCGGGCCTGTTGCAATGTTCGATATCGATCAATCTGATGTCGAGGAGGATGAGGTCGCGAGCGATCGCAAGGCGCCCTGCACGGCATTGGTCCCGCTGACCGGGACGACCCATTGGGCGCCCAAGGTGCCGCTCATCAATGCCGATCCCTCTTTCGTCGCCCAGTTGCTCGCGACCGCCGAGCGCGAACCGCAGACCCGCAGGCTCCGGCGGGGATCACTGGCCGACGCACAGAGCGCGTACGATCCGCATCTGCGCGAACGCCGCAGCGTCGCGCGGCGGACCCGGCAGATCATCTAGCGATTAATCTTCAGGGCTTCGGCGTATCTGACGGCGGCTGGTTGCCGGGCTGCAGATCCGGTGAGGCGACCGAGGGCTTTGGCGCGGCCTGATCGAGCAGCACGGATTCCGCGACCGATGCCGCAGGGGGAACTGGCGCGGCGGGCGGCGGCGCACCAGGCGCAGGTGCAGCGGCAGGTGCGGGCGCAGCGGCCGGCTCAGGCTGGGGTTGCAGCGTGTCGCTCGGCACCGGCTCGGACCTGCTGGCATGGGCGCTTGGTGCCGCAGGCACGGCCTGCGCGCGGCGGCGCGTGCGCAGCGCAATTCCCGAGATGAAATCGACCAGCGCAAGCAGCGCGAGCAGGAAGTAGGTCGAGGTGCCGAATTTCGGCCAGAGCACGAACTCGGCGGCCGCGGCGCCGAACACGATCAGCGAGAGCAGATGATCGGTGAGATATTTCGCGCCGGGGCGGGCGGCCTTGATGACCTCGAGCAGCAACAGCAGCACGCCGGCGGCGAGCAGCATGTCGCTCAGCGTGATCTGCCATTCCTCGCCCGACATCAACGTCAGCCTGATCAGCGGGTCCGTGAAGGACACGCCGGGCATCAGGAAAACGATGATGTTGTAGACCGCGAGCGGAATCAGGAGCAGCGGAAAACCGACCATCGGGCTTGCGCCTTATTCAGGGAGAACCAAGCACTACGGCGATGCATCAGCCTCGCCGCAGACGCGCCCGTCTTGACCGCACTCGTTGGCCGAATTCAGGCGCAGCGCCGCAAGCATTGCAGCGCAGGCCGGACGTCCGATCAGGACTCTTTCTTGGCCTTCAGGACCTGGCGGCCCTTGTACATGCCGGTCTTCAGGTCGAGGTGGTGCGGACGACGCAGTTCGCCGGAGTCCTTGTCCTCGACATAGGTCGGGGTCTTGAGCGCGTCGGCCGAACGGCGCATGCCACGGCGCGACGGCGAGGTTTTTCTTCTGGGAACGGCCATAACGGTGTCCTCTAGGGGTGTTGCGGAGGCATCGTCCGAAATGCGGACGGCACAGCGCTGAGAGCGCAAGCTGCGATGCCGGTAAGGCCGCGCTTATAGAGGAAGGGACCGCGTAAATCTAGGGTGGGATAACGCAAAATGCGCCCGAAATCGGCTTAAGTGCCGCGATTTTCGCGCCAGCAGCGCCCAACCTTATTGGCCCGCGCCATATAGGTGCCGGACAGCCGGCGTACCCCGGGGCCCGGGTTCCGGGCACTTCTTTTAACCGGATTCGGCAGGATTGCTGCCAAAAGCGCCGCCTCGCGCGGCGACAGGGCGGCCGCCGACCTCCCGAAGGCGTATTGTGCACCGGCTTCGGCACCAAACTGCCCGGACGGCCCCATTTCGGCGATGTTGAGGTAGATTTCCAGGATCCGCTGCTTGGGCAGCACGAAATCGATCCAGAGCGCGAGCGGCAATTCCAGGCCCTTGCGGATCACGCTGCGACCGGACCAGAGGAACAGGTTCTTGGCGACCTGCTGGGTGATGGTCGATCCGCCGCGCGCCACCTCGCCGTCCTCGGCGTCGTCGATCACCTCACGCAGCGCGCCCCAGTCGATGCCGCGGTGGGTGCAGAAATGGGCGTCCTCCGAGCCGACCACGGAACGCGGCAGATAGGGTGAAATTGCACCAAGATCGATCCAATGCCGCGTGACCGGCGCGCCCTTCAGCGTCCGCCACGCCATCAGGGCCGAGACCGGGTGGCCGGTGCGGTAGAACGGCGTCACCAGGTACGGCAGCAACAGCAGGGCCAGCAAAAGCAGCAATAGAATTCGGACGATGCGCAAAACAAGGGTCCCGGCGGGGACGCGGTCCACCCGCCAGAACAGGGCCGGGCACCCGACGTCCGCATGATAATTCACGGTTTTTCCAGCACTTTTAAGGCGCATTCCGTCGCAGGGTGGAATTGACGAAGCCGGTGCCATCAACGATTGTCCGCCCGAAAATCGATCTGGAGCAATTCTTAATGACGACCGGTACTGCAGAGTTTGCCAAGCGGCTGGACCAGACCGCGGAGGATACCGAAGCCCTGCTCGCGCAATTGCTGTCTGACGCGACGGAATCCGACGAGATCGTGCGTCCGAAGCGGCTGATCGAGGCGATGCGTTATTCCAGCCTCGGCGGCGGCAAACGGCTCCGGCCGTTCCTGGTGGTCGAGAGCGCGGCGGTGTTTGGGGTGCCCCGGGAGTCGGCCCTGATGGCCGGAGCGGCGCTCGAATGCATCCATTGCTATTCGCTGATCCACGACGATCTGCCGGCGATGGACAATTCCGACCTGCGCCGTGGCCGTCCGACCCTGCACAAGGCCTATGACGACGCGACCGCGATCCTCGCCGGCGACGCGCTGCTCACCATCGCCTTCGACATCGTCACCCGCGACGCGATCCATAAGGACGCCACGGTCCGCCTGCTCCTGACCCGCGCGCTGGCGCGCGCCTCCGGCATCGGCGGCATGGCCGGCGGCCAGATCCTCGACCTCGCTGGCGAAGGCCGCTTCGGCGACCGCGAACCGGTCGACGTCGCCCGCCTGCAGCAGATGAAGACCGGCGCGCTGTTGCGCTTCGGTTGCATCTCCGGAGCGATCCTCGGCCAGTCCTCGCAGAAGGAATACCAGGCGCTCGACGATTACGGCAAAGCACTCGGCGAGGCCTTCCAGATCGCCGACGACCTGCTCGACGTCGAGGGCGACTCGGCAGCACTCGGCAAGCCGGCCGGCGCGGATGCCGCGCTCGGCAAGACCACCTTCGTCACCCAGCTCGGCATCGATGGCGCGAAACAGCGCGTGCGCGACCTCGTTGCACGTGCCGATGCCGCACTGTCGGTGTTCGGCGCCAGGGGCGACGTGCTGCGGGCGACGTCGCGCTTCGTCGCCGAGCGCAAGAACTAGCCGACGAAATGAGCAGGGAGTTCGAGGCCCGCCTTGTTCGTTTCCGCAAGCTGCCGCTGCCGGTCCGCGTTATCGTGGGCCGGCCGCGCACCTTCGTCTCGGTCGCCTTCGGCATCCTGGTGGCGCTGCTGGTGCCGGAATCGGCGCGCACCGTCACGCGCCTGCTCGCCGGCTGGGACGCCTTCGCCGCGCTCTATCTCGTGCTCGCCTATGTCATGATGCTGCGCTGCGACGTCGGCCACATCAAGCGCAATGCGATCGTACAGGACGATGGGCGGTTCCTGATCCTGTTGCTGACGGCCCTTGGCGCGTTTGCCAGCCTGGCCGCCATCGTCTCCGAGCTCGGCGCGGCGAAGGACAATCCGGCGGCGATCGCGGTTGCGGTCGTCACCATCGCCCTGTCATGGACAGTGGTTCACACCGCGTTCGCGCTGCACTACGCCCACGACTTCTATCGCGGCAAGACACCCGGCGGCCTGCAGTTCCCGAGCGGCGACGAGCATGTCGAGGCCGACTATTGGGACTTCGTCTATTTCTCGTTCGTGATAGGCATGACCGCGCAAGTCTCCGATGTCGGCATCACCGACAGGATCATCCGCCGCACCGCGACCGTACACGGCATCATCTCGTTCGTGTTCAACACCGCACTGCTGGCCTTGATGGTGAACATCGCGGCGAGCGCGATCTAGTCTAATTGCAAACCTCGACATTGCCGACCCGAGACTGGGGCCGCCGCCGCGATACCGAGATGGCAGCCGGGCCTGACAAGACGGCACAGCTAGACATCGCACATGGTCTGCCGGCGGAGATGGTGCAATTCAGTGGTTCATGGCTAAATCCTGTCAGCGCCAATTCCTGCCGGGAGGACTAACCCATGAGCCAAGATCGATCGAGCGTCGAAGATGTCGTGCAGACCTATTTCGACGGCCTCTACGAAGGCAGCGCCGACAAGCTCGGCACCATTTTCCATCCGTCTGCCGACCTCCGCTGGGTCGAGAAAGGCGAGCTGCAGGTGCTGACCGTGCCGGACTGGCTTGAGCGCGTGCGCAAGCGGCCGTCGGCGAAGGCGGAAGGCAAGCCGCGCGAGGACTTCATCGTCACCATCGATCGCTCCGACGACAAGACCGCCTTCATCAAGGTTCGCTGCCAGCTGCCGCCGCGCTACTTCACCGACTATCTGGTGGCGATGAAGCTCGCCGATGGCTGGCAGATCGTCTCGAAATCCTACCGCTACGACCTCCGGGAGTGATCGCCGGCGTTTCGCCCGCCACTTCGGATCGCCCGTAAGCCGTACGGCTCCCTTTGACAGCTGTCGTACGACGACCTTGTGACCGGCTCGGGCGACCCGCGGCCGGCCGATCCGCATTGACTGGCGCTGGTTTCCGGGCGAATTGAGCCTCTTATGGAAGCCAAGTTTCAGATCTTTCTCACCCTGCTGGGTCTGCTGGCGGGAACCGCGCTGCTGGCGCGCCGGGTCAATGTTGCCCCGGCGATCCTGCTGCTGCTGGTCGGCGTCGTGCTCGCCTTCGTGCCGGGCATGCCGTCGGTGGAACTGCCGCCGGAGCTGGTGCTGCTGGTCGTGCTGCCGCCGCTGATCTATTCGGCGAGCGTCGCGATGAGCTGGCGCGAGTTCAAGGCCAATCTGCGCCCGATCATCCTGTTGTCGGTCGGCTGCGTGATCTTCACGGCTTTCATGGTCGCGGCCGCAACGCACTATCTGATCGGCCTGCCTTGGAGCGTCGGCTTCCTGCTTGGCGCCATCGTCGCGCCGCCGGACGTGGTCGCGCCGCTCGCGATCGCGCGCAAGCTCGGCATGCCGCGGCGCATCCTGGTCGTGCTCGAGGGCGAAGGCCTCGCCAACGACGCGACCGCGCTGATCCTCTATCGCTTCGCGGTGGCGGCGATCTCGACCGGGCTGTTCTCGCTTCCGAAGGCGACCGGTACGTTCCTCATCATCGTCGCCGGCGAGATCCTGTTCGGCGCGGCCGTTGGCTGGCTCAGCCTGCGCGCACGCCGCCGGGCCCGCGATCCCCAAGTCGAGATCACGCTGTCGCTGATCACGCCCTACATCGCCTACTGGATTCCGGAGCATTTCGGCGGCTCCGGCGTGATCGCCACCGTCGCCTGCGGGCTCTATATGAGCTGGAACGGGCCACTGCTGATCTCGGCCGCGACGCGCCTGCAAGGCATCTTCTTCTGGGACCTCGTCATCTACCTGATCGAGGGCCTGCTGTTCCTGCTGACCGGTTTCCAGATGCGCTCGCTGTTCGAGCGATCGAAGGCGTTTCCGCTGCACGACATCCTCGCGGCCACCGCGCTGGTCGCCGTCATCGTGATCGTCGCGCGCTTCCTCTGGGTGTTCCCCGGCACCTACCTCCCGCGCTGGATCAGCCGGCGCGTGCGCGAGCGCGATCCGCTGCCGTCTTGGCGGGCGGTCTTCGTGGTCGCCTTCACCGGCGTGCGCGGCGCGGTGTCGCTCGCCGCGGCGCTGGCTCTGCCCCTGGCGCTTCCGAATGGCGATCCCTTCCCCTACCGCGACCTGATCCTGTTCGTCGCTTTCGGCGTGATCTTCGTGACGCTGGTCGGGCTCGGCCTCGGCTTGCCGCCGGTGGTGCGCTGGCTCGGCCTCGCCAGGGACGGCCGCAGCGAGCATCTCGCCGAGCACGAACAGGAGATCGCGGCACGGCGCGACGCGCTGGCGGCTGCGCTGAAGTCGCTCGATGCCATCACCGACGATCGCGAATTGTCGGATGAGGTGGTGAAGTTGTTGCGCTCGCGGCACGAGATCCGCCTTAGCCAGTTGCCCGACTCCCTCGACCCGGACAAGCACGACGCCTCCGCGACCGGCACGGAGCTGACGCGCGAGCTGATCTCCTCCGAGCGCAAGTTCATCCATGCGCTGCTGCGCGACGGCAAGATCACCGACGAGACACGCCGCCGGATCGAGCGCGACCTCGACCTTGAGGAAGCGAGCCTCTCCAACCGCGAGTATCGGCGGATTCCGCTGTAGCGCTCGCGCCTACTCCGCTGCCGCGTTCTGCCCGGGGCCGCCGACGAAGCCTGCGGGATGGCCGAAGCGTTCGATCATCACGGCGGCGAGATCCTTCGTCTTGCTGGTGACGCAGGCGCCGGAGCGCACGGTGTAACGGTCCTGGCGCTTGACGTGTGGCGGCGCCTCGCCCTGCTGCAGCGCGCGGGCGGCATCCAGTACCAGCTTGCGGAAGTGCATGATGCCGAGATCGGTCGGCCCGAGATGCTCGCGGGTGCGGTCGGCGATCGGCCCCTGGCTGTCCTGCACTGCGGCGTCCTGCTCGGAGACGCCCTTGATACCGGTGTAGCTCCTGGTCCGTTGCAGCTTGCGGTCGATCAGATAGTTGTTCGACTTGTTGCGCAGCGGCACGTAGTTCTCGTCGACCACCGCCATCACGCCATTGCCGTTGCGGTAACCGTCGCGCTCCGCCTCGGTCAGCGGCCGGTGCGGATTCCATGCGTAGGTGTAGATCCAGCAATTGGTGTCGGTGACCGGCACGAAGCTCTGGCCGAAGATGTTCTCGCCCGGCATCGAGCTCGGTGCGTAGGAATGGATCGGCATCAGGAACTGGGCGATGCGCCAATAGATGTTGTCGCTTCCCGTGAGCCGCCCGCCGGCAACGGTGAGGCCGGCATCATGCGGGTTGATCTTGATCACCGGGCGCGGATCCTCGGCGATCCAGCGCATGTGGTCAGTCGCGACCCGCGTCAGCGGATTCACGAAGTGCCGCTTGATGTCGAGGATCTCGTTCTCCTCCTTCTCGAAGGAGAGATGCGCGAAGGTGAAATGCGCGGTGTCGATCGAGCCCTCCAGAGCCTGCACCCAGTTGCAGTCCTGCCACTTCTTGCTGACGAAGCGGTGCGACGGCGGCAGCAGCGCCATCTCCAGCGCCGGCAGTTCCGGCATTTGATCGGCGGGGCCCATATAGGCCCAGATCATGTCGCCCCATTCGCGAACCGGATAGGACTTGATGCGGATCAGGTCCTTGGCGTTGAGGTCCGGATACGACGTCGGCATGTCGACGCAAGCGCCGTCGGTGTCGAACTTCCAGCCGTGATAGACGCAGCGGATGCCGCATTCCTCGTTGCGGCCGAGCCAGAGATTGGCGCCCCGATGCGGACAGTACTGATCGATGACGCCGACCACGCCGCGGCTGTCGCGGAAGGCGAGCAATTCCTCGCCGAGCACCACGATCTTCTTCGGGTCGCCATCCGGCTCCGGGAGTTCTTCCGAGAGCAGCACCGGAATCCAGAACCGGCGCAGCAACTCGCCCATCCCCGTTCCCGCACCTGCCTCGGTGAGGAATTTGTTGTCTTCGGCACGAAGCATGGACGACCTCCCCGGATGTCTCGTTGCCTTTCTGGCTTCGTAGATGGCGTAACGGCTCACACCGGCCGTTCTCCCTTCACGGTCACGCGCGTGCCGGAGCGGGTATGCGGCCAGTAGTCCCACATCGCGCGGTGCTGAGCGCAGCGGTTGTCCCAGAACGCGATCGCGTTCTCGGTCCAGCGGAAGCGGCACTGGAACAGCGGGTTCTCCGCATGCTGGTAGAGATAGGCCAGAACAGCGTCGCTCTCGTCGCGGGGGATGCCGATGATGAACCGGGTGAAGCCGCGGTTGACATAGAGCGCCTTCTTGCCCGTCACCGGATGGGTGCGAACCACAGGATGCTCGGCGCGCGGATAGCTCTGCTTGTCGGCGACGCCATAGTTCGCATAGAGCCCGCGATAGGTCTGCTCGCCGTCATGCAGCGCGGTGAGTCCGTCGAGATAGGCTTTCATGCGGTCCGACAGCGCCTCATAGGCGGCATACATGTTGGCGAACAGCGTGTCGCCGCCGCGCGGCGGGCACTGCTTGATGTAGAGGATCGAGCCCATCGGCGGCTCGAGATCGCAGGACACGTCGGTGTGCCAGCCTTCGCCATTGGCGCGCGGCGAATCCTTGTCGGCATAGATCTTCATCAGCGCCGGATCGCCCTCGTTGGGCGCGGCGGGGTGCACGTGCAGCTCGCCGAACTTGCGGCCGAAGGCGAGATGCTGGGCCGGGGTGATGTGCTGGTCGCGGAAGAAGATGACGAGGTTTTCGGCGAGCGCGCGATGGATCTCGTCCATCTGGCGGTTGGAGCGCGCATCGCCGTCGACGAGCTTGCCGATATCGACGCCGGAAATCTCCGCGCCGATGATCGGCGTCAATTTCTCGACGCCGATGGTCTCGTAGGGCTCGGATTCGTCAGCGAGGTGCCGGTAACGCGGGCCCTGCTTGCCGGACAGTGAGCTCATGGGCGTTCTCCCGATGTTTCTTGATTACGAAACATCGTAGCCCGGACGGAGCGAAGCGCAATCCGGGATCAGCCCATGCATGGCAGCAGTGCCCCGGGTTTCGCTTCGCTCCACCCGGGCTACCGCCACCGCAATTTATTCCGCGGCGCCCGCCGTCTCCGGCAGCTTGGCGCCGTTGCCGTAGCGCTGGTCGATGTAGTCGATCACCAGCGCCTTGAACTCGGCGGCGATGGTCGGGCCGCGCAGGGTGCGGAACTTCTTGCCGTCGACGAACACAGGCGCGGCCGGCGCTTCGCCGGTGCCCGGCAGCGAGATGCCGATATTGGCATGCTTGGATTCGCCGGGGCCGTTGACGATGCAGCCCATGACTGCGACGTTGAGCTGCTCGACGCCGGGATATTTCGTCTTCCAGGTCGGCATCTCGTCGCGGATGAAATCCTGGATCGAGCGCGCCAGCTCCTGGAACGTGGTCGAGGTGGTGCGGCCGCAGCCCGGGCAGGCCGCAACCAGCGGCACGAAGGTGCGGAAGCCCATGGTCTGCAGCAATTCCTGCGCGACCTGCACCTCCAGCGTGCGATCGCCGCCCGGCTCCGGCGTCAGCGAGATGCGGATGGTGTCGCCGATGCCCTGCTGCAAAAGGATGCCGAGCGCGGCCGAGGAAGCGACGATGCCCTTCGAGCCCATGCCGGCCTCGGTGAGGCCGAGATGGATCGCATAGTCAGAGCGGCGCGCCAGCTCCCGATAGACCGCGATCAGATCCTGCACGGCGGAAACCTTCGCCGACAGGATCATCTTGTTCTTGGGCATGCCGAGCTCTTGGGCGCGGGCCGCCGACAACAGCGCCGACTGCACCATCGCCTCGCGGGTCACCGCGCGGGCATCGCGCGGGTTCGGCGAGGCCGTGTTCTCGTCCATCAGCTTGGTGAGCAGCTCCTGGTCGAGCGAGCCCCAATTGGCGCCGATGCGCACCGGCTTGTTGTTCTTGTTGGCGATCTCGATGATGTCGGCGAACTGCGTGTCGCGCTTGTTCTTGAAGCCGACGTTGCCCGGATTGATCCGGTACTTGTCGAGCGCCTCGGCACAGGCGGGATATTCAGCGAGCAGCTTGTGGCCGATATAGTGGAAGTCGCCGATCAGCGGCGTCGTGATGCCGCGCTTGCGCAGGCCGTCGCGGATGTGCGGAACCGCGGCCGCAGCCTCCTCGCGGTCGACGGTGATGCGGACCATCTCCGAGCCGGCGCGGCTGAGCGCTGCGACCTGGGCAATGGTGCCCTCGACATCGGCGGTGTCGGTGTTGGTCATCGACTGCACCACGATCGGCGCGCCGCCGCCGACGGCAACGTTACCGACCATAACCTGGGTGGTTTGGTGCCGCGGCTGGGGGCCTGCGACGTCGTCTTGCGGCAAAATCTCGGGCTTGTTCATGGCGCCTCGAATATCAGGTTTTGGTGACATTCACCAAGGGGACGGTGGGCTTTCGCAATCGCGCAGCCGAAGATCATGTTTCCGTTGTGAATTCAATAGCTTATGACACCGATTGGGCCGAAGGCAAGCCATGCAGCGGCGTCCTGCATGGTCGGCTATATTGGGCCGGATTGGGGTGATTCAAAGGGCAAAGTCGCGGCTTTTCATGTGATCCGGCGCATCTTAGCATTCCCTTAAAGCATGCCGGGAGGACGTGACATGGCCGACCATAACGAGCTGATCACCACGGCGGAACTCGCCGACATCCTCACCCGCCCCGAGCTGCGCCTGTTCGACTGCACCACCTATCTGGAGCCGGCGCCTGCGGGCAGCGGCGTCCCCTATATCGTGGTCTCGGGCCGGCAGACCTTCGAGGCCGGGCATATTCCGGGGGCGAACTTCCTCGATTTGCAGGCCGAATTCTCCGATGCGCATACCGCGCTGCGCTTCATGATGCCGCCGGTCGCGCAGCTCGAGGCCGCGTTCGGCCGCCACGGCATCTCGGCCAATAGCCGCGTGGTGCTCTATTCCATCGGCACCGCGATGTGGGCAACCCGCTTCTGGTGGATGCTGCGCGCGCTGGGTTTCGAGCGCGCCTCGGTGCTTGACGGCGGCATCGACAAATGGACCGCGGAAGGGCGCGACATCGAGACCGGGCTTGCCGGCGGCTATCCGCCCGCCACCTTCACGGCCCGGCCCAAGCCGGACCTGTTCGTCGGCAAGCACGACGTGCTCGCTGCCACCGCCGACCACGACACCGTGATCGTCAACGCGCTCGGCCCGCAATTCTTCAGAGGTCTGGAGCCGAGCCGCTACGGCCGGCCCGGCCGCATCCCCGGCAGCGTCAGCGTGCCGGCGGCGACCTTGGTCGATCCCAAGAACAAGACCTTCGCGCCGCTGAAGGAGGCCGAGGCTGTGTTCGCAGCCCAGGGCATCACCAAGGACAAGCGCGTCATCGCCTATTGCGGCGGCGGCATCTCGGCAACCGTCGACCTGCTGCAACTGCATCGGCTCGGCTATCACAACCTCACGCTCTATGACGGCTCGATGGGCGAATGGGCCAAGGACGAGTCGCTGCCGATCGAGACGGGGTAGTACGTGATCAGCAGCGTCCGGCGTCGTCACCCGCGAAGACGGGTGACCCAGTATTCCAGAGACGCCGGGGCTTGAGCCGAGAGGCCGCGGCGTACTGGGTGACCCGCCTTCGCGGGGCATGACGACCGTGTATGACGTGCGTCCGCGTTCTCGCGACATGATTTGTCCGAGTTTTGCTTCTCGTTCCGCCCTCGCTTGATCAGAGGGCGCAGGGAAAGCCGGGTGCCGATCGCACCCATGGGTCCCGTGCAAATGGAAAGCTCGGGAGGTAGGACCACAGGTGAAACCGGAAAACACTCCGGCTTTCCCTGCGCGATGGTTTACGGCTTATACGTGCTCGCCCCGGCGAGACTGGGCTTTGTTGTCACCGTCTTCGCAAAGATGCGTTCCGCATCTTGCGAGGAGACACCTGCCACTAGGTGTGGAGCCTCAAGAGGTTGTTCCCGGTTAATCCGAGCCTGCTGATCGGCGGCTTTGAGCCGATACTGCCATGAGGACGATGCCAGTTGTAGCGGTGAAGCCATCGTGGCAGCTCCGCGGCTCTTTCTGTTGAGGTGTTGTAGGCCTGCGCGTAGGCCCATTCTCGCAGGCTGGTCTGAATGAAGCGTTCGGCCTTGCCATTGGTTTTGGGCGTATAGGGCTTGGTGCGGATGTGCTTGAGGCCGAGGCGCTGACATGCCTTTCGGAAGGCGGCGGATTTGTAGCACGCGCCGTTGTCGGTCATGACGCGCTCGACCTTCACGCCCAGGCTCACGTAGTAGGCCACCGCCGCCTTGAGGAAGGCGACGGCACAGCCCTTTCGCGCGTTCTTCATGACCTGGCTGAAGGCGATCCGCGACGCATCGTCGATGCAAACATGGACGTATTCCCAACCTGGTCCTTGACGGCGAGAACGCAGGTTGCTCGCCCCACGTCGATCGCCGGTGATCCGATGGCCGATCCGATTGAACTTGCCGAGCTTTTTGATGTCGATGTGGATCAGCTCACCAGGATGCTGGCGCTCATAGCGCCGGATCGGCTCAGCCGGCTCCAGCGCAGCCAGCCGGTTCAAACCGAGCCGGCGCAGGATCCGGCTGACGGTTGCTGCTGAGACCCCGACCTCGCGCGCGATCTGCTTGCCGGTGTGGCGCTGCCGGCGGAACGTCTCGACAGCGGCGCATGTGGCGGCCGGGGTTTGGCTTGGCAAGGAATGCGGCCGTGAGGACCGATCCTGCAAACCATCGACGCCTTCTGCGCGGAAGCGCTTGACCCATTTGGCGACTGTCTTCGCCGTAACATTGAATTGGCGCGCGGCGGCGGCCTTCGTCAGGCCGCTCTCGATCACGCTCCGCGCCATCGCCGCTCGACCTTTTGGCGTCAAAGGCGCATTCTTGTGGATGTTCATCTGGTCTCTCCGGGGAACCCTGAAGCGTCGCAGCCTCAGCTTCCTCGGTTCAGACCAGATGGACAACCTCCTGAAAGCTCACAACTAGGGCGTCAGGCCTGCACGACTTCACCGTCCGCCTCACGCATGCTCGTCAGTCGCGCAGTCGGCGTCCACCGCATCTCACCGCAACACTCGTGACGATCGCGAAGCGCCCCTCAGGCGGGTGAGACGGGCTATTCATACACTGAGTTGCGCTTCCGAAAAACAGAAATATTTTTGCGTAAGGGTCTTGCGCCGTCGGGCAACTCAGTGATTGGCGCGTGAGGGACGCACCGGCGGAAGGGTTCCCTCTCGCCTTGCGGGAGTTTGAAGCTCGCTCTCGAGGTTAGGGAGAGGGATGCCACACGACGCCCTCTCCGCATTCGTCATGACGGCAAGCGAACGCAATTTGCGAGGGCGCTGCCCTCATTGATCATCTCACCCGCGGCTTACCCCTCTCCCCACCCTCTCCCGCAAGGGGAGAGGGAGCCTGAGAGGTGTGCTCACCTCACCGTCATCCTGCGGACGCGGAAGACCGAGCCGAGAATGAGGGCGAGAACTCACGCCGGGACGTTCGGATCCGGCGTCACCTTCGGATCGGGCTTGTTGACGAGATAGAGCCCGGCAATCACCAGCAGCGCGGCGACGCCGAACACGGCGGTCAGCGTGTCGTGCATGATGAAATAGGCCGCGACCACGCCGAACAGCGGCGTGATGAAGGTGAAGGCCGAGAGCTTGCTCGCCGAATAGGTCTTCACCATCGCAAACCAGATCACGAAGGTGCAGCCCACCACCCAGATCGCCTGATAGACGAGCAGCGAGATCGACAAGGTGCTCGGCATGTGCGTGATGTGCTCGCCCGAGATCCAGGAGGCGAGCGCGAGGATCGGAACCGACACCGCCGCCTGATAGCCGAGCGCCTTTTCCGGCGCGGCCTTGCGCAAGTTGGTGCCCTTGGCGACCAGCGTGGTCGCCGCCCACAGCACGCCGCCGCCGACCACCAGGAGGTCGCCGAGCAGCACCTTGGCGTCGACATTGGGCTGCGGCACGCCGATCGCGAGCGCGACGCCGGCAAAGCTCAACGCCAGCCCGCTCCACTGCACAGCGCTGAGCCGCTCACCGAGGAACTGGTGCGAGCCGAGCGCGACGAAGAACGGCGCGGTGTAGAGGAAGACCGATGCCCGCGAGGCCGAGGTGAAGACCAGCCCGGTGAAGATCAGCACGAACTCGACCCCGAACATCAGCCCGGCGACAAGGCCGGGCAGCAGCGTGCCGTCACGTTCGAAAAATTTCACGCCGCGCATCCAGCCGACGATCAGCATCACGGGCAGCGCGCCGGCGGAGCGGATCATCGCCTGCAGCATCGGCGGCACATCGGGCAGCGCGAGCTTGACCGCGAGCTGATTGAAGCCCCAGCTCACGCACAGCATCAGCATGATCGCGATGGCGCCGGGCGGCAGCCCGTGCCCGGCGGTGACTGGTCTTGCGGCGTTGGTGATGATCGCTTGCGTCGACACGTTTCCTCGAGGCCGGCTTGATGCCGTGTTGTTCTGTGACTTATTGGGATCGCTGACTAACCTCTCCCGCTTGCGGCGGTCGAGACGAGCGAAGCTCGCTCTGCGGTCGCATCGCATCATTAGATGCGATGCGGGTGGGGGCTCTCTCCACAGTGCGACTTGTGGAGAGAGCCCCCACCCCATCCCTCCCCCGCTTGCGGGGGAGGGGGCGCAGCGTCTTCGCGGTGATTGTTGGCCCAAATCGCATAGCCACTACGATTTCTGGCAATGCGCGCAGGTGCCGGCGATCTCGACGACGGACAGTTTCGGGATGAAGCCCGAGGCCCGCGCCGCCGCGGTGAGGCTTTGCGCGACGGGTGCGGCGGGGATTTCGCCGACCGAGCCGCAATGGTCGCAGATCAGGAACGCCACCATCGAGGTCTCGTCATGGTCGTGCGCGCAGGCGAGGAAGGCGTTGCGGCTCTCGATGCGGTGGACGAGGCCGTTCTCCATCAGGAAGTCGAGCGCACGGTAGACGGTGATCGGCGCCGGCCGCGGCATCGACTTGGCGAGCTCGTCGATCACCTCATAGGCGCCGAGCGGGCGGTGGCTGGCCAGCAGCGCCCCCAGCACCTGGCGACGGATCGGGGTGAATTTCTGCCCCCGGCGGGCGCACACCTGCTCGGCATGGGTCATCGCGTCAGCGGCGCAACGGCCGTGATCGTGATCGGGCGCGGGGAATGTCGGCTTGGCCAGGCTCATTTGGCCCGAAACGTAACATTTTTGCGCCCGGTCCCAAAGCCCGCGCCGGCCGTCCCGCCCCTCCAGCCATGTGTGCAGTGCGGAGCAGCCCTCCGTTAACCTGGCATGCAGATTTAATAAGCAAGCTTATTATATCCCAAGCTTATGGAGGCAGGAGCATGCCCGGGTCCGTGGAGACCAATTTCCTTTTTACGCTTGGCGAGGTGTTCCGGCTGATCCGTGTCTACGCCGACAAGGAGGCCGCGCGCTATGGCATCACCCGCGCGCAATGGGCCGTCCTGACCAAGGTGGAGCGCAATGAGGGCCTGAAGCAGACCGAGCTCGCCGAGCAGCTCGATATCCAGCCGATCACGCTGACCCGGCTGATCGACAAGCTCTGCGACAGTGGCTGGATCGAGCGCCGCGGCGACGAAAACGACCGCCGCGTCAACCGCCTCTATCTGAGGAAGGCCGCGCGCCCCCTGCTCGGCAAGCTCGCCGGCCTCCGCTCCGAACTCACGACGACTGCGCTCGGGGGCATCAATCCCACTGATGCGCATCGCCTGCTCAGCCAACTCGAATCGATCAAGGAAAACGTTCGCAATGCCATCCAAAGCCCAGCCAGCGACTCCTCCCGAAAGGAACAGCGCTATGGCTGAAACCGTCCTCAAGCTGGCACCCGAGCAGAAGAGCAATCCGGAAACGCCCGCGCCCGAACAGATCACCCGCAAGCCGCGCCGCAGGCTGATGACCCGCCTGCGTCGCCGTCGCCGCACACTGCTGCTGGTGGTGCTGCCGATCGTGGCGGTGATCGGCGGCATCGTGTTCTATCTCAATGGCGGCCGCTATGTCGGTACCGACGACGCCTATGTCGGCGCCCAGAAGGTGCTGATCACGCCGGAGATCTCCGGCAAGATCGACAAGATCGTCGTGAAGGAAGGCCAGCACGTCAAGAAAGGCGACGAGCTATTCGAGATCGATCCGGTGCCTTACCGCCTGGCGGTCGCGCAGGCCAAGGCGGCGCTCGACCAGACCAGGACGACCTACGACAACCTGGTCGACAACATCAAGATCAACACCAAGATGCTCGAATTCGCCCAGCAGAGCATCGAATTGAAGAAGCGCGACGTCGAGCGCAAGTCGACGCTGGCGAAGCAGAATTTCGGCTCGCAGCTCGACCTTGACAATGCGGCGAACGCGCAAGTCACCGCCGAGAGCCTCGCGCAGTACATCCGGCAGCAGATCTCCAATGCCAAGACGCAACTGCTCGGCAATGTCGACCTGCCGATCGAACAATTCCCGCCCTACGCCGCGGCCAAGGCGAAGCTCGACGACGCGCAGCGCAACCTCGATCACACCGTGCTGCGCGCGCCGATGGACGGCGTCGCGACTCAGGTCGACCAGATCCAGCTCGGCCGCTTCGTCGCCGCGGGCTCGCCGGTGTTCTCCGTGATCGACGTCGACAACCCCTGGGTCGACGCCAACCCGAAGGAAAGCGACTTCACCTATGTCGCGGTGGGCCAGCCGGTCACGCTCGACGTCGACGCCTTCCCCAATCACGTGTTCAAGGGCACGGTCGGCTCGCTCTCGCCCGGTACGGGCGCGCAGTTCGCGATCCTGCCGCCGCAGAACGCCACCGGCAACTTCGTCAAGGTGGTGCAGCGCGTGCCGGTGCGGATCTATTTCGACAAGGACGATCCGTTCGTCAAAAAGCTGAAGGCGGGCATGAGTGTCTACGCTACGATCGACACCAACCACCGCCGCACGCTGGCCGGCCTGCTCGGCCTCGCGCCGGCGTCCGCCCAGCAGGAGTAGGATGGGACGGGATCGCTCGCTGACGCCACTTCACCTCTCCCCTTGTGGGAGAGGTGGTCTACGCCGCTATCGAACAGGACTGAACTGAATGACCGAGCCGTTGCCATCCGCCGTCCCCGGCCTGCGCCGGAACATGGTGACGGTCTGCGCCATGACGGCAACGATCATGCAGGCGCTGGACACCACCATCGCCAATGTCGCGCTGCCCTACATGCAGGGCTCGCTGTCGGCCTCGCAGGACCAGATCAACTGGGTGCTGACCTCCTACATCGTCGCGGCCGCGATCATGACCGCGCCGGTGGGGTGGATCGCCAACCGCTTCGGGCGCAAGCGCATCTTCATCATCTGCTCGGCCGGCTTCACCATCGCCTCGGTGCTGTGCGGGCTCGCGCAGGACATCAACCAGATGGTGCTGTTCCGCCTGTTGCAGGGCGTGTTCGGCGCGGCGCTGGTACCGCTGTCGCAGGCTGTCATGCTCGACTCCTACTCGCTGCAGGAACGCGCCACCGCGATGGCGATCTGGGGCATGGGGGTGATGCTGGGCCCGATCATGGGCCCCTCGCTCGGCGCCTGGCTCACCGAAACCTATTCCTGGCACTGGGTGTTCTTCGTCAACCTGCCGTTCGGGCTGCTGACGGTG
Organism: Bradyrhizobium sp. ISRA436; assembly: GCF_029910015.1. Lineage (NCBI taxonomy): Bacteria > Pseudomonadati > Pseudomonadota > Alphaproteobacteria > Hyphomicrobiales > Nitrobacteraceae > Bradyrhizobium > Bradyrhizobium sp. ISRA436. Next base: position 7,393,639 of record NZ_CP094519.1, read on the forward strand.
CTCGGCCAGATCATCTTCATGGACGAGACCAAGCAGGACCGGACGCGGCGGTTCGACTGGTTCGGCTTCATCGCGCTCGCGGTCGGCGTCGGCGCGCTGCAGCTCGCGCTCGACCGCGGCGAGCAGCTCGACTGGTTCGAATCCAACGAGATCATCGCCGAGTTCATCATTTCCGGCGTCGGCTTCTATTACTTCTTCGCGCATTCGCTGACGACCTCGAGCCCCTTCGTGCAGTTCGCGCTGTACAAGGACAAGAACTTCGTCACCGGCAGCGTCTTCATGATCGTGATCTCGCTGTCGCTCTATTCGACCATGGCGCTGGCCTCGCCCTACCTGCAGAACGTGATCGGCTATCCGATCATCACCGCCGGACTGCTGCTGGCGACCCGCGGCAGCGGCACCCTGGTTGCGATGATGATCGTCGGCCGCCTGATGAAGTATATCGAGGCGCGTACGCTGATCATCGCCGGCCTCGCGCTGATCGTGATCTCGCTATTCTACATGAGCGGCTGGACCGACCAGACCGGTGTGCCAGAGATCGTGACCTGGAACATCGTGCAAGGCTTCGGCTTCGGCCTCGTCTTCGTGCCGCTCTCCACCGCCTCATTCCTGACGCTGCCCGCTTATCTGCGCACCGACGGCACTTCGATGCTGACGCTGGTGCGCAACATGGCGAGCTCGATCGGCATTTCGCTGGTCACCGCCGAATTGACCCAGGGCAGCCGCCGCACCTACGCGATCCTGTCGGAGCACATCAATCCGTTCAACCACGCGCTGCAGATGCCCGACGTCGCCGCCAAGCTCAACCTGAACACCAACACCGGACGCGCGCTGGCCGACGTAATGGTCAAGCTGCAGGCGGAGATCATCGCCTTCGCGCACGACTACCAGCTGATGATGATCTTCATCCTGGTTTCGCTGCCACTGGCGATCCTGATCAGCTCGACCAAGACCACGCTGCGCAACCAGTCCGGGCCGTCGGACCATGCGGCGGTGATGGAGTAGACGCCGTCGTCCGCGCCCCGATCGCACGGCCAGACGTCCTTTTCCGTGTCATCGCCCGCGAAGGCGGGCGATCCAGTACGCCGCGGCTTATCGGTTCAATCACAACTGTCTCTGGATTACTGGATCGCCCGGTCAAGCCCGGCGATGACAGCTTAGCAAGCCCAACGCTCCTCCTAACGAACGAGACGGGACGCACCGCAATCGCGTTGACTTTCCGCCGCGCGCTCCCAATACTTCTCAAACAACAAGCAAAAATCCGTCAAGAATGACGATTGCAATGGGGAGGACACCATGCCGACTTCACGCAGGACGCTGCTGAAGACGTCTGCGGCCGCCGCCGCTGCCTTCAGCTTCGATTGGACACGCGCGCAGGCCCAGGCCGAAACGGTGCGCATCGGCTCGGTCTATGACATGACCGGCCCATTCGCGGCGGGAGGTTCCGTCGCCTCATCTGTTGGCACCGACATCGCGATCGAGCTCTGCAACGAGCGGGGCGGCATCGGCGGCAAGTTCAAGGTCGCCACCGTCAAGGTCGATTCACAGAGCAAGGCCGACGTCGCGATCAACGAGGTCGAGCGGCTGATCAACCAGGAGAAGCTCGACATCATCGCGGGCGTGTACTCCAGCGCGCATGCGGTGCCGCTCGCCGCCAAGGTCGAGCAGCACAAGAAGATCCTCTGGATCACGACGGCAGTTTCGACCGCGGTCTTCAAGGACCGGAACCTGCGATATGTCTTCCGCGCGCAGATCCATTCCGACCAGTACGGCCAGGCCTTTGCGGGCTTCCTCGCCGAGCACACCAAGGCCAAGCTCGGCATGGAGCCGAAGGACGTCAAGGTCGCGCTGATCCACGAGGACGGCCCCTATGGGGTCGGCGTCGCCGCCGCCGACGAGGCGTTTGCGAAGCAAGCCGGGCTGCAAATCGTGCTCAAGGAAGGCTATTCGGCCTCAGCGCCCGATCTCTCCGTGCTGGTGACCAAGCTCAAGCGCGCGAAAGCGGACATCATCTCGCACGCCGGCTACAACCCCGACATCACCCTGTTCCTGCGCCAGGCGCGCGAGAGCGGGCTGAAGTTCAAGATGCTGTTCGGCGCCGGCGCGGGCTACAGCCAGCTCGACAAGCTGCGCGCGACCTTCGGCGCCGACATCGACAATTTCTGCAACATCGATCCGGTGCCGGCGCAGCTGCTCGATCCCGCCAAGCTGGCGCCGGGGGTCGGCGATCTCACCAAGATCATGGTCGAGCGTTACAAGGCGAAGACCAACGCGACCGATGTGCCGCCGCACTGCTCGATGGGCTTCAACCAGACCTGGATCCTGCTCAACAACGTGCTGCCGGTCGCCAAGGAGAAATATGGCGGCTTCGATCCGGAAGCGATCCGCAAGGCGGCGCTCGACGTCGACATCCCGCCCGGCGGCACCATCCAGGGCTATGGCGTGAAGTTCTATCCGCCGGGCACGCCGTTGGCCGGCCAGAACGAGCGCTCGACGCCGGTCGTGATGCAGAACGCCGGCGAGCACATCTCGGTGGTGTGGCCGACCAACATAAGGACGCAGGATCCGGTGTTCCCGCTGCCGAAGAGCTCGATCTACGCGGCGTAGGGGCGACGAAATTGCAACCGCATCGGCGGTCACCTCTCCCCTTGTGGGAGAGGTCGGATCGCATCGAAAGATGCGATCCGGGTGAGGGGTACGTACCCCTCTCTCGATTTGCGTATGCGGCGACAACCCCTCACCCAGCGCGCTTACGCGCGCCACCTTCTCGCAAAGGGGAGAAGGAAAGAGCGGCGCTACCGCCAATCTCGCTCGCCGCACCTCACAACATCACCCGCCTGCCCTCATCCGCCGCCCAATAGCCGGCGTAGTTCACCTTCGTCGTCTCATAGGCCAGCGCGAGGTCGGCGAGCGGCTGGCGGCCGGTGGCGACGCATTCCATGAAGTCCTGGATCTCCTGCAAATAGCCGCGGGTCCATTCCTCCTCGAGACAGACATATTGCCAGCCGGTTTTGCGGTCGACCTTCTCGGTGATGTAGACGGACGCGAGCTTCTCCTCGGAGGCCTGGTAGCTCACCAGCTGCGTGTTCGGCGTGATGTTGGCGAACAATGAGCCGCCTGACGTATAGGTCTCGATCAGATTGCGCACGCCGCCCATGATCATGTCGCCGGAGACCACCGTCGCCTTGGTGCCGTCGGAGAAGGTCAAGGTCAGCGTGCCCCAATCCTCGACGTCGACCGGATTGGCCTTGATGAAGGCGCGCTCCTCCGGCTTGAGGCCGGCGGTGACATTGCCGACGTCGCAGGTGACGCTCGCAACCGTGATCGTTTCGCCGCGCGCGCGGGCCTCGACCTGCTTGAGATAGAGCACCGCCGACAGCGGATGGCAGCCCATGCGGATCAGCGAGCCGCCGCCGGTCGTCGCCCATTGCGCGGCGTGCGCGGCATGCGAGCCGGAATGGCTCTCCTCGCCCTTCATGAACAGGATCTTGTCGCCTGTCGCGCGGATGATCTCCGCGGTCTTGGTCACGGCGGGTGCGTAGATCCAGTCCTCGGCATACATGAAGAGCTTCCCGGTTCGCTCGATCGCGGCGCGCGTTGTCTCCATCTCCTCCATCACGCGCTGGTACATCAAAGCCTTCGGCACATGCCTGCCGATCGGCTCTCTGTCGCCGTCCCGGCCGAAATAGCCGCTGAACGGCTTCTCGCAGATCACGTGCTTGCCGGCCTGCATCGCCGCGACGATCATCGCGGCGTGCAAATTGGGCGGCGTGCAGATGTCGATGACGTCGAGCTCACGGTCGGCCACGAGCTCGGCGAAGCTGCGATAGGTGGTCGGGATCTGATGCTTGCGGGCGAACGCGACGACGTGATCGCCGCGCGCCGCGACCGCCCTCACCTCGACGTCGACGCCATAGACGCGCCGGTAGGCAACCATGTGCAGCTCCGAGACGAAGCCGCTGCCGGCAAGACCGATCCTGATTTTCGCCATGGGAATGCCCCCTGTGCGTCACGCCGGCGAAGCGTAGCGCGCCGCCATCACGGCGTCGAACGCAATTCCCATGACATCCGACGACGGCGTCATCCCCGTGAACAGGGCGAACGCATCTGCGGCCGCGTTGATCGCGAGATCGCGGCCGGTCAGCACGGCGGCGCCTTTGGCCTTCGCCGCGGTGAGCAGCGGCGTCCAGAGCGGAGTGTAGACCGCGTCGGCGACCCACATCGCCTGATGCAGCAACTCATCCGGCACCGGCGACGCAAGGCTCGGCAGCATGCCTACGGGCGTCGCATTGATCAGGCCGGCGGCACCTTCGACCGCGGCCGCGATGCTGCGAACCGCGACGCCGCCCTGCAATTGGCGGGCAAGCTGCGCGGCCTTGGCGGGTTCGGCATCGAAGATCCTGATGTCGCCAACGCCGAGGCCGGCGAGCGCGAAGCCAATCGCCTTGCCGACGCCGCCGGCCCCGATCAACGCGATCGCGCCGTGCGGCGTGGCCGCGAGCAGCGGTTCGATCGCGCGTACAAAGCCTGTCGCGTCGGTGTTGTGCCCGACCAGCCGCGTGCCGTCGACGACGATGGTGTTGACCGCGCCGATCGCGCGCGCGTCCGGCGTCAACTCATCCAAGAGATCGACGACGGCTTCCTTGTAGGGAAAGGTGACGTTGACGCCGGCGAAGCCGAGCCGCCTGACACCGTCGAGCATCGCGCGCAGATCGTCCCGCCCGGCGGCCGCCACTTGGATGAGCTGATAGTGGCAGTGAACGCCGAGCGCTTTAGCCGCCTGCTCATGCATCGCGGGCGCGGCCGAATGCGCGATGGGATATCCAATCAGACCTGTGAGGAAGCGGTCGCGCATCGTCCCTCGAATGCGAAAGCTTTCAGCTCATGCCGTCGAGCCGAGCATAGCTCGCTTCCATGCCATGCTCCATGCCGGTCGCGAGCATCGCTGCGCGCGTCTCGGCATCGGGCAGCGTCATCCGCATCGTCATCAAGGTGCCGCTGCCGTCGGGCTCGAAGCGGGTCTCGACATGATTGTCCGGAGTCGGATCGGGCAGGTGCATGCGCTCGACATGGACAATGCGGCTGAAGGGCTCGAGCTCGAGATATTCGCCGGTGAGGTGAAATCCGCCGCCCTTGCCGTCCGTCCATTCGTAGCGGATCTTGCCGCCGGGCCTGATATCGCTGATGCAAACCGGCATGGTCCAGCCCTCCGGGCCGAGCAGCCACTTCTGCAGCAGCTCGGCCTCGGTGTGCGCGCGGTACACCGCTTCGGGCGGGGCTTTGAAACGTCTGACAACGACGACATGACGGTCGCCTTCGGTCTTCAGCGTCAGCTTGCTCATGGGGGACCTTTCACTTTTCGGGCTTCATCGCGGCCAGCACTCCGTCCAGCCGGTCGTAATTGGTTTCCAGCGCACGCCGCAGCATTCCGAGCCATTGATCGATCTCGGCGACCGCCTGCGGCGCCAGCCGGCATGGCCGCTTGGTGCCCTCGATCCGCCGCACGATCAGGCCGGCATGCTCGAGCACCTTGAGATGACGGGAGATCGCCGGCTGGGTCATGTCGAATGGCTCGACCAGCTCCATGACCGTCGCCTCGCCCAAGGCGAGGCGCGCCAGGATCGCCCGGCGCGTCGGGTCGGCGAGCGCGGAGAAGGCGGCGTCGAGGTTAGTCATGCTTATGTCATATCTGCTATATAATACCAATGGCCCTAAGGATTGACTGTTGCCCAAGTGCGGCTTGTGATTGAGGCGATGCGACCTGGATCATTTGCGAAGAAGTTCCAGGCTTCGCAGGTCTTGGCGACGATATCGTCGTAGTCGTCGAAGACGGTGATGGCGAGCTTGTTGGCGCGCAGGTACTGCCAGACGTTTTCAATCGGATTGAGCTCGGGCGCATAAGGCGGCAGCTGTAACAGAGTGATATTTTCCGGAGCTCGGACGGTGCCGGCACTGTGATAGCCGGCGCCGTCGAAGACGAGAACGGCATGTGCGTCGGGTGCAACTTTGCGGCTGATTGCCTCCAAATGCAGTGACGTCGCCTCTGCATTTGCCGTCGGCATGACAAGACCCGCGGCGACGCCCCGTTGAGGACAGGCGGCACCGAAGAGATAAGCCCAATCGTAACGTCGATCGCGCGGCGCGCGAGGCCGTGAGCCACGCTTGGCCCACACGCGTGTCAGCGTGCCCTGCTGGCCGATCCGCGCCTCGTCCTGGAACCAGATTTCGATCGGCTTGCCTTGGGCGTGAGCGGGGAGCGTTGTCGTGAGGGTCGTAGCAAAGTTTTTTTGAACGCTTCCTGAGCCGCTTCATCGGCTTGCGGATGGCGCGGCCGCACCGAGAGCCGGCGGTACCCGAGCTTGGCCAGAACCTTGCCGACCGAACGTTCGTGCAGTTTGACGCCAAACCGCCGCTCAAGCTCGTCGCGCAAATCCACCCGCCGCCAACGTACGACCCCATGCTGCTCAGGATCGGGACCGGCCTCGACCAACGCGGCCAATTCGGCCTGCTGCTCTGTCGTCAGCCGCGACCGCGGTCCCGTCGGTTTGCGCGACCGCAGTCCCGCCAAGCCTTCGGCGTTATAACGATGCACCCAGTCCCGCAGGGTCTGACGATCCATCCCGCAACTTTCGGCTGCCTTCTTGCGGTCCGCGCCCTCCAGCACAAGCGCAAGCGCCAATATCCGCCGCGCTACCGTACTATTCTTCTCTCTGCGCGCCGCCTTCCGAAGCTCGCCCGCGGTCAAATCAAGCCGCGTAATCGCTACCGCTGCCCCCATCGATATTGCTCCTGTCTACGCAGCAACATCGATTCAGAAACTCACTGATTTGGAAATCCCAAATGTGAGTCAAATCCGGGGGCCGTTGGTATAACAGATCGCGCATGTCAAACAAAATCCGCTGCGAAGGCGCGCAGCGGATTTGGGGAACGCTTAGGGCTGGATTTGTGTGCGCCGCCGCCGACGGCGCGACGGCAGACGCCATCGACGCTAGACGTCGAAGAACACCGTCTCGTTGTCGCCCTGCAGGTGGATGTCGAGCGTGTAGATATGGCCCGCACCCGCCTTGCGCCTGGCGATCAGGGTCGTGCGACGATCGGCCGGCACTAGCGCCAGCACGGGATCGCTGGCATTGCCGGCTTCGTCGTCGAAATAGATCCGCGTGTAGAGATGCAGCAGCATGCCGCGCGCATACACCGCGAGCAGGATGTGCGGCGCCTGCGGCTTGCCGTCGGGATCCGGCACCACGCCCGGCTTGATGGTGTCGAAGACATAAGCGCCGCTCGCATCGGTGCCGCAGCGGCCGAAGCCCTTGAAGGAAGAATTCGGCAGCGCGCGCTTGTCCTGCGGATCGGAGAAGCGGCCCTGCGCATCGGCCTGCCAGATCTCCAACATGCAGTCCGGGATCACGGCGCCGTCGCCGTCATACACCTTGCCCTCGATGCGGATGCGCTCGCCGGAAACATCCGGCGTCAGCAGATTGTTGGCGAAGGCGTCGTTCCATTCGTATTCGCCGTTCGGCGTCAGGCCGTACTTGAAATAAGGGCCGACGGTTTGCGAGGGGGTGATGCCATCAGGACGCTGGTTCGACACTTACCTGGTCTCCATCGGCGTGGCGTTGCGCCCGCGCAGCACGATATCGAAGCGGTAGCAGAGCGCCCATTCCGGCTTGGTGTTCTCGAGATCGAACGACGAGATCATCCGCGCCCGCGCCTTTTCGTCGGTCACCGAATTGAAGATCGGATCGAACGGAAACAGCGGGTCGCCGGGAAAATACATCTGCGTCACCAGACGCGAGACGAAGGAATGCCCGAACACCGAGAAGTGGATGTGGGCGGGCCGCCAGGCATTGTGATGATTGCCCCACGGATAGGCGCCGGGCTTGATGGTGATAAACTTGTAGTAGCCCTTGGCATCGCTCTGGGTGCGGCCGGCGCCGGTGAAGTTCGGATCGAGCGGCGCCGGATGCTGGTCGACGACGTGGATGTAGCGGCCGCAGGCATTGGCCTGCCACAGCTCGACCAGCGTGTTGGGCACGCCGCGGCCATCCTCGTCGAGCACATAGCCGTGCACGATGATGCGTTCGCCGAGCGGCTCGCCCTTGTGCTGGATGGTGAGGTCGTTGTCGTGCTCGCGCACAGTCTCATGACCATAGACCGGACCGGTCAATTCCGAAAGCGTGTGCCGCATCGGGATCAACGGCTTCGAGGGCGCGCGCTTGATTGTGGAGCGATAGGCCGGTGACAGCCGCGCCGGATGCGCTGCGAGCGACTGCAGCGGATATTGAAGGGTCATGGCGAATTCCTCCGTGGGCTCGCATGCCAGCGAGCCCTGCCGAAGATCATTATAGGACATAACCAATTCGGGGAAGGGCTGTTTTCAACCCTTCCAAGATGTTGGTTTAGTTGATCTTTTCGATCGCAACCGCAACGCCCTGGCCGACGCCGACGCACATAGTTGCCAAGGCAAGCTTCCCGCCCCGCTTCTCCATGCCGTGCACGGCAGTCAGCGCCAGCCGCGCGCCGCTCATGCCGAGCGGATGGCCGAGCGCAATCGCGCCGCCATGCGGATTGACGAAATCGGCATCTTCCTTGACGCCAAGCTGACGCAGGCAGGCGATGCCCTGCGAGGCGAAGGCTTCGTTGAGCTCGATCAGATCGAAGTCCGAGACCTTGATGCCGAGCCGCTCGACCAGCTTCTTGGTCGCCGGCACCGGACCGATGCCCATGATGCGCGGCGGCACCGCGGCCGACGCGAGCCCAAGGATTTTTGCGCGCGGCGTCAGGCCGTGCTTCTTCACCGCAGCCTCGGAGGCGAGGATCATCGCGGCCGCGCCGTCGTTGACGCCGGATGCGTTGCCCGCGGTCACCGTGCCCGGATTGCGCACGATCGGTTTCAGCTTGGCAAGACCTTCGAGCGTGGTCTCGGGGCGCGGATGCTCGTCCTTGTCGACGGTGATGGGACCGGCCTTGCCGCCGGGCGCCTGGATCGGGATGATCTCCTCGGCGAAATAACCCGATGCGATCGCCGCGCCTGCGCGCTGCTGCGAGCGGATCGCGAACGCGTCCTGATCCGCGCGCGACACCTGGAACTCCTCCGCGACATTCTCGCCGGTCTCCGGCATCGCATCGACGCCGTACTGCGCCTTCATCAGGGGATTGATAAAGCGCCAGCCGATCGTGGTGTCGTAGATGTCGGCCGAGCGCGAGAACGCTTCCGCTGCCTTGCCCATCACGAAGGGCGCGCGCGTCATCGACTCGACGCCACCAGCGATCGCGAAATCGATCTCGCCGGCGCGGATGGCGCGGCCGGCGGCGCCGACCGCATCGAGGCCGGAGGCGCAGAGGCGGTTCAAGGTCTGGCCGGGAACCGAGTCGGGCATCCCGGCAAGCAGCAGCGCCATGCGCGCGACGTTGCGATTGTCCTCACCGGCCTGGTTGGCACAGCCGAAAAAGACTTCGTCGACCTCAGACCAATCGAGCGTCGGATGCTTCGCCATCAGCGCCTTGATCGGGGCCGCGGCGAGATCGTCGGCGCGAACCTTGGCAAGCGAACCGCCAAAGCGGCCGATCGGAGTCCGGACGGCATCGCAAATGAACACATCACGCATTGAATCTCTCCCTGAATGCCGTGGCTTAGGCGCTGGATGGGCTGGAACTTGAGGTGAGTTTTAGGAGCGTGCCCGCGCAAGGTCAATTGACGCGGCTGCGTGGCATCAGCGCATTCCCGTGATGCCTTGTCGTATGTGAGGTCGTGGAGAAGGTGGAAAACCCGATCCTCTCGGATAGGACCGCGCGGCGAAATTCTGTAGTTTCCGCCCCCTCATGACAATTCAACAGTCCATCCCGGTCCCGCCTGAATCCACCCCCGCCGAGGCGCCGTCGCGCGTCACGCCGATGATGGAACAGTATCTGGAAATCAAGGCGGCCCATCCCGGCCTATTGCTGTTCTACCGGATGGGCGACTTCTACGAGCTGTTCTTCGAGGATGCCGAGATCGCCTCGAAGGCGCTCGGCATCGTCCTGACCAAGCGCGGCAAGCATCAGGGCATGGACATCCCGATGTGCGGCGTGCCGGTCGAGCGTGCGGAGGATTATCTGCACCGCCTGATCGGCGCGGGCCATCGCGTCGCGGTGTGCGAGCAGACCGAGGATCCGGCGGCGGCGCGCGCCCGCGGCAACAAGAGCGTCGTCCGCCGCGGCGTGGTGCGGCTGGTGACGCCGGGCACCCTGACCGAGGACACGCTGCTCGACGCCCGCACCAACAACTATCTGATCGCGATCGCCCGTGCCCGCGGTTCGGCCGGCGCCGACCGGCTCGGGCTTGCCTGGATCGACATCTCGACCTCCGAATTCATGGTGACGGAGTGCTCGACCGCCGAACTCGCGGCGACGCTGGCGCGCATCAATCCGAACGAGGCGATCGTCACCGATGCGCTTTATAGCGACACCGAGCTTGCGCCGACCCTGCGCGAGCTGCCGTCGGTGACGCCGCTGACCCGCGACGTGTTCGACAGCGCCACCGCCGAGCGGCGGCTGTGCGACTATTTCGCGGTCGCGACCATGGACGGCCTCTCGGCGATGTCGCGACTGGAGGCAACCGCCGCGGCCGCCGCGGTCACCTATATCGACCGCACCCAGGTGGGGAAGCGTCCACCGCTGTCGCCGCCGGCGCGCGAGGCCGCCGGCACCACGATGGCGATCGATCCCGCAACCCGCGCCAATCTCGAGCTGACGCGCACGCTCGCCGGCGAACGTCGCGGCTCGCTGCTCGATGCGATCGACTGCACCGTCACTGCGGCGGGCTCGCGCCTGCTGGCGCAGCGCCTCGCCGCACCGCTGACCGACGTTGCCGTGATCGCGCGGCGGCTCGACGCCGTCTCGGCCTTCGTCGCCGACTCTGCCGCGCGCGAAGACGTCAGAACCGTGCTGCGTGCGGCGCCCGACATGTCGCGCGCACTGGCGCGGCTCTCGGTCGGCCGCGGCGGCCCGCGCGATCTCGCTGCCTTGCGCGACGGCATCCTGGCCGCCGACCAGGCCCTCGAGCTGCTCGCGCTGACGGACAATCCGCCGGCCGAGATCGTGGCCGCGATGGCCGCGCTGCGCCGGCCATCGCGTGATCTTGCGCAGGAGTTTTCCCGAGCGCTGAGCGAGCAACTGCCGCTGATCAAGCGCGACGGCGGCTTCGTCCGCGAGGGCTATGAAGCCGCGCTCGACGAGAGCCGGAACCTGCGCGATGCCTCGCGCCTCGTGGTCGCGGCGATGCAGGCACGCTACGCCGAGGACACCGGCATCAAGACGCTGAAGATCCGGCACAACAATGTGCTCGGCTATTTCGTCGAGGTCACCGCGCAGCACGGCGACAAGCTGCTGGCGCCGCCCTTGAACGCCACCTTCATCCATCGCCAGACCCTGGCCGGACAGATCCGCTTCACCACGTCGGAGCTCGGCGAGACCGAAGCCAAGATCGCCAACGCCGGCGAGCGCGCGCTCAACCTCGAACTGGAAATCTTCGAGCGCCTGAGCGCGATGGCGCTCGCCGCCAGCGACGATCTGCGCAACGCCGCGCATGCCTTTGCGATGCTCGACGTCGCGACCGCGCTGGCCAAGCTCGCCGTTGACGATAATTACGTGCGGCCCGACGTCGACGGCTCGCTCGGCTTCGCCATCGAGGGTGGACGTCATCCGGTGGTCGAGCAGGCGCTGAAGCGCGACGGCCAGCCGTTCATCGCCAATGCCTGCGATCTGTCCCCCGCGCCGGGACAGAAATCCGGCCAGCTCTGGCTGATCACCGGTCCGAACATGGCCGGTAAGTCGACCTTCCTGCGCCAGAACGCACTGATCGCGCTGCTGGCGCAGATCGGCTCGTTCGTTCCGGCGTCGCGCGCGCGGCTCGGCATCGTCGACCGCCTGTTCTCGCGTGTCGGTGCGGCCGATGATCTGGCGCGCGGGCGCTCGACCTTCATGGTCGAGATGGTCGAGACCGCCGTGATCCTCAATCAGGCGAGCGAGCGGTCGCTGGTCATCCTCGACGAGATCGGCCGTGGGACTGCGACCTTCGACGGTCTCTCGATCGCCTGGGCCGCGATCGAGCATCTGCATGAGAGCAACCGCTGCCGCACGCTGTTCGCGACGCATTACCACGAGCTGACCGCGCTCTCGGCCAAGCTGCCGCGGATGTTCAATGCCACGGTGCGAGTGAAGGAATGGCAGGGCGACGTCGTGTTCCTGCACGAGGTGCTGCCGGGCTCGGCAGACCGCTCCTACGGCATCCAGGTCGCGAAGCTTGCAGGATTGCCGCCCGCCGTGATCGCGCGTGCCAAATCGGTGCTGGCGAAACTGGAAGCACAGGACCGCGGCCAGACCGCGCGCGCGCTGGTCGACGACCTGCCGTTGTTCGCCGTGCCCTCCCGCGCCGCCACTGAGGACGCGCCGCCGAGCGAGGCCGACTTGCTGGTGGAAGCAGTGAAGGCGCTGCATCCCGACGAGATGTCGCCGCGCGAGGCGCTGGAGGCGCTCTATGCGCTGCAGGCGAAATTGCCGAAGCGATAATTCCGTAGCCCGGATGCAGCGAAGCGAAATCCGGCAACGCCCTCTCAATCGTCATTGCGAGCGAAGCGAAGCAATCCATCGATCCGCATACGCTGATAGACGGATTGCTTCGCCGCTTCGCTCCTCGCAATGACGCGAGGCTAGCTTCGTACCTTCTTCCGCCGTCCATTCCACCACAGCGCCAGATTCCACGCGATGCAGGTGGCGAGCGCGCAGCAGAGGCCGATCGCGGAGCCGAATTGCAGCACCGCGACATGCAGCACGGCCACCCCGAGGCCGAAGCCCATCAGGCCCCAGGCGCTGTTGGCGAGCACGGCGGCGGTGGCCGGGCCGCCGATGCGCGGATGCAGGATCAGCATCATCGAGGAGAACACGATCGGAAACAGCGCCATCACGCCGGTGACGCGCGGACCGACCCAGCTCGACGCCGTGACCACGGTCCCGACCAGGCTTGCGACCAGTGCGGCGCGCAGCGGGATGTCGTACCAGCGCCGCGCGATCAGCGGCATCTTGGCGACATGCCTGTAGGGTTTCAGCAGCGGAATGCAGATCGCAAAGGTGATCGCGTTGATGATCAGCCCGCCGGCGAGCGACCATTCGAACTGGCGCATGATGGTGGCGAGCACGAGCCACAGGGCGATCGCGGCGCCGGCGCTGATCCACATGCTGAAGCGCTGCGCCAGCACCGCGTAGGTCAGCCCCATATAGATCGTCGCAGCGTTGACCGGCAGGCTCGACAGCGCGCCCTCGGCGATGAAGGTGGCGTCATGATCGAGCGCAAGGAAGGTGTAGGACGGTCCCGCCGAGATCGGCAAGGTCGCGACCAGCGCGCCGATCACCGGTCCCGAACGCTCCGTGATGATGGACGCGCTGACCACGAATGCCGCCGCGATGGCCATGCGCAGCACGAGGATCAGAAGGAAATGGAGGTCGGGCGACATTCGTTGTTTTTGTTTTCTCGCCATCCCCTGAAGGGGAGGGTCGGATCGCATGGAGCAACGCGGAATGCGATCCGGGGAGGGGTCTTCTCTCCGCTCGGGCAGTGCCGCCGCGGAGAGAGCGGCCCCCTCCCCGCGCTCATTTCATTCGCGTTGCCACTCCCCTTTCAGAGGTGGGCAAGAGGTCAGACCAATAGGAAGATAAAGAAGTTCACACCCGCTGCAGCGAGACGATGACCTTCGGGCCGTTCTTGATGGTCTGGTAGACCACGCAATAGCGTTCGGTGAGCTTCAGCAGCAGGTCGAGCTTGTCCTGCGGCGCGTCGGTGCCGACATCGAAGCGGAGGCGGATCTCGCGGAAGCCGACCGGCGCCTCCTTGTCGACGCCGAGCGTGCCGCGAAAATCGAGATCGCCCTCGGCGAAGACGGTGCCGACTTTCAGCGGCACCTCGACGGCGGTCGCGACCGATTTCAGCGTGACGCCGGCGCAGGCGACCAGCGCCTCCAGCAGCATGTCGCCGGAGCAGAGCTCGAGCCCGGAGCCGCCGGTTGCGGGGTGGAGGCCGGCGACCGCGAGCGCGCGGCCGGTCTCGACCTTGCAGGAAATACTCTCGTTATCGATTGAGCCCTTGGCCTTCAGCGTGATCACGGCGGCCGACGGGTCGGCCTTGTAGCGTTCCTTGATCGGGGCCTGCATTGCGCGGAGTTCGGCGGAGTCCATGGTTCTGCTCCCGGTTATTCTTCTTCATGCCGGTGTAAGGCCTTAGAGCGCCGCTGTCACCAGCGCGGTCCGCTCGGGACGCGAATAGACATAGATCGACCTGATCGGGTTGCCGTTGATCCTCGCCACCAGCGCGGCCGAGCCCGCGGTCGAGCCGAAATCGAGCCGGCATTGAGGAATTCGAGCGCCTTGTTGGACCCGGCCGACTGCACCCAGACGATGCTGATGCCGTTAGGCCGCGCCGGGAAGCAGCGCCGAGACCGCGAACAGCGCGGCCAGCGCGCGCCGGGACAACAATGACATTCGACGTCTGCTGACCTGATAAGAGAAACACTCTTTTATTTCAATGAGTTAGTCTTGCGGTCAACGAGAAAATCCCTACCCTTTGCGAGGCGGCGCGAGAACGACCTTGTTCGAAGCGCCACTGAAACAGCATGGAGCAGCAGTCCTTATACTTTGGTCAGTGACAGCAAACGCTCCGTCCGTTATCGGATGCAAGCATGGACAGCGTCGTAGCAGAGGTCCGCCCTGCAGCGGATGATCGTTTCGAGACTGCGCGGATCACCGCGGCGGTCAATGCACTCGCCGAAAAGCATGCCGGCCGGGAGGACCAGTTCCGCGCCGCGATCGCGCAATTGCTCAAGGCCGAGCTGGTCGCGGCGCGCGCCACGGCGCAGGCGCTGCTGTTGAAGGACCGACACGGCCGCCGCTGTGCCGAGCGGCTCTGCTTCGTGCAGGACGAGATCATCCGCATCCTCTATGAGGCGGCGACCAAACACCTCTATCCCTCGCCGATCCCCTCGGGCGCCGAGCGGATGGCCGTGGTCGCGACCGGCGGCTATGGCCGCGGGCTGATGGCGCCGGAATCCGACATCGATCTGTTGTTCATCCTGCCCTACAAGCAGACCGCCTGGGGCGAGCAGGTGGCGGAAGCGATCCTCTACTGCCTCTGGGACATGGGGCTGAAGGTCGGCCACGCCACGCGCTCGGTCGACGAATCAATCCGCCAGGCCCGCGGCGACATGACAATTCGCACCGCGATCCTGGAGACGCGGTTCCTGACCGGCGACCAGCCGCTCTATGGCGAACTGGTCGAGCGCTTCGACAAGGAGGTGGTGCAGGGCACCGCATCGGAATTCGTCACCGCCAAGCTCGCCGAGCGCGAGGAGCGGCATCGCCGCGCCGGCCAGTCGCGCTATCTGGTCGAGCCCAATGTGAAGGACGGCAAGGGCGGGTTGCGCGACCTGCACACCCTGTTCTGGATCGCCAAATACGTCTACCGCGTGCGCGAGACGGATGAATTGCTGGAACGCGGCGTGTTCGACGCGCAGGAGTACCGCACCTTCCGCCGCTGCGCCGATTTCCTCTGGTCGGTGCGCTGCAACCTGCACTTCTTCGCCGGCCGCGCCGAGGAGCGGCTGTCGTTCGACATGCAGCGCGAGATCGCGGTCCGGCTCGGCTACACCTCGCATCCCGGCATGCAGGACGTCGAGCGCTTCATGAAGCACTACTTCCTGATCGCCAAGGATGTCGGCGACCTCACCGCGATCCTGTGCGCCAAGCTCGAGGAGGAGCACAACAAGCCCGCGCCGGTGCTGAGCCGCATGGTGGCGCGCTTCCGGCCCGGTGCCAAGCGGCGCCGGGTGACGGGCAGCGACGACTTCATCGTCGACAACAACCGCATCAACCTCGCCGCGCCCGACGTGTTCAAGCACGACCCGGTCAACCTGATCAGGATCTTCCGGCTCGCGCAGCAGAACGACCTCGCCTTCCATCCCGACGCGATGCGCACGGTGACCCGCTCGCTGAAGCTGGTCAATACCGAGCTCCGCGAGGACCCGGAAGCCAACCGCCTGTTCATGGAGATCCTGACCTCCGACAACGCAGAGATCGTGCTGCGGCGGATGAACGAGACCGGCGTGCTCGGCCAATTCATCCGCGCCTTCGGCAAGATCGTGTCGATGATGCAGTTCAACATGTACCACCACTATACGGTGGACGAGCACCTGATCCGCTGCATCGGCTTCCTGCAGGAGATCGAGCGCGGCGGCAACGAGGAGTTCACGGTCGCGAGCGACCTGTTCCGCAAGATCCGTCCCGAGCACCGCCCGGTGATCTATATCGCGACGCTGCTGCACGACATCGCCAAGGGGCGGCCCGAGGATCACTCGATCGCGGGCGCCAAGGTGGCGCGGCGGCTGTGCCCGCGGCTCGGCTTCTCCCCTGCCGACACCGAGCTGGTGGCCTGGCTGATCGAGGATCATCTGACGATGTCCACGGTGGCGCAGTCGCGCGACCTGTCGGACCGCAAGACGATCGAGAACTTCGCCGCTGTGGTGCAGTCGGTCGAGCAGATGAAGCTGCTGACCATCCTGACCACCGCCGATATCAGGGGCGTCGGCCCCGGCGTGTGGAACGGCTGGAAGGCGCAGCTCCTGCGCACGCTGTATTACGAGACCGAGCCGGTGCTGACCGGCGGCTTCTCGGAGGTCAACCGCGCCCAGCGCATCGCGATGGCGCAGGCCGAATTCCGCGCCGCCTTCACCGAATGGCCGGACGCCGAGCTCAACGCCTATATCGGCCGGCACTATCCGGCCTACTGGCTCAAGGTCGAGCTGCCGCGCAAGATCCGCCAGGCGCGCTTCATCCGCGCGAGCGAACAGGCCGGTCACAAGCTCGCGATCAATGTCGGGTTCGACGAGGTCCGCGGCGTCACCGAGCTCACGATCCTGGCGACCGACCACCCCTGGCTATTGTCGATCATCGCGGGCGCCTGCGCCTCCGCCGGCGCCAACATCGTCGACGCCCAGATCTACACCACGACCGACGGCCGCGCCGTCGACACCATCTCGATCTCGCGCGAATACGACCGCGACGAGGACGAGGGCCGGCGCGCGACCCGGATCGGCCAGATGATCGAGGACGTCTTGGAGGGCAAGCTGCGGCTGCCTGAGGCGGTGGCGCGGCGCGCCGTGCGCAGCAAGGCGCGGCCGTTCATCGTCGAGCCCGAGGTCACCATCAACAACCAGTGGTCGGATCGCTACACCGTGATCGAGGTCTCCGGCCTCGACCGGCCCGGCCTGCTCTATCAGCTCACCACGGCGATCTCGAAGCTCAACCTCAACATCGCCTCCGCGCATGTCGCGACCTTCGGCGAGCGCGCCCGCGACGTGTTCTATGTAACCGACCTGCTCGGCGCCCAGGTCACCGCGCCGACCCGGCAGGCCGCGATCAAGAGTGCGCTCCTGCACCTGTTGTCGAGCGGGGACGCCGCGGCGAAACCGGCTGCCTGACGACTCTCTCCGCCGTCGTCATTCCGTGCGGGCCGCCCCGGAATGACGACAGAGGCGATCACACGACCGCGCAGGTCTAATCGGGTTGTTCGGCGTCGGCTCGGCCTTGGGGTTCGAGCGTTGCCAGGTTCGCTTCCAGGAAGGCAAGATAAGTTGCCTGGGACAACAGAAGGCCCAGATCGAACAGTGCAAGCAAGGCGCTCCCCCACGAGCCGTCCGCCGACTCGCTGCTCGTTGGTCCGTCCCCGTCGATAACGGAAGGTTGGAAGCGGTGGTCGCTCCCCAGGTGCTTTGCTTCGGGCCCGATGTCATCGGAGCAAAGGATCAAGTGCAGGCGAGTTTTCGACATATCAATCCCCAGATTCGTAATCGGCGATCGCATGGCAATTTCAGAGGCCTATTGTCATCGAGTTACCCAACAAGCGTAGTCTAGGCGCTGGAACCGGCCATTGAACGGAGGTTGATCGGGCCGTTACATGTGGTGGGGGAGAACCATACCTAGGTTTAGGCACAACCTGAGCCTGAGTGAGCGCGATTGTTTCGCTTCCCGGGCGACCTGACGGCATGCCGGAAGATCACGAAAGCTCCCGCATAATGTCGCTCGAACGGCGGAAAGCTGCTAGCATTCAGCCTGTTAGGAGGGCGACGTTGTCGCCGCTGATGATACTGGTCACCTGATGATACTGGTCACCTAGCGACGCAGCGCGGCCCGCAATGGCCAATTGCTTCGTGCTGCCGATGATGCGCAACCCGACGATGAAGTGGCCGGCCGAGCAATGGCTGCTCGGCGGCATGGTGCTGGCGCTCGGGACGGCGGCCTGCATTTGGCTGGTGCTTGGTCAGGCGCCGGCGACCCCCGCATATCTGATTGCCGTCGTGCTGTTCGTCGCCGCGCTTGGCGCGGCGTTGATCGTGATGCGCTTGGTGGCCTCCCGCCAAAGGCAGATGGAGGCCGTGCTGCACGGCCTCGCGAGGGACGAGGAGCACGCGATCGAGGCGCTGCGCAACAGCGAGGCACAATGGAAGGAGGTGTTCGAGCACAACCCGGTCATGTACTTCATGGTCGATGCAACGGGCACCGTTCTGTCCGTCAACACGTTCGGCGCGGCACAACTGGGCTACTCCGTCGCCGAATTGCTCGGGCAATCCGTCCTGATCGTCTTTGCCGCCGAAGACCGGCAGCTGGTCCAGAACAACGTGGCAGTATGTCTCGACCATATCGGCCAAACCCACAGCTGGGAGATCCGGAAGGTTCGCAAAGATGGTTCGCGGCTTTGGGTCCGCGAAAACGCCAAGGCCGTGCGGCGGCTGGACGATCAATTGATCGTCCTGATCGCATGCGAGGACATCACGGAGCGCAAGCAGGCTGAAAATGCGCTGCGGCAGAGTGAAATGTACCTCGCCGAAGCCCAGCGATTGAGCCACACCGGCAACTTTAGCTGGCACGTTGAGAGTGGTGAGATCATCTGGTCGGAGGAGACCTTCAGAATATTCGAATTCGACAAGACTCCTTCCATCAAGCTCGACACGGTGCTTCAACGCGTCCATCCGGATGATCGCACGCGCGTGCGACGGACCATCGAGTGCGCGTCCCGTGACGGCGAGGACTTCGAGCACGGATACCGATTGCTGATGCCCGACGAGTCGATCAAACATGTCCACGCCAGGGCGCATGCGGTGACGGATGCTTCGGGCGAGACTGAATTCATCGGCGCGGTGACGGACGTGACGGCCCGCAAGCAAGCCGAGGCGGACTTGCAGGAGATGCAGGCTAACCTCGCGCATGTCACTCGCGTGACGGCGCTCGGGGAGCTCGCCGCGTCGATCGCCCATGAAGTGAACCAGCCGCTCGCCGCCGTCGTCGCCAACGCCGCGGCATGTCTGCGCTGGCTCGACCGGTCCACCCCCGACCTGGATGAAGCGCGCGGAGCGGTGAAGTCTATCATCAAAGACGGCAATCGGGCGGGCGACGTCCTCCAGCGCGTCCGCGCGCTGGTGAACAAGACGACAGGTCAGAAGACACCGCTCGACGTCAATGACGTCATCAACGAGGTGATCAGCCTGGTGCAACACGAACTGGCGAGCCACCGGGTGTTGCTGCGGCTGGAACTTGCTCCCGCTCTCCCGCTGGTCCTCGCCGACCGCATCCAGCTGCAGCAAGTCATCCTCAACCTGGTCATCAACGGCATCGAAGCGATGCAGCCGGTCACGGACCGGCCGCGGGAACTTACGATCCGCACAGACCATGACGAAGCCCGGCAAATCCTGGTTACGGTCAGGGACTCCGGCGTCGGCGTCGCCGGCGAAGACGCCGGCCGGCTGTTCGACGCCTTCTTCACCACCAAATCGGGCGGCATGGGCATGGGGCTGTCGATCTGCCGCTCGATCGTCGCCGCCCACGGCGGGCGCCTCTCTGCGGCCGGCAACGTCGGCCCTGGTGCGACATTCCAGTTCACCCTGCCGTTGCATCAAGGGAATCACGCATGGTGATCAGGCGCCCGGCACCGCCGCCCACCCTCGCAAGCGCCGAGGACCCGATCGTCTTCGTCGTCGATGACGACGCATCGGTGCGTGAAGCACTGAGAAATCTCTTCCGGTCGGTCGGCTTGCGGGCCGAGGTGTTCGCCTCGGCACACGAATTCCTGCAGAGCAAGCTTCCAAACGTCGCCAGTTGCCTGATCCTTGACATCCGGATGCCCCGGCTGAGTGGCCTGGACTTCCAGGCCGAGCTGGTGAAGGCCGACATTCACATTCCGATCATCTTCATGACGGGTCATGGCGATATACCGATGACGGTCAGGGCGATGAAGGCCGGGGCTATCGACTTCCTGACCAAGCCGTTCCGCGATCAGGACATGCTGGATGCGGTCACGACGGCGATCGAGCGCGACAGAAGCCGCCGCGATGAGGCAAAGGTCCTATCAGACCTGCGTGTTGCGTTCGCCAACCTGACTCCTCGCGAGCGGCAGGTGATGGCTCTCGTCACGGCGGGGCTCATGAACAAGCAGATCGCGGCCGAAATCGGGGTGGCCGAGATCACCGTGAAGATACACCGCGGGCACATCATGCGGAAAATGGCGGCGAAGTCGTTGCCGGACCTGGTGCGGATGGCGCAAATGCTCGGGATCGGGCCCGCATCCAGCAAGCCGCAAACCTAAGTATGATTCTCCGACCCGGCTTCGCGACGCACTGTGCGATAGCAAGACCGCACAGGACGCGGCAAACACTCCTTTGGTCGTCCCCAGGAAGGATCTCCTTGCCCCACCCGCCGGTAATATCAATCATCGACGATGATGGGTCGGTTCGCGCCGCGATCTACAATCTCGTCAGGTCGTTTGGCTACATGGTCCATACATTCGCGTCGGCTGAGGAATTCCTGCGTTCGCCTCACCTGAACGACACATCGTGCGTGATCACGGATGTCAGAATGCCGGCCATGAGCGGCCTCGATCTGCAGGATCACCTGCTTGCCAACGGGCAGCGCTTTCCGTTCATTTTCGTCACGGCTTTCTCGGTCGAAAGCGATCGCGTCCGCGCTCTGAGGGCGGGAGCGATCTGCTTTCTGATCAAGCCGTTCGACGGGGACGCTCTGATCAGATGCCTCGATATCGCCCTCGCCCAAGTCGGCGCGCCCGCGATCGAATGAGGCCATATCGAAAGCGGCAGGCGGGCTATACGCAAGGATAATCCCCGCAAACATCTAGACAAGTTGAAGGTGAGCAGTGGCGGCGCAAGACTTGGCATCGTCGTCTTCTGCAAGGGACGACGGCAAAGACAGCATCAGACATTGTGATCGGAAGATGGCCATTCCTCGGAGGGAGGTTGCCATGCGTGCGGAACCGCGCTGCTCTCAATGTGACAGGGAAGATCCCAAGATCATCTCCCTGCGAAATCCGGCGAGTGAACGCTACTGCGGGCGCCTGTGTCTCTACAAAGGTCAGGAGAACTTCATTCGCTGGATACAGCGAGCCAATGCGGAGACTAGGTCATGACAAACCGTTGCGGCAATCCGGAGTGCAGGCGCCCCTTTGGACTGATCCGGCGCAGCTGGCACTTCGAGCAGTTTTGCTCGACGAAGTGTCGCGAGGCCTATAAGCGGCAGTTGGAGCGCAACAGAGCCTATTGGAAATGGCTCTATCCTTTGCCCCGAACCGGTGAACCATCGAAGAAATCGATCTAGCGACGAGAGCGAGGAACGCTCAAAGGAGCCGCCATGACGACAGTAGACGCGATGCTGGTGGGAGCGATACTCGCGTGGGCACCTTCGCTCGTTTTATTCCTCTATATCATGCGCGACCTGCGAAACGCGCCTTAGCGAAGATCGATTGATCGTCGATCAATCGCCCGGCGACGGCGCTTCGCAAGCGCTCTAAACCTCCAGGCCCTCGTGGCGCAGCAGCCAGCGCTTGCGCTCCAGCCCACCGCCATACTTGACCAGCGAACCGTTGGCGCCCATCAGGCGGTGGCAGGGCACGACGACGCTGATCGGGTTGGAGCCGTTGGCGTGGCCGACGGCGCGCATCGCGTTGGGCACTTTCAGCTTCGCCGCCAGTGCGCCGTAGCTCATGGTGGTGCCGGGCGGAATCTTCGGCAGCGCGTGCCAGACCTTCTGCTGGAACGGCGTGCCGGCGACGCGCCATTTGATCTCGGCGAGCCGATCGAGGTCGCCCTTGAAATAGCCGCTCAAGGCGTCGCGAAGCTCACGCGGCGCGCGGCCGGCGCGCAGCGTCACCGCGCCATAGTGAAGCCGCAGCAGCTCGAGCATCCGCCCTTCGTAGTCGTCCCAATCGAGCGCGCGCAACACGCCGTCGTCATCAGTCACCAGCAGCCCGGTTCCGATCGGGGTCTTGAGACGATCGAGGTTAAAGGCTTGCGGCGTCTTCGGTGCGGCCATGCTGATCTCGCGGAAATCGATCTTGCTCGGTGATACTTTCACCTTCGGGCCGCCGACGTCCACCCGAATTCCGCGACACTGCGCGCAGGCGGCATCCTTGCAATGGAGCACCCCTTCCTCCATCATCGCTGCAACGATGACATCTGACGGAGGGAAGCTCCGCGGACAAGATCATCGGCAACATGGGAGGTCACGACATGAGAAGCGTGCAATTGCTCGCTGCGAGTTCGCTTGCGATCGCGTTGTCCGTTACGTCAGCTGCCGCGCAGAAGAAATACGACATCGGGGCGACCGACACCGAGATCAAGATCGGCCAGACCGTGCCGTTCTCGGGCCCGGCATCGGCCTATGCCGGCATCGGCAAGACCCAGGCCGCCTATCTCAAGATGATCAACGATCAGGGCGGCATCAACGGCCGCAAGCTGAACCTGATCCAGTATGACGACGCCTATTCGCCGCCGAAGGCGGTCGAGCAGGTGCGCAAGCTCGTCGAGGGCGACGAGGTGCTGTTCACCTTCCAGATCATCGGCACGCCGTCGAATGCCGCCGTGCAGAAATATTTGAATGCCAGGAAGGTGCCGCAGCTGCTGGCTTCGACCGGCGCATCGCGCTTCTCCGATCCCAAGAACGCGCCGTGGACGATCGCGTACAATCCGAACTACCAGTCCGAGGGACGCATCTACGCCAAATATATCCTGGCCAATTATCCCAACGCCAAGATCGGCATCTTCTACCAGAACGACGATCTCGGCCGTGACTACATCACCGGCCTGAGGAGCGGTCTCGGCGCCAAGGCCGATAGCATGATCGTCGCGGAAGCCTCTTACGAGCTGACCGACCCGACCGTCGATTCCCAGATCGTCAAGCTGAAGGCCGCGGGCGCCGACCTGATCTACGACGCCTCGACGCCGAAATTCGCGGCGCAGGCGATCCGCAAGATCGCCGACCTCGCTTGGCATCCGGTGCATATCCTCGACATCAATGCAAGCCCGGTGTCGGCGACGCTGAAGCCCGCGGGCCTCGACATCTCAAAGGGCATCATCTCGACCAATTACGGCAAGGACCCCGCCGATCCGCAATGGAAGGACGATCCCGGCGTGAAAGCCTATTTCGCGTTCATGGACAAATATTATCCCGAGGGCGACAAGCTCAACACAGTCAACACCTACGGCTATGCGACCGCCGAACTGCTGATCCAGGTGCTCAAGCAGTGCGGCAACGACCTCACCCGCGAGAATCTGATGAAGCAGGTGACCAGCCTGAAGAACTTCGTGCCGAGCCTCGCGCTGCCCGGCATGTCGATCACGACGGGACCGAAGGACTATCGCATCAACAAGCAGATGCAGATGATGCGCTTCAACGGCGAGCGCTGGGAGCTGTTCGGCCCGATCATCGAGGATACCGGACCGGCGGGTTAGTCGCTCCGCGGCCAGATAAGCTCCCTCTCCCCGTTCCTACGGGGAGAGGGCGGGGGTGGGCTGCTGCCGCATACACGGAGATGGCTGCACTCGTGGAGATTCCCCCTCACCCGCATCGCATCTTCGATGCGATGCGACCTCTCCCCGCAAGCGGGACGAGGTGAGGCGGAGCACGACCCCCAACCCTGTTTCTTTTTCGCATTGCCCCCTACTTTGGTTGACTGAAATCGCTGACCTTTTCGGCATCGCTCGTCTTGCGTTGCAACAAGCGTTCCTCCAGTATCCCGGCCCAGCGATGGCAACCGCGGGAATTTGGCCCCGCGGACGAGATCATCGGCCAACCATCAATCACGTGAGGAAAGCAGCATTATGAGGAATGGGATTTTCCACCTGGTCACGGGAACGGCGCTGGCGATGGCGCTGGCGGCCTCGCCGGCCCTCGCGCAGAAGAAGTACGATCCCGGCGCAAGCGATACCGAAATCAAGATCGGCCAGACCGTCCCCTTCAGCGGTCCAGCCTCCGCCTATGCCAGCATCGGCAAGACCCAGGCCGCCTATTTCAAGATGATCAACGATCAGGGCGGCGTGAACGGCCGCAAGATCAACCTGATCCAGTATGACGACGCCTATTCGCCGCCCAAGGCGGTCGAGCAGGTGCGCAAGCTCGTCGAGAGCGACGAGGTGCTGTTGACCTTCCAGATCGTCGGCACGCCGTCGAACGCCGCCGTGCAGAAATATCTCAACGCCAAGAAGGTGCCGCAGCTGTTCGCGGCCACGGGCGCGTCGAAGTTCACCGATCCAAAGAACTTCCCCTGGACGCTCGGCTTCAACCCGAACTATTTCGTCGAGGGTCGCATCTACGGCCAGTACATCCTGAAGGAGCATCCGAACGCCAAGGTCGGCGTGCTCTATCAGAACGACGACCTCGGCAAGGACTATCTGAACGGCATCAAGGCCGGCCTCGGCGCCAAGGCCGCCAAGATGATCGTGGCCGAAGCCTCCTACGAGGTCTCCGATCCGACCGTCGATTCCCAGATCATCAAGATCAAGGATGCCGGCGCCGACCTGTTCTTCTCGGCCTCGACGCCGAAGCAGGCCGCGCAGGCGATCAAGAAGATCTACGAAATGGGCTGGCATCCGACCCAGATCGTCGACATCAACGCCACCTCGGTCGGTGCCGTGCTGCAGCCGGCGGGTCTCGAGGCCTCCAAGGGCCTGATCAGCACGAATTACGGCAAGGATCCGGCCGACCCGCAGTGGAAGGACGATCCGGGCATGAAGCGCTATTTCGACTTCATGGCCAAGTATTATCCCGACGGCGACAAGAACTCGAACTTCAACACCTACGGCTACTCGACCGCGCAGCTGATGGTGCACGTGCTGAAGCAGTGCGGCGACAACCTGACCCGCGAGAACGTGCTGAAGCAGGCGACCAACCTGAAGAACGTCGAGCTCGACATGGCGCTGCCCGGCATCAAGGGCAACACCACACCGAACGACTACCGCGTCAACAAGCAGCTTCAGATGATGCGCTTCAACGGCCAGCGCTGGGAGCTGTTCGGACCGATCCTCGAGGACCAGGCTCCGGCGGGCTAGTCGTCCTTGCAGATGTGAGATGCGATCGGCGGCCTCCAGAGGCCGCCGATTCGTTTTTGGAGCGGCCGACTCAATCTATCCCCGTCATGACGGGGATAGTAATTGCGAGCAGCGTTGAGGCACCTACTCCGGAATCTCGCCGAAGTTCTTCCCCACCGGCAGCACAGCATGACGGATCAACCGCGAATCCTCCACCGCGGCCTGGCGGTGCTTGACCGCCTCGCGATAGACGGGGTCGCGGATCATCTCGACGAAGGCACCGACGCTCGGATACTCCGCGATGAAGCAGTGGTCCCAGCGCTCCTCCTGCGGGCCGATCAGCATCAGCTCGAACCGGCCCTGCCAGACGATGCGACCGCCGAGCCGCTCGAACACCGGACCGCTTTCACGACCGTAAGCCGCATAGGCTTCCGCGCCGGTCGCCTTGCGGCCGTCGGGATAGGCCGCCCATTCGCGCAAGCGCACCAGGTTGAGCATGTGGATCGGGCCTGGCCGATTGTTGTCGCGGAACTGCGCGAAGACTTCCTTGGTCGGATCGATGTGGCCCATACGATGCTCCTTATGTGTTGTTCACTGGAGCGCGATCTTGATCGCGCTCCATCGTCTTGTTTGAGCATGATCTTTTCGGAGAACCGGCCCACTTCTCCGGATCATGCTCACACTATCTAGCACGCGCTGCCTCACCTCCTAATCCCCCGTTAAGCTTTGCGTAACCGCCCCTTAAACCGGGAGCGCTAGTGTCCCGCCGGAATAGTGTGAGCGTTGCTTATGGCGTGGGGACGGAAAAAAGGCGGTGCGCGCAAGGAACCGCTGTTCGGGCTTCCGGCCGCGCTTGCCGACCTGCGGCTGTCGCCCGATGATCGCATTCCCGGCGGCGGCGACGACAAGCCGGCCAAATCGAAGCCCAAGAAGAGCGATTCCGTCGAGAAACCGCGCGCCTCGCGCAGCGGCAGCAAGCGCCGCGGCAAGTCGCGCGGCTTCGGCATCGGCCGCCTGCTCTACTGGGGCGCGGTGCTCGGCCTGTGGGCGTGCATCGCGGTGATCGGTGTCGTGGTGTGGGTCGGCGCGCATCTGCCGCCGATTCAGTCGCTGGAAATCCCGAAGCGCCCGCCGACCATCCAGATCGTCGGCCTCGACGGCAGCGTGCTGGCGCAGCGCGGCGAGATGGCCGGCGCCAATGTCGCCTTGAAGGATCTGCCGCCCTATCTGCCGAAAGCCTTCATCGCGATCGAGGACCGCCGCTTCTATTCGCATTATGGCGTCGATCCGTTCGGCATCCTGCGCGCGGCGGTGGCCAACCTGATGCATCGCGGCGTGTCGCAGGGCGGCTCGACGCTGACGCAGCAGCTCGCCAAGAACCTGTTCCTCACCCAGGAGCGCACCATCCAGCGCAAGCTGCAGGAGGCCGAGCTCGCGCTGTGGCTGGAGCGCAAGCATTCCAAGAACGAGATCCTCGAACTCTATCTCAACCGCGTCTATTTCGGTTCCGGCGCCTACGGCGTCGAGGCCGCGGCGCAGCGCTATTTCGGCAAATCGGCGAAGAACGTGACGCTGGCGGAAGCCGCGATGCTGGCGGGCCTCGTCAAGTCGCCGTCGCGGCTGGCGCCGAACCGCAATCCGAAAGGCGCCGAGCAGCGCGCGCAGGTCGTGCTGGCAGCGATGGCCGACGCCAAGTTCATCACCGACGCGCAGGCCAAGGCCGCCATGGGCCAGCCCCTGCTCAACGTGAAGCCCGCCGGCGCCGGCACCGTCAACTATGTCGCCGACTGGATCGGCGAGGTGCTCGACGATCTCGTCGGCCAGATCGATCAGGACATCGTCGTGGAGACCACGATCGATCCGAAGCTGCAGAACATCGCGGAAGCTGCCGTGATCGACGAGCTCGCGGCCAAGAGCGTGAAGTTCAATGTCAGCCAGGGCGCGCTGGTGGCGATGTCGCCTGATGGCGCGGTGCGCGCCATGGTCGGCGGCCGGAACTACGCCGAAAGCCAGTATAATCGCGCGGTGACCGCGAAGCGGCAGCCCGGCTCGGCCTTCAAGCCGTTCGTCTATCTCACTGCGGTGGAGTCCGGCCTGACGCCTGATACGATCCGTCAGGACGCCCCGCTCGACATCAAGGGCTGGAAGCCCGAGAACTACACCCACGAATATTTCGGTTCGGTGACGCTGACCCAGGCGCTGGCGATGTCGCTGAACACGGTCGCGGTGCGGCTCGGCCTCGAAGTCGGCCCGAAGAACGTGGTGCGCACCGCGCACCGGCTCGGCATCTCCTCGAAGCTCGAGCCCAACGTCTCGATCGCACTCGGAACATCCGAAGTGTCCGTCATCGAGCTGGTCGGCGCCTACGCGCCATTCGCCAATGGCGGGTACGCCGTATCACCACATGTTGTGACCAGGATCAAGACCAGCTCGGGCAAGGTTCTCTACGACCGTCCGGCCGATCCGCCGAACCAGGTGATCGAGCCGCGCTACGACGCGATGATGAACAGCATGATGCGCGAAACGCTGATCTCCGGCACCGCGCGCAAGGCCGAAATCCCCGGCTGGACTGCCGCCGGCAAGACCGGCACCAGTCAGGATTATCGCGACGCCTGGTTCATCGGCTACACCGCCAATCTCGTCACCGGCGTCTGGCTCGGCAATGACGACAATTCGCCGACCCGGAAGGCGACCGGCGGCGGCCTGCCGGTGGAAGTGTGGACGCGCTTCATGAGAGCCGCGCATCAAGGCGTGCCGGTCGCGGCCATCCCGAACTCGCAAGGCAATTGGGGACCGGCGAACCTGGTCCAGATCTCGTCGCAGATCACGTCGCCATCGGCCCCGACGGGCCAGATGCAGGCGCCGATGCAACCGCCGCCTGCGCCCGTGCCTCAAGCAGGCGGCGGTTATTACCGCCCGCCGGCGCCGGTGCGCGCCTCGGCTGCGCCGCCCAACCCGCACGCGCGTCCGGAAGCGGCCGCGGGGTTGGATGGCTGGCTGGTGGATCGTCTGTTCGGCGGACGTCGCTAAGGCGTGATGAGACTAGGTCGAGCTGGAACGGCAACGGAGATTCACCTCTCCCTTGGGAGAGGTAAAGCGAGTCCGTCGCCGAACCGATTCGATCCAAGCTCATCTTGCTTTAGGCGTGTTCGGCTCGCCGCCCGGATGAAGCCAAGGGGCTACGCGCAACGTTTCCATTGGCAACAGATCGTCATTCCCCGCGAATGCGGGGATCCAGTACGCCGCGGGCTCTCGGTTTGAAGACAGACGTCTCTGCAATACTGGATCGCCCGCTTTCGCGGGCGATGACAGTTCGATTTGGGCGCTACCGCCAGCTAATCCAGGATCCCGTAGCGATGCAGGTCGTTGCCGTGGGTGTCGAGCCAGCTCTTGGCACGCTCGACCGACGCACAGAGCTTGCCGACCACCCTCCAGAACCGCAGCGAGTGGTTCATCTCGACGAGATGCGCCACTTCATGGGCGGCGAGGTAGTCGAGCACGAAGGGCGGCGCCAGGATCAGCCGCCACGAGAACGATAGCGAACCGGCCGCGGTGCATGAGCCCCAGCGGCTGGATTGATCGCGGATCGAAATGCGCCGCACCCGGACGCCGAGTTCCGCGGCGTAAAGCTCCGCGGCCTTTTGCAGATCCTTGCGCGCCTCGCGCTTGAGGAAATCGTGCACGCGGCGATCCATGTGCTCGACGCCACCAGCGACACACAACACCTTCTCGCCGCTGTCACGGGTCTCGGTCCAGACCGTACCGCGTTCGCCGGCACGGTGAACGAGGCGGTGCGGCACGCCGCGCAACGGCACCAACGTGCCGGGCTGAAAGGGCGCGGCCTTCGGCAGACGGCCGAGACGTGCGGCGATCCAGCCGCCGTGGAGGTTCGCGAAGTCCTTGGCTTCTATGATCGTGCCACGCGGTGGCATCGTCAGGATCGCTTCACGGTCTGTCGGATGAATTCTCAACGTGTAGCGGCGCGCGCGTCTGTGTCTGCGAAGCCTGACGGTGAAGAATTGAGAGCCGTGCCTGACCAAAAGGGTCGCGGGTTCGGCGGGCCGCCGATAGAGGAGCGCGCGAGTAGCCATGTTTGAGAGTCCGGGGAGCAGGAGTTCACCCGAATTCTGCCATATCCGCCGCCAGCGGAATGGCTCGGCGCAAAAACAAATCATTTGCCCAATATACAGGGGTCGGCCGATTCTCGCCCCCTATGGGCTGGGGCTGGAACCGGAATTTTTTGAATGAATCACGATTAAAAACTAAGTCCAAAGAATGAGGAAATACTCATTCCTTGATCGTTCCCGGAATCGAAATTCTTTTAGTCAATTCAGCAGCTTGTGCCGCGACCGAAATCGCGGCCGAAACGATACCTATTCGGCCGCTGCGACCAGGGAAAGCCGCGTAGTGGCCGCCGAAACCATGAAATCGGAGATGCGCGGCACGATTTCGGAGCGGAAACGCGAGCCGTTGAACACGCCGTAATGCCCAACGCCCTTCTGCACGTAGTGGACGCGGCGATGCTTGGGAATCGCGGTGCAGAGCGCGTGCGTCGCCTCGGTCTGACCGAGGCCGGAGATGTCGTCCTTCTCGCCTTCCACCGTCATCAGCGCAACGCGGCGGATCTTCGAGGGGTCGACCGGCTTGCCGCGATGGGTCATCTCGCCCTTCGGCAGCGCGTGCTTGACGAACACGAGCTCCACGGTCTGCAGGTAATACTCCGCCGTGAGATCCATCACCGCGAGGTACTCGTCGTAGAATTCGCGGTGCTTGTCGACGAGATCGCCGTCACCCTTCACCAGATTGGCGAACAGCGCCTTGTGCGCGTCCATGTGCCTGTCAAGGTTCATGCTGATGAAGCCGTTGAGCTGCAGGAAGCCCGGATAGACGTCGCGCATCACGCCGGGATGCGGGAACGGCACCTTGGTGATGACATTGTTGCGGAACCATTCGATGCCGCGCTCTTCGGCCAGGTTGTTGACCGCGGTCGGATTGCGCCTTGTATCGATCGGACCGCCCATCAGCGTCATCGACAGCGGCACGAAGGGATCTTTGTTCGCTTCCATCACGGACACGGCCGCGACCACCGGCACCGACGGCTGGCACACCGCGATGACATGGATGTTGCCGCCGAGCGTGTGCAGCATCTCGATGACGTAGTCGACATAATCATCGAGATCGAAGCGGCCGGCTGCAAGCGGCACCATGCGCGCGTCCGCCCAGTCGGTGATGTAAACCTCATGCGTCGGCAGGAATGCCTCGACCGTGCCGCGTAGCAGCGTCGCATAATGGCCCGACATCGGCGCCACGATCAGCACGCGCGGTTGGGGCGCGCGCAGCGGGCGCGTCAGCTTGCGGTCGAAATGCAGCAGGCGGCAGAACGGCTTTTCCCAAATCGAACGGACTTCGACCGCGGTGTGGATGCCGTTGACCTCGGTCGTGGGCAGGTTCCATTCGGGCTTGCCGTAGCGGCGGGTGGTACGCTCGAACAATTCGCATGCGGCAGCGACCGATTTGCCGAACTCGGTGTGCGTCCACGGATTGAGCGGATTCTGGAACAGAATCTTGGTGGCGTCGGTCACCGCGCGCGCCGGATTGAGCGACGCATGCGCCATCTCGTACATCCAGTAAAGCGGCGTCGTGAGTGCCGGCCTGCCTTCCGCCACCAGTGGCGGGGCACCGCCAAATTCACCAATCGGCATCGTCGTTCTGACCCCTGTCATACCCCTGTTTTGCGCCGCAGCATACTGACGAATGCGCAATAATGCGTCAATGCGACGCTAGGTATATTTAGGGTCGATATCTGCCTAAAACAGCGAAATTCCTTGGGAAAGTGACATTTATTCACCAGCGCTGAGCAGCGATCCGTGACGCTTGGCGCTGCGCAAGAGGGCAAGGAAGGTTGCAAAAGATGCAGCGAACAGGACCGCGTTGATCAGAAGCGCATCGATCATCAGGTCGGCGCGGAAGACGTGGTCGATCAGAAGCGCGCGCATGCCCTCGAACACATAGGTCGGCGGCAAGGTCCAGGCGACATATTGCAGCCAGACCGGCAGCACATCGACCGGATAGTAGATGCAGGCGAGCGGCATCACCGCGAACATCAGCGTCCAGACGATGCTTTCGGCGCCGAGCCCGTTGCGCAGCACCAGGCCCGAGGCGAACACGCCAACCGACCAGCTCGTGAAGATCAGATTGCAGAAGAACGCGATCAGCGGCACCCCGATGGCGTAGAAGTTGAAGCCGAAAAAGAACAGCGCCATCAGCGTCATCGGGGTGATGCCGATGGCGAGCCGGATCAGGCTCATGATCATCAGCGAGAGCAGGAACTCGATCGGCTTCAGCGGGCTCATCATCAGGTTGCCGAGATTGCGCGCCCACATCTCTTCGAGAAACGAGATCGAGAAGCCGAGCTGCCCGCGGAACAGGATGTCCCAGAGGATGACGGCGCCGATCAGCGAGCCGCCGGCCCTGGCGAAGAAACCCGAGGTTTGCGAGATGTAGGTCTGCAGGAAGCCCCAGGTGATGATCTGCAGCGCCGGCCAATAGACCAGTTCCAGAAGCCGCGGCCACGACGACATCAACAGATACCAATAGCGCAGCACCATCGCATTGATGCGATGCAGGGAAATTCCGTGATTCTGCCGGCTCACGACCTCACTCACGTCACGCCCTCCCGCATCCGGCCGCGCGCGACGTCGAGAAACACCTCTTCCAGCGTGTCACGGTTATAGCGCGCCATGATCCGGTCAGGGCTGTCGTCGTCCTCGATCTTGCCGCGCTTCATGATGATGACGCGGTCGCACAGGCGCTCGACCTCCAGCATGTTGTGCGATGCGAGCAGGATCGTGGCGTTGTGGGTCTTGCGATAGGTTTCAAGATGCTGCCGCACCCAATCGGCGGTGTCAGGATCGAGCGACGCGGTCGGCTCGTCCAGCAGCAGCAGTTCCGGCTGGTTGATCAGCGCCTTCGCGAGCGCGACGCGCGTCTTTTGCCCGGCGGACAGCTTTCCATTGGCGCGATCGAGGAAATCCTTGAGGTCGAGATCGGCGGCAAGCCGGTCGATCCGCTCGCGCAAATGCGTCACCGCATAAAGGCGCCCGAAAATCGTCAGGTTCTGCCGCACCGTGAGCCGCATCGGCATATCGACATAGGGGCTTTCGAAGTTCATCCGGCCGAGCACGTCGTAGCTCTGCTCGGGGATCTTGGCGCCCAAGACCTGAACTCGGCCCGAGGTCGGCAGCACCAGCCCCATGATCATCGCGATCGTCGTGGTCTTGCCGGCGCCGTTGCCGCCGAGCAGTCCGGTGATGCTACCGCGCGCGATGCGGAAGGAGATATCGTCGACGGCGCGGGTGGTCTTGTAGAGCTTGACCAGATGCGCGACATCGATCGCTGCCGATCCGCTCAGATCGGCCGCCGGCGGTTGCCCCTGACCTGTCTCGCTCTGTTGCATATGGCCGTTCATTGAGCCATTGCGACAATAAGCGCAAGGCTTGCGCCGCCTCCTTGCGGTAAGTCGCGAATTTGTGCGCTGCCCATAGCACAGCTAAGGTCCAGATATGACCGACCTCGCCGCCTCCGATTTCCGCCAGCCACGCAGCTATGTCCGCCTGGATACGATCCTGCGGCTGCGCTGGCTGGCCGCGCTTGGCCAGCTGGTGGCGATCTTCATCGTCGCCCAGGGATTGGAATTCGACGTTCCGATCGTACCCTGCGTCTGCATCATCGCGTTCTCGGCGTTGCTCAATCTGGGACTGCAGATCGCCTTCAATCCGATGCAACGGCTGGAGCCGACCCACGCCGCTGCCCTGCTCGCGCTCAACATTGTGGAGCTTGCCGCGCTGCTCTATTTCACCGGCGGCCTGCAGAACCCGTTCTCGTTCCTGTTCCTCGCACCCGTGCTGATCTCGGCCACGGTGCTGCCGGTCCGGCTGACCATCGCGCTTGGTTGCCTAGCGGTCGCCTGCGCCTCGGCGCTGTTCTTCTACCATCTTCCGCTGCCGTGGGACGCCGACGATCCGCTGGTGCTGCCGCCGATCTATTTGATCGGCGTCTGGTTTTCGATCCTGCTCGCGATCGGTGTCACCAGCCTCTATGCGTTTCAGGTGACGGAGGAAGCGCGTCAGCTCTCCGACGCGCTCGCGGCCACCGAACTGGTGCTGACGCGCGAGCAGCATCTGACCCAGCTCGACGGCCTTGCCGCCGCCGCGGCGCACGAGCTCGGCACCCCGCTGTCGACGATCTTCCTGATTTCGCGCGAACTCGAGAAGACGGTGCAGGAGCCGAGCCTCGCAGGTGACCTGAAGACCCTGCGCGAGCAGGCGCAGCGCTGCCGCGACATCCTGAGCAAGATCGCGCAGTTGTCATCGAGCGGCGCGCCGTTCGACAACATGAAGCTGTCGACGCTGATCGAGGAGGCGGTGGCGCCGCATCGCGACTTCGGCGTCAATATCAAGGTGCGGCTTGCTGTCGCAGCGACACCCGAGCCGATCGGCGCCCGCAACCCCGCGATTCTCTATGGAGTCGGAAATATTCTGGAAAATGCCGTCGATTTCGCGCACCGGACGGTCGAGGTGAATGCGTGGTGGAATGCCGAAACCGTTGAGATTGTGATCTCCGATGACGGTCCGGGCATCGCGCCGGACATGCTGAAACGGATCGGAGAACCTTATCTGTCGCGCCGCCGGGGCGCAGATGAGGCTCAAAATACCCGCGGAGGCCTGGGTCTCGGCGTTTTCATCGCAAGGACGCTGCTGGAGCGCACCGGCGCCAAGGTGTCGTTTACCAACCGCATCTTCCCCGATCACGGCGCCGTCGCTCAGATCGTCTGGCCGCGCGAGCGCTTCGAAGGCACAGCGCCGAACGCCGAGAGCGCATCTTAAGAACAATTCTCAATCACACGTCTGGCATTACTGATGCAGCGGCCGCGACTTTCGGCTGCCTTGGCAGCGCCGCACTGCGCCCCCATATAATGGCGGTCTGCCACAGGGAAAAATCGACAGTGAACGCTATCGCTGAACTGAATGAGCACACCGACCGATCGCTCCTCATTGTCGAGGACGACAAGCCGTTCCTGGAGCGCCTGTCGCGCGCCATGGAGACACGCGGCTTCTCGGTGACGTCATGCGATACTGTGTCCGATGGTCTCGCCGAGATCGGCCGTGCCGCGCCCGCTTTCGCGGTCGTCGACCTCCGGCTTGGCGACGGCAACGGTCTCGACGTCGTCTCGGCGTTGAAGCGCAAGCGTCCCGATGCGCGTGCGATCGTGCTCACCGGCTACGGCAACATCGCCACCGCCGTCACCGCGGTGAAGATGGGCGCCGTCGATTATCTGTCGAAGCCGGCCGACGCCGACGACGTCGTCGCCGCGCTGTTGGCGAGTGGTACCGAGAAGTCCGAGCTGCCGACCAATCCGATGTCGGCCGACCGTGTGCGCTGGGAGCACATCCAGCGCATCTACGAGATGTGCAACCGCAACGTCTCGGAGACCGCGCGCCGGCTCAACATGCACCGCCGCACGCTGCAGCGCATCCTCGCCAAGCGCGCGCCGCGGTAAGCGTCGTTTGACATTCCTTCGTGATGGCCGGGCAAAAGCGCGAAGCTCGTCTTCGCGCTGGACGTCCCGGCCATTTGCTTTTTGTAGCCCGGATGGAGCGCAGCGAAATCCGGGGCGGACCGTTCAGCGGAAAGGCTTACCCGGATTGCGCTGCGCTTCATCCGGGCTGCGTGACCGTCTTCAAAACTCGCTATGCCCCTGCGGGTCGACCAGCCGGTTGATCCGCTGCGCCGCGGCCATGGCAAAGCGCACCGTCATCGCCTTGCGCGTTGGCGCCGGCAGGCGATGCTCGGGTGCCTCGCAATGCAAATGCGCGCCATAGGCGTCGGCGATGATCAGGCCGGTATCGGCGGGAAAGATCTCGCACGGCAGATCCTGGGTAAAGGCGAAGAACAACCGGTCGCAATGCATCCGGTAGTCCTGCCATTTCTGGTCGGCGCGCAGATCTTCCACCGACGACTTGATCTCGACGATCCAGATCTCGCCGCGCTCATTGAGCGCGACCAGGTCGGCGCGGCGGCCGGACGGCAGCGGCAACTCACTGATGCAGGAAAAGCCCAGCGATCTCAGGAGCCTCGCCGTGCCGCGCGCGACCGCAAGCGCGGTCTCCGACTGGCGTCGGTCAGGCGCGGGCACAAGCGCGATCTGGTGGGCGGGCGATTCCATCGCGGCAAGATTAGCCGATTCCGTTGCGCGGCGGCAGCGCCGGATTCGGCCGCGAATTCGCGACGGAACCGCGTTGCCGCTGGTTGGATAGTCAGGATCGACTATCCAACCCACTGCGGAGAGACCCCCACCCCGGCCCTCCGCCACAAGCGGAGAGGGAGCCTCAGGATTGTGCTCACATCACGAAAATCATCACGGCAATGGCAGGCCGAGGATCACGCCCTCGTTGCCACGCAGTTCGAGCTTGCCTTCGATCTTCTCGCCCTGCCGGTCCATGAACGTCGACAGCAGGATCTCATTGCTGAAGCCGATGGCGCTGGAGATGATCGCCGCGGCCTCCGTACCAAGATTCAGCGCGATCACCGCCACGCCTTCCGCGCTGCGCCGCCGATAGAGCAGGACGTCACCATGCGCCGCCACCGGCTCGTAATTGCCGCGGACGAGCTGCGGCATCCGTCGCCGCAGCGCGATCAGCGCCTTGTAGAGGTTGAGGATCGATGCCCTGTCCGCCTCCAGTCCGGCGACGTTGTCGCCGGCGAAGTCGCGTGCCAGCGGCAGCCAGGGCTCCACTGTCGAGAAACCAGCGTAGCGCTCTGCGCTCCATTGCATCGGCGTGCGGCAGCCGTCGCGGCCGACACCGATGCCCGGCACGTTCTTCTCAAAGGGATCGCGCACCTGGTCCGGCGCGATCGCGAGCTGACGCATCCCAATCTCGTCGCCGTAATAGAGCGTCGGTGTCCCGCGCAGCGTCAGCAGCAGCATCGCGGCGACTGGCGCCTGTGCGAGCCCAACCCGGCTCGCCACCCGCGGCCGGTCGTGATTGCCGAGCACCCAGTTCGGCCATGCCCCCGGCGGCAGTGCCTTTTCGTAGTCGACAATGATCTTCTCGACCGAACGCGCGCTCCACATGGTCGACAGCAGCGCGAAATTGAACGGCATCTGCGCGCCGCGCAGATCGTTGCCGTAGTAGGCGACCAGCCGGTGCAGCGGCAGATAGACCTCGCCGATCAGCACGCGATTATCGAACTCCTCGGTGACGCGGCGCATCTCGGTGATGACGGCATGCACCTCGGGCTGGTCCGTCGAGTATTGCGTGAGGAATGTCTCGTACGGCGGCCGGCCCTTGATATAGTGCGGGTTCGGCGGATTGTCGCGGAATTCAGCGTCCTTGATCAGGTGCCAGATCACATCGACGCGGAAGCCATCGACGCCCTTGCGCAGCCAGAAGCGCATCACGTCGTAGATCGCCGCCCGCACCTCGGGATTGCGCCAGTTGAGATCGGGCTGCTGGGCGAGGAAGGCGTGATAGTAATATTGCCCCGAGGCCTCGTCATACGCCCAGGCGCTGCCGCCGAATTCGGACAGCCAGTTGTTGGGCGGCCCACCGTCAGGCGCGCGATCGCGCCAGATGTACCAATCGCGCTTGGGGTTCTCGCGTGAGCTCTTCGCCTCGACGAACCAGGGATGCTGCTCGGAAGTGTGGTTCGGGACGAGATCGAGGATCAGCTTGAGGCCGGAATCATGCGCGGCCGCGACAAGCTCGTCGAAATCCTCCATCGTCCCAAACAGCGGATCGATGGCGGTGTAGTCCGAGATATCGTAGCCGAAATCGGCCATCGGCGAAGGAAAGATCGGCGACAGCCAGATCGCATCCACGCCAAGCTCCGTCAGATAAGGCAGCCGCTTGATGATCCCCCTGATGTCGCCGACGCCGTCGCCGTCAGTATCCTGAAACGAGCGCGGATAGATCTGATAGAAGATTCCGTGCCGCCACCAGTCCGTGTCGCCCTGATCCATCCCGCACCCCAAGCTCGCCGCCCGGCCCAAGCGGGGCAACGCCCGGTGCCACCGCCGGGTTCACGGATGACGCACAATTCGGGACGGAAAAATGACGGCGGGCTCAGTGCCGGGCCGTCACAATCTGGAAGATGGTGATCAGAACCTCGAACAGGATCAGGAAGACGATGATCAGCTCCAGCCGCAGCGAGCGGCCGGTGTCGATGATGTCGGTCAGGACCTGGGCGGTCTCGGCGATGACGGCAAGCTTGCGATTCAGCGACTCGGCACGCTCCTTGAGCTCATACTCATCCTCGAGCCGGGCGTAGAGCCGCTCGAGCTGCGGCTTGTCCCACAGGATGTCCGGCTTCTCCGACACCTCGACCGGACCGGACACGCGATGCCGGACCAACAGCGCATTGCCGATGTGCTTCAGGATCGCAGCGCGCCCGCCGTAGATCCGCCCGCCCTTGGCAAGTTCACGCGCCAATGGCTCGGTCATGTCGAAGACGGCCGCGACCTCGCGCTCGTGCCGCGCCAGCACCACGCTCTTGGCCAGCGCCTCGCCGACGATGATCAGGCGTTCCGGCGACAGGCCTTGCAGATAGATCGGACCGCCGGGCGGAATCTGATCGTCCTTCTCCGCGGCGACCTCGATGATCGCGATCTCCTCTTCGCGCCGGGTGAAATGGCCGGTCATCCGTGACTGCAGGCTGCGAAGGAATTCATCCTCCTCGAGCGCGTTGAGACCGATCAGGACGACGACGCCGTAACGGAACAGAATGGCGACGCCACTGTCGTTGACGCGGAATGCAAGCGGCGTCGTGGCCAGCACGTCGCCGCGCTCCAGGCCGGACGTGTTGATGCGGTCCGCGACGAAGAATGCGCGGGCAGTAGTCCGGTGTCCGCCGAGCGGTGGTTTTGAGGCCTGGGTCATGGAGTTCCGGACTGCGAGGACCTAGATCATGGTTGAGAGCAGCGGCGTACCGGGCTGCTCACGAATTTGTTCTGCCAGGCACGACCTTATCACGGTCTGTTTTGGGATCACACGCCGGGTCAGGCGCATTTCCAGTCCGTGTTGACGGCTTTTCCTGGAAGCCTATGGTGACGTCATGGACGAGAAAACCGAAACCAAACCGAAGGCCGGCGCGATCATCGTACCGGTGACGCTGTTCGAGCAGAACTGCACCATCATCTGGCACGAGCCAACCAAGAAGGCCGTGGTGATCGACCCCGGCGGGGACGTGCCGAAGATCCAGGCCGCGATCAAGCAGACCGGCGTGACGGTGGAGAAGATCTGGCTGACACACGGCCACATCGATCATGTCGGCGGCGCCGCGGAGCTGCGCGACGCGCTGCAGGTCAAGATCGAGGGACCGCACATCGCCGATAAATATCTGCTCGACAATGTCGTCTCGAGCGGCGAGCGCTTCGGCATGACCGGGGTGCGCAATTTCGGCCCGGACCGCTGGCTCGACGAGGGCGACCAGGTCTCGATCGGCGATCTCACCTTCGACATCCTGCACTGCCCCGGGCATTCGCCGGGCAGCGTGGTGTTCTTCAACAAGGAGCTGCGCTTCGCGCATGTCGGCGACGTCCTGTTCGCGGGCTCGGTCGGGCGCACCGACCTGCCCGGCGGCAGCCATGCGACGCTGATCCAGTCGATCAAGGAGAAGCTGCTGCCGCTCGGCGACGATGTCGGTTTCATCTGCGGCCACGGCGCGGGCTCGAGCATCGGCCAGGAGCGGATGACGAACCCGTTCCTGACCGGCGAGATGTGAGCTGCTCAGGCGCCAACCTCGCCTGCTATTTCATCAGCCCCGCGGCCGTCAGCGCCCGCGCGATGACGCGGCCGACATCGACGCCGCGGCTCCGCGCCTTGCGCGGCCGGGTGCTGCGGCGGCCGGGTGCCGCTGCGGTGGCGGGCTCCGACGCCGTCACTGGAATCGTCATGGAGATCGTGTCGGCGCGCTCGCGCGGGACACCCGTCGGCGCCACATGCGGCTGACGCGCTCGATCGGTCAGGCCGAAAAAGCTCGCGATGTGATAGGATGACGAGATTCCGGCCTCGATCAGGAACGCGCCCTCCACGCCATAGCGCTCGTCATTGTCGGCGAGGCCGAGCGGCGTGCCATGCGCCATGTTGGTGATGGTGTAGGACTCGACCAGCGTCTCGCCGTCGGCATTCCACCAGACCTCGCGCGCGTGGCCGTCGACATCGGATTTCGACATCGCGCCAAGCGGCAGACCGTGGACGTCGAGCCATTGCCGCACGATCGCATCGGCATTGGCCGGATGCACGGTGCGGTCGGCGCTGCCGTGCCATACCGAGATCTTCGGCCACGCGCCCTTGTGCGTCGAGGCCTTGCGGACGAGATCGCCGAGCTCAGGCGCGGGCAGTGCGCTCGCATGCATCATCGCATGCAGCGCCTCGCGCAGATTGCTGGCGACGCCGTACGGCAGGCCAGCGATGATCGCGCCACCCGCGAACACATCGGGATAGGTCGCGAGCATGACGGAGGCCATCGCGCCGCCGGCGGACAATCCCGTCACATAGACGCGCCGCGGATCGACCTGATGCGTGCTGACCATGTGCGCGATCATCTGCCTGATCGAACGAGCCTCGCCGTGGCCGCGCGCGATATCCTCCGGGTTGAACCAGTTGAAACAGGTATTGCCGTTGTTGATCGCCTGCTGCTCCGGCACCAGCAGCGCGAAACCGTAATGCCCGGCGAGCGTCGACCAGCCGGTGCCGAGATCGTAGGACGCCGCCGTCTGGCC
Organism: Bradyrhizobium sp. ISRA436; assembly: GCF_029910015.1. NCBI lineage: Bacteria > Pseudomonadati > Pseudomonadota > Alphaproteobacteria > Hyphomicrobiales > Nitrobacteraceae > Bradyrhizobium > Bradyrhizobium sp. ISRA436. The sequence goes on from NZ_CP094519.1 coordinate 7,433,809, forward strand.
GCAGCCATGCAGCACGACGACGAGCGCCGGCGACCGCGCAAGCTGCGCGGGCACGAACGAGAACATCTTCAGTGCGCCGGGATTGGCGCCGAATTCGGTCGTCTCGACGAGCGGCGTCGGCACGGCGGGAGCGAGCGCGCCCAAGCCGTTGAACGCGTTCATCTTGGGCAGATGACGCAGAAATTCGACGTTGTTGACCAGTGACAACAGCAACTCCTGAGGTGATTCTTCTTCTGGTGTTACCAAACCAGATAGTTGCTGCACTGCAAACTGAAAAGGCCGTGTGCTGTCATTCCCTCTGAATCGTGAGATTCGGCGTTAACGCGTGATCATCTCCTGATTTGAGCATGATGTTTCGGAAAACGGCTTCTACCTTTTCGGATCATGCGCTGGCGCGACGCATCCATGACAGAAATGCGGCTGAAATCGCGACCGACAGCACAAACAATGCGCATGCCGCAAACAGCGCCACGCGTGATGAAATCGCAGTCTCGACGGCGAAGAAAACCGCGCCGATTGCGGCGACACCGGCCGCATTACCGATTTGCGTTGTCGTTCCATACATGCCCGAGCCTGCACCGGCGCTCGCAGGATTCACGCTCGAGAGCACCGCGCTCGACAACGGCGCCATCACCAGTCCCTGACCATAGCCGACAATCATCAGCACCAGCGCAAGCATCAGCGCCGACGGTGCCGCGATCATCTCGACGGCGGCAACGAGCGCGGCAAGACCGATGATCTGCAAGGCGCAGCCCTCGATCAGCACCAGCGTGCCGCGATGCCGGGCGCGCACGCCGCTGTGGCGCGAGGCGACCACGAAGGTCAACGCCAGCGGCACGAACACCAGTCCCGCCTGCAGCGGCGGAATCTGCAAGCCCCTCTGCATGAAGATGGTCATGACGAGGTAGAAGGACAGATTGGCGAAAAAGAAGAAGAACACGGCGACCAATCCGCGCATGAAGGCGACGTCCGACAGCAGCGCCAGATCGATCAACGGCATGCCGCCGCGGCACGCCACGATGCGCTCCAGCCGCACGAAGCCGGCCACGATCGCAACGCCCGCCGCCATCACCAGCCACACCTCACCCGACCAGTTGAGATCGTAGCCGAACAGCAGCGGGCCGATCAGGCACAGCAGGCCCGCGAACAGCACGAGCGCGCCTGCTATATCGAGCCGCATGCCGACGCGGCGCGGTACGGTCGGCATGATCTTCAGCGCCGCCGCGATGATGATGACGCCGCAGGGCACGTTGACGAAGAACACCGCGCGCCAGCCGAGGCCGGCGAGATCGAGCGTCACCAGCACGCCGCCGAGCATGAAGCCCGCGGCACCCGCGAGCCCAAGCACGACGCCGTAGATGCCGAAGGCCCGCGCGCGGGCGGCATCCGAGAACTGCAGATGCAGTGTCGCCAGCACCTGCGGCACCATCAGCGCCGCGGTCGTCCCCTGCGCCAGCCTTGCTGCGATCAGCTCGGGGCCGGATTGCGCGAGGCCGCACCACAGCGAGGTCAGCGAAAAGCCGGCGACGCCGGCGATGAACACGTTTCTTGTGCCGTAGATGTCGCCGAGCCGGCCGCCGGTCACCACCAGCGTCGCATAGGCGATCAGGTAGATCGCGATCACGGCCTCGATCTGCGCCGGCGTCGCCTTCAGCTCCACTGCAATCGTCGGGATCGCCACGTTGACGATGAAGGCATCGACGCCGAACATGAACTGCGCGGCGACGACGATCGCAAGCACCCACCAGCGGCGGGATGTGTCCGCTCGCGCCGAAACGATCTGATGCATGCGCTGTGGCCCCGCCCGAAACAATGAGACGCCTGACATCAGCAGATTCCGGTCATCCGTTCGATTACCTCCGAGGTAAGAAACGGATCACGGGAGTTCGGCCTCGGGGGCCAACTTGCGTTGACGCGCTGGGAAACATTCCGGACGGCGGCAAGCGCCGCCGATTTGCGCAACAACCATGCGGGCGCTGCAGCCCCCAAGCATTGCCATGCCCGGGCCCACCCCGTAGGTTGATCAAAAGCCCCCGATAACAAATAAGCCGGAGAGAACGACCTATGGCGCGCCTCAAGTTCGGAGCCTTCCTCGCCCCGCATCACCCGATCGGCGAGCATCCGATGCTGCAATTCCGCCGCGACCTCGATTTTGTCGAGCAGCTCGACGACCTCGGCTATGACGAGTTCTGGTGCGGCGAGCACCATTCCTCGGGCTGGGAGACGATCGCGTCGCCGGAGATGTTCCTGGCCGCCGCCGGCGAGCGGACCAAGCGCATCAAGCTCGGCACCGGCGTGATCTCGCTGCCCTATCACCACCCATTCAACGTCGCGCAGCGCATGGTGCAGCTCGACCACATGACCGGCGGCCGCGCCATCTTCGGCTCCGGCCCCGGCGCGCTCGCCTCCGACGCCCACACGCTCGGCATCGACCCGATGACGCAGCGCGACCGCCAGGACGAGGCGATTGCGGTGATCCGCCGGCTGTTCAACGGCGAACGCGTCACGGCGAAGAGCGACTGGTTCGAGATGCACGACGCCGCGCTGCAGATCCTGCCGCTGCAGGAGGACATGCCGTTCGTGGTGGCCTCGCAGATCTCGCCGTCGGGCATGACGCTGGCCGGAAAGTACGGCATCGGCATCATCTCGCTCGGCTCGATGTCGACTCAGGGCCTGATGGCGCTGCCGCAGCAATGGCAGTTTGCCGAGGATGCCGCCAAGAAGGCCGGCACCACTGTGAGCCGCTCGAACTGGCGCGTGCTGCTGTCGTGGCACATCGCCGAGACCCGCGAGCAGGCGCGGCGCGAGGCCGGCGCCGGCCTGATGCGCTGGCACAACGAGTATAATGTCGGCACCCTGATGCGGCCGGGCCTGACCGCGTTCTCCTCGCCGGACGAAGCCGTCGACAAGACCGCCTTCGTCGACGGCGCCGCCTCCACCATCGGCACGCCGGATGATCTCGTGAAGATGATCAAGAATCTCGTGCAGGTGTCCGGCGGCGTCGGCACCATCGTGGGCTTCGCGCATGACTGGGCCAATCCGGAAAACACCCGCCGGAGCTGGGACCTGGTCGCGCGCTATGTGATCCCCGAGATCAACGGCTATATCGATGGCCTGCGCAAGTCGCGCCAGTTCCTGATCGACAATCGCGCAGTGTTCGAGCGTGCAGGCCAAGCGGTGATGGCCAAGATCATGGAGAACGACAAGGCCGCCGCCGCGCTTCAGCAGACCGGCCCCGGCCGCGTCGCCATCCCCGCCGTGAATGCACCGGATCTGCAGAAGGCGGCCGCCAAGCAGAAGGCGTGACTTCGGCGCGTCGCGCTGTGTTCGCGCAGCTATTCGTTCCGTCATCCTGGGCGCTCGCGCAGCGAGCCTCGAAGGATGGCCGGCCTCGCTGGTGGCCGTCGTGCTTCGAGACGGCCTCTCTGCGGCCTCCTCAGCATGACGGGGGCAGAATTGAGCGCGACCATCCGTTTTCGTTGTCTGGTGCTTGCGCAAAAATCCGCATTCTCGCGACATGATTTGTCCGAGCTTTGCTCTTCGTTTCGTCCTCATCTCGATCAGAGGGCGCAGGGAAAGCCGGGTGCCGATCGCACCCATGGGCCCTGTGCAGTGAAAAAAGCACAGGGGTAGGACCACAGGTGAAACCGGAAAACACTCCGGCTTTCCCTGCGCGATGGTTTACGGCTTACTTCGTGCTCTCCCCGGCGAGACTTGGCTTTTTTGTCACCGTCTTCACAAAGATGCTTCGCATCTTGCGAAGAGACACCTGCCACTGGGGCGTCGAGACCACACGACTTCACCGTCCGCATCCGTCACGCTCGTCAGTCGTGACATCCGCGTCCACCGCATCTCACCGCAACACTCGTGACGATCGCGACGCGCCCCTCAATCGGGTGAGACGGGGGGATTGAACATCTGAGTTGGGTCAATCGCGAAGCGGAAAATTGCCCGTCGGGTTAATTTGTCGCACCTCTCGTCTTCGTCTCCAGACGACGAAGACACGGTTGTGACGAAGAGCACATTCTTCGGCTCGTCCGGACCGGCCATCGTGATCGTCGATCTGATCTGCGCGACTGGACCACGGCGGACCCAGCAGCAATATGGGCCAATGATTGTGCGATCACAAATCCGCAGGAATGCCGTCGGCGTCGTTGTTTTCTCCCCGCGCAGGCGTCGTTTTCGGCTAGACTGGCACAGCCCTGCGCGGCCTCCCGCACGAGGCGGAAGCTGATGCGGGAGCGGCAAAGGGCTATTTGCTGACCGGACCTATTTCTTGAGCATGATGATTTTCGGACGATCAGCTTCCACCTCGTCCGACCGTATCCAGGCGATGGCGTCCCAATCGGAGCAATGGCCATGTCGATGCAGAATGTGGCACCTACCCCCTACGCGCTCACACCGCCGAAGCGTAATTCGCTGAAGCATATCCCGGGCGACGAGGGCTGGCCCATCATCGGCAAGACGCTGGAAGTGCTCGCCGACCCCAAGGGTCATATCGAGCAGAACGCCGCGAAGTATGGCCTGTGCTACCGCAGCCATCTGTTCGGCGAGACCAGCATCGTGCTGCTCGGACCCGAAGCCAACGAACTCGTGATGTTCGACCAGGCCAAACAATTCTCATCCGAACATGGCTGGGGCCGCATCCTCGGCCTGCTGTTTCCGCGCGGGCTGATGCTGCGCGATTTCGAGGAGCACCGCTTGCATCGCCGCGCGCTGTCGGTCGCCTTCAAAAGCGAGCCGATGAAATCGTATTTCACCGAGCTCGACATGGGGATCGCTGCGCGCGTGGCGCAGTGGAAGACGAAACGAGGGGAGATGCTGATCTATCCGGCGATGAAGCAGCTGACGCTCGACCTCGCAGCGACCTCGTTCCTCGGCGCCGACATCGGCCCCGAGGTCGACGAGATCAACCGTGCCTTCGTCGACATGGTGGCTGCGGCAGTGGCGCCGATCCGCAAGCCCTTGCCGGGCACGCAAATGGCGCGCGGAGTCAGGGGCCGAAAGCGCATCGTCGCCTATTTCGCCGAGCAGATTCCGATCCGGCGCGCCCGCGGCGGCGGCAACGACCTGTTCTCGCAGCTGTGCCAGTTGAAGCACGACGACGGCGCGCTGCTCTCCGAGCAGGACATCATCGACCACATGAGCTTTCTGATGATGGCGGCGCACGACACGCTGACCTCGTCGCTGACCTCGTTCGTCGGCGAGCTCGCCGCGCATCCGGAATGGCAGCGGAAGCTGCGCGACGAGGTCGCCGCGCTCGGGATCGCGTCCGACCAGCCGACCAGCCTCGAGCATCTCAACGCGATGCCGCTGTCGGAGATGGCGTTCAAGGAAGCGCTGCGGCTGAAGCCGCCGGTGCCGTCGATGCCGCGGCGCGCGGTGCGCGATTTCTCCTTCAGGGGATATGCGATCCCCGCCGGCACCATGGTCGGCGTCAATCCGCTGTTCACGCACCACATGAAGGACATCTGGCCGGAGCCTGAGAGGTTCGATCCGCTGCGCTTCACCGAGGAGGCGCAGCGCGGCCGCCACCGCTTCGCCTGGGTGCCGTTCGGCGGCGGCGCGCATATGTGCCTCGGCCTGCACTTCGCCAACATGCAGGCGAAGTGCTTTGCCCGGCACTTCGTGCAGAATCTCGATGTGTCGCTGCCGGCGGGCTACAAGGCCGATTGGCAGATGTGGCCGATTCCGAAGCCGCGCGACGGGCTGAAGGTGATCGTGAAGCCGGCGTAGGGCGAGCATTCATCAACGTCGACGCCAGAGGACAAAGCGGAAATTGCCGGGCTCGTCCGTCATCGGTTCTGACACTCAGCGGACATGTTTGATTCAAAATGAATGAGCGCAGCGACATCCGACAATGGCCGACTTCTTCGCTGCAATAGTCAATATGGTCCATAGTGGCACGTCCTGGGAACGGAACCCGTGCCCGAGATCAAGACCGAGTTTCTTTTCACCATCGACCTGGATTTTGAAATCTCGATTCTAGGTGACACGCCTTATGGCATCCGGCGCATCGCAAGGCTCAATACCGGCAGCTTCGAAGGCCCAAAGCTCAAGGGCGTGGTATTGCCGGGGGGTGGCGCATGGACGCTTCTGCGCCGCGACGACGTGTTGGATATCGAAGTGCGGCTGATGCTCGAGACCGACGACAAGCATCAAATTTATATGCACTGGAAGGGCCTTCGCCACGTTCCGAAAGATGTCTTGGACCGCTTGCATCGCAACGAAACCGTTGACCCGGGGACGTACTATTTCCGGGCCACACCCTATTTCGAGACGAGCTCGGACAAATATGGCTGGTTGAACCGCATCTGCGCGATTGCCAGCGGCTCGCTCGCCACGAACACGCGAACACTGGAGATTTTTCAGGTGGTGTAATCTGCTACGTCATTGCCCAAGACCGACATGCCCTCCACGCCGCCCTTCGAGGGTAAAGCGGACATCGCCGGGCTTAGCCGCAATCGACGGCTTTTGACCCCTTAGCTGACCTTCAGCAGGTCTACTTGGGCGGCCAGTGTAGCTCCGCCGCTGGAGCGGCCGTTGATGACTTGCGTAGAAGTTCATAGAGTAACGCTGTCTGCCAGAGTCGAACGTCGCCATGACGTAACCTCGTTCCTCAAGACTTCGCCGTTGCGGGTATCTGACCGGGCTCGAACGGACCCGGCTCGAAGAAGCCCTCGATCGATTCGACCTTTGCGTAGTTCTCGGCGATGCTCTCGGGTGTCAGGTGTGGATCGTTGAAGCCAGGTCCCATGACGATAGCGATACGTTGGATCACTCCGGCTTCCACGTTGTAGATCCTGTTCGTTTCCGAACAACTATCGCTTGCCAGCCAGACGATCGCTGGCGCAACAGCCTCAACCGGCATTGTGGCTTCGCTCTGCTTCAGCCAAGCGGGATCCGCAACCGCCGCTGGGTGCATCCTCGTGTACCCGGCTGGCGAAATGGTGTTCACGAGAATCCCATGCTCAGCGCCTTCAATTGCAAGAATGCGCATCAATCCAACTACCGCGCACTTGGCCGCAGCGTAGGTGGCTTGGCCACGTAACCCAAACAGGCCGCTGACTGACGTCGTGAAGATGATCTTCCCGTAGCGCTGTGCGACCATATACGGCCAGGCAGCCTTCACCGTGTTAACCGGCCCGCCGAGGTGCACCCGCCAATAGTGATCGAAATCGTCAAGCGTGGCGTCCTCGAATAGCTGGCTTCCGCAGATACCAGCGTTGTTCACGAGGAGGTCTATTCTCCCGAAATGCTCGATGGTCGTCGCGATCAGGTCACTGCCACCTTCAGGGGTGGAAACATTGCTGTCATTCGCGATTGCCTCGCCTCCACGGGATCGAATGCAATCGGCCACCTGTCCCGCGATCGTGGAATCCTTCCCGAACCCCGATACCTCGGTCCCCAGGTCGTTCACAACGACCCGGGCGCCGCGTTCGGCGAGAAGTTCGACGTAGGCCCGCCCAAGCCCGCGACCTGCGCCAGTCACAACCGCGACCCTTCCCTCCAGCGAAATTCGTTCTGTCATCTCGCTATCCTCCTTCCGGCAAGATCGAATGCGTCTGCGCGCAACCGTGACACCAACTGTCGGGGCGCTATGTCCCTTTGGCAAAGCCAGATTCACGTCCCCCGCGATCGACAACGCGTCCGCTTTCGGGAAGTTCGCTGATGTCCGCTTATGGCCCAAGGCCGACATGCATCCATGTCTGCCTCCACGTCGCCCTTCGAGGGTGAAGCGGACATCGCCGGGCTCGGTCGCGATCGGCGGCTTTTGAGCCAGCGGACGTGAGTTCGGCTGAGGCCCCTCGCGACATATTGCAGCGCCGCGACATCGGTCGCTAACGGGTGACTGGCCCATCCGTTCGCGTTTGAACCAAATGTATTCCGTAAGGCCTTCAATCGGACGAGTGGAACCAGTACGATGAGGGTCGAGAGGCTGGTAATGAGGCGCTGCGATCATGGAATGGCATCGTCGTCAGCCTGCCAAGGAGGGGCCATGCGACCCGCTATCATCTCATCGCCAAAAGGACCGCTATTCTATTGGAACGTCGATCAAGCCGTCGGCAAGAACGGCGCCAACAAGTCCGACGACGTGCTGTTCGTAAAGTGGTGCTTTTACAAACTCGGAAAATTTCACGGGACGACGCCCGAAGTCCGAGCGGCAATCGACAAGATGACGGTGAACGAGCACTGCAACGGCCGCGACGGCGATCCGCTGGTCGAAGCGATCAAGACACTGCAGCGCTTCTTGAACCATCCGCTCGTGGATGGCCGCGTCAGTCCGGCCAGAACCGGCGAAGGCAACTATTACTATGCCGGCACGCGCACCACCTTTCTCATTCTTTATCCGCTGAACGCGGTCCTGCAGCAGATGTATCCGGCGCAATTCCCCCGCATCGATCTCATGCCGGAGTTCGTGTGGCGAATCAGAGACAAGGCGACAGCACCGTTTGCGTGGTGACCGGAGTTCCGCTGCAAAAGTTGAGGGCAGCCAAACCGCATGAGCCCGCTTATGGCCCAAGGCCGACATGCATCCATGTCTGCCTCCACGTCGCGCTTCGAGGGTGAAGCGGACATTGCCGGGCTCGGCCGCGATCGGCGGCTTTTTGATCCGAGGCGGGCATGCCGATGCAAGTCTTACTCGTTTCTTACCGGCGTGGTAACGTGCGGCATTGCCGGATCAGCGCCATGCAGTCTTCTCTTTGGGAGAAGCCAATGAGTTTGCGAGTGATCTTTGCCGCATGCACTGTCGCGATTTTTGGATCGTCCATCATGACATTCGACGCGCTCGGCCAGAAACAATCGCTTAAGGATCAACTGGTTGGTACTTGGACGCTGCTTTCGTGGGAGCAGAGGAGAAGTGACGGCACAAAGGTTGAACGCTATGGGGACCGCCCGAAGGGTATCGCCTTCTTTGATGCCGGTGGTCGATACATCATTACGGTGATGCGATCAGATCGCGCCAAATACGCGAGCAATGCGTTGTGGCAGGGCACGCCTCAGGAAAACAAAGAAACGGCGGATGGCACGATAACCTACTTCGGAACGTATTCGACAAACGAGGCGGATAGCAGCATCGCCATTCACGTCCAAGGCAGTTCCTTTCCGAACTGGAGTGGCACAGATCAGAGGCGCTTTGTGGTCGATAACAGGGGACCAACTGATGCTGACAGTTCGTCCTCCGACCGGAGATGTCGTCGATGTGATTTGGAAGCGAGCGAATTAGTTTGAGTCGGTCAGGTCATCTGTTGGCCCAAGGCCGACAGCCTTCATGCCGGCCTCTCCATCGCCCTTCGAGGGCAAAGCGGACATCGCCGGGCTTAGCCGCAATCGACGGCTTTTGACCCTAGAGCAAGATGAGTTTGGATCGAAGCGATTCGGCCACGTATTCGCTTCACCTCTCCCCGACGGGGAGAGGTCGATTTGCGCAGCAAATCGAGTGAGGGGCCGCGGCTCCAACGAGAGACCTTAATCCCTCACCCGGCGCTACCGCCATAGCCGAAGCCGCGCTTCGGCGTTCTCTCAAGGACGGCCGCCGAAGGCGGCCTATGCCTCTCCCAAGGGAGAGGTGAACCTCCGTTGCCGCTCCAACTCAACCTAATCTCATCACGCGCTAGGAGACCTTCACATTCGCCTGCAAGGCGGTGCCGCATGCATACGTCTTTACCGTGCGCCATCGGAAAGCCTCAGGCGTTCAAGTCTGTGGGCGGTTGTATGCTGGCCGCATTGCTCCGCGTCCCTCCGAAGAGGTACTTCGCAAGAACAGAGCGAACTCGCGTCAACCCAATTGACCGAAACGGCCGGCTTGGATGAAGCTAAAATGCCGAAGTGTAATCATGCAGGAGGCTGCCATGCGTGCTTCCAATAACCAACACACACTTAACCCCGCACGCCGCCACTTCGTGCGTGCATCGGTCGCGTTTGCTGGCAAATTGGCTGGTATCGCAGCTCTCGCATCGATAGCCCTGCCGCCGAGCTCTCAGGCCACACCCGGTAACGGTGGCGGTTACGGCGGCGGGCACGGCGGCGGTCGCGGTCACTGCTTCCTCAAAGGCACGCGGGTTCTGACTTCGCGTGGCGAGGCACAGATTGAGGATCTTGGAATTGGCGATCTCGTCAAAACGATGCGCGGCGAGGATTTGCCGATAAAGTGGATCGGGCGACACACCTTTAGACGGAATGGGGCTTCCTGGAGTAAGCGCGTCATGCCGATCCGCGTGTCGCGCTTCGCCATCGACGATAAGACACCCCACACCGACCTTTACCTCTCGCCCCTGCACGCACTCTTTATCGACGGCTTCCTGATGCCGGTGAGGGATCTCGTAAACGAAACTTCCATCGCGCCGGCTTTGCCGCCGGATATGGAGACCATCGAGTACTTCCAGATTGTGCTCAACACACATGAAGTAATCTGGGCCGAGGGGGCTCCCACCGAGACGTTCGGTGGGAACGGTCTTGAGCTGTTCGACAACTTTTCCGAGTACAAGCGCCTCTACCCGAATGATCCTTGTTCGACAATTCCACTGGTCGCGCCGAACCTGGGTACAGGGCCAGCGCACTTGCGCGCTTTGCTCGGGGTCGGAGCGTCGTACTTCATTGACGTGCGTGATCCCCTTCAAGAAGCTTATGAGCAGTTCGCAGCGCGTGCCGAGGAACTCGCCGCATAATGCAACGAGCGCCCGTCGGCGCCTGCGCAGGCCGGCCGAAGCTCACGGCAGACACGAGGTAGCTCGAAGCAGCACAGGGAATGAGCGAATCACGCCGCCACGGCCGCGTCGCCGGATAGTCGGCCGCTTCCTGACGGAGGCGGAAAATTTGGTTATTCACTTCCGGAATTGGCCCAGGGCCGACACGCGTTCATGCCGGCCCCTCCGCCGCCTATCGAGGATGAAGCGGACATCGCCGGGCCCGGCCGCGATCGGCGGCTTTTGACCCCGAGCGGGCCAGAGAAAGCGCGTTGGCTCAACGCCGGGTTCGATCTGCCAGGATCAATCGGCACGTCCGCGCGTCGCTCCTGCTGTCGGTTTGATGTTCTGGTTCAACCGGAAGAAATTGGTCGGATCATATTTGGTCTTGAGCGCAACCAGTCGCGCAAGATTCTCGCCGTAAGCAGCTTCAATGCGCTCGGTTCCTTCCTCGCCGAGATTGTTGGCATAGACGCCGCCAGTCGAGAACGGCCGCATGGCGTCCCACAACTCGCGCGCCCAGCGGATACGCGCGGTATCCTCTGCCGGATCGTCCCAGATGGAAATGGGGAAGCAATCGTACAGCGCATCACGGTTGGCATAGGGCGTGGCGTTGGCCGGAATGCGCGCGATCGCGCCGCCAACATGCTGCAACACAAGCAGCGATTCCGCCGCGGCTGTCGCATACGACGCCAAGAGCGTATCGATCGCAGCGTCGGACAGTTCGCGCAGGAACTGTGCCTTCCAGTAGTACCGACGGCCGCGCGGAAAAACAGGATCTCCGGCGGCCTGGATTTCCACGTAGGGACGCGGTGCGATCTCATCCTGAATTGGTGCTCCGTATCCGCGCAGCGGCCTGACGACCCGCTCGCCTTCCTCGATCGGACCGACATAGCAGGCCGAAACACTCAAGACCCGCTCGCCTGAGGGCGTGGTCGCCAGCGCCGCATCCAGGCTCAGCTCGTCCGGAGCGGCCTTCGCAAACGCATGATAGAAGCGCATCGCATCGCGTGCGCGATCGTACGGGTACAAGACCGAGCCAGCCAACAAGACTGGACCGACCGGAAACAACCGGTACTCAAAATTCGTGACAATGCCGAAATTACCGCCGCCCCCGCGGATGGCCCAGAACAAGTCCGGATGTTCGGTAGCGCTTGCCCGCAACAGTCGACCGTCCGCCGTCACGATCTCGGCTGAAACGAGGTTGTCGCAAGAGAGGCCATGTTTGCGGCCGAGCTTGCCGAAGCCGCCGCCCAGCGTCAGTCCGGCGATCCCAGTGTCGGCGTTAACTCCCATCGTGGTCGCGAGGCCGTGCGCCTGTGTTGCGGCATCAAACTCGCCGAGATTCAGACCCGCCTGCGCTCGCGCCGTCCGCCTGATTGGATCGACCTCGATTTGCTTCATGCGCGAGAGATCGATGACGAGCCCACCGTCGCACACCGAAGCGCCGCCGATGTTGTGGCCGCCGGCGCGCACGGCAACCAGCAGGGATTGCGACCGCGCGAAATCGACGGCCGCAATGACGTCGTCGGAGCCGGCGCAATAGACGACCGCGGCCGGGTGCCGGTCGACCATACCGTTCCAGACTTTTCGGGCCTGATCGTAGGCTACATCGCCCGGTACGACGACTTCGCCACGGACCGCCCGCCTCAGAATGGCGGCGTCAGAAGCTTGACCGTTGCGTCTCTCCGCGAGCCTGGTTGCGTCCATGGCGGCCTCCCGATCCGCCGCTGCGACGCGGCGTTGACGGTCCGAAGCGTCTCACGGCGCTTAATCCCCGGCAAAGTCGAATTTCTCAGTCGCCACATGAGTGGAATTCACCTACGCTTGCGCAATGCGAAAGCTTCCGCCATTGGGTTCTCTTCGCGCCTTCGAGGCTGCCGCGAGGCATATGAGTTTCCGCGAGGCGGCCAACGAACTCGGAGTGACGCCGACCGCGATCAGCCACCAGATCCGCATCCTTGAGGATATTTGCGGTCAGCCGCTTTTTCGTCGTCGCCCGCGTCCCCTTGAACTGACAAGTGCCGGCGAACGACTGTTTCCGGTGATCAGGAGCGGTTTCGATACATTCGCCAGCGCGATCGCCTCTGCGTCCCCGCGCGTCAGTCACGGCCGGTTGCGAGTGACGAGTCCAAATGCCTTTGCCAGCCGATGGCTGGTGCCGCGACTGCCAAAGTGGCGCGAGGCCCATCCGAAGATTCCATTGGAGATCATCGGGACCGACGCGGTGCTCGATTTGCGCACTGGAGAAGCCGACATCGCAATTCGCTACGCGCGGCACATGCCGCTTGATCTGAGCGGCAAGGAGATCTTTCGCGACTCGTTTTTTCCAGTGTGCAGTCCCGCATTGTTGGCGAGGGGAGGACGACGAATCGAACGCGCCGCCGATCTTCTGCACTATCCATTGATCCACTTCGACTGGATGAATCGCGACCGTGATGCGCCGACGTGGTCCCGCTGGCTCGCGACCGCTCGATCAATTGATCCTGCTATTCCAGAGACCAACAAGGCGTGGCACTTGAGTTTCAGGGAAGAACTGCACGCAATTGATGCTGTGGCCGCAGGTGAAGGAATCGCGATCTTCAGCGACATTGTCGTTGGACGCGAGCTCAAGAGTGGAGTTCTCGTCAAGGCTCACGATCTGTCGCTGCCGGGCTACGGCTATTACGCTGTTCACGTCGCCCATCATCCCGAGCAGCCCAGCATCGAAGCCTTCTCGACCTGGTTGCGGTTTGTCACATGATCTGCCGGGCTTGCGGCCCCGCCGCCGTTCCGCGAGCCCGAACTTCATATAGAGCTATTACGCCCGCGGTTGAGCCAGTCCCAATCCTCGAGCACGAACAGCTCGACCGCCCCAATGAGGAAGCCGAGCAGGAAGCTGTAGGTGGCGCCGGCCATCAGCGACGCAGCTCCGCTGCCGCTGCGGGTCAGGCCGACGGCGACACCGGACAGGGTAGCGACCACGATCATGGCAGCGAAACGTTGCAGCTTCCGTTCGAGCCTGGCGTTCACGCGCGGCAGCGGTCGGGGGGGCCTGCGATGTCGACCATTGACGTGTTCCTCCCCTCGTCATCGCGCGGCGATGCAGCGATTCATTGCTACGCTATCTCGCTTCGCTCGTGATGGCGCCGTCCGCGCTCGATGACGTCGATTGTCCCTGCCCGCCCGGGGCCAACGCAAGCGCGCGCTGGCGTCAACGCTGCACGAGGTCCGCCTGTGGCCGGAAGGACACAACTGCGGTTTTTCGGTCGCAACGGCCTTATTTTGGGTCGTGTAATCACGTGAAGTGAAACGACACATGACGAAATGGATCGACGAGTTCAGGCAAGGTTGGCAGGGCAATTCCCAGCCCTCGCAGCCGGTTGCGGTCGCCTTTGCGCTGCTCTGTCTCGTTCTGGCGACGGCCGCCCGCTACGGGCTGGCCCAGATCAGGCCGGATGTGTTTTTTACGCCGTATTTCCCGGCCGTGTTCTTCGCGACCGCCTTTGGCGGGTTCAGGGTGGGAATCGCGACGGCGCTGGCGAGCGGGCTGCTCGGCGTCGTTCTCAATTTCAACAGCACGGCCATCGATCCCGCGCGCTTTGCGCTTCTGATGATCTTCTGGGCGGTGTGCGGCATCGCGATCTGGGGCGTGGAACACTATCGCTCCCTGGTCATGCACCAGCGCGAAGTCTCCAAGCGGCTGATCGAGGAGGAGCAATATCGCAAGCTGGTGGTCGAGGAGCTGCAGCATCGGCTGAAGAACAAGTCCTCGACCATTCATGCCGTGCTGCACCAGGCGCTGCAGGACCGGCCCGAGGTCTGGGAGCGCATCGACCACCGCATCCGCGCGCTCTCGGCGACCGACGATCTGATCGCGCGGGTCGACGGCTACGGCTGCGACATCAAGGATTTGCTGCGCTCGGAGCTCGGGCCCTACGGCCATGTGCGGTTCAACCTTAACGGCGAGCCGCTGTTCCTGCCCGCCAAGCTCGCGGTGTCGCTGGCGCTGATCTTCCATGAGCTCGCCACCAACGCCGGCAAGTACGGTGCCTTCTCGTCGCCTCGCGGGTTCCTGCAGGTGTCATGGACGGTGGACGACGACCGTCTCAACGTGATCTGGGACGAAACCGAAGGACCCGCGGTCGAGACCGTCGGCGAAGCCGGCTTCGGCACCAGGCTCCTGAAATCGGCGCTGCGGCCGTTCGACGGCAAGACCGAGATCAGTTATCTGAAGACCGGCGTTCACTGCACCATGCAGTGCCGGCTTCCCAGCAGCTGACGCGACAACCGCGCGACGACGCCGCGTTTTGCATGCGAGCAGCAACCGCGCGAGCCGCAATCACTTTCGCAAGCGGTGCTGCCTAGCATTGATACTCTGTTAATGACGATCGCCGCGACCGCTTGCGAAAGCCGTCGTGGGCTCATTTTGTCACGGCTTTTCACAGTTCCGCTTAACCAAAACTACAAGGGACTTTGCCAAGCTCGGCCCATGCATAGTTTCACCAAGCACGACTTTCAGCCCGGTTTGTCAACGACCGGCGATGAGAGCATTTCCAGCAATGAATTGCACATCTTGCGCCACCTTCTCCGCCTGCTACCTGCGGGCGTGACGGTCCAGGACGAGCACGGCGAATTCATCATCGTGAACGAAGCCGCCGCGGCGCAATTGCAGCTCGCCGCCGACGCCGACCGACCGTCGTCGGGGGACGGCCGCCATGCAGCCTCTCTCGACAAGCTGCGCAGCGGCCGGGCGGTGGTGCTCGAGGAGACGCTCAGCTGCGGCGCCTCCAAACACGTGTTTCTCACGTCGCACCGGCTGGTGCAGATCGCCGGACGCAACCTCCTGATCTCGAGTTCGACCGACATCAGCGAGCAGAAAGCATTCGAAGACCAGCTGTTCCGCTCGGCCTATTACGATGAGCTGACCGGCCTGCCGACGCGGCGGGTGATCGAGCATCGGGTCAACAGCCTGATCCGGGGCGACGGGTCACAGGGCCAGTTCGCGCTCGCCTTCCTCGATGTCGACAATTTCAAGCATATCAACGACTATTACGGGCATGCGATCGGCGACGCGCTGCTGATCGAGCTGTCCAAGCGGCTCGGACTCGCCTTGCGCGAGACCGACATCCTGTCGCGCATCTCCGGCGACGAATTCCTGCTGCTGCTCAACCCGATCAGCGGCGGCCAGGAGGTCGCGGAGTTCATCCGCACCATGCAGGAGCGGCTGAAGGCGCCGTTCTTCATCGATCAATCCGAGATCTTCGCCTCGACCTCGATCGGCGTCAGCCTTTATCCCATGCACGGCAGGAGCTACGAGGCCCTGCGGCAGAACGCAGACATCGCGATGTACCGCGTCAAGAACAACGGCAAGGGCTCGACCGCGTTCTTCGACACCAGCATGGAGCGCGAGGCGCTGGCGCGGATGAAGATCGAGCAGTCGCTGCGGCTGGCGATCCTGGACAAGCGCTTCTGCTGCGCGTTTCAGGCCAAGGTCGATATCCGCACCAAGGAGATCAAGGGCATCGAGGCGCTGGTGCGGCTGCGCGACGATGAGGGCGTGATCCAGGCGCCCGGCACCTTCATCGATCTCGCCGTCGAGCTCGGGCTGATCGACGATCTGACGCTTCTGGTGCTGGCGGAGATCGTCAAGTCGATCGACATGATCAACGACACGTTCGGGCCGACCGCGACGATCAGCATCAACGTGGCTGCCAAGCAGGCCACCAATCCCGAATTCATGCGCTCGTTCGCCCGCGCGCTCGAGCAAACCGGTTTTCCGAAGCGCTTCATGATCGAGGTGACCGAGGATGCGTTCGTCACCCGATCGCATTTCCAGGACCAGATCCTGCCGATCCTGCGCAAGATCGGCGTCGGCATCTCGATCGACGATTTCGGCATCGGCTACTCGTCACTGTCGGCGCTTGCCGACATCACCGCCGACGAGATCAAGATCGACCGCTCCTTCATCACCGACATCCATAAGCGGCCGCGCAGCCAGGGCATCCTGCGCGCAATCGAATCGCTGAGCGAGGCGCTCGGCATGACCGTGATCGCCGAGGGCATCGAATCCCACGAGGAGCTCACCTATCTGCAGGCGGCGACGCGGATCCGCTATGCGCAGGGCTATTACTTCGCCAAGCCGATCTTCCTTGAGGATCTGAAGCCCGCAACCCCGCTCGACAGCGAAAGCCGCGCGAGCCTTGCCCCGCGCCCGGCCCAGGAGAACCGCGCGATCTATTCGCGCGCCAACGGCTTCCGCCGCTGAGGTCAAGCGATCTTGGACGTGTCGCTGCTCCTGCCCGGCCGGACGAGCCATGATCGGCCCGCCTGACTTCCGGGTCAGTGGGAGGATACGGTATGCGGCCTCAGGATGTCAGATAGAAACTTCTGCGCACGGGGGTGTTCGGGCGATGTGAAGAACTTGTCCGGCCTCGCCCGTTCGACGATTCTCCCTTCGTCCATGAACCAGATCCAATCCGCGACGTCGCGGGCAAAGCCCATTTCGTGCGTGACCACCATCATCGTCATGCCGTCCTGCGCCAGCTGTTTCATGACGGACAGCACCTCGCCCACCATTTCGGGATCGAGCGCACTGGTCGGCTCGTCGAACAGAATCACGGGCGGACGTTGCGCGAGCGCACGCGCGATCGCCACCCGCTGTTGCTGACCTCCTGACAGATTGGCAGGCATCGCATCCGCCTTGTGCGCGAGCCCGACCTTTGCAAGCAGCAAATCCGCCAGTTCGTCGGCTTGTGCGCGGGACATGCCACCGACCTTCACTGGCGAAAGTGTGATATTCTGCCGAACCGATAGATGCGGGAACAGGTTGAACTGCTGAAACACGAATCCAATGCCGGCGCGCAACGCATTGATGTCCTTTCCTTGCTTGTAAATGTCCTCTCCATCGATCCGGATCGTGCCACGTTGAATCGGCTCCAGACGGTTGATCGTGCGGATCAATGTCGACTTGCCCGACCCCGATGGTCCGCACACGACCAGCACCTCGCCGTTCGTAACCGAACCAGTGACATCGCTGAGGGCATGGTAATTGCCGTACCATTTGTTGACCCCGTCCAGTTCGATCATGTTCGTCCGCATCATGGTCTCCACGAGTTGTGCATGCTCACTCAGGCAATGCCCATTTGCCTTCGGTGAATGCGTCGCTCCAGATACTGCGCGACCAGGGATATCAGGTAACAAACGGCGAAGTAGAAACACGCGAGAGCCATGAAGGTCTGAAATGCCTTGCCGACTTCCATGCTGTTGACCTGCTGCGCGGCAAACGTCACTTCCTGAACGCCGATGATGTATACGATCGACGTTGCCTTGATCGTCGAGACGAACTGATTGACAATCGACGGCACCATGTTCACCAGCGCCTGAGGCAACATGACGTGCCACATGGTTTGACCGTAGCTCAGCCCAACGGAACGTGCGGCTTCAGCCTGGCCGGCAGGCAGCCCCTGCAAGCCAGCACGCACGATCTCGCCCAGAAACGCAGATTCATAGACGACGATCGCGCACAGCGCCGTCATGAATGCGGGGACAGCGATGCCGGTCAGTCGCGGCAGCACGAAGTACGCCCAGAAGATGATCATGACCAGCGGAATGCCACGAAAGGCATAGACCCAGATGGTCGCCAGGAGCCGCGGGGCGCGCAAGAGCCCGGTGCGGGCGATGCCAATCACGATCGCAATCGGAAATGAGAGCAGCATGCCGAGGACGGCAAGGATCAGCGTTGCGGCAAATCCGCCCAATGGACCGTTCGGCCACGACCCGACGAGGAAGAGCATCCCGTATTGTTGGATAAGCTCGAGCATCGTCAGGCCTTGAAAGTCGGCGGGAACAGCTTGCCGAACCAAGCGCCCAAGCCCATGATCGTCAGCGACAGCGCGAGATAGGCAACGGTCGCGGTTGCGAACACTTCCAGCGAACGGAACGTCAGATTCTCGATCGCCTTGACTTGGTAGGTCATCTCGGCGACGCCGATCACCATGGCCAGGCTGGTATCCTTGAACAGGATGAGCGTGCGGTTGAGCAGCGGCGGCACGGCAATCCGGACAGCTTGCGGCACGGTCACATAGCGCATGGCCGAAAAGGCCGACAGCCCGACCGCTCTCGCCGCCTCCAGCTGCGTCTTGGGGATGGCACGCAGGCCGGAGCGAACGTCTTCCGAGAAATAGGCGCTGACATTGAGGGACAAGGCGATCGCCGCAAAGGTGAACTCCGACTGGTTCTGATTGATCCATTGGCGGATCGGGACCGGGAGAACCTCGGGCACGCCGAAATACCAGACCATGATCTGCACCACGGTCGGTACGTTGCGGTGGTACTCGACAAAGACACGCATGATCCAACCGAGCGGCGGGAACGGGATTGCGCGCAACCCGACGACGGCAAAGGCCACCAGAAGGCCGCCGACCCAGGACGCGACGAACAGTTCCAGCGTGGTGATGAGTCCCGACAGCAGGCGGGGCGCGACGCTTTGGCTTGCCAGGAAGCTCCAGTCGAAATTCACCGGAGCCGCCTTATTGCGCCGGGCCGACGGGTTCGACCTTGAAGTTGCGCGACAGGCCGTAGACGGTGTCCTTGCCCATCCAGCGGTTGAAGATGGCGTCGAGTTCGCCATCGGCATCCATCTTCCGGATCACGCCATTGATGGCTGTCAGCAGCTCCGGGGTTCCTTTGTCGACCACGAGGCCGATGTGCTCGACCGCCGTCGGCTCCTGCAGAAGCGTATAGTGCTCGGCCGACGCCTCCGACGCGTTCAGGAAACGCTTGAGGACCAGCTCGCCGGCCGTGAAAGCGTCCACACGACCGGTCTGCAGCGCGAGATTGCACGCGGCCACATCCTGGAAGCTCACCACGCGGCTGTTGGTCAGGACCCGCTCGGCGATGGCGGCGGAGCTCGATCCCTTCGAAGCGCACACACGCTTGCCGGCCAGGCCGGCAAGGTTGGCGATGCCCGCGCTTTCGCGGACCAGCACCTTGATCTCTCCCCGCAGATATTGAAGGCTGTAGTCGACCTGTTGGGCACGTTCGGGCAGATAAGCCATCGATCCCGCCACAACATCCACCCGCCCGAGCTTCAGCTCGGGAATTCTTGCTTCCGTCGACAGGGGACGGTGATCGAGTTCGACGCCGAGACCCTTGGCGAGGGCCTTGCACATATCGACATCATAACCGACGAAGGTGCGTGAGTTCTGGTCCTGATAGGCATAGGGAACGCTGGTGCTCTGCGTGCCGCAGATGAGCTTGCCACGTTCCTTGATCTC
The DNA here is from genome assembly GCF_029910015.1 of Bradyrhizobium sp. ISRA436. Classification (NCBI taxonomy): domain Bacteria; kingdom Pseudomonadati; phylum Pseudomonadota; class Alphaproteobacteria; order Hyphomicrobiales; family Nitrobacteraceae; genus Bradyrhizobium; species Bradyrhizobium sp. ISRA436. Next base: position 7,453,754 of record NZ_CP094519.1, read on the forward strand.
CTTGAGACGGTCGGCATGCGCGGCGCAGGCCGTCAAGAAAAGAGCGAAGACGGTGATTCCCAAAGTATTCGCGTATGGCGTTCCTCGCATCGTTCTGCTCTCCTGATTTGATGTTATCGAAAGACGAAGCGCGCCCTCTCCTGCGGGTCGATCTGCCGGACGAGATTCGTCTCCCATTCAAGGTATTGGCGTGCGGCCTGCTTGTTGCCGTCATGCCGGTTGTGCACGAAGAACAGAAAGTCGATGCAATCCGCATCCGGCGGCTCGGCAGGCGTGGAGACCGTCGACAGCTTGGCCTTGCGCCATTCCTCCGGTGTCCCGCAATGAATTCGGACGTCGGTCACGCCCTGCTCGCGCAGCGTCTCCGCGGCAAGGGCTGCAACGCCGGGGGACGACGCGATCAGAATTACGGGCTCGTCCAGCGCAAGGCGCAGACGGTCGAGGCGCGGCCGGATCGACCAGCGCGCTTCGGCGAGATGGGCGGCGCGAAACTCAGTGCTGGACCGGATATCCACCAGCTGACGGCCACCCTGGCGCAGCTCGTCCGCTAGGTCCTCGACGGAAAGAGCTGCTGGCTGCGAGGGCTGGATTGCGGCGACCGGCATTGCGGCAACGTTGGCAGCGATACCTTCCTTGAGAACGACAGCTTCCCAGCCCATCTGCGTCAGCCAGCTCGCCACGACCCGGGCGCGGATTCCCTCATCGTCGAAAAGCACAAGCCGAGCGCGCTGCACGCCGACATATTGATCGGTCGCCTGGATCAACTGCCCACCCGGCGTATGCTGGGCGCCGGGCAGCGAGCCGCTCGCGAACTCCTCCGGTGTGCGCACGTCGCACAGGAAGGTCGTCCGATGCGTCTCGGAGAGCCAGCGTCTCGCCGTCTTCTCATCAACGACCTCGACGCCAAATCGATCCGCGAGTGCTTGGGCTCTCGCACGCCGGCCTTCGATGTCGGCCGGATTCACGGCCTGGTCGTGGCGGCGCTGTACGCCGTGTTCAAGCTCGAGATCTGCGAGGAACCAGCCCTGCGTGCCGTTCTCGAGGGCCATGACGGGATTGGGCAGCCTGAGATTGATCAGCGTCTGCGCCCCAATGATGCTGCGGGTGCGACCCGCACAATTGACGACGATAGTGGTGCTCTTGCTCGGCACCAGATCATCGACACGAAGCGCAAGCTCTCCATTCGGGCAAGAGGTTGCACCCGGGATGCTCATCTTCTTGAATTCCGTGAACGTCCGGCCGTCGAGCACGATCAGATCGTCTTTCCTCCCGATCCGCTCTGCCAGCTCGCGGGCACCAATTCGTGGCGTCTCAAAGAAGTGGTCGGCTAGTTCACCGAATGTCTTGCTTGGCACGTTGACGCCAGCGAACAGTCTGTAGCCGGCTGCTGTCCATCCTTTTGCACCGTCTTCCAGCACGGAAACGTCGGAATATCCCATGCGCGCAAGGTGCATGGCAGCACGTTTGGCAATCGTTGCGCCATCCTCGTCATATACGACGACCCGGGCGCTCAGCCGCGGCACCAGCCGCGTGATCTCGCATTCAAGACGGCTGAAGGGCGCGTTCACCGCAAAGAAGAGGTGAGCCTCGCCATACTCACCGTGTTCGCGGACATCGATGAGGGCAATCTCCTCCCTGTCGTCCAGCCAGGCCTTCAGGGCGGTTGCGGTGAGGCATCCGATCGTTGTCTTGGATTGTGAAGGCATCGTTCCTTAGCTCATGTGATCGGCGGGGACCGAAGAGAAAATGTGCGAACCATTCAGAGCCGATCCGCCGCGGCGTCAGGCCTTGAGCGGCTCGAGGGCCTGACGGAGGTCGGCGATAAGATCCTCCGGGTTCTCCAGCCCGATATGCAGGCGGACGACGCGGCCTCGCTGCGACCAGTCGCAAACTGTGCGCGCCTTCATCATATCGGCGGGCACCACCAGACTTTCGAAGCCGCCCCATGAGGCCCCCACGCCGAACAGGCGGAGCCGATCGATTGTTGCCTCGATGTCGGCTTGCGTGGATTCCCGGCGAAACTCGACCGACAACAGACCGTTCGTGCCGTTGAAGTCGCGACGCCAGATCTCATGTCCTGGATGACTCGGAAGAGCCGGGCAGATCACCCGGGCGATCTGCGGCTGCTGCTCCAGCCAGTGCGCCACAAGCATGGCATGGCGTTCATGCATCTGCAGACGCGGCGCCAGGCTCCTCAAGCCGCGCAACACCAGATACGCATCGTCGGCGCCCACGGTCTGGCCGAAATCGACCGATGCGAGCTGGATGACCTTCCATGCCCGCTCGTTGCTGACGAGCGCTCCCATCATCACGTCGGCATGACCGCCAAGATATTTCGTCGCGGCCAGCACGGAGATATCGGCACCCAGCGACAACGGACGATAGAGCAGGCCCGAGCCCCATGTATTATCGACGGCCAGAAGACAGCCGCACCGCCGCGCCAGTTGAGCAAGCGCCGGCAAATCCAATATCTCGAAGACCAGCGATCCCGGACATTCGGCATAGATCAGCTTCGTCTCGGGACGCAGTCGCGAGGCAATGTCGCTGCCATCGGGCAAGTAGAACTCGACATTGACGCCAAGTCGCGTGAGATGCTTGGCGCAGAAGCGACGAACCGGCTCATAGACGGCGTCGGTGACCAGCACATGATCGTTGGGCTGCAGAAGCCCGAGCATCATTGTCGCAATCGCAGCCTGCCCCGTTGGAAAAAGCTGCGCCCGATGTCCGCCCTCCAGCTCGACCAGCGCGTCCTCGAGGGAGAAGGTGCTGTCCGTCCCCCGCGCCCCATAGGAGGCAACGCGCTGCTCTTCCCGAACCGCACGCGTTTGCCGCCATTGCGAGACGCTTTCGAACACGTAGGTGCTCGCACGTGTCACCGGCGTATTCACCCATCCGACATGAGGTCGGCCGGCGCGCAGAAGACGCGTCGAGGCGCTCAGCGAATCCTGATCCACAGATTCAGCTCCGCGTCTTCACGCCGATCTTCATCACCTCGCACGTGCCCCTTTCCAGATCATAGACAAGGCGTTCGTCGAGCGTCTCCAGCGCACGACCGTACATGTGCAGGTGCCGGATGATACCGTTGCCCTCGATGTGCACCGAATGGATATCGTCGGGCATCAGCGCGATGCCGGAACCCGGCTCGATAACCACCCTTTTTGGCGCGCCGAGCACGCCGACCCCCGGCCTGGAGCCGTCGTCCAGGCGCTCATAGAGGTAGTTGGTTTCGGCGCCTTCGACGGCCGCGATGCAGGCCCATGTCGTATGGTTGTGCGGAGGGATCTTTTTGCCGGACCGCATGACGTTCAAATAGAGCGCATAGGTCTGATCGTCGTCTTGCGTGATCAGATAGCGTGCCTGCTGCTCACCCTCAGTGGGCGCCGGGTACCGGTCGCTCGCCCACCAGTCGCGATGCGATGCGAGCTCCAGGACGGCTCCCAGCGCGACCTTCAACTTGTCGGGCGTGGCGCCTCCATCTAAAGCATCTCTAATGCTTGAGACTGCCGAATGGATAGCACTCATGTGAGGGGGCGCGGCTGTCACGCTCGTTTGCTCTTCTTTTCAAGGTTATGGGATTACGCTACGTTTGCTCGGACACCGGCACAAATTAGAACGACAGGCGAAAGCATTAGAAACTCTTATGAAATTTCTTAAGGAGGTCTAATGATTAATCTCGATATCGATCTTCTTAGGACGCTGGTCGCCGTCGAGCGACGCGGAACGTTCGCTGCAGCGGCAGAGATGGTATTGAGAACGCAATCTGCCGTGACGCAGCAGATGCAGCGCCTGGAACAGATGCTCGGCATGCCCCTCTTCGAGCAACGTGGCCGCAGCAAAGTCCTGACGCAACAAGGCGAGATGCTCGTGCGCTACGCGCGGCAGATTCTCGTCATCAATGACGAAGCCGTCAGGACCATGACCGGGAAGCAATTCGAAGGCACCGTGCGGATCGGCTCGCCGCTTGATGTCGCCGATTCTTTGCTGCCGACCATCCTCACGCATGTCGCGCGCTCCCTGCCAAGCATCAAGATGGAGATCCGCGTCGACCGCAGCCCGTTTCTGATGGAGGCCCTCCATGCCGGCGACATCGATCTGACAGTCTCCACCCGGTTCGATCAAACATTGGAGGGCATGGTGATTCGTCGGACACCCACCGTCTGGCTCTGTTCAGCCGATTATGTTCACGACCCCGCGCAACCCGTGCCTTTGGTGCTCGCCGATGAGCCAAGCATTTTCAGGCGCGTTGCCCTCAACGCCCTCGAGCAATCGCGCGTCGCCTGGCGCGCAAACTACGTGGCACCCAATCTGGTAGGCATCAAGGCGGGGCTGCGCGCCGGCCTTGGGGTCACCGCGCGCGGAGTGGACTTCCTCAATCCTGAATTCAGGGTACTTGGCGAGGCCGACGGACTGCCGAAACTCCCTGATATGACCTATTTTCTTTGGACCCGACGCGGCGCGCTGGTGCCATTGACGCGGCATGTCTATGATCTTCTGACTCGCAGCATGGGTCTGACCGAGCCCGGTCGACGCGCCTGACCCTATCAGGTCATACGAACCGCGCCGCAGCTTGGAGAAATAATTCGGCCCCCCGGCCGCTGGGCCCGCTACGCGCCTGATATTTCGTATCCCTGAAAAATAGAGCAAGCTGAGCCGGTTACGACCCCACAACCACTCCGATTAGAACACATCCATCCCGATTAAGCGTTGAGTAACCGGTTTTCCTAACCGCTTGTGGGAACTCTGCGGCTTATCCATGCCGGCAGGGGTATGGCATGCGTGGTTCGATAACAGGGCTGGCGGACGTCCGGTCAGGACAGGGTGCGAGAAGGTGGCGGGTCGCGGCGACCCTCCGCGGGCCGGTGCTGTGGCTGACTGTGTGCGGCGCCCTGCTGGTGGCTGCGATCTTCGCCGGCACCATCATAATGATCGGCGAATTCCGCGAACGCGCGCTCGTCAACGGCGAGCGTGAGCTGGAGAACACCGTCCTGCTGCTGGCCCGCCACTTCGATCAGCAGTTCGAGGACTCCGACATCATCGCCGAGACCATGATCGACAAGCTGCGGATCTCCGAGATCAGTTCGCCGGAGCTGTTCAGGGCGAAGATGTCGGCGCCGGAAACGCATGAGATGCTCAAGGCCAGAGCCGTCTCGTTCCTGGGCAAGATCTCGCTGTTCGATGCCGACGGCAAGATCATCGCCTGGTCGGGCGATCTGCCGCCGGACAGGCTCGACATCTCCGGGCGCGACTATTTCAAGAGTTTCAAGTTCGATGCACACCCCGAACCGGTACGCACGGACACCCTGCGCAGCCTGCTGGTCGGCGGCCTCAGCACCATCATCGCCCATCGCCTGAGCGGGCCGGACGGCAGCTTCCTCGGCGTAATGACGCGGCGCATCGATCCCTTGAACTACGAGAAGTTCTTTGCCTCGGTCGCACCGGGGGCGAGCGCGGCGATCACCATGGTCCACACCGACGGGACCCTGCTCGCGCGCTATCCGCATGTCGACGCGGTGATCGGCCGCAAGCTCTCCAACGCGCCGCTGATCAATCTCGTGATGCGCAAGGGCGGCCAGCATACGATGCGCATGATCAACCCGGTCGACGGCACCGCGCGGCTCGGCTCGGCCGCGAAGCTCCACCATTTTCCCGTCGTCGTCATCGCGACCAACACGGTTGAGGCCGCGCTCGCCGATTGGCAGGCGCAGACCCGCTTCTTGATCTCCGCCGCGACGCTCGCAGCCATCGTCGTCGCGATGGTTCTGTATGTCCTGATCAGGCAGATCCTGCGGCAGAATCACGAGGCGCAGCAGCGGTTGGTCGCGGAGCGGCAGCGGCTTGACACCGCGCTCAACAACATGATCCAGGGCCTCGTGCTGTTCGACGCGTCGGCGCGCGTGGTGGTCTGCAACCAGCGCTATCTCGACATGTGCGGGCTCTCGGCCGAGCTCATCAAGCCGGGCTGCAGCGTCGAGGAAGTGATGCGGCATCGCAAGGCGACCGGATCGTTCGTCGGCGACGTCGACGAGTTCTGCACCACGGTGCGGACCAATACCGCCAACGGACAGGTGACTGAGGTCGTCACCCCCACCGCCGATGGGCGCAGCTTCTCGATCGTCAACCAGCCGCTGGCCCATGGCGGCTGGGTCGCCACGCTCGAGGACATCACCGAACGGCGCAACCTGGAGCAGGAGCGCGACCGCAACAACGCCTTCCTGCGCGAGATCGTCGACCACATTCCCTCGCAGATCACGGTGAAGGACGCGCACACCCGCCGCTATCTGCTGGTCAACCGCGTCGCCGAGACCCATTTCGGCACCTCGCGCGAGAACATCATCGGCAAGACGGCGCGCGACATTTTCCCGCCGGCGCTCGCGGCGATCATCGCCGAAGACGACAACACCGTGCTGCAATCGGCCGACGGCTTCTTCAAGGACGAGCACCGCTGGCTCAGCCATATCACCGGCGAGCTCTACATCACGTCGCACCGGATCGGCATCCGCGACCAGGCCGGGATGCCGCGCTACATCATCACCGTCGTGGACGACGTCACCGAGCGGCGGCGCGCCAACGAGAGGATCGCCCATCTCGCCCATTACGACGCGCTGACGGACCTGCCGAACCGCGTGCTGTTCCGCGAGCAGATCGAGCGGGAGCTGGAACGGGCCCGGCAGGGCCAGCAGTTCGCCCTGCTCTACATCGACATCGACGAGTTCAAGGGCATCAACGATTCGCTCGGTCACCATGTCGGCGACGAGCTGCTCAAGACCATCGCCGGCCGCATCAAGGCCTGCCTGAGCGAAGGCGACCTGATCGCGCGGCTCGGCGGCGACGAGTTCGCGGTGATCCAGACCGCGATTCGCGGCATCGGCGATGTCGAGGATTTCGTCGCCAGCGTGCATCGCGCGATCCGGCAGCCCTGCGATTGCCTCGGCCATCATCTGTCGACCGACGCCAGCATCGGCGTCGCGCTGGCGCCGCGCGACGGCACCGACCTCGACCAGCTGATCCGGAATGCCGACATCGCGATGTACGGCGCCAAGGCCGAGGGCCGCCGCACCCACCGCTTCTTCGAGCCGGAGATGGGCGCGATGGCCCGCGCGCGGCTGACGATGGAACAGGATCTGCGGCAGGCGATGACCGACGGCGGCTTCGAGATCCATTATCAGCCGCTGCTCGACCTCAACAGCAACGAGGTGACCGGCTGCGAGGCGCTGCTGCGCTGGCGGCACGCCGAGCGCGGCATGGTCTCGCCGGCCGAGTTCATCCCGGTTGCGGAGGACACCGGCCTGATCGGCGAGCTCGGCGAATGGGTGCTGCGGACGGCCTGCATGGAGGCCGCGACCTGGCCGGATCACATCCGCCTTGCCGTCAACGTGTCCCCGATCCAGTTCAAGAACATCTCTCTCGCGCTGAAGGTCGCGACTGCGCTCGACGCCTCCGGCTTGAAGCCGAGCCGGCTCGAGCTCGAGATCACGGAAGCCGTGCTGATCGGCGACGACGAGGTGGCGCTCGCGATCCTGCACCAGTTGCGCGCCCTCGGCGTCAGGATCGCACTCGACGACTTCGGCACCGGCTATTCGTCGCTGAGCTATTTGAAACGCTTCCCGTTCGACAAGATCAAGATCGACCGCAGCTTCGTCAGCGACATCGCCGTCGACGGCTCGGCGACGATCGTGCAGTCGGTGGTGAACATCGCCACCTCGCGCAACATGACCACAACGGCGGAAGGCGTCGAAACTGAACAGCAGCGCGACCTGCTGCGCGAGCTCGGCTGCACCGAGATGCAGGGCTACCTGTTCAGCGCCCCGAAGCCGGCCATCGAGCTCAGGCGCCTGTTCGCTCCGTCCGCCGCGCCCGCGCTCGCTTAGAGCATGATCCGGAAAAGTGGAGACCGGTTTTCCCTCGCGACAATCGCGGAACGTGTTTGCGCGGAGATCATGCTCAAACAAAAAGATGAGATCATGATGCGATTCAGTCTGATCGCGCCATGATCTCAGCCGCACCTACCGCGGCAGCGGCCGCCAGCCTATATTGGGGCCGATCCCACGCGGCGCGAAGGTGTCAGCCATGCAGCCTGTGTCTATCCTCCTGAACATTCTCTGGATTCTGATCGGCGGCGCATGGATGGCGTTCGGCTGGCTGGTCGCCGCCGTGATCATGGCGATCACCATCATCGGTCTGCCCTGGGCACGCGCCGCCTTCAACATCGCGGTCTATACGCTGCTGCCGTTCGGCTCGCGCGCGGTGCGCCGCGACGAACTGACCGGCCAGAGCGATGTCGGAACCGGGCCGCTCGGCCTGATCGGCAACGTAATCTGGTTCGTCCTGGCCGGCTGGTGGCTCGCGATTGGGCACCTGATCACCGCGCTGCTGCTGGCGGTGACCATCATCGGCATTCCCTTCGCCTGGGCGCATCTCAAGCTCGCCGGCATCGCGCTGTGGCCGATCGGCAAGGCGATCGTGCCGGCGTAACGCGCCGATCTCGCGATCAGCGCGCGGCCGCGCAGCCGGGGATGTCGAACACTGTCGCCGTGCCGACTGCGACCCACGCATGAACTTCCGGAAAACCTGCTTCACACCGTGCAGATCGCGCGTCAGGCGGTGAGCCGCCCGCGGTTGTTCGCGGCAAGGATCGGGCGGATCAGCCGGCCGAACCGCTCCGCTTCCTCGTCGTGCAGATAGCCGGACAGGCAGAAGGAGTGGCAACCCGCGTCGATGAACTGCTGCAGCGTGGCGGCGCATTGCTCGGGATTTCCGACCACGGCGATGCCGGCGCCAGGCCGCACCTTGGTGATGCCGGTCCACAGATGCGGCATCAGGAAATCGCCATACTCGCGCGCGAGCTGCTGCACGCGCTGGTTGGCCTCCGAGCGGTTGTAAAGCGTCTTCATCTCCTGTTTCTGCCGCTCGGTGGCGTGACGCACGAGCTGGTCGGCCGCCTCCCAGGCGTCCGCCTCGTTCTCGCGGCAGATCACCTGCAGCCGCATGCCGAAGCCGATCGCATCCTCGCGGTCATGGGCACGCGCCATCCGCCTGATCTCGGCGATGTTCTGCGCAATGCGCTCGGGCAGGTCGCCCCAGAACAGATGTACGTCGGAATGCTTCGCCGACAAAGCCCAGGCCTGCCGCGAGCCGCCGCCGAGATAGAATTTCGGGAACGGCTGCTGCTTAGGCCGCGGCCGGATGTGACCGCCCGAGATCGTGTGGAACTTGCCTTCGAAATGCACCGGGCCGCGCATGGTCCATAGCGCCTTCAGGATCGAGACCTCCTCCTCCATCAGTGCGTAACGCTCCTCTTTCGCGTAGCGCACGCCTTCGGCCTCGACCTCGCTCTCGTTCTGGCCCGCGATCAGATTGATGCAGATCCGCCCGCCCGACATCTGGTCGAAGGTCGAGATCATCTTGGCCAGCAGCACCGGGTTGATGTAGCCCGGCCGCGCCGCGATCAGCGGCTTGATCCGGGCCGAGCGCGCCGCCATGAACGCACCCGTGATCCAGGCCTCCCAGCACACCGAGCCGACCGGAATCAGCAGATATTCGAAGCCCGCGTCCTCGGCCGCCTTGACCACCCGCTCGCAGAGTTCCGGCGAACCCGCGACCTGCGCCTCCATCAGCCCATAGGCCGTGGTGTCGCCATGCGTGGGCAAATACCAGCCGAATTCCAGCGGGCGCATGCCGATCTCCCTCGAAACACAGCCGTTTTTTCAGGCGGACTGTCATATTGGCAGGACCATTTTACAGTCCACGCGGGACCGGACAACGTCGTTGCCGTTCATGGGCCAATCAGCTAAATGAAGCCCTGCACGCACCCGTAGCTCAGCTGGATAGAGCGTTGCCCTCCGAAGGCAAAGGTCACACGTTCGAATCGTGTCGGGTGCGCCATTCTCGCAAGGGGTCCGTTCCGGACACATGGGTTACGTTTCATTCCGAGGACATAGGTAACAGTTTTGGTCCGAAGGGATTTGCAAGGGGTTCGAGCCTGCAAGTCTCGTCGTCGAAGTAGCCGAGATCATATTCCATGAAGCTGACGAGCCAAATGCGGTCGTCGGTTTGCTTGATGCCGACGGTCTGGCCGGCGAAGACCTGACTGAGATTGATCTTCTGGTTATTGAAGCAGATGCGGCCGCAAGTGGTGACGGTGGCGGCCTTATCGTGAAGCGGATAGTCGAGGTCGGGCAAGCCGCGATATGGCCGGGACGAGGGCTGATAGCGCTCGGCTGGACACTGCATGTTGAGTGCCTGGTGTGGCCGCTCGTTGTTGTAGCCGTCGATGAAGTCATCGAACCTGGCCTGCTGCTGCAGGAAGTTTTGCGCGGCCGGCTTGGTGGCCTCCAGCTTCAAGGTCAGATGCATGCGCTCATGGCGGCCGTTCTGCTGCGGGTTGCCGGGCTTGATCCGCTTGATTTCGATACCGAGCCTGAGCCACCAGACCGACAGCCTGCTTAAACCGAACAAAGCATTGGGACTGGCAAACGGAACGCCGTTGTCGGTGCGGATGGCTCGCGGCAGGCCGAACTCCTTGAAGACGCTCTCGACCACCGGGAAAGCATAGACTTCCTTGGTGGTAGAGAGGGCTTCGCAGGCAATGAGATAGCGGCTGGCGAAGTCGGTGATGGTCAAGGGATAGCAGTATCGCCGGTCGGCAAGCATGAACTCGCCTTTGTAATCGGCGCACCACAGCTCGTTCGGCTGGGCCGGCCAAGAGAGTGCTGTGCCCTCAGCCCTGTTGCGTCGTCGGGTTCGGCGCTTGACCAGGCCATGGCGATCGAGCACCGCATGCACCGTGCTGATCGCGGGCGTGTGGACATCCGGATAGAGCCGGGCCAGTCGCTCCCTGATCTTTGGGGCGCCCCAGCTCGGCTTGTCCTGCTTCAGGCGTACGATCAGCGTTTCGATCTGGTCCGGAAGCTGATTGGCGTGGCGGTATGGCCGGCGTGAGCGATCGGTGAGGCCGTCGAGCCCGGTCTTGTTGTAGCGCGTGAGGATCTTGTAGCCGGTCTTGCGGGAGATGCCGAACTCGCGGCAAAGCCCCGCCATCTGCTCGCCATCCAAAAGTCTGGCAATGAACTTCAGTCGTTCGTCCATGGGCTTACACACCTTCCAGGGCATCTTGCGCTCCCCGCAAAAGGCCCGATTGTGTAACCCATGTCTCCGGAATGAACTGTCACCCCTCTCTCAGGAAGGGCATTGGGAGAGATCGGCCTTTTTCTTTCCATCGATCAACGCCCGACTCGCCGGCCTTTATCAGCGACGCGCGAGACGCCGGAGAACGTCACCACACGATCCGGAAACCGCCAGCTCCCTTGTAGCTGTGGCTGTCGCCCGCAGGGCTAAGGCTCGTGTTGTAGGAGACCTCGCCATAAGCCGCGTAGCGGCCGTCCGCCCAGCTATAGGTGCCACCGGCGCCGATGCTGCCCCACAGCCGATCATTGGCATTCGCAAGGCTCGCGCCGGAGACGTTGACCACCGTGCCATCGAGGAACTCGTAGTGCAGGTTGGCGATGCCGTACACGTCCGAGCGGGTCAGGCGGCCGGCCTCGTCGCGCCACGTCCGCTGATGATCGAGTGGGAGGCCGACGCGACCCACGAGACTGTCGCCGCGGCCGAGTGACACCCGCGCGCCGAAGCGATCGAGGAACGTATCGAAGTCCACAGCCGAATAGACAAGCTGCGCCTGGGGCGTCAGCGAGAAACCGTTGCCCACGCCGAAACGGCGGCCGCCTTCGACGCCGAACGCATAGCCGAAACCATCGTTGCCGTGGGCCATGGTGCCGGTCAGCGCCGAGGTCAGAGCGTGACATCCTTGTTCAAGGTAATGGTCCCAGCGAACTGAGTTCCGTTGCTGCCCGGGTTGAAGGGGGTCGTGCCGATTGAAACGGTGCCGGTGCCTGAGTTGCTGACGACGATATTGTTGGGAATGTTTTGTCCTGAGAGGAAATTGGGAAAGTTGGCCAACAGCGAAATATTTGACGTTCCGCTATGCGCGTCGCCGAGCGTAACAGTCCCGCTCCCAAGGGCGCCCTTCCCGCCCCCGCCAAACACCAGGCTGCCCTGCGATACCGTCGTGCCGCCCGTATAGGTGTTGGCAGCGTTGTTGATGGTGAGCGTCCCCGCGCCGGTCTTCACCAGAGTGGCCGAACCGGCGAGCAACGAATTGACGGTTGCTGAGGCGCCTGCGTTCGTCGCGATCGTCGGCGTTGTCCCGCTCAATGTCAGCGTACCGCCGGTGATCGTATAGCCGTTGGTGTTGAAGGTCGCGCCTCCAACAGCGACCGTACCGCTCACGGTCACAGTACCCGCGGCTCCGCCAAATACGGCGGTTGCTCCGCTGGCCCACGGCACGGCGGTCGAGCCGTTGAACCAATCGACAGTGGTATTATCCCACGCGCCGGAACCGCCGGCGCCGGTGGAGCCGAAACTCAGGGTCTGTGCGTCGACGGATGTAGATGTAAATGCCGTGGCGGACAGCAGCATCGCTGCGAGGACCGCCAAGATGCGGTCGCCAGCCGCAGCGTCGATCGCCTTCCTGGCGATGGCCGGAATACGAAACGAAACATCCTGCATCTGGCAGCGTCCCGCCTTCAAATATGTATTGATCACTCGCCCAGCACATTGCGAGAGTTTATCGGCCGATTGCCTGACCAGGCTCCTCGCGGTTGTAGAATCTATATCTCACAATGTACTCGGGCGTATTTGAAAGTGCAGGGACAATGGTTGGCGCGGCCGCAGACAACTGCATGGTGTGCCCACCGCGCAACACTGGAGGTCGCCCGGCTAGCGGCAAATCGGCGCATCTGACCAGATCTGCGGCTCCAGGCGGGGCGAATGCCTAAAACCGCTAACTCCACGCCATAGGAACGCCTCCGGCAGAGCGCGACAGAAGCAGAAAATTCGTCCGACAATCCTGGTTCGATTATTCGTCTCGACGCTTTTGACGGGCGCGCTGGCAGCGATTGAGACCTTCCTGGTCAAACTCCCTGACCGGTCGCGCCTCTGGCTTCTTCTGCCTGTACTGGCGCTGTTCATGTGGTTTTCGAAATATCGGCCACCAATGAGGGATCACAGGCTCTGGCGCCGAGTTCTGACAACAGAAACTGAGAAGGAGCAAGACATATGACAGATTTCGTGCACTTGTTTCCAAGGCGGGCCGTTCCGCCTCTTCACGTTGACCTCGCGAGCGGCGGCACCTTCGATCTTGCACGCGAGAAGCCTGAGCATTTCACGCTGCTCGTGTTCTATCGCGGCCTTCACTGCCCGATCTGCAAGACCCAGCTGAGGGAACTGGAATCAAAGCTCGAAGAGTTCGACAAGCGCGGCGTTGCGGTGGTGGCCTTATCGTCCGATACGAAGGAGCGGGCAACGCAGACCAGGGACGACTGGGGATTGACGCGGCTGCGCATCGGCTATGGCCTCGATCTGGCGGCTGCACGCCGTTGGGGATTATTCATTTCCTCAGGGCGTGGCATGACCTCGACCGGGGTCGAGGAGCCGGCGCGCTTCTCGGAGCCGGCTCTCTATCTGATACGGCCGGACGGCACGCTCTACTTCGGCAGCGTCCAGACCATGCCGTTCGCGCGACCGCACTTCGCCGATATTCTCGGCGCGATCGACTATGTTCTGAAGAACAACTACCCGGCGCGCGGTGAAGTCATGGACCTGTCGGAGGCGGTCCCGGCGGCGTGACGCGACGCAGCGGCACTCCACGAAATGCGCGCGATGGGCGTGATCGCGCCGGGCAAAGCTGAAAATTGGGCCATGAGAACTGCGATCGCGTCATTGTTGCTGGCGATAGCGTCCCAATTGGCGGCGGCCTTGGGAACCATGCCTGCTGCTGCGCAGACATTGACTGAATTCGGTCTACCGGCTCCTGCCAGCCGCCCCTCCGCGATCACGACTGGGCCAGACGGCGCGCTGTGGTTCACCGAGGCTGGGGGCAAGATTGGGCGGATCACGGCTCGCGAGAGCCTCACCGAATTCCTGATCAAGGACGGCGGAATTTTGCATTCCATCACAACGGGACCCGACGGTGCTCTGTGGTTCACTGAGTTCACGTCAAATAAGATCGGGCGCATTCCGGCGAACGCCACGGCTGAAAACTTACAACTGATCGAATTTGCGGTCCCTGGGCCCCTGGGCATCACGACCGGGCCAGATGGCGCTTTGTGGTTCACCGAAGGGGTTGCAGGCAAAATCGGGCGGATCACAACTACCGGCACGGTCACCGAATTCGCGGCCCCCACAGCCAAGGGTGGAGAGATCACGACTGGACCAGATGGCGCACTGTGGTTCACAGGTGTTCGTGGCAAAATTGGACGGGTTACGACCGCGGGCGCGGTCACCGAATTCACGATCCCGCCGGAGGATAGTAGCCCGGGGGGTATTACCACTGGGCCAGACGGCGCGCTGTGGCTCACCGAACCGGTTAGTGGCAAAATCGTGCGAATGAACGCCGATGGCAAGATTACTGAATTCGGTCTTCCCAATCACGATGCCCAGCCGTGGGGTATCACGACAGGGCCAGACGGTGCGTTGTGGTTTACCGAAGCCAGTTGCGTTCGCCAGCAAGGTCCGCGGTGCATCATCGGCAACAAGATCGGCCGGATCACGACCACCGGTTCAGTCACTGAATTTGCTGTGCCATCGGATGGTAGCGGACCTCACAGCATAACGACTGGGCCGGACGGCGCGCTGTGGTTCACTGAGTATTATGGCGGCAGGGTCGGACGCTTGGTGCTTCCTCAAGGCCCTCGGGCGCGACACGTTGAATGAAGTCACGGAGCCGTAGAACGACGATCGAAAAAATCTGGTGTCAGGTCACGGTCGCCTGAGCACCCGTAGCGTTTGCGGGCTGCTGCTGCGGGAGGCGAGGGATCAGGTGTCGCTTGCGACAGGAGGTCATATAAGCGGCCAGATCAACTCAAAAATCTGTCGTGAGCGACACCAGCAGGGTACGCGGAGCGCCTTGCGACAGTCCGGAAAAGCTCGCCACACCCGACCAATAATTGGCGTTGAACACGTTCTGCACCAACGCCCGCAGCGTGACCGGCCTGCCGTTGATCCTTGTGTTGTAGCGGGCACCAAGGTCGAGCCTTGTCCAGGCCGGAACGCCCTGTGTATTTGCCGCATCCAGATACTGAGGTCCCGTATAGACCGTGTTTGCGACCAATGTCAGCCCGGGCGCGAAGGGGGCATCCCATTCGGTGCTCAAGTTGGCTTGCACGTGAGGCACGCCGATCGGCGTCTTGCCGAGAGTGGACGGGGTGTTTGTCTTTGTCAGCTCGGCTTCAATCAGCGTCACGCCGCCAAGCACTCGAATGCCCGGTTGCACCTCTCCAAACACGTTGAATTCCAACCCGCGATTTGTTTGTTCAGCGTCGGCTCGAAAAACCTTATCCGCGCCAAGTTGCCCTGAAGGTTTGGTGATCTGAAAGGCACTGATCGTAGTGGCCAGCAGGCCGAAGTCGATCTTGATGCCGGCTTCCTGCTGTTTGCTGATGTAAGGCGGAAGGACCTCTCCAGCATTGCTCGCGGTCATCGGTGCGATGTCGCCCTTGCTGAGCCCTTCGATGTAGTTCGCATAGAGTGCAACGTTATTCCAGGGCTTGACGACGAGGCCGACCATCGGCGTGAGCGCGCTTTGGTCGAAGGAGGCGGTGACGGCGCCCGTGGTCGTGTTGAAATTGTTCGATTTCACTCCCTGTTGCCGCACCCCGACGGTCAGTTGCAGGCGTTCCTGCAGAACTGACAGGGTGTCGGCCAGCGCAAGACCGGTCAATTCGGTGTCCGACAGTTTCGGCACAGTCGCGGGAGCTGGAACGAACTGCTCTGGACGGGCGATCGGCGCATAGATGTTCGACAGGACCGGGGTGCCGTTTATGGAGCCCCGCGACAACTCATCGGTGTAGTAACTTCCCTGGAAAGTTACAGCGTGTCTGATCGCGGCGGTGTCGAACCGGGCGCGCAGGCCGGCGTCGGCGACATTCCTGTCAATATCGAACTTGAAATGACCAGGTGTCGAAGTTGTGTTGCCGGCCAAATCCAGGATTGTCGGGGTGCCAAACAGACGATCGACCTTCGTGCGGCCCCCACCGGCGTCAGCGAACACCGTCACGGCTTCCGTCACGTCGTATTCGGTGCGCGCCAGCAGCGATTTGTCACGGACCTTGGACCATTCCCATGCCTGTGTGACATTTCGCCTCCCATCCGGGGCGGTTGGGACAGCCACTCCGGTGGCGACCAGAAACGGCCGCGTCGGGGCGTCGAATTTCTCCTCCTGATCGATGAAGTCGAGCGACGCTCTGAACCTGTCGCCGCGATAATCGAAGGCCGCGGCGCCGACATGCGCCTCGCGGTTCTGGTTGTCCAGCGGCGTATCGCCATTATGATAGCTGCCATTGACTCGAACTCCGAATTCACGGTTCTCGCCAAACCGCCGGCTCACATCAAGGTGCGTGCCAAGCTGTGTGCTTGACGCATAGTCGGTCGTAATCCGTGTGAGATCGACATCGGAGGCACGCTTCGGAACGATGTTGATGGTACCCCCGACGCTGCTGTTCGGCGCCATCCCGTAAAGCAGCGCGGTTGGCCCCTTGATGAGTTCGATGCGTTCAACGTAATCGGTGAACACGCGATAGTTGGGCGCGACACCATAGACACCGTTGAAGGCAATTTCTCCAACATTGCCTTCGCCGACCGGAAACCCGCGGATGAAGAAGGAATCGAGAATGCCGCCTGTCTGACCGGTGAAACGGACTGAAGGATCGTTGCCTACGACGTCGGCCACCGTGGTCGCCTGTTGATCTTCGATCTTCTTCGCCGTGTAGCTGGTGACGTTGAACGGCGTATCCATGAAGTCCTTGTTGCCCAGCAAGCCAACTTGTCCTCCACGGGCGACCTGTCCGCCCGGGTAGGACGATGGGAGCGCACCGGGCTTCGGCGCGACGGGCGTCGATTCCGCCTGCATCTTGCTCCGCTCGCTCGCCGGTCCGCCTCCGCGGACCACCCTTCGGCCCGGGTTGGATCGCGGACGCGCTCTATGCTTCGGTACGTCTGCGGTGACCGTGACTGCCGGCAACGTTGTCCTCGGCTCATTCTCTGACACAGCGCCTTGCGCGTTGGCGCGATGCAGGAAATCCGCGCTGAACAAGGCGATGAAGGCCATAGGTGCCGCGAAAGCCGTCGGCCTGGAGAATGTCGGGAGTGATTTGACGGTGGAGGCAAGACTGACAACAGGGCGACAAGTAACTCTCGGCGGCATCTGGCAACAGCTTTCCGGATTAAGATGCGAAATGAGTGCCGGGCGATTTGCCGTGAAAAAGGTCGACGGTCAACAAAGAAGCTCTTTAGTTTCAATAGTTTAGAGTAAGACTAAATCTAAACTAATCGCCGCACACGACCCCGGATCCCGCGGTTGATCCGATGATGTCGCCCTTCGGGCGATCTGGTCTTGAGTGTTATCCGGCGTGGGATCCGAACGCCGACGTCCTAAGGTCCGGACTCAATCAGGTCCACCAAATGATAGCGGCAGCAAGATTGACGGCCGAGAGGAAGTTTCTGGCGAGCTTGTCATAGCGGGTTGCAATGCGCCGCCAGTCCTTGAGCCTGCAAAACATGCGCTCGACGAGGTTGCGCCGCTTGTATGCGGCGCGGTCGAACGGATGGAAGCGTTTTCGGGTGGGATTGTTTGGGATGACCGGGGTTGTTCCCCGTTCGATGAGGAATTGCCGCAGTTCGTTCGCGTCATAGGCCGTGTCGGCCGCACAGCAACGCGGTGGTGGCAGAGAGCTGAGCAGGGGCAGCGCCGCGCGGATGTCACCACGCTGACCTGGCGTTACTTCGAGCGCGATGGCGCGTCCGAGACTGTCGCAGACGGCGTGGATCTTGGTGGTCCTGCCACCGCGGGAACGACCGATGGCCTGAGCCTCCGCCCCCCTTTTCCACCGGCCGCCGCACGGTGCGCCTTGGCGGTCGTGGAATCGATGGCCTGGAAGTCGTCATCGGGCGACAGGCCCCGAAGTGCTTCGAACAGATTGCGCCAGACCTCGCGCCGCGACCAGCGGTTCCAGCGATTGTAGACGGTCGTGTAAGGGCCGAACACTGCCGGGCAATCGCGCCAGCGGCAGCCGGACTTCAACACATGGATGATGCCACTGATCACGCGGCGATCATCGACTCGACGAGCGCCGGGCTGATTTTGCGGCAGCAAGGGCTCGATTGCTGCCCACTGCCGATCATTCAACCAAAACTCGCCCGCCATGATCCAAGCCCCGCAAATGCAGAGCTTGAATCATATCTCCACGTAAAATTATACCAACGGCCCCCGGATTTGACTCACATTTGGGATTTCCAAATCAGTGAGTTTCTGAATCGATGTTGCTGCGTAGACAGGAGCAATATCGATGGGGGCAGCGGTAGCGATTACGCGGCTTGATTTGACCGCGGGCGAGCTTCGGAAGGCGGCGCGCAGAGAGAAGAATAGTACGGTAGCGCGGCGGATATTGGCGCTTGCGCTTGTGCTGGAGGGCGCGGACCGCAAGAAGGCAGCCGAAAGTTGCGGGATGGATCGTCAGACCCTGCGGGACTGGGTGCATCGTTATAACGCCGAAGGCTTGGCGGGACTGCGGTCGCGCAAACCGACGGGACCGCGGTCGCGGCTGACGACAGAGCAGCAGGCCGAATTGGCCGCGTTGGTCGAGGCCGGTCCCGATCCTGAGCAGCATGGGGTCGTACGTTGGCGGCGGGTGGATTTGCGCGACGAGCTTGAGCGGCGGTTTGGCGTCAAACTGCACGAACGTTCGGTCGGCAAGGTTCTGGCCAAGCTCGGGTACCGCCGGCTCTCGGTGCGGCCGCGCCATCCGCAAGCCGATGAAGCGGCTCAGGAAGCGTTCAAAAAAACTTTGCTACGACCCTCACGACAACGCTCCCCGCTCACGCCCAAGGCAAGCCGATCGAAATCTGGTTCCAGGACGAGGCGCGGATCGGCCAGCAGGGCACGCTGACACGCGTGTGGGCCAAGCGTGGCTCACGGCCTCGCGCGCCGCGCGATCGACGTTACGATTGGGCTTATCTCTTCGGTGCCGCCTGTCCTCAACGGGGCGTCGCCGCGGGTCTTGTCATGCCGACGGCAAATGCAGAGGCGACGTCACTGCATTTGGAGGCAATCAGCCGCAAAGTTGCACCCGACGCACATGCCGTTCTCGTCTTCGACGGCGCCGGCTATCACAGTGCCGGCACCGTCCGAGCTCCGGAAAATATCACTCTGTTACAGCTGCCGCCTTATGCGCCCGAGCTCAATCCGATTGAAAACGTCTGGCAGTACCTGCGCGCCAACAAGCTCGCCATCACCGTCTTCGACGACTACGACGATATCGTCGCCAAGACCTGCGAAGCCTGGAACTTCTTCGCAAATGATCCAGGTCGCATCGCCTCAATCACAAGCCGCACTTGGGCAACAGTCAATCCTTAGGGCCATTGGTATTATACATCTGATTGAGTACAAACCTTAAAGCGCTTGATTGGTTTCGCATCTGTGGGCGCAATGTTCGGCGGCGATTCACTGCCGATCTTTGCCTCCGTTTGCCGGACCGCCACCGGCGGATCGTTCTCACTACAAAAGAATGCGGTCGACAAGTCACCCGTTTCGCCGTTCGAGCGTGGCAGCGTACTGGTCGTCCTGCTCGATGTTGGCCGCGGCCGCGAGGCCGGGAATAGCCTCCGGCGACCGGTCGCGGCGTCATGACTTTTTTGAGCGCGAGTCCCCAGGAAGCGACCCAATCTTTGACCTCGTGATGCGATGCACCCTCGCCGCGATCGAGCTAAGCGATGGCGCGCTTGATACCGGCCACCTGCCATTCACTGACTTCGGTCTTAATCGCTTTCTCAAAGCCGAGTTCACGCGGCTGTGGTGTCAATCGAGCGGCGTATCACCCGCTGCACGTCCGCGTTCGACAGAAACAAATCGTGGTTGATGATGCCCCAGCCGGCGTCGGAAGCGTCGATCACGCGCACCCCGAGCCGCTCGATGGCAGTCTTCTCGGCGGCGCCGACTCGTGTCATGCCACCAGCGATTTGTCCGGACAGCGCCAACGCGCGATCGTTCGTCGCGGCGATCACGGTGATCTTGCCGGCGAGCGGACCAATGCGGTGGATCGCCGACGAGAACACGTCCATATCGATGTCCGGCGCGGCAAACACAATCGCGCCGATCCTGCCCGCAACGGTGTCACCGTATCGCGCATAGAGCTGACGTAGGCTTTCCAGCGCCAGCATGGTCCCCATGCTGTGCGCGACAATGTGGACGCGGCCGCTGCCCGGAGCAGACACGATGGAAGAGAGCACGCGCTCGAAGTCGTCGCGGGACCACATCGCGCTGTCGCGGTCATAGGCGTAGTCGAACAGTCCCGCTTTCGAAGGCCAGGAGAATACCATTGTCCGGCCGCGGAACTTGATTCCATCGGAGAGGCGTGCGGCATCGAGCGCCGCCGTCTCGAATGTCTGTTTGAAGCCGTGCACGTAGATCAGGACGTCTCCTCCGCCAGCGGCCTGCGCAAGAAGATCGCCGACCTCCCCCGACAACGGCTCGACCTGATCAAGACGCCAGTCGGCAAGACCGATTGCGGCAAGCGAGAGGCGGCCATCGTCCGGCGGCACCAGCCTCGCCCGCGCGACGGTCATCGTCGAAGCCCGCTCCGGTCCGAACCAAGGCTTCGCGCGCCCGCCGTTCACCCGCTTGCGCGTGGTTGTGACGAGCAATGTGGGGGCAACTGAAAGGGACGACGCGTCGAAGCGCGCGCCTGTCGCGGCCAAGCCAGCGCATCCGCCAAGCGCAAGCGCGCCGGTTAGGGACGAAAGTCCGCCCAGGAGCGCGCGGCGGGACACAACAACATCTTGCTGCAACAAATATGGGACGATCACACGGAACCTTTTGGGAACACCGTCGCTATGACCAGCCCCTGCAAGTTTCGTGAACGATAATGGCGGCGAGAAATGGGCGGCCGGTCCTGCGGACGGCGCGCAAAATCTCGACCTATCGCAGTTCACGGATTGGCCATATAGCAGGCTCCCCACCATAACGCGAAGCAGTAATGCCCGCCTTCATCGGCTGTGGCGCGCCAGCAAATTCCGCGGGTTACGCTAAAATCCGTGATTGAGGGATGACCCCGAGTAAGCAAGGGGTAAGCAGCAGATCAGCCTTGAGAAGTATCTGCGTGCGAGAAGCGCTTGCTCTTATTTCTTGCGCGGCTGCGGGGCGAGCTCTGAAGTCCCAAGATCTGGCTCGATGTGACTGGCGGGTCTCTAGAGACCGCCCAAGGTTATTTGAAGCTCATTTGCGGGCCGAATGGGCCACGCGGACGCATCACCGGAAGGTGGTTGCTGAACCCGCGAAGTAACCTTCGAGCTCTACGACCGCGCGGCGCTCCCATTCCTCAGCCTGCCTAAGGAGAGAGGGTCGTTGGACCGGGCGGAAGGCTGCGGCCTGGCGACAAAGCGAAGCTATCGCGCGGTAGCGGCGCACGTTCTCCATAACGGCCAGCCCGGTCATGTTTGGAACTCCCCATCCCTTTCCCGGGCGCGAACTTGCGGCAGAACTATTTTTGATCCGTTAGCGGCTCGAGCGGAAAGCGCGAATGGTTGGCAAAACATTGCGACAAGCAGATTTAAGGTCCGGACTCAATCAGGTCCACCAAATGATAGCGGCAGCAAGATTGACGGCCGAGAGGAAGTTTCTGGCGAGCTTGTCATAGCGGGTTGCAATGCGCCGCCAGTCCTTGAGCCTGCAAAACATGCGCTCGACGAGGTTGCGCCGCTTGTATGCGGCGCGGTCGAACGGATGGAAGCGTTTTCGGGTGGGATTGTTTGGGATGACCGGGGTTGTTCCCCGTTCGATGAGGAATTGCCGCAGTTCGTTCGCGTCATAGGCCGTGTCGGCCGCACAGCAACGCGGTGGTGGCAGAGAGCTGAGCAGGGGCAGCGCCGCGCGGATGTCACCACGCTGACCTGGCGTTACTTCGAGCGCGATGGCGCGTCCGAGACTGTCGCAGACGGCGTGGATCTTGGTGGTCCTGCCACCGCGGGAACGACCGATGGCCTGAGCCTCCGCCCCCCTTTTCCACCGGCCGCCGCACGGTGCGCCTTGGCGGTCGTGGAATCGATGGCCTGGAAGTCGTCATCGGGCGACAGGCCCCGAAGTGCTTCGAACAGATTGCGCCAGACCTCGCGCCGCGACCAGCGGTTCCAGCGATTGTAGACGGTCGTGTAAGGGCCGAACACTGCCGGGCAATCGCGCCAGCGGCAGCCGGACTTCAACACATGGATGATGCCACTGATCACGCGGCGATCATCGACTCGACGAGCGCCGGGCTGATTTTGCGGCAGCAAGGGCTCGATTGCTGCCCACTGCCGATCATTCAACCAAAACTCGCCCGCCATGATCCAAGCCCCGCAAATGCAGAGCTTGAATCATATCTCCACGTAAAATTATACATCTGATTGAGTACAAACCTTAGCCCGCCGCGCCGATTACTTGCCCATCCGCAGGCCCTTGGTGGTGAAGCGCTGCGTTCTGCCGCCGGGGCGCACTGGCCGGCGCGTGGCGGCGGCCTTGCCGGTGCCGGGCGGCTGGTGGGCGGGCACGAGTTGATCGGGACGCGAGCCGATCAGATCGGCGCGGCCCATCCCTTTCAGCGCCTCGCGCAGCAGCGGCCAGTTGTCGGGGTCGTGATAGCGCAGGAACGCCTTGTGCAATCGCCGCTGCCGCAGCCCCTTGATCGCCTCGACCTTGTCGCTCGCGCCACGACGCACGCCGCGCAGCGGATTGACGCCGGTGTGGTACATCGCCGTCGCGGTCGCCATCGGCGACGGCAGGAACGTCTGCACCTGATCGGCGCGGTAACGATTCTTCTTGAGCCAGAGCGCGAGGTTCATCATGTCCTCGTCGGTCGTGCCCGGATGTGCCGCGATGAAATACGGGATCAGATAGTATTTCTTGCCGGCCTGCTCGGCGGCGGCATCGAACATCCGCTTGAAGCGGTTGTAGGCGCCGATGCCCGGCTTCATCATCTTGTCGAGCGGGCCGCGCTCGGTATGCTCGGGCGCGATCTTCAGGTAGCCGCCGACGTGATGGGTGACGAGCTCCTTGATATAGGCGGGGCTCTCCACCGCGAGGTCGTAGCGCACGCCGGAGGCGACCATCACCTTCTTGATGCCCTTCACCTCGCGCACCTTGCGATAGAGCCGGATCAGCTCGTCATGCGAGGTGTTGAGGTTCGGGCAGATCTCGGGAAACACGCAGGACGGCCGACGGCATGCCGCCTCGATCTTCGGATCCTTGCACGCCATCCGGTACATGTTGGCGGTCGGCCCGCCGATGTCGGAGATCACGCCGGTGAAGCCCGGCGTCTTGTCTCTGATACGCTCGATCTCGCGCAGGATCGAGCCTTCCGAGCGATTCTGGATGATGCGGCCCTCATGCTCGGTGATCGAGCAGAAGGTGCAGCCGCCGAAGCAGCCGCGCATGATCGTCACCGAAAACTTGATCATCTCCCACGCGGGGATCTTGGCATCGCCATAGGACGGATGCGGCGCGCGGGCGTAAGGCAGATCGTAGACGGCATCCATCTCGGCCGTCGTCAGCGGAATCGGCGGCGGGTTGAGCCACAGATCGCGGTCGCCGTGGCGCTGCACGAGCGGCCGCGCATTGCCGGGATTGCTCTCCCGATGCAGCACGCGCGAGGCGCGGGCATAGGCCTCGCGGTCCTGCTCAACCTGCTCGCAGCCCGGCAGGCGGATCACGACATCGCCGGGATGGCGCGCCGCGCCCTCGTCGGCAGCGTCGAGATCGTCGGCATGCAGCTCCGTGTAGCGGTCGGGCACGCGGCGGAACAGCGCGACACCCCTGATAGAGTCGAGATCGCGCGGCGCTTCGCCGTTGGCGAGCCGGTGCGCCACCTCGACCACGGCACGCTCGGCGTTACCGTAGAGCAGGAGGTCTGCCTTGGCGTCCGCCAGCACCGAGCGGCGCACCTTGTCGGACCAGTAATCGTAATGCGCGATGCGGCGCAGCGACGCCTCGATGCCGCCGAGCACGATCGGCACGTCCTTGAACGCTTCGCGGCAGCGTTGGGCGTAAACGATGGTGCAGCGATCCGGCCGCCGGCCGCCCTCTCCGCTCGGCGTGTAGGCGTCGTCGTGACGCAGCCGGCGGTCGGCGGTGTAGCGGTTGACCATCGAATCCATGTTGCCGCCGGTGACGCCGAAGAACAGCAGCGGCTTGCCCAGCGCCTTGAACGGCTCGGCCGACTGCCAGTCGGGCTGCGCGATGATGCCGACCCTGAAGCCTTGGGCTTCGAGCAGCCGGCCGATGATCGCCATGCCGAAACTCGGATGGTCGACATAGGCGTCGCCCGTCACCAGCACGACGTCGCAGGCGTCCCAGCCGAGCTTCGTCATCTCGGCGCGGGTCATCGGCAGAAACGGCGCCGGCTTGCCGGGATGCGCCCGGTGGCGGGGCCAGGAGCTCAGGGGCTTTGCAGTGGAAGCGAGGCTTTGCATGGCGCTCACGCATAGGACTCTGGGGCTGCGAATTCAACCAGCCGGCATGCCGCTCGATGTGATTGCGCAAGAACTTTGGCATCGCCGAAGGCCAATTCGCATCCAAAATCAACTCTTTACGCGTCGGGCACTTTGCCCTGTCACATAAGCGATGTTTCAGACCGGAGTGGCGACCTTGGCGCTCTGCGCCTCACTCCGGCCGCTCGTGGGCCGAGGCGTCCGATCCCCTGCCCTTTCGGCCGAACCGATTCTTCACGCCCTCGCGCCAGCGCTGGAAGGTCACGTAAAGCATCGGCACCAAGAAGATGCCGATCGAGCTTGCGGCGAGCATGCCGCCGAACACGGCCGTGCCGACGGCGCGACGGCTGATCTGGGCAGCGCCGGTGGCGACCACCAGCGGAACGAGGCCCAGGATGAAGGCGATCGACGTCATCATGACCGCGCGGAAGCGCATCTGCGATCCGAGGGCCGCGGCTTCCCGGATCGACAGGCCGGCTTCGCGCTGCTCCTTGGCGAACTCGACGATCAGGATGCCGTTCTTGGCCGCGAGCGCGATCAGCACCACGAGGCCGATCTGGCCGTAGAGATCGAGATTCAGGCCAGTGACCTTGATGGCGAGATAGGAGCCGAACACGCCGACCGCGACCGACAGCAGCACGGGAATCGGGATCGTCCAGCTCTCGTACAGCGCGACCAGGAACAGATAGGCGAACAGCACCGCGAGCGCGAGGATGATGCCGGTTTGACCTGAGGCCGCCTGCTCCTGATAGGCGGTGCCGGTCCATTCGTAGGAATAGCCGGCCGGCAATGTCGCCTTGGAGATATCGGCCATGGCCGCAATCGCGGTGCCCGACGACACGCCCGCCGCCGGGCCGCCATTCACGGTGACCGAACGATAGTTGTTGTAGCGGGTGATCACCTGCGGCCCGGTGACGATCCGTAAGCTTGCGATCGAACGGATCGGCACCATCTCGCCGCCGCTGTTGCGCACATAGATCTGCCAGATATCGGGGATGTCGGCGCGGTTGGCGGCCTCGCCCTGCACATTGACCTGCCAGGTGCGGCCGAACAGGTTGAAGTTGTTGACGTAGATGCCGCCGAGCGTGGCCTGCAGCGCGGTGAAGACGTCGGCCATGTTGAGGCCGAGCGCCTGCGCCTTGGCGCGATCGATGTCGAGATAGATCGACGGATTGGTCGCGGTGAAGGTCGAGAACACGCGGGTCAGCCGCGGGTCGCGGTTTGCGGCGCCGATCAATCCGCCCATCACGCTGCCGAGCGCAGCGGGATCCTGCCCCTCGAGTGCTTCGAGCTGGTATTCGAAGCCGCCCGATGTCGAGAGCCCGATGATGGGCGGCAGGTTGAACGGCAGCACAGAAGCCTGACGGATCTGCGAGCCACCGATGAACGTCTGCCGGATTGCGGCCTGCACCGAGTCGGTCACGGCCTTGCGGTCGGCAAACGGCTTCATGCGAGCGACCATGAAGGCCGAATTCGGCTCGCTGCCGCCGTCGAGCAGCGAAAAGCCGATGATCGACAGTACGTGATCGATTGACGGGTTCTTCTTCAGCAGCGCTTCGACCTGCTTGGTCACCTCGCTGGTGCGCGCCACCGATGCGCCGTCGGGCAATTGCACGGCGATGAAGAACGCGCCCTGGTCCTCCTCGGGCAGGAAGCCGGTCGGGGTGATCCGCGACACGCCGAAGATGCCGCCGGCAAACACCAGCACGGCGACCAGCGACAGCATCGCCAGACGCAGCAACCGTCGCACCATGCTAGCATAACGGTCGCGCACCCAATCGATGCCGCCGAGCACCCGCCCCATGATGCCGCGGCGCGGTCCGCCATGGCGCAGGAACACGGCGCAGAGCGCCGGCGAGAGCGTGAGCGCATTCAGCGCCGAGATCACCATCGCCGCGCTGATCGTCACCGCGAACTGACGGAACAGCGTTCCGGAGATTCCGGGGATGAACGCGATCGGCACGAACACCGAGAGCAGCACCAGCGAGATCGCGATAATCGGCGCGGTGATCTGCGCCATCGCCTTCTTGGTGGCGTCGGCGGGCGACAGCTCCGGCTCCTCCTCCATGACGCGTTCGACATTCTCGACCACCACGATGGCGTCGTCGACCACGATGCCGATGGCGAGCACCATCGCGAGCAGCGACACCGTGTTGGCGGAATAGCCCATAGCCAGCAGGACGGCGAAGGTGCCGATCAGGCTGACCGGAACCGCCACCGCCGGAATCACGGTGGCGCGCAGATTGCCCAGGAACAGGAACACCACGATCACGACGAGCACGAAGGCCTCGCCGAGCGTCTTCATCACCTCCTTGATCGTGTCGGTGACGAAGGTCGTGGAGTCGTACTGCACGAGATAGGTCAGGCCCGGCGGAAACCGCTCCGACAGCCTTGCCAGCGTGGCCTGGACGGCCTTCGCGGTCGTGACGGCATTGGCGCCGGGAGCAAGATAGATGCCCATCGGCACGCCGGGATTGCCGTCGATCCGAGACTCAGAGTCCATGTTCTGCGCGCCGATCTCGACGCGGGCGACGTCCCTGATCCGCAGCACCGATCCGTCCGGATTGGCGCGCAGCACGATGTTGCCGAACTGTTCCGACGTCGTCAGCCGCCCCTGCGTCTGCACGTTGAACTGGAATTGCTGATCGTTGCTGATCGGGCGCGCGCCGATGCGGCCGACCGGCGCCTGCACGCTCTGCGCCCGGATCGCGGCGATCACGTCCGATGGCGCCAGGTTGAGGCTGGTGAGCCGCTGCGTGTCGAACCAGATCCGCATCGAGTAGTTCAGCTTCGCGAACAGCGACGCCTGCCCGACGCCGGGCGTACGCGAAATCGCGTCCAGCACGTTGATGATGGCGTAGTTGGTGATGAACAGCGGATCCTGCTGGCCGCTCTTGCTGTACAGCACGATGAACTGCAGCACGGCCGAGGATTTCTTCTGCACGGTCAGGCCCTGCGCCTGCACCTCGGTCGGCAGTTGCGCGAGTGCGCTCTGCACGCGGTTGTTGACGTTGACCGTGTTGATGTCCGGATTGGTGCCGAGTGCGAACGACACCGTCAGCGTGTAGCTGCCGTCATTGCCGCTGGTCGACTTCATATAGAGCATCTTGTCGACGCCGACGACCTGCGCTTCCAGCGGCTGAGCGACGCTCGATTCCACCACGTCGGCGGAAGCTCCGGGAAACACTGCCGAGACCGTGACCTGCGGCGGCACGATGTCGGGGAACTGGGCGACGGGGATCTGCAGCAGCGCCAACGCACCTGCGATCGTGATCACGAACGCAATGACGATCGCGAGCCGCGGACGATCGACGAAGACCGCGGAAATCATGGGTTGGCGCCCGACTTCGAGCCGCCGGCCCTGCCATTGTCTTCGGCCGAGACCTTCATGCTCGACTGGATCAACGCGCTGGCCGGCCCTGGCGCGACCGCCTCGCCCGCCCGCACCTTCTGCAGCCCCTCGGCGATCACCTTGTCGCCAAGCGAGAGCCCGCTTGTTACCGCCGCGATCGTGGACGTCGATTGCCCGAGCTTGATCCGCCGTTGCTCGGCCTTGTTGTCCGCGCCAACGACATAGACGTATTCGCCCTCCTGGTCCGAGAGCACCGCCGAGCGCGGGATCGCCAGCACCTCAACCGGCTGCACGCCCTCCAGCAGGACGGTCACGAACTCGTTGTCGGTGAGCTCGCGCACCGCGCCACCGGTCTCAGTCGACTTGTACAGTGACGGATTCGGGATGGTGCCGCGCAGCGTGATCGTATCGGTATTCTGCGCGATAGTGTTGTTGACGAAATTCAGCTGGCCGACCTTGTCGTAGAGCCGGCCGTCCGGCAGGCGTAGTCGGATGACGACTGCATTGAAGCCGCCGCGCGTCACGTAGCGTGCGCGCAGAGTCAGCGCCTCGCGCACCGGCACCGGGAAGGTGACATACATCGGGTCCTGGCTGACGATCGTTGTCAATGTTCCCGAGCTCGGCGTCACCACGTTGCCTTCGGTCACCGCGGTGCGCCCGATCCTGCCGTCGATCGGCGAATGAATCTCCGTGTAGTCGAGATTGATCTGGGACAGATCAACCTGCGCCTGCGCGGCCTGCACCTGCGCCTCGAGGCTCTGCTGGTTGGCGACGGCGGCATCGTAAGTCGATTGCTGGCCCGCCGGCCCCCCGAGCAGGGCCTTGGCGCGGTCCGTCGTCAGCTTGGCGTTGACCAGCGTCGCCTGCAATTGTGCGACCTGCGCCTTCTTCGATGCCAGGTCGGCCTCGAACGGGCCGCGCTCGAGCTGATAGAGCAGATCGCCGGACTTGACCTCGGCCCCTTCGACGAAGTTCCGCTTCTCCAGAAATGCGGTGACGCGCGCGACCACATTCACCCGGTTGGTCGCCTCTATTCGTCCCAGAAACTCGCTGGACTCGGTGACGGGACGCTTGACCGTCTCGATCACGCCCACCGCGGGAGGCCCTG
Source organism: Bradyrhizobium sp. ISRA436 (assembly GCF_029910015.1). Lineage (NCBI taxonomy): Bacteria > Pseudomonadati > Pseudomonadota > Alphaproteobacteria > Hyphomicrobiales > Nitrobacteraceae > Bradyrhizobium > Bradyrhizobium sp. ISRA436. The sequence continues at coordinate 7,482,781 of NZ_CP094519.1, forward strand.
GCGGCGCCGTCTGGGCATCAACAGCCGATACCCCCGCAAATACCAATCCCGCCGATACGAGAAGACCTGCCGTTCGACCGCGCATTCTTTCCGTACCGTTCATAGTGTCGAACCCTTCGGCTATCGGCGGTTTCCACGAAGCAGAGTTGAGGTCGAGTTCCTTCGGACGCGAAGGTCGGGGATAGGCTGGCTGCGCTGCAGCGGATCATAACGCGCCCAATCCGCATCCGACAATCCTGTAACCCGATTGCCTCGTTCCGCATCTGTGCTGGCGACGCGGCAGCTTCGGTGATCGAACCATGCAGGAATAACAGAGCCAAATCAGACCGCGTTGGCCAGGCCGGCACGTCGAGCGGCACGGGGCTGTCAGCGTGATTGTACTCAAATGCTCGCGAGTTGCTGCTTCGGCTCGGCGCGTTCCCGGCCTCGCAAGCGGCGGCGCTGCATGCGCATGTTGGGATGAGGCTGTCATCAAGGCGTCACGAAGACCATACCGAGGTAGCGCCCCCGAGCGTGTCGGACGACAAGGCCGTGGCGCGTTCTTGCGCTTGGCACGGTTTGACGCGCATCGAAGCTGATCTGACGCGGCTACGACGTCTCACAAGGCGATGGCGTTCTTCAGGCGGGATGTCGCTTGATAGGCGGGCGATGCCAGCCGCTCCTGCAGCCACGGCCTGGCGCTCTTGCCGTTCACCTCATGCACGCCATCGAAGATGGTCATGCCGATCAAATTCGCGTGGCCGGACGATGCGTACACCGACTGCATTTCCGCGAACTTCTCGTCTCGCCCATACTCGGTCGAGTTTGCGACGTCGCGATTTCCGAGCTCGATGAAGAGCGGACAGGGGCAAATCAGGTGCGCCAACACTCTTCCGACATATTTGGCGCGGCTGTTGCTGAAATGGATGTATGTCGCGAGTTCGATGCCGAGATTCTTGCTGAAGATCGGCGACATCAGAAACTTCGTCTCGTCGCGCATATATCCCGAGACGACGGTCGGCCTCATGTGTCCCGTCGCGGCCTCGAGATGGAGCGCCAGGAACGCGCCCCAGGAAACGCCGTAGACGCCGACATTCAGACCGGACAGTCCGGTCAGCTTCCTGCAAACAGTTTCGCCGGCATCGATCGATGCGCACGACACGTTGTGGGCGGAGATGCGATGTGACGCCAGCATGGCGGCAATGTTGTTCTGGCTTTCCTGATTTCCGATCTGGACGATGTACGGGCACCAGACGACGTAGCCATCCTGGCACAGCTGCTTGCCGATGGCGTTCATGTAGTCCGGATCTGCGTCGACGAAGCACCGCTCCGGCGTGCTGGCCATGCCGTGAGCGAGCAGCACCAGTCCCTTGATCTCGCCGTCGGGAATTCCCAGGCATCCCCGCACCGGCAATCCGCATTCCAGATTGAGCTCGACCTTCACGACGGAAAAAGCATCCTGCCTCTTCCGCCAGAGGACGCGCATCGCGTCACTGGAGGCGCGATAGAGACGACGTTGCAGGAACAGCGATCTCATCTCCCTTCGAATTCCGGGCCTGTTGCGCCGGCCCTCAACTTTCCGCTCGCGGCGATGTCGAAGAACGACCGGCAGAACGCGTCATAGCCAAGGGCCGGCAGATCGACGTTTGCACAAGCTCCGCGGCAACGGCCGAGCCCAAGCCCGTCGTGGCCGGCCATCGAGGCCGGCCCGACCAGCGTCATCAACAATCCGGACAGGGCCCTGCGGCTGATCATTGGTCACCTTGCGTCCGCTACAGCATGATCCGGAAAAGTGTGAAGCGGCTTTCCGAAAAGATCATGCTCAAACAGGAAGCTAAAGCGCGATGACGATTCAACGCAATCTCATCGCGCTTTAGCTGGCGTGAGAAGTCGCGGCGACGCAAATTAAAGGATGTTCATGGCCGAACGAACCGAAGCGGCGTTGCAAAGATGCGACGATTCCAGGCTCGCGCTCGCGTCATTCCTGTCGATTGATTTCTGAGCGCTTCAGAACGTTTCAGCTCGTCAACAATCTTCATTGCGGTGCGGGTCTAAAGCTGATGCCGCGCGTGGCACGGACCCGCACTCCTCGATCCTGACGTCATGATGCAGATGAGGTGACCGGGCGCAGTCCATCTGTGCTGGCGGCCGCCCGGCGGCTCGCGGCCAAACGAGAACACGCCTCCGGCGCCCAAGCGAAAGTCACGGGCCAGGTCAAAATGACGCAGCAATCCGCGGCGATCGCCGTCATGCCCCCGGAGTCTCACGGACTCCCGCGTCAACCCGAATCGATCTAACGAAATATTTCGGGGGTCGGCGGGTTTATCTGCCAGGCAGCAACGCTTCTGGAACGGCCGATGAAGGGCGACCTGCACGAGCATCTGATCGAACTGGTCTATGAAGCCGCGGTCGTTCCGGAGCTGTGGCCGCAGGTCCTGCATCAGGTCGGCGGCATCGCGCGCGCACGCGGGGTCGTGCTGCTGACGGCGGATCCACACGACGTGCACTGGGTCGCTTCTCCGGACATGCACGACGACACGGTCGCCTATGTCGAGGGCCGCTGGCACGAGCGCAACGGACGGTTGCCGCGCCTGCTGTCGGCTAATCATGCCGGCTTCCTGCGCGACATCGACGTGTTCGCTACGCCCGAAGAGGTGCAGCAGGACCTTCAGATCCGTGAATTCTTCCGCCCGCGCGGGCTCGGATGGGGCGCGGGCACCGCAATCCCGGTGCCGAGCGGCGACGTGCTGATCTACAGCGTCGAGCGCGAATATGATCGCGGGCCGATCGAGCAGGAGGCGATCGACCAGCTCGACGCGCTGCGACCGCATCTGGCGCGCGCAGCGCTGCTGTCGGCGCGGCTCGGCATGGAGCGCGCGCGAGCGGCAACCGTGTCGCTGGCGATGCTCGGGTTGCCCGCGGCGGTGCTGCGGCGCGGCGGCCGGTTGATGACGGCTAATCCGTTGTTCGACCGCCTGGTGCCCGACGTCATGCAGGATCGCGCCGAGCGCCTCACGCTGGCGTCGGCCACCGCGGACGTGCTGTTTACACAGGCGCTTGCGGCGCTCGACAACGGGCCGATCAGCGCGGAGGTGCGCTCGGTCCCGGTCGCGGCACAGGATGATCGCCCGCCAATGATCGTGCATGTGGTGCCGATCCACGGCGCGGCGCACGACCTGTTCGATCGCGCATCTGCGATCGTGATGGTGACGCCGGTCGTGCCGTCCGAGGTGCCGACGGCGGAGGTGCTGCAGGGCCTGTTCGACCTGACGCCGGCGGAGGCGCGCGTCGCACGCGGCATCGGCGAGGGGCGTACGGTCGAGGCCATTGCCGGCGCGTTCGGCATCTCGCGCGAAACGGTACGCAACCAGCTCAAGGCGGTGCTGGCGAAGACCGGGCAGAGGCGGCAGGTGGAGCTGGCCGGGCTACTCGCCGGCGCAAGGACGCCGCCGGGTTCGCCTGAAGGGTGAGGTCGTCGCCGTGCAGAGCACGGCGCGACCGCGATGGCCGATCGAAAGGCTCAGGTGGTGTTCAGGCGCGCCCGAAGAAAGCGGGACACGCGGCCGACGGCATCGGCCATGATGGGATCGTTATCCGCAAAGTCGTGTCCGCGACGAGGGCGAGGCTGTCAAGCAGGCTTCGTCGGCTCAGTGTTCGCATCGACACTTCGGTCCGACCGCGCAGTCCACGGCTGCGTCATCGGCTATATCACGTCGCAACGCGCGCGCGGTAGAGCGCATGCTCGAATGCCCGATAGGTCGAGAGCGCTCCGACATCCGCAAAGGGCAGGATCTGCATCATGATCACCGCAGCAATGCCGGATGCCGGATCGACCCAATAATAGGTGTTGTAGAGACCGGCCCAGGTCTGGCTGCCGGCCTTGCGGCCGCCTTCGACCGGATCGAGGTTGATCATGTGGCCGAGGCTCCAGCGCAACCGAACGCCCGGAAAGAAATCGACGTCGTTCGAGATCGTCGGATTGGTCGTCTTCATCACGCCTGCATCGAGATCGCCGATCTGGTTGGCCGCCATCAGAGCGACCGTCTGCGGCCGCAGGATCGATCGGCCGGCGAAGCTGCCGCCGTTCAGGAGCGCCCGCAACAGAGTGAGGTAGTCGGGCGCGGTGGAATAGATGCCACCGCCGCCCGAGAATGTTCTGGGCACCGTGTGCTTTTCCAGCGGCTGCGGCACCAGCATGCCATTGCTCTGGCGGACATGCAGATGCGCCTCGCGGCCGCGCTGCGGCTCGGTGATCGTGAAGCCGGTATCGTTCATGCCGAGCGGCTGGAGGATATGATCCTGGAAATAGCGGTCGAGCGGCAGCCCGCTCGCGATCTCCACCAGCCGGCCGACATGGTTGAGGCCGCCGCCATAGGCCCAGCGGCTGTCCGGATCGAACATCAGCACGCTGCGCGGCAGCGCCGGATCGGATCGCACGGCCTGCAGGTAGCGCACGACGCCGGCGTCCCATAGCGGATAGCTGAAGCCCGACGTATGCGACAGCAGGTTGCGCAGCGTGATCGGCCGTCGCGGCGGACGCAGCTGCGGGGTACCCTTGGCGTCGAATCCGGTAAGGACCTGGAGCGAGGCGAGCGCCGGGTCGACACGGGCTGCGGGCTCGTCCAGCTTCAGCCCGCCCCGCTCGACGAGTTGCAGCGCCGCGACCGAGGTCAGCAGCTTGACCATCGAGGCGATGCGAAACACGGTGTCGACGGACGTTTTCGCCGCTCCGCCCAGCGCGCGGCCGCCGAATGCCCCCTGATAGATCGTGGCCTGGGCGCTGGCGGCCATGGCGACGACACCGGGCACCGCCCCGCGATCGACCTGGGCCCGCAATACCGCATCGATGTCACGGACTTGCCGCAGGGCGTGGAGCGGCGCCGACCTCGCAAGGGACACATCTGTCATCGTGCCCGCGGCGGCCATCGCTGCCGTATGCATCACCACGTCGCGCCGACTGAACCGCGCCATCATCCGCGGGCCGCTCTCCTCTGGCCGGACGGTTATGCCGGAGCGGCCGGCCGGAGACAATGGTTGCGGCCGCCAAGGATCGCATGTTCAAACCGCGCCGGGTGCGCTAGTGATGGCGCCCTTCCCAGATCCGTGCGCCCTTCCGGCGCACGTCCAGTCAATGAGTGCATCTGAATGGCTGAAGCCGACCTCGACGCCGTCATCCGGCAAACCGCAAGAGCGCAGACCAAGGCCCTGATGGCGGCCGCCAAGAAACGCCAGGCCGTGTGGGTGGCACGCGCCGCCAAGGCCAAGGACAAAGACACCAAGGCGCACTTCCGCTTCATGGCGAAGAGCACCATGCTGAACGCAACGGCAACCGCCAAGCGGCTGCAGAACTCGGCCGAGAACGCCGCCGACGCCTATGCCCGCGCCATCAAGAAGGCGATGGAGGAGCCGCCGCCGGCGAAGAAGCCCGCGAAAAAGAAAGAGGACGCCTAGAATCGCATCATCACTGAGGCTGCAATGCCTCGTCGGCTCTCTGCCACCTCATCCTGATGAACTTGCGAAGCAAGTGTCTCGAAGGATGAGGCCCCCGGCCGGGCCTCATGGTTCGCTTGGCGATGCGAAGCATCGTCCAGAGACGGCGCCAAGGCGCCTCCTCACCATGAGGATCGAGGGTGCGGCGGGCCTAGGTCTCCCGCACGACAAATCCGGCGGCGCCGAGTCTGGCCAGCACGTCTTCCAGATGCGCGCGGTCGCGGGTCTCGATCACGAGCTCCAGCAGCGTTGCCTTTGCCGGCAGATCGGAGAAGGTCCGCTGATGCGAGACCTCGATGATATTGGCGCCGGCATCGGCGAGCAGGATCGACACCGCCGCGAGCTGCCCGGGCCGGTCGACGATATCGAGCGCAAGCTGTGTCAGCCGGCCTTCGCGCGCCAGCTCACGGGTCAATACCGAAGCGATCAGGCGCGTGTCGATATTGCCGCCGGTCAGCACGAGGCCGACCTTGCGGCCGGCAAAGCGCTCCGGTCCGGCGAGGACGGCGGCGAGCCCGGCCGCGCCGGCGCCTTCGACCACGGTCTTTTCGATCGAGATCAGCGTTGCGACCGCGCGCTCGATCTGGTCCTCGCTGACGAGCAGAATGTCGTCGACCAGAGCGCGGCAGATTTTGGTGGTGATCTGTCCCGGCGCCTTGACTGCGATGCCCTCGGCGAGCGTGTCGCCGCGCATCGGCAGCTGCTCGCCGCGGATAGCGTTGTACATCGATGGATAGAGCCGCGCCTGCACGCCGATGACCTGGATCGACGGCTTCAGCGCCTTCGCCGCGATCGCAATGCCCGAGATCAGCCCGCCGCCACCGATCGGCACCACCAGGACGTCGAGGTCGGGCACGGCCTCGAGCATCTCGAGCCCGATCGTGCCCTGGCCGGCAATGATCAGAGGATCGTCATAGGGATGGATCAGGATCAAGCCGTGCTCGGCGGCATACGACCCGACGAATGCGAAGCACTCCTCCAGCGTCTGCCCGGTGATGATGACCTCGGCGCCGTGACGCCTTGTGTTCTCGATCTTCACCATCGGCGTGCCGATCGGCATCACGATGGTGGCGGGAATGCCGAGCCGCTTCGCATGGTATGCCACGCCCTGGGCATGATTGCCGGCCGACATTGCGATCACGCCGCGCTTGCGCTCCTCGGGCGACAGCGCCTGCAGGCGGTTGAGCGCTCCGCGCTCCTTGAAGGTCGCGGTGAACTGCAGGTTCTCGAATTTGAGGAACAGGCGGCAGCCGCAGATCTCGCCGAGCGTGCGGCTTTCGTTGCACACCGTGACCATGACCGAGTCACGGATAACCGCGGCGGCGCGGCGCACGTCGGCGAGCGTCACGGCGGCTTGGGCACTGTCGAGATCTTGCGGCATCGGCTGGCTTCGCTTCGAACGTTTCGGAAAGCGAAGCCTACCGGGTTTCGAGGCCGAAAACGACCGCGCTATCGCCCGGTTAGCACTTCTTCCTCCAGCCTGACCGGCGGGGCCAGCTCGACCTCATCGCATTTCAGGCAGACCAGCGCGGTACGAAAATGCTTGTCGAGCGCAATGGTTCGCGTCCTGCCGCACTGGCAGCGCATCGGCTTATCCATGAGAGGTCGGCCCAGGTTCAAGATGCAAGTGAAGCGTCCGCTTAGCTAGCCCGGTCCGGTTAACCTAATATGACTTGCGGCTGAAAAAGTGTCGCCGGCCTCAAAAGAATCCCGGCCCGAGATCGAGGCCGTAGGTTGCCCTCAGAATCGCAACGAACAACACAGCCAGTGCGAGCAAGAAAAGATTTCGGATAACGGTGATTTGCAACGAATTCGCCGAAAACGCACGAACGATCGATTGAGCCAGAGCAGTCATTTGCGACCTCCAACGCCAGGCCTCGGATTTTGGTCGCGGCTGATGCGCCGAGGTTCAACGCTGAGAGAGCCCAACCCCCCGGGCCGGGCTTTTGCAGCAGCTATCGGGGCATGCGCGGCTTGCCGCGCTAGAGGTTCGGCACCGCTTCCGGCGCAATCGCCGTCAGCCCGCCGAAGCGGCGTTCGCGGCGATGGAAGGAGGCGAGCGCATCGGCGAGATCGTCTGCATCGAATTCGGGCCACATCCGCTCGGTGAAGTGCAACTCGGCATAGGCGCCCTCCCAGAGCAGGAAGTCCGACAGCCGCTTCTCGCCCGAGGTGCGGATGATCAGATCGACGTCGCGCAGGCCGGCCTCGTCGGTGATGAGATCGGCGAAAGTCTCGCGGCTGAGCTCACCGACGCTGGCCGCGCGTACCGCCGCGTTCAGGATCGCATCGCGTGCCGAATAATCGATCGCGATGCGAAGATGCAGTGTCGTGCCATTGGCAGTTGCGGCCTCGGCGCGCGCGATGGCGCTGGCGATGCCGTCGGGCAGCCGGTCACGCCGGCCGATCACGGTGAGGCGAACGCCGTTGCGCACCAGCGCTGCGACCTCGTTGGCGAGATAGAACCGCAGCAGCGCCATCAGCGCGGCGACTTCGGCCTTGGGACGGCGCCAATTGTCGCTCGAGAAGGCGTAGAGCGTCAGCGTTCCGACGCCCTGGTCCGGCGCGGCCTCGACCACGCGGCGGATGGCTTCCACCCCCGCCTCGTGTCCGCGCAGCCGCGACAGGCCGCGCCGCGTCGCCCAGCGGCCGTTGCCATCCATGATGATGCCGACATGCAGCCGGGCGGCGGGTTCCAGCTTGAGCGCGACGTTACTTTGCATCACAAAGTCTCCAGGCAAAAATGGGAACGGTCAGACCGTCTGGATACCGAGGCGACGAGGGGCGCCTTCGTCGGGACCAGCGGCTTTGGCTGCATCGCGCACCAGCTGTTCGAGCACGGCGAGATAGTCGAGGAAACGGCGGCGACCGGACTTGGTCAGGCGGCAGGTGGTGTGCGGGCGGTTGCCCTCATAGCCCTTGATGACGTCGACCAGGCCGGCCTCCTGCAGCACCTGCAGATGCCGGCTGAGATTGCCGTCGGTGAGGCGGCAAAGCTGCTTGAGATCGGCAAAGGCGAGCCCCTTCGGGTGCGCCATCAGCGAGGTCAGGAGGCCGAGCCGCGCCTTCTCGTGAATGACGCGGTCGAGGCCGTCATAGGCGAATGGCGCGCTGGCCGCGTCAGTCTTCGACATCAGTCTCTCCGGAGGCGAAATAAAGCAGCGCCGCGAGCACGAGCTGGCCGATCGCAAACGGCAGCCCCATCGTCCAGGGCGACAGCGCGTGGGTCTGACTTGCGATCAGAAGCACCGTGAAGCCCGACAGGAAATACCAGGCGCCGCCGAGCGCAATTGAGCGCGGCAGCGAACGAACCGAGGCGAACACGCCGAGACTGACGAGGACTTGCCACAGGCCGGGCAGCATCCACAGCGTCTCGGGCGCGAATTTCCATTGCAGGATCGCGAGCAGCACGCCGGCGATGGCAGCGGGAAGGAACTGCTCGATCGCCTGCTGGATCATCGCGTCCGCGAGGCCGGAGTGATGCCGCCGCGACCGCGCCTGCATCTCGATCCAGATCAGCACGGCAGAAACCAGCGCCGCGGCCGCCCAGCCGGCGAGGAACGCAATCGGATGACCGGTCGGATCGTCGAGCCAGAGATGCTGGGCGAGTGCGGTGATGAGCGCAATTCCGCCGGTGGCGGCAACAGTGGCGGGACCATAGCCGCGGAATGCAGTTCCCGCCGCAATCTGGCTACGAATCGCGAGGATATCTGCCAAGGCCTTGTCGAGGTCGCGCATCGGTTCACCCGAACTTTGTATCGCAAAGTATATGGATTGCCGACTAAAGGCAAGCTGGATCGCAACAGCGCGTCCATCAACATGTTTAACGGTTGGTTACCGCAAGAATGAGGCAGACCGCCTCATGCCTTCACCAGGCTGGCAAACCCGCCATAGATCATCCGCTTGACGTCAAACGGCGCAGTCTTTGGATCCATCGACGCCAGGCGAGGATCCGCCATCACCCTGGCGTTGGTCTTGTCGCGCTGCGCGCGCGACTTGTAGGTGATCCAGGCGAAGACCACGGTCTCGCCGGCCTTTAGTTTCACGCTTTGCGGAAACGACGTCAGCTTGCCCGGCTTGACGTCGTCGGCGACCCACTCGCGATAATCGAGCGCCCCGTATTCGCGCCAGACCTTGCCGGCCTTCTTCGACAGTTGCGCATGGGCCTTGAGCTTCTTCTTTGGCACGGCGACGATGAATCCATCGACGTAAGGCATTTCGGCGTTTCCTGCTGTGTGGTTGCACCATCATTGCGAGCGCCAGCGAAGCAATCCATCCTTCCATGGGCCGAAGAATGGATTGCTTCGTCGCTTCAGCGCAAAATTGCTTTGCAATTTTGTCGCGAGCTCCTCGCAATGACGGCGCGTGACGCGCGGCGCATCAACTATGACAGCAGGATGCCTGAACCGGTGACGGTTGATACTGGTCACGTAGCCGCACCCAATTCATCGGATAGGGCAATCCCTCCTCGTGACGCCCAAGCGGCGTCAGGTCGAGATAGTGATAGGCGGCGTTCATCATGTCGAGGCCGCGCGCGAAGGTGGAATAGGTGTGGAACACGTCGCCGGTCTCGTCGCGATAGAACACGCTGATCCCAGGCAGCTCATCTCCGTAGGGCGGCGTGGTTCCGAAGTTGTATTGAGCCTCGCCTCTGTCCATTTGCTCGCGGGTAAACGAGACGCCGTAGTCGTAGTTGAAGTCGTTATTGCCCGATGAGACCCAGTCGAAGGTCCAGCCCATCCGCTTCTTGAAGGCCTCGAGCTTGGCGAGCGGCGCGCGCGAGATCGCGACCATCGTGGTGTCGCGCGCGGCAAGGTGCGGCACCATGCGCTCGAAGCCGTCGACCCAGAACGAGCAGCTCTTGCAAGCTGCATCCCATTCGGGCGCAAACATCACATGCTGTACCACGAGCTGTGGCCTGCTCTTGAAGAGATCGCCGAGCGTCACCTTGCCGTTCGGCCCGTCGAAAACATAGTCCTTGTCGACCTTGACCCAGGGCAGCTCGCGCCGCTCCCGGCTGAGCGCTTCGCGCGCCCGTGTCAGCTCCTTCTCGCGGGCCATCAGGGCCTTGCGGGCTTCGATCCATTCGTTGCGGGAGACGATCTTGTGCTGATGCATCGGATGCTCCTTTGTTTGCTTTCAGGCGTCGACGAAGTTTTGCAGATTGCCAAGAAATTCGGTCCAGCCGCGCTGATGATTGTCGCGCGCCGTCTCATCGACGAACTGCGCGTGATGGAAGGTGAGCAGCGTGCCGCCGGCATCGGGCCTGATCGAGATCGTCACAACGGACTCGCGCTCCGGCGTCGAATGCCAGGCCCAGCTGAACACCAGCCGCTCGTTCGGCACCACCTCGCGATAGACGCCGCCGACCTCGTGATATTCGCCGTTCGACCCGGTGAAGCTGATGCGGTAGCGCCCGCCGACGCGGACATCGAGATCCGCGCGTGTCGTGCCGGGCTTGACCTGCCCCGGCCCGAACCATTGCACTAGGTTTTCCGGCTCGGTCCACGCGGCGTAGACCTTTTCCGGCCGCGCGCGGAGACGTCGCGTGAGGGTGAGGCTTGGGCGCGCGCCGACGTCGGCGGTGACTGCGGATTTGTTGGCCATGGGTCGTTCTCCACAAAGGCGGCAAGGCGGTCGAGGTTATCGGACCAGAACTGCGCATAGCGATTGAGCCAGTTCATCGCCTGCTCCATCGGCCGTGCGGTGAGCCGGCACGCCACCGTGCGGCCGGTCTTTTCGCGCGCGATCAGACCGGCATCCGAGAGCACATCGAGATGCTTCATGATCGCGGGCAGCGACATCGCAAACGGCTGGGCCAGTTCGCTCACCGACAGGGTTTCCCGCTCGCCGAGCCTGGCCAGCAGGGCCCGGCGGGTCGGATCCGAAAGCGCCGCGAAGGTGCGGTCCAGCGTCTCGTCCTGATGCTTAACCATATAGTTTAGTATGACCGCATAGAGCGCGGCGTCAAGGCCTCGGCTTCACGATCGCGTCAAACGCGCCGGATCGTGGCGGGATCCATGTCAGGAATCGTCAACGACATGCAGCGCGCAGCGCGTTCGCGCGGCCCCGTGATCACATCACAACCGCATGTCAGTACGGACGAGCGTGCCGGCGATAATACCGGCGCGGCTCCGGCGGCTCGCGAAACAGGAAGCGCGGATTTTCCCCGCAATAAAGATAACGGCCGGACACGCTTGCGAGGCACTGCTCGTAAGTCCGGTAAGCGCATTCACCGGGATAGCCCAGGCTCGGGCCCTGCGCACACCACGGATAGTCGTAAGCATCGGCAGAAGCAGGACTGATGCTTGCGATACCGGTGAGCATCACTGCTCCCGCCACGAGCATTGCCAATCGCGATGTACGCATGATCCAACCTCCTCTCTCACGACGCCGCAAGAGATAGCGCGGCACACCGGATTAAGGTTCCTTTATGCCGATTTATTCCACTGCTGGCCAGCGCGAGAACGCTGCATCGGTTCGCAGCTCCGGCATGACGCAGGGGAATGCCGAGCCCGCGGTGCGGCAGGACTCGGCCCGATGGAAACGGCGACGCGTCAGCCGGGTCGTTGTGCGGCTCGTAAAGCGCCTACTCGACCTTCAAACCGGCGAACTGAACCACCTTCTGCCACTTGTCGGTCTCGGCCTTGATGTCGTTGCCGAAGGCTTCCGGCGTCTGAATCAAGGGGTCACCGCCGAGCTCGACCAGGCGCTTCTTCATCTCGGGCTCGGCGAGAACGGCGTTGATCTCGCTGTTGAGCTTGGCGATGTATTCCTTCGGTGTGTTCTTCGGCGCCCCCATGCCGAACAGCGCACTCGCTTCATAACCCTTTACCGTCTCGGCGATCGCCTGCACGTCGGGCAGTTGGGACGAACGCTCTGCCGTCGTCACGCCGAGCGCGCGCAGCGCGCCGGAGCGGACGTGCTGGATGATCGAGGGCATGTTGTCGAAGATCACCTGCACCTGACCGCCCAGCATGTCGGTGATCGCAGGCGCGGCACCGCGATAGGGCACGTGCTGCATCTTGCAGCCGGTCATCGACATGAACATCTCGCCGGAGAGATGCACCGACGTGCCGTTGCCGGAGGAGGCCATGTTGACCTTGCCGGGATTGGCCTTCACATAATCGATGAACTCGGCAACGTTCTTGGCGGGCACGTCCTTGTTGACCGTCATCACGTTCGGCACGCGGTTGAAGGATGCAATCGGCGCGATGTCGCGCACGAAGTTGAACTTCAGGTTCGCGTACAGCGAGGCGTTGATGTAGTTCGCCGGATTGACCAGAAACACGGTATAGCCGTCAGGCTCGGCGTTGATCGCGGCTTCGGTGCCGATGTTGTTGCCGGCGCCCGGCTTGTTCTCGATCACGAACTGCTGCCCGAGCTTCTCCGACAGCCGCTGCCCGATCAGACGCGCGATGATGTCGGTGGCGCCGCCCGGCGGATAGCCGACGATCCAGCGCACCGGCCGCGCCGGATAATCGGCTGCGGATGCACGGCCGATCGCAAATGTCGAAATTCCCGACCCGATCAGGCCCAGCGCGGCGCGGCGTGAAATCATGAAGTTTTCTCCCGATGCGACAGGGGTTGGCTCCCTGCCCGTTTCTGTTGAATTGCGTGCGCCGGGCTTTTAACAAACAATGTCTGATGCGGCCAGTGCGACACATGTGCAGGCGACCGCGACGAAAGGCTAAGCCGAAAGGATCGATCATGTCAGTCAAGGTCAATGCGCTCGACCACCTCGTGATCAACGTCACGGATGTCGTCCGTTCGGTTGCCTGGTACAGCAGGATCCTCGGCATGGAGGTGAAGGTGCTCGATCCCGGCAAGGGCAAGACACCGCGCACCTCGCTGGTGTTCGGCAACCAGAAGATCAATGTGCGGCCGCGCGATGCCGACAAGGTCGAATGGTTCACCGCCGATCACGCGACGGCCGGCAGCGACGACCTCTGCTTCCTCACCGCGAGCACGCCCGAGGAGGTGGTCGCGCACCTCAAGGCCAATGGCGTCAGGATCGAGGAAGGTCCGGTGGCCAAGCAGGGCGCGCGCGGCACGCTGCGCTCGGTCTATTGCCGCGACCCGGACGGCAGCCTGATCGAGATCTCGTCGTATGAGGACTGACGCGGCTTGACCTCTCCACGTCATTGCGAGGAGCGAAGCGACGAAGCAATCCATACTTCCGGTGAGGAGGTATGGATTGCTTTGCGGAGCCTGTCATCGGGCGCGCATTCGCGCGACCCGTTGGCTCGCAATGACGGGAACGACGGACGCCCGCAATCCCGATTTGCGCGCTACCTCTTCCAATGGCAGAAAGACTCCGACAACAAGCAAGCAGCCACTGAAGCTGCGCGGGAGGACACATGACCAATGCGAAGCCAGCGCCAGGTATCGTGGGACCGTTCGCGGGGCTCGACGTGCCATGGCTGCTGAAGATGCGCGCCGAGCGGCGCCGCGATCACCCGTTCCTGATCTGGGCCCCGTTCGACGCGCCGGCGCGGCGCTGGAGCTACGGCGAATTCCATGAGCGTGTCGGCGCGCTGGCCGCCGGCCTCGCCAAACGTGGCATCAGGCAGGGCGACTACGTCCTGATCCATCTCGACAATTGCATCGAGGCCGTTCTGTCATGGTTCGCCTGCGTCGAGCTCGGCGCCATCGCCGTCACCACCAACACCCGCTCGGCAGCCGCCGAGATGGAGTATTTCGCGGGCCATTGCGACGCGGTCGCAGCCATCACCCAGCCGGCCTATGCCGAACTGGTCGCCGCCAACTGCAAGGGCCTGCGCTGGATCGCCGTGATCGCGCACGACGCGGGGCAACCACCCGCGCAGGCGCCCGCACGCGGCGACAGCTTTGAATCGCTGTTTGCAGACAGCGCCGACCGGCCGCGACGCGCGACCGATCCGCTGGCGCCGTGCAGCGTGCAATATACCTCCGGCACGACGTCGCGGCCGAAGGCGGTGCTGTGGACGCATGCGAACGCGCTGTGGGGCGCCAAGATCAACGCGGCGCATCAGGACCTGCACGCAACGGACGTGCACCAGACCTATCTGCCGCTGTTCCACACCAATGCGCTGGCCTATTCGATGCTGCCGACGCTGTGGGTCGGCGGCACCTGCGTGATCCAGCCGCGCTTCTCGGCCAGCCGCTTCTGGCCGGTGGCACTGGAGCACGGCTGCACCTGGACCTCGACGATCCCGTTCTGCATGAAGGCGCTGCTGGAGCACGAGATCCCGCAGAATCACAAGTTCCGGCTCTGGGGCACCGCGGTGAACGAGCCGCCGCCATTCGCCGTGTTCGGCGTCAAGATCATCGGCTGGTGGGGCATGACCGAGACCATCACCCACGGCATCATCGGTGAGGTCGACCAGCCCAACACGCCGATGTCAATCGGCCGCGCTGCGCCGGAATACGAGATCCGCATCGTCAATGACGACGGCACGCCGGCCCGCGTCGGCGAGACCGGCAACCTGCTGATCAAGGGCATTCCCGGCCTGTCGCTGTTCGCCGAATATCTGCACAACGAGAAGGCCACGCGCGAGAGCTTCGACGAGCACGGCTATTTCATCACCGGCGACCGCGTCACCCTGCTCGACCGCGGCTACATCAAGTTCGGCGACCGCGCCAAGGACATGCTCAAGGTCGGCGGCGAGAATGTCGCGGCGTCCGAGATCGAGCAGGTGATCGCCGTGGTACCGGGCGTGCGCGAGGCCGCGGTCGTGGCGAAGAAGCATCCGATGCTGGACGAGGTGCCGGTCGTCTTCATCATCCCGCAGGCCGGCGTCGCCGCATTGCCAGCCGACCTGCACGACAACGTCATGGCCGCCTGCCGTTCGGGACTCGCCGACTTCAAAGTGCCCAGAGAAATCCGCTTCGTCGACGAGATGCCGCGCTCGACGCTGGAGAAAGTCGCGAAGGCGGAGCTGCGGAAGATGCTGGAGTAGCCGCCTCCGCCATTGCGAGCGAAGCGAAGCAATCCATGGTTCAACGCATGCGGGACGATGGATTGCTTCGTCGCTTCGGCCCTCGCAATGACGTGAAATCTCAATTCATCTCGAATCGGATCGGCAGCTTCTTCGGCCCATTCACAAAATAAGCCTGCGTCATCTTCACCTCGCCATCGAGCGAGAGCGACTTCAGCTGCGGCAGCAGCTCCTCGAACAGGATGCGCATCTCGAGCTTTGCCAGATACTGGCCGAGACAGAGATGCGCGCCGTAACCGAAGGCGACGTGGCGGTTGGGCTTGCGGTCGCTGCGGAAGCGATAGGGATCCTCGAACACCTCCTCGTCGCGATTGCCCGAGGCGTAGCACAGCATCAGCCAGTCGCCCTTCGCGATTCTGCGGCCGCCCAGCTCGGTGTCCGCGGTCGCCGAGCGCATGAAATGCTTGACCGGCGTCATCCAGCGGATCGCCTCGTCGACCAGGCCCGGGATCAATTCCGGATTGGCTTTGACCTTGGCAAACTCGGCCGGATCTTCCGCCAGCGCCCAGACCGCGCCAGCGGTCGAGGACGAGGTGGTGTCGTGGCCCGCGGTCGCGACGATCATGTAATAGCTGGTCGCGTCGTGCTCGGGCATGTAGTCGCCACCGATCTTCGCGTTGGCGATCACGGTGGCGAGATCGTCGCGCGGGTTGCGGCGACGATCCTCGGTGATCTTGCGGAAATAGGCGGAGAAGTCGCCGACCACCGCCTGCATCATCATCGAAAACTGCTCCGCGCTCAGCGCCTCCCGGCTGCGCGCCGTGTCGGGATCCTGCGGGCCGAACAGCTCCTGGGTCAGCTTGAGCATCCGCGGCTCATCCGCCTCGGGCACGCCGAGGATCTCCATGATGACATGCAAGGGATAGCCGAGCGCGACGTCCGCGACGAAATCGCAGGCGCCGCCCTTGGCCAGCATGCGCTGCACCGTGGCCCGCGCAATCTCGCGGACCCGCCCTTCGAACTTGCCGAGATTGGCCGGCATGAACCAGCCCTGCGTCAGCGCGCGGTACTTCGGATGGTCGGGCGCGTCCATCTGCACCAGCGAGCGCACCAGATTGGGGCCGCCAGTGATCTTGCGGACCCGCTCCTCGACCGCCTGATTTGTCAGCGTCGTCGGGCGGTCGGCATTGTGGAACAATTCGTTCTGCCGGCTGATCGCCTGGATATGCGCGTGCTTGGTGACGACCCAGAACGGATCGAACCGGTCCGGCCGGGCAATGCCGAGCGGATTGTTGGCGCGCAGCCAGCGATAGCTGTCATGGATCCGGTGATCGGCATAGGCGACGGGATCGACGAGGGTCGCCGCGATGTCGGCGGGAATGTCGAGACTTCCGGTTGCTGTCGTATTCATGGGTCGCCCTCGCCGGTGGCCGCCTGTCAGGGACGCTGATCTTCACCGACATCTAGGCGGTGGCAAGGCCAGGGACTTGCGTTGAATGGCCAGAGCGCGATCCGGAAAGTGTGAAGCGGTTTTCCCTCGCGACAAACGCGGAACGCGTTTGCGCGGAGATCATGCTCAAACGGCAGCTAGAGCGCGATGACGATTCAACGCGCAATCTCATCGCGCTTCAGCGCCAGGCCGTCGTTCGGGAGCGACGGCGGATCGCTTAGTAATGCCCGAACGCCACCGGGCGGAACGCCTGCAGCAATTGCTGATCGAGCTTGCCGCCCATGTCCTCCATCATGGAGAACGCCTTGGCGTGGGTGAATTGCAGCCGGTAGGCGCGCTTCTCCACCAGCGCGGCATAGACATCGACGATCGTGGTGACGCGGACGATGTCGCTGATCTGGTCGCCGCTGAGGCCGTTGGGATAACCGGTGCCATCGAGGAATTCGTGATGGTGCAGGATCACGTCGAGCATTTCCGGCGGGAAGCCGCCCTGCGCGGCCAGCGCCTCGTAGCCGCGGCGCGGATGCTCGCGCATCTCCGCCATTTCCTCGGCCGTCAGCGCGCCGGGCTTGTCGAGCAGTGCCACCGGAATGAAGGCCTTGCCGACATCGTGCAGCAGGGCGGCACGGGCAAGCCGCCGCTGATCGTCCTCGCGCATGTCGAGATGCTGGGCGAACGCCACCGCAAAGCCGGTCACGAACAGGCAGTGACGGTAGGTCTCCTGGTGATGGCAGCCGACCGCGGTCAGCCATTCGCGCAGCGAGTTGTGCTTGATCGCCTTGAGGATCTTGCTTTCGGCGGCGACGATGTCGTCGAATTTCAGCGGCTCGCCGGCGCGCATCCGCTCGAAGATCTTGACCATCACGCCGTGCGCCGCCTCGACGCCGCGGTTGAGCGCCTTGCCGCGGTCGGTCTCGTCGTAGCCGCTGTTATCGGGGAATGCGGCGCGGATGCGCTGCAGGATGCCGCGCGCATCGAACGGCCGCGAGATCGTGTCGGTGGCGCCGAGCGCCCAGGCCTGCATCGAGGCGTGGTGCAGCGAGTCTGCCAGCACGAACAGCCGCGGCATCTCGCGATAGGCCTCGCCCTGCAGCTTGGCGCGCACGAGCTGCACACTCTCCGGCGAGCGGAGGTTGATGTCGACCACGATGCCGGAGAGATCGCCGGCCGGGCGCTCGGGAATTTCCGAGGTCGGGATAGTATCGACCTCTCCCACCGACCGCAGGATGCTGGCGAGTTCGTTGCTCTGATCGCTTCTATCAGACGCCAGCAGCAAACGGCGCTTCGAAGTCTTGTTGGCTAAGGCAGTCATGGATTCCCCGTCGCGGTAACGACCGACGGCCAAGGCTACCCGACGAGATATTCCCTCCGACTTAATGGGGATGCTGAACGGTGATTGAGCGCAATGGCTACAATTTGAAGGACCACATCATCCGGCAACAGAATCAGCGCGGGCGCACAAGGAAAATCCGCAGAGAAGGTTCTCGGCGGATTTTCTTTTTTGGGTGGCTGACGAGCCTTATGCCTTCATCGCCGCCTTCACCGCCTCCGCGGAGATCGGCAGGCCGCGGACGCGGGCACCGACCGCGTTGAAGACGGCGTTGCCGATCGCCGGCGCCACCACCGTCACCGCGGGCTCGCCGACGCCGGTCGCCCTTTCACCATTGGCGATGACGTTGACTGCGACTTCGGGCAGCTGACTCATCCGCAGCGGCGTGTAGCTGTCGAAGTTGGTCTGCTCGATGCCGCCGTCCTTCAACGTCGCCTTCTCGAACAGCGCAAGCGACATGCCCCACAGCGCCGCGCCCTCGACCTGGGCACGGATGCCGTCGGGATTCACCTGCGTGCCGACGTCGGTTGCGACCGTCAGCTTCTTCACCGTCACCTCGCCCGACGGCGCCACCGCGACGTGGGCGACGCAGGCGGTCCAGCTGGCGGTGGCACGTTCCTGCGACGACACACAGGCCACGCCCATGCCTTCGCCCTTCGGCAGCTTCTTGGTGCCGTAGCCGGCAAGGCCCATCGCGGCGAGCAGAGTGTTACGCAACCGCTGCGCGCCGCCATCGTTCTTGCCCTTGCCGTCGAGCAGTTCGACCCGGAACAGGGCCGGATCCTTGCCGGTCGCATGCGCGATCTCGTCGATCATGCTTTCGACCGCCCAGAAGGTCCAACCCGGGGCCACCGAGCGAAGCTGACCGGACGGGGTGGCGTTGTGCGCCATCTCGTTCTTGATCGCCCGCACATAGTGGTTGGGCACGGTGTAGAAGAAGTCCGCGCCATTGACCGTGAAGGCGTCGAGCGGCCCCTTCTTGTCGACCGAGGGCGACAGGAAATCGGGGATTCCCCACCGCGCGGTCGGCCAGGCCGAGACCACGTCGTGGCTGAGCGCGACGAGCTTGCCGTCGCCGTCCATGCCGGCCTTGATCTTCTGGTAGGTGAGCGGACGCGAGAAATCCATCGTCATGTCGTTCTCGCGCGAGTAGATCACCTTGACCGGCTTGCCGACGGCCTTCGCCGCCTGCACCGCGGGCACCATCATGTCGGCGTCGAGACGCCGGCCGAAGCCGCCGCCCAGCCACATCTGATGCATCACGACATATTTCGGATCGATCCCGGCCGCGCCCGCGGCGATCGCCCCGGTGCGTGTCGCGAACTGGTTGCCGGAATAGACGTGCAGGATGTCGCCCTTGAACTCGGCCGTCGCGTTCATGGGCTCCATCGGACAGTGGATATTGATGTTGGTGGTGTATTCCGCCTCCATCACCTTGGCCGCCGAGCCGAACACTGCATCCGGATCCCCGTCCTTGACGAAGAACTGGCCGGAATCGCTGAGGCCCTGAAGCCGCTTGGCTTCGGTCAGCAACGACTCGCTCGACAGCTTCGCGTTCGGACCGCCGTCATAGTCGATCTTGAGCGCTGCCGCCGCCTTGCGGGCATTGGCATAGGTGTGGGCCACCGCGACCACCCAGCCGGTGGTCGTGCCGGTCTTGTCGTCGATCGTGACGGCCTTGATGAAGCCCGGCACCTTCTTGGCCGCGGAGTCGTCGACCGACTTCACGGTGGCGCCGTAGCGGACCGGCGGCGTGACCAGGGCGCCGTAGACCATGCCAGGCAGCATGACATCGATGCCGTACTTCGCGGTGCCGTTGGTCTTGTAGGGGATGTCAATCTGCGGCACCGAGACGCCGATCATCGTGTACTGCTCCGGCGATTTCAGCTTGATCGCCTTGAGGTCGTCAGCCGTGAAGGTCTTGGTCGCCTTGCCGCTCTTGACCACGTCGGCAAACGACATCGACTTCTTCGACTTCGGATGGCTGATCACGGAATCGCGGACCACCAGTTCGCCGGCCGGCACGCCCATCGCGCTTGCTGCGGCTTCGGTCAATGCGATGCGGCCCGCCGCGCCGGCGCGGCTCATCGCATCGAAGTTCATCATCGTCGACCAGCTGCCGCCGGTGATCTGCGCGCCCAGCACGGGATCGTTGAACTTGGGATCATTGGAGGCGAGCTGGACCCGCATGTCTTTCCAGTTCGCGCCGAGCTCCTCGGCCACGATCTGCGCCATGGTCGAGGCGATGTGCTGGCCCATATCGGCCTTGCCGCAGGTCACGGTGACGAGACCGTCGTGACCGATCGAGTACCAGACGGTCGGCTCGAAATGGGCGGGCGCCGCGGCAAGGGCCTGATCGATGCCGGGAACGGCGGCATAGCCGAGCACGAGGCCGGTTGCCGCGGTGCCGACCAGGAAGGAACGGCGGCTGAGGTCGGCGGATGTGCCTTGCGGAATTTTCACGTGGCTATTCATGTGGGCCTCCGCTCGCTTCCGGTGGCCGACGCGGTGCGCATCTCGGATGCCGCGCGCATGATCGCCTTCTGGATTCGTGAGTAGGTCATGCAACGGCAGAGATTGCCGTCCATATGCGCGACCACTTCATCCTTCGTCGGGTTGGAGTTCTTCGACAGCAAGGCTGCCGCCTGCATGATCTGGCCGGATTGGCAGTAACCGCATTGCGGGACCTGCTCGGCGATCCAGGCTTTCTGCAACGGGTGATCGCCCTTGGCGGAGAGCCCTTCGATGGTGACGATCTTCTTGCCCACGGCGTCGGCGACGGAGGTCTGGCAGGACCGCACCGCTTCGCCGTTGAGGTGGACCGTGCAAGCGCCACAGAGACCCGCGCCGCAACCGAACTTGGTGCCGGTCATCTGCAATTGCTCGCGGATGACCCATAGCAGCGGCGTGTCGTGTGCCGCCTCGACGGACATATTCCGTCCGTTGATATTGAGATTAGGCATCTCTCTCCCCTTCCGGTGCATGAAGCCGCTTACGGCGGCAACTCACTTTTTGGGTCGTGGCTGGCGCCCACCGGGTCAGCGACAGTTGCCGTGACAATGATCCGGTTACCGTCGGGAGGCAATTCAATTTGGAACTGTTCGAAGAGAATAGTTTTTTGAAGCGAACGATTGTGCGATGCGGCACAGACCTGTCACCGCGATGTCAATGACAGACCAGTTTGCCGGCATCCTCTGCCGTCTGCGCATTTCTCAACGGCGAATGGATCGCGTTAGGATCGGGCTGCCTTGGGAAATCGGGAAGCCATCATGCCAAAGCTCAATCGCGACGGGGTCAACATCCACTACGAGGTCTACGGCAGCGGCCCGCCGCTCATCCTCACCCACGGCTATTCGTCAACCTCGGCGATGTGGCAGGGCCAGATCGAGGCATTGTCGAAACACCACAAGCTGGTGTTGTGGGACATGCGCGGCCACGGCCTGTCAGACTATCCCGACGATCCCGCAAGCTACAGCGAGGCCCTGACGGTCGGCGACATCGCTGGTCTGCTCGATGCCGTCGACGCCGACAAGGCGATCGTCGGCGGCCTGTCGCTCGGCGGCTACATGTCGCTTGCCTTCCATCGCGCCCACCCGGAGCGGGTGCGGGCGCTCCTGATCATCGACACCGGCCCGGGCTTCAAGAAGGACGATGCGCGCGAGGTCTGGAACAAGCGCGCCCGCGACACCGGCGACCGGTTTGAACGCGAAGGGCTTGCGGTGCTGAAGTCGCTGAGCCCTGAGCGCTCGTCCGTGACGCATCGCAATGCCAAGGGTCTGGCGCTCGCCGCGCGCGGCATGCTGGCGCAACGCGATGCGCGGGTGATCGAATCCCTGCCCGACATCAAAGTGCCGTCGCTGGTCGTGGTCGGCGCCGACGATACGCCGTTCCTGGCCGCCTCCGACTACATGGCGGCGAAAATTTCGGGCGCGCGCAAGGTGGTGGTCCCGAACGCTGGCCACGCCGTCAACATCGATCAGCCGCAGGCCTTCATCGAAGCCGTGCTGCCGTTCCTGGACGGCCTTAAAGCTGACGCGCCGGGAAAGGCTGCATCGTGAAGGCGATCTTCGTTGCCTTGCTGCTGGCAGCCGGCGGCACGGCCGCCAGCGCCCAGAAGCTGCCGTCGTTCGGCGGCTCGGCCACGCCCTCGTTCGCCACAACGCGATCGAACAACAGGGGCGAGAACTGGATGTGGCGATAGCGCATCGCGCATCGCCAATCCCTCATGCAATCGCTAACCGAACAAGGACAACCCATGGGACAAGATATCAAGCTCAAGGCTTCGGATGGTTTTGAACTCGGCGCCTATCGTGCCGATCCCGCCGGTGCGCCCAAGGGCGCCATCGTCGTGATCCAGGAGATCTTCGGCGTCAATCATCACATCCGCTCGGTCTGCGACCGGCTGGCGAAGGAAGGTTATGTCGCCGTGGCGCCGTCGATCTTCGATCGCATCGAGCCGAACTTCCAGAGCGGCTATTCGCCGAACGAAATCGCCAACGCGCGGAAGTTCGTCGCCAATCCGGACTGGGCCGCCATGCTGCGCGACACCCAGGCCGCGGTCGACGCGGTGAAATCCGCCGGCCCGGTCGGCATCATCGGCTTCTGTCTCGGCGGCAGCGTCACCTATGCGGCCGCGACCAAGCTGTCCGGGCTTTCCGCTGCGGTCGGTTATTATGGCGGCGCCATCGTCCGCTTTGCCGACGACAAGCCGGCCGTGCCGACGCAATTGCATTTCGGCGAGAAGGACGCCGGCATTCCCCTGAGCGACGTCGAGACCATCAAGTCGAAGCGGCCCGAGGTCGAGATCTTCATCTATCCCGGCGCGCAGCACGGCTTCCATTGTGACGAGCGTGCAAGCTACGACAAGGCAAGTGCCGACATCGCCTGGCCGCGCAGCATGGCGTTCTTCGCGAAGCATTTGCGCTGAGTGTTATGCCGGGCGAAGCGCGTCTTCACACAGAAGACCCGGCAATCCATCTTCTCGGAAGACTTCGGCGGATGGATGCGCGGGTCAAGCCCGCGCATGACGAGTCGTGATCAGAACCAGCGCTCGTTGACGAACACGGTGTCGCCGGGGCCGATCGGGGTGCCGAGCGGCACCACGAACCGGCCGGAGCCGGACGCGTCGGTATGTGTCAAGGTGACGCTGTCGCGCTTGGCGCGGGGCGAGAAGCCGCCGGCGATCGCGACCGCGCTCTCCACGGTCATGTTAGGCACGTAGGGATATTGGCCGGGAGCGGCGACTTCGCCCAGGATGAAGAACGGGCGATAGGCCTCGATCTCGACCGCCACCGAAGGCTCGCGGATAAAGCCGTTGCGCAGCCGGCCAGTGATCTCGGCGGCGAGCCCGGCCGGGGTGCGGCCGCGTGCCGGCACCGTGCCGATCAGCGGCATCGTGATCGCACCGGCGGCGTCGATCGCATAGGTGTTGGTGAGGCCTTCCTGGCCGTAGACCACGACGCGCAGCCTGTCGCCGGCATCGAGATGATAAGCGTTGTCGTAGCGGGCCGGCCCTGATGGCGCGGCGTAGACGACCGGGGCGGCGGCCGGCGCGACATAGCCGCGAGCGGAACTTGCAAAGGCCGCACGCATCGCGCTGATGGCGCCGCCACCGCTCGCATCCGCGACCGGAGCCTGCGCATAGGTTTGCCCATAGGCGACGGAATCGAGACTCCCTTGCGGGCCGACGGCCACCGGGCCGGACGTGCTCATGCAGCCCGACAGCGCGAGCGCCGTCGTGATGACAGTGATCGGCAATCGTAACGCGCGCACAACCCGCACCGGACCCATCCCTCATAGCGAGACAGCCCCAGTCTTGCACTACTTATGGTTAACAAAGGGTTTTCGGGCGAGATCGAACGGAGAAACGGGAAGCCGAACCAGGCTTCCCGTCGATTCAGAGTGCGATCATGCGGTGAGGCCGACGCCGATCGGGCAGGACACGCCGGTGCCGCCGAGCCCGCAATAGCCCGCCGGATTCTTGGCAAGATATTGCTGGTGATAGTCCTCGGCGAAGTAGAACTCGCCGGCCGGCGCGATCTCGGTGGTGATGGCGCCGAGGCCCTTGGCGGCGAGCGCCTTCTGATACATCGCGCTGGATGCTTCCGCGGTTTTGCGCTGCGTATCGCTGAAGGTGTAGATCGCGGAGCGATACTGCGTGCCGATGTCGTTGCCCTGCCGCATGCCCTGGGTCGGGTTGTGGTTCTCCCAGAACGTTTTCAGAAGCTTCTCGTAGGACATCTTCGTCGGATCGAACACCACAAGCACCACTTCGGTGTGACCGGTCCGACCGGAGCAGACCTCTTCATAGGTCGGGTTCGGCGTGTGGCCCCCGGCATAGCCGACGGCGGTGGTGTAGATGCCGTCGCCAAGCTCCCAGAACTTGCGCTCCGCGCCCCAGAAGCAACCGAGCCCGAACACGGCCTGCTCGAGGCCTTGCGGATAAGGCGGCTTCAACTTGCTGCCGTTGACGAAATGGGTTGTCGCGGTCGGGATCGGCGTCGCGCGGCCCGGCAGCGCCTCGGCGGCGCTCGGCAACGCAGTGGTCTTGCGCATGAACAACATGGATCACCTCCAGGCAGGACATCGGCCGACGCGGCGAGGGCCTGCGGGCCGGCTACCAGCTATATATGTCCTTACGCTGGCGATGGCAGCCCCGTCACCCGCGGCTGCGATGGCGGCTCAGTCCCGCGTGTAGCCGATCAGCGGCTTGCGTGGCCGGAACAGGACCATCAGAAGAATGCCGGCAATGCCGAGCACCGCGAATACCGGCTGATCGAGGACGACCCTGATCACGCCATTCCAGAGCCACGGCGCGTGGCTCTCCACCCAGACGCGGAACGCCTGCTGGCTGGACTGGTGGATGTCATTCCAGAACTGGCCGAACCGGGTGAACCGCAGGCTCTGGTCGGCGACGTAGCGGGCGCCGTCATAGACCAGGAAGATGAATCCGCCGGCCAGCAGCACGAGGCCGATGAGACGGAAAAAACCGCGGATCATGCGTCACCCCAATTCCCTGTCGCGCCCCGAGCGTCGTCAGGCCTTACCGGGCGCCCCCCGGAAATTCAACCTCTTCAGGAGCTTATCCGGGCATCGCAAGCCCAATTTCGGGCCCTTTTTGGGCCCGGAAAGCGTTGACGCTGGGGGCTGCGACATCTATAAGACCGGCCGATGGCGGCGGGCGCAATCCTGCCGCCGCTGTTCTTTGGACAGTGCCGCATGTGGGGGCAGCGTTCCGCTCCCTGGCATGGCCGCCTCAAGAACACCCTTGGACAATACACCCGAGTAGAGATTTGAACCGGCCGGTGCGCGCGAGCCCGACCACCGAGCGATCACCGCCGAAGGACAGTTGAGACCATGGCCAATACCACTTCCGCCAAGAAGGCGACCCGCAAGATTGCCCGCCGCACCATCGTCAACAAGTCGCGTCGCACGCAGATGCGTGGCGCGGTTCGCACCGTCGAGGAGGCGATCAAGCGCGGCGACCGCGATGCAGCGTTGAAGGCGATGACGCGCGCCGAGCCCGAACTGATGAGGGCCGCGCAGAAGAACATCATTCACAAGAACAACGCGAGCCGGAAGGTGTCGCGTTTGTCGCACCAGATCGCGAAGCTCGCTGCGAAGTGAGCTGACCAAAAAACACATCTCTCACGAAGCCCGGCTCGCGCCGGGCTTTTTGTTTGTGTGCTGTAGAGTAGTTTCGTCACGCAAGAAGGATTGTGCTGCTGCGCAACCGAGCGCGCGTTGTGTTTCGTCGCATCCGTATTTTTACAGGTGCATTTGCTCGACGCGTTAAGCCTAAGCGCAAATCTTCTCACGCTACGCAAGGTAGACGGAATAGCCCGCGACATCCGCTTCGAAAAACTGCGGGACGGGAGTTACCCTGTAAAAGTAATCGTGAAAAATCACGCTTCGCGAATTACTTATGCACATAGTGCTGAGGAGCGATTGGAAAATCGACCACCGCAACAGCGAATGTAAATTTTCTATGAAAATTTTTTGGTATTACACCGCCGTCTGTGACACGCGCGATTCTGCGCGCGGATTCAAAAACTTGCTTTCGCAGTTTTGCATTTGCAGCTCCGCAACAGTCGCGAAGAGTCTTGGTCTCCGTCGAATCCACGGATTGTCAGGAAATCCGCTTGGTGTATTTGTTTGTTGTCCGCGACGCCCACGGCTCTCCAGATCAGCGCGGTTTGAGACCCAAGGGCGGACGTGCAAATCGGCGGCGGTGTGCGCGTTAGCGACGCTCTCCAAGCGAAGCTAGATTGACAACTCATAGCGATATGAGGACGGTCGACCTGTGTCAAAATTCCTCCAGCGAGGCAGCGGGATTTCCCGGACACCTCGAACAAGAGAGACCAGGAAAGATCGTCAGAGTCTGGCAGCTGGAACGCGAAGCGAGCGGACGGGTTGACGAGGAAGATACGCGGCGGCGCAGCGCCGGGCATTTCGGTGTTCGGTAGCGGCAACTGAATTTGAAGACACCAGCAAGCTGATGGCTTGCCGCGATACGTCGCGGCGGGAGGGGGAGGGCTTATGATTTACGGGATCATCACTGCAGTCGACAACGCGACCGCTGGAGTGCAGATTTCCAATGGTGTCGTAATCAACCCCTCGGACTCCGGCTCTGGCTCGCAGAGACCGTCGAGTACGCGCTGACCTCGCGAGACGCTTCTTCTCCAAACAGCTGATCTGACAGGTGACGCATTGTCGTCACACGGGAGGTCTTTGTCTGGAGCAGACAGCACCCGCTAGAGGTCGCGCCGTCGCAGGAAGCTGCGTGGCGCTTTCGCAACAAACATCTCTCAGACTTGGAAGTACGAAGGCA